>CAVZXI010000001.1:0-12471 GCA_963779235.1 Pyrinomonadaceae bacterium
CTAAGTGGATAAAGCAAGACATTTCAGCCTCAGTTGAAAAAATTGTTGAAGCCGTCAACGCAGTTATTCAGAGCGTTCCTTTGGATACGAGAAAACCAACTTCAGCTACATTATTGGAAGCTGTCGAGCAGAAGGTTTCAGCAGTCTTGAATGCCCTTAACACTGAAGAATCTCCGTGTCTTCGCAAAGTAAATGACGGCATCGCTAACGCGCTACACGTCAGTTTCGAGGCGGTGGCTTTTACCACCGCCACGACCAAAGGGGAACTTTATCCCCTTTGGAAACCCTAAGCAGAGGGGACACCCCTCTGACACCCCATAAGGACGCATTCATCCAACCGCCAAAGGCGGTGGCTTTCTGCGGGGCTAGTAAATTAAAGGCTCTTTTGCTAACTAAACCTTACTTCAGCGTTTACAATAATTTCGAACGTCCTTAATCAACACTAAAAAGCCCTATATCTGTGAAGAAATAGTCATTACTGAGCGGCTGAAAAATTGTAGTTTTTTTGAAAACAAGAAATATTTGAAAACCAAAAGCACGAAAGGTCTGAAAAATAAAGGAAACAGATTTTTCGTGTCAGCTTTTTTCGTTTGTTTCGTGGCTTTGGTGGATAAAACTCAATGGAACCAGCAATTTTTATCACAGCAAAAACTATGCCGCTCAGAAATTAGTAATTCCCTGGTTTAGTGGCTTTTTTGAAAAACTTTTTCAGTTTTTTAATATCCCCCGAACATAACATTGGTAAAGACTTTTCAGGAATAAGTTGCATAATAATTTTTTGCTTTGCTCATTCTGGTTTGATATAAATTATTACAAATGGGTAACTTTCTTTACTTAAATTTCAAATATTATTCGTAACAATGAGGTTGAACAAGAAGTTGCACACAAGGTTTTAGTTGAGAATAAACGAATTATGTGCCGAAATATTAAATCTTTATACAATTTTGAAGCCGCTGACAACCGATGACGAGATTCGGGCTGCAGCGATTCAGTTTGTGCGGAAAATCAGCGGTTTTAGCCAGCCTTTCGTGGTCAATAAATTAGCCTTTGAAATTGCTATTGCAGAAATTACCGAATCTTCCCTGAAACTGCTCAGATTCATTCATAACCTCCGGCCCTGCCGAAATACTGTGAAGTTGAGCGCGAGAAAGCGCGGACGGCGTAACCACCAAAGATTTGGCGTTACGGCAAAAGGTCAGTAATTTCTAATCCCTTTTATTTTATTACGAAATGATCGGGCTTTTGCTTATTTTTATTACCTGACTTGATAAAAATTTCGCCTCAGAAGAGAATTAGAAAAAATCGCAAAAACTTCAGGAGCAAAGTTTGTCGGAAAAAATTTACCGCGATTCGGTTCACAATATTATTCGTCTCAAAACCGATTCGGACGAAGGAAAACTTCTTCGTTCGTCTGATTGACACGGCGGAATTCCAGCGTCTGCGCCGGATTAGTCAGCTCGGACTCGCTCATTTTGCTTATCAATCCGCCGAACATTCGCGTTTTACGCATCGTTTGGGCGCGTTACATCTGGCGACCAGAATTCTTGCAAAGCTCGAATGAACACAAAATTTCGGCTGAACATAAAACGGCTGTGCGTTCCGCCGCGCTTCTGCACGACATCGGACACGGCGCGTTTTCGCACGTCATCGAAACCGTTCTGGGTTTTCATCACGAAGAATTTACGATTGATGCCGTTTTGAGCGACGAAACGGAAGTCGGACAAGTGTTGACAGCATTTTCCGCCGAATTGCCCGAAAATATCGCGGCAATCATTCGGGGGAAATTTTCGTCCGGCTGCGCTTGCCCGACTCGTTTCGTCGCAACTCGATGTTGACCGGATGGATTATCTGCTGCGCGATTCAGTTTGATGACAGGCGCGAAATATGGCATTTACGATCTCGAATGGATCATCAAATCGCTCGAAATTGATGAAGAAAGTGACCGATTGTATGTTTCGGCACGCGGAATTTATGCGGTCGAAGATTATTTGCAAGCGCGATATTATATGTTTCGGCAAGTTTATTTTCACCGCACTCTGCGTTCGGCGGAAGCCGTTTTGCGTTCGCTTGTGCGCCGCGCTTTGCATCTTTTTCAGAGGGAAACTTTGTTTGGTTTGCCGAAAAAACAGCCGTTTGAAAAAATCTTGAAAGCCGAAAAATTGTCGCTCACGGAACATCTCGAATTGGACGATTCGGACGTAATGTTTCATATCAAACAATGGCAAAATTCGGACGATAAAATTTTGTCGGATCTGGCAAAGCGTTTTTTGCATCGAAGGCTTTTTAAGGCTTTTGACCTTGATATGCCGGAGAACGGAACGTCAAGATTTTCTCGAAAAAGCGCGCGAAACTGGTTGAAAACGCAGGATTTGACACGGATTATTATTTTATCGAAGACAGGGCGGGCGACGTGCCATATTATTTTTACACGAAGAAACGCAGCTGAGCCGAAAAAATTGATTTACGTCGAAGACGGTTTTTCGCGCCCGCAATTCGTGAAATTTCCGAAATCAGCGCGGCTGTCCGCGGACTGCAAAAAGGTTATCAAATTTACCGCGTCTGTTTTCCGCCGGAATTTAAGGAAGAAATTGCAAAACTTTACCATCAATAATTTCACCGCAGAGCGCAGAGACACGAAGTTTATTTTTGTCTTTTTACTTCTGTTTTTTTGCGGTTTTCTTCATTTCGGTTAAAGCTCAAAAAATTGCCATCATCACGCCTGAAAAGAATGTCAATTCTAAAAAATAGCCACCCAATTTGCCGAAAACTTTAACGCGATGGATTCGTCTATCGTCGAAATGGCTCTAAAAACTCAGCCGATTAAAAACATTTTCAATCTCTCCACCAAAGAATCTAAAACATTGCAAAGTTATCGGATGCGATTTTTTTATCCTCTTAAAATCCGAAAATGTACACCGCACTTCATTTGCAAAACCTGTCTATTTTGAATCTTATGCCGTTATTTATTTGGTCAGTGCAAGAACAGGAAGGTTATCTTTTGGAAACTGAAAAGTTTTGAAACCTAAATTCCAAAGGTTGCAGAAAAAGAGCTTTTCGGTTCGCTCGATCAATTAGCCAATCAGATTTCGCAAAAAATAAAAACTACTCGGGAAAGTGAAATTAAAGAACTGCGCCGCCAAATCCCCCAGAATTGCCCAAGAAAATTCGCCTAAGGAGAATTTCAAGTCGCCGCTTCCCTATAAAACGTCGCATCCCTGTCCACAAACGCCTCGCCAATTTTACCGCATTACTAATGGTTGATCTAATGGTTGATTTGGACGAAAAAGGAAAAATTATTCGAATCGAAATAACCCGCTGGCTAGGCTATGATTTAGATGAATCGGTCAAAGAAAATATTAATCGAATGGAGTGGCGACCTGCCTCGAGTAGCGGAAAAAATTTGCCGATTCGCGTTTTTATTACGCTAAATTTTAAAAAAGTCGAAAAAGATTAGGCAACTTCAAGACGCAATATTTTGCCAATACCCTTAGCGCATTTTTCGGCAAGGTTGAAAGACGAATGTTCTTCGGCGTGGTTTTCCAACCCGGAAATTGCCGACTTCTTCGTCTTCAATTTCTCATCGAAATTGCTCCTGGATCATCTGCAAAATTCTCTGGCTTGCCGAAGAAAATACACTGATTTTGAAATTTTCATAACCTTTCTAAAATTTTTGGCAAATTTTGTATCGTTTTTTTTCGTTCGGTAATATATTTCTTTAAATCACTCATTTTTTCCTGCTTAAATAATCTTTTTTTCTTTCCTCAGCTAAGGCGATTTCCGACAACGGGATTCTGAGTTTTTTTGGCAAAGCCATTGGTGAAAATTACCAAATTGTCTTTGTCAAAAAGCCTAATAACCCAAATGTGTCATTTCCAATCTCAATTCTTACCTCCCAAATATCATCTGTGCCATCAAGTTTTTTTGAAATACTGAATCGGCACAATCTGAATGTCTTCAATAATTTCAAAACCAAAGCTTTTTTTCGCCTGTTTTCCAGTAAGCGAATCTAAAAACTCTTTAATTGGGCAATTGCCATTTGTTGTTTTGTAAAATACTATTTATTTTAAAGATTGAAGTTAGCAAAGATGTGAACTTTTGGCAAACATATCTTCCCTATTCGGGTTTTGTTGCGTTACAATTTTAAGAAAGTGGAAAAAGTTGAAAGAAAAAAACTCATAAATAAATTTGTTGGTAAAAAGGATTTAACATAAAAGCCCGATCATCAAAAAATTATGATGCTGTTACACTTCAAAATAATGCCAAATTCATCGGACGCAAGCCCGCGAAATCCATAAATCAACTGCCCCTGATTTTCAGACGGCATTCTATTTACCCGTTTCAGACGGACAATGCGCCAACCGATGAAATTACCGAAGGTCGTTACACAGTTCGTTTGCTCGCACCGCTGAGGAGATTGATGCGGCTTTGCGACTGCGTTTTTCGGGTTCTTATTCTTTTATTAAATTAAGGACTTGATTCATCTTTTTTAACCGAACGGGACGAGGATGAATCGGATTTAACCTGTCATCATTTGATTGTGATTGAAAAAGAAACCAATGCAGTTGTTGGCACATATCGCTTGCGGACTTTGGAAATGGCGAAATGATACTCTGCTCTTTTATTCTTCGGGCGACTTTCGGGTCTAAGATTTGCCGTCTGATATTTTGGCAAAGTCGCTCAAAATCGGGCGTTCTGGGCATTGCCCGCGAATATTGCATGAGACGAGTTCTTTTTTTGCTCTTTGGAAAGGCTTGGCGATGTATGCTACAAAGATGTGAAAGCGTTATCTTTTGGGCTGTCGCTCGCTTTTTACTTTGGATTGTTCGGAGGGCAAACGGGCAGCGAAGAAGTTGGTAAAGAGTTAAATGCTTTGCACCCCGAAATTCGGGCATATGCCCGTGAAGTATGTTAATGCCGACCGGAAGATTTTCTGACTCCAAACGTAGTTAAAGAGGTTGAATTGCCCAAACTTTTCAACAGTTATTTGCGTATCGGAGCAAAGATTTGTGGCGAACCTGCGATTGACCGACAGTTTAAAACAATTGATTTTTTGTCCTTTTTGATGTAGAAACTATTGAAGAACGCATTATCAAATGTTTTTTACACCATTTGAGCATTTGAAGGAATAAGAAAGTTTTGTAAAGATTTAGGTCAAAGTTTGGAACGCCAGCATTTTGCTGGCAATGAACGCACAAGCGTTCAAACGGGCGTTTTTTAATTTCAACTTGAAGAAAAAATAAAATTGGTGAGATTGCTCACGCAATCTATGCCGTCAAGATGACGGCGTTCCTAGCGTACTTTATGAAAAACATTCGTGCCGCAATTCGCTTTATTTCATTTTTCGGAATGTCTTTTGGAATTTACGGAGTTTGGTGGATCGGCACGCTTTTTATTCCTAATCAACAATATTGGCGGCAAATAATCTTTCGCACTTGGGCGCGTTGGTTTGTGCGAATTTCAAATATGAAAATTGAAATAATCGGCACGCCGCCACCTTCGCCGTTTTTCCTAGTTTCGAATCATTTGAGTTATACCGATATTCCAGCGATTCGGGCAGTGGTCGAAGGGATTTATGTTGCCAAAGGCGAAATTAAAAGTTGGTTTGCGGCGGGAAAAATGGTGGGTGATATTGGAAATATTTACGTCAATCGGCAAAACAAACGCGACATTCCGCGGGCAGGTTTGGACGTGCAAAATGCTTTAGAGCGTGGCGAAGGCGTGATTATTTTTCCCGAAGGCACTAGCACCAAAGGTGAGGAAGTTTTGCCTTTCAAATCATCGTTTTTGGAGTTTGCCGCCAATACCAATCTACCCGTCCATTACGTTCCATCAGCTATCAAACCCCTTCTGACCAGCCGCCGCCAAGTTATTCGGTTTGCTGGTGGGACGATACTGGTCTCGGCGAACATCTTGGCGTTTTTTCCAATTAAGTGAAGTCAAAGTTATCATCAGTTTTGGCGAACAGCCGATTCAAAACGAAAACCGAAAAGAATTAGCCAAAGAACTTTGGCAAGCCGTCAGCGAAAAATTTATTCCCGTCTTGTAACCGATTTTGTGTAACTTATCCTGTTTTTTTTCCTCAAAGTTGAGACACGCATCAAAATATTTTTGTTCCCAAGAAAATTTTTACATCCCTTTGATACGTTTTGGCGAAGATTTGCGCGTTAATTAGTGAAAGGCTTGTTTGCCTTCAAAAATTTATAGAGGAGCAATTATTTTTTATGATCAACCATATTTCTATCGCCGTTAATAATCCCGAAAAGGTCGCTAATGTTTTAGCCGAATTGTGGAATGGAGCAGTTTTCCCTTTTCCGCCAACCCCAAATTCTTTTTTCGTAGTGGCAAATGATGGACGAGGTTCAGCCATTGAAATTACACCAATTGATATAATTCTGGTTCCCGGTAAAGGTCTGCCATCGGAAGAGAATTTTGACATCAATGTCCGCACCGAAGAACACGAAGCGCAGTTTGTGAAAAGCGATTTTGTGCCGCAATATGTGCCGACACATTTGAATATCAACACCCAATTGAGCGAAGCCGAAATTAAGGAAATCGGCAAGCGCGAAGGTTGGCGAGTGCTGACCTGCAATCGTGGCGAAGGTCTTTTTCAATTAGTCGAACTTTGGATTGAAGACCGTTTTATGCTCGAAGTGATGACACCTGAGCAGACGGCACGTTATGTCGAAATTACGCAACCCGAATTTCTGTCGCAGGCTTTCCAAGCACCACTGCCAAGCCAAGGATTACTAGTAATTTGGATTTGATTGGCTAAGAAAAATTGCCACAAAAAGCGCAAAATTCGCAAAAAAAGGAAACCAGTCTTTGTGTTTTTTGTGCCTTTTGTGGCAATTCATCGTTTTCTAAAACTTTATTTTCTTTGCCGATGCCAAATCGCTGACACCTCTACTTTGCAAATCTTCGAGTAAATTGATAAAAATTCGGGCAGTAGCGTGAGCATCATCGGAAGCGCGGTGATGATTTTCGAGATTGACGCGGAAATGTTAAGCCACCGTATTTAGTTTGTGGTTTTCGATGTTTGGGACGAGTTTGCGCGAGAGTTGGACGGTGCAAAGATGCGGATTGGCGACCCGATAACCGTCATAAACCTTTGAAATTTCGTGATTTAAGAAACGCATATCAAATGGGGCATTGTGAGCGACTAAAACCGAATCCCCGATAAAATCTAAAAAGTCCGAAGCAATTTCACCAAACTTCGGCGCGAGTTTAACCATCGAATCCGAAATTCCCGTCAATTGGGTAATAAAAATCGGAATCGGCGTTTCGGGATTAACCAAAGTGTGAAATTTGTCAATTATTTTACCGTTTTCCACCCGAAATGCACCGATTTCCGTCACTCGACACGGCGGACATTTTGCGCCCGTTGTTTCCAAATCAAAGACGACATAATCGGTTTCAAACAAATTTCGAGCATCATGATTGAGCGGGATAAATTCAACTATATCTTCGGTTAGCGTCAAACGCGGATCGGAATTGACCAAATCTAGGACGAGCATTTTCGCCAAATGCGGTTCGGGTTTGCGGATTCTCATCACATTGTCCACAATCTTAACTGCCGTGGCACGTCCACCAAAAGATTGCAAAAGTTCAATCGTATCATTGATTAAAATTGAATCCGAAATTAAATTTGGATAAGCAGTCATCTTGCAGTATTCTAGCTTGAAAAACGATTTATTCAAACTTAATGAACATTTTAGAGCATTTTCGCAACACCAACGCCCTCCTCGAAGGGCATTTTATTCTTTCTAGCGGACTTCATTCGTCCAAATATTTGCAATGCGCTTTGGCTTTGCAATATCCGATTGATGCGGCAATAAATTTGGTCGGTCAATCGCGGAAAAGTTAAACAATCAACAGTTTGAGACGGTTGCATCGCCTGCAATCGGCGGACTGGTGATTGGTTACGCAGTCGCTCAAGCCTTAAATCTCCGCTTTATTTGGACGGAACGACAAGAAGGTGTGATGACTGTCCGGCGCGGTTTTACGGTCAAAGAAAATGAACGAATTTTAGTGGTCGAAGACGTGATTACAACCGGCGGTTCAACCCGCGAATGTATCGAAGCCTTAGAAAATCTTGGCGGAAAAGTCACCGCGGCAGCATCAATTATTGACCGTTCAGGCGGCGTGGCAGATGTCGGAGTTCCCCGAATTGCGCTTGATAAGTTTGTCCGTTCCAAGCTATCAAACCCGAAGATTGTCCGATGTGTGCAGGCAGGAACTGAAGCGATAAAACCCGGCAGCCGTAAGTGAAGGGATGAAGGATGAAGAACTGTAGGGAATTGAAGCGATTTGGCAAAAAATTATTTAATTTTATTTATGCGAAAAATTTGTTTTCTCTCGATGGATTCGCTCGAAAATTATGTCATCGATGACGAACTTGCGATTCCGTTTTTGAATGAACTCGGCTGGAAAGTCGAAACAATTTCGTGGCGGGATAAAACGGTTGATTGGAATGATTTTACTGCCGTAATTATTCGCACGACTTGGGATTATCAAAAATCGCCCGATAAATTTTTAGAAGTTTTACGACAAATTGACTGTTCAAAAGCACGTCTCGAAAATCCTCTGAAAACGGTCGAATGGAATTTGAGCAAAGTTTATTTGCGCGAACTTGAAAGCCAAGGAATTGAAAATTGTGCCGACAATTTGGGATGAAAAAAGTGTCACGAGAAATAAATTTAACGATGGCGAAATCATTTTCAAACCGATGAAATCATCATCAAACCGATTATTTCGGCAACTGCCGGACTACACTTTTCGTCTGAAAAAGTTTTCACCTGAGTTGACGAAAATTTTGAAAATCGTCCGTTTATGGTTCAAAAATTTATGCCGAAAATAGTCACGAAGGCGAATTTTCACTCTTTTATTTTGGCGGAAATTACAGTCATACAATTTTCAAAACGCCGAAGCCGAAAGATTTTCGCGTTCAAGAAGAACATGGCGGAATAATCACGGCGAGTTCAGCCTTCGCCAAAATTATTGGCAACGGCGCAATAAATTTTTGAGTCAATTCACCGAACTTCCGCTTTATGCGACGAATTGATTTTGTCGGTGATGAATCAGATGATTTTTGTTTGATGGAACTCGAATTAGTTGAACCTGCGTTATACTTGCGAATGGACGAAAATGCGCCACGAATATTTGCCGAAACGATAGATACATGGCTGAAATAAGAAACGAAAATATAAAACAATTTTGGGGAGATTTTTGCCGTGAAAGCGGTGTGAATCCCGAAACGCCTTATCAAGTTTGGTTTTTTAGCAATAATCAAAAATCAGCCTTAGAACTTGCCGGATTAGTAATTTCTGGCAAAAAAATAGCCACAGCAAGTTTGGTTGCAGTCAACGAAATGATGCCTGAAATTGCACCGATTGACGATGGATACAGCGTTGTCACGGATTTTGAAGGCAATCCGATGTGCGTCATTCAAACGACCGAAATCCGCCATTTACCTTTTGACGAAGTTGATGCAGAATTTGCTTTTGACGAAGGCGAAGGCGACCAAACGCTCGCAGATTGGCGCGAGGACATTGGCGATATTTTACCAAAGAAGCGGCGGAAAACGGGATTGGAATTTAACGAAAAATCAATGATTTTTTGCGAAAGATTTAGACTTATTATTTCCAAAATGAATTTCAAACTTCTCATCCAATATGACGGCACAGATTTTCACGGTTGGCAGGTGCAGGGCAATCTTCGCACGGTGCAAGGCGAACTTAGCGCGTTTTGACTTTGTTGAATGGCGCAGAAGTACGTTATGTTGCGGTTCGGGGCGGACCGATGCGGGCGTTCACGCCGAAGGTCATGTCGCCAACATCAAACTGCAAAAAGTTTTACGCCCGAAAGATTAGTGAAAGCGATCAACGGAAATTTGTGGCCGCGATGTGCGGGTTTTGCAAGGTCGAAAAAGTTGCGGACGATTTTCACGCCAGATTTTCCGCCAAAGGTAAAACTTACGTTTATCGAGTGATCAATGCGCCCGTTAATTTCGCCGTTTTGGTCGCGTTACGCACATCACGAAGCGCGTCCGCTGAACGTCAAAAATGAACGAAACGGCCAAATATTTTTAGGCGAAACACGATTGGACGGCATTTTCGGCGGCGAGTGCGGAAGTCGAAACATCGCGTGCGAAACATCACGGATTTTACGGTCGAAACCAAATGGGACACACGCGCAAAATCGGAAATGATCGAATTTAAGATTTCGGGCGAAGGTTTTTTGCGCTATATGGTGCGCTCAATCGTCGGAACAATGCTCGAAGTCGGGCGCGGCGAAAAAGATTTTGATACAATTCAAACGGCGATCGTCAGCGGCGATCGAAGTCTGGCCGGACCAACTTCTCCGGCACACGGATTGACTCTTTTGAAGGTTTATTACGAATGATTATTTATCACATTGTTTTACCCGAAATTTGGGAAAAATTTAAAGAGAAGATTTTTACGAAGCCGAGAGTTTAACATCGGAAGGCTTTATTCATTGCAGTTTCGCAACAAATCGACGATGTTTTAGAGAAGATATTACAAAGGCGGACAAAGTTTTGATTTTAACATAAATCCGGAAAATTTGACTTCGGAACTCGTTGATGAGCCTTCGACCAACGACGAAATTTATCCGCATATTTACGGGCAAATTAACCGTGATGCGATTACGGAAATTAGAAGAGAATAGATTTAGCGGTAAGCAGCGATAAAAACTGAAATATTTTGTGCTTATCCGTGAGCACGTACTAACAAAAATGCACGAAAATTTTGCCAGAAGTTATCAAACCAAAATCAGAAGAAGCCGAATTGCTTGCGCAGATTGATTTTGCGCGTCTGCCCCAGCACGTTGCCGTAATTATGGACGGCAACGGGCGTTGGGCGAAACAGCGCGGGAAAGCCGCGAATTTTCGGACATCAAGGAAGGCGCGGAATCAGTGCGCGCGATTTTGCTGATACTTGTGCGCGTTTCAGAATCAAAGCCGTTACGCTTTACGCTTTTTCGACGGAAAATTGGAAACGTCCCGCAGACGAAGTTCGGGCGTTGATCAAGATGCTGGTCATTATATTCGTCAAGAAATCGCTGAAAAGCGTCAATCAAAAAAATATTCGTTTTCAGGCAATCGGAAAAATCGAAGGTTTGGCGAGGATTTGCAAAAAGAAATTGCTTCGAAGCAATGGAAATTACGCAAAAAATACGGGAACAATTTTGAATGTTGCGTTCAATTACGGCGGACGCGCCGAAATTGTTGAAGCCGCAAAAAAGCGGTCGAAAAGTTTAATTGCAAGCGGAAGATCGATTGATGATTTGAGCGAAACAGACATCGAACCAAAATCTTTACACCACAAGGATTTCCCGAAGTTGATTTGCTGATTCGCACGAGCGGCGAATTTCGTATCTCAAATTTTTTGTTGTGGCAATTGGCTTACAGCGAAATTTACGTTACGCCGACGCTTTTCCCCGATTTTCGCCGCCGAAATTTTCAAAGCGATTATTGATTTCCAAAAACGCGAACGACGTTTTGGCGGAACGAGAATAAAGGTCATGACCAGATTCATTGGTTCATTGAGTAATTCTTCCATTGATTTCGATGAACAAGATGCGAATATGATTCAATAACTTTTATGAAAACCCGAATTTTAACCGCGTTGTCGCGTTTCCGATTTTAATTTCATCAATCATTTTGCCGTATTTTTTTCCGCAAATTGCGTGAATTGGGTTTTTTTGTGTCATTGCGGTTTTGGCGTTAGGCGCGGGACTTTTTGAATTTTTTACGCTGACGAAAAAGTTAGAACTAAAAGCCGATGCTTCGATTGCTTATCTTGGCGCGGCGGTTTTTTTTGTGGCGTTTTTTTTTGATGCGCCGCGAAAGCGCCGGATTTGTTGATTTTAACGATTGCGCTTGTTTTTGATTTTAGTTTATTACGCAAACTTTTCGTTTTCAAGCGGATTTTTCCAAGATGCTGACGGGCGTTGGCGTAACGGTTTTGGGCGTTTTGTATGTCGCTTTTTTTGGCGGATTTATCATTGCAATGCGAATCGGATTTACCGAATACCTCGTGCCGCATCTTTCGACAAAATTGCTGGCTTTTTTTTTATCGTCGTGATGGGCGCAGATGTCGGCGGTTATTATGTCGGTAAAAACTTGGGCAAACACAAACTTATTCCGAAAGATTTCACCAAACAAAACGGGAAGGCGTTTTCGGCGGAATTATTTCAAGTCGCAGGTTTTGCGGCGATTCAACCGCTACATTTTTCCCTGAATTGACCTTATAAATTCTCGATTCCGCTCGCGCTCGCAATGATGGCGTTGTCAGCTTTTCGGCGATTTAGCAGAAAGCGCAATGAAACGCGGCTCAAAAACAAAAGATGCAGCAAATATCTTGCCCGGACACGGCGGATTGCTCGACAGATTGGACAGTTTGCTTTTCAACGCGCCGATTCTTTATTATTTTGCAAGATTTTATTTTTAAG
>CAVZXI010000002.1:0-879760 GCA_963779235.1 Pyrinomonadaceae bacterium
CAATCAATACTTCGGAACAAGAATCAAGAGAAGATAGTGGCGTAATTTCTTAGTTCTGTCAGAGTTTCTTTGTATTTTATCAAACTCTGCTCCAAACCTAACTTGGAAATAAATAAATTGAGCAGCTGTTCATTGAAATATTGCTGTTTGATTGATTTCATCGAAAACGGTTTTTTGGCTTCTCCTTGTTTCTCGGCTTGAAGCGTCATTCCTCTGGCTAAATTGACACTCGTCAGTGCTGTGTTCCAATGAAATTCAAGTGCTTGATTATCTCTGGCTTGGCAATCATTCAAGCCACCTGATTGTTTGGCATCCCGAATCAGAAATTCAATCGTGAACCGACTTCGATACAACCAAAAGATTTCTTCGGCTTCCATTTCCAAATCGGTGGAAAACAAATTGACCGTTTTTTTCTCATATTTGACCACCACTAATTTGATTTTTCTTTTCAAACTGACTGACCAGACTACTTTCGAGTAAAGTTTGACTTCTTTGTTTTCAATCTTGACTTTCGTTTCGGCAAACTTGGTTAAATCAAGAAAATCAACTTTCCCGTCATATTTCCGATGCCGTCCACGCGGTTTTTGCTCGCCTTCATACAAATATTGAAGATTGGCATCTGAACGTAAGCGGGAAATCACCGTAAATCCTTGTCCAACCATTCGGCGGACAAACTTTTCTTTGGCATAATAACCGTCAAAGAGCCCGATTCGAGTGTGTTGCTGAATTTGCGAAGCTACTTTTTCGACCTGCCCGGCATAAAAATCAATCCGTGTTTTTCGCTCAGAATCTGCGGCTTGATTTGATAAATTCGGCTCAGTTTGGTCAACCGTCAAAGCAAATGAAGCCTGATTTTTGCCGCAGACCAAAGAAATTATCGAGGCTTCCAAGCCTTTTTCCGCCCGCGAAGCGCAACCGTTCCAGAATTTATCCAAGCCGAAAGTTTGTTTCCCGCTTTTGCGAATAAAACTGGCATCCATCGCAAAAGCCATAATTTGACAATCTGCTTGAGCGATGATTTCTTGGTTCAGTCCAACAAAATCAAGCTCTTTTTGAACTGTCGGCGAAAGGTGCGTTCATTCAAGTTGGAATTTCTCGCCAAAGCCGAAAAGTTAATTCTCGACGGACAAATGAAAATAGTTTGAAAAAGAACTTCTAAAAACTTGAACTGTGGCTTGTTAATATTTTTCAAGCCTTCTAAAATTTGATTGATGAACAAAGCAGAAACCTCCGTTAGCTGAATTTTTTGCAAAATTAACTAAACTTGTTTCTGCTTTGTTTGTCAAAAAACTGTCCGAAGTATTGTCAATGATATTGATAAATTAGTGGTTGATAAATATCAGAATTTACAGGTAGAAAGAGACGATTTGATGAGAAAGTGGATAGCAGAAACTGACGAAAGTAAAAAGCAGATTATTCTCAAAACTGTGAGCGAAATTGATAAAAAAGTGCTTGAGACTAGGTTACAGACAATTTCGACTTTTAAGCCATCATTAGTAACTCATGTTACGCAAAGTTCTTTTTAAATCCGTTTTAAGATTTCAAAAACCACAAGATAATGTGGTTTAGTGAAAAAATAATGTTCTGTAACTGGTTGATTTCAAAGAAACCTAGATTTTCGTAAATCTGTCAATTACTGCAATATAATATAGTTAGCGGATTTTTCAGCCTTTTCAAAATATCGTGCGTAACATGAGATTAGTAATTATCAAGGAACTTTTCTTTTTGCGAAATGACTTAACAAATAATGAGTTAACAGAGTTATTTGACAGATTTCCGACCACGCTAAAAGACACCAAATACGGAAAAGTCATCAGCCAATATCTTGCCGCAGGAGAGATAAAAGTCGGTGCAAAGGCAACTGATATTAGCGGGAAAGATTTCGATAATCGTTTGATAAAACTGTCCGATTTCAAAGATAAAGTCGTTCTGCTTGATTTTTGGGCATCGTGGTGCCTACCTTGCCGAAAGAGCAACAAAGAACTTGGCGAAATTTATCGCAAGTATCAACCGAAAGGCTTTGAAATTATCAGTTTTTCAACCGACACCGATTCTCTGAATTGGCAGTTCGCCACAAAAGAGGACGGCATAACTTGGACAAACATTTCCGATTCACAAGGCTTTTACAGCAAGGAAGTCGCGTCGTTCAAAGTTCGCAGTCTTCCGAGGGCTTTCTTAATCAATAAAGCGGGCGAGATTGTCCATATTTTCAAAGGCTACAACAACCAAGACAAATTGCTCTTGGAAAATAAAATTTTGGAATTAACTAAATAACTGAAGCCTGTGCATAATTAAGTTCTTTGAAATCAGCAAGTTAGTAGCATCAGAAGCTAATCATTGCGAAAATGATTAAAATCGGATTGATGAATTTTGAAAATAGTTCCGATTCTTCTGATGCTTTGTTCAGTTTAATTGAAGAAATTAAACTTGGCTATCAACCACCCGAAGAAGTTCTCAAGGGCGGGAGAAAACCTGATTTTTTCTCCCCTCTCTTTTCTGCTTTTGGCAGTTGTCGCGGTGGTGACCAAGACTTTTTCCGACTCTGAATTGCGCCGTTTTCTTGAAAAAGACAGAGAACTTCGCGCCCGTTTGGGTTTTTCTCGAACCCCACATCGGACTCAGATTATGCGTCGTTTGAAATCTCTGGTGCCAACTGCCGAAGAACAAGTTTCGTGGTTTGGGAAACAGATTTTACGAGAAGTTCCAATCTCGGAAGCCAACTCTGAAGTGAGTGCTACTGATGGTCGAATGTATCAAGTATGGGTCCCCTGTGGCACAAAAAACATCGCCAAGCAGGTCTCATTCCAACTGGTTTTAGAAATGTCGATGTTGAATCAAGTTGGTCAAAATCAAACTATCGTGGATGTGGGCTCAAGGCTATCGAATCCTCTTGCAAACATTGGTCTTTCCGGTGCCTGTTCCACTTTTTGCGGTCTGGCGTGAGAACTCCCACAACGAAGCTAAAATCGCTTTGGAAGAACTGGGAAAAGGACGACTTCAAGTAACTGATGTGATGCTTGGTGATACAACTTTCGGCAAAGAAGATTTTGTTCCTGAATACGAAAAAGCAGGTGGTTTTCCGTCTTGACTCCAAATCAACTTCCCGAAAAGAATCGGTCGTGGAAAAATGACTTGTATGACTATCGCAAAGAAACCATCGAATTGCTCTTTCAAAGAATTATCCAAGCCTTTGATTTGAAAAAATGTCAAGTCAAAGGGAAAGGTAAAAATGGAGCATTTATTTTGGCAAGCATTTGGACTTATCAAATCTGTTGGCTCAATAATTTCAAAGCCCAGAAGAATCCGGCGGAGGTTAAAGAACACATCGAAATGCTCGATTGAGGATTAAATTATGAATTATGCACAGGCTTCAAATAATTGAGAGGAAACTTATGAAAAAATTATTTATTTTATTAATTATAACAATTCCTGTTATCTCTTTTGGTCAAGTATCCAAAAATATTGAAGTAGTAACTTATACATACATCCTTGATAGCATTAAATCTAAAGTGATTAACGACTCCCGGGATATAAAAATTTATCTTCCGTCAGATTACTCCGCAACCGAAAAATACCCAATTATTTATACTCTTGACGGTGATACCCTGTTTGAAATAACAGCCGAACAAGCCAAACAATTGAACGAATTTGAAGTAATTCCAAAATGTATTGTTATTGGTATATTTCACAAAAATAGAAATAAAGACTTAGGAGTTTTTTATCAAACAGGTAATTATACCGAAAGCAGTAAACAATTTAGAGATTTCCTCGTCAGTGAACTTGTTCCATATATAAATTCTAAATATTCCGTTTCAGGTTTTAACGTAATTATCGGGCATTCTAATTCTGCTACATTTATCCATAATTTGCTTTTAGAAGAAAAATCACCTTTTAGCGGATTTGTAGGTTTGAGCCAAAGTCTATGGGGTAATCAATTAGAAAAGTTTGTTCAATTGTTAAAAGATAAAGAAAGAAGAAAAACTTTTTACTTCGTTGGTAGCGGTAAAAAAGATTCAAGCGATAGGCAGGCTTCAGGGCGACAGTTGGATACTGTTTTTAATTCTACTTTGTCAGATTAAAACAGATTGCCAAAGAAGGCAAAAAAGTGTGATAAATAAAGGATATGAGATTACCAGTTGGTGAAAAAAACTAAATAGCTATGCGGTCAGTTATCGAGAGCATTTTTACTGTCGGCGAAAAGACCGAACCGTTCACGCGGGAGAGTATTTACAAGGCTTGTTTCACGAATGTAAGAGCAATGTAGAACGGATGGTAGAGCGTATACCCGACAGTAACTATCAGCAATTACAGCATTTTATCTCACATTCGGAGTGGGACGGGAAAACTGTGATGCGCGATGTTGCCCGAAATACGAATCAAAATTTAGAGTCTCTGAAAGGCGAAAAAGGTTTGATTTTAGATGAAAGCGGGAATGAGAAAGCAGGCGAGAAATCGGTTGGAGTCGCCCGTCAGTATATCGGGAATGTGGGGAAAGTTTGCAATTCGCAAATAGGAGTTTATGCGGGATTGAGTCGGGCAGAAAAAATCAGTTTGGTCGGAGCGAAATTGTATTTACCCAAAGAATGGACATCAGACAAGAAGCGATGTGAAAAAGCAGGAGTTCCCAAAGAAGAGAGGAAATATCGAACCAAACCAGAGTTAGGATTAGAGATAATTGAAGAATTAGAAGGAGTTATCGAATATGATTGGGTGGGCGGAGATAGCGTGTATGGGAATTCGCCACAGTTACGAAAGTCGTTGCGGGAATTCGGCAAAGCGTCTGTGATGGATGTTGGAGAAGAGTTGCAAGTGTGTTTGGAAAAGCCGCATCCGTTGGTGCCTGAGAGTCGCGGAGGAGGACGAAGGCGAAGTCGAATGGTCATCAATGAGAAGAAAATCAGTTTGAAAAATCTGGTTGAGGAAATCCAAGAGAGCGAATGGAAAACCATCAAATATCGGGAAGGAACAAAAGGGAAATTAGTGAGAGAAGCAGTTTTAATGAAGGTCTGGATTTGGAAAAAAGGGACGGCTGAGATAGAAGAAGCGGAATTATTGATAAGTCGAAAGTTGGACCAGACGGAAGTCAAATATAGTCTCTGTCACGAGCCAAATAAAGAGCTAAGCGTAGAAACTGCCTTATTTAGACAGATGCAAAGATATTGGATAGAACGCGGTTTTCAAGAGATTAAAGAGCAAATCGGGTTGCATCAATATCAAGTGCGCGGCTGGAGAGCGTGGCAACATCACATCGCATTGACGATGATGGCATTGCATTTCATCTTGGAAACGCAACTTGAAAACGCCGAGAATTTACCGTTAATGTCGTGTGGAGATGTCAAATTGATGTTAGGAAACATCCTCAAAAACAAATTGGATGAGCCAGAAATACTGATGGAAACTATTCATCAAAGACACCGAGTCCGGCAAAAGGACATCGTGCGGCGAAGGCAGTTTTTAATCTGACAAAGTAGAATTAAGGAAAATACCAATTCAAAGCTTTCAAAATTTTTACTCTTTGTTTAATGCAGATCATATTGGTATTGCCGCCGAAGGTATTTGTCCTGCGATGGTTTCCATGTTTCGAACGGTGAGTTCGAACAATCATGAGTAATGTTAGTCACCGACGAGCGGCATGATGTTTTGAACTAACGTAGCGATTCACCCGGCGAAGCCAAGAGTTAGTCAGTCTTCGATGACAATTAATCGTTAAAACTTAATTTTTAGACGTTCTTTAGTCAAAGAAAAAATCAATTCGGTTCAATATTTAAAGAATACATATTTCATCGGTTAAAGAGATTTATGGAATTGATTTAAAACCAAATGGTCAAGATATAGATTTTCTATTTGGCTTGCTGAGAACTGAGGAACAGGTTGAAGAGGTAAAGAACTTCGAGTTGAAAAATTTTGAATTTGACCCTAATAAATTTTACGCCAGTTATGCACAGGCATATGAGTATGTAGGTAAATTTGACAAGGCTTTGGAGTATTGGAATTTAAATTTAGAAAAAGGATACAAAGAAAATTTCTTTTATTACAGAAGACCAATTGAATTATTGTTCAAGAAAATGAACAAGCCGCAAGAGGCGATAAAGTTTGCAGAAATAAGTATAAATAAATTTCCGAGCGGGATTTTAGCCTTTAACTATTACATTGCAATTATAAGTGCGGAAAATAACATAGAAATAGATAAAGGCTTAAAAGCAATCAATTATTGCATTTCTAATTACAAAGAAAACGGCACGTTCAATTTAGACGAAGCCAAAATCCTGAAAGAAAAAATCGCAAAACTTAAGGAATAACTTATGAAATATTTATACTTTTCAATTCTAGCTTTAGTTTTTTCTTTTCAATTAGCGTATTCGCAAAATCTGACAGTGATTGAGCAGGATTACGAAGTAGCTAAAGCCGAATCAAAAAAGCAAAACAAGATGCTTTTGATTGATTTTTACACGACGTGGTGCGGTCCTTGTAAACAAATAGATCGGGAGATTTTTAATGATAAGGCAATTAGTAGCGAAATGGCTAAATCGTTTGTCGTCTTAAGATACGATGCTGAGAAAGATACGGCTCACCGACTCTCTTTAAAGCATCATGTCGGATTTTATCCTTCAACGATTGTCTTAAATCCAGACCAATTTGTTATCCATAAACTACTCGGAGTTGGCGGGGCTGAAAAGGATTTAGTCAAAAACTATCAGCAGTTTTTAAGAGAAACTATTGAGAAACATTCACAAAATGCCTTCATCAAGGGCGTTTCAAATTCTAACAATCTGGTCTATCCCAAATTTTATGAGGATTATGTTTTCAGAACCAATACCAAATTAGATGAAACTGAGTTAAAAAAATATTGGGACGCTACCAATGACCGTTTTTCGGAAGTCTCATTCGTCATCCTATCCTACTTTGAGCAAACCGACGAGATGAATGCCTTCTTTTTTGAGAATAAGAGTAAATATGAAGATTTATACGGCAAATTAGATATTGAATTTCTCCAAGGTAAGATTGTCGGAGTCAAATTCTTTGAGGCAATCTCCTCAAAAAACCGAAAGTTATTTGATTCAGCAGCTCAGCTTGTCGGAAAAGTTTATGAAAAAAGCAAAGCCGAAGAAATGATTAGCTCTTTTGAAGAGCAAATGCTGAAGGTCGAAAACAGATGGGCTGAGGCTCTCGAAAAATTCCTTCTTAGAAAAAATCAAGGCAAACTTAGCGACGAAGAAATAAATGGCTTTTGCTGGTCAGCTCTCGAAAAATCTACCCATAAAAATGTCTGGAAGAAATGTGCTGACTTGATGAAATCAACCACCAATAAAACGCCTAAGTATGAATATTTCGATACTTACGCCCGTTTGCTTTACAAGGTCGGTAATAAAAAATTGTCGCGCTCGACAATGGAAAAAGCCATCAAACTTGGCAAGACAAATAAAGAAGATACTAAGGACAGCGAGAAATGGTTGAAAAACAATCAGTAATTGGTTAATTCAGGTTGGAGTTTTAGGAGAAAATTTATGTTAAGAAAGATTATCATTTCGTTAATTCTGACGCTTATTTTAGGGTCACTTTCGCTTGGTCAAAAATCAATTTCGGCAGACGAGATTTTGCAAAAAACTTCTGCCAAATTATCTTCGCTGAAAACGATTAAATACAAATATCATCAGGAATATAACTACAAATCCGAAGCGTATTTTGCCGAAAGTAATGCTGAAAGTTTTTTGGAGTTCACAACGCTGGAGAGTGTCATTGGCTTGAAGTTTCAATTTAGCAATCCAAATAGTTTTATCACTTACAACGGTTCGGAAGTTTTTCAATTAAACAAGAAAGATAAGACGATTCGGGTTGAAGCAAAGCCGAAAAGTGAAAGTTTGGCGGCATCTTCTTATCTTGCCTTTGCTCCGTTAATGTGGCGAAATGTTTTACCAAAAATCATTGCCGATAAATCAATTATCAAAGCAATCAGAGATGCCGGAATGAATAATTATGTGATTGAATTTGTTTTAGATAAAGCCTTTATTGACAGCGGAAACGGCGAGATTTTGCCGATGACGATTGACCGTAAATCTATCTATCGGCTGACCATTGACAACAAAAGTTTTCTGCCGACCGAGGCGTATCGCGGAACAAACGCCAATGAAGATTTTAACAGAGCGACTTTTTCAGAAATTATCGAAAACCCCACTCCCCCGATTGAAAATTCTTGGTATTATTCGACCTATCTAAATGAATACAAATATGCCAAGCCATCTGAAAACAATTTAATAAAGGTCGGCGAAGTTGCCCACCAAATAAATTTGCCATTGTTTGGAACAGATAAAACAGTTTCTCTAAACGACTACAAAGGCAAAGTTGTTTTGCTTGATTTTTGGATTTTTCATTGCGGTTATTGCCAAGCGGGAGTTCCAAAGTTAAATGCTTTACAGGAAAAATACAAAGGCAAAAATTTCCAGCTTTTATCGGTCAACATCACCGATTCAGAAAATTTGATTCAGCTTTTTATTGATAAAACTAAAGCTCAATTTCCGATTCTCTCCAATGGCGAGGAGATTGCCCAAAAATACGGCGTAGTTGGTTATCCAACCGTTGTTTTAATCGGCAAAGACGGCAAAATTATTTATTCCGGTGGGTTCGAGCAAACAAACCTTGAAGAATTAATCAATCAAAATTTGTAACTTATATGGCTGATCAGGAAACTATTTTAAGTTTGGGAGAATCTATTAAATTACTCACATCTTGTAATTTTGAGAAAGCTTGTGTGATTGAAAAAAACGCTTTGTTGAAAACAAAAGACTTAGCAATTTCATGCTCACCCATAAACTCTATAAAATAGCTTAAATTGCCCTAATATTAGAACATATTCCTATTTTTACAAGATGTGAGTAAATTATTGAAAATAATGGTGATCCGAGAAGGACTCGAACCTTCGACCCAATGGTTAAAAGCCAGAGTATTAGGATTTTCTCTACATTTCTACAACTAACAAAATTCTTTCTATTACCTTTGTTTTCAATCTTTTACAAATTTAGTAATTTGCTGTTGCAAACTACAACTATCTTGAAATATCATTTGAAAAGGTGAGTGAAAGGGTGAGTAAAAGGGTGAGTTGATTTATTTCAGACTATTTTGAAGTTTGAAATTTTCTGAAACTTTCCTTCCCGAAAAGGACAAAATTATGCCAAGAGAAAGAAAAGGTGCTGTTATAACACGCGGGAAATCAATTTATGCCCGTGTCAGATTTGTTGATGATTTTGGAAAAACGCGGTCAATCGAAAGAAAAGCCGAAAATCGAACAAATGCAAAATTGATTCTGAGAAATCTACTTAGCGAATTAGACGAAAGAGGCGAAAAAGGTATTCAAGCCGAAAGCCTTACTTTTCGACAACTTGCCGAAGATTACAAAAGCCGAAAACTAATTCCGGCTGAATATCACGGGAACGCAAAGAATATTACAAAGATTGCTGGTTTGCGGTCTTGGAAAACTCCACAAGGTTGGCTAAATACTTTGATTGAACATTTCGGAAATAAGAAAATTCGGAGTATCACACACGCCGACATCGAAGATTACAAATTCAAACGTCTTAATAAAATTACTGTCCGCGAAACTCAAAGGGCGATTGCAAGCGTTAATCGTGAACTTGAACTTTTACGGGCAATTTTACGCTTTGCAGTTCGTCAGCGTTGGCTAAGTCATTCACCTTTTGAATTAGGTGAGCCTTTAATCTCAAAATCCGATGAAATCAAACGCGAAAGAGTTTTGACCTTTGACGAAGAAAAAAGGTTGCTGAATGTCTGCGTAGGTGAGCGCACGATTACCTATAAACGAAAAGGTAAAGAAGTTACGGCAACGATGAAAACCGGGCGCGAACTTTTGAAAGCATTGATTATTACGGCTGTTGATACGGCAATGCGTAAGGGCGAAATTATTAAATTACGTTGGCGAGATGTTGATTTTCCGATGCGAACAATTACGATTATCGCGTTCAACAGTAAGACAGCAAAAGCGCGTCAAGTCGGTATGACACAAAGAGTTTTTGACGAACTCAAAAATCTCTGGGAAATATCACCGAAAAGTTTAGATGAACTTGTTTTCGGCATAAAAGATAATTTCAAAAAGTCTTTCGCGTCTGCGTGTTCCGATGCTAAAATTGAAGGTTTTCGATTTGCACGATTTTACGTGATACAGCCATAACGAGAATGAGATTCAAGCCGGACTTTCGCCGATGGAAGTTATGAAAGTTTCCGGTCATACCCAAATGACTACATTTGCCCGTTATGTCAATCCGAACACACAGGCTATAACGCGCATTGCAAACGTTTTGGGCGCGTTTCACGCCGAAGCCATTAAACAGCCAACAGATGAGGATTCAGAGTTTATAAACTAATGATTTTATGAAAAATACACAAGATAAAATTTTTACAGATGAAAATGGCGAAAGTTGGAAAACATTAAAAGAAATTCCGTGTCCGCGAAAACTTGCGCCGCAAAAACAGACTTTGAAAATATGTTTAAGAGGTTGAATATGAATTGGAATTAACGGAAAGACAGAAGCCTCATAAACATATTATTCGAGAAAAAGAAAACAGCAAACTTACAGGAATTGAAAAGGTTTTACACGATATTGAAGATTTAGGAAAGGAAGATTGTAGCATAATGCAAGTATTGAGAAAGGCAAACGTAAATGTAAAACAAAAAGAACCTATCGTTAAGCCTGATTTTGATTTTCATTTTCCAAAAAATTATTCATTACACGAGAAAGACTTTTGCAAGATCGAAGATAAAGAATTCCAAGCTGAAATTGAATATTTAGCAAAGCATCTTGAGAATGAACTCAAAGTTATAATTCTAAAACTTTGGGGGGAGAGGACAGTAGAAATTTAGCCGGAGACGTGAGGAATAAGATTTTAAAGTTTCGAGATAGGGAAGCGAAAGTCAGTAAGAAAGCGGATTAGAAAAATGAAACATATTGACCCAAAAAAGAAACAAGAATTTATCGAAAGAATTAGAAAAATTGCTCATACGCTTTAAAATGAAGAAAATATGCCGCTTAGTAAAACTAACTTAGCTGAAAAATACGCTGAAAAATACGGTGAAAGTGGCAACACATTACAAAAATTAAGGCGCAATTTAAAAGACAATGGTCTTACCTTTAAAGAACTGCTTAATGAGGTGAATTACAAAATTTACCTGAAATTGTGTTCAAGACTTATTTGTTGCCTTCTGGCTTAATCAATAACTGACCTGAACATTCAGGCAGTTATTTTTTTTTGTGAGGTAAAAAATATGGAACTGATAAACGATAAAAGATTCAATAAGAAAAGAAGCGGCAGAATATCTCGGTGTAAGTGTCATTACGGTTGACCGGGCAATCGCAAATAAAACAATTTCGTGTTTTAAAATCGGCAGACGCATAATTTTTGATCGCTCTCATCTGGACGAATTTTTGACGAAAAACGAGGTGACGGCAAAAAAATGATTAAAAATAAAAAAGCCCTCGTTTCGCCAAAAACGAAAGGCTTAATAAAATCTTTTGAACAATCAGAGATTAAGCGTTTTCCTATCAAAAATCAAGACGTTTGCTCATTTTGTTGCGGTGAAATGATTGACGATTCAATTGTTTTCAAAGGTATTTCGGCGTGTGTTATTTGTTTGGCAGAAAGTTTTCGATACTTGATGCAAGATTTGCGAGAGTATCAAGCAAAAAGGAGGGTGAAATATAAAGGCGGTTGATATTTTACCGAAACTCGAAAAGGTTAAGAAAACAAACAACGGATGGCTTGCAATTTGTCCAAGTCATCAAGATAAGCAACAAAGTTTAAGTCTTTCGGAATATGACGGAAAAGTTTTGCTGAAGTGCTTCGCCGGATGTGAAACTTCCAACATCGTTTCGGCTTTAGGCTTGGAAATGAAAGATTTATTTGCCGAAAAATCAAACGGCTTTCAACCGAAGTCACAGACAAAAAAAATTGTCGCAACCTACGATTACACAGACGAAAACGGCAATCTTTTGTTTCAATCCATCCGCTACGAGCCGAAAGGCTTCACTCAAAGAAAGCCAATGGGCAATGGCGGATTTGATTACAATTTAAACGGCACAAGGCGTGTTTTGTATCGTTTGTCCGAAGTCTTGACGGCTAAAATGGTTTTCATTGTCGAAGGCGAAAAAGACGTTGAAACTTTACGCAAACAAGGCTACGTTGCAACGTGCAATCCCGCAGGGGCTTTGAAATGGCGTGACGAATACAACGAAGCCTTGCGCGATAAAAAGGTTGTGATTTTGCCTGATAATGACGAGACCGGGCGCAAACACGCTTTGCAAGTGGCAAATTCACTTTACGGAACAGCGAAAGAAATTCTGATATTTGACCTGCCAAACCTTAACCCCAAAGGCGATGTTTCGGACTTTTTCCAAAACGGCGGAACGAATGACGAAATTATTTCATTGTTGGACAGTGCGGAAAAATGGCAACCGAAAAACGATCAGCAAAACAAAATAGCATCATTAAAAATCGGTTATACCTTTGGCGAACTGCAAAAACTTGAATTACCGAAACGTGAAGAAATTATTCGCGGACTTGGCAGAGGTGAAAACGGCTTACTTAATTCGGTTACGAATGTCGGCAAAACTACGCTCATTCGTAATGTTGCTTTGAGTCTGATTTGCGGACGCATATTTTCGCCTTTGTCGGTTTCAAACAAAAAGTTTCGCGTGTTGATTATTGACAGCGAAGATTCTCTTTCGTTTCTTCGCTCGGACATCAACAAAATGATTGCCGATTTTTCTGAAGCTGAAAAGGAACTTATTCGCCAAAATCTATTTTTTATTTGTGAGTTTGATTTGCAAGGTGAAGATTTGAAATTGAATAAACCGGCACATTTCGATTTGATAGCTTCAACAATTTCGGACTTCAAAGCGGACATTGTTTTTATTGACACAATTTCAAAATCTTTTTCAATCCGAAATGAAAACGACAATTCCGAAATCAAAGAATTTGTATTGAAGCCTTTGCACCGTTTGGCAAAATTTACCAAAACGGCAGTTTTGGCAAGTCACCACTTTGGGAAAGCCAAACTTGAAGAAGGACAAAGCAGAGAAAATGCTCATAAGGGGCGCGGTGGAAGTTCGTTTGCCGATTTGTCGAGAATTATTTTCAATCTTGAAAAAGATGCCGTAAATGACAGCGTGATTCTATCTTGCGCGAAAATCAAAGGTGAAAAGTTTCAAGATACGATTTTGAAACATGAAAAAGAAAAGCGGTGGTTTATCAAACAAAGGGAAAATCTAATCCAAACGAATTATGAAATTTTGATGGAAGTTTTCACGGATGGTAAAAGCTACAAACGGAGCAAAATTGAAGAAATTTTGGACGGCGAAATTCACAAAAGCACACTCACAAGACTTTTGAGCGAAGCAGTTGGACGCGGCGATTTGACCAAACAAAAAGGCTTTTATTCAATAAATGCTCAAATGCTCACGCCTAATAGCGATGAGCATTTGAGCATTTCCGATAAAAGCAATGAAAACAGACAGTTACAGGACACTCAAATTTCTACTCAAAATATGAGTGAGCATAAATTTGATGAAAGCGAGGTCGAGTATTTTTAATGATTGAAGTTTTGACGGAAAAAGGTTTGAAAGTGAGTTTGGAAAACGGGCGTTTAGCCGTTTCTCCAAAAACAAAACTGACTGACAATTTACGAAACTTCATCTGGGAACAAAAAGAAAAACTCGTTTTAGAATTAAGGACGCGAAAACTTGATTCTCTGCTTTCTTCAGATTCGGACTTGCGAGAACAATTTGAGTTTGAAATCGAAGAACGAACTGCGATTATGATTTTTGACGGCGGACTTTCCGAAACCGAAGCCGTCAAACTTGCCCGTGAAAATGTAACTGAAATTTGGTTTGATTTGTTTGTATAGTGACATTGATAGCAAACTAAACAAAGCTACGGCTCATTTGAAGGGCTTTTTTATCCGTTACCCCTTTGCTTTGTATCCTTCTCAAAATAAAACACGCTCAAAATTGAAAAAAAATGTAGTTCATTAGATACTAGTTATTTATTTGCAATATAGCTTACGCAATTTTGTGATTAGAAAAAGTTTTCGAAATAGTGTTTTTGAAAAAAAACACAGTATATAGAATCGCGCCCGCGCGGGGGCGAAGGCGCGGTTTTGAGAAAAAATTAGGAAAATAACGCGAATTTACGAGGCAGAAGATTTTGTGTCTGTCTGTCTGTCGTGGGGGGGTAGGGGTTAAAAACCACGCGCTACGCACCTCGAAGACGCGATGAAAGGATTATTATGTGAAAATTATGTGTAAAAATGAAAACTATTTACTGTTTATCATTATTTTGTTATCTGTTATTGACGATTATTACAAACATTAGCCCTTAACTCTTTAAGTTATGCAAAGAATCGAAAGAATTTTCCTTGTTACCCAAATTTGCTTTCTTGTCATTTTAGTATGTTTGCTCTAGTTGACGGTAATGCACAACGTAGGCTATTCAAAACCCACTAAACCAACCCCGAACCCGACCCCGTTATTTCAAGCCATTATCATCAAGCCTCAGTTATCTGAACCAGTTTCGGCGGTAGTGATAGTTTGGAAAGGGAATCTTTGCGTGTTAAGCCTTCTATAACAGCGACTCTAGCCAAGCCGTTGTAACAAAAGGTGCAAAGTTGAAAGTTGTCCCAGATGAGACTACGAAAGGTTGGTATTTGGCTTATTTGGAAGATAACCCTTCTGTTTATGGATATATTTACGGAAATTCAATAAAGATTGTAAAATCTCAGAAAACTCAAGGAAATAAAGCTAAATCAATATCAAAACTCGCTCCAATTCGTTCTAATTATTGCCAACCTCCGCTTTATTGTCTCCGATATCATGGTGAAGTGCAATTGTGTTTTGCTTGATAACAGGAATAAATTTCAAAAAGGCAAATTCGAGAAAACGATTGATTGGGAAAAACGCAAGTCCGCAATTCTTCGTGAAATAAAGTTAAAAGACGGAAAAACAACTGCTGATAAATTGTATTTTTTGTATGAACAAGGGACGCTTACGCAAAACTTAAATGACCCGGATTATGATGCTGATAAAGAATTGTGGACTTTGTCCCTTTAGTATGTTCGTGAGATCCATTTGGAACGAAACTTGTCTTCCTATTTTTAGTCAAGGCTCAGGGCAGGTGCTTTGTTTAATCGTTAAGAAAAATTCAAAGGGTAAGAGAATCGAAGGCTTTCGTTTCAATGCCCCCATCTCGTAGCATCAGCGAAGCGGGAAGAAAGATGTACGAGAATTGCATTTGTTGGTAAAATTGTCGAACCGCATATTTGGAATAATGAATCTTCACCAATCAGAGATGTACTTTCAGGTATTCATTTTGAACTAGAAGAAATCATCTGTCTTAATTGCAAAACCGGACAACGACAATGAAAGTTGATATTCCGACAAAAACCGACAACACATCTAATACATCTAACGATGCAAAAAACGAAGCAAATTTATCAGAAGATGCCGCTTTAGAACAATTTAAGAAAACTTTAGTAACAGACTCGACAAATGCTGAGGCGTATCTTGGAATTGGAAAGATTTATAGGAGACGTTTGGGGAGATTATGATATTGCGAATTTTAACCTTAAAACTGCTATTTTATGGAACGATAAGTTAATAGATGCTCATCTCGAATTAGGTAGAATTTATTGTACATGAAAGGTGATTGTCAACAAGCTGAGTATTATTTAAAAAAAGCACTTGAAATAGATAGCCAAAACGAATCTGCTAAAAGTTTGGAAAAGGCTTATTGAGGAATGTTCTATAAATTCTACCCCGTTTCCGATTTATTCCCGTCCAACTAAACCAGTAACCCGCCCCGCGAACACTTCCCAATTAACTATTCGTGCAGTTTGTGAGCAATATGCCAATCCGGTAATCCTCAATAAGAGTTTGACGAGCATTTTAGCGGAGTCCGAATTAAAACCACTTGTTAAAACTAAACTTGGTAAGAATTATGATTTATTTAGTTTGCAACAATATACAAATCATTGGAAGCGAATAGTTTAGGAAAATACCTAGCGTTTAAAGCCGAATTTCTAAATGTTAATTGATAAGTATAAAGTCGCAATCGTTTAAACAAATTATGCCGGACAAGTTTCGGTAGATTTACCTTTTGGCACTTATTATATTTTTGCTTCAGCGTGGTTTCGAGAAGCAAATTTTTTGTGGGGCAAAGTAACCAAATATATGTGGGATAAGGAAATAATAGTTAATAATGAAGTTTTAAATGTGAGCTATTGGACTTTATAATGCAACTTATATTTTCAAATAAAGCCGTATCATAATCTTTTACCTAAAAAAGTAGTTCAGTGAACTACTTTTTTCTATCTAACTGAATTTCAGAAATGTTGCGGAATTTCCTTTTTCCCGTGTTTTCGATAAATCCAAAAATCGCTGTCAATCGTGAAAACAACCGAATTTTCTATTAATTCGCTCATTCTGACAAGACACGCATCCGCAAACGACATCGGCACATCTTCATATTTTTTCATTAAAACTTTGATATTTTTCGCTTCTGCTGACAAAGAAAAATCAATTTGCAAAACACCTTCTTTAAATCAACTGCAAAACTTTTTGTTTTCCATCCTTTAAATTCGTGTAACAAAAAACACGATTCGATTATGACCGCTTCACAGGTCAAAATAAGGCATCGGGCAAATTTGCGGCTTGCTTAATTGTCAAATTCATGCCATTGGTCTCTTTTCGTAAATCAAACCGACGATAACGCCCGTGTCAGCGATTATCGGCGCATTATTCATCGTTTAATTGATTTCTCGTTTGCAGGGCTTTCTTTTCAGCACTCTTTTTGCCCAAATCTTTTAAGTATTTTTTATTGGTTGATAAATCCGTCGCCAATCCGCTGTCTAAACTTGACCCGACAAGTTCAGGCACAACATCAAAAATCGTTTTAAAAGGCTTTTTATTGCCATTTGTTTCGCCGTTATCGTTTTCCTTTTTTCTTCGGTCTGCCTGTTTTGCGATTTCTGAAAGCTTATATGTCGGTTTCACTAATCATCAATTCACGCCCGAATTTTTCCGCGTGAAGTTGTCCGGCAAGAACTATCTGACGAATTCTTTACCCGCCGAAACACTAAGTTTTTCCGATGTTTCTTTTGTCGTTAAAAAATTCATAACAATAAAAATATAACTCAAAAAAAAGTATAACGCAAGTGTTAGTTTTGATTTGACAAAATACTACGCAGAAGTTATAATTAAAGAGTAGTTGGAAATAACAAATCTTAAATTTGAGAGGAAAAATAATGATTAAATTAACAACGGAAAACACACAACGGGCAATCGAAAGATGCAAACAACTAAAGCCGAAAGTTCGGTTTATTAAAGACCGTTTGTTTGTCGTTTATTCGGCAAATAACTCGAATGTCTATCACGTCCGCTTTGATGTTCAAAACGGCGAAAAGTTCGGCGAATGCGAATGCAAGGCAAGTGAACGCGGTTTGATTTGCTATCACATTATCGCCGGAGCAACCGCCAACATTTATCGGCAAAGTTTGAAACGAAGACAACCTAAAGCCGAAAGGCTTTCCTAAACCGCAAAGCTAGGAAAGCCTCTCTTTTAATCCCTATGGAAAGGAACTAATAATGATGAAAAATATAGCACAAAAAAACTCGAAACTTTGGATAAAAACAACGATTTTTGACGGAAATTGAAATGAAAAGGTGAATGAAAGGGTGAATAAACAAAAAAGGGCGAAACCTATTCGCCCCTATCTTATTGAATTTAATGGTGATCCGAGAAGGACTCGAACCTTCGACCCAATGGTTAAAAGCCATTTGCTCTACCGACTGAGCTATCGGACCACTCGCGCCGACATTTTGCCAACGAAACTTTAGATTTTAGCGGAATTTCTCAGAAAATCAAGTTCGCAAACTACTTAAACGTAATGCCTCAATAAAAAGTTATGGAATTGTTTCGAGTTATGCTTTTAAGCGGGATTTAATTGAGCATTTAACGGCATTAGCCGAAACTAAACTTTTTGGTAACAATTTTTGTTGTCACTACGCTCAGAAATCACGGCTCAATCCATAATATAAAGACTTACAAACTTATCCAAACTTAGCAAAAACGGATTTCTAAGTCTGATAGTCATGAGGTCAAGGGGCGATCCCTCCTCGACTCCATCAATAAAATCAATAGTTTAGGGGCATCATTGACGATGCCTTTTTTGTTTTTGTGTGCTAATTGTGTGCCAAATTTCCTAAAAAGCCATTTGAGAATTTTGGCTTTAGACGATGTTTAAATCGGACTCAATATCTCCAACCGGATACTGAGTTTGGATATTTTGGATAAGTTATCTACTTCTGCGTGTTTATGCGGTTTCAACTAGCCCAACATTTTTTCAATCGCGGCGTAACTTGCTTCAATTGCTTCATTTAACTTACTCGCATCAGTTCCGCCACCTTCCGCCATATCAGCTTTTCCGCCACCGCGTCCACCAACAATCGGAGCGATTTCTCGGACGATATTTCCGGCTGAAACTTTCTTGGTTAAATCATCAGAAACGCGGATGATGAACGAAACTTTTTCGTCTTCGGTTTTGGCGATGAGGACTACGCCCGATTTTATTTTCGCCATCAACGTATCGGATAAATGACGCATTCCGCCTTTGTCCAAACCTTCGACGATTTTGGCAATAACATTTACGCCGTTAATGTTTTTGGCTTCGTCACCATTTGCAGATGCGCCGCCGATTGCACCTGTCGCAATTTTCATCTTCAATTCGTCAATTTCTTTGCGCGTTTTCTTTAATTCCTCTTGCAATTTTTCAATCGCATTTGGCAGATTATCGCGCTGAGTTTTCAAGACGTTGAGCGAATTTGCAATCAATAATTCAGCCTCGCGGAATCGTTCAAATGAATCAAAACCCGTAATCGCCCGAATTCTGCGAACTCCCGAAGCAATCGCTTCATCAGCCGTAATTTTGAACGAGCCGATGTCACCCGTCGCGCGGACGTGCGTGCCTCCGCACAATTCACGCGAAAATTCGCCGTTGCCAACTGACAAAACTCGAACTTTTTCACCGTATTTTTCGCCGAAAAGTGCCATTGCACCTGTCCGCATTGCGTCTTCGATAGACATCAAATCGGTATTGACAGGATTATTTTGCAAAATTTGATAATTTACTAAGTCTTCTACTTCCTCAATTTCCACGTCTGACAGCGGTTGATAATGCGTAAAATCGAAACCGCAAATATTGTGGTGCAACAACTGAACCGCCTTGTTTAACGTGCGTCCCTAAAACTTCGCGTAAAGCCGCGTGAACAAGGTGCGTCGCCGTATGATTTCGCCGAGTTGCATCGCGTTTTTCGACATCAACCTTCGCTGAAACAACATCACCAACTTTCACACTTCCGCTTTCAACTTTCGATTTATGCAAAACATATTCTTTGACCGGCGCAAAAGTATCCAAAACTTTGATGGATTAAGATAAGTCTTAAGATTGCCTGAATCTTGAATCTTAATTTTGAATCTTGTCTCCAACATCGCCAACTTGTCCGCCCGCTTCGGCATAAAAAGGCGTTTTATCGAGAACGATTAAGCCTTCATCGCCTTCGGATAATTCGTTAACTTGTTCGTTATCTTTAACTAACGCAATGACTTTCGCATTGTCAACACTTGTAAAATCATAGCCGACAAATTCGGTGCGAATATCAGAAGTCTTTGCAAAGCCGCGTAAATCGGATTGATTTTTTCGGCTTGTTTGGTTTTGCCGATTTCGGAAGTTACTTGAAGTTGTTTTATGGCTTCTTCAATCGCTTCTAAACTCATCTTCGTTAAGTCTATTGACGTGACAAGATTTCAAGATCTAATCCAAGTTCTGATTTCAGTGAATAATTAGACATTATCTTCCAAGTCCCAAACGTACATACATTAAATCAATTGGAATTCCATATGTATCTAAAAGAGGGGCAAGTTCGTCTGCATTAAACGTCAATTAGCCGTTGGAATTCCTTGCTCTGTAAGAATATTTGAATTTCTTCTCTGTCAATATTTTCGCTTAATAACAATTAGTTCTTCCAATTTCTTCAACCCAACCGTCATCGTATTCCCAAACCGTTCTTCCTCCAGCCGCACCATTTTATCAATAAAGTCTTTTTGCACATCGAGTTCGGGATAAGCTTCTTTCATTTGTTCAACGACAAAACCGCAGACTTTGTGAAAAAATAACTTGTCAAAACCGAGATGTTCGCGTCCGTGATAAATCGCCCGGCGCATAATTTTCCGCAAAACGTAATTTCTGCCTTCGTTACCGGGCAAAATTCCGTCGGCAATCGCAAACGCAGTCGCAGCGGGCGTGATCGGCAACGACTCGCATCGCAAAGCCTTCTTGCGTATTCGTATTCGTAATGCTTATCTGCCAATTGTGCCGTAAAATCAATAATCGGTTTAATCAAATCCGTATCGTAATTTGTCTTTACACCTTGCAAAACTGCCGCAATCTTTCCAATCCCGCTCCTGTATCAACCGAAGGCGCGGGCAACGGGTCAAGCTTAAAACCGCCTTTTCCGTCTTCGGTGCGGTCGAATTGCATAAAGACGAGATTCCAGATTTCCATCGTTGTATCGCCTTCGCCGTTGACCCATTTCGGATGATTTTTTTCGGGATTATCAGGTTCTTCGCCCATATAATAATGGATTTCCGAACACGGTCCGCACGGTCCCGTATCGCCCATTTGCCAAAAATTATCTTTGCGACCAAAGCGCAAAATGCGTTCAGGCTTCGCACCAACTTTTTACCCAAAGTGCGCGTGCTTCTTCATCGGCGCGGAACTTCTTCATCGCCTTCAAAATACGAAAACCACAAACGATTTTCGTATCAAGTTTCAATTCGTTGACCAGAAAATCCCACGCAAAATCGAATCGCGTCTTCTTTGAAATAATCGCCAAACGAAAAATTGCCGAGCATTTCAAAAAACGTATGATGCCGCGCAGTTTTGCCGACTTCATCCAAATCGTTGTGTTTTCCGCCTGCCCGAATACATTTTTGCGAGGTCGTCGCCCGTGTATAATCGCGTTTTTCGGTGCCGAGAAAAACGTCTTTGAATTGATTCATTCCCGCATTGGCAAACAAAAGTGTCGGGTCATTATGCGGTAAAAGAGGTGATGAATGGACGATTTTATGTCCATTGCGTTCAAAATATTCTAAAAATCTGCGTCTAATTTCGTTTCCGTTCATAAAAGTTTAATAAATTCGTTTATAATCAAAATTTAATTCTATCACGCAAAACTATTTACAAGAAAACGTCTGCAAATTATGAAACTGAAACTTTTAATTTTGACAATCGCCACATTTATCGGAGTCCAAACCATTTTTGCCCAAAGTGTTGAAAGACAAATTATCGCTATTCGGGCGGAAGTGACGGCAATTAACAAAAACGCCAAGAGTTATAAAAAAACTACCAAAGATGTCGAAGGCGTTTCGCTCGAAGGCACGGAAGCGACCTATTTTGTGTCGGGAAAAGGTTTAAGAAAAATCACGGCGAAAATCTATGGCGAATCTTTCAGAGCCATACTGGAACTTTATTATCGGGCGAAGATTTGATTTTTGCCTTTGAAAAAATGAGCAAATATAACGGCTCAATCGGAATGGAGAATTTAAAAGTCGTTAAAATTGAAGAGAGTCGAATGTATTTTTCGGGCGGAAAAATGATTCGTTATCTGCTCGGCAAAAAGCAGATAAAGCTAGATTCTACTGAATTTAACGAAAGGGAATATTCAACGGGAGAAATTTCAGATACCCTCAGAGGGGCTTTTGCTAAGTAGATTTTCCGATAAAATTGCCCGCTAATTTATGCTAATCTACACGAATTCCAGTAAATGTATTCGCGTTCATTGGCGTTATTTCGCGGGCAATTTTTTTGCTCTAGTATCAACTAGCTTTTATTACCGTTAGTAGTTGGTTCCTTTTCATTATTTTTTGCCATCTGATCGCGGAAAAGATTGAGCAAAAGCAGAGTTCCAATTCCGCCGCCACCATCGCCGTTACCGTTTCCGCCCGAAGCTAAAATATCAGGAGTAATGCGAACGCCTTTTTCGCCGATAACTTTCAGAGTTTCAACCAAAGCAACACCGTTTGCGCCGAGCGCGGCGACTTGTTCTTTATACGCCACACCTTGCGCTTCACCCATCAAGCGAACTTTTTCAGCTTCGGATTTACCTGTTTCTGAGATGTAATACGCTTCGCCGTCGGCTTCGCGTTTGCGTTGTTCTGAGCGTTTGGCGGAAATTTCTACACCGACCGTGGCTTCCATCAAACTGCGCTGGTTGTCAGCTTGCGAACTGGTTTTTTCGAGTTCGATGCGTTTGATTTCGGCTTCGCGCTGGGCGTTGAACATTGATTGTTTTTGTTCCGCCAAGAATTTTTTCGGTCTGCGTTTTCATCAATTCTTCGGGCAGATGGATGTGGCAGATCAGCACATTGACGACATCAACGTGATATTTCAAAAGGTGCATCCGAACTCTGGCTTCGGCGCGTTCTTGTTCTTCGTGGCGATTTTGCAGATAAGCCATCGCCGAACTTTCCGATGCTTGATTTCGGAAAATTGAGTCAATCAAAGGGTGCATCACGTTTTGAACCAATTTCTCTGTGCTGCCGATTTTCGCCACCATAAACGGCGCGTCTTCCGGTTTAACGCTAAAGACAACCCGAACTTCGAGTTGCATCGTGAAACCGTCTTTGGAAATTACCGCAAACGGATCAAATGAATTGCCAACTTCTTCCGCCGTCCATTCAACCGTCATATTCGTGGTTGGAATGATAATCGGCGTAGTTGCCAAAGTGTTGACGTAATATCTGTCCGGGACCAACGACCGTTTCCTGAATACCGCGATAACCTTCGGGAACAACGTAGGCTTCGTGCGCTCCGCTGTCGAGACGTTTATCCGCCGGATCGCTGGCGAGTTCGGCTTTGATTTGGTCAAGCGAAATATTATCGCCGTCAACTTTGTCGAGTTTTTCCGCCGCGATTGCGACTTGTTCTTCTTCTTCGCGTTCGAGTCGTTCACGAATTTTGTCCGCCATCGCGCGGCGAATTTCTTCACCCGGGTCTTTGCCGACGTTAGAAACAATCACGGCAACTTCACCGGGTTTTACTTCCTTCGCCGATTCCAGAATCACTTTGAACATCAGCGGATTAACGTAATAAGTTCCGGGCAGAAGGATGTCTTTTTGCGGTCCGCGCTGACCGCCACCGGTAATGAATGTATTCGGGTCCTGAAAATTATCGTGTCCGGTCACGGCTTGAGCAACGTAATCACGCGGATCGAGTTGTGCGCCATCGAGTGCTTCGACCAAACCGATTTGATTTTCGCGTAATAACCGTTGCATCAAAAAGCCGAACGGTAAAAAGTCCGGGTTTCATGTCGTTTTGGTCGTCATTAGAAACGGATTGCGTGTGAATTCGATAAGTTCCGGGGGTCAAAGTTTCGACCTGCGGACCTTTCTGTCCGCCGTTGTAAATAAAATTTTCCGCATCTTGAAAATTTTTATGACCTTTAATCGCACTACCGTGAAGTCGTCCGGGTTCAAGTTGTGCGCCATCCGCCGAAGTCATAACACCGATTTTTCCCGGAGGAATCATCGTTGTTTTGGCAATCGAAACATTAAAAAGATATGGATGAATCGCCCATTTTCCCGGCGGCAAAGTGCGAAGCTGAATACCTTTTACGCCGCCTTGTTTGATAAAAGCAATCGGGTCTTGAAAATTGTTATGAGCGTTCTGCGCTCGGTCAGGCGCGAAGTTGCTGCCCATCGGCATCGGTTCGCCGTCAATTGCTTCGATAACGCCGAGTTCATCTGCGCCGATTTCAACTAACGGCACTTTTTGAATCACGCGTTCAATCGGATACAAGACGAAATGTAGTCCGGGTTTCAACACTTCGGCTTGAATCCCAACTTCGCCGTCGGTTGCCACAACGCGACCTTGAGCCATTTTGTTGCCCCAATAACGGCGTTCTTTGATACCGACTTCAGTTGCGCCGATATTTACTAAAAACCTCGTGACGACATACCAAATTACACCTAAGACGATGAGTGCAACGACACCCAAAATAATTAAAGGAATATATTGTTCCATATTTTTCTCTCAGTTTTTGGCAAGCTGAGACTCTGTTTGAAAATGTAACGCAACCATCTTGGTTGCTGTCGTGGTGGCATCTTGCCGCCGTTTTATACGAAAATCGAGAGCAAGATGCTCTTGGGACAGCAGGCTGGAAGCCCGCGCTACATTTTCAAACTTTCCAAAATTTCGCGGCGCACGCTCGCCAATTTTTCTTTTAGTAGATAACCTGCGCCTGAAACTCTCGCATCACCCGCGAGTAACCAATAGTGGCAGTTCAAAATTTCAACCAATCGCTCGGCTGAAATATCGCCCAATTGCTTGTCGTTCCATAGAATTTTTGTCGTCTCAATAGTTTGTAGATAGACTTCTGCTGAATTGCAGAGAGCCGAAAGATGCACAAACTTTGTCAAATTGCTCACCGTCGGATTTTCCAACAGTTTCTTCTGAGACAATTCAACCAAATCTGTCTTGACCGACAAACCGTTTCGCGTCACAAAATCGGTTAGTTTATCGGAATCAATTCGTAGCAATACTTCAAATACTTCATCATACAGACGCGAATCCCCAAAAGTTTTTGCTTCCAGAAGAGAATTATAGTCTTTTATTTCGGCGCGAGAAAGCAAATCTTGACGAAGTTCTTCACGCCTTTCAGTTTGAAGTTTTTCGTCTTGCTCGCTTTGCCAAAGGCGCAATTCTTCCTCATCAGGAGCAAAAAGACTTCGATAAGTTGGAGGGGGATTAAATGAATCTTGAGTGGCTGGTGGTAATGATTTTCGGCGAATTATAAAAAAGGAAACTGAGCCAATCGCCACAAAAATCAATAAAATTGTAAAGAGAAGAAACATCTCGTGGAAAAGCAAACGCCGAAGCGAAAACTACATAAAACCTTTCGAGCGTTGCCCTCGTAAATTTGTAATACGAGCAAAATATAAATTAAGTTCTAAATTTCTTCAATGGTTTATTTTGACACTGATTTGTTAGGATTGTTAAGATTGGGTAGAAAAGGAAGCAAGCCAAAATTAGAAAAAAATAATCCGTCACCTAAAAAATCCTAATAATCTTAAAAATCAGTATTCGATTCTTCCTCAATTTTAGCCAATTCCCTCATTTTATTACTCACCAAATCGTAACTAAAACCCTGTCTGAGCAAATAATCATAAAACTTTTTCGCCTCTTCCCGCGTTTCGGGTTTGCCTTTCAAACGCAGACGTTTGGAAATGGCGCGATCTATCAGGTCATCTTCAGGCGTTTCCTCAAAAGCCTTTTCCATCGCTGTCGCAACCGTTTCTTTATCGAGTTTTTTGAGCGAGAGTTTTTGCTGCAAAAGACGCTTGCCCATCGGTTTCTGACGAAGTTTTGAAGAAGCCAGATTTTTGGCAAAAACTTCATCATTCAAATAGCCGTAAGACTTTAGCTTTTCGATTACTTCGTCAACAATCGTTTCATTTGTCCAATCTTTTTCGAGCAGGCGTTCGCGTAATTCTTTGACAGAGCGCGCTTTATAAGTGAGCAGATTAACGGCACGGTCGAAGGTTTTGGGGCGGGCTTTTTCAGGATTTATTTCACGCGGAGTTTCGTCTTCGGCTTCTGCGGGAGGTTTCTTGTTCCATCTTTTTTTGAACATAAAATGATTTTCACGCAAAGACGCAAAGAACGCAAAGAATAAGAAAACACTTTTAGCCTTCGACAAATCGCAAATCGCAAATCTAAAATTTAAAATCAAGATGGATGGAATTTTAATTATAGACAAACCCGCCGATTGGACATCTCACGATGTGGTGGGGAAACTGCGTAAAATACTGAAAACAAAACGCATCGGGCATACGGGAACGCTTGATCCTTTTGCCACCGGAGTTTTGGTAATGCTGGTTGGACAAGCCACACGTCTCGCCCAGTTTCTCGACAAAGACGTGAAAGAATATGAGGCAACGATTCAGTTTGGCTTTGAAACTGATACTGGAGACCTGACGGGAAGGATGAAGGATGAAGGCAGAGGAATGAATGAAGCGGAAATCGCTGAGATTTTGAGTAAAACAAATTGGGATGAGGTTTTCGTAACTTTTCGCCGTGAAATTTTGCAGACTCCGCCGATGTATTCTGCTAAAAAAGTTGATGGAAAAAAACTTTATGAATTGGCGCGAAAAGGTATTGAAATTGAACGAAAGCCTGTGGTTGTAACGATTTACAAACTTGAGCTTTTGACTCAAGACTCAAGACTCAAGACTCAAGACTCCCAAATTCGCATTCGCGTCGCGTGTTCAGCCGGAACTTATATTCGCACACTCGCCGAAGACATTGGACGAAAGATTGGCGTTCCGTGTCATTTGAGCCAATTGCGTCGCATTCGTGCAGGGAATTTCCGTCTTTCGCAAGCCGTGACGCTTGAACAACTTGAAGAAATTGTCTCATCAGAAAAACTCAATGAATATTTAGTCTCAATGAACAAGGCAGTTTCGCATTTGCCTGAAGTAGAATTAGATGAGGAAAATATAAAGCGAATTAAAAACGGGATGAAAATTCAGGCAAAAATTGAAGAAAAAGACGTTCAATCAATCAGGCTGACGGATGCGAGCGAAAATCTTTTAGCAATCGGAGTTTATCTTGAAAGTGAAGAAATGATTCAACCGCGCATCGTTTTTGCCGAAAAATAATTTGGAGAATTCTTATGTTAAAACTTTTATTTTTTGTAATTTTGGCTAGTGTTTTGGTTAATAAAGTCAATGGTCAAACGGCTGAAGAAAAGAAATTTGCCCCCGAAAAACTTTCGTCAAAAGGCAAGATCGCCTACGAAAAACTCTTGAAAACCAATGAATTCTATGAACCTCTAATTAGCGAGGGCGAAGACCTTGCCGAAAATATCAAGAGTTTTAATGTTTTGTTTGATGAAAAAATTGCAGATGAAGCAAATAAATCACTTTTGAATGAGGCAAATATGGTTGGACAACTTTACGCCCTTTGTGCGATTTATTACACAGACCACGAGTTTTTCAAAATAGTCGTCGAAAAATATAAAGTATCTGAGATTTTCGTTGAGCGAAGAGTTGGTGAGATGAGATTTATGGGTAAAGTTTCTAAAATTGTTGAGTCAAGCAAGCCAAATGTTGCTATAATACCGCCCAATGAAACTCTGCAAGATTGGTGGAATAAAAACACGGAAAAGTATCAAGTTGACATAATTCGGGGAGGTTTTCCGGCAAGTTTCAGACATTTGAAAGATTATAAGAATTGAGTCATTGTGCGAAGCGTTCCATTGGAAGATTGAATCATTGAATCATTGGAAGATTAAAAGAGCGAATCAAAGCAATGACCAAATGAATCAATGAATCAATGACCAAATGAATCAATGAATCAATTACAGAAAAGTTATGAAAAAGACCTATATCGTAGCCGGAGCAATCGGCGGAGCAATCGGAGCAACCATTGCTTATAAAATGCTGAGTCGGGACAGCGAAGTAAATTGGGACGACGTTTTTGAAGATGTAATTCATTCGGAGTATTCGCATTTTGTCGAACTTGACGGCGCGAGGGTTCATTTTCAGGAATTTGGTGATAGGCGCAATCCGACATTGTTTTTGATTCACGGCTACACGGCTTCGACTTATTCTTGGCACAAAGTAACGATTGCGCTTTGGCTGAAAGGGGTTTTCACGTGATCGCGCTTGATTTGTTGGGGTTTGGTTTTTCCGGCAAACCGAAATGGTTTGATTACTCGATTATTTCCCAAGCGCGGATGATTTCACGTTTTATGAATCGGCTCGGAATTGGTCGGGCGACTTTGGTTGGATGTTCATACGGTGGAGCAGTCGCGGCAACGGTTGCGTTGGATTATCCCGAATTCGTCGAAAAACTAATCTTGGTTGACGCAATCAGCAATGATGAAGTAAAAAATCAGAACATTTTTCGCCTCGCAGGATTGCCCGGCATCGGCGAAGTGGTTGCCGCTTTTCTAACCGATTCGCGTAATTTTTCCCGCGCCAGAATGCACAATACGCTTGCCCCGGACAATCATCATTTGATTACGGATGAACGGGTTGAAGCAATTATTCGCCCCTTGAGCGCGGCGGATGCACATAATTCGGCATTGATGACGCTCCGAAATTGGAACGCAAATCGAATTGACAGAAGACGCACACCTCATCAATCATCAAACGCTAATTAATATGGGGCGAAGAAGATACGGTCGTTCCGATTCACAACGGCGAAAGACTACATCAATCAATTTTAAATTCTCGAATGGTTGTTTTTCGCCAATGCGGTCACGTTCCGCAAGAAGAATATCCCGAAGGATTTGTGCAGGTCGTCACCGATTTTTGCAATGATAAAAAAGGTAATATTGAAATTGGCGAAAACGAGAGGATGCGGATGGGGGGAAATGAGTAGTTTGTTGATTTGTTTTGATAACTTTCAAAAGGGAAGATATTATCAAGGGTATCGGTGTTAATCAATCGTTCGGGTTGACAGTCCGATGCAGCTTGTGAGCGTCCGACGAGTCGCCAACATTTGACAGATATGTTACGCTCGGAACTGACGCGCTTAACGAGTGTTGAAGCGGATCGGTTGCGAGCGTAACAGTCTTTCGCGGTTGACGTTCCTGTCTTTCGCTCGCAGCATCGAACTGCAAACCGAACCACTCAATGGACAGGCTCGCAAAAAACGCGACCTGTCATCTCAATCGTTGCGCCACTTTGCATTTCGTTCGCGTTGGCTTAAAATCAACATATGATTTCAACTGTTGAGGCTTTACTGAAACAAGTGCCACCACCGCAGACGAGTTTTCAACCTAACTCTGAAGATTGGCTCAACGTGGAAAAGAAACTTGGCTTAACTTTACCCGATGAATATAAAACTATCGTTGAAATTTACGGAGATTTTTATTGGGCAAATTTTCTTTACTTGCTTAACCCGTTTTCGAGTAACAAATACCTAAATTTGTTCACACAACTTGAAATGACGCTTGAGGCAGAACGCCAAACGCGGACGGATTTTCCAGAGTTTTATCCGTTACCTTTATATCCAGAAGCAAGTGGATTATTACCACTTTTCATAACTGATAATGGAGATACCGGATTTTGGATTACATATTTGCAATCGGAGAAGTGGTCAATTTTATTGAAAGATGCGCGTAGTCCAGAGTTTGAAGTTCATTTCTTTGGTATCGCAATGTTTTTATACCAATTTACAGTCGGCAGGTTTCAGTCTATTATTTTACCGAAAGTTACCTAATGATAACGGGCGACACAACAAGTCAGCTATGAAAGAAGCAGTCAAGCACAAAAACAGTTTGCGTTGACATATTTTGAGGATGCGCGAAAATAAAAATTGAGGTGAAATTATGACAAACGAAGAAATTTTGCGCGAAATAAATTCTTTGCCGCTTGAAGCGCAACGACAGATTGAAGATTTTGTTTCCTTTCTGCGAGAGCGTTACAAAGTATCGTCAGCCGGACAGCTGCTCCGGTTTCCGATTTAGAAACCGAAGCCTTTGTCGGAATGTGGCGCGACCGCGAAGATATGCGTGACAGTTCGGCTTGGGTTCGCAATCTCCGCGAAACGCATTGGAGCAAATGAGATGGCGTTGACCATTGTGGATTCAGACATTTTGATTAACGTAGCGCGTGGGGATGCAGAAGCAATCAATTGTTTGTCAGCGTCTTGAGAAAACATCTGTCTTGGCTATCAGTTCCGTAACGCAATTAGAGTTGATTGTCGGTTGTCGAAACAAAACGGAGTTGAGAGATTTAGAAAAGTTTTTAAGTCGTTATCAAATTTTGAAAATCACCGACCAAATTTCTGACATCGCCGTTGATTTGTTGAAACGATATTTCCTGAGTCACGGTTTGCTAATTGCCGATGGTTTGATTGCCGCAACTGCGCTTATTCACAACGAAGCGTTTATTACAAAGAACCAACGCGATTTTCGTTTTATCACAGGTTTGAATTTATTGCCATATCCATAAATTAACGTGCCACCCAACCACTCACTCAAAAATACCGGTAATGCCCGATTACTTTCCAATCAAACAGTCGGTCTTCGGCTTGTGTCCCGCCGCCGATATTATGGATGAGGAGATAGCGTTTGGTCGTCTCGCTCCAAATATTTGAGACTAATCCGATATGCGTCAGCCCCTTGCCGTCTAAATCCCAAGCCACCACATCACCTGGTTTGTAATCGTCAGCTTTATTCGTAATTGGGAGAGATTTTCCTTGACGAGTGAAATATGTTTGCAGATTCGGGACGCGGCGATGGTCAATATTGGAATCCGCCTTTTTTAAGCCCCATTTTTTTGGATAAGACTTAAAATTCTTCTTCATATCTTCGTGAACTTCTTTTTGCAAATCCACGCCCGCTTTGCGAAACCCGCGAATCACCACATCCGAACAAACGCCTGTTTCAATCGGGACATCGCCATTCGGATACGGCAAAACGATATACGCCGGATCGTAAGATTTAGTGATAGTGGTTTGCTCAACCGCGCTGGCGAGAAGTTTTTTGATTGCTTCGTTTTCAATCTCAGATAATTTCGGTTTGGCAACTATTGGAGAAAAAGCACTCGGTTTATCTTGTTGGGCTTGGGTAGCAACATCACTTTGGCAAGCAATCAGAAATGCTAAAAGGGAAACTCCGAAAATTCGTGTAATTATTGTTGTTTGAACCATTTATTTTCAAAAGACCTCTCGAACGGCTTGGATGAACAGTTTATCAAAATTGGATGCTTGCTTGGTAGAAAAAAACTTTATTAAGTCGCTCCTGCTCCTGCGTTCTGATTTCGTAACCAATTTTTCATATCTTTCCGCATCTCATCGGTAATTTCGTGCTTGGCTTCGTAAGATTTCGCCTCATAATTCGGCAAATAATCTTTTAGTTTGACATCAAATTTCTCAAATTTTTCGAGCGAATAAAAATCATCGGTTCGGCTGTAAAGATAGAAAACATCCGCATTTGTCGGCTGGTAAATTTCGCTTGTATCCAAATCTCCGGGGATTCCGCCGCAGACCCCCAACACGCCGCACATAATTTCGGGATGCGTAAAAGCAAAACGAAAATTGAGCGCACAGGCTTGCGAAAAACCGTAAAGATAGATTTTTGTTTCGTCAACTAATCCTTCTTTGGTTAATTTTTCAATCACGTCCAAAACAAATTTATGATGAAGTGTCACCGATTCGTCCGATTTATAATCAGTCAGCCAGCCAAACCCGATTTTGAAACCATTATCGGTTGGGCGAAAATGCTGATGCGGGGCTTGCAATGAAACAATGGAAAAATTTTCGGGCGCAATCAGTTTTGCCTCCCGCATCATATAGCGTTTATGTGCGCCGTAGCCGTGAACCGCCACCATCAGCGGCGCAGGTTTTTCAATATTCTCAGGTAAATAAAGGTCGTAATAGAGTTTGATTTCGGTTGAAATATTCAAATCGGTCTGCAAAGCGTCCATAGAGAAAGTTTAACCTAAGCAAAGTCAAAATGAGTAGCTATGAATAGCTTTTCGCTTAAATTTTCAAAGATTCAAAAATTCCTTGACTTTATAAGAGGTAAGCAAAATAATCTAAAGAGTCAGAAAAGTTAAAAAATGGAACGCCCCCAATTCAAAATTTTTATCAGTCAGGTGAAATAATGAAAGTTTATCGAATCTTCGGCATAGTCAGCTTAATTTGGTGTGCCTTATCAATTACAATTCACGCGCAAACGCCAACTCCAACCCCAAATCCTAGTCCAACTCCGCCCGTAGTCGGCGAAGTGACAGTCACCACCAAATTTGCCAATACTGACCCGCTTTATCTGGAACTTAGAAAGAATCTAAGCAATAAACTGGGCGAATGTGCCGTTGTCAATAATTTGGTAATGCAAAAGGATAGAGGCATTTTCACGATGCGGACAGGCGAAATCTGCTTTGCCGAAAAAGTGCAAGACCGAGTGACAGCCGCAGTTTTTATTGGTGAAGGCGAGTTTCAACTGACCCCGCCGATTGAAATTGAGAAAACACATTTGGCAATTTTCACCAATGCTCCTGAAATCAAAGAGCCTTTCACCGAGTTGGTGATGTATTTTACCGATAAAACTTATGATGAAATCAAAAAGTCTCCAAATGTTCAAATGAATGCGAGTAGTGCTAAAATCGGGGCGGCAACGGATACTCTGAAGTCGAAAAACGGAGTTTTGAAACGGCGTTTTAGATTCAATATGTCATCGCGGATTTTGGCGGACTTTTTGACTCCGCAACGCGAAGGTTTTTTTGTTGCTTTTATCGAAGGGAAAAAGTTCGGGAGTCTGATTTATCAAATTGACCCGTTAGGATTGCCGGAAGTTTATCCCGAACAAGTTTCTTTGAGCAGCTATGATGCAGAGGACAGAGGAATTTGGACGGCTTTTCATCTAGCGGACGAATACAAAAAAGGGACGGCAAATAGTTGGACTGACCGGCGTTTCTACGACATTATCAATCACGATCTTGAAACCACCATTCAAGGCACACGAGTCATTATCAAAGACACTATCACCCTTCAAATGAAAGAGCCGGATATAAAATTTATTCCGTTTGACCTTTATTCTACAATGCGAATAAAAACCGTGACCAATGAAGCCGGGGAGGAAATTTCTTTTATTCAAGAAAAGAAAGATGAGGACGCGGATTTCGGCGTGATTTTAAACCAAGCTCCCGAAGTTGGAAAACCTTTCAAAATCACAGTTGAAGGCGATGGTTTAGACGTTCTGACTCAAGAAGGTGTCGGTAATTTTATTTTGAATCCTCGCGCACGTTCTACTTGGTATCCGAATAATCCGTTCACGGCTTTCGGCGATCGGGCAACCTTTAATTTAACTTTCCGCTCTCCCAAAAAGTTTGTTTTGGTCGGAGTCGGAAACAGAGTTGGAGAGGAAACTGTTGAAGGAGATGTAAAAGTTTCCAAATGGACTACGGACGGGGTTGAATATGAGGTTGCAGGTTTTAATTATGGTGATTTTAAATCTGAAAAAGTTTTCGATGCAGATACGGGCTATGAAATGGAAGTTTATGTCAATCGGGAATTACCTGACGAAATGCGCGATATTCAAAGACAGGTTGCCGATATTGAAAGCAGAGGCGGTGTCACTGGAACGACCATCGGCGCAATGAATACGGCGGGCGGAATGAAGATGGTTCTGACCGAAGCCCAAAATTCAATGCGAATTTACAACAATTATTTTGGCAAACTTCCGTATAAACGGATTGCTATGACTCAACAACCCAATACCTTTTTTGGGCAAGCCTGGACGACTCTGATTTTTATGCCTTATATGGCGTTTATTGGCGATACCCAAAGAGTTCAACTTTTTGGATTGCGAGGCGGAACAAACGGATTTTGGCGAGAAGTTGCTCCGCACGAGGTTGCTCATCAATGGTGGGGACATATTGTTGGTTGGACGAGCTACCACGATCAATGGATGAGCGAAGGTTTCTCTGAATTTTCGGCTTCGTTGTATGTTCAGATAATTCAGAATGATACAAATAAATTTATTGACTATTGGGAATTGCAAAGAAAACAGCTAACGGAAGGAACACCTGCCACGAGAGGCATCAAGCCTTATACCGTTGGTCCGCTTTCACAAGGTTATCGCCTGAGTAGTGCCAAAACCGGCAGAGCCTACCAAAATTTAATTTATCCGAAAGGTGCATTTGTCCTCCATATGTTGCGGATGATGATGTATGACCACCGGAAAGGAACAGGCGATGCGAAATTCAAAGCGATGATGCAAGATTTTGTCAAAACCCATTACAACAAACCGGTTTCAACCGAAGATTTCAAAAAAGCGGTTGAAAAACATATCACTCCGCAGATGGATATTGACGGCAATAAAACAATGAATTGGTTTTTTGATGAATGGGTTTATGGAACTGAAGTTCCGGCTTATAAATTTGAGTATCAAATCGCCACGGAAGGCGGAAAGACGATGTTAATCGGTAAAGTTACACAATCAAAAGTCTCGGATAAATTTGTGATGATTGTTCCGATTTATGTGGATTACGGCAAAGGCTGGTCTTATCTCGGCTCGGCTACCATCAATGGAAATAGTAGCATTGACTTAAAAGTTCCACTTTCGCAAACTCCGAAAAAAGCGGCGGTTGCACCTTTGCACGATGTTTTGACTCTTGATATTGATAATGTAAAAAAATAGAAAAAGAATCCTCACCTTTTATTTCCTAATTTAATCGCTCTATAAAATTTAATTATACATAGAAATTACCATTTCTAAAAATCCATATTTTTTACAGACTATCCATTTTTTTGGATGTTTTTTTCTGCACTAATCTGCTACCGCCCATTTTTTCAATGGTTTACCGCTAAAATCAGACTGGAACAAAGTTTGCAACATTTTTAGATATTCGTGTTCGGGTTACCTTTTAATATCGTATCTAAACCTAATTTTTGGCAATTTTACAAATTGAATTTTCAAAAAAAAAATGGAGGAACTTGTGAAAATGAAAAATGCAAAAGGATTTTTGATGAACTTTATTTTTATATTTTTCCTGTGTCTGCTCTTTGCGACGGCAACTCTTGCTCAAACTACGGGTAGCTTACAGGGAATTGTTAAAGATCCCAATGGTGCAGTAGTCGCCGGCGCAAGCGTCAAAGTGACTAACTCTCAAACGGGTCAAGTAAAAGAGACCGTTACCAATTCTGACGGTTTTTATCGGGTCACCAACCTTATTCCGGGCGATGCATATAATGTTGAAGTGGCTGCTAATGGGTTTGAAACTAAAACTACCAAGAGTGTTTCAGTTCGGCTTGGAGTTGAAAATGGTTTTGACGTAGAATTACCGATTAAAGGCGCGTCGGCAGAAGTTACTGTCACTGGCGAAGCCCCGTTGATCAATACCACTCAAAACCAATTATCAACCTCTTATTCAACCAAACAATTGCAAGAACTTCCTTATAATGGCGGTTCGATTGACAACTTAGCTCTGCTAACCCCAGGCGTTGTGACACCGGGCGATACTGATTTCACTAATGGAGTTGGTATTTCGGCAAATGGTAATCGCGGACGCTCAAATAACTTCCAACTTGACGGTCAGGATAATAATGACAACTCGGTAGCGGGTCCATCATTAACCCTTACTAATACGGAAGCGATTGGTGATTATCAAGTCACTACCAACAATCCTTCGGCTGAATTTGGACGTAATTCGGGCGCACAAATCAACACTATTACCAAAAATGGAACTAATGATTTTCACGGTTCGCTTTTTGAATATTATCAAAATTCGGCTTTGAATACGTTAAACAATACCCAAAAAAATTCGGGTAAAATGTATAATTTTCTCGCTACCAACGGATTTCCTGAATTGACGGGACTTGCTAATCGTAAAGGTAAAGACCTCTTTAGTTATCACCGTTTTGGTGGCTCAATTGGCGGACCGATTATCAAAAATAAAGCCTTTTTCTTTTTCACCTATCAGGGTGACAATCAAACGGGCGAACTTGATAGTAACAATTTAGGTACGGGTGGTATTACTTTTACCAAAGCAAGTGCGGCATTAGCCCAATCTCTTGGGTTTCCGGGTGCTACTAATATCTTGACAAACACAAATGTTGGCGGCGGTCCAGCTTTTGCCAATGTTCCGGGCACTTTTTATGTTGTTCCGGCATTGCAAGATTCTAATGGTGATGGAGTTCCTGATGATTTTGTAACGGGTGGTCTTTACAATAGTCTTTTTGTTTGCACCATCAATCCGGGAGCCGGAAATGATTGTCCGGCGGCGAATTTACGGGCTTTACAAACGGGCGAAGTTATTCGCGTCACGCCAAATAGATACCGTGAACATCAATTTATTACTCGTGAAGACTTGAATTTAACCGATAAAGACATTATTGGTATTCGGTTTATTTACGACACCACCAATTTTCCTAACACTCCGGCAGTTGGAACCATTGTTTCAGGTGCATTCTTTGATGTTCCTTCAAAAAACTATAATTTAGGAACAACTTATACTAGAACCGTCTCTTCTAATTTTACCAATGAATTTCGCTTCAATTTTTCCAGATTGGATGTTAAGTTCGGTGATCCAACCGGAACTTTACCGGGTCCGGGGATTGCTTTTGGAGGCGGACAGAGAGATTTAGAAGGAAATTTTACTAGCTTAGGTTTTGGAACAGCTAATAACCTTCCGCAATCGCGGATTGTTGATGTTTATCAAGAACAAGACACCATTTCCGCCACCCTTGGAAATCATTCAATTCGTGCGGGTATTGATCTACGACAACAAAAGGTTGCTAATTTCTTCTTGCCTAATTTCTTGGGCGTTTATAGATTTAATCAAGCCGGAGCAAACCCTGCAAATGCGGCAGTCTGTCCAACTTGTAATTTCTACTTTGATGATGGATTCCCGCGGGCAGGTTTCGGTGCAGTAGCCTTTGAAAACTTATTATTAGGTCGCCCTGACCGAATCACTTTTGCTTTGGGTGATCCAAATATTAAAACCACTCAAAACGATTTCTTTTTCTTCTTTCAAGATGATTGGCGGGTGATGAGAAACCTAACGCTGAATCTCGGGTTGCGTTATGAATACTCAACTACACCTTTTAATCCAATCATTGAGAAAATCAATGCGCGCGAGGCTAGTGCTTCAACCGCAATTTTTGACACAGCGTTTCCGCTTAGTTCAAGGACTGCTTCATTGCTTCCGAATGATACCAATAATTGGGCACCACGCGTAGGATTTGCTTGGTCACCTGATTTTGATTTCTTTGGCGGTAGATTTAGCGGCGGCAAAACGGTTATTCGCGGTGGCTTTGGCGTTTCATACGACCCAAGTTTCTTTAATATCGTTTTGAATACTGTGACGGCGGCACCGTTTGCGGCAGCCGGTATTTTTAACCAAACGCCGGGAGCGGCAGGCTCGCTTAATTTCCCATTCAAGCCAACCACGGTTGCTCAACTCAACACTACCCCGGGAACAGGGGGCGGAAATCCGTCACTCTTTAATCAAACCAGAGTTTCTTCCGATTTCCACAATCCATACACGTTGAATTGGAATTTTGGTATCCAGCAAGAAATCTTCAAAGACTCGGTGCTTGAAGTTCGATATGTTGGAACAAAGATTAAAGATCAATTCCAAACTGTCAACGGAAACCCAAGCCTTCGTGTTTTACAAAATATTGCCCAATGTTTTGGACTAGCGGCTGGAACATTTACCAATGGAAATACAGTCGGTCCGGTAGCAACATCAACGGCAAATGCTTGTAATAATGCCGGATATAGAACCAATATTGGAATAAATGATGATGGTCGGGTAACTGCCGGACAAGGTATTACTCGCACCCGCACTAATGGAGCTTCTGGAAGTTATCACGGTTTGCAAACCAGATTCGATACTCGCTTTAGCGATATTGTTTTCAATGCCAACTACACTTGGAGCAAAACCATTGACAACGCGTCGGAAATCTTTTCGACCTTTGGCGGTGGTCAAACTGTGGCTCAATCGCAAAATCCATTTGATACCGATGCGGGTGAAAGAGGACTTTCGGCTTTCCACCAAAAACACAACTTTACGGCAAACTTCATTTACGAATTGCCTTTCTACAAAGAACAAAGTGGCTGGGTCGGAAAACTTCTCGGCGGATACCAGATTTCAGGTATCATTCGTTTAGCTTCGGGTCGTCCATACACGCCGCAAAATGCATTTTCGGCATATGATCCAGGATTTGAAAATGCATTTATTGGGGCAGGTGCTTTGCGTCCGTATAACGGAAATCCAAATGCGCCGGATGGAACGATTGCGTTTGGCTGGACAAGTGCGTGTCAATTACTTTTCGCCGACCCAGCCTGTTTCAGCGGCGGTGCGTTAGATGCTCCAGGCAACTTTCTTCTTTACAATACTCGGAACCCCGGTTCAACCGGAACGCTTGTTACTGCGGCTCAGGCTCTCCAACAAGCTAGACTGATTTATAATGATTCTGGTGTTGTCAACAACTTTGGGCTTAACGGTTTAATTCCTTTTGATTGCGCTCGATTTGATCCAAATCTCCATTTCGGATGCACGGAAGGCTTGAGTCTTTTCAAAACTCCATACGGAATTGGACGCAACACTTTCTTTGGCGATGCGTTCCACGGAGTTAATCTGGCACTCTTTAAGACAACCAGAATCAATGAAAGATTCAAAATTGAGTTCAGAGCGGAAGCGACCAATGTTCTTAATAGTCGTAACTTTGGCGTGCCTGACCCCTTCACGGAAGATGCTTTCGGAAGTGTTGCGGTTAGTTCATATCAAAATCCGGGATTTAATAACGGTGCAAACCGTCAATTACGTTTCGGACTTCGCTTCCTTTTCTAAAATTGGAAGGGAAAGTTTAATAATTTATTGGGAGAGTCTAAAAAACTCTCCCTTTTTTTGTAACAAAAAAACTACGGCTCTTGCAAAGTCGCCAAAGGCGACAAACAATATAGCGTAAGGTACAGCGAATAGAAATGAGCGACACCCTACGAAATTGATAATCAACCGTTTCGACGCTGAAAGTGTCGCACAATCAACGGTTTATGTTCATCACCTTCGGAGACGGAAATTTCTTTTTATCAGAAACGTAGCGATTCTCGTTACGCTATAATGTTCGTCATCTTCGATGACAAGAAAAATTCTGACTTTGCAATAGCCGTAATAAAAAACATCTTCATCAACAAAAAACATAGACACACAGCACTAAAAAATTCTATTATTAAAATATCTAGCTGGAAAATCAGGTTAGTTAGTCATTTCAGTAATACAAACTGCAATAAAGTTATCTCTGTAGTTTTGCGGTTAAACCAATTTGGTCTAGCCTTAATCTACGAGTCTAAAAATTCCAAAAAAGAGGTATATAAAATTATGATTAGAATGGGCAGAAGCAATAAAACCGAGCCGATTTCCGAAACACCGCAATTTCAAGAAAGTTTCCCGACCAATTCGGGAAATCTATACAACAATTTGAGACAAGACAACTTGCCTTCGACCACGCGGGCAATGTCTGAAAGCGAATCCATGGCACGCGACATCAAAGAAGGTCGTCTGAGTGGTTTTGTCGGAAACGGGACGGTTTTGACGGGCGAAACAAACTTTCAATCAATGCTCCGCGTGGACGGACATTTGACAGGAAAAGTTGGATCGGAATCGGGAACACTGATTATCGGCTCAACCGGACGAGTTGATGCAAATATCATAGTTGCCGCCGCAATGATTAATGGCACGGTCAATGGTGATATTATTGCCACCGAAAAGGTTGAACTCGGACGCACTGCACGAGTGGTGGGCAACATTCAATCTCCTCGTTTGATGATTGAAGATGGCGCAATTCTGGAAGGAACTTGCAGTATGCTGAAATCAAAAGAAGCCCATGATAAAAAGGTTTTTGAAAGCAAAACACAACTTCAAACTAACGAATTATTGCCATTAGAAAATACTGAACCGGTAGTAGAAGATGACGATGATGAAGAAGTAGCGGAAGCCGCCACGGTTTGAGTGAAAATTAAAAATCTAAAAGGCAAAAGTGAAACGAGTTAATCCGCTTCGCTTTTGCTTATTATTTTTTTGCCAAGACTTTTTCGTAGAATTTAATGTATTGCGGAATGATAATTTCCGTTCCATAGCGGGAGACTGCGAGTTCGCGTCCGCGCCGACCAAATTTATGCCGTAAATCTTCATCTTTCAAAAGTTTTATAGCATCGTCACCCATTTTTCCCACGTTGCTGATTTCACTCAAAAAACCCGTTTCGCCATCATTAACAACTTCAGGGATTCCACCGATTCGCGTGGCAATAACGGGGACTTCACAGGCTTGCGCCTCAAGCGCGGAAAGCCCAAAAGATTCTTGTTCTGAAGGTAGAAGCAAAATATCGGCAATCGAAATGTAGTCAACAATTTTGGGTTGTTTCCCAACAAATTCGCAAAAATCTATCACTTCCAATTGTTTGGCGCGATGTCGCATTGCCGAACTTTCGGGACCATCACCGACTAAAATAAGTTTTGTATTCGGAATCGTTTGATGCACTTTGGCAAAGATTTCAACGCAATCTACCGGACGCTTAACGGCGCGAAAGTTTGAAACGTGGACGAGTAAAAATTCACCGTTTGGCGCAAGTTGGTGTTTTAAATCAGAATCCGTTTGACGTTGATAATCAGTAGCGCAAATAAAATTCGGAATCACTTCAACCTCGTCAAAATCAAAGGTTTCGATGGTCGCTTTTTTCAAAAAATGTGAAACCGCCGTCACTCCGTCCGATTGTTGCAAAGCGTAGCGGGTAATCGGCAAATACGAGCGGTCTGCACCAACCAAAGTTATATCCGTTCCGTGAAGTGTAGTAATAACAGGCAGATAAAAACGATCTTTGATAGATTCTCGCGCCAAAATTGCTGAAATCGAATGCGGAATCGCGTAATGAACGTGGAGCAAATCGAGTTTTTCCGCGCGGGCAACCGTTCCCATTTTGGTTGCCAACGCCAACGAATAGGGTTGATGCTCAAACAGCGGGTATGACATCATTTCAACTTCGTGAAAATGCACGCGGTCATTTAATTCGGTTAAACGAGTCGGCAAACTTGACGAAATAAAATGGACGTTATGCCCACGCTCCGAAAGCTCCTTGCCAAGCTCCGAGCCGACAATTCCGCTTCCGCCGTAGGTTGGATAAACTGTGATGCCGATGTTCATAATTTTGTTAATTGCTAACCGTAAATCGTTAATTTATTGTAATTTACAATTTGCAATTAACCAAAACAGTCAGCCATTTTTCTTCCGAACATAATAAATTACACCGCCCCGATCATCCGTAAAAAAGAACGAATTTTCATCAATCCGATAAATGTCGCACGGACGACCATAAACCGTTTTACCAACAAGGAATCCGTCCATAAATGTTTGCAAATTTTTACCTTTTCGCATTATCACTATTTCATAGCCGTGACCGATTTTTTCATCGGTTGAGCCGTGCAGTGCAACTAAAAATGAATTCTTAATTGTTGCATCAGCAGTGTTTGCGTCGAAATAATCGAATCCCATTGATGACGAATGCGCGGGAAACCAAGCGTAAGGTCTAACGACATTTTTGCATCCCGCCGGACGTTTAATTTCGGGGTCGGGAATGATTTTTCCATTGACAGAATGGCAATAAGCCCAGCCGTAATCCGCTCCGCTTTTTAGTGCATAAAAAGTTTCGTCCGGCTTGTTGTCGCCCAAATGGTCAGAGCCTTGGTTTGTAGCAAACAGAACTTTTCCAATCCATTTAATGCTGACTGCGTTGCGTAATCCTTTGGCAAAAACTCGTTGTCCGCTCCCATTCGGATTCATTTCTAAAACCGTGGCGCGGACTTTTTCTTTTTCGACACACGCGTTACAGCTTGAACCAACCGAAACATACATTTTTCCGTTTGAGCCAAATGCAATTGTCCGCGTCAGATGCCAACCACCGTATTTGTAGCTCAACCCGTAATCTGGAAAAGTCGCCAGAGTTTCGGCCTTGTTTGTCGGTTTTGTTTCGCCAAAGGTAAATTTTCGGCGGGTCAATTTGTCAGTTTCAGCGAGATAAAACCAATGTTGCCCGTTTTTATCGATATAAAATTGGCACGAATTCGGATTTTTCAATCCCGTCAAATACGGTGTAACTTTGCCGAATTTGCCCGTTTCCGCATTCCAATCGTCAAGAATATAAACCGAGCCTTTTTCGTTATCCGTCAAATCGTGCATATCCGTCACAAAAAATCTGCCGTCGGGTGCTTTGGCTAAGAAACGGACTCGTTTTAAGCCTTCGACAGCAGGGATTATTTCGTAATTTGCCGGAGCATTTAAGTTAAAACTTTTGCCCGATTTAAGCGTGATTTTATGCGGAACAAGTTTGGGTTGTTGGGCAAAAATTGAAACGGAAAGAAGGAATAAGCAAATGATGATACGCATTTCTGAATTATGCGATAAATTTGGAAATATGCAAAACATTGAAGTTGATGGATTCAATTTAGGGAGATAAAAGATTATTCGAGCTACCTTAAAATCATTTCTATTTGATATTTTGACCAAAATTACAAAAACAAAAAGAGTTTTAAGGAAAATTATGCTTTCCTAATTCTACTTTGTCAGATTAAAACAGATTGCCAAAGAAGGCAAAAAAGTGTGATAAATAAAGGATATGAGATTACCAGTTGGTGAAAAAAACTAAATAGCTATGCGGTCAGTTATCGAGAGCATTTTTACTGTCGGCGAAAAGACCGAACCGTTCACGCGGGAGAGTATTTACAAGGCTTGTTTCACGAATGTAAGAGCAATGTAGAACGGATGGTAGAGCGTATACCCGACAGTAACTATCAGCAATTACAGCATTTTATCTCACATTCGGAGTGGGACGGGAAAACTGTGATGCGCGATGTTGCCCGAAATACGAATCAAAATTTAGAGTCTCTGAAAGGCGAAAAAGGTTTGATTTTAGATGAAAGCGGGAATGAGAAAGCAGGCGAGAAATCGGTTGGAGTCGCCCGTCAGTATATCGGGAATGTGGGGAAAGTTTGCAATTCGCAAATAGGAGTTTATGCGGGATTGAGTCGGGCAGAAAAAATCAGTTTGGTCGGAGCGAAATTGTATTTACCCAAAGAATGGACATCAGACAAGAAGCGATGTGAAAAAGCAGGAGTTCCCAAAGAAGAGAGGAAATATCGAACCAAACCAGAGTTAGGATTAGAGATAATTGAAGAATTAGAAGGAGTTATCGAATATGATTGGGTGGGCGGAGATAGCGTGTATGGGAATTCGCCACAGTTACGAAAGTCGTTGCGGGAATTCGGCAAAGCGTCTGTGATGGATGTTGGAGAAGAGTTGCAAGTGTGTTTGGAAAAGCCGCATCCGTTGGTGCCTGAGAGTCGCGGAGGAGGACGAAGGCGAAGTCGAATGGTCATCAATGAGAAGAAAATCAGTTTGAAAAATCTGGTTGAGGAAATCCAAGAGAGCGAATGGAAAACCATCAAATATCGGGAAGGAACAAAAGGCAAATTAGTGAGAGAAGCAGTTTTAATGAAGGTCTGGATTTGGAAAAAAGGGACGGCTGAGATAGAAGAAGCGGAATTATTGATAAGTCGAAAGTTGGACCAGACGGAAGTCAAATATAGTCTCTGTCACGAGCCAAATAAAGAGCTAAGCGTAGAAACTGCCTTATTTAGACAGATGCAAAGATATTGGATAGAACGCGGTTTTCAAGAGATTAAAGAGCAAATCGGGTTGCATCAATATCAAGTGCGCGGCTGGCGAGCGTGGCAACATCACATCGCATTGACGATGATGGCATTGCATTTCATCTTGGAAACGCAACTTGAAAACGCCGAGAATTTACCGTTAATGTCGTGTGGAGATGTCAAATTGATGTTAGGAAACATCCTCAAAAACAAATTGGATGAGCCAGAAATACTGATGGAAACTATTCATCAAAGACACCGAGTCCGGCAAAAGGACATCGTGCGGCGAAGGCAGTTTTTAATCTGACAAAGTAGAACTAAAATATCTTGACAAAACATATTTTCGATGTTAGCCAAATAACAAATTTACAGCCATAATAAGTAATTATTGAGTAATCTAAAAAGACAAAAAATTGATTCTAATCAATAGTTTCATAAGTAACTCGCCAATGTCACATTAGGAAGTTTTGAAAATTAGACACTGATTTTCGCTGAGGCAACGGATTCGCGCTGATTTTTTTTAAGAGAAAGATTGAAATAATTCGTCAAAATCCGTTTTATCGGCGTTCATCTGCGTCTAGTTTTTTTCTTTAACTGGTATTTGATCCAGTATGTTACGTCAATTTCTTAATGTGACATTGGCGAGCTAATTATCAAAACTGAAAAATGTTAAAAAATTGTAGAAATTTTTGAATTTATAGTTTCAAAGTTTCTACAAAAAATGAGGAAAAGGAATTTGAGACATTTAAACCAAATATTCAAAACATTAAATCTCTCAAAGGAGAATGGTCTTTACTTAATAAGCGATGATAGACAAAGACTGTTTTCAAATCGTTGATTGAACTCTAATAGTTAAAACACTAATATGCTCTGTTCTTTGAAAATAAATTTAATCTTTCAAATACAATATAAAATTTAAGTTAAGAAGATTGGAATTTGATAAGGAAAAGTATTATTGAAAACTATGCGGAAAATTATATGGCTACAATCTCTTATGAATGATAAACGGCTTAGATGAGAAAACAACGACTATACCTTTCATCTAGTAACAGGTAAAACTTGGGAGCAGTATCAATCAGATTTCAATTCAGAAAACAGAATTGACTACCATCTTTTATCAAATATTAAAGCGACAAGAAGCATTCTTATAGAAGAAAAGTCTCTTTCATCAGAACTTGCAAATTCTCTTATTGGTAAGGTTATTTTTGTTCGATACCTAATAGATCGGAAGGTTAAGTTAGATTTTGAGCAACAAGGTAAATCACTGTTTGAAAATGGAGAAATTCTTCATGAATATGATAAGAGTCAATATCCTGGTGGATACAATTTAAGTAAAACTTTATCTCCTACATTGTTAGACTATGCAGAAATCCTTCTGAATATGAATATCAATATTTTGCTGGATAAATTTTAATTAAAAAAGTATTTGAACTAGCTCCCGTCAGAAAAGAGGTTTTTATAAATGAAGTAAATGCAGAGATAAAAAATCTAAAGATAAAGCGGTTGGTGCAGCGAGAGTTTCGTCATTTTTCAGGATGCTGCGCCAGATGAAGATAAGGAACTCGTTGTCAACATTTTAGATTTAGACAAGGAATAATTGCTTTTCTTTATTTAAAGTCTTTACAATTAACCGAAGTGACTATAAACAAGTATCTCAGAAAAATCTGAAAGATTATGATTATTTGTGGAAAATTTTAGTTTATGGAAGTTATTTAGATTTTAATTTAATAAAACGATTAAAAGATAAAGAGTTATATTCGACTATTGGCGATATTGTTGCCGATGAGAATAAATTTCTTGTCAAGCAAGGAGTAATGGTTGGTGGTGGAGATCCTAATGATGCGTCTCATTTACTCGGAAAACCATTTCTTGACACCAGAAAAGATATTGAGGCGTTTTGGGTAAATCTTATCCTGAAAACAAATGGGAACTGATAATAGCACATGAGACCGAAGGAAGATGTTAAAAAGATATTTGAAGCACCAATGGTATTGATTACTGAGGGTATAAATCCCTTCTTTCAGTCAGTTTCGGCGGTCTGCGAAAATGATGTTGTATTTAGAAGCTCTTTAACCGCAATAAAAAGTCTAAATAAAGATAAAAAAACGCTTCAAATAATTTCTGGTATTTTGAACTCATCGTTCTTTTCGTATTTTTGCTTACAGACATTTAGCTCGTCGGGAAATGAAAGAGAGCAGTCCCACGATGAAGAAAACAAATCCGTTCCTTTTATGGAGAGTGATGAAATTGTATCTTTGGTTTCAGCAATTACAGAATTAAAGTTGCAAAAAAATTCACAGCTACCAATTTTTTCTTTAAGCACTTCATCTGAAATTGATAATAAAATTAAGGAATTAGACTCTGCAATAATTTCCGCTTTCTCGTTTACAGAAATGGAAAAGGATATTCTTGATTACTCTGTCAATGTAACAATTCCGATGATAATGAAACATAATGATTATGAAGAATTTATTTAAACCATTAAATTCGGATAGTTTAGAACTTAAAGAATACGCAGAAGTTTTTTTCAATCAACTAAATCCTATTTATGAACGAATGAACAAAAAATTAGTTGTTGAAGTTCGATATTCTGAGCAAATACTAGGTTTATTCTTTAAGTCAGTTTCTTACAACTCTGATAAAACTTCATTTAGTTTAATTGAGGAAGAGAGTTCTTCTATTTTTAGTTTCTTGGTTTCAATTGGAACTGAAAAAATTACAGATAGACTATTTGTTCAAAAAGATGTTAGAGGTTTTGAAGAAGATTGCTTTTATCTTATTAAACCAAACGAGCAAAAACTTTGGCATAAGGCAATAGCTCATCTGGACGTAGCCGAATTTATGGATGCTATTTTGATAGCAGGTAGAGAAAGCAAGGCGTATGTTTGATAAATTAAACGCAAAAAAATACCGTGATTCGGTAGCATTCTATGATACAAGTTTTGAAAATTTGCTTTCAAAAATTACGCTCTGCTATATGTTGATGAAATCTCAAAAACTTACTTTGGAAAATGATGAAAACAAAATTAGAAATGTTTTGTTGTTAAACTATTTGAAAAACAATAAGGTGCGAAAAAAAATAGAAATCACTTGTTGGCATTTTGAGCGTGAAGTTCCTGAAGATGAAACCGTTGGAAGAACGGATATTAAAATAATCTCACCAAATACCTTTTTGATTCAAGAAGCCTACTACATTATTGAATGTAAAAGACTAGATAATGAAAACACAACAGGTGAAACTGGGTTAAACGCAAAATATATCAAAGATGGTATTTCCCGATTTACCACAAAATATTACGCCTCATACTACCGCGTGAATGCAATGATTGGATTTGTTGTTGAGAAAATGGATATTCACTCTAACACAAATAAAATAAACGATTTGTTAAAATATTTTGGAACACCGATTACAACTGAATACCTCACAAAGGACAATTTTATCGAAAAGTTTGAATATCAATATCGCTCAACTCATTTGGATAATGACTCCAAAAACTTGAAGATTTATCATCTAATGTTTGATTTTATCGAGAATATTCAACTATCCAAATCGTCAACAAAATAAGATGGTAAAACCAAAGAATTTGAGCCAAATTAAAATTCCAATCGAGCTTTACCTTTCCCTTTTACTTATTTAGCCTTCGCTTCTAAAATCTTTCGCGCATCAGCAAAGCGTTTTCGTAAATTTTCGACTGCCGCGCCTTCGTAAGCCTGGTTCATACTTTTTTCGGCAACATCCATCCAGCGCAGTAAATCTTGGGCGGAAGTTTTCGCACTTGTTGCATCTGAACTGCCGATTTTATTGAACCAAATGGGCGCGGAATGAGCGAATGGGTAGCTGTCGGTGAAAGGCGGTTTGGTCGTTCCGCCGTAGATTCGCGCGGCAATCCAACCGCCGTTTGGAGCATTGATTTTGCCCGAAAAAGTTTGTTTGCCGTTAAACCCTGTGCCGCTCCACGCGACTTTTCCGTTAACGATGATTTCGACTTTTTCGACTGCATTTGGCGAAAAGGCTTCGATTTTCCAGTCAACCGATTGACCACTGACAACATCGCCTGCTTCTTTGCCGTTGACCGAAAATTTCATCAGCGGACCGTTGGTGACAAAACTTTTTCCTTTTTTGACTGCGGCAAGAAAATTTTGCAAATTCATTGCGCCGTCGGGTTTGGCATAAACGCGGGTTGAGCCGATCGGCATTGTGCGATAAAGATTTTGCATCGTGTCGCTACCGCCATTCGGAGCAACGGGAACACCTAAATTTAGCAGACGATACCACGCTTCACTTGTCCCGATTTCGTCGCTCCACAAACAAGCAATTTCGAGCGTGTCAACATCGCCAAGCAAGGCATCAGGCACGAGTTCAAGCGGCAATCCGACTGGCTCACCATTCGCCGGAAACGGATTATTGTTACTGACAGGATGCACATAAACATTCAATCCACCGTGTTTTCGGGCAAATTGTAATGCCGCTGAATTCGGCAAATCTATCTGAGAATAAACCGGATAACCCGGACCATTATACCACGGGAAAAAGAGCGAATCAGCGCCCAAAACCGCAACGTGACCCAAGAAAATGTGAACGAACTTCCTGGGCAAAATGAATTTGTGGCGAAGTTGTTTTTTTCCAATTCCACCATTCAACATCATTAAATCGCGTGTGCAAATTGGCAAGTTGCGGCGTGTTTAAATCCAAATTTTCGCCCTGCATATCAAGAACGATGTCTTCAGGCGTGAGCAAGAAAGGTCCGCCGTAATTCAGATGCGAATGTAAATCTGCCGAATACCAACCTTCGGTTGCAGGATTCCAAATCGGTGCAGGAGTTTCAAGTTTAATTTCTGCATTTTCGCCTGTTTTAATTGTTTTTGTAGCAGTTACTGCCGCAGTTCCAAAGCCCTGCGTTGCTTGGATTTTCAGTTCGCCAGAAGGAACTTCTACCGCTATTGCGCCGGGCGTGTAAAAATAAACTTGTCCGTTCTGTCCGTCAAATCTGGCAAAACCTGTTTCCGGCAAAACGGGATGTCCATTGCTTGTAACGACCAATCGCGCTGCCTTATTTGTTTTAATGAGACGCGAGTTGTCGGTTCTCCCCAATTCCAAGATTTTGGCGAAATATTTTCCGTTTCGCCGCCGGTTGATTTGATACGGAAAAGTTGAAAATGCTCGTTACTGTCGGGTTCGGCGTAATAAACAAAATTGCCATCCGCGCTCATTGTAGGCATTTGCGGATAACGTGCGTTCGAGCGCAATTTGAACGGGAAGTTGTCCGCGCAAATCTACCAACCACAACTGCCAACGGTCTTGAAACGGAATATTGACGGCGTAATTTTTACCGTCTTTTGATAATGACGGACGCATTTGCGAAGCAATTCCTTCATCGCGCACAACTTTTTTTGCGTTGTCTTTGAAATTCAAAATCTGAATCGTATCGGAACTGCCGGAAACTTTTGCGAGATAAAAAATGCCCGAATTATCGGGAAAAGTTTGCGGCATCATTTCTTGTCCGCGATCAGTTGTCAAACGTTTTTTCGTGCCTGTCGCCAATTCAATTTGCCATAAATCAAGGTCGCCGCTTTCCGCCGAGCTGTAATAAATCACTTTTCCGTCAGGCGAAAAACACGGATCAAGATCAATCGCGGGCGAATCAACCAAAACTCTTTCCTTTCCGCTTCCCAAATCAAGTAAAACGATGCTCGTATCCCGCGAATTATCACGCACAAACGCGATCTGTTTTCCATCAGGCGACCACGTTGGGCGTGCATCAACGGCACTTGTTTTTGTGACACGCGTTGCCTCACGCAAAATTAAATCCATCACCCAAATCCACCCGCGAGCCGAAACTGCCACCGAGCGATTATCAGGCGAAACCGCTGGATCAGTCGCTCCAACATTCATCGTTGGCAAGTTAAAACCTTCCAGATAAACGTGATGCGAAACATTCGCCAACTTCGGATACCGATTCGTCCATTGCCCAAACCCCGAAACCGTCAACATCAACAAGGTTAATGCGCCTGTCAAAACACGAAACTGATTTTTCATAGCACAAAACTTAACATTTTACGGTTGTAGTTACAATTTATCCTCAATATTTACTTCCAAAATTCTTTTAATCTCTTTTTCTGTGCATATCAAAGTATGTCAAAATATGATTTACGAAAACGAGAGCTTATGTTAATTCAAAAATACAAAGAGAGTTGGGTCAATGATTTCAACGAGATAGAAAACGTAATCAATGAAGCTCTGATAAATTTGCAAGTTTCAATCGAACATATCGGAAGCACTTCAATTCCTGGATTAGCCGCGAAACCAATAATTGATGTTGATATAGTTTTTGATAAAAGTGTAGAATTTGTTGAGATAAAATCAAGATTAGAGAAACTCGGATACTATCACAACGGAAATCAAGGAATTCCTAATCGAGAAGTGTTTAAGCGAGTTAAATTATTTAATCATAATGTTTTAGATTCAATTTCGCATCATCTTTACGCTTGCCCGATTGACAGTGCTGAATTGCGAAAACATATTTTGTTCAGAAATTATCTGATTGCAAATGAAGATGCGAGAATTGAATATCAGAATATGAAATACGAAATCGCAGCGGAAGCGAATCAAGACAAAAAGAGATACGCGGAATTGAAAGAAGTAAAAGCGACAAAGTTTGTAAATTCTATTGTCGAAAAAGCTGAAAAAGACAAAAACTATGACTAAATTATTTTACCTAACCGCAATTCTATTTTTATTTATTGCCAATCAAACATTCGCTCAAACTACATTACGCGAAAAAATACAACAAATTATTTCGACAAAAAACGCGGTTGTCGGCGTTTCGATTGCCGGTAATAACGGAAAAGAAATTCTGTCCGTAAATGGCGACAAACACTTCCCTTTTCAAAGCGTTTTTAAGTTTCATATTGGTTTGGCGATGCTTTCTGAAATTGATAAAGGCAATTTTTCACTTGAGCAAAAAATAGAGATTCAGAAAAAAGACCTTTTGCCCGATCTTTACAGTCCAATCAGAGACGAATATCCTGACGGAGCAACTCTCACAATCGCAGAAATTCTGAAATATACGGTTTCTGCCAGTGATAACGTCGGTTGCGAAGTTTTGCTTCGGCTTCTTGGCGGAGCTGAAAAGGTTGAAAACTACTTTGTAAAAAATAAGTTCAAAGATATTTCGATAAAAATTAACGAAGAAACGCAGCAAGCGAATTGGGATCTGCAATTCCAAAATTGGACGACTCCGAAAGCCGCAAACAAAGTTTTATCAGCATTTTACGACAACAAGAAAAAGCTGCTTTCTCAAAAAAGTTACGACTTCATTTGGAAAGTAATGCGTGAAACTTCAACAGGTGCAAACAGATTAAAAGGACAATTGCCGGAAGGAACAGTTGTCGCTCACAAAACAGGTTCTTCGGGAGTAAATAAACAAACCGGAATCACAGCCGCCGTCAACGATATCGGAATCATCTTTCTGCCAAACGGACAACATTTTTTCATCAGCGTTTTTGTCACCGATTCGAAGGAAAATAACGATACGAATGAGAAGATAATTGCGGATATTGGGAAAGCTGCTTGGGATTATTTTAATTGGAAGATAAAATAGAGATGTCGCAAACCTTGCATCGGACTTGGATGCAACCGAATGGAAAATTACTCACACAATAAATGTTTTGCTAACGTAACCGCCAAATGTTCGACCAAAATTTCGGGAGAACATATTATATCCGGCAATATCCTTCGTGTGTTTGAACACGATAAGACCGTCAAGCTGACAGGGCTTCCATGGATTGAAAAGCATACCTTTAATTTACTCTCAAGAAAAAGTTTGGTCGCAAACATTTTGTGTGAATATCATAATCGCAAACTTTCACCGTTTGACAGTGAAGTTGGCAAATTAATTAGATGCATTAAAGAATTTGATGCAGATTTTAATAACCCATCACCAAAAAGCGAGGAGAGACGATTTAAAGGTGAATATCTTGAGAAATGGATGCTAAAAACAATTTGTGGATTTATCGCGTCAAATCAGATTTCAGAAAATAATCTTAAAAAGCCAGTCAAGCTAAAAGATATTTATGTTGATATTTTATTTAATAACGAAAAATTTCCTGAAGAATGGGGGTTGTATTTTAAGATTCCAGAGAACAACGAAATACACAAATTTGATTTCATAAGTTTTTTGCCAATGACAGGTGATGGTGAAGTTAAATGTGCCGAGTTTTTATTCAACAATAAAGTGAACCCCAAAGTCAAGACAGAAAACTCACTTTTTTAAGGTGGATTTTTGATGTCAAAAATTGGCTGCTTTTGCTCCTTTGTTTTCTTTATTTTTCAAGCCTTTTTGATAAATCTCAAAAGGTGTTTGGTAGCCTAAACTTTGATGTCCTCGCCGATAATTGTAAAAGTAAAAATATTTCCTTAAACTCGTCTCCGCTTCCCAGACATCCTGATATTCTTTCAAATAAACTTCTTCTTGTTTGACCGTCCGCCATAATCTTTCCACAAAAATATTGTCGAAACATCTGCCTCGTCCGTCCATACTGATTTGGATTTCTTTTTCGGTCAAAACTTTGAGCCATTCGATCGCCGTAAATTGGCTTCCTTGATCAGAATTGAAGATTTCCGGCACTGACCTTTTTCCAAAGCTCGTTTCAAAGTTTCTACGAAAACTGTTGATTCTAATGAGTTTGAAACCTCAAAATCAATTACAAATCTCGAATGCCAGTCCATTATCGCCAACAAATAAATGAACCCGCCTTTCAATCTGATGTAAGTGATGTCCGTTGCCCAGACCTGGTTTGAATGCTCTATCTTCATTCCTCTAACAGATACGGAAACTTGAGATGTTCTTTATTCGGCTTTGACAGATTTGGTTTTGGGTAAATTGCCTCCAATCCTAACTTTCTCATCAATCGAACAACTCGTTTGTGATTGATTTGGTAGCCCAAATTCTGCATATAAACCGTCATCCGCCGATAACCATAAAACGGTGTTTCCGTATATTGAGCATCAAGTAATCGCATCAAGCTCAACATCTTCATCACTTTCTGCTCGCGGCGCGTAATAAATCGTGGAGCGATTGATGCCTAAAAGTTGACATTGGCGAACCATCGAAATCTTTTTATTGTCCGCTTCAACAAATGTTCGTTTAACTTGAGCCGAAAAAGGCAGATTTTTTTTTGAGCCAATCAACTCACATTTCGCTAAAACGCTGACTGGAAAATGAGATTTGGTCGAGTTTCTCATAAATCTCTGATTTTAATCCCATTAGTTCCAGTAATTTTAGTTGGATTGGCTTTAATTTACTGATTTTTGTGATAGTCACTCCGTTTTCCTCCACTTTGACTAGCGTTATTTCTCGAAACGCTCTCAGAATCATTCCGATCGTTGGCTCTTTGGTTTCTCTTTTCGGGTTTCCCGGATAAACTTGATTCACGCTTTCATTGGCTTTTTTGAGATTTTCTCGCACTTCATATTGGATGATGCTGGTGAATTTTATCCCCAATAATAACACTTTGACTAACGCCCTGATTCGCTCATTTTTTTGTAAAAAGATTGGCATTAATGCCGTCACTTTGTTCAGCAATTCGTTGAACTTGGCTTCGATTCGATACTCTTTTCGATAATTTTCAATTGCCTTGAGCGTTGACATCTTTTCTTTCGGAGCGTTGCTCGCATACACTCGCCACCCCATTATTTCTTGCGCTTCGCTGATTGCTTCTGCCTTTTCCTCAAACTCTAGTTCATACTTTTTTCCGCTCTCCAACTCTTCTATTTTTACTTCCAAACATTCTTTGACTTGATTTTTCTTCAAGATTTCCCTCACTTTCGCTTCCACTTCTGCCCACTCTTTCGGTATCTTTTTCCCTTGTTTCGCTTTCAACAGATTCTCCAATTCTTGTTTTGCTTTTTCCAATCTCCGCTCAAATTTCTCTCTTTGACTCTTTCCATATTGCGGCGAATAAACCACGATTCTTCTTTCCTGCCATTCGCAGCCACTCTCTTTTTCACTCACAACCTCTTCTGTTTCAAAGGCTTTCGCCCGCAACTCGCCTTTCTCTGTCCACAAACTTTGACACTCTTTTTCCAATCCCAAATACTTCTTGAGTTCCTTTTTCGAGCATTGCACCTCGCTCAATGGACATAAATAATACTGTCCGCTACTTTGCAAATATTCACGGTTTTTCACCCCGCTCATTTTGCTGTCTCCCACAAACAGCAAACCCTTTTTTCCCAAATTATCCGCCACTTGCTTCTCCAACGGCTCATATAAAACATCATCCGCCGTGTTTCCTTCGACAATAATTGACAATAACGGCATCGCTCACGGGTCAATCGCCGCCAACATTATTTTCAATTGTGGCAAATCCACTCGATGCTGTTTGCTGTATCCCATTTTGAACAATTCGTCTGGTTTTTGAAAACTTTGCGCGATACTCGCATCCAATCGAATCGGTTCGGTGTCCTCTAATTGATGGACTGAAATCAATGATTTGTTCAAATTATTTTCAAATTGATGCCATAAAATGTCATCACTCAAAACACTCAATAAATGCCCTAAACGGTCATCAGTGACATCTGTTCGACTTAAATTGGGGCTTGATAACAACTGTCTCAAGGTCTCCTCTCGCCCCATAAACCATTCTTCCACAGGACTTAACCGATGATCATTGGACGACAAAACGTAACTCAAAAAACAAACCAGAATTTTCCCATAACTTTCACCCGTCCAATTCCCGTGAGGCAAAAAATACTTGTCAACAAAATCTGATAAACCACTTCTCTCCAATACCGAAACAATTACCGGCAACTCATCTACTCGCTCTATTTTCATAAAACAAGTCTAATTCTTAACTCTTATTTTTTCACTTCTCGTTTTAGCGAAACGTCAGTTAAAAGCAACAGGAGGCTCTATTCCTAAAAATTCTTTATAAATACGTTCTCGGTAATCTTTACCCAAAAGATTAACTTCTTTGATAAAGTTAAGGTAGGTTCCTTCTCCACCGATTAAATCCCAAAATTCGTTCCCAATTAAAACGGATTCGTCATTTTGCATATCGAACCAACGAAGCGGAAAACTCCAAGTATAGTTTTCTTTTTTGCCAAATGGATTATACGGTAGACAGGGCTTTCCTATAAAAACTGAGACAAGGTAGAAGATGTTACAATTTTAGTTGAAATTAGACTTAAAGACATTACTGAGCGGTATAAAAATTGCATTGGACACAAAAGGGTGAAAAAACAGATATTTAAGTGTGAATCAAACACTATTCAACACCATTTTGCGTCCACTTGAAGCGATGTTGGCTTCAATGTCACCAAGTATAGACCAAGAAGCAGCTTCGGAAAAACTCTTTTTTGCTGATTTTGTGCGGAAATTGATTTTTGGCTATCTTTACCAAAACAGTTCTTTGAGAAGTTTGACGGTGGAATTAGAAACCAATGCGGTATGCCGTGATTTGGATTTGCAACCGACCCCATTTTCAACCTTGAAAGATGGATTTTCACGCTTTCAGAGCAAATATTTCAAGCAGTTATATGAGACTCTCTTGGAATCGGCAAATCTCTCTAAAGTGGCATTTATTGAAGAGTTGGGGATTTGCCAAGTGATAGATGGGAGTTTATTTCCGATGCTTTTATCCATTACTTGGACTAATTATCGGGAAAAGAAAAATGCGTTCAAGCTACATTTAAGTTTTGAATTGAATCGAATGATGGCGACTGAGTTTTGGGTTGGAAGCGGGAATTCAAGTGAGCGAGCATTTTTAGAGAAAGTGGTAACAGCGGGAGTTACATACATCGCAGATCGAGGCTATTTCAGTTTTGCTTTAGCGGATAAAGTGTTGCAAGCCAAAGCGTTTTTGGTGATGAGGGTGAAGGATAATCTGCTTTACGAGGTAGTTGAGAGTGGTGTCATCAATTTAGCGGAAATCCCAAATTGTTTTCATCGGGTGGCGGATGAAATCATCATTTTCACGAATGACGAAAAGCGGAATAGGCTGCGTTTAATTACTTTTACGATAGCTGGAAGTTATTTTCGGATAGTCACGAACCGGTTTCAGTTAAGCACGCTAAACATAATTATTTTATATGCTTACAGGTGGCAGATAGAGTTATTTTTCAAGTTTATGAAACGAACGATGAAAGGAATACATCTGCTCAATCAGAGTCAAAACGGAGTGGATATCCAGTTTTATCTGTTGTTGACGACAGCGATCTTGATGTTGAAATTCAAGCAAAGCAATCAAGAAAATGAGGATTTAGAAGAAAAAGTTGAGGAAAAAAGAGAAAAAAAAGGGTTAAGCCCGTCGGAATGGATCAAAGAAATCGGAAAAATATTTTACAAGTCGTGGAAAATCAGCAAGAATTGGCTCTTGATAGTGAAGAATTCGCTAAATCAAATAGTTGATTATGAACTACTTAAATTGCTGAATAGCTACTAGCAAATCTTATGCCGCTCAGTAATGACTTAAAGAGTAATAAAAATGCTACCTTGTCAGGAAGATAATAGGAGTTTTTTCGAGAAACTGCAAAATGAAAAGGGCTTGGATTTACGGGATTCGCGTGGCAAACGTCACGATTTAGCCGTTGTTTTAGTGGGAGTGACGATTGCTTTATTGAGTAATCGGGATGGTTGTTTATCAAGCATTCGGCGGCATCTGAAAAATCATTACGAGAAATTGGTTAAGGTTTTAGGGGTGGAAAAGAAGAAACCCGTTTCGCGCTCGCAATTGCCTTTGATTTTAGAAAAAGTATCAGTTCAGGTTTTTGACCACCTGTTATTTGAAAACTATGGGATTAGATTGAACCAAGCAGAACAAAAATGGTTTGCGATGGACGGAAAAGAAATGAGGGGAAGTATTGAGAAAGGGGCAAAAAGAGGTGAAGCGGTAGTGCAGGCAGTCGCCCACGAGAACTGCCAAGTAGCGGCACAAGATTACTACTCAGGAGAGAAAGAATCAGAGGTCCCAACAGTGCGGAAGTTACTGACAGAAAGTGGCTTAGCCTCAGAGAAGATAAGTTTAGATGCTTTGCATTGCAAACCGAAAACATTGGAAATAATGACGGTTGGAGGAGGCAAATACTTAGTGGGGTTGAAAGAAAATCAAAAAGAGTTAGCCAAACAACCAGGCTGGTCATGAAAAATCAGCCAATTTTATTCAAGTGCCAAACACTAGAAAAAGGACACGGGCGGATCGAAAGCAGGAAGTATGAATTTTACGATATTTTGGAGATGAAAAAAGATGAGAGGTGGAATGAATGCCAAATCAAAACCGCGATTAAAGTAATGAGGGAAAGAGAAGAAGTAAAAAGTGGCAAAAAAAGTCGAGAAGAAAGCTATTATCTGACGAATGAAGTGGGAAATTACGAAGAACTAGCCAAAGCAATCAGAGAGCATTGGCAAGTGGAAACAAATAATCACCTGCGAGATGTGAGCCTTAAAGAAGACGAAATGCGTTCAAAAAAAAGAGGTTACAAAAAACAATGGGAGGGATCAGAACTTTAGCAATAGCAATTTTGGACAAAACAAAGTGTCAGAATAAAAAGGAGCAGTTGGAAGATTTTGCTGATGATTTTGACAATCTGATTATAACATTAAAGTCTTTCAACTTTTTATAGGAAAGCCCTGATACGGTAGAGCATAGTAGGCAAAATTCACTTGTTTCGGTTGCATTGCCAATAATTTAAACATTTTTTCTTTGCTTACTTTGGTTTGGTCACTATTTGGGAGCGGACCTTTCAATTCAAACGAATATTTTTCATTTGTTTCAATACTGTCAATAAAAATATCACAAACTACACTCACAGGAATAAGTTCACCGCCGCACGCTTGAATGTATTCTAATTCAGATTTCCAATTAGGTTTTGTTTTCGGCTCTCCTTTTTTGTTATGTTCTAACCGATTTAGCACTTCTTGGATTCTTCGTAAACTTTCATTTCCAACTTTACCGTCCACTATATGACCAATTTTGCAATTCCCGTGTGCTTCAATTGCAACAACTTGAGCTAGTTTTTCCCAAACACTTCCAAAAGGTGTAACAAACCGTCTTTCAAAATGCGAACCCTTGAATATTTCATCCGGCACTAATGCAGCATATAATGGCTTTGCGGCGTGATGCTTCTCTTCAATAAATGGGTCTTTTTCAAGAACATTTTCCATTACCTTATCCATCATTTTTGAAACGACTTCTTTTATAGCCGCAGCTACTCGTTCTTGTTTAGACATATTTTTAAAAGCTCTTTACGTTATTTGGGGAAATTGTTTTATTGTAATGATTATTCAAAATGGTTATAAATTTAATGTAAAAAGATTAAACTGGCAAATTCAAAAATAAAAAATATCTGACACCTGAAATGATTTTCCGTGCAAACATTTCGCCAATATTGTTTAATATTTGCCGACTTAAAATCCGAAACCATCGAAAAATTAAAAACGCAACGCTACGACCGCATCATCGAAAAGCACGAAGGTCCCGAAAGATGGAAATGGCAAATCGAACACGGCGAATGCGAGTTTATTCAAACCGATGAGCATTTCGTTTTACTGCCCGTTTATCTCGAACAGTTGCCGAAGATCACGATTTTGCGCGTTATCGAAAGCAAAGACGGAAACGCGCTGACCGTTTTTCTCAAAGATACAACCTACGGCGATGACGATTTCTTTAGCGGATTCATAACAATCTGCGAAAAATTTACAGGCGAAGATTTTTTTACCGCAACTGTTTATCACGAATGGTTTATCGTTGAAAATTCGGAGTAAGAAAATATCATTTTGGCTGACAACGCTCTGCCGTATCAAAGATTAAACGATTTGATTGCGGCTTAAAATTGATGAGATTATGAAATAGTTTATGAAAAATCCCTTCAAAATCAATAAATCGTTTGTTGATGAATTAGACAAGAGTATTGCTTTAGCGATGCAAGAAGTTTGGGTTACTTATAGAGAAAATCCATTGGGAATTTTTCTTCTTGATGATGTTAAGACCTTTAATTCTAACGAGAAAATTTCATTAGAGTTAATTGAAAAAATAATCGAAATTTGTTTTTCAGCAAGTTTAGAAAAAGAAGAAGGCAATTTTAACAATTTTTCAGTTATTTTGAAGCAACCAGAAACAAATGACTTACAGATCGAATTTAAGTTTAAAAAAACTATTGAATTTAATTCGACAAATATAAAGAAATTAGCACCTGCTATCAATCCAAATAATTATCAAATAGGCGTTTGGTTTGATGAAAATAACAACTTAGTTATTTGGGGATTCAAAGCTAAACTGTTACCAGCGTTTATATCATTCAATTCAATTTCTCCTGGAAAACTGTTAATTAACTGTCTTTCTGGAACAAGAAATTCCTTTAAGTGTTCAATAACTTTCTCTGAAACGGGTTTTATGAGTCTATTTTCGCCTAAGGTAAATCCTATTGTTGATTGGCTTGGTCAAGAAACAGACTTCATTTTTCTGCAAAAAAAAGTAGATTTAATGAGGATTATTTCTCAAATGTTTAATTCTGGTTGTGGCGGAACTATTTTACTGGTTCGAGAAAATCATCAAAAATGGAAAAGCTCAATGAAAGAGATTTCTTACGAGAATGGTTATCTTCACAAATACACTTATGGAAATATAGCTTTGAAATATGAAGCGGCTAAAGAATTTCAACAAATGGCTGAAGAAAATAAAAAACTTGCTCCCGATGAAAGAGAAAGTGTAAAGAATAAAATCATTTCAGCTAATCTAATGGCTCAAATATCGTTAAATGACATTAGTAACCTTACAAAGATTGATGGCGCAACCGTCTTATCTGAAAACCTAGATGTATTAACTTTTGGCGCAAAAATCGGCGCAAAGAAGGAATTAAAAAAAGTAGGTATAACAGAACCTTTTAAAAAAAATAGCGATGTAAAGAGAATAAATAAATCTGACTGGAAAGTTGGCACTAGGCATACATCTGCGGCAGAGTTTGTTAATGAGCAAAGAGATTGTCTTGCTGTTGTGGTTTCGGAAGATAGGAAAGTTTCTGTCATATCTTGGGATGAAACATACAAATTAGTTAAAGTAACGAAGAATTTTGAGTGGATGATTTTTGATTAGAGTTTGCATTAGCCGTCTTGGATTTATCAACTTAAATTAAGCAAAAGTTTTCAGCGGAGCGAAAGCTGAGAGTTGTTCAAATTGAACATTACGCTAAAAACCTGATGCGGATAAACGGGCGAAGATAAAACCTCGCACAGAAAGTTACAAATCGGCTTTTTCAGCCAGTTCTGCCCAACGTTCGATTAAATGTTCCAGTTCAGTCATTTAGCTTATTGTTGTTCGGTAAAAAGTTCGTTTAATTTGTAAGAATCGGTGGCGAATTGGACTAATTCATTTTCGATTTCAGCCAGACGATTTTCAGTTTCGGGAATATTTGTTTCGAGCGATTCAAGTTCGCGTTTTTCTTTGAAGGAAAGTTTATTTGATTTTGGTTTTTCAGTTTCTGTAATGTTTTGCACCCTTGCTGACGCGCGGGTTTCTGCCTCTTTTGTCTCGCTTAATTCGCGTTCGATAGTTTCCAGATATGCCGAATAATCGCCCGCAAATTCGCGAATCTTGCCGCCCGGTTCAAACTTAAAAATCGAATCAATCGTGCGGTCGAGAAAATATCGATCGTGGCTGACGACAATCAACGCACCCGCGAAATCGTCCAAATATTCTTCGAGAGCAATCAGCGTTGGAATATCCAAATCGTTGGTCGGTTCGTCTAAAAGCAAAACATTTGGCGAAGCCATCAGAATTCGTAGAAGATACAATCTTCGTCTTTCTCCACCTGAAAGATTAGCGATAAATGAATATTGCGCGGCGGGGGTGAAAAGGAATTTTTCGAGCATCTGCGAAGCCGTAATTTGATTACCGTCAACAGTTGTGATATATTCGGCAATTTCTTTGATGTAGTCAATTACCCTTTGCGTTTCGTTTAAAGCGCGACTTTCTTGGTCATAATAACCGATGTTCACTGTTTGACCGATTTCGATTTCGCCTGCGTCTGCCTTGATTCGGTTGGTGATAATTTCCAAAAGTGTAGTTTTGCCCGAACCGTTTTCGCCGATAATTCCGATGCGGTCATCGCGTTTGAGCAAATAGGAAAAATCGTCAATCAATTTAAGTTTGCCATAAGATTTTGAAATGTTATTTATCTCGACAATTTTCGTTCCCAGACGCTTTGAACCGATGGCAATATCAATCTCGGCTTTCGACTTATCTTTGGGTTGCGCCATCAAATCGTAAGCGGCATTGATGCGATGTTTTGACTTGCGGGTTCGTGCCTTTGCACCACGCCGAAGCCAAGCTAACTCCTTTTTAATCAACTGTTCGCGTTTATGCCCTTCAGTTGCACGGAGCATTTCTTGTTCTTCTTTTTTCTCCAAATAATACGCGTAATTTCCCGCAAAATTTTGAATTCCGCCACGATCAATTTCAAAAATTCGATTGGTCACACGGTCAAGAAAATAACGGTCATGCGTGACGAGCAAAAGCGTGCCGGTGTAGCGTTTGAGATATTCTTCGAGCCATTCGATAGTGTCCGCGTCCAGATGATTGGTCGGTTCGTCGAGAATTAAAATGTCGGGTTTAAAAATCAATTCGTGCGCGAGTGCAACCCGTTTGCGCTGTCCGCCCGAAAGCGTTTTCATTTGCGCAGTAGTGTCTGTAATTCCGAGTTTGGTCAAGACATTTCGAGCATTTGTTTCAATTTCCCAACCGCCGTTAATTTCTAGTTCGTGTTGCAGATTAGAAACTTTTTCAAGCAGTTTCGCGTCATTTCCGTCTAAAGCCAAATCGTGACAAGCCGTTTCGTAATCACGAATTGTTTTCATCACGCCCGAACTCGCCGCAAAAATTGTTTCCAGAACTGTTTTTTCATCATCAATCGTTGGATTTTGCGATAAAAAGGCGAGAGTTTTGCCATTAGCGCGAGTAACTTTTCCCGTGTCAGGGGGTTCCGTTCCCGCAATCACACGCAAAAAAGTTGTTTTACCCGAACCATTTGCGCCGATAATTCCAATTTTGTCCGTGTCTTCGAGTCCGATGGTGACATTTTCAAACAGAGGTTTGATACCGTAATTTTTGCTGACATTTTCGAGTGAAAGAATATTCATAAAGCTATTTTAACTTTACCGAAAATTCGGCGAGTCGCCAAATTTGAATTTCAGTAATGACGCGATATAATCGGAAAATGTTGAGAAAAAAATTCTTGCTTGCCTGTGCCGTTATTGGCGTTTTTTCGCTTTCAATTTTTGCCCAATCGCCGTTTGTCACGGTCAAAAATCATCAATTTTTCATTGGTAATAAGCCATATTATTTCATTGGCACAAATTATTGGTATGGGACGCTTTTGGGATTGGAAAAGGATAAAAAACGAGGCATTAAACGGCTTCGTAAAGAACTTGATTTTTTGAAGACAAACGGGGTCACGAATTTGCGAATTATGGCTGGTGCAGAGGGTTCAGGGTTAATCAATGGAGTCACGCGCGTTGCTCCTCCGTTGCAACCCGTGCAAGGAAAATTCAATGTGGAAATGTTGGACGGATTGGACATAATTCTCAACGAGATGGGCAAACGCAACCTTAAAGCCATCATTTTTTTCAGCAATAACTGGGAATGGAGTGGCGGTTTTCAGCAATATTTGATTTGGAACAACCTTGTCCCGAAAGATCAGGAAACGCGCAAACTGACGTGGGACGAACAGCGCGATATTGTCGCTAAGTTTTACAGTTGCGCGCCTTGTAAAATTGCCTATAACGAACAAGTTAATCTGGTAATGAACCGCACCAATAAAATTACGAAGAAAAAATACATCAATGATTCTGCAATTATGGCATGGGAACTCGCCAACGAACCGCGTCCGATGCGTCCCGCCGCCAATGAAGATTATAAAAAATGGATTGCCGATGTGACGGCGATGATAAAAGCGAAAGATAAAAATCATCTCGTCACGCTCGGACACGAAGGCTCAATCGGCACGGAAAGTATGCCGCTTTTTGAAGAAATTCACCGCGATAAAAATGTGGATTATTTGACGATTCACATTTGGGCGAAAAATTGGGGTTGGTTTAAGGAAGATAAAATTGCCGAAGGTTATTCAAATGTGGTCGAAAAAGCCACGAATTATGTCAACCAACATATCGCCGTTGCTCAAAAACTGAACAAGCCTTTGGTTATCGAAGAATTTGGTTTGCCACGCGATGGACAATCGTTTGACATCAATTCTGCAACCACTTTCCGAGACGATTATTACGGAAAAATGTTTGAATTTGTCGCTGAAAGTGCAAAATCAAATGGAGTTCTCGCCGGAGCAAATTTTTGGGCATTTGGCGGAACTTCGCGTCCAATCAAAGGTCAAATTTTCTGGAAAAAAGGCGATGATTATATGGGCGATCCGCCGATGGAAGAGCAAGGCTTGAACACCGTATTTGACAGCGATCAAAGCACTTGGAAAATTATCAATAAATATTCCAAAATGCTCGGCAAACCTTTTTAACCTGAATTGAACTCATTTACACAAAATTTCTTATACCGTCTTGACAAGGCATTGAAATTAGAGGATTTTTTTTCCTTGACATTAAGAACAGTTTGGAATACTTTTGTGAAAAAAATGAAATCCATCTCCCATTTATTTGCCTGCTTAATTCTACTTTGTCAGATTAAAACAGATTGCCAAAGAAGGCAAAAAAGTGTGATAAATAAAGGATATGAGATTACCAGTTGGTGAAAAAAACTAAATAGCTATGCGGTCAGTTATCGAGAGCATTTTTACTGTCGGCGAAAAGACCGAACCGTTCACGCGGGAGAGTATTTACAAGGCTTGTTTCACGAATGTAAGAGCAATGTAGAACGGATGGTAGAGCGTATACCCGACAGTAACTATCAGCAATTACAGCATTTTATCTCACATTCGGAGTGGGACGGGAAAGCTGTGATGCGCGATGTTGCCCGAAATACGAATCAAAGTTTAGAGTCTCTGAAAGGCGAAAAAGGTTTGATTTTAGATGAAAGCGGGAATGAGAAAGCAGGCGAGAAATCGGTTGGAGTCGCCCGTCAGTATATCGGGAATGTGGGGAAAGTTTGCAATTCGCAAATAGGAGTTTATGCGGGATTGAGTCGGGCAGAAAAAATCAGTTTGGTCGGAGCGAAATTGTATTTACCCAAAGAATGGACATCAGACAAGAAGCGATGTGAAAAAGCAGGAGTTCCCAAAGAAGAGAGGAAATATCGAACCAAACCAGAGTTAGGATTAGAGATAATTGAAGAATTAGAAGGAGTTATCGAATATGATTGGGTGGGCGGAGATAGCGTGTATGGGAATTCGCCACAGTTACGAAAGTCGTTGCGGGAATTCGGCAAAGCGTCTGTGATGGATGTTGGAGAAGAGTTGCAAGTGTGTTTGGAAAAGCCGCATCCGTTGGTGCCTGAGAGTCGCGGAGGAGGACGAAGGCGAAGTCGAATGGTCATCAATGAGAAGAAAATCAGTTTGAAAAATCTGGTTGAGGAAATCCAAGAGAGCGAATGGAAAACCATCAAATATCGGGAAGGAACAAAAGGCAAATTAGTGAGAGAAGCAGTTTTAATGAAGGTCTGGATTTGGAAAAAAGGGACGGCTGAGATAGAAGAAGCGGAATTATTGATAAGTCGAAAGTTGGACCAGACGGAAGTCAAATATAGTCTCTGTCACGAGCCAAATAAAGAGCTAAGCGTAGAAACTGCCTTATTTAGACAGATGCAAAGATATTGGATAGAACGCGGTTTTCAAGAGATTAAAGAGCAAATCGGGTTGCATCAATATCAAGTGCGCGGCTGGAAAGCGTGGCAACATCACATCGCATTGACGATGATGGCATTACATTTCATCTTGGAAACGCAACTTGAAAACGCCGAGAATTTACCGTTAATGTCGTGTGGAGATGTCAAATTGATGTTAGGAAACATCCTCAAAAACAAATTGGATGAGCCAGAAATACTGATGGAAACTATTCATCAAAGACACCGAGTCCGGCAAAAGGACATCGTGCGGCGAAGGCAGTTTTTAATCTGACAAAGTAGAATTAACCAATATGGAGTTTTAGAGATGAGAAAAATCTTTAATTTTTTACCAACCCTTCGGAAACAGTTTCTTTTGTTGTCTTTTCTTTCCCTGTTATGTGCCATACCTGCTTATACCCAAAGCGGTAACTGTGCCAAATCGGATGTGCCTTATTCTTTTGACACTTGTAGTTTTCAGTGTGATACCGACAATGGAAGAAATCAGGAGTGTTATCAAAAATGTAAGCGCAAAGAAGAGCTGGAACGGCAACAAAAACAAGCCAATTGTAACAAAGGAAATAACAATAATAACTCACAGCCTCAAAGGGTTTATCAACCATCAGCGGCAGAAATAGAAGCCCAACGCCGTGCCGAAGAAATCAGAAAACTCAACGCGGAAATTGATGTGGTGATGAAGAAGATGGAAGATCAGGAAAGGGCTGACAAATTGAATAAAGCAATCGAAAATGAAATGTATCAGAAACCCTTTCCGGCGGACAAAGTGATTAATCCCGGTGATCCAATCTATGCCCCACCTGCTGAAACCCCAATAGAAAACAACGCACCGCAAAATATCTCCAGTCGAACTGCCCGTAAGCCGAATCGCTCCCCGGCTTCGACCAAAAAGAAGAAAAAGCCTAGATAAAAAACAAGGTAAATTAAATTTGCTGAGGAGGTAGAAATGAAACTTAGACGATTCATTTTGTTAACAACCATCTTTATTTTTTCGCTTTCTTTTGCAGCGGACAATTTTCAAGTCTTAGCTCAAAAACAGGCTGATATTACTTCCAAAACAGGACTCTTTAATCGGTGGAAAGAAAACTATAAAACCAACCACAGTGTTGCTTATGAAGCGGCGAAGGAATATCTTCGCAAATATCCGAATGACACCAGCGAAAATGCACAGTTTCTGCGTAAGTGGGTAACTGCTTATGAAAAAGTGACGACCGGTAATTCACAGGAAACAGTTCCTACTCAAACAGCCGAGGTGGATAAAATTCCGGCTGATGCTCACTATCAGAAAGCTCAGAGTCACAAACGATTAGAAGAATGGACTGAAGCAGAGGATGAATTGAGAAAAGCAGTTTTACTTGAACCCTCGAATGCCCAATATAGAACTGAATTTGCTGAAATCTTGGTGAAAAATAAAAAAATCGGTGAAGCTGAAAGTCAATACAAAACTTTAGTTTCGCAATTCCCAGAAAATAGTGATTATAGAATTAAATTAGCTCGTGTATTGGCAGAAGAACAAAAGTGGCAAGAGGCGGAAGTTCAATATAGCAAATATTATATTTTAAGTCGCACTGATAAAAGTGTTGAATATGCCGATGTGCTTTTTCAATTAAAAAGATTTGATGAGGCAATAGCTATTTACTCCAAACATGTTTCTGTACCTGAAATCAGCTTTAAATTAGGGAAAAGTTATGCGGCGTTGGAAAAGTGGGATTTAGCCACATATTCGTTTCTTGATGCTGTTACTTTCTCACCTGATAATAAGGATTATCGAAAATATTTAGAACTTGCAGATGAAAGGGTTAGAAATGGTAATTCTTCTCCATCAATCGCGAACACTGAATGGATTATTAATCGTCCGTATGCTGATAATTATTCAACTTCGGTTTTTTTAAGCTTCCTTCCAAATGGAAAAGTGATTGAAGTTGCTTATGGAAAAGATCATGATTTTAAAGTAACAGACGTTCATAATTGGGAACAAAAAGGACATATTATTTATACTGAATTTGGAGGAAAAGGTTTTAGTTATAATAGGATTAGTGTAGGCTTATTGAAAGAAAACAAGATACTATTCCATCCTCGAACTAATCGTGATTGGAATTCCATGGTTTATATGGTAGAAAAAGCCTCTGATTACCTAGATGGTTATTCAACTAAAATAGAATTAAGTGAAAAGGATGATATTTACTTAAATAGAGATAGAGGAGTACAGTTATTATTTGGAGAAAAGTACCAAAAAGCTGAGAATTATTTTCGTAAATTTTTACAAGCAAACACTTTTGATTCCCATAACTTTCCTATATACTTCGGTTTAACTATTTCACTTGCAAACCAAGGTCGCTGGAAAGAGGCTGAATCATTAATAGAATCTACAATAAAAGGATGTAAAAAATATTGTAAATATGGTTACCATTCTGAGGTAGAACTTGAAAATTACAAATTAGTAGCTGAAAGAATCAAAGCCAAACAAAAACCTGAATTTGATTTATATAAAGATATGAAATGGTAGAATTTTAGTTTTCACTCCCCCAGATTGAACACGAAATCAATCGAAAATTTGCTTTGGAGAAATTATGAAATTGATTAAATTCATTTTAATAACAACCATCTTTATTTTTTCGCTTTCTTTTGAAGCTGATAGTTTCCAAGTTTCTGCACAACAGCAGGTTGATTTAAAAAGGAAACTGTAAAAAATAAGTTGTCACAGTTTAATTCTGAAAGCGTTTCGAGTGGCGGGTTGACCCGCTTCTCGCCTAGTTTGAAAACGACTGAAGCCGCCACTCAAACCATCACCAAACTTTTATAAGTTGTTTTTCCTTTAATTCTAACCTGTGTTCGCGTCTAATTTAAACCAAAGTATCTCGTTTTTCGCTCCATTTTCCGCGAGTAAAATCAGGAAACTTAATCGGCATCGAACCTTTGGCGATTGATTCGGCACTCATCGGCATTGGAGCAGACCAACTCGCTCCATCATAAACATCATAATCCGGAACTAAACCTTCGCGGAAATATTGCACAGTTCTCCACGCCATTATGAAATCCATTCCGCCGTGTCCTGCTCCGCGAGCCTGTTCGCCTAGTTTTTTCCAGAGCCAATGTTCGTGCGTTGCCTTCATTTTATCGAGATTTGTCCAACGGTGTCCGCCTTCTTGTCCTTCGATATAAAGGCGGTTTGGATAATCGCGGAAAGTTCCTTTTGTGCCTTGAATATGGTTGATTCGGTCATACGGACGCGGGGTGGCGGTGTCGTGTTGGAGCATAATCGTCAAGCCTTTCGCCGTCTTAATCATCGAAGTATTCATATCGCCGGCGATGTATTTTTCTTTCCATTTGGGCGAATCTTTGGGGACGGTTTTTTCGCGGTGAGCGGCGAGAGATTTGGCGGGTGACGACATCGAAACGAGATAATCAAATTTGTCGCCACGATTGATGTCCATGTAATTTGCAACCGGTCCAAGTCCGTGAGTCGGGTAAAGATTGCCGTTCATTCGCGTATGCCACGCCCGTCGCCATAAACCTTCACTACGATTTTCGTTCAAAATTTCGCGTAATTCGTGAATATAAGCGGCTTCGGCGTGAGTCAGTTCGCCGAATAGTCCCGCTCGAACCATATTCAAAACCAGCAATTCTTGATAATTGAAACAGCAATTTTCCATCATTAGACAATGTTTGCGAGTCTTTTCGGATGTTTCAACCAACTTCCACAAATCCTTCATCGAAGTTGCCATCGGAACTTCCAAACCGACGTGTTTGCCATTGAGCATTGCCGCGATTCCGACCGGGGCGTGCCATTCCCAGGGAGTCGGCGAATAGACGAAATCAATATCATCGCGCTGGCACAGTTTTTCAAAAGCATAATCGCCATCGGTGTACATCGCCGGAGTCGGACGACCAGCCTTTTCAATCATCGCTTTGCCTTCTTCGGCATTGGCTTTGACATTATCGCAAAGGGCAACAATTTCGAGATTTTCCACACCGAGAAAATCGTGAATCATTGACTTTCCGCGTTCACCCACGCCGACAATTCCGAGCCGAACTTTGTCTTTTCGTTCAAACGGAACGCCAATCATCGTTTTGTTAGCGGGTGTTGGTTTTGCTTCGATGGAATTTGCCAAAGATGCTGTAATTGTTGCAACTGCACCTGTTTTGAATAAATCACGTCTTGTAATTTTGCTCATATTTTTATTTGACTGGAACGCAAGCAGCTTGCTTGCACGGACGCAATGCGTTCGTAAATTTTTAATTATAATTCAACTTGAATTTAGGCTGAGTTTGTTAGATTGCTGTGGCAATCTTGCAAGCGAGCCGCTTGCGTTCCCAGCCTTAATGCACCAATTCGTTACCGTAAATTCTTCGCAAACCAGTTCCTTTGATTCCCCAACGCAAATTCAACACAGCATTTTCGCCTGCTTGCAAATAGCGTAAATTTACTTTGTGAAAGCCTTTTTGCAAAGGAACGATGCCGTATTTGGTGATTTGTTTGCCGTTTGTGCCGTCCGCATCAATCACTTTTTCGCCACCGATTTCAAGCGTTGCTCCATCGTCGGCTTCGATTTGAAATTCGTAAATCGTATCTTCGGGAACCGAAATGTAACCTTCAAAAATTGCGCCGAAAGGTTGTTTAAATTTATCGGTTCTTTCGGAAAATTGCGGCAGTTGGATTGATTTTGATTCGATTGATTCGGTTGGCTGAATCGCCTCAAAATCTTTGACTGATTTAAACTCGCCTTTATAAAATTTCAGACTTACACCTGCTATTTTATCTTTTAACTCAGCGGCTGTTTGCATCGGACGACTGGTGATTGTCCCCGTATAAATCACGCTTTGTCTGCCGTTTGGGGTGACGACAATTGTTTTAATTTCAACCGTTTCGCCAAAGTTTAAACTAATTTCGATTGGTTTTTCATAAATCGTTTTCGGCTCGCTTCCATCCAAACTGTAAAGAATTTTTGCACCTTCGATGATTGAGCTAAGTTCGACTTTGGCGGTTTCATTTGCGCCCAAAATCATATTCTTCAAGCCAATCGGTTCGGGAATTCGATAATTTACTTTTTGTCGGTCGAGCCTTTCAAATTGATTTGGCAAACGACTGGTAAAATCTGCAAAATCCTTTCTATCTAATTGTGACCAAACAACTTCGGACAACGCCAAGATTCGCGGGAAAACCATATATTCAACCTTGTCGGGCGTTTTCATATACTCCGTCCAAACATTGGCTTGTGCGCCCAAAATATATTTGGCTTCGTCTGCGGTCAATTCTTTGGGAATCGGATTGTAGTTATAAACCGTTTCCACCGAAACTTGATTGCCGATGTTGATGGGTTCATATTTCGGATCGCCTTGCCCGTAATCGAAATACATCGTATTGGTCGGAGTCATAATCACATCGTGTTTGGCTTTGGCGGCTTCGATTCCACCTTTTTCGCCTCGCCACGACATTACGGTTGCATTTGGAGCAAGTCCGCCTTCTAAAATTTCGTCCCAACCGATGATTTTTTTGCCTTTGGAATTGATAAATTTTTCCATTCGGCGGATGAAATAGCTTTGGACTTCGTGTTCGTCTTTCAAATTTTCACGTTTCATCAAAGCTTGAACTTCGGGCGATTCTTTCCAATGGTCTTTCAAAACTTCATCACCGCCAATGTGAACGTAAGGCGAGTCGGGAAAAAGCGCGATTGTTTCGCTCAAAACATCTTCGAGAAACTGAAACGTCTTCTCCGTCGGGCAGAAAACTTCTTTGAAAATCCCCCAAGTTTGCTGGACTTTGTATTCGTAATTCGCTTTGCAACCGAATTCGGGATAAGCGGCAAGCGCGGCGGATGAATGCCCCGGCAATTCGATTTCGGGAATGACGGTGATGTGACGCATCTTTGCATATTTCACAACTTCGCGGATTTGCTCTTGCGTATAAAATCCTTCAACCGGAATTCCATCGCCTCTAAAAGTTGTTGTGTATGCGCCTTGATGAGATTCTTTTCGTTTCGAACCGATTTCGGTCAATTTCGGGTATTTTTTGATTTCGATGCGCCAGCCTTGGTCTTCGGTCAGATGCCAATGAAACTGATTAAATTTATACTGCGACATCAAATCAATGTATTTTTTGATGAATTCAACCGGCATAAAATGTCGCCCCGAATCAAGGTGCATCCCGCGATATTTGAAACGCGGTTGATCGAGAATTTCGAGGGCGGGAATTCGTGTCTTTCCTTTTTCGATTTTAGTTGGAAGCAATTGGAGAAACGATTGCAGACCGTAAAATATTCCCGCATCGCCACGCGCCGCGATTCGCACGCCGTTTGAATTGATATTCAAAACGTAATCTTCGTCAGATGGAATATTTCCCTGCGCGACGAGTCTTTCAAACACAATTGCGTTTTTCAAATCCTTTTTCGGCTTGCCGACATATTCGATTTTGAAGCCGTGATTTTTCAACAAATAGTCATTCAAATATCCGGCAAGTTGGCGCGAGCCTTCATCCTTTGCCACGATTTTAGTTTTGTAATTAAATTCAAATGGCAAACTTCGGGTGTAGGTGAAAGACTTTGGTTTTGGAACGATGTCTATTGATTGAGACATACACGAAACCACGAAAAAAGAGAGAAGAAAAAAGGAAACGATTAGATTTTTCATAGAATTGCCAAAAAGTCAGAAAGCTCTTTCGGCAATTCTACAACAAAATCCATTTTTTCTTTAATGACTGGATGCGTAAAAGATAATTTTTCAGCGTGGAGGAAAAAACGGTTTAATTCTTTGATTGATTGGCGGATTTCTGTGTCTTTAACGGTTTTATCACGTCCGCTGTTATAAGTTTCATCGCCGACTACGGGATGATTGATGTAAGCCAAATGAACACGGATTTGATGAGTGCGCCCTGTTTTAATCTCAACTGTAACCAGCGTAAATTTCTCGAATCGTTTCTTAACTTTCCACAAACTCAAGGCGTTTCGCCCGTGTCCGCGAACCGACATTTTTGTCCGATTATGTTTTTCGCGGGCAATCGGTGCGTCAATCTTTCCACTATTTTGTTCAATTGCACCATGAACGAGCGCGATATAGCTTTTGAAAACTTCACGATTGCGAAATTGTTCGTTCAAGGCTTCGTGCGTGTCAATATCTTTTGCCACCACGATTAGACCTGATGTGTCTTTATCTAATCTGTGAACTATTCCAACCCGATTATTTATTCCAGATTGCTCTAATTTGGAATTTGGAATTTGAAATTTGAAATGCCAAGCGATAGCATTGGCAAGAGTCCCGCTTGAAATTCCCGCGCCCGGGTGAACAACCATTCCCGCAGGTTTATTGATGACGGCAAGAAAATTATCTTCAAAAACAATGTCGAGTGGAATATTCTCCGGTTCAAAAATCTCAGCCGGAAGTTCGGTTAATTCAACTTCAATCGTGTCGTTATGTTGAATTTTAGATGAGGATTTGACTTGTTTTTCATTGACCAAAACATCGCCATCCTCAATCATCTTTTGAATCCGCGAACGGGAACGATTTTCGATTTTTTCGGCTAAAAAAGCGTCCAGACGTTTGCCTGCATCGGGTGAAGTTACGTTTATTATTTGTATTGATTCATTTGTTTCTTGCATATTCAAGGTTGTTGCGTAATAAGTTCAGAGTTCAAATATTCATTTTCAAGAGATGTCCCTTTGCAAAAATTCCGCAAGGGCTTTTTCCCAATCCGGCAAAGGCGAAAGTCCAAACTTTTGACTAAAAAGACATTTCAGACGCGAATCACGCGGACGCGGGGCAGGGCGCGAAAGCGAATCCATCGAGACAATTTCTACCAAATTTTTATCAAAGCCTTTCGTTTCACAAACCTTTTCGGCAAATTCGGCAAAAGTCGTCCCATTGCCTTCATTGGTAACGTGATAAATTGCAGGCAAATCAAGTTCGGCTAGTTCGCGCAAACGTTTCGCCAAATCTTTGGCAAAAGTTGGTGTACCGAATGAATCCGAAATTGCTTTGATTGGTTTTCCATCGCCCAAGAGTTTGTGCATTACGCTTAAAAAATTTGTCCCGCCTTCGCCAAAAATCCAGCCTGAACGGACGATAATTGAACGAGCGTGAAAACGTTTTGCTTGAAACTCGCCGTGAAATTTTGATTCAGCATAAACGCCTAGCGGATTCGGAGTGTCGCGTTGCGTGTAAAAATCGCCTTTCGTGCCATCGAAAACGTAATCGGTTGAAATTGTCACAAACGCCGAATTGATTTTTTCAGAAGCGATGGCAAGATTGGCAACTCCCTTAATATTTGTGTCAAAACAGATTTGTTGATTAGTTTCTGCACCGTCAACATTTGTATAAGCCGCACAATTCAAAACCGCGTCAAACTTTTCACTTTCAAAAAGATTGAAAACTTCCGTTTGATTTGCAATATCAAGTTCTTGCCGAGTTTTTGCAACAACTTCATCGCCGATTGATTGACAATATGCAATCGCGGCTTTGGCAACCATTCCATTTGCGCCTGTGATTAGGATTTTCATAGTTATTTCAAACTCGCGCCATACATTTGTTGATAATATTCACGATACGCGCCGTTGCGAATCCGATTCACCCAATCCTGATTTTCTTGATACCAACGAATAGTTTTGGCTAATCCGTCTTCCCAAGTCGTTTGCGTGCGCCAACCGATTTCGGTTTCAACTTTGGTGGCATCAATCGCGTAACGGCGGTCATGTCCGAGCCGGTCAGTGACATATTTGATGAGACTGTGCGGTTTGCCCAAAGCGTCAAGAATAGAAGTCACAACTTCGATATTTTGAATCTCATTTCGTGCGCCAATATTGTAGGCTTCGCCTGATTTTCCTTTTTCATAAATCGCCAAAATCGCGCGGGCGTGATCTTCGACAAAAATCCAATCGCGGACATTTTTGCCATCGCCATAAATAGGCAATGGCTCATCATTCATCGCGTTGGCAATCATCAGCGGAATCAATTTTTCAGGGAATTGGCGTTGCCCGTAATTGTTGCCGCAACGAGTGATAACCGTATCAATTCCAAATGTTTCACGCGCTGCACGGACAACCAATTCGGCGGAGGCTTTCGAGGCGGCATACGGCGAATTTGGTTGAATCGGCGAATCTTCGGTAAAAAATGCGGTGTCGTCTTCGGGCAGAGTTCCCATCACTTCATCGGTTGAAATTTGGACAAATCGGCGAACATTTTTGGCTCGCGCCACGTCCAAAAGAACTTGCGTTCCAATGATATTTGTCCGCAAAAATTCGTCTGCCGAATGGATACTGAACGGTCAACGTGGGATTCTGCCGCGAAATTAAAAATTGCATCTGTTTCACTTGGCAAAGCGCGCAAAACTGCCTCGCGGTCACAAATATCACCGTGAATAAATTTATGTCGGGTTTCGTCTAAACCGACTAAATTATCCGAGATTTCCAGCGTATGTCAGTGCGTCAAAATTGATAATCTGAGTATCGGAAGTTTCCTCTAAAACGAGGCGAATAAAAGCAGAGCCGATGAAACCTGCTCCGCCGGTGATGAATATGGTCTTCATAAAATTTATTATAATAGTAGAGAGTGGAGAGTAGGAAGTAGGGAGTAAAGACAAATAATCACGCCTCACTCTCCACTCCCTACTTATCTAAAAGTCTCATTTCTTTGAGCAAAATGTCAGCGTATTTTTTCGGCGTGTTGATGTCTTTCAAAATAACTTTCCCACCGTCTTCGCTGGCGTTATCAATCACTAAATTTCCAAAGCCCAACATTCTTTGCAAAATAGTTGACGAAACCGAAACGTCTTGAATCGAGCGAAGCGGAATATTGCGCGAATTTTGGAAAATAAAACCTTCGTCAATCTCAACCTTGGCATCGGTCAAAGTGTAAAGCACCGTTTTTTGTTTCAAATGATAAAACGCTGGAATCAAAAGCAAAGCGAGTCCGGCTGGAACTGAGATCCAGGGCGAAACATCAAAACCTATAGTTTTTCCTAAATAATAAAGCACAACCACCAATAAAAACGCGGAAATTACCGCCGCCACATAGCCGATTTTGACAAACAACAGAGTTGGGCGAATCGAGAAAATTTTCTTTTCCTCTGCTTCAACCGAATTTTTCGGAGTAGTTGCAATCTGCGTCTCCGCTTCGTCTGAAAACTGATACCCGCATTTCTGGCAGAAAACCGCCTCGTCCGAATTATTTGCGCCGCATTTGTTACAAAACATATTTTTTAGAGTGGAGAGTAACGAGTGGAGAGTGGAGAGCATTGGATGTTCTCTCGACTCTTGACTCTTGACTCTCGACTTTTTCATCATACAAGATTTATGTTTCTACCACAAAAAAAGCGGTCAGAAAATAATCTGACCGCGATGGTTGCTCGACCAAGAGGAGAAGAGACGTGAGAAACTTTATTGATTAACGAGTCGCATTCTGCCATCCGGCAAGCGAACGGCGACTGGATTGCGTTCATAAACCGTCAAAGGAGCAGGTGCTTTCTTTTCGAGTTTAGCGACTTGGCTAACCGAAACTTTTTTGACTGTTTGGGCAACATAATTCGGATTTCTGATTGAGTTATAACGATTCGTAATCCGTCGGACATATTCACGGGTTTCATTATACGGCGGAATTTGCCAACCATATTTCATCACCGCGCCTTCGCCGGCATTATAACCTGCCAGCGCGAGATTGACATCGCCACCGAAGGTATCCAGCAGCCAACGCATATATTTCACTCCAGCATCAATATTTTGGCGCGGTTCGTAAATATTTGTAACCCCAAAACGTCTGGCAGTTGCGGGCATCAATTGCATCAATCCGCTTGCGCCTTTATAAGAAGTTGCTTTCAATTTGAATGAAGATTCTTGGTGCATTTGAGCATAAATTAAAAGCGGATCAATCCCGTAACGAATACTGGAATCAACGATATACGAATCAATCACTAAATCGCCGGTAGTAAAACCACCCATCGAATTTCCCGCTGACATCGCAAGTTTCGGAAGATTTGAATTTGACAGCTTTGTATCCTTCAAACTCACCGCGTCCTGCATATTCATTGTTTTTTGTGACGTTTTTTTGACCAATTTTTTGCTTGATTGGGCGGGGGCAACGGGAGCAGCAGCCGGAACTTTGATTTGGACACCACTTGCCATATCAAAATTATCAACCAGACGAGTTCGCATTTGTGCGCTTGCACTCAAAACTAAGAGAATTGTAATAGCAATTATTAGGGGAATTTTTTTCATTTTTAAAAACCTAATTGGGGCGGGTTTGATTTTCTGAAGGCTCAAAACGCAGAGCGTCTTATTTAATAAAAAGAAGCAACTCTTTAAGAATTCCACAAAAAACGACAACAAAATTAAAAAAGTTTTAACAATTTCCTCAGCACCTTGCAAAATCCTCGCTAAAATAAGGCTTTTAGGTTTTGTAATTGATAAAAAAACATTTAAGATTTGTCTGTTAAATCAAAAGGAATTTAAGTCTATGCTCTATCTATCACAGGTTTTAGGTCGTCCGATTCAAGATGTCGAAGGCGAAAAAGTTGCTGCGATTAAAGACGTAGTGGTGCGCTACGGAGAAGAAGATTATCCGCCGATTGTCGGAGTGATGGCGCGCTATCTGCGCCGCGATTTTTTTATTCGGCGGGTTCAAATTGCCTCTTTTAATGAACACGGCGTAAAACTCAATATTGATATACTTGACCTGCGCCCTTTCACTCGACGCGAAGGGGAAATTCTGCTTGCCAAAGACGTTTTGGACAAACAATTGATTGATATTGATGGCAAGCGGGTGGTGCGTGTCAACGATGTTCAAATCATCGAAGTCGGCAACGAATGGCGCGTCACAGGGGCAGATGTTAGCTTGCAAGGATTTTTGCGCCGACTAATGCCAAAAGGGTTCTACGGCAAACGAATGGTCGAAGTAATTGATTGGGCAGACGTTGGTTATTTGGCAACTGAAACTGCTTCCGTTCAATTGAAATCCTCCAAAGATAAACTCTCGCGTCTGCATCCGGTTGAAATCGCACAACTTGCCGAAGCCTTGTCACCGATTCACCGAACAGAAATCGTTGAATCATTAGATGACGAAATCGCCGCTGACACGCTCGAAGAAATGTCCACCGAAAACCAGGCGCGGATTCTTGAAGAAATGGATGAAGAACGCGCCGCCGATATTTTGGAAGAAATGTCGCCCGATGATGCAGTGGACGTGCTGGGCGAAATGGACGAGGAAAAAGCACAAGAACTTTTCAACCTGATGGAAGATGAGGAAAAGGCTGATGTTGCGGAATTGATGCCGTTTCACAAGGACACAGCAGGCGGTTTGATGACTACGGAATTTGTTACTTTTCCGAAAACTTTAACCGTCTCACAAGCCATTGCCCGTCTGCGCGAGATGGCGGAAACGCCGAATATGATTTATTACCTGTATGTCGTAGAAGAAGAAGGCTCGTGGAAGATTTCGGGCGTTATCTCATTGCGAAGCCTGATTTTAGCCGATCCTACCTTTCCGCTTTCTGAAGTAATGCGCGAACAATTTCAGTTTGCCCATCCAAATGATGATGCCGAAGAAGCCGCCAAAAAAATCGCCGAATATAATCTGCTGGCGTTGCCGGTGATTGATGACGATGGCGATATTGCCGGAATCGTAACGGTTGATGACGCGATGGAAATTTTGTTGCCGAAAAATATTGAAAGGCGTTTGCCAAGATTATTTGGATAAGTTTTTTTCAACACAAAGGCACAAAGGTTTTAGGGAGAATTTGCTAAAAGTTTAAAAAAATCTTTGTGCCTTTGCGGACTTCGCGTCTTTGCGTTAAAAATCAATTAACCCGACTCTTTCCAATAAATCCTGAAATCTTACATCATCCCTTAAACTATCAACTGTTGACTCAACTTTCAAAAACGGTAGAAACCCCGAACGCTCCTTTAAGGCTTGTTCAAACCATTCAAAAGCCTTGTCTAAATCGCCTAACCCCGTGTAAATAATGGCAAAATTGTAAGCAGGAACATAACGCTCTTGGTCAGTCACTTGCAAGTTTTCCAAGACTCGGAGGGCTTCATCTCGTTTGCCCGCAAGCGCATAAGCAAATCCTAAATACGATTCAAACGCCAAACCGCCGGAGGAAAACTTAACTGCATCGCTCAAAGCTGAAATTGCCAGATCAAATTTGCCTTGTTGCAAATAAGCCAAACCTAGATTGCGATATGCAAAGGTCAAATTTTTGTCCATTTCGAGGGCTTTTTTGCACTCTTCAATTGCCTTTTCGTAATCTCTCGCAAAATAATAAGCGTAGCCGAGACTGACGTGGGCGAAAGTTGAAAGCGGTTCGAGCCGCCGCACCAATTTACCTTTTTCGATAGCTTCATCGTGTCGCCCGATGGCTTTCAGATAAAACCCGTAGCCATCGTGAGCGTTTGGATAATTCGGGCTGAGTTCGATGGCACGTTTAAATTGGCGTTCGGCTTCGGCAAAATTCCAGTCGTAAAGCAGATACGAAAAACCGAGTGAACAATGCGCTTCGCCGAGCGTTTCATCGAGTTCGAGAGCCTTGAGCGCGGCGGCTTTTGATTTTGGATACGCCTTATTTGGCGACCAACCGCCGGTTGAAGACGCGAGAAAACCGTAGGCTTCGGCAATGCCCGAATAGGCAAGCGCGTAATTTGGATCAATGTCAATCGCTTGATGAAAAAATTCGATGCCTTTTTTAATCCATTCTTCGGTGCGTTTGGTGGTTACAAAATAGCGACCTTTGAGATAAAACTGATACGCTTCGGCATTGTCGGTGTAACGCTTTGCCAGACATTTCTTTTCTTCGCCTGTAAATTTCAGCGCAATTTTTCGCTGATTTCTTCGGCAATGTCGTCCAAAATAGTAAAAATATCCGTCATCGTGCGCCGATATTCCGCGCCCCAAATTTGCGATTCATTAACAACATCAACCAATTCGGTTTTGACGATTATCGAATCGCCCAACTTCATTACGCGACCCGAAAAAACCGCGCGAACATCAAGTTCTTGACCAACTTTTTGTGAATCGGTTTCCTGACCTTTGTAACGAAAAACGGTGCTTCGCGGAACAACGCGGAGTTTTGGCAATTTGGAAAGCGAATTGATGATGCACTCGGTAATCCCATCGGAAAGATATTCGGTGTTCGGATCGTCGCCAAAATTGACGAGCGGCAAAACCGCTAGCGAATCAATCGCTTTCCGGGTCCGTTTTTTGCGTTCCGTGATATTGGTTAAATTTTTTGAAAAAATCCGCGTGGCTTGAAGTTCTGCCAAATTGTTTATGCCCGAATCACTGACATCGTCTGTAAAACCGTTTCAAAATCAAGTTGCTGTTTGAGTCTTTGCAAATCGTTGAGAAAATTTTTGATAGTCTGATAGCGTTCATCACGGTTTTTGCAAAGGGCTTTGGCAACGCTCCAATCAAGTTCAGACGGGACATTTTTCACTAATTCAGAAAGCGTTTTCGGCTCTGACTGCAAAATTGCCGCCAAAATATCGCTGAGAGTTTCACCCGCAAACGGCACACGTCCCGCCACCAATTCATAAAGCACCACGCCAAGACTAAAAATATCGCTTCGTGTATCAATTTTTAATCCTCGCGCTTGTTCGGGCGACATATAGGCGGCTGTGCCGATAATCATCCCCGGCGAGGTGGCAAGAAAGGGAGTGGAGGAGTGGAGAGTAGAGAGTAAGGAATTTTCATTCCCGTGTCTCTGCGTCTCCGTGTCTCCGTCCCCTTCTGCCAGCTTTGCTAGTCCAAAGTCCAACACTTTCACATAGCCATCATTGCGAAGCATAATGTTTTCCGGCTTGATGTCGCGGTGGACGATTCCTGCCTGATGCGCGGCAGACAAGGCTTCGGCAACTTGAATCACAATCTCAAGAATTTCGTTAAGCTCTAAATTTGTTTTGGCAATGCGCTGGCGAAGCGTTTGACCTTCAACAAACTCCGTAGCGATAAATTTGATTTGATTATGTTCGCCGATGTCGTAAATCGTCAAAATATTCGGGTGATTCAAGGCAGAAACTGCCCGCGCCTCGCGCATAAAGCGTTCGACTGCCGAAGCGTTTTCGGTTAATTTGGCAGGCAAAATTTTGATGGCAACATCTCGTTTCAAACGTGTATCGGAAGCCAAATAAATCTCTCCCATTCCGCCCGCGCCGATAGCAGAATTTACTTTGTAATGACTAAATTTTTCGCCGTTTGAAAACATTTTTGAGGTTTTAATTATACCACTTATTTCATCTGTGAAACAATTTTGACGAGAATTTCTTTTAAAGTTCGTTTTGGAAGTCGAATCAGATGCAGAATTCTAAATTAGATTTACAAAAAGAATTGAAAATTTTCCGAACAAATCTACGTTTTTCTACGTCTAAGAAAATAGGGAATAAAAAAACAAGTCTGAAACATTAGTATTTTGAAGAACGTAGAAATTTTATCTTTCCAAGATAATTTGTAATCTGTTAAACTAAATTTTCTAAAATTAAACCCGAAGGAGTGTCAAAAATGAAACGAATTAGTATTTTACTGGCAGTATTTTTAATGGCTTTTGTAGTCGTTGTTCCAAATAGTAACGCAAATGATTTTACAGTTGGCTCAACGGTCGAGAATTTTAAACTTCTCGATACCAATAGTGTGGAAAAATCTTTCAACGATTTGAAAGGCGAAAAAGGAACGATTGTGGTTTTTCTTTCGGCACAATGTCCGGTGGTCAAACAATACAATGACCGTTTGAATAAAGTTGTCGCTGATTATAAAGCCAAAGGCATCAATTTTATCGGCATCAATTCCAATTCAACCGAATCGCTGGAATGGGTAAAATCACACACCGAAGAAAATTATGCTTTTCCGATGTTGATTGACAAAGGAAACGTCATCGCGGATAAATTTAATGCTTCGGCAACGCCCGAAATTTACTTTTTTGATAAAGACAATAAACTCGTCTATCACGGCGCGATTGATAATGACCGCAAAGGCGACAATATCACTTCAACTTTTTTGCGCGATGCTTTAGATCAATTTTTAGACGGCAAAACCATTAAAGCAACAAAAACTAAAGCCTTCGGTTGCACTATCAAACGAGTGGAATAAGTAAATAGGCAAAAGGTAAAAGTTAAGAATAGTTCTAAATTTGGGAATACAAAATACCAAATTTGGAATTAGTTCAATGTGTGTGGTTTAGTAAATTTATGAAACAAATGTTTTTAATAATTGGAATGAGCCTTGTTTTTGCTTTTTCCGTAACGTCAAGTTTTGCCCAAAAGCCTAAAGGCAAAACTGTCTCAAAAAAGTCAGTTGCAACAAAAAAAGTCGTTCCTGCGCCGCCTGCAAATCTTCCAAAAGTAACGCAAATTGATGCCGTTGCGCTCAAAGATTTGTTCAAGCGCGAAGGTGAAAATCAAAAACCTTTGCTGGTCAATTTTTGGGCAACTTGGTGTGGTCCTTGCGTTGAAGAATTTCCCGATTTAGTCAAAATTGACAATGATTACAAAGGGAAAATTGATTTCATCACCGTCACCCTTGACGATGTGGAAGAAATCAAGACGGGCGTTCCGAAATTTCTACAACGAATGAGTGCAGCCATGCCGACTTATTTGCTCAAGACTGCGGATGAAGGCGAAGCAATCTCGGCAGTTTATAATGATTGGGGCGGCGGACTTCCCTTCACCATTTTCTTAGATGGCAAAGGCGCAGTAGTTTATAATCGGCAAGGGAAAATCGTAGTTGAGGTTTTACGAAAAGAACTTGATAAAATAACTTTGCCAGCCGCAAAATAATCTTTTGTAACGAAAAGTTCAGATGGTAAAATTTGAAATTTTCTTTTTTCTGTGCTAGTTTCATAGCTGCAACGCTATTTCATATCAAAACAATAAAGAGTTAAAATTTATGTATCGAAAAATCAAAGATTTTCAAGGTGTCTGGGGTTATGAAGCGAGTGAAACGCTCAAGATTTTCAATGGTTTAACGGATGAATCGCTCAATCAAAAAGTTACCGAGACGGGGCGTTCGCTTGGCTTTTTGGCTTGGCACATTGTCAGCACCATTGAGGAATTTTTTGGCAGTGCCGGAATCAAAATTGAAGGCGCAAGCCCCACATCGGAAACGCCGAAAACTGTGGCGGAAATAGTCGCAGAATTTGAAAGAGCCGTTAAATCTTTGAACGAAGAATTGCCAAGACATTGGAAAGATGAGGACTTAACTGACAAAATTCCGATGTATGGCGAAACTTGGACGAAAGGTTTTGCCTTGACCTGCTTTTTAATGCATGCGGCACATCATCGCGGACAAATGACTGTTTTAATGCGTCAAGCCGGACTGCAAGTTCATGGCGTTTATGGTCCTGCTAAAGAAGAATGGGAAGCAATGGGAATGGCGGCTTTAGCGTAGAAGTCATAAGTCATAAGTCTTGAGCAGGATTTCAGACTTTTGACTTAAAACTGAAATTTTACCAAGAGTTTATGTTGTCTGATTTGAAAAAATCTTTCAGACCGCATAAACTCTTTTGTTTATTTCTCCTGCAATTTTTTTAACTGAGGATTATACTTTTAATGTCTGCAATCACACCTGAAATTATCGACCAACACGGATTTACTACCGAAGAATACGACAAAGTTTTGGAAATAATGGGGCGCGAGCCTTCGATGACCGAACTCGGAGTTTTTAGCGTAATGTGGTCAGAACATTGCAGTTATAAATCTTCGCAGAGTGCATTTGAAGCGTTTGCCAACAACGGGCGAGTGCGTGATTGTTCCGCCCGGAGAAAACGCCGGAGTGGTTGATATTGGCGACGATTGGTGCGTCGCGTTTAAAGTTGAATCGCATAATCATCCATCGTTTATCGAACCGTTTCAAGGCGCGGCAACCGGAGTCGGCGGAATTCTTACGCGATGTTTTCACGATGGGCGCGCGTCCGATTGCTGCGATGAATTCATTTCGATTCGGGCATCTTGACGACAAAAAACATGGCAATCGCAATAAATCAATTTTGAAAGGCTGCGTTGACGGCATCGCGCATTACGGAAATTGTTTCGGCACGGCCGACAGTCGGCGGCGAAGTCGTTTTTGATGAAGCGTACAATTTAAATCCGTTGGTCAATGCTTTTGCGCTCGGAATTGTCCGCAAAGACCAGATTTTTTTCGGCAAAGCGGAAGGCATTGGCAATCCGATTTTGTATGTTGGCGCAAAAACAGGGCGCGACGGAATTCACGGCGCAACAATGGCTTCGGCGGAATTTGATGACGAAGCGTTGGAAAAACGTCCAACTGTTCAAGTCGGCGATCCGTTTTCTCGAAAAATTGCTTTTCGAAGCCTGTCTGGAAGCGATGCGTAGCGGCGCGATTGCCGGAATTCAAGATATGGGCGCGGCGGGTTTGACAAGTTCGTCGTGTTGAAATGGCTTCACGTGCCGGAACGGGTTTGGAACTCGATTTAACTCTTGTTCCGCAACGCGAAACAGGGATGACTGCGTATGAAATGATGCTTCTCGCGAATCGCAGGAAAGAATGCTGATTGTCGCAAAATCAGGGCGCGAAAAAGAGATTGTTGAGATTTTCAAAAATGGGATTTGGACGCGGTTGTCGATCGGCAAAGTCGTCGAAGGAAATCATTTGAAAGTTTATCATAACGGCAGATTTCGAAGCCGAATTTGCCGGTTGATAGGTTGACGGATTCTGCACCGCTATTACAATCGCCCGATGCAAAGACAAAGTCAAAGTCGAAAGTCGAAGTTCAAAGTCGAAGACCAAAATCCGACTCAAGACTCAAGACTCAAGACTGCAAGACGTTAATAAAACTTCTCGCTTCGCCGAATATTTGTTCAAAGCATTGGGTTTATGAGCAATATGACACGATGGTGCGGACGAATACGGCAATTTTGCCGGGCGCGGATGCGGCAGTCGTGCGGGTGAAGGAAACTCGCCGGGCGATTTCAATGTGTTTGGACGGAAACGGGCGATTTGCGGCGGTAAATCCGCGTGAAGGGGCAAAATTGATTGTCGCCGAAAGCTGCGCGAAATAATGTCTGTGTTGGCGCAAAACCATTGGCGGTCACGAATTGTTTGAATTTTGCTTCGCCCGAACGTCCCGAAGTAATGTGGGCGTTTTCGGAAGTAATTGACGGAATTTCGGAGGCTTGTCGAAGAATTTGAAACGCCGATTATTTCGGGAAATGTTTCTTTTTACAACGAAACCGATGGCAAAGGAATTTTGCCGACCCCGACAATCGGAATGGTCGGATTGCTGGAAGATGTCCGCAAACTCATCACGCAAGGTTTTAAAAATGAGGGCGATATTGATTGCTCTGCTTGGCGTAACAAAAGACGATTTAGCAGCGACCGAATACGCGCAAACGATTTCGGCTACACGACCGATGAACTTATTGAACACGGCGAAGTTCCAAAAATTGATTTGGATTTGGAAATAAAGTTCAACAAATTTGCTTGCAATTGGCTGATAAACAATTGCTCAAATCAGCTCACGATTGCTCCGACGGCGGTTTAGCAGTGGCGATTGCCGAAAGTTGTTTTTCTTCGCTCAATCGAGATGCGATTGGTGCAGAAATTAGTTTGAGTGATGAAAACTTGGACGCAACTGCACAACTTTTCGGCGAATCCCCTTCGCGGATTGTGATAAGTTTTTCGGCGGATAAATTGGACGAAATTAAAGAAATTGTTGGCGATTGTCCCTTTGAAGTGATTGGAAAAGTGACAGGTGAAAGTTTGAAAATTAGTTTCAACGGTGCGGAAGTTGTTTCGGCAAAAGTTGAAGAATTACAAAATGGTTGGAATCACTCACTAGAGAATCAATTAAACAAATGATAATCTCCATAAGGAGTTATTATGAAAAAAATTGTTCTTTATACCATCAGTTCAATAGTTTTAGGGATAGCTGTTTTGGCGATAGGTGTAGTTGCGCTTTTTTGGTTTAGTGTTGTTTTTGGAATGCGGATAACGCACCCGATTGCTCAGGAGGTTCAGGTAACCAATGAATGGCAAAGAGTAGAATTCAAGTCTCCTCTGAAAATTAAAAAGCAAGTTCAGAAAATATCACTCAAAATTGAGGGCTACGAATCGAAAATAGATGATTCCTCGTTTAATACTATTGAACTTTCAGATGGAACTATTTTAAATCCCGAAGTTTTTCTAATTGACGAAAACAATAAAAAATATCAATTTAAGGATAGTTCTCGAACATACAAATATTCTACGACAGATTCTGCGGAATTTAGCTTTGAACAAAAATCAAATAATTTTGACTCTCTGCCAAAAGATGTAAAATATAAAGCAATTATGATTAAAAGCGACAAGCCTTTCAAATGCGATATTACTTGGATTGATAATGATCTGAAGTAAATATTAAAGTGGTTCTGGCAAAATTGAAAATTACAAAACGCTTGGAAAACTTCGCTCGAAAATCAATTGAAAAACTAAAACTTTTCAAATTAAATGAACGCCGGAATTTACATTCACATCCCTTTTTGCAAATCGCGCTGTTCCTATTGCGATTTTGCGACCGATGTTTATCGAAATAATGAGGCAGTTGAACGATATGTCTCAGCACTTTGTAAGGAAATTTCAGATTCCAAATTTCAGATTTCAGATTTGGTTGAAACTATCTATTTTGGCGGGGGAACTCCTTCACTTTTATCATCAAATCAACTTGAAAAAATTCTTAAATTCGATTCATAAAAACTTTTCTATCGCACCTAAAATCGAATTTACATTAGAAATGAATCCCGCGACTGTGACACTCGAAAAATTGCAAGATTTCAAAAATTTAGGCGTTAATCGCGCAAGTTTCGGCGTGCAAACTTTTGACGATAGAGCATTGAAACTTCTCGCCCGTGGGCATACTGCGGATGATGCGCGGAAGACTTTTGAAATTTTACGACAGGCAAATTTTGACAATATTTCGTTTGATTTGATTGCCGGATCTCCCTAATCAAACTTTGCAAAATTGGGAAGATAACTTGAATCAAGCGTTAGATTTACAGCCCGAACATCTTTCGCTTATATTTACTCGAAATTCACGAATCAACGCCGCTTGCCGAACAAATTCGTCTCAAAACGTCAGCCTTTGCCGGATGAAGATTTAGCGGCGGAAATGTATGAACTGATGCTAGAAAAAGTGGCAGCAAAGGGCTACGAACAATACGAGATTTCCAATTTCTCAAAACCGAATTTTGAGTCAAATCATAACTCAAAATATTGGTTGTGTGAACCTGTTTTTGCGTTTGGAGTTTCGGCACATTCGTTTAATGGTAAAACTCGTTGGTCAAATGAGCGCGATACAAATCAATATGTCCAAAAAATTGAAACTGGCGAATCGCCGATTGTCGAAACAATTCCGCTTGACCCAAAAGCAACTTTCCGCCGAGTTTGCGTTTCTAAATTTACGTCTGACCAAAGGTTTGGATTTAGAAGATTATAAATTTCGTTTCGGCATTGACTTACAGACGAAATTTGCCGAAGATTTGAAACGTCTGGATGACGCAGAGTTAATCGAACTCAGCGATGGGGAGTTGAAATTGACTCGCAAAGGAATGGTTTATTCAAACGAAGTCTTTTCAATTTTTGTCTAAAACTCAATAATTTCAAGGAGCAAAATTATGTTACCCAAAACTGTGAAGATGATTTTCGTTCATCTTTTAGCCTGTCTTTTGTTTATCACATCTACATTCACTTCAAATAACGCACAGACCGAAGAGGAAGTTAAAACTGCACTGGCAAAAGCTGCCCAACTAATTGACCAACAAAGATATGCCGAAGCCATTCCGCATCTGGAGCTTTTAATCAAAGCCTCGCCCGATGTTCCCAAGCTACGTTTCCTCTACGGTTTTTCGCTTCTCGCCAAGTCGAAACAGATTGATGACAACGAACAAGCCAAACAACTTTCGGCAAAAGCACTCGAACAATTTCGGAAGGCGAAAGAACTTGGGTTTAATGATCAGTCAAATGACGCACTGATAGGTTTGCTCAGTGGCGAGAGTAGCACGGCAGGCACAGCGCGCTATTCCAAAAATCCTGAAGCAAATAAATTTATGGATCAGGCAGAAAATAATTTTGCTCAATCAAAATATGACGAAGCCCTTGGTTTGTATCAAAAAGCATTAGCCCTTGACCCAAATATTTATGAAGCCGCCCTCTATTCCGGCGATGTTTATGTAAAAAGACAAGATTGGGCAAATGCCGAAATATGGTATCAAAAAGCAATCGCTATCAATCCAAATCGGGAAACTGCCTATCGCTATTCTGCCACACCTTTGATGAAACAGGAGAAATACGATCAAGCCCGCGACCGTTATATCGAAGCCTTTATCACCGAGCCTTATGGCGAATTATCGCCGAGAGGCATCTTGCAATGGGCAGAAGCAACAAGTGCGAAACTCGGACATCCAAAGGTTGATATTCCCGAAATCAAATACGATGCCAACGGAAAAGCCACTACCGTAATGAATGAAAACTCGCTTAATGAAGGCTCTAAGGCTTGGCTGGCGTATAGTTTAACCCGCGAAAATTGGCATAAAGAAAAATTTGCCAAAACTTTTCCAACCGAAAAGAAATATCGTCACACTTTACAAGAGGAAGCAGAGGCAATTCGGAGCACTCTAAAATCAGCTAAAGAGCAAAAATTGTCACATCCGCAGTTTGAAATCTTGCAAAAACTCAATGAAGATGGTTTGCTCGAAGCCTTTATTTTAATGGCGCAAGCTGATAATGGCATTGCCGAAGATCACGAAGCATATTTGAAAAGTAATCGGGATAAACTTCGTAAATATGTTTTGAATTATGTGATTCACAAGTGAAAATATTAAGCGAAAATCTTCTAATTACTGTGAAAATTCATCTCAAATTAACCAAAAAAGGGATGATTTATTCAATTAAGTTTTTACTATGTTTGTATAATTGGTTCCCTCAAAATAGAGTCTGGCAAATAAAAAAAGAGCAGAAAAACCTGCTCTTTGACTATACTTGATTATTTCGTCCAGAGAAGGGATTAACACTTTGACGAGATTGCGCTCGAATTACCACTGATAAAAGTTGTGCAGCCTGAACCATCACCCATTACTGCCCCAATGCCTGAATCATACCCGCTTTTACCTCCTGAGCTGTATCGGGCTTGGGCTATTTGCAATAAATTTCCAAGTGCAAAACCGCCTTCATAACCAAAATTTCCGTGGGCATCCACCCAATAGCGACCTTGTAAAACAGGATATGGATAGACAAGTTGCTGAAGACTTAAAACATCGTAAAGATGTAATTCGCGCCCGTTGATAAAGACTTTTGTATTGCCGTTCGAGGCACTAGCTTTTAAAGTTCCGCCTAGTTTTAGACCAGCCAGTGTAAATCCTAAAGTTGGTCCACCTTTCATTCCCCACACTCCGGCTTTTGAATCATACCAATAATTACCATCGGGTATGCGAACTCCGTATTTTTTTTCAAAGGCTGAAAGTGTTTCCTCACTCAACTGAGTTTCATTAATTACTACATTGCTTGACTCCGTTTGAGCATTCGTCAAGTTTGCGCTAAGTCCAAAAAGCATTACAGTTAATAGCATCCAAGTTATTGTTGTTTTCATTTTATTATTTTCTCCTATTTTTATTTCAAGGCTTAATTTTGCCATCACTTATTAACGCGACGGGAAAAACAAATCGTGACCAAAAAAATTACGCGAAATTTTAAATCCAATTAGATTTGATTATTTGAAGCAGTATTTATGAGCCAATCGGAGTTTTCAAAAAAAGAGTTAGGTATTGATATTCAAGCCGAACTCATTTCTAAAATTGGTGAAAATGCTCTCGACCTTGTTTCCTGAATTAAAAAATAGAGGCGAGAGCATTTAAGTAAAATACCTTGATCGTAAAACAGCAATTCCAACCAAAGGCTAGGCGGGAGGAAGGAAATACCATGTCTGGTTAAATCCACTATTATTAAGAGTGTTGCAATAATAAACCTGTATCCAAAGGCTATTGCTGAGAAGTCCTGATGGAACATCCATACAGGTATCTTTATTGTCAATTGACTTTAAGTAGGCACGAAACATAGCTCGTCCCCAGATAGAGTCCATGAACCATTTCGCTCCCCTCTGGTAAACGATACCATGGGATTTACTAATGTTGTCTATACAAGGAATCAATCGAAGAAGTTCAGTGGAATTGGCATAACTATTGTTGCTTATACCGACACACATTCTTGGGTTCAGTTTAGATTGGATTATATATGTCGGTTCACGATAAATTCCTGTTGATAAGACCGAAAAGATTTGGTTATCGCCGCTATGACAAGCATACTGCACAATCGGCGTTCCTTCCCTAGTGTCAGCTCTGGCAACGTCCAAACACATGTAGCTACCGTTGTAGTTATTAATTACAGATACACTACTAACGATTCTAGTGTTGTGAAAATCCTCTGCCAAAGAGACAGTTGATAAACCAATGGTTAAACTGATTGCTAAGAATATGTGTGCGATTGATTTTGTCATTTTATTTTTCTCCTTTATTTTCTTAAATTTATTGAACATTTAATAGATTCAGTAGTTCCAAATTTCAAACTTTTTTCTGCTTGGCGAGCTTAGCGAACCTGGCGTGAATAAGTTTTTATTAAGTAAAATCCACGCCAAGACGCAAAGACCGCAAAGACAGTGCCGGAATTTAACAGAATTTGGATCTACTGAGATTGTATTTATCTCCAAACATCAACGTAGTATGTTCTGGTTCCGGAGTAGAGACTTCCGGCGTAGTAAATACTGGCTTGGTAACCGCGACTTCTGGCATAATTTGCCACCTGATTGGCTCGATCAATGGTGGCATAGGGACCGAAACGCCATGACTGAGCCTGAGACAATGCCATTTTGAAATGTTCAGACGCTTTAGAATCTTCTGCCCGAACAATTCCATTCACGGGAAATAAACCAAATACGATTGCTGCAATACCTAATACTAAAATTTTCTTTATCATTTTTAATGTTCTCCTTTTTAATCTTGAGGCTTAATTTTGCCTTCACTTATTAACGCGATGGAAAAAATAAAACGTGACCATTTTTTTTACCTCAAACTAAAAAACTTTTTGAATTATCATTTTTAGGTTTATAATGCCGAGAGAAAATGAATTTGGAGCAAGAAAAATCGCACAAAATTACGCAGATGTTGCGTGAGTGGCATGGCGGCAATCAGGCAGTATTTGATGAACTATTGCCGCTGATTTATGGTGAACTGCATAAACAAGCCGCTCGTTATTTACGTCGTGAGCGAAACGACCACACTTTGCAACCAACTGCTTTAATTAACGAGGCATATCTCAAATTGATTGACCAGCGCGAGGTAAATTGGGCAAACCGGGCGCATTTTTTTGGCATTGCCGCCCAAGCGATGCGGCGCATTTTGGTTGACCACGCTCGCACCAAACATCGTGATAAACGTGGAGGTGATAATGAAGAACTGCCCCTGGAGGAAGCCTTGACAGTTGCGGTTGACGAAAAAGATATTGACTTAATTGCACTTGATGAAGTATTAACGCGCCTTGAAAAAAAGGATAAACAGCAAGCCCGAATTGTTGAATTACGATATTTTAGCGGTTTAAGTTTGGAAGAAACTGCCGAAGTTTTAAACATCTCGAGGACAACTATCACCAGGGATTGGGCAATGGCAAAGGCGTGGCTACATCGGGAATTGACCAGATGAAAACCGATAATTGGGACAAGGCGAAGGAGATTTTCGGTGAAGCACTAAAACTTTCGCCCGATGAACGCCATCGTTTTCTTGATCAAGTTTGTGCCGACGATGCAGATACGCGCCACGAAGTTGAATCACTTTTGGCTTCTCTCGACACGGCTCAAAGTTTTTTGGAAACGCCTGTTGCCGGCGAGATTGCAAAAGTTGTTGAAGCCGAACCAAAAAAACTCGAAAAAGGAACTCGTTTCGGGCATTACGAAATTGTCAAAATGCTCGGAGTCGGCGGAATGGGCGAAGTTTATCTGGCAAACGATAAAAAACTCGACCGCCAAGTTGCGATAAAAATTCTCAACGAAAAGTTTGCCAAACACGAATCGAATCTCCAGCGTTTTACCCAAGAAGCAAAAGCCGCATCTGCCTTGAATCATCCGAATATTTTAGTCATCTACGAAATAGGGGAAACGGAAGAAACGAACTATATCGTCAGCGAATTTATCGAAGGCAAAACCCTCCGCGATAGTTTCAAAGAATCGCGGATGAAATTATCGGAAGTCTTGGAAATTTCAACTCAAATTGTTAATGCTCTAGTCGCCGCGCACACAGCGCATATCGTTCACCGCGACATCAAACCCGAAAATATTATGATTCGCCCTGATGGGTATGTAAAAATTTTAGATTTCGGTTTAGCCAAACTTGTCGAACAAAAAAACGTCGGTTTAGAAGACGCAACTGCCAAACAAAATCAAACCGCAAAAGGTGTGATAATGGGAACGGTCAACTATATGTCGCCTGAACAAGCAAAAGGCGAACGAGTTGATGAACGGACGGACATTTTCAGTTTAGGCGCGGTCATTTACGAAATGATCTCAGGACGCACACCGTTTGCCGGAAATTCGATGTCGGAAACTCTTGCCAATTTGATAAATCAGGAACCTCAATTGCTTTCACGTTTTGCTGAAAATATCCCTAATGAATTACAGAGAATCATTAGCAAAATGCTCCGCAAAAAGAAAGACGAGCGTTATCAAACGATGAAAGGGCTTCTTAGCGATTTGAAAGATTTGAAGGAGAATCTGACCTTTGAAGAAAAGCTGGAGCGTATCCAACCGTCAAAAGATGAAAAAGAAACCGCCATTTTACAAGCGACGATGGGCAACAGTCATCTTCAAACTGCCGAAACGAAAGTCAATTTGTGGCAGAAAATTAAACAACATAAATCACTTGCCGCAACTGCCTTGGTTATTTTGCTCGTCGGTATTTTGGGGTATTGGTTTTATACAGGTAGAACTACAAATAACAAACAAATTGAATCAATCGCAGTGATGCCATTTGTCAATGAAAGCGGGAATGCCGAGGTTGAATACATCTCAGATGGAATGACGGAAAGGCTCATCAGTAGTTTGTCGCAACTGCCGAATTTAAGCGTCAAAGCGCGTTCATCAGTCTTTCGCTACAAAGGCAAAGAAACGAATCCCCAAACTATCGGTAAGGAATTAAATGTGCAAGCAATTCTAACCGGACGAGTTGTTCAACGAGGTGACCAATTAACTTTAAGTTTGGAACTGGTTGATGTTTCAACTGAAAATGCAATTTGGACTGAACTATACAATCGCAAACAATCAGACCTGATTTCATTACAAAGCGAGATTGCCCGTGATGTTTCAGGCAAACTCAAAACCAAATTATCAGGCACGGACGAACTAAAATTGACCAAATCTTACACAGCAGATAATGAAGCCTATCAACTCTATCTGAAAGGTCGTTTTCACCTGAGCAAATATACCGAAGATTCACTTCGCAGAAGTATTGATTATTACAACCAAGCGATTAACCGCGATCCTCAATTTGCCCTCGCATATTCAGGTTTAGCCGACGCATACATTTCGCTGGGAAGTGATTTTGCACCACCAAAAGAAGTGATGCCGGAAGCCAAATTTTATGCGTTGAAGGCACTTGAGTTAGACCAAGACTTGGAAGAAGCCCAATCATCGCTAGGGTTAGTCAAACTCCTGTGGGATTGGGATTGGTTAGCCGCCGACCGATTGCTGCATCCCGAATCAGAAGATCACAAAGCAATGGATACTTTCTCCTGCTCCCTTCATTACGCTAATACTCGTGGACATAATGATGATGCTATTCCTCAAATAGAACGCTTTTTACAACGTGATCCGCTTTCACCCGTCATCAAAACAGAGTTAGGTTGTGCCTATTATTATGGACAACACCCTGAACAGGCGATTGAAGAATTTCGGAATGCACTGGAGTTGAATCCAAACTATCCATTAGCTTATTTCGGGCTCGGGCGAGCATACGCGAGTGTCGGACGCTATGACGAGGCGATTGACCAATTGAAAAAAGGGCGTATTGCCACCAATCATTGGTCGTCAATAGTTGCAGAACTTGCCTATTGCTATGCAGTCTCAGGTAAAAAAGCTGAGGCTCGTAAAGTCTTGTCTGAATTGCAGGAACAGGCAAAGCAGAAATTTGTAGATCCGTATTTGTTCGCCTTGATTTATGCCGGACTAAATGAACCTGATCAAGCATTCATTTGGCTAGAGAAGGCGTATGATGTTCGGTCGTCAAATCTGCCATGGCTAAATGTTGAGCCACAATTTAATAAACTTCGTGGAGATTCACGATTTATCGAGTTGCTCAAACGTATCGGCTTTGTTTTAAAAGATTAATAAATTACCTGTTTATTATGATAAATTTAAGGTTTATAGACCATTAAATTTGATGTTTAGGCAAAATTATCGAATAAACAAAATTAATGAAAATATTAAGCGAAAAAGTGGCTTTGAGGCGTTTGGATAAAATTAAGACAGCGTATCGAAGTGAAATTCAAAATTACGAAACTAACGCTAAAAGTTGTCTGACTTGCGAAACTCAGGGCGCGTGCTGTCTTGATGCACATTTTGTAAATGTTCATATTACACGACTTGAAGCGATTGCGATGCGTGAAGTTTTGGATAAATTGGATGAAACCAAACAAATTGAAATCAATCAACGAATCGCTGAAACTATTGAAAAATATAATTTGAAAGATTCGGTCAATACTTTCAAACAAACTTTCGCCTGCCCATTATTTGAAAAAGGAACGGGCTGTTTGGTTCACGCTGTCAAACCCGTTCCTTGTATCCAACACGCTTGTTACGACCGCCAAGCAGATTTACCGCCCGATAGTTTGCAAGAAGAAGCGGAAAGTAAAATCGAAAGATTGAATCAGCAAACCTACGGCAATTCAAAATGGCTTCCGCTACCGGTTTGGCTTCAGAAATTGTGAGTATGCTCAATTTTTCTCAGTCTTCCGCCAAAAATCGCCAGCGGAATTAGCGGAAGCAAAATCAAAAAGTGATACCAAAGCGGGACGTTGTTCAAAATCATCGAATGGATAAAACTGCCGAAAGCTAGCAATAAAATCCCCAAAAACAAAGGTGCTTTGAAGTTTTCTTTAGCAATTAAAACGACAATATATCCTGCAATGAAAGTAAGAATCGCGCTTCTTATCACGGCTATCATTAAAATTGTCGAATCCGCCATAAAAGGCGTTTGGTTAGTAATTGCGGCTTGCAACTCAGTTTGATGCTTGCCATACCAATCCGGCGACAATACCAGCCAAATAGCATCACTTCCCAACAAAAGAATTGTCCAAACGATAAAACCGACAATCGCTCCAAAAATTATTCGCAACATAAATTTTGTCCTAAACTTTCTTCAATTTACCACCAAAAACCGCCATCGGAATCAGCAAAATTAAGAACGGAATATGATACCAAAGCGGCATATAACTCCAAATTGAAACTTGAACTAAAATCCCCACTATCAAAAGCAAAACTCCTAGAATTAAAGTTGATAGCGTATTTTCTTTGGCAATGAATGCCGCTACAAAACCCGCAATTATTGAAAAGAGTACGCTCCGAATCAAACTCAGAACTAAAATGGTTGAATCAACCGTATAGCTTGTTCCTTTGGTTATTGCGTCCATAAATTCGGTGTCAATTTTGCCATACCAACCAGACGATAAAATCTTTATCAATTCGTGACTTCCAGCCCATAAAACACTCCAAACTATAAATCCGACAATAATGCCTAAAATTATTTTTAACATAAATTTTCTCCTGAAATTATTGGTTAGAACTACAAAACTTTAACATAAAACGAAAAGAGGGAAAGAAGTTTGCTATAAACTTTCCCCCTTGTCGTGTCTTTCGCCTTTTGCCAGTGCGAAAACTTTCGGATTGATTCATTGAATCATTTGTTCATTTATCCATTGAAAAACAATAATGAATCAATGGATAAATGGGGCAATCAGTAAATTTCTACGCTACTTTTGCCTTTTTGATATTTGAGACGTTTGATTCAGTCCTAGTCTTTTCCAAACGAGCCGTCATTCGTTTATCTAAATCGAGAACTTGTTCAGATGTCAGATGATAAATATTTGGCTGATTGTGGTAAATTCTCGCGCCCGTGATGATGTCCGCCCGTTTGAAACCGTTTGACTCGGCTTTGGCAATTAGTTCGTCAATCGTCAATGTTTTCAGCTTCATTTCAATCACATTGCTCGGTTCGATAAATTCGGGAACAGACGATGCTTCCGGTTTTTCAAACGTCATCTCGGATGGATTTTCATCGCGCATTTTATTCAAAAAGTCTTTAAAAGTAACATTTCCAGTCATTTCAAAACCGACTTCAAAAACAGGCGAATTCGATTTCACGACTTGGAACACGCGGACGACTTCACCAGCACGTTCTTGTAATGAAACTTCAATCATCACGTCCACAAAATATTCTAAACCCGAAGCCGTCATCGGCAAAACTCGTCCGATTTCGTTATCTTCTTTCGACTCTTTACCTTTGGCGGCAATTTGATCTGCAATGACGATTGATTTTCCGCTTTCGATACAGAGTTTTCGCAAAACCGTCTGCAAAATCATTTGATCGGCAGCGAGTTCTTCGGCTGATGGTTGCGACAACGGATCGCCCGTGCGTTCACGAACGGCTTCCAACATTGCCGAATGTTTTGCGCCAAAATATGCCGCCCACGAATCGAGCGCGAAACATCCGTAATTTTGTTCAACTCCTTCGCCATTGATTGCCCAATCAATAAATTCGGGCAGTTCGTCCGTTTGTTCGATTTCCAAAGCGTCAAATGAAACGCCGACTCCGCGCAAGAGACGCGCCTTGCGTTCGGTGTCGAAAATGCAAAGTTTCCCCAACCCTGCTTCGCTCATCGAACGGATAAAATGACTTTTGCCGACACCTGCTCCACCACGAATCGCCATCACCAGACGTTGTTGACGTGGAACTCTACTCAATGGATTTATCTTTGGTTTCATAATTTTATCTCCTTTTTCCAGCTAATTTTATTCTTTAAGTTTTGTCCGCTAAATGAATGCCATTAAAGACATTCTGTTTCAAAGATGCAACAAGACTAGCACAAGTTGTTTCACGTTTCAAGTATGAAACAAACTTTTTTGCAAAAAAATTCAAAATTTATGAATTTTGTTGTAAATTTATGCTGATGAAACAAGTTTTAGGGCAAAAAAAGGCAGAAACACGCACGTCAATAAGGGTGTTTAAGTTGAATAATTGCAGACGTTTGGCACACTTGCTAACGCGCGTGTTTCTGCCTTTGCGGTTTAGACCTTATGTTAAACTCAAATCTGTTTTAATTCCCGTAATTTTAGCTTTAGCCTTTTGTTTTCAATCGTTTGGGCAAGATAAAGTGGTTTGCCCGATGATAAAAATAATTCCGCCTTCAAGACCACCCTTTGCAGGAGGTTCAATGCTTTTCTCTGTTTCATTGACGGGAAAATTTGATAATTCCAAATTTGAATACAAGTGGAAGGTTTCAAATGGCACAATTTCTGATGGACAAGGAACGACTGCAATCTCAGTTGCAACTACCAAAGAAATGGATGGACAAACTGTGACTGCAACAGTTGAAATCAAAGGTTTGCCCGAAGGTTGTGAAAATAGTTTTTCTGATTCGGGCGAGGTTGCTCCTCTTGTAGTTTGCCGTTGTAATATAGCTGAATATGAAAAAGTTTCGTGGTTAAAAGAAAGAGAGCATTTAGAGGGATTGATAGCTGAACTTTCAAATGACACAGAAGCAAAAGTTCTTTTCCTTTTCTCATTTAAAAAAGATGCAGAAATGGATTTGATACTCTCCAGGCAAAAAAAGATTTTAAGGTATTTGGAAAAGCGTAAAATCTCATCCTCTCGAATTTTGATGAAAATTGAAAAAACTGGACACTACTTAACAGAAATTATAATTGTCCCCGAAGGCGCAGATTTGCCTTAATTTGCAAAATGTTCCGCTTTTTAAGCCCTTCGATGCCTTCTGCATTTTACGATTTGCGCTTGCTAGTGGTAAAATCGCGGTTTGTCCATAGTGAAAATTTACGTACAGAAATAGGTAATACACAATGTTAAAGTTTTTTAGTCGTTTAGAAAGAACACGAAATTTTGTTCTGATGTTGTTTGCCATCGTCATGGTAGCCAGTCTGGTGCTTTTTTATGCGCCCACCCGGGACGCAGTGCAAAATAATCTTTCTGCCAGTAGCGAAACAGTCGCTAAGGTTGGAAGCGAAGTCGTGACGGTTGGCGAAGTCGTTACTCAGAAAGAGAATTTTGCCCAAAATCCGATGTTTCGCGGACGCTCAATTGGCGCGAAATTTATCCTCGACAGTATGATTCGTGAAAGAGTTTTGCGAGTCGAAACCAATCGTTTCAGTTTGACTGCTTCGGATGCAGAAGTTGCCGAACAAATTCGTCAAAGCAATAAACCGCAAGACGGCAAACCTTTTGACCAAAAAGTTTATGAGCAAAATATGACTGAGCAATTTGGCAGTGTCAAGGCTTACGAACAAGCCGTGCGCGACCAAATCGGTTCACAAAAACTTGAAGCCTTGATTACTTCCGGTGTCACCGTGGCAGAAGAAGAAGTTATCAATGATTTCAAACGCCGCAACACCAAATTTGATTTGAGTTTTGTTTCCATCAATAGCAACGAATTGGCAAAAACCCTCAAGCCGAGCGATGAAGAATTGAAAGCCTATTTCGAGCAAAACAAAAAGAATTATTACATCGCCTTGCCACAGAAAAAGATTCGTTACATTTTCATTAATACTTCAAAAATCGGTGAAAAACTGACGCTTTCGGACGAAGAATTAAAAGCCGCTTACGACAAATTGGACCCGGTTCGCAAACAGGCGGGAGTCAATGGTCAGCAAATTGTTTTCAAAGTGCCCAAACCTGAAGAGGACGCGCAAGTTTTGGCAAAAGCCAATGAAGTTGCGGAAAAAGCTAAAAAAGATGGCGGAAAAATGAGCGAAGAAGCGTTTGCCGAACTCGCCAAAGGGTATTCGCAAGACACGGCTTCCGCGTTCAATGGCGGAAAACTTTCCGGTTTAGTCCGCCCAAATCCGAATAATCCGGCTGATCCGTATCAAAAATTATTAACGCTCGAAGAAGGCGCAGTCACCGAACCGATTAAATCCGGCACGGCATATTATGTTTTGCGGCGCGGTGCTTCGGTCCCAAAAACCTTTGAAGATGCCAAGAAAGGAATCGAAGTTAGTTTGAGAAACAGCCGTTCTTATACCATTGGCGGCGAACTCGCGCAAAAGGTTGTTGACCGTCTGAAAGAAGTCAAAGACGTGCAAAAAGTTGCCGAAGAATTTGCCGCTCAAGCCAATTCAAATGCTAAAGATATGGTGCGCGAGACAAATTTTGTCAAACCCGGCGATGAGGTTGAAAATATCGGCGTTTCGCCCCAATTTGAAGAAGGAATTTTGCCTTTGGAAGAAGTCGGCGCAATTGGCGAAAAAACTCCGATTCAGAATGGTTTTGCGATTCCGATGTTGGCGGAAAGACGCGAACCGCGTGATGCAAACTTTGACGAAGTAAAAGATCGCGTAGCCGAAGCCGTCAAAAACGAGCAAGCAAAATCGAAGGTTGAACAATTTGCGAAAGACATCGCTTCGGGCGCGACCAACGCCGCCGGAATTGCTGCCGCCGCTCAAGGCAAAGGCTTGAAGGCGGAAGATTCAAAGAATTTCATCTTGGGTTCACCGCTTGGTCAGGGCGAAAGTGCCGCCACTTCGCAAGCCTTAGAAGATGCAATTAACGCCCTGAAAAGCGGCGAAGTCAGTAAAACTCCGATTAAAGTTGGCGATAACTGGTATGTAGTCGGTGTGACCACTCGCACTGAAGCCAATATGGACGAGTTTGCCAAAGAACGTGATCAAATTTTGCAAGGACTTTTAGCTACCAAAAGAAGTCAAGTTTTCTCAGATTTTGTAGCGGATGCTCGTCAGAGAATGGAAGCGGCAGGACAAATCAAGATTTACAAAGAAGCCATTGAAAAGATTGATGCCGTTGACAAAATCAACGCCACCCTTGATGAAAATTAAGGAGGAATGTCGGTGGATAAAAGGCAAAACGATTTTAGCTAAACTCTACGAAGCTGTTTGAAAATTCCTTCATTTCCGCGCTGAAAGTGCGGCAGAACCATCTCTGAGCGCATCTCCAATGCGCGAATTGTTTGTTGCTGTTCCAGAGGTTTCACCTCTGGCTACTCTCTGAATGCGCTTTCAGCGCAAATTTCGGAATTTTCAAACAGATTCTTAATCTTTAGCCGCCACAATTCGCATAATTCTATCATCATCATTTGTCGGAGAACCACGTCCATCACGGTTTGAGGTCGAAAAATAGATTGCGCCATCGGGACCTTCTGCTATTTCGCGGATTCTGCCGAAAGTTCCGCTGAGTAAATCTTCTTGTCCAACAACTTTTGAACCATTCAAAGCCACGCGAATAATGCGAGTTCCGCGCAGACAGCCGAAAAAGAAATTGCCTTTGAATGCGGGAAATTGATTGCCGTGGTAAAACATTCCGCTGGCGGGCGCACACGCCGGAGTGTATTCCAAAATTGGCGCAACCATTCCTTCTTTTTCAGTTTTGCCGTAGATTTCCGCCCATCCGTAATTTTTGCCGCGTTCGACAAAATTAAACTCATCCGCCCCGCCGCCGCGCATTTCAAAATATGAAGGTCCGTGTTCGGTTTGAAACATCAAGCCTTCCGCCGACCACGCTAAACCTTGCGCGTTGCGATGCCCGAAAGTCCAAATTTCAGGGCGATAATTCGTATCTTTAACAAAAGGATTATCTTGCGGAACTGTCCCGTCTTCATTCAAACGCAAGGTTTTTCCTGCCAGAGAATCTGTTTTTTGCGCTAAATTCCAATCAGTTGCATCGCCCGTCGTGACGTAAAGTTTGCCGTCAGGACCAAACCGCGCGCGAGTTCCAGCGTGATTTGGGGCGGCAGGGATATTTTCGATAATTGCTTTCGGCTCAACCAATTTTGTTCCGTCAAATTTATAACGGACAACCTTAACCGCTTTGCCATCAGCATGATAGGCGTAGGCGAGATAGACGAACTTGTTTTCGGCAAACTTCGGATGCAAAGAAATATCCATCAAACCGCTTTCGCTTGAAGGTTCAACGTCGGGAACGGTAAAAACGGGTTCGGCTTTCAATTTTCCCGATTCAATCAGACGAACTCTGCCCGGACGCTCGGTAAAAAGTAAATCGCCGTTGGGCAAAAACGCAAATCCCCACGGAACTTCCAATCCGGTTGCCACAGTTTCCACGCGAAATTTGGTTGGAGTTTCGTTAGGCGAAAGTTTTTGCGCCGTCAAAATCTCGTTTTCGCCCAAACCTTTCGGCGGTTGACCACAGGCAAAGTTGAAAAGAAAAACGCAAAAAATAAGATGGAAAAATAATTGCTTCATAAATTTTAATTCGACTAAAAGGTGCGAATTGTTTCATTTTTTAGTTAGAAAAATTGTGATTGATTTCACAATATTTCCCTTCAATATTCTGCTAAAATAGGGATATGACAAGGGCAAAAGAAATTGTCGGAATGGATTCCTCAACAAATGCGCTGATTTGGGCGGCAGAAGTTTTGCAAGTCCGATTTGAAGAGGTTTTCGCATTACGCAACCACGCTCTTGATTCGACGGACATCGAAGGAGTTCACCAAATGCGCGTGGCAATTCGGCGTTTGCGGAGTGCTTTGCGGGATTTTTCGCCTTTGATGAAATCGCAACTTCTCAAAGAATCGAAAAAAGAGTTAAAACAACTTGCCGACACGCTTGGTCGAGCGCGTGATCAGGATGTGGAGATTGCCGTGCTTAAAAAATTGTGCGAGATTGCCAAAAAAGAAAGAATCAAAAGTGCAATCGAGAAAAAAATTGAAAAACGTCGCACAATGCGTGAAAAGACGCAAACTTTATTGACAGAAATTCTCAATGAGTCTGCACTTGAAAGTTTGCAGAAAAAATTTTCAAAGGCAATTGATGAAGTGGTTCAAAAAAATGAAACGACTTACACCGTCAAAGAGGTTGGGCGCGAAGTAATTTCACGAAGTTTGCAGGAATTTTGTGACCTAAGTTCAAGTCTTTACAATCCGTTTAACCGTGAGAAATTGCACGAACTACGCATTGCCGCCAAACGCCTCCGCTACGCCATCGAACTTTTTACTGTCTGTTGGGACGAACAAATTTCTCCTTTTGCAAAAGGAATTACCGATATGCAAACCTATTTGGGCGAACTTCACGATTGCGATATTTGGATGGAAAATCTAAGTCGGCGTTTGAATAAAAAGACGGTTAAAAAAAGCCGTGCTGATTTCTGGCTCTTGTCAAAATTTACCAAGAGCCGAATAAAGAATTATCGCGCCGCAATTCGTTTGTGGGGCAAATGGCAGAAAAATAAGTTTATTAAAAAACTACGCGCAGTTTTGCAGACTGATGCCTAACCCCGCAATTATTTTTCAATCCGCACCCTCACACCGTTCAAAGCCGCATTTCCCGTCAATTCGTCAATCTCCAATTCATCAGTCAAATCATTAAGGGCAACTCCGGCGTAATTGTTTGCAATATCTAATTTTACGCCTTCGCGCCCGTGTCCGTAACCGTGCGGAATTGAGACTACACCACGAGCAATATTTTCAGTAATCTCGCAAGGAAGTTTGACTTTTCCAACTCTTGATGAAACTTTAACAAGCTGATTATTTTCAAGGTTTAACTCGTCCGCATCTGCCGAATTTATTAACAATGTGCAACGATTTTTGCCTTTCATTAGACGCTCGGAATTGTGTAACCAAGAGTTATCGTCCCGCAAATGTCGTCTGCCAATTAGCCGAAACGGAAACGCTTTATCTTCCAAAGAATTCGCTTGCGTTTTCAACCTTTCGAGGTCTTTAACTAAAACTTCAGGCGCGAGATTTATTCGTTTATTTGCAGTCAGCAAGCGATTTGGCAAACACGATTGCAGTTCGCCCAAATCAATTCCGTGCGGATTTTCCTTGAGTTTTTCGAGCGAAAGTTGATATTTGCCAAACAACAACGCCAAATTTAGTTTGACTTCGGGTGGTTCGGGTTTGAATTCGCCAGTTTTGCCTTTCAAACGCCAAACGAGTTCTTGAAAAATTTCCCAATCGTGTTTTGTTCCGTCAGGTTTTGTAAAAAGTGGTTCGGAATATTTTGCTGTATTTCGCACCGCAAAAGTATTGAAAATAATGTCGTAATGCGAACTTTCGAGGTTTGAAACAGGCGGCAAAATTATGTTTGCGTGGCGTGTAGTTTCGTTGATGTAGAAATCAATCGAAACCATAAACTCCAATTTTTGCAATGCTTTATCAAGTTGTGAGCCATTTGGAGTAGAAAGCACAGGATTCCCGCAACTCGTCACTAACGCTTTAATTTGCCCTTCGCCTGTCGTCAAAATTTCTTCGGCAAGCGCAGCAACGGGCAATTCGCTCATAAATTCGGGCAGATTGCGGACGCGACTTTGCCAGCGATTATAAATTTCGCCACCTTTCGAGGTTTGCAAAAGATCAAAAGCGGGCGCAGTGAACATTGCGCCGCCTTGTCGGTCGAGATTTCCCGTTAAAATGTTGATAGCGTTGATTAACCATTGACACAAACCGCCAAATTTTTGCACCGAAACACCCATTCTACCGTAACAAATAGCACTTTCCGCATTGGCAAATTCATCGCACAATTCGTCTGATTTCATCGGCAGAAATTCCCGTCAATTTTCCGCTTTTTCGGGTGTCCATTCATTTGAAACTTGCTCGCAGAATTTCAACTCCGTCGGTAAATTCGGCAAGCCTCCCGGGATCGACCAAATTTTCTGCAAAAAGCGTGTTGATGATTGCCAAAAGTAGATATGCGTCGGTCGCAGGTTTGATAAAAAAATGTTCGCTCGTCACACGAGCCGTTTCGGTTTTTCGCGGATCAATCAAAATGATTTTCCCGCCGCGCTTTTTGATTGATTCCAAACGATTTATGATGTCGGGTGAGGTCATCAAACTACCATTTGAAGCCAGCGGATTTCCGCCCAAAATCAAGAAAAAATCGGTGCGGTCAATATCAGGAATCGGGATTAAAAATTGATGCCCAAACATCGCCCAAGACGCAAAATGGTGCGGTAATTGGTCAACCGAAGTCGCCGAATAATTATTTTTAGTCTTTAAGGATTTGAGCAATTCACGGCTATTGAGCATCGTGCCGAGATTATGGACGGACGGATTGCCTTGATAAACTGCGATGGCATCTCTGCCAAAACTGTTTTGGATAGCAGAAATCTTGTTTGCAACTTCGTCAAATGCTTCGTTCCAACTTATGTCCTGCCAACCATTTGCAGTTCGTTTGACAGGTTTCCGTAAACGATTTTTGTCCTCATAAATGTCTTGCAGAGCAACGGCTTTCGGGCAAATGTGACCGCGTGAAAACGTGTCGAGTTTATCGCCTTCAATTTTCAAAATTTTGCCGTTTTCGTGCGTGATTTCGATCCCGCAAATCGCTTCGCAGAGATTACAATTTCGATAATGTTTTTCAGTCATAATTTTTAGAAAAGTTTCGTCTTTTTGTTGATTTCGTCAACTTGTTTTTTAATTGGCTCATTGGTCAATTCAATGCGCGGATTTAGTTGATAATCAGCAATTAACGACCTTTCGCCACATTTCAAAACGGCTTGACGATACGCGAATTTCCAATCGGCAACGGGTAAATTCAACTTATTGGAAATGATTTCGGCAAAACTTTTGATTTCAGACGGATATTTATCTTCCTCGTAAAAGATTTCGATTTGATAAAGTTTTTTCCCGAAAAAGCGCAAATACATCGCCCGAACTCCTTCCAAGTTTTTCGGCGGTTTCTTGCCAATATAATTTTGAAAGAATCTATAATCATCATCCTTTTTAGTCTTTATGTTCAAACCTTTTCCGAGTTTATTGCTCACCTCTTCAACTGACATTTCAAGTTGTAAATTTAATAAAATATCCGACGTTTGTTGAATTGGAACACAATTTTCTTGAGCTTGAACACAAAAAGAAAAAGTTAGTAAAAATAGGATAGCAATTTTCGGATAGAAAATTTTCATTGAACTGATTGTATAATGATTTGCTTCAAATTTTATGATAAAAATCTTGTCTGAGATAAACTTAACCGAAATTTGTGTGGAATTATCTGCAACCGACCCCGATTTAGCCCGCATTTTTGAAAAATATGGTGCGCCACCACTTTGGGAACGCGAGGCAAATTTTGCGACTCTGATTCACATCATTTTGGAGCAACAAGTTTCGCTCGCTTCGGCACTTTCGGCGTTTAATAAATTGAAGGAAAGATTAGTCGAAATTACGCCCGAAAATGTGTTGAGTTTATCTGATGATGAATTAAAATTGTGCTATTTTTCGCGTCAAAAAACAGTTTATGCACGGGATTTATCAAACTCAATTTTGGAAGGAAAATTAGAGTTGGAAAGTCTGCAATATCTTGCTGATGAAGAAGTTAAAGATTTACTCAAACAAATCAAAGGCATTGGCGATTGGACGGCGGATATTTATCTTTTGATGGCTTTGCTTCGGACGGATGTAATGCCGAAAGGCGATTTAGCTTTGCACGTTGCGTATCAAAAGTTGAAAGGTTTAACGCAGCGTCCAAATTCAGAGGAGTTTATCAAATTAGCCGAAAAATGGTCGCCAAATAGGGCAGTTGCAGCGCGTCTGTTGTGGCATTTTTATTTGTCGGAAAGAAGCGTTTCAACGCACAGGCGCAAAGAACCAAGGACGCAAAGTTAAGAGTCAAATCATCGTTTTACTTTTTACTTGACGAAATTTTCCTTAATCCAAACTTTATCCAAATAATTTTCGGCACGCGGCGAGAGCCAAACATATTTGCCTTGTTTGTTCATATAACCTCTGATATTTCTTGCATTTGGACGTTCGCTGATTGTATAAAGATGGAGAAATTGAAAGGCTAAACCATTTTTGAAAGGTGCAATTCCGCGTGTTTTTTTAAGACAATTTCGCCTGTTTTGTTGATGTAGGCGTTGTAATCTTTATCGCCTTCTTTGAAACTACTCCCGCTAATCCATCGGAAAAAGCCTCAGCTTTGGCAAAACTAAAATCAATCGCAACTTTGCCTGTGCGGTCGAGATAGCCAAACATTTTGTTGCCATTAATTTCTTTTTCGACTAATAACAGACCTTCGGTAAAGTATCCAACGGTGTAGCTTTTGATGTCGGAAGGCACTTTGAAAACTTCCTCACATTGTTCATTGATAACCTTTGCGCCTGTTTTTTCATCATAAATCAATGCTAAACCTTCCGTAAAACTATGTTGACACAGGCAATCCATTTTGCCTTCAACTTTGCTCCCCGTTTTATCAATCAAATAAAAAGATTCAGCCTTGTTGCTATAATCATATTCAGATTGAACGCGGGCAAATCCGTTCAAAAAAGGACTTGCCTGAAAGAATTTCGGCTTGATTACCCAATCGCCTTTTTTGTCAATAAACCCAATCCAACCTTTGCCTTCTTCGGCTTCATCGCCCAAAACATCCACCTCAGTTCGAGCCAAACCGTCTGAAAAAACTCCGCAACTCGCTCTAAATTTTGGTTGAATAACATACTCGCCTTTTGTGTTAATGTAGCCGCATTTATAAGCGTAATAATTTGAATCGTCCACGACATCCCACCGAACGGCTTCGATAACGATGGCTAAACCTTGATAAAATGGGCTGACTATCTGTTTCCAACCTTGTTCCGATTGTCGCCAACGCGGTGCAATCACAACCTCGCCTTTTTGGTTGATGTAACCCCATTTATCGCCAATCAAGACGGGCGCAAGACCTTCGGAAAATTCGCCGACAGCATCAAATTGCGGCTTGATAACAATATTGCCATTGACATCAATAAAACCTTCTTTGCCGTCATTATCCCAAATCCGAAAAAGCGGCTCGTCATTTTTGGGCGAGACAAAAAGTTGTTCTTTTCGACCATTTTCACTTTCTTTGAAAAGCAAAATTGAATCGGCGGAGTTTGCCATCCAAGTTATTTCTTCGCCATTTTTGAGGATAAATTTTCCGCGTTGAAAAGGTATCGCTCTTTCGATGTAACTGGATTCCGATGCGACAAATTTGGGCAAAATTTTCAACAATTCAGCGGGTTGATACCAATTGATTATCATTCGTATTGCCGAATTCGATTCGTTCAACTTCTTCGGGTTTTGGCAAATTTAGCTGACACATAATTTCAATGGGCAGAAATAACAAAATAAGAAAATAAATAAATTTCATAGCAAAGTTGAACGTTAAAAAAGAGGCATCTTGCGGAGATTATTTTTGCTGCTCGATAACTCGACTTGTCACCGGCGAAGAAAGCACAATCGAAGTTGTCGTAATTCCGTAAGGCGTTAATTTATCAATAATTACTTGTAAATGTCCGACATCCGCCACCGCAACTTTCATAATAAACGAATCGCCGCCTGTTGCCCGATGACATTCTAAAACTTCGCTTGATTCTTCGACAACTTCGATAATGTGCGAATAATCAATGCCTGTAATGCTCATCCGAATAAACGCCGTAATCGGCAAACCAATTTTTGCCGTATCAATTTCTGCCCGATAACCTGTGATAATTTTTGCATCTTCGAGTTTGCGGACTCGTTCAATCATTGCGGGCGTAGTCAATCCAACTCTGCGCCCAAGTTCGGCAAAACTCGTCCGCGCATCTTTTTGGAGTTCGGTTAGTATTTTCCAATCAATTTCGTCAATCATTTTATTTTGTAAAGTATTTGCACTAAATTAACTTAAAATCTAAAGCAATTTACATAAAAAACAAACTAAGCCTATTCAAATAATTGATGCTTTTTATTACAATTATTTATTTGCGGTATAACTATGTCTTTTGGAGCGTCTAAATATGGCAAAGGAGATTTTTACAATGTTAGTCGAAACTGTTGCACCTGTGAGCCTGATTTTTCAATTTCAAACTACAAAATTCAGGGATGAAGATTTGCCTGACTTTACCGATATGAAGTTTGAACATATCAACGAACTTCATCTCGACCATCCGGGCGCAAACGACCCGCAATATCGTGAACGCCGCGATTATATTGCAAGTTGTGCAAAAAAATTCCGCGAAACGGGCGAGATCACCGACGTTGAATACAATTCGCGTGAACAGAGAGTTTGGCGATATGTAGCGGAAGAATTGGAAGAATTACAGCAAAAATATGCTTCGCCTTTTTATCTGCGGGCGAAAAAAGATTTGGGAATTACGACTGACCGAATTCCGCAACTTATCGGAAATGAATCGCCGTTTGAAAGAATTGACAGGATTTCGTCTCGCGCCGATTGAAGGTTTGGTTGAAACTCGCGGATTTCTGTCGTGGCTTTCGTATCGGACAATGCTCTGCACGCAATACATCCGCCATCACAGCGAGCCTGCTTACACGCCCGAACCCGACATCGTTCACGAAGCAATCGGACATATTCCGATGTTCACGAATCCGAATTTTGCCGATTATTCGCAGTTCATCGGACACGGCGCGCGAATCGCTAACGATAGGCAATTAGAAGAGTTAGGGCGACTTATATTGGTTCACAATCGAATTTGGATTAGTCGAACACGAAGGCAACATCAAGGCTTACGGCGCAGGACTGCTTTCAAGTTTTGGCGAATTGGAACACGCATTTTCGGATAAAGTTGAGCGTCGAAAATTTGATTTAGAAGAAGTTATCAACCAAGATTACAGCTATTCGGATATGCAAAAATTGCTGTATGTGATTCCAAGTTATGCGGAATTGAAAGAGGTGACGCGGAAATATATTGAGAGTTTTTAGAAAAAAGTAGTATCGTAAAGTTTGAGGTGACAAAAATGACTTTAACAATTGAACTTACGCCCGAAATTGAACAACAACTCGAAGCCGAAGCCAAGCGCACCGGAATTAGCAAATCCGATTTAGCCAAAACCTTGATTGAAAAAAGATTTGCGCCAAAAGAAAAGCGGCAAAATTATATTCCTGAAGGGATTAAGCCGCGCTATGTCGGCAAAACAGAAATGCGCGATTTTTCGGGCGACGACCAATGGCTTAGGGAAAATCGCGAGAAATATCAAGGAAAATATGTAGCTTTGCACGGAAATCGGTTGATTGCGAGCGGAGAAACATTAAAGGAAGTTGCGGAAAAAGCGCGAGAAGATGGTTTTCCTGATGCACTCTTGAAATACATTGAGCCGTTAAATGCACCTCCGCCTGTCGGAGGCATTTGGTGATGAGTCATCAATTAAACTTTACAGTCAAACACATTTATGACTCACGTGAAATTGGCATTATGATAAAAACAACCTTGCGTTGGGCAAATGCTTTTGCTATTTGTGATGCCAAAATTGATACAGGCGCAGAATTTTGTTTATTTGGTCGAGAATTCGGCGAACAATTAGACATTGACATTGAATCAGGCTATCGGAAAATCCTTTCGACTTTGACAGGGAGTTTTGTTGCTTACGGACACGAAATCGAACTTGAAACGCTCGGATTAACTTTCGATACATTCGTTTATTTTGCCGAAGATTACACGATTAAAAGAAATCTGCTCGGCAGACAAGGTTGGCTTCAACTCGTCAAAATCGGTTTGAATGATTATAAAAACGAAATTTATATCAGTCCGCAAGATGGAGAAATATATTGAGAGTTTTTAGATGGAAAAATAGTTATAAAACTTTGGTTACAAAAAGGAAATGAGCTTAATTATTTGTCATCCTTCTGGTGTTTTTTATTCAAATCAAGTTGGCGGGTATGCCTGCTGACAACTGAGATTGAAGAAGTTTTCGTTCCAATGTTTGATGAAATAAAAGGTGAAGAACAAGAACTGAAACTTAGCAAACACTTTACAGGTTCAAAATGGGAAGGAAATTGCAACAATGGCATTGATATGAAACCGTTGGATTTTATTGATGACAGTATTAAATCAATCTTTTTATACAAGCAGGTGAAAGTTAAAAAAGAAAACTTTCGGAGTCATGTGAATCTTGGATTCACGTCAAAATTCTTGCTCCAGAGGAAAATGATGTTGATTTGCAAGAATTTTACGGATTTGAAAGAATTAGGTAAATGGAAAAATAGAAGATTTATTAAGAGCAATTATTATGACAGACAAAAATCCATTAGGTTTAAAAAAAATACATCACGTTGAGTTTTTCGTGGGAAATGCGAAACAGGCGGAGTTTTATTATCGCAACGCATTTGGTTTTTCGCGGGTGGCATATGCGGGCTTGGAAACGGGCAATCGAGATGCAACGAGTTATGTTTTGCGGCAAAATCGAGTCAATTTTATTTTGACAACACCTTTGCACGCAGATACTTACGCTTCGGAGCATTTGAAAAAACACGGTGACGGCGTGCGCGATATTGCGTTTCAGGTCGAAGATTGCGACCTCGCTTTTAACGAAGCGGTCAAACGCGGTGCGAGAGCATTTCAAAAACCACGCGATATACCGGACGAAAACGGCACGATTCGCTACGCCGCGATTCATACTTACGGCGACACAATCCATTCGTTGATTTCCTACAAAGATTACAACGGCACTTTTTTACCGCATTTTGCGCTAAACGAGTTAAAAGGCAAAGATACGGGCATCATTTTGGTTGACCATATTGTCGGCAATGTCGAACTTGGTAAAATGAATTATTGGTGTGATTATTACCGCGATGTGATGGGGTTTGAACGTTACATCACGTTTGATGACAAAGATATTTCGACCGAATATTCCGCGTTGATGTCAATCGTGATGTCGGACGGCGGACACAATATCAAGTTTCCAATCAACGAACCGGCGGCTGGCAAAGGCGGCAAATCGCAGATTCAAGAATACATTGACTACTACAAATCGGCTGGAGTCCAGCACGTTGCTTTATTGTGCAAAGACATCTTGAAAACGGTCGAAAAATTGCAGAAAAACGGCGTTGAATTTTTGCGTGTTCCTGATACTTATTACGATGAAATTCCTGATAGAGTCGGCGAGATTGACGAAAATATCGAAGACTTGAAACGTCTCGGATTACTCGTTGACAAAGATGATGAAGGTTATTTATTGCAGATTTTCACCAAACCCGTCGAAGACCGCCCGACCGTTTTCTACGAAATTTTACAACGAAAAGGCTGTAAAGGTTTCGGCAAAGGAAACTTTAAGGCGTTGTTTGTTTCGATTGAGGAGGAACAGCGGCGACGCGGAAATTTATAATATTATTCACAGAGACGGACAAAATGAAAAATTTATTAGCTATTATTGCGTCATTATTTTTTATATCAACAGGCTTTGCACAATCAAAAGCAATTGCGGTATTTGATGAAAATAAGAATATGCGCCCCGTAGAATCTTTGATTCCACCAGAAAATATTAACGGTGACGAATGTAAAAGATTGGTAGCAACAGGTAGCATTTTTGATGTCTCGTTTGACGTTGAAGAAAAAATTATATTCTTCAGATTAGCAACTAAATACAAAGGTAAATCGGCAAAATTATATTTTTGTTTACCAAGTGAAGCCTATTCTCGTTTAAGAAAAGATGAAGCGACAAAATTAACTACCTTGATAAAAAAAGGCAATAAAATCAAACTCATTCATTTTAGTTGCGGACTAAAAGCAACTTCTGACGAAGTAGATAGTATTTACCTTTTATAATTTTGTGAAAGTTTCAAATATCAAAGCGTTGTTTGTTTCGATTGGGAAAGAACAACGGCACAGAGGAAATCTCTAAAACGTAAAAAGGTTACGGGCGAAAGAATGAATAAAGTTAGGCGTATTAAAATGGTAATTTTTTTTCACTCTTTCACCTTTTTTTCGGTTATAATTTTGAATTATGCAGTTAGACACCATAGAAAATGTTTCGGTAGTTGAGCAGTTGCAAAACACTTTTGCGACGCATACCCGCACACACGCGGAGCATTTGGCAAAAGATTACATCATCAAAAAACCAAAAGAAGTTGCTGAATTCGTTAGCGAAAATCTTTATTTGTTGGATTTAATTGAAGAAATACCAACGAGAATTTCAACATATTTTGGAGAAAATCAATCACTTGCATTGAGAGTTTCACATGAACCTGAGTTTCCAAATTCATCTGAACTTTGGGTAGAAATACTAACTAAACTTTCTGCTAAAAAAGCAATGCCGATTTTATACAGATTTGACGAAGAATGGTGGCTTGAAAACCTAGATAGAGCAAGATACAAACTGAACATTACCGTAAAATTTATCTGATGCTTTTTGATTGGAATACATATAAAGATTTAGCCGAAGATTTGCGAAACCGAGATGATGAAGCCTCAAAACGCTCTGCTATATCTCGGTTATATTATTCTGTCTATTGGAAGGCTAGAAATTTACTCGAAAATGAAGATTCTAATTTCTTTGTTTCGGCAGAAAATTCTCATGCAGTTGTTTGGAGAAAATTTAATAATCAAGGGCATTCAAGAAGAACAATTTTTAATAATGGTCAAAGATTGAAAGATTACAGGCAATTAGCTGATTATGAGTCGGAAATAGAGAATATTGAAGAAGCAGTCGAAGCATCGTTTGATTTAGCCGAAAAAATCATTAAAACTCTTAATTCATTGTCAGGTAATAAATAAATGACACCAACAGCCAGCGAAAAAACATTTGAGTATCAATCAGGATTCGGCAATGAATTTGCCACCGAAGCGATTGCGGGAGCATTACCGCAAGGAATGAATTCTCCGCAACAACCTGCGTTTGGACTTTATGCCGAACAGTTTTCGGGGACATCATTTACAACGCCAAGGGCTTGGAATAAACGCTCTTGGTTTTATCGGATTCGCCCGTCGGTTTTGCACAAACCTTTTCGCCAAATCGAAAATAGTTTGCTTCGGTCTGCTCCTTTTGACGAGGCTGTCGCTACGCCGAATCAGCTTCGTTGGAATCCAATAAGTTTTCCACAGGTGGAAAAAGATTTTGTGGATGGATTGATAACGATTGCGGGTTGCGGTGACGCTTCGATAACGGGGATTGCGATTCATATTTACGCTTGTAATAAATCACATGACCGACCGATTTTTCTACAATGCAGACGGCGAAATGTTGATTGTTCCCGAAGAAGGAAGGATTGAAATTTTGACCGAAATGGGCGCATTGCAAATTGGTACCGGGTGAAATTGCGGTCATTCCGAGAGGTTTAAAAATCAGCGTTCAATTAGGCTGACGAAAAAGCTCGCGGTTACATTTGCGAGAATTACGGAGCAACTTTACGACTTCCCGATTTAGGTCCGATTGGCTCAAACGGTTTGGCTAATCCGCGTGATTTTGAAACTCCCGTTGCGTGGTTTGAAGACCGCGAAGGCGATTTTGAACTCGTCACCAAATTCGGCGGAAATCTTTTTGCGGCAGAAATCGGACACTCACCGTTGGACGTTGTGGCGTGGCACGGAAATCTCGCACCGTATCGCTATGATTTGCGGAGATTTAACACTATCGGCTCGATAAGTTTTGACCATCCTGACCCGTCAATTTTTACAGTTTTGACCAGTCCGACCGATTCCGCCGGCGTGGCAAATCTTGATTTCGTGATCTTCCCCGAACGCTGGATGGTTGCCGAAAATACGTTCCGTCCGCCGTGGTATCATCGCAATATTATGTCGGAATATATGGGTTTAATTTAAGGGCAATACGATGCCAAAGAAGAAGGTTTTGTGAAAGGTGGCGGCTCGCTTCACAACTGTTTTTCCGCCCACGGACCTGATTTAGATGGATTTGAAAAGGCAACAAACGCCGATTTACAACCAAACAAGCTCGAAAACACCTTGGCATTTATGTTTGAAACTCGACATCTTTTGCGTCCAACCGAATTTGCAATGAGCACTCCCGCATTACAAAAAAGCTATTTCGAGTGTTGGCAAGGTTTAAAGAAAAAATTTTATGGTTGTTAATTGTTTCTCATTATTGGATAATAATTAAAGTTTCTCTAAAAAATATTATCCAATGAGCAATTCACTAAAAGTTTTACTAACCGAAATTATTGATTACGCAGGACTTTTTCCGCCAACCGAAGTCTCAATGGCAGTCGCGGTGCGGAATTTTGATAAGTATTTGAAAAGCGAACAGGCTTGGATGCTCGGACGTTTTATCGTTCCAATTACTCGCCTTGACGAATTTTCCGAACACGCCGCAAAATTCTTAAATGGCAAAAGATTGTGGCGTTTGAGTGTTTTGGTGAACGATGATTTGTCTAAAAATTTGAAGCAAATCGCTAAATTTAATAGCGAATATGAAGGCAAAGCCATCATTGACACGCTTGAAATCAAAGTGACAGAGGCAAGCGAAATCACAGAAGCGCACAAAATTTTGCCACGCGAAATGACGGCGTATTTTGAAATTCCGCCAGATGGTGTTTTGTCGAATTTTATCACGGCTTTGGCAATTACGAGACAGCGCGCCAAGATTCGGACAGGCGGCGTAAGCCTTGACGCATTTCCTTCAACCGATGCAATAATTAAATTTATGCGAATCTGCATTGCTGCCAATGTGCCTTTCAAAGCAACTGCCGGACTTCACCATCCGATTCGTTGCACCAAGCCTTTGACATACGAAACAAAACCACCAATCGGCACTATGCACGGATTTTTCAATCTATTTTTGTCGGCGTGTTTTCTGCGCCAAGATTTGAATAATTCATTTGTTCACCGCTTGATGAACGAATTTGAAGGATCGAATTTTGAGTTTGGCGATGAAGAAATCCGTTGGGTAGATCAAAGCATTTCTGCAAATACGGTTGCACTTGTCCGCGAGAAAAACGCCGTTTCATTCGGCTCTTGTTCATTTTTAGAACCGATTGAAGATTTGCAGAGTTTGGGACTATTTCAGAGCGTAAATGTGCTAAAATGAAGGTTAAAAAGATGCGAAATTATCCATTTATTGAACCAACTTTTGCTGCTCGAACGCATCAATTAGCGATTTGCCAATCTATCTATGATGCAAATGCTTTCAACATCCAAAATTGGAAAAACGGCTTCCCGATTGATTACGATATGTTGCCTGAATTAGTTATAAAATTTCTAAAATTGTTGGAAGAAAAACAAGTTGATTTCTGCATTGTCGGCGGAATCGCCTATCTTGCGTATATCGAAGACCGCAACACCAAAGACCTCGATATTTTGATTTCCGTGCAAGAATTGGAAAAAATTATTGATGACGTTGAGGTTACAAACAAAGACGTTAATTTTACCAACGCAATTTTTGAAGGAATGCGAATTGATTTTTTGAAGACTTCAAACGCAATTTTTGATTACGTCAAAAAACACGAGACGACAACCTATAATTATGTTGAAGGAAATTATCCGATAGCGACAATCAACGGACTTATTTTGATGCGTTTTGATGCGATTATTGACCTTTATCAAAAAGGGAATTTCAACAAAATCATTTTTTATGAACGCGATTTGCAAGTTTTAACCGTCAATTTTGAAATTGATTGGGAACATATTTGGAAAGTTTCAAAACAATTTTTCACCGATGGACAAATAAACGAATTCAAAAGAATGGTTACTGAATGGCAAAAACCGCGTGTCAATCCATTTTTAAAATAAAACTTCAGAGTTATCAGTTAGCAGTAAGCAGCCAGCGATTCGCTAGATTTTTAAAGCATAAATGCGTAACTCTAACCGATTGACTATGCACGAAATTAACGAAACACACGATATTAACTTAAAAAGCTGGGTTGAATCAGCTAACGATCCGAATACCGATTTTCCGATTCAAAATTTGCCTTTTTGTGTCTTCAAAAAAATTGGAAGAGAAACGAATTGACGAAAGAAATGGAGTTGTAATTGGAAATTTTATTTTAGATTTTAACCAAGTTGTCAGAAGTTTAACTTTTGACTATCAGTTGTAAATGACGTAAATAAAAGTTTTTTTGATGGTCGTGTTCTTTGGAATATTCAAGAACTTAGAATTATTAAAACTCCGTAATCGTTTAATAGAACTTTTTTAGATTCGATTGATGATAAAAACAAAAGCGGAAACTGGAAGATTGTTTATTCCAAACTCAGAAATTGAATTTTCAGTTACCAATCGAAATCAAAGACTACACCGATTTTTACTGCTCAATCTTTCACGCGACAAATGTTGGTGCGATGTTTCGACCTGATAATCCGTTGTTGCCGAATTACAAATATGTGCCGATCGGTTATCACGGACGGGCTTCGTCAATCGTGGTTTCGGGAACGGATGTGAAGCGTCCAAAAGGGCAAAATCGAGCCGATGCGGAAAAACCGCCGATTTATATTCCCGCGAAAAATCTGGATTACGAAATGGAAGTCGGATTCTTTGTCGGCAAAGGAAATGAACTTGGCGAGACGATTCCGATTGAAAATGCGGAAGAACATATTTTCGGATTGTGTCTCGTCAATGATTGGTCGGCGCGCGATATTCAGGCTTGGGAATATCAGCCGCTCGGACCGTTTTTGGCGAAAAATTTTGCGACCACAATTTCGCCGTTTGTGGTGACGATGGAAGCACTTGCGCCGTTTCGCGTGCCTGCTTTTGAGCGTAACGAGGACGATCCGCAACCGCTTCCGTATTTGCAAAGCGAACATAATCAACAGATTTGGCGGATTTGATATTAAACTCGAAGTTTATATTCAAACGCCGAAAATGCGAGCCGAAAATGTTGCGCCGTTTATGCTTTCACGTTCAAATATGAAAGATTTATATTGGACAATCGGGCAAATGTTGGCGCATCACGCCTCAAACGGATGCAATCTGCAAACGGGCGATTTGATGGCAACGGGAACAGTTTCAGGCAAAGAAAAAGACGAACGCGGTTGTTTGCTGGAAATGACTTGGCGCGGCACAGAACCAATCGAATTACCAAACGGCGAAACTCGCAGATTTTTGGAAGACGGCGACGAAATTATTATGAAAGGTTATTGCGAGCGCGAAGGTTTTCGGCGAATCGGCTTTGGCGAATGTCGCGGGAAAATTTTGCCGGCGAGATTAGTTGTTTAGCCACGAACAAACACGAAATTTCACGAAAAAAGTTATAATAAATTTTTAGGAGGAAAATATGTTAAAAAGATTTGTTTCGATAGCGTTGGTTGCAACGCTTTGGTTATCGGTTTATGCCGCAACGCCGTTTTCGGTTGATACGGCTCATTCAAATGTCGGTTTCAGCGTTCCGATTGCGGGCGGGCTGGCGCAAGTGACGGGGAAATTCGGACAGTTTTCGGTCAATCTCAATTTTGATGAAACCGATATTACAAAATCAACGGTTGAAGCCACAATTAAAGCTGATAGCATTAGCACGGGGATCGTTGCGCGCGACAACCATCTCAAAACGCCTGATTTTTTTGACGCTGCGAAATATCCCGAAATTACTTTTAAGAGCAAAAAGGTTGAAAAGAAAGGCAAAGGCTACATTTTGACCGGTGATTTTACGATGCACGGCGTAACCAAAGAAGTTTCATTTCCTTTTACGGTGGTCGGAAATTGTTACAATCAAAAGGCTAAAAGTGTGACTCCGCCCTGTGGTTTTTCAGCCAATTTTAAACTTGATCGGCGCGATTACGGCATCAGCTACGGACGCAAAGACGATCCAAACTTTATCGGCAATGTGATTGACATCAATCTAAATATGTTGGCGGTGAAACCCAGACCAAAACAATAATTGTGCGTGAACAAAAGTTTTTCCAGAGTCGAAATTTATAAATTTCCCGAATCGCAAAAAAAGACGGACATTTTAGCGGTAGAAGAACCTTTGGAAATTCGGCTCGGTTTTTACGATAAAAGCAGATTCACGCACAAAGCAATTTCGATTACGATGCGAACACCCGACCACGATTTTGAACTCGCGGCGGGTTTTCTTTTTACCGAAGGAATTATCAAAAAATCAAATCAAATTTTTGAAATAAAACATTGTGGGAAAATTGGGGAAGGTTTTACAAATACGGTTCGCATTGATTTACAACCAAACGTAAAAGTTAATTTCAAAAGACTTGAGCGACATTTTTACACAAGTTCAAGTTGCGGAGTTTGCGGAAAAAGTTCGATTGAAGCCTTGCAAACAGGTGTCAAAAAAGTTGATTCAAATTTGCAAATCAAAGCCGATTTAATTCACCAATTACCCGAAATTCTGCGAAATTCTCAAACAGTTTTCGATGCCACAGGCGGACTTCACGCATCGGCTTTGTTTGATGAAAACGGAAATTTGGACATTGTGCGCGAAGATGTTGGGCGACACAATGCACTCGATAAAGTAATCGGAGCAAAGTTTTTAGCCAACCAAACGCCGTTGTCTGATAAAATTTTACTGGTCAGCGGACGGGCAAGTTTTGAATTGGTGCAAAAGGCTCTGATGGCGGGAATTCCAATATTAGCGGCAGTCGGTTCGCCTTCGAGTCTGGCGGTTGAACTGGCAAAAGAATTTGGAATGACGCTGATTGGATTTGTGCGCGATAATCGTTTTAATATTTATTGTGGGGAAGAGAGGATAAATTAAGAAACTGCCCACGAAATACACGAAAAACACGAAAGATAAACAAAAAGGTATTTTTCTTTTTTTCGTATGTTTTGTGTGTTTCGTGGGCTAAAAAAAATGAAAAACGAATCAAAAGTCCAAGCCGAAACGCCCGAAGATTTTGAAGATTTACGGGTAGAAAAACCTGCGGAAAAAGCCGCTGGACTCAAATCTGCTTACTTGACCACCAAAAACGCAATCAGCAAAATGGGCTTGGCGAGAGCGAGAAAAGGACTTTCAAAAATCAATCAATTTGACGGTTTCGATTGTCAATCGTGTGCCTGGGCGGACGATACGGAAACGCGAAAACTCGCCGAATTTTGCGAAAATGGTGCAAAAGCACTTGCCGATGAAGCTACAAAAAAACTTCTCGCGCCCGAATTTTTTGCCCAAAATAGCGTGATTGAACTTTCCCAACGCTCCGATTATTGGCTCAATGCACAAGGTCGTTTGACCGAGCCGATTTTTTTAGAAAAGGACGCAACTCATTATCAATCAATTACTTGGGCGGATGCGTTCAAAATTATTGCAGGACGAATTAAACTCGCTTGATTCGCCAGATGAAGCAATTTTTTACACTTCCGGCAGAACATCAAACGAAGCCGCCTATCTTTATCAACTTTTTGTCCGAATGTTCGGCACAAATAATTTGCCCGATTGTTCAAATATGTGTCACGAATCAAGCGGAGCGGCGTTGACTGAAACAATTGGCATTGGCAAAGGAACGGTCACGCTCGATGATTTTGACGAGTGCGATTTAGTTATAATTATCGGACAAAATCCGGGGACGAATCATCCGCGAATGCTTGCCACGCTCGAAAAAGCGAAAAAACGCGGGGCGATAATGATTTCAGTCAACCCTTTGCCCGAAGCCGGTTTGCTTGGTTTCGTCAATCCAAATCCGCAAGACAATTTTTTCTCATTCCCGTTCAAAATTTTGACCAATCAAGCCACGCAACTTTCCGATTTGCACTTACCGATTCGCATCAATTCGGATATGGCTTTTTTGCAAGGTGTTTCAAAACTGTTGCTGGAAGACGGAACGGCAATTGACCGTAAATTTATTGATGAAAAGACTTTCGGGTTTGACGAGTTTGCCGAATCACTTAAAAAAGTTTCGTGGGATGACATCACCGAACAATGCGGATTGACCTTTGAACAAATCACGGAAGCCGCAGAAATTATCAAAAAATCAAGGCGAATCATCACTTGTTGGGCGATGGGATTGACGCAACACAAAGATTCAGTTGCTACGATTCAAGAAATCGTCAACCTGCATTTTTTGCTCGGACAAATCGGTAAAAGCGGTGCAGGACTTTGCCCCGTTCGCGGACATTCAAACGTGCAAGGCGATCGCACAATGGGAATTTGGGAACAACCAAAACCTGAGTTTTTACAAGCACTTGGCAAGGAGTTTAACTTCAATCCTCCGACTAAACACGGCTTTGATACGGTTGAATCAATCAAAACAATGCACACGGGAAAAGCAAAAGTTTTTATCGCAATGGGCGGAAATTTCTTGTCTGCCACGCCTGATACAAAATTTACGGCGGAGGCGTTGCAAAAGACGAATCTAACTATCCAAATCATCACCAAATTAAATCGTTCCGCGCTCGTCACGGGCAAAAAAGCCTTGATTTTACCACCACTTGGACGCTCGGAAATTGATTTGCAAAATGATTTAGAGCAGTTTGTCACTACCGAAAATTCGATGGGAAATGTCCAAATGTCAAAAGGCGTTTTGTCTCCGGCATCCAAAGATTTACGGAGCGAAGTTTGGATTGTTTGCGAACTTGCCAAAGCTGTTTTGGGTAAAAATTGGGATGAATTTATCAATGATTACAATAAAATTCGTGACTCAATTGAGCGAACAATTAGCGGTTTTGAAAATTATAATCAACGCGTTCGCAAAAACGGCGGATTTTATTTACCCAATCAACCGCGAATCGGCGAATTTCCAACGCACAACGGGAAAGCAAATTTTTCTACTAACAATTTGACCATTCGCAAACTTGAGCCTGATCAATTTTTGCTGATGACGATTCGCTCGCACGACCAATTTAACACGACAATTTACGATTTGAACGACCGTTATCGTGGCATCGAAAACGAACGGCGGGTGATTTTTTTGAACCCCGAAGATATGCGCGAATTTGATTTGAAAAGTGGAAATGTAGTTGATTTAACCAGCCATTTTGAAGGCGAGGCTCGCCACGCAAATCATTTTATTGCTGTGCCTTACGCGATTCCAAGCAGATGTGTGGCAACTTATTTTCCCGAAGCAAATTCGCTTGTCCCAATCGGAAGCGTGGCGGAAAAAAGTAACACGCCAACCTCAAAATCTATCGTGATTACGATTGCGAAAAATGGTGATGAACGAGTTGGAAAGTTTGACTACGATTACTTGGAAAAAAAGAATTAGCCCGCGAATAAACGCGAATTGACGCGAAAAAAAAGACAAAAACTTTTGCGTAGTTTCGCGTTCTTTAGCGGGCAAATAAACAATGGATTTTAAAAGTTACATCTTAATCGGCGGAAAGTCTTCCCGAATGGGCAAGGATAAATTTTCGCTCGTTTTGAATGGCAAAACTTTTTTGGAAATTGCGGTTGAAACTCTTCAAAATTTTGGAAAAATTTCGCTTGTAGGTTCAGGAAAAACTAATTTGCTTGAGAGTTTTCCAATCGTCAAAGACATCTACCAAAATCGTGGGGCACTGAGCGGAATTCATTCTGCTTTGACGCATTCAAAAAGCGATTTTATCATAATTTTAGCTTGCGATTATCCGTTTTTAACTGTTGAATTGGTTGGGTTTTTGCGAAATCTTGCAGAATTCAAAAGCGAATTTGACGCTTATGCACCGATTCAATCAGATGGGAAAACTCAACCGCTTTGTGCAATTTACAAAACTGAAATTTGCCGCAAAATTTTATCGGAAATGTTGGAAAATGAAGCGGAAAACTATTCGGTGCGCGACTTTTTGAATCGGATAAAAACCCGTTATGTTGAGTTTTCCGAAATCGCGCATTTGCCAAACTCCGAACATTTTTTCTTTAACGTCAACACGCCCGAAGATTTTATTTTAGCCACTAAACTTCACGAAAATTGTAAGAAAAAAATGATTGCCGATATTACTAAAATGACTCCGAATGATGCCGAGAGAATTTTGGAAATACAACTAGCTTGCGGTTTGGAAGGTTGGAGTGCCGAAGATTACAGAAACGAGACTTATCGTGCTGATTCTTTTAATGTTACGGCGACAATAAACTGTGAAACAGTAGGATATTTGATTGGTCGTTTAATTCCGGCGGAAAGATACGGCGAACTTTACAACATAGGAGTTGACCCGCGTTTCAGAAGAAAAAAGATTGCAAATTCATTACTTGCAGAGTTTATGGATTTTTGTGCTTCTGAAAATTTAGAAAAAATCTTCCTCGAAGTGCGCGAATCGAATCAAACTGCAATCAAATTTTATTTGAAAAATAATTTCGCAGTTATCGGCAAGCGAAAAAACTTTTATTCCAATCCAACCGAAGACGCAATTTTGATGGAAAAAGAAATTTCATCCACGAAGTAGCACGAAGAATACACGAAGATATTTTTTTAGTTGCTTTCCCTTCGTGCAATTTTCGTGTAACTTCGTGGTTAAATTTATGAATAAATACGACAAACAAGATCGTGGCAACCTTTCGTCCTACGAAGAATATTTTGCCGGAATGGATAAATCAATGCAGCAAAAAATTGCATTAACCACCGCACACTTTCCCTCCCGCGGACGAATTGCGGATATGGGCAGCGGTTCGGGGAGCGGCACTTTTGATTTGGCAAGGCTTTACGAAAATTTAATGCTCGTTGGCGTGGACATCAACCCTGTCACAGTTGAATATTCAAACAATCATTATAAACTGCCGAATCTAACATTTGAAACGGGCGACATTGCCGAAAAAGTTTTTGAAAATGAATCACTTGACGGAATTTTGAATTCGTCCGTTTTGCATCACGTTACGAGTTTTAATGGTTTCGATGTCAATCAAATTACGAAAACTCTGTCGAATCAAATTGACCAACTTAAACAAGGCGGAGTTTTGATAATTCGTGATTTTGTTGTGCCAGATGAGGCAGAAAAATTGGTTTATTTGGATTTGCCAAACGACGATGGCAAAGATTCTGGTGAAATTGCGGAACTTTCTACATCTGCACTTTTTGAAATTTTTGCGAAGGATTTTCGTTCAAGTTTGAATTTGAATGAAGGTGTAAATTACGAAAAAGTTGTGTGTCTGCGTGAAAATTTTTCGCGTTTCAAAGTTACTAAACGAACCGCTGCCGAGTTTGTTTTGCGGAAGGATTATCGTGACCATTGGTCGCCCGAACTTTTGGAAGAATACACTTATTGCAGTCAAAGCGAGTTTGAGCATCTCTTCAAAATACACAACTTACGCATCGTAGTTTCGATGCCATTGTGGAATCCGTGGATTGTTTCAAATCGTTTTGAAGGCAAATTTTATCTTTCGGATTTAGACGGAAATCACGTCAATTTTCCGCCGACAAATTATCTGATTGTAGGCGAAAAAATTGCCCAAACCAAAGGCTATCAAATTTTAGAATTTAGTAAGGCTGACGAAAATCCGAATTTTCTCAAACTCAAAGCCTATCGCAATAGGGAAACAAATCAAATTTACGAACTTGCCGAACGCCCAAACCAAACGATTGACCTTTTGCCGTGGTTTGAGGACAATGACGGGCAAATGTTCGTGCTTGCCAAAAAAGATTTTCCACGTCCGATTGTTAACGCTGAACGCCAAACTAAACATCTAAATCGTGCTAATTATTCGGGTTATTTGACTGAACCGATTTCGGCGATTGTGGCAAGGGGCGAGGGGCAACAGTCAGAACCGCCTGCGTTAGAGGGTGGGTTAAACGCGGAAATTGAGAACATTTTGGCTAAAAGAGCGAATCTTGGCGAAAATGAAATTCTCGAAATTAGCGAACCGAACTTTTATTTTACGTCGGCGGGTGGGATTGATGAGCGTGTCGAAAGTTTTTTGGTGCAAGTAAAGCCTTGGGAACGTGAACCTTTTGAGATTGAAAACTACACGCCTTTTACCAGCGCGGGTGTGGTGCGTGAACTTGATGCGTTACAGATTTTGCGGGCTTCGCACGTTGGCGGAATGTTTGATGCGCGTCTGGAAATCAATATTTATCGGCTATTGAGACAACTAAAACGCTCACAAGGAGCGTGGATTGGCGCGGATATTAAACCGATTTCGCAAGATTTGAAAGTTAAAGTTTATGATGATGAACTAGAAAAGCGTGAAGTTTTTGAACCTTGCGAACTCGAAAGCACTCATTTTCTTAAACTCGAAAGGTCAGAGTTTATTGAATACGATTCGTGCGGCGACCATTTGGCAGAACACGAATTTGAATATGTTGTGCCACAAAATTTTAGCAAAAATACGGTGGCGGCAATTCCTTTTTTCAAAGCAAATGATGAGATTTTTGTCGGCATCGAATACCGCGATTTGCCTGCGGTGCAACGATTTACGGGGAATTCACAAATTTTCTGTGTTCCCGCGTGGCGATTACCGAAAACGATTTTGCACAAGTTTGATATTGAGCCGTTTTTAGTGGAAAAATTTGCCAAAGACTCCAATCTTTCAATCCGCAAAACTTGGGAACTCGGTGGTTCATTTTTTACCAGCGCGGGGATTACGCCCGAAGTCGTTTATCCGATGGCGGTTGAATTAGACGCAGAAAGTTTGAAGGAAACTGAGTTGAAATTTTTTAATTTGAAAAATTTACTAAAGAAAATTGAGCAGATTCAAGATGCCCATTTGTTGATTTTATTGAATCGTTTGGCGCACGCTTTAGGCATTTGAGATTGTTTTTATATTTTGAATTTCAACTCCAACAATTTCTACTGATTGCCCTCTTTCAGATATCGAAAATAAAATTTTACTACTTGGACGGTTGGATAACTTCCATCAATTACTAAAACATCGTAACCTTTTTCAACAACAGTTTTAGGATCAGCCAAAAACAAAGGCATCGTCTCTTTGGTAGAACGAAGAATGGGAACGGCTTTGTCTTTGATTTTGATAAATGGTTGAAAGGTAGTGTTAAATTGCTTTACTGTAAATTGCTCCTTAAATACAGTGGAAATAGTTTCCCGAAACTCCGTAAAATCGGCGGCTTCCACGGCATCTGTAAAATCCTGCGTAGTTGTTTGAACCATTTGATTTAACTCTTCGTCCGATGGCAGAGGAGCTGGCATTTCTTCGACTTTAACAGTGAGTTTAAAACTTCCCTTCCAAGCGTCTGCCTTCATACACTCAACCGCTTTAATTTTGTAATCGCCTGCCGTTGTATTTTCGACAACTTGATGCGAGTGACAAGACAAATCCATATCCGAAGCATCTTCGCCGTTGGGATTGGTAATAAAAAGTGAAACATAACGATTCGCGTCAAGAGTCATTTTTTGCCCTTTTCTGAGACGAATAAGGTAAGTTTGTGAATCTTTGTAGCCGTTTAAATAACCCGCTACCGTAACTTTAGTTGCGCCTTTCGGAAAGGTAATTCGTTTGACCGGACGCGCAAAAGCACTTAAGCTAAACAGCAAAACTAAAGCAATTAAAACTATTTTTTTCATAACTTTACGGGATTAAAAACAATCGCAATCTAAAATCTCAAGCCACCTTACTTTACCCGATAAGTCACCACAATACAACCATTTTTAAGCGGTTTGCATTCGATCAATTCAAGATTTATTTGCGCTTTCATTTCGAGGAAAAGTGGAATCCCCAAACCGAGCAAAATCGGATGAATATTGAAACCGATTTCGTCAATCAATCCCGCTTCAAAAAGAGTTTTGGCAAAATCTCCGCCGCCCATCAGACAAATTTCTTTGCCGTCTTGCGATTTCAAATTTCGGACAAATTCAACCGCATCGCTTGTCACGATTTCAACCTCTTTTTCTTTTTTAGCTTCCCAAGTCCTTGAAAACACATAGCTTTTGATATTTGGATAGGGATTTTTTTTTCCTTTGGTTTGCTTGAGAGCGACCTCGTAAGTTTTGCGTCCCATCAAAACCGTGTCAATTTTCGCCCAAAATTCGTTCATTATCGGCATTACTTCATCGCTCCACATCAGCCAATCCAATCCGCCGTCCTTGCGGGCAATAAAATTATCCAGACTATTCGCACAGCCGAATGTTACTTTTCTCATCGTAAAAATCTCCTTTTGTTTGGACAGTTTAAGCGAGTTTTAGGCAAAAGTCTTGGCGTTTTTTGATGTTAATTTGGCTTGGCAATATTTTGGAGATTTGCGGGTGGATTTGCGAAATTGCTTATAGAATCGGCTCAAATCGTTGTAGCCGACCTCGTTTGAAACTCTGATGATTTCTTCACCTTGCGACAGCCGAAAGGTCGCATCGGCAATTCGTAATTGATGCAAATATTTATTCGGACTCATTCCAAAATCGTGTTTAAATTGTCGCGTCAGATGCGCGTGTGAGACTTTCAAACGCGCCGCAATTTTAGAAATTGAAGGGTAAAATTGATAATTTTCGTCAATCAGTTTTTTTGTTTTAACCGAGAGCAGAGAGGCTTTTGGACTTGCTTCAACCATTTGAAAATCGCGGATTGAAGCTAAAATGTTTGTGACTTCCGCCAGACTTTTCGGCGATTCAAAAGTGTCAGATTCAAAAACAATCGGAACTTTAAATTTAGTATTCAGAGGTTTTATCCCCGCAATCCCGATAAATTTGCCTTTGGCATTTTGAAAACAAGGTCGCGTAAAAGTAAATGGCGGATAGAAAATCCCAATCCGCTTAGAATTTGGGCGAATTATCTCTTCACCTGTTTGAAAAAACAATTCACCCGATTTTAATTCGACAATTTCGAGTAGCCAGCCCAAACAAGTGATGACGTTGGCAGTCAATAAATCATTGATTTCAAAATCATCCTCAAAAAAATGCAGACCGTCCGACAAATTTTCCGTTTTCCGACGAGCCAAACTTCCGCCATCGTTTAGTTTTAACTCATATTCAAACTTATCTGCATCGGTTTTCCGCATCTTCTATTTGGATTTTTCAACTGGCACGGGCGGCGGTTCTTCGCCTTCTTTTGGCGGTTCGCGTCCAATACTCTTGAAAATGTCAATGATTTGGTCGTGCATTCCTTTGGCTTCTTGGTCATCCGGTTTTAGTTTCAACCCTTTGCGAAAATCGCCGAGTGCCGCCCGATATTGTGCCGCTTTGGTTAAAACAAAAGCACGTTCAAAATATGCGGTTGCCAATGTTTCTTTAGCTTTTGCATCACTTGGTTTTGCTTTAAAATCCTTTTCAGCTTTTTCAATATTTGCCGTCATTGCCGAAACGTCAACTGCTTTTTGCATTGGCGAATTGCCCGAACCGCCGGAATTCGATTGACTCATCGGCGGCTTTTGATTTTCCGTAGAATGACTTGTAACCGTCATCTCGTCTTTTTTTGAAGTCGTTGGAGTTGGGGCTGAATTGGTTTGGACTTGAGTTGGCGCAGAACTACTGCAACCAATTGAAACTAAAACAAATAAACTTACAACTATAAATTTTTTCATAATTTCTTAACTGTTCACTAACTACTGATTACTGACCACCGACCTATTTTTTATCAATATATGGACGCGCCTGAACGACATAAATTTTGCCATCCATAATGCCCCATTCAATATCTTGTTCTTTTTTGTTGCCAAAAACTTTTTTGATATTCGTTGCCACCACCGCCAAAGTTCTGACTTGCAAATCGCTCAAAATTCGTTTTGTCTGCTTGTTTGCACATTTATCGGGAGTTTCTTTCAAATCACCGTTTTCGTCAAACCTCAATGAATTAGTTTGATCCGAAATCGTCATCAAAATCGTGGCTCTAGTTTTTGGATTAAACAAAACTTGTTCGGGAATGCCTTGATTATTTGGAATTTTTGAATTATGCCCACAAACTGTCGAAAGATAAACCGCGCCTTTGTTTTGCTCATCAAACGGGTCTTTTGAAATCATCACTCCGCCCCTGTCCATATCCACGCCAAGTTGGATAAGTGCTGACATATAAACGGTATCTTGAGCCACAAAATTCCTCACCCGCGCTTCATACGCCTCAAATTTCCAGAGCGATGCCCAAACCTTTTTGACTGCTTCGATAAGAGATTTTTCGTCAACCACATTCGGGACGCTTGAATAAAGTCCTGCACCTGAAAAGTTTGGCAAGTCTTCCGAATTTGAAGAACTGCGAACAAAAACAGATTTTCCGCCAAGCTGATTCTTCCATTTTTCGATAATTTCAGCTTTTAAACTGTCTTCAAACTTTCCTTCCTGAATCAATTTGCGAAACTCTTCCAGTTTGGTTTTACGATAACGCGGATTGTGAATGAAGTTGTCACTATCAAGATTTTCTTCTAAAACTTTATCTAAACCGTTATCTTTAATGAATTTATTATACCAATAAAAAGGGACGGTAAATCCATCCGGCACAATGATATTCGGAATTTTGTTATTGAGCATCTCGCCCAAATTTGCCGATTTTGAACCGTAAATAATACTGTCTTTTTTCCGCATCTCGCGCAATCCGGCTATCTTTTTCACTTCCAAATTAGACGGTGCTTCACGGTCAACGGGGGTTGGTTTCTCATCAACATCTTTAACGGTTGCAGGTTTATATTTGTAATTGGTTAAAGATGCTTCAAAGGTAATCCATTTGGTATCGAAGTTCTTTGAACAATTTGTCCGCGTCTTTGATATAAACATTCGGAATATTCCAGCCCTTCGCCAAAATATTGATATGTGAAAGTGGCGTTGAAGGCTTGGCAACAATAATTCCGCGCACCGGCGGCAGACTTTCGGGAAGTTCTTTCAAAATCAGAATTTCATTCACGCCAACTTCAACCGTATCATCGAGTTTATCAATAATGTGAATTCGTCCGACGGCTTTCCCCGTGTTCAAAGCCAGATATTCTTGATTTTTATTGATTTCGTCCTGCGTAACTTTTGGAATATTAAGATTTGCCGAAGCGTCTTCTTGGCTAAACGAATTCGGTTTGTAATTGACGGTTTGAAAGAAAGTTTTGTTGATAGTTTCGTGCGCTGTTTTGATATGAACTTCTTTGGCTAAATCGCCTTCCCAGAGCTCCCAAGTCCATTTGTCAACCGTCTTTTGCCACGCGATGGTGCCAACAATAAATCTTCTATCGTCATTGTAATAAGCAGTTTTGTAAATGTCTGAGCCAAGCGGAGCAAGTCCGGTGGCGTAGAGAAAATCTTTATGAAAGCGGAACTTTTGTGAATTGACGTAATAGATTTTGTTTTTGTTGCGGCGGTCAATCACAAACATCGTATGAGGCATCGCATACGGCGTATTTTGATGATAAGTTCGTCCGATTTTATCAAAATCTTTCTGCGAAGTGATTTTCGGCAGAGAGTTTTTGGGCGAATCGGGGCGTTTGTCCATCGCGCCTTTTGGCTCGCGGGTCGGCGAAGGTTTGCGTGCCATTTGTCCAAAAACAAATGAGTTAGCTAGAAAAAACATTGTAAGTAATAAAATCAAGTTTGTTTTGTTTCTCATAAAAATTACTCCAAAAATCGTTTGCGTAAGATTTTAACTTCGGTTAGGTTTTCCAAGTGAATGCCTAAATCGGTAATTATTCCATCAGTTAAATCATAAATCCAGCCGTGAACTCTGACTTCCTGTCCGCTATCCCAAGCGTCTTGAACGATGGTGGTTTCGCCGACATTCAAGACTTGTTCGATGACATTCAGTTCACAAAGTTTGTTTAATTTCTGATTCTCGTCCTCAATGTTTGATAAAACATCGTCATAAAGATTCGCCGTGTCCTGAATGTGTCGAAGCCAATTATCAATCAAACCGTGCCGTTTATTTTCCAGTGCGGCTTGGACACCACCACAACCGTAATGTCCACAAACAATTATATGCTTTACTTGCAAAACTTCAACGGCAAATTGCAACACCGACAGACAATTCATATCGGTATGAATCACCATATTGGCAATATTTCGATGAACAAAAACCTCGCCCGGGAGCAATCCGACAATGTTGCTCGCCGAAACTCGGCTATCCGAACAACCAATCCAGACATATTCAGGAGTTTGTTGTTGCGCTAACTCAGAGAAAAAGTTTGGGCGATTTTCTCTCACCCGTTGCGACCATTTTTTATTGTTGTCTAATAAATGTTTAAGTGTTTTCATAAAAAAAATCAACACTTTATCCTAAAGTAACAATCGCAAAATAAAAAGTGCTACCCGGCGGATAGCACTAATAATTTTTATTAAGTAACTGGACAAAATAAAACAATAAATATTTAATTTGAGGGAACGCCAGCATCTTGCTGGCAAACGTCGCGTGAGCAGCGTAGCTGAGTTTAAGTTAAAGTCAATGAGAAATTAAACTTAAAAGCAGCAATTCTCATTATGGCGTAACTGTTGAGTTATCAAATGTTTAGCCATTTTTTTAGAAGGTTTGAAATCAGTTTTTTCAACCTCCTGATGCTTTATTAAAAACTGTAAATCTATGTGTATCAATAAGATAATAAAATTTGAAAATTGCTAATGGGAAAAATAGCCAATCAAAATAATCCTGTAACTTATTGATATTGCACGACTTATTCCATAATGAGAATTGCTGGGAAAAGTTTAATGCAAAGGCGCAAAGTGTGTAAGACGCAAAGGTTAATTACTTTTTTACTAAAAATCAATCAGTTTACGAATAATTTGAGAGAAAAGAATCTTTGCGCCTTTGTTTCTCTGCGTCTTTGCGTTGAAAATCGTTTTGACAAGTGATTTCTGTTAAAAGTTTGCTTGGCTTTTGCCCTTTTGATTGAAAGACTTCATAATGTAGCTGAAATTTATGTTGAAATTGATCGGAGATTTACGCAGTCTTTTGCTGGCTTTGTGGCTCGGCGCGGCGTGTTTTTTTAGTTTTGCGGTAGCTCCGAGCGTGTTTGGCATTTTGCCTTCGCGTGATTTGGCTGGCTCGGTAGTTTCGCGGACGCTGATGATTGTCAATCTGAGCGGAATCGTGATTGGCGCATTTTTGCTTTTGACATCATTTTTGCCAAGTCGAAACGCCAAACCTTTTGCCGTTTGGACTGAACGCATTTTGCTGGCAATTTTGACGATTGCCACGGTGGTCGGACAATTTGTGATTGCCTTGTGGATGAGCGAAATTCGCCTCAACGCCGGTCAACCGATTGAAGAATTGGCGGCGGACAGTAGATTGCGGATGCAGTTTGACCAACTGCATATTTGGTCGGTGTATGTTTTGATGGCAGCAATGATTGGGGCAGCGTTGAGTTATTTTCTGCTCGCGTATCGGTCGAGAAATACTGAAAATAAAGAGATTAAAACTACCAATAAAGATTTTACGGATTTCAAATTTTAAGGAGTAAGAACTCAATGAAAATTTCCAAACGCCACTTTCCCATTATCATTTGTGCTGTTGTGGCAATTGTTCTTTTGATTATTTTCGCAATTCTTCAATTTAATGATTCGGTGATATTAAAACTAGAATCTAAATGGCTAATTGTTGCTGGCGTTCCGATTTTGGTCGGTTTAATTATTGGCAATTACATCAAAAGTTTCAAAGGTTTTGGGATTGAACTTGAAACTTTACTGGAATCTTCTATAAGTAAAATAAATCTTATTGCCTCGGATGCTATTGAAGTAATTAAAAACGTAGAAAAAGCCTCCGTTGGATATTTGGATAGTCTCTCAAATGAGGCGAGAAAAAATGTGAAGCGTCTGACTTTTGTGTCAAACAAACTCAAGTATTATGATGCTAATGATATTCAAACTTATCTTAACCGACTCCAAAATTTAGAATATGTAGAAGTCCAAGATAATAACAAGAAATTTAGATCTTTAATTCCGATAAATTATTTTAAAGATTCCAACGGATACGCGAATTGGGAAAAGATTAGTGGATTTATTAACGCATTGGAAAAAGATAAACTTACTGATTTACTTGGAAGTAGTATGATTACTCAGTCTGTTTCTGAAAAGGACTCCATATTTGATGTATTGGAAAGAGCGCAAAACAGCCCCTTTGGGACGTTAGCGGTTATATCAGCTAATAATGAATTAAGAGGCGTAGTTACTGATAGGTTAATTGAGAAAAGGATTGCTGAAGAGGTTTTAAAAACACAAAATAAAAAAACAGAATAATTGGGCTTTGTTTTTTATCGCTCCCGAAATACTGAAAATAAAGAGATTAAGACGACTGACAGAATTTAACCATTTATTCATTGAATCATTGCTTGATGGAGCAGTTTTGTTATTGACTAAGAAAAAACAATGAATCAATGACCAAATGAATCAATGACTAAATATTTATTATGATTGCGACTAAAACTATGGATTTGATTGAAAGAAACGATGAATTCAAAAATCGTTTTTCGCGTTGGGGCGGAAACGAAAATTTGGCGACATATCCTTTTATTGAAAACATTTACGCGCCGTTTTCACCTTTGAGACGCTCTCTTCCGATGGCAAATTTAGCGTTGATAACTTCAGCCGGAGCTTACATTGACGGGACAGAATCCTTTTGATACGACCTCGCGTGATGGCGATGTAAGTTTTCGTGAGATTCCGATTGAGGTTGAAGCCGAAGACTTAAAATATGCCGCTCGCGGTTATGATTCGATGTATGTCAAAGCCGATATGAATTCGCAAATTCCGGTTGAGCGTCTGCTCGAATACGAAGCAAATGGCGTAATCGGAAAACTGAACAATGTTTGGTGGACGATGAACGGATTTATTCCAAATGCCTCGAGAGTTGCCGAAGAACTCGCGCCGAAAATTGCCGAGAGAATCCATCGTTACGAGTGCCAAGCAGCTTTGTTGATTCCGGCTTCGCGGCTTTGTCATCAAACTTTGGGCATTGTGGCGCGGGCGATTGAGCAAACGGGCGTGCCAACTATGATGCTGGCGGTCGAACGCCAAATTCCCGATAAAGTTCGCGCCCCACGCACCGCTTTTTATAATGGTCAAATCGGTTGTGTCGCCGGAAAACCGAATTGGAAAGAATATCAACTTCGAGTTTTGGACGAATCAATTCGCTGGATTGAAACGCTCGACCAGCCTGAAGTTAGAAAACTGACGGTTGCTTTGGAAACCGCGACTGAAGAAGAACGCGGGGAGCGGTAAAACAAGTGGCAGTGGCAGTGGCACTTGGCAGGTTTCTTTAGATTGACAAACTAGAATTTGATTTTACGACTGATTTCAACTGCCACTGCCACTTATCCGCCAATTTGCCAATTTTTTATCGTTTCAATCGGATAGATGAGCATAATAATATTGATGGTCAGATTATCTTTTATCCAAAGCAAGAGAATAATTTCCGTCAAAATAAAGTAGCCAAGCGAACGCCAAAATTTGAGTTTGTAAGTTAAAAACGCGCCGAAAGCACAACTTAAAACGTCTGCTAAAGAATTTAAAATCGAATCACCAAAATAATCCAGCGAAATCGTGACGGCTCGATAGCGTTCGATTATCATATTTGAATTTTCCAAAAGTTCCCACAGACATTCCGCCAAAATTACGATAAAAAATTTCCAACGCAGCGGCATTTCCCGAAAAACTAAATTGATAATCCAAAAATACAAAACGCCGTGAAGAATATGCGTAAAAGTGTAAGGATCAAGGAAATGCTGTGAATTATGAGCCGCCCAAATGTCGCTCGACCAGATTGAAAAATCCCCTTGTTTGCACCACCAAACTCTGCCTTGTGTGTAAAGCGCGATGATCATTAAGAAAACGCAAGTGAAAATTGCCGACATCGGATAAAGGAAATTATTTCGATATTTTTCATTCATTGGTTAAATCTTAACCCAAAACAGGGGATTATCAGTAGAGTTTTGTCCGAATGGCAATTTTTTATTCTATTCTCGGGCAAAATTTACTATACTTTATCTTATTGCTGTGCTTAAAGGCTCAAAAATCTGTGTTTTGATGGAAGTGAATCAAATTTATGAAAATCGTTTTTGCCCTGTTTTCTTTGATGTTTTTTATCTTACCGCTTGAGGTATCTGCTCAAATTACCGAACCTGAAAATATTCCCAAAGATAAATCGTTGGTCAGCGTTCCGGTCACGGTCAGTGATAAAGACGGGCGTTATATTCCTAATTTGAAGAAGGATGATTTTACTCTTTTTGAGGATGGCGTGAAGCAAAAGATCGCCTTTTTTTCGACCTACGATGAGCCGCTCAATATCGCTTTATTGCTTGATACGAGCGGAAGCACGACCAATTCTTTAGTCAAAATAAAGGATGCCGCGAAAGAGTTTATCGAGCTATTAAATCCTAAAGACCAATGTTTGGTTGCAACTTTTGACGCGAAAGTAAATATTTTGAGCCAATTTACGCCTGACCGGAAAGCCCTTAAAAAATCTCTGGACGAGGTTCAAACGGCTTATCAAGATGGGACGGTTTTGCGCCAAGCGGTTGAACAAATTGTCAAAAATTCATTCAATAATTTGCAGGGGCGCAACGTGATTGTTGTCCTCTCAGACGGCAAAGATTTTGGCAGTTCGGTTTCTCAGATGGAACTTTCAAATCTGCTCGAAGAATCGGACGTTTTAATTTACACGATTTTTTATAAAACGGGTATTGTTGCAAATGAATTGGTGGTGACTTCGGACGGAACGGTAAAAGAAGATGAAAAGGCTAAAAAGAAAAAGAAAGCCCCGAAGCCACCAAAGAAACAAGGAGGCTATTCGATTATCATTCCGGGACAGGTTGATTTGACTCCGCAGGACGAAATCGAACGGCGTGAAAAAGTGGCGAATGTCGAAGCCGTAGATACCTTTAAAGAGCTTTCCGACATTACCGCCGGACGTTTTTATACCAGCGATACACCGAATTTAAAAAAAGTTTTTAAAACCATTGCCACCGAATTAAGACAACATTATTGGCTTGGTTATCGTCCTAAAGATGCGGCAAAAGGTGCGAATGTTCACGAAATCAATGTCAAAGTTGAGCGGGCAGACGCAGTAGTTCGGACCCGCGGAAAGTTTCGCGCTAAACAGTTGTAAATTATTCAGAAAATGTAAAAGATTAAGTTATTGACTGGAACGCCGTCCATCTTGGCGGCATTGAGCGCAAAGCGCGAACAATTTCAAGTTTATTTTAGCGTAACTTTTGCTTAAACTAAGCTACATCGCTACGCGATGTTTGCCAGCAAGATGCTGGCGTTCCTTTCGTTGAAAATTAATCTATTTGACCTAAATAATTACCAGAAAATTATGTTTAAGACTACATTTCAGAGAAACAAATTATTGCTATCTCTAACTTTTCTTCTAATTTTAAGCGGAAGCATTTTCGCTCAAGATAGGACTTGGACTACCTTTACTCCAAAAACTGAGGCTTGGAGTATCCTTGCGCCGGGGACTATGCGGGCTGACCAAGAGGCTTTAAAAGTTCCGAGCAATCAAGGTAGCTATTCTTACACCGATTTTAACGGTTTTTTTGCCGTTATTTACAAGAATTATTCAAAGTGGAATTTTCTGACCGGAAAAGGCTCTCAATTTACCAAACAGCGCGATGTTGTCTTGAAAGCCTCAAAAGGTAAATTGCTCAAAGATGTGGAATTTACAAATGGCAGTATTACAGGTCGTGAGGTTTATATCAGGATGCCGGATACAAGGGTGATTGGTCGTGAGAGCAATATCAAACCCAGACATCGAGTCGAACGCTTTCGGATGTTTTTTCAAGGCAATCGAATGTATATGCTGCTCGTGGTTCTGCCGGAAGAAGAAATAGATACTCCCGCCATCAATAATTTTTTGAATTCGTTTTCTTTCAAATAATTATTCGTTGTAAGTTTTTAAAATATGAAAATTTTTACCGCCATCATTTTAACTTTATTGTTTGTCTGGTCAGTTTTTGCTCAAACTCAGGCAGAAGTTATTGTCCCAACTACTTTTCTACGCAAAGCCGCTAATTCATCGGCGGAAAAAGTTCACACACTTCAACAAGGTGACAAAGTTAATTTTGAAAAAGCAAACGAAACAAACGGCTGGTTTTATGTTTCAGTCTCAAACGGAAAAATCAAAGGTTGGATAAGTAAAAACACTATTCGGACTTTAATAATCGAAGACAAGGCGACTCCAACGCCGCCGCAGATTGTGCCATCACCAAGTGTTGCTCCAACTCCCGCTGTTACGCCGAAACCAAGGACACCAACTCCAATCGTTACTCCAACTCCAGTTCCAACTCCAACGCCCACCCCAATTGAGAGTCCAACTCCAATTATAGAAGCCACGCCAACAATTGCTCCAACTCCAACCGCCAGTCCGACACCGATTCCAACTTTCACGCCAACTCCTGTTCCGACGCCGGTTGAAGATAATGAAGTTCTTGAAATTGATACGGAAGAAGTTACTTTAAATGTGCGTGTGGTGGACGGTAATAATCGGGCGGTCAATAATTTGAATCAAGCAGAATTTCAAATTTATGAAGACAATGTTCTACAGCCGATTACTTCTTTTATCACTACCGAAGTCCCGATTATCAATGCTCTGGTGATTGATAATTCGCGTTCGCTCCGCGCTCAACTTGGAAAGGTCGTGGAAGCCGGAAAAATCATTGTCGGCGCAAATCAAGCAAAAGGACGAATCAATGATTGTTCGTTTTGTGAGTGCCAATAAAATAGAGGTGGTGCAGGATTTTACCACCCGTAAAAATTCACTCAATACTGCATTGGACAATCTATTTATCGAAGGTGGGCAAACCGCCATTATTGACGCGGTTTATCAAACCACCAAAAAGGTTGGGCAATATCAGAATTCTAAACAAAAATGAAGATGTAAAAGTTCGCGCCTTAATTTTGGTTTCGGATGGAGATGATCGAGGCAGCACTAAGACCGAGCAACAACTTTTTGAACTTCTGCGCGAATCCCAAGTGCAGATTTATGCGATTGGTTTTGTCAACGATTTAAGCAAAGAGCCTGAAGCAAATGGCATCAGCCGCCAAGAAAAAGCTAAGACTTTCTTAACCCGACTCTCAGAAGAAACCGGCGGCAGGGTGTATTTTCCAAATTCGCCGGAGGAGCTTTCAAAAATTGCCTCTGATATTTCCAATGATTTGCGAACTCAATATGTAATTTCATACAGTCCGACCAACGATACCCGCGATGGGACTTTTCGACCAATAAAAGTAACGATCACTGAAGGAGAAAACAAAGAAAAAAGAACCGCTGTTACTCGAACAGGCAGAACTTCGGTTAATAAAGCTAAACCGTGATTTGAGATAGAAAAACTTTAAAGGCTGATAAAAAGAGTTTCGTTTCGACGGAACTTTTTATGTTTTGAACAATATTTAACTTTTTCAGATGCGTTTTCTGGCTATTAGTTGTAGAGTTTGATTTTGAAAAAAGGAGTTCGTTTAATAAGAGTTATGTTACAAAAATATTTACCGGTTTTTTTAGTGTTTCTGTTCGGTGTTTTAGGTTGTGCGTCAACCGATACTGTCGAATCAACTAAAGTTGCGCCCAGCGAAATTTATCAAAATTACGCGATTCGTGGCACTAAAACCAATACGAGCGTCACCGCAACTTTTCGCGTGGGCGGTGCGACGGGTTCAACCGTTGATTTGGATGCGCCAAGTAGCGTTTCGCATAACGGCAAAGAAATGAGCGAAAGCAAGCCCGGTTTTTTGAAAGGCACGGATTACAATGATTCGGCAAACGAATTTGTCTCAACCCACAAATTTTCTTTCAAGGATGCCGGCGGAAAGGTTTGGGAAAATGAAATCAGCCTCGAAGGTTTGGAAATTACTGCCCAAACTTTGACGATCAGCAAAGCAAACGGCGGCACAATTACGCTTTCTCGTGCGGTTGGAACAGATGAAAATGTGGAGTTTTCGCTAGTTTCGGAAAAATCTGCACCTGCTTCGAGCAATTCAAATTCTAAAAATAAAACGCCTGAATTAAGTTATTCAAGCACTTTGCAATTCAGCATTGACGAAGCCCGAACGAGCGTCAAAATTGAGCCTTTTTCGCTCAAAAATTTTGTTGATGGAAAAGCGAATCTTACTGTCACCGTCCGAAAAAACAAATCTACACAACAATCTGCCAAAGGCGGTGCGCTCGATTTTAGCTATGGAGGACAAAAAGTTGCCGCAACTGTGGTAAATTAAGAATCTAAACAAAATAATATGACAAACATCAATCGAATCTTTATGATTCTCTCCCTTTTCTGCGCTTTTTCCGTCATTTCGGTAAATGCCCAAATTACCAGCATTTCGCAAATTAAAGATGTCAAAACAACCGATAAACATTTTATGGCGTTGCAATCTTTAGTTGAAAGATACGGAGTAATTTCCGATAATCCGTTTCGGGGAAACGATCCGTTGACACGCGAAGAATTTGTGGTTTTATTGAACAGCAGTTTAGATATATTGGTAGAATTAGCCGCATCAACCGATGAAGATATTTCTGCTTTTGAATTATTTAACAATTATTCTGCCAACGGAACAAATATCACTTCAACTTCGCAAATCAAAGATGTTAAAGCTACTTACAGTCAATATGTTCACTTACAATCACTGACCGAACGCTACGGAATTGATGTTTGCGATGCCGATAAAAACTTTCGTCCGACAAAAACTGTGACAGAGAAAGAGTTTTACACTTGGATTGCTAAGATTTTTAGCGGTTCGGTTAACTCAAATCCTTCGGCAACCAAAGCAATTACACGCGGCGAATGGGTGATTGTGATGGAAGCTGCGTTGGATAGTGTAAATGAAAGAATTGCGACTTTGGTTGAGGAAAAGAAAGCCAAAAAATCAGATACAAAAACAGATTGATTTGATAAAAAATCTGCCCGCGAAAGGAAAGGCGAAAATTGTCGCATATTTGAAGTCATACATGCCTGATAACACTTGCATTGACTTCACAGGTGCGAGTGATGATTTGAAGAAAGCCGCTGTGAATGGCGGAATTTGGAACGGTTACAAAATAAAGAACGACGACATCGGCGATATTATTTTTGAAACAAACAACACTTGCCACAAAGGGAAAATCATCATTTTAAGAGTTGGCATGGCAATGGTGACAATGAATGAAAAAGGGATTAAACGATTAAAATAATTAAGAAAATTTAAACCGCAGAGACACAGAGACGCAGAGTTTTTTTTGGCAATTTTTTGGAAAATGTTGGTATTTGACGGAAACCTTCCATATTTTTCTTAAATTTCTCTGCGACTTTGCGTCTCTGCGGTAAATAAATCCTTAATCCAAACTGACGTTATTTATAAACCAAATATTTATCTTTCACATCCGCATATTTCAGCGAAAAAACGTCTTTGATGTAATTTTGATAAACTTTCCAAGGTGCTTTCGAACCTTGTTTCGGCAAAATGTCGTTGGCGCGTAAAACATAATTTGAGTTGAAGTCTAAAAGTGGTTCTGTTTTCTGATTTTCATAGTCAAACTGCGGAACAACCATGGAAAAATTGTTTCCCTTCATATAGTTCAACATTCGGGCGACAAATTGACAATTCAAATCGGCTTTCAGCGTCCACGAAGCGTTTGTATAACCAATCGCAATCGCAAAATTTGGCATTTCGCTGAACATAACTCCTTTGTAGGCGTGGATTTTGCCCGTATCAATTATTTTTTCGTCAACGCTGATTTTCATTCCGCCGAAAAGTTGAACGCTTAAACCCGTTGCCGTGACGATAATATCTGCGGGCAATTTTTCACCTGAATTCAGTTCGATAGCGTTTGGCTGAAACGATTTAATTGTGTCGGTAATAATTTCAGCTTTTCCGCCGTTGATAGCTTCAAGAAAATCATCGTCCGGCACCAAACATAGGCGTTGATCCCACGGATTGTAGGTCGGATCAAAATGTCGGTCTTCGTATTTTTCGCCCAAGACGCTTTTGATGTGTTTTTTCAGAAAATTCTTGATAGCAGTCGGATATTTGCGTGAAACCCAATAAAATCCAATGCCGAAAAGGATGTTTTTCCAACGTGACAAACTGTGTGCAGATTTGGCGGGAAGAGTTTTTTTCAAGAAATTTGCGATTTTATCCTCTCGCGGCATATTGGCAATGTAAGACGGCGAACGCTGAAGCATTGTTACAAATCGGGCTTTTTCGGCGAGCTTCGGCAAAAGTGTGACGGCAGTTGCACCACTTCCGATAATCACAATATTTTTATCGGCGTAGTCGAGATTTTCGTCCCATTTTTGCGGATGAATTTTAATGCCTTTGAATGCCTCGCTGTTCGGAAAATCAGGTTCGTAACCGTGTTCGTAATTGTAATATCCGCAACACGCAAAAAGAAAATTGCACTCAATTATTTCGCCTGTTGATAATTCGAGCGTCCATTTTTTATCGCCGGAATTCCACGCTGAAGAATTAACTCGCGTATTAAACTGAATATGATCGCGGATTTTGAACTCGTCAGCCGTTTCGTTAATGTATTTTAAGATCAACGGTCCATCGGCAATCGCTTGCGGATTTTTCCAAGGGCTAAACGGAAAACCAAACGTATACATATCCGAATCCGAACGAATTCCCGGATATTTGAATAAATCCCAAGTTCCACCAATCGCCGAACGACCTTCGATAATCGCAAAACTCAGATTCGGGCATTTATCTTTCAAGTGATACGCCGCACCGATTCCCGAAAGTCCTGCACCGATTATAATTACGTCAAATTCACTTTTTCCCATTGTTTCTATTAAACTAAAGTTTTGGCGAAAACAGAGATATTTGAAAAGCAGAATTGAACGGTATAGTTTAAATGGTATGACTCCGTTAAAAAAACTGAACAATTCTGCCGCGCTATTTTACAACTAAACTTTCCACAATCCAAAGCCTTCGCCAATTTAGTGATGGCTTTAGCCAGTTTCAAGTCGGCTAAAAGTGTGGTTGGCTTGAGTGAAAGTCCGATTTATCATTATCAATATTCTTCGATTAGCGAATCTGTTTCGACTTTAGCGAGGACTTCTGCGGAGCGAGTTGAGCGGCGTAACTCATTACAGAGGTTATTCTTAGAGCGTTTCAAAGCGAGTTCAATGATTGATTGGCAGAGTGATGGAGTTTCGCTTTTTCGAGAACATTCGCGCTGTTTGAAAGATTTGCAATTTGTCCACAAAGCGAACCCCGTGATTCGTGGAAACAAGCCGATTGGAATCGGTTATCCGTTGTTATTTATCAATTTAGCAGATTTTGCAAACAAATGGTCGTTGCCGTTTGAGGTGGGAATTGTCGGGAAAGCAACCGATTATGTGAGTTTAGCGGCAGAGAAATTCAAAGAACTTTGCCAACGAGACGAGTTCAAAAATGTCTTAAATGTGAACACGGCGGATTCGAGTTTTGGGTGTCCAAAGTATTTATCGCCGACCAGTAAAATTGAGAATTTGGTGAGCATCACGCGGATTCGACACGGACGCAAAGTGTGTTTTGCCGAGCGCCAAGAGACCGGCGGAGCACCGCAGATTTACGGAGCAGATTGGTATTTGAGAGAAGTTTCGGGCGATTGGACCATCAAAAAGAAAGATAAAATCATCACCAAATATCAGCCTTCGATTTACGAAGCCGCTTCGCCGCCGGATGAGCAAGTTGAGATATTCACTAAAACCAAGAGAGGGCGAGAGTTACGGATTGAGATGAGACGCTGGAATGAGATGTTGATGCACAGTTCGGACGGGTTTTCGATGAAGAAAGCGGACTATGATTTGGTCAGTTTTCGAGTTTTGGATGTCGAAACGGGAGAACGAGTTTTCAAAGAAGATGTGTTTGTGGCGGTGACGGGGGTGGAGCGAAAAAGGTTAAATTTGAAAGAGATTTATTCCAAAAACAGATTTTTTTAACTCAATCGTAATTTTAACAGTTCGATGACTAAATTAAATAGTCTAGAAATTTAATTTACGCTCTCTTAAATGTTTTTTTAACAGTTTGAGTATTTCCGACAATTTTGTTATGTTTTCCTCTAACCAAATTTCACTATGAACGAGCCAAATTTTATTGATTTAGATTTTCACCAAGTTGCCCAAAATGAACAACTTCCGCGTGCCGAAGCCTTTTTTGAGTTGCTCAATTCGCGGCGGACAGTGCGCGAATATTCTCCCGAAACCGTTCCGTTTGAACTCATCGAAAAAGCAATTTTGACTGCCGGAACTGCTCCGAGCGGCGCAAATATGCAGCCTTGGCGTTTTGTGGTGGTCAGAGATGCAGAGGTCAAACGTAAAATTCGGGAAGCGGCTGAAAAAGAAGAATTTGAAAGTTATCATCATCGGATGAGCGAAAAATGGTTGCGCCGACTTGCTCCGCTCGGCACGGATGAACACAAACCTTTTCTTGAAATTGCGCCGTATTTGATTGTCGTTTTTCGGATTACGACCATTACCGAAGATGGCGAAACCGAGCCGACTTATTACTCGCAAGAATCGGTTGGAATTGCGGTTGGAATGCTTTTGACGGCTTTGCACAACGCAGGTTTAGCCACGCTCACACATACGCCTTCGCCAATGAAATTTTTGCAGGAAATTTTAGGTCGTCCGAAAAATGAAGTGCCGTTTGTGTTGATTCCGGTCGGGTATCCGGCAGAAGACGCGAAAGTTCCAGATATTAAACGCAAACCGCTTGCAGAAATTATGCAAGTTGTTTAGATATTTCAGATTTCAAATTTCAAATTAAATCTGAATCTGAATTGGAATCTGATTATTCTAAAATTGGTTTCAAAACCGCCGAATCTTTAATTTTTTGCACCCGTTTGGCTAAATCTGTGGCTAATTCTTCAGGAGTTTGATTAGGTGCATCGTTTTCCAGATTTTTCTGAATTTCTTCGAGCGATAAACCTTTCAGCATATCTTCCAAAATAAACGAATCGAAATCGTCAAATCCTTGAATTCCAAGCGCGTTTGGAATATTCATTCCCATCACTTTGGTTTGTGCGAGTTGGGTTGTCCAATCCAAAACTTTGTCAATCGGGTCATCTTCGGGAAAACGTTCTTTAATCAGCGAGAAAATCCGTTCTTTGCCTTCGACATTCATCAGCAACGCCATAAAGAAACGATGTTCAGGCTCGGTGATATAATTTCGCCGATTCGTAATTTCAAAAAGTTTGTCTTGTTTATCAAAAATGGTCAGGATGGTGTCAGCTAATGCGCCGTGCCGTTTGCGGGCGACCTCAACCGCTTTTTCAAAACGGTCTTCCGTTTGCTCGACATTAAAAAGTTGTTGGATGCCGTGACTTCGCAAAAGTCCGCGAGTTGAGCCGAGAATGGTAAAAGTCGTTTGAAAATCTGCTATTTCCAACATTTCGAGCAAGAGTTTATCTGCATCAGCGTGTTTGGCTCGCAACATCATCGTAATGGCTTGCATTTTTTTTGTCAGATTCGGCTCGGAAAAAAACGGGTCAATCGCCAAAAACGGTTTGCGATAATCAAATTGTGGCAGATGCAGAGGGCTTCGATGGGTGCGAACCACAATCGTTGCCGAAGGCTGGTCAAGATGAAAAAGGGAGTGAATAAAATCTCTGCCCGGCAGAATTTTGCGGACATCGCCAACTTTCAAAAGTTCGCAATGGTCTAATTCCATCTCGCCCAATTCGGTAAAAACATTGATTACCTCTTTGGTTTCAAAATCATAACTGCTGTGAATACTTGAGCCGTGAATGACCTGAAACGCCCCACAAAAAGCGTGTTGATGAATCGAAGTCGTGCCTTCGAGCCAAAAATAGATGTCAATGTGAAAACGAGGACTGTTGTAAAGCGTAATCGGCGGATCGCCAAATCTACCGGGTAAATCTCGCTGTTCGGGCAAATTTATCTCGCCCAACGCCCATATTACCGTCTCCCACGCCGTCACCTTTTCGGGCAGTCCAAAATCTCTCAGAGCGTGCGCCGCTACCGAAGGAAAAAGTTCTTCATTATAATTTTTATCACGCCAGAGCGTTTCTACTTGTTTGCCTAATTCTTCAAATACTTGCATATAATTTAATCAAATTTGGGTGGTGATGGCGGCGGTGTAAATGTATTGTTTTCAGGTCTTCTTTCCAAATATTTCAAAAGTAGCCAAGAAGTAAAAAAACTTGCAATCACTGCAACTATCGTGATTGGAATATTATAGGTTTCAAAAACGGTTTCCGACCATCCCCATAATCCAACTCCAATGCCGAGAAAAATTCCAATAGCAAGCGAGACGAGAAGTTGAGTTCCAATAAAGACACCTGCGCCGATAAACGCCCACAAAATCCCATTACGTCCATTTTCATTGGCTTTTTTATAGGCAAGCCAAGCCGTGATAATCGCTAAAAGCATTTGTTTACACCTCAAAATCAAAGAGACTAAAAAATTCTTTCAAGTTTTTATCTCACAAAATATCACAAATATCAAAAGCGGGCAGAATTATACACTTTCATCATTTTACAGCAAAACAAACGGGCGAAAACTTTACTCGTCAATTAGAATTATTCAAACCACACCTGTTTCCAAAAAAGTCATCGTTGCATTTTCCGTATCCAACTCTGCCTCAACCCCAATCGGCAAAGTAAATTGGTCACGAATATGTCCGAAAGAAAGTCCGTAAATGACGGGAATGCTGAGATCGCCGAGTCGGTCTTTGAGAACGTCCATGAGTGTAGTTTGCGGCGGTTGCGGAGTGTCGGAAGCAGGTCTTCGGCGCGAACTGCCGTCTTCAAAAATACCGAGCGCGATACCTGCAAGCTGTTGCATATCAATCGTTTGACGGATTTGTGTCAGCATCCGATCAACTTTGTAAGGCGGTTCATTGACATCTTCGATAAACAATAATTTGCCCTTCGTATTTTTGAGTGCAGAAGACGTTCCCGCCAATGCCACAAGCAGAGAAAGATTGCCGCCGATGAGTCGTCCACGTGCCTTTCCTTTGGTAATAACTTCGGTTTTGAAGAGGCTTGATTCATTTGCTTTGTTGTCAGCCGAAACTTCGATTTTATAAGGAGCAGTTGGATTCATTAGCACATTGAGGGCGTGATTTTGGGCATAATCAGAATAGGTCGAAGACCCGCCGGGTCCGTGAAAAGTAACTAATCCCGTATTTTGATGAATTGCCAAAAGCAGAGCCGTAATGTCCGAATAACCGATGATGATTTTCGGGTTTTTCCGAATCAAATTGTAGTCGATATTCGGGCAAAATCCTGCGTCACTCCATAACCGCCGCGAATGCACCAAACGGCTTTGATTTCCGAATCGCCAAACGCCCAATGCAAATCTTCCAGACGCTCTTTATCCGTTCCGGCAAGAAATTGTAACGCTGGCGGGTGTTTTTCCCAGTCTTTGGTTTGAAGCCCAAATCTTCAATGTTTTTCACTGCTTTTTGGAGTTCTTCATCGTCCACATAACCCGCCGGAGCAATCAAACCAACCGTATCGCCTTTGTTCAATCGTTTGGGTTTGATGATTTTTCTACCTGCGGAAAAATTTTTGCCGAAAATGGCAGTTGCCAATAACGGAAGTGTTGCAAGTGCTTTCAATAAGTCCCGTCTTTTCATAATATTTACCTAAACATCCATTCGCACCAAACCGCGTCTGATGGCAGTAGTGGTAGCGGCAGTTCTATCGGAAACGTCTAATTTCCCAAAGATATTTTTGACGTGAGTTTTGACTGTGTTTTCGCTCACATCTAGCGCAAAAGCGATTTCTTTATTCGACATTGCGCCAACGACCATTCGCAAAACGCTCTGTTCGGTGCGCGTGAGTTTTCTTGACCAATATTTTCGCTTAAAATTTCGGCAACTTCAGTTGGAATATATTTTTTCCGTTTGCCACAACCCGAATCGCTTTGACCAATTCCTGCGGCGAAACATCTTTCAAAAGATAACCTAACGCACCTTTTTTCAAGGCTTTAGAGATTTCGCCATCGCCTGCGTGTTGGGCTAAAACAATGATTTTTGCATTCGGTGATTCAGCCAGAAACTTTTCGATGTCATCAATTGCGCAGAATCGGAAGTTCGCAAAGTCGTCAAAATAACATTGGGTGAGTCTGTTTTAATAATTCAAAACCTTTGGCACTCGTTTCCGCTTCGCCAACAATTTCAAGGTCGTTTTCCGCACTCAAAACCGTCTTGATACCGATTCTCACTAGATTTTGACTTTCAATTAGAAACAAACGAACTGAATTTTGCATAATGCTATTCTAACAAAAATTGAATAAAAAGATGATAACCAACCGAATTAGTGCTATAAAAATAAATAATAATTTGTTGGAGGAAAATTATGTTTGTAATTCGTAATGTTTTCAAATGTAAGCCGGGGCAAGCTAAAAATTTAATTGAGCGGCTTCAAAAATCAATGTCGTTAATGGAAGATACCAATCAACGTGTTTTGGTTGACCATGTTGCAAATTTCTGGACCGTGTGCTTGAGATTGAAGTTGAAAGCATCGCGGGGTGGGAGCAACAATTTCGTGAATATGGCGAACGGGCAGACGTGCAGGAAGCGATGAGCGGTTATTTGGATTCGGTCGAAAGCGGATACCGCGAAGTTTTTCGGATTGTCTAAAGTTGTGGTAGTCGCAAATAAAGAAATTTAGCAGGGTAATTATTTCGTTGGTCTTGCGGAGCGATGAAACTTTGTCAATCGGCTTATTCTTAACGAAATCTCTCTCCATCGCTTCCATTCCAAGGAACTCCGCGCAGATGATAACCGCCGCGCTCCCAATATCCGGCTTCATCTTCCGCCACAAACTTTAACCCTTTCAGCCATTTAGCCGATTTCCAAGCGTAAAGTTGCGGAATAATCAAACGAACAGGTCCGCCGTGTTCGGGTGTAATCGGCTTGTCATCGTGCGCGAAAGCAATCAGCGAATCTTCATTCAAAAAATATTCAATCGGCAAATTGGTCGTCCAATTTTCGCCAAACATACTTTGATCGTAAGCCTCTGGCGACCACAAATTTTGCCTCACTTTTTCACGCCAACCATTTCCGCCAATTTGCTTGCCGAAACGCCTGTCCAAATATTATCGAGCCGTGACCAACGGGTTACACAATGAAAATCAGCAAAAACTTTGACCGATTCGAGCGATCGAAATTCGTCCAAATTCCACGACATTTCATTTTCGACTAATCCCGAAACCTCAAACCGCCAAGTTTCCAAATCAATTTTTGGTGTGCCAAAAGCATCAAGAACAGGGAATTTTTTAGTGCGGGATTGTCCGGGCGGAAGGCGTTTTTCGCGGAGGGTATCTGGCGAAATGATGATTTCCTCGCCCAGTTGTTCGATTTCTGTCGCAAGGCGAGGTTCGCTTTTTTGGTAAAAAGGGATTTCAAAAAATTTGCCGAGCAGATTCATTGGATTTGCGATTTGCGATTGTTCAAAATAAATTCCGAACTTTTTACTTTTTACTTTTGCCTTGTCGCTTTTTGCGCCATCGCCATCAATTCTTCCGGCATCCATTTGGACATATTTTTGCCGTTCGGCTTCGGCAATTCCTTTGCTTCTGTCGCGCCATTCTTTTTCGGGATCGTCCTCGCGCCCTGATTCTTTCGGATAATTTTCTACTTGTTCGAGACAAATGATGATGCCATGGGCGATTTCGTTCCAATCTTCGGTTTGAATCCCACGCAAAACTATCGGCAAACCCGCCGTCCAATCTTCTTCGGGTGTCACATTGTTCTGTTCGGGAATGGTTAAAAAGTTTGGATTCGGAAAAGGTTTTCCGTCTAATTCGCTGACCAGACGCGATTTAATGTCGTTGTATGAAATGCCGGAATTTGATTGTCTGATTTCTTGGGCGCGGCGAAAAATATCTGAAACTGTTGGTTGATTGCTCATGGTTTTGATGAAATTCTCCTAAAATTACTGAAATGAATTATAACTTGTTTGAAAAGATAAGCAAAATTTACTTGTTTTTCGGCATCTGAAAGTTTAGTCTTTTAGTTGAGGAATTTATCGAAAATGAAAATGTTTTTTGTTTTAGCCATTTTACTTTTAAGTTTTAGTTTTGTTTCAGCGCAGACCGAACAAACTCCGCTAGTTGAAAAAGAATTTAAGTATAAAAATTGGACTTATAAAACTGTCCGCGATGGCAACGAGATAAATTTGCGCGAATTTACCGTTGGCAAAAAACTCGTGTTAGTCGTCTATTTTGCGCCGTGGTGCGGAAATTGGAAGCACGAAGCCCCGTTTGTCCAAAAGATGTATGAAAAATATAAATCAAGCGGTTTTGACGTGATCGGGATTGGCGAATACGGAACGATTGATGAAATGAAAGCCAATCTTGACGATAAAAAAATAACTTTCCCTACTGTTTATGAATCGCTTGCGCTCGATGCCCGTGAGAAAACTTTGCACTTTGATTATCGCAAAGAGTTGGGCGATACGCGCAAATGGGGTTCGCCGTGGAACATTTTTCTGGAGCCTGCAAATCTAAAAAAAGACGGTGAAGTTTTAACTAAAAAAGCCTTTATCGCGGGTGGCGAATTGATTGAGATTGAAGCTGAAAAATTCATTCGACAAAAACTCGGACTACCAGCCGAAGAAACAAAAGCGGTTTCAACCAAAAAAGAAATTGAAGCCTGTGAAGCTGAGAAAAAAACCGCAGACTTCAAAAAACCATAAAATCAATTGGCAGTAACAGGAACAGTTGGCAGTTGTGGAGTAATCCGCAACTGCTTTTTATTACGGCAATGCCACCAAAGTATCGGAAAGTTTTTCTATCACGAAAAGAAGCGTTTTACCGGATTCGGTAAATTGACCATTGACGGCTTGATCTTCGGCGTTTCCGGCTAAATCCGAAATTCCGTTTAGTTGCAAAAGATAGTTTTTGAGCGAAGGTTTGGTGCGAAACTCAATTTCCAAAGCCACGAGTCCGGCTCGCAAATTTTGGATGCTTTTAATCACCGATTGTTTAAACTGCGCGTTTTGGTCTAAAATTTCCCGCTTGACCTTGCCCGTCTTGGCTTCTTTATCAATATCCTCAATGCCTTTGGCTACACCGCCGAGAATGTAAATAAATTTTGAGACGTTTTTTATCTGAATCGAAACCTTTTCCGCTCCGCCTTTTATTTCTGTCGCGTTTGCATTAACCGTTGGAACAGTTGTAGTTTTCTTGGTCGTTGGCTTTTTCTTTTGGGCGTTTGCCGTAAAAGCAAAAGTTGCCAAACACAAGGTAATCGCCAAAAATTTTATTGCTGAATTCAATTTTTTATTCATCTTTCCTCTTTGTTTTCAAGAAGTGTTACACTTAACTCTAACTTGAAAAATTCCCTTGTGTAAAGATGCCAAAAAGAGTATTAGAAGTTTGCCGTCTTGGTTTGATTGATTATGAAGCGGCGTTAAAGATTCAAAAAGAGACTGAAAGCGCGGTAATTAACGGCGAAAAACGTGATACGCTTTTTTTGCTCGAACATCCGCACACTTACACACTTGGACGACGTGCCAAAGAAAACGGGGTTTTAGCCACTGCGGAGATATTGAAAACTCTTGGCGCACAGGTTTTTGAAACAAATCGTGGCGGAAAAGTGACTTATCACGGACTCGGACAAATCGTCGGCTATCCGATTATCAATTTGAGTTTATTTAAAGAAGACGTGCATCTTTACGTTCGCAATTTGGAAGAAGTCTTGATTCGAGGGATGGCTGATTGTTTGATTGAATCGTTTAGAATCAAAGATTTAACCGGAGTACATACCAAAGACGGCAAAGTTGCGGCAATCGGTGTTCATCTAAAGCGTTGGGTGACAACTCACGGATTTGCGTTAAATGTGAATACGGATTTGCGTTATTTTGATTGGATAATTGCTTGCGAAGGTGAACCCGTGACTTCGATGGAAAAACTGTTGGGGCGCGAACTTGAGTTTCAGGAAGTAGAAGAAAAAATCATCAAACATTTTTCCGAAGTTTTTGAATACGAAGAAGTCTTTGAAGTTCCAAACTTGCAAGCCGCCAATATTTGAGCGATTATTTTTTTTCAGTCATAAGTCTTGAGTCATAAGTCTTAAGTCGGGAAACACGGACTTCAGACTAAAGACTAAACAAGGAGAATTTTTAAATGAGACGCGATACAACTTCGTGGTTTAGCGGTAATTTGGGTATGGAAATGCCACTCGTGGCTTATGGACACGCGGGCTATCCGCTTTTGATGTTTCCGACTGCCGCCGCAGATTATTTGGAATACGAAAGATTTTATTTGGTTGATGCCATTAAATATTTTATCGAAAACGGTTTGATTCGGGCGTATTCAATCAATTCGGTTAATAAATACAGCTTGCTCAATCGGGAATCGCATCCGAGCTGGAAAGTCGAAATGCTTTCGCGTTACGACAGTTACATTATGGAAGAGGTTTTGCCCTTGATTCGGAATGAATGCGGACAAGATGCCAAGCCGTTGACAACGGGCGCAAGTCTAGGCGCATTTTTGGCGGCAAACACTTATTTTAAACATTCCGACAAATTTCGCGGCACGATTGCGATGAGCGGTAGTTATAATATTCACAACTATTTAGAGGATTATTATGATGAAAATGTCTATTTCAATAATCCCGTTCAATATTTAAAAAATTTGAATGACGATTATCATTTGCCGCGTTTGCAAGAGGCTGATTCCATCGTCATTGTGACGGGACAGGGGGCGTATGAAGCACCTGACCGAAGCCGTGATTTGTCAGGCATTTTGCACTCCAAAGGGATTCCGCATCTTTTGGAAATTTGGGGACACGATGTCGCACACGATTGGGTTTGGTGGCGCAAAATGTTGCCATATTATTTGGGCAAATTTTGCGAAAAATAGAATTGAAAAGGGAAGCTGGTTTTATCAACTTCCCTTTTTGATTATTTTGGATGAACCGGAAAAGCCGGACGTTTTGGTTTAATTATCGGAGTTTGAGCAATTTGTTTCATTGCAACCTCAATCGCTTTTTCCAGTTGCGGATCGCGTCCTGCCAACAAATCTTGCCCTGTGATTTCGACATCAAAATCAGGCGCAACCCCCGCATTTTCCACGCCCCAAGAACTTCCATCTGAATTATAAGCCGCCCGATTTGGTAATTGAACCCGTCCGCTGTCAATAAATCTTGGCGTGAAAAAATACGGTCCGATTCCGCCACCGCTGGTGCGTTTGCCAACGATTGAGCCGACTTTGCCGAGTTTGAACATAAATGCTCCCGTTTCGGCGGCTGAACCGTTGAACTCGTTGATTATCATCACTTTAACCGACGGGGCAGGATTCACGGGCGTGGCAATGTCATCACCATCCCGAAACATATAATGGTAGAGCGATTTTCTCCGCATCCATTCAATCAGATAATCAGGCGTGATTCCTCCGCCGTTATAGCGTTGGTCAATGATGACCCCTTGTTTATCGGCAAAACCTGTCAGACCCACGAATCGCGTTCATAATTCCATCCCCATCGTAGGCTTCGATAAAAATATAGCCGAGTTTTCCGCCGGATAGTTTTTCAACCAAACGGCGATTATTTTCCGCCCAATTTGCGCGGCGCAGACGACCTTCGCCCGCTGTTGGATAAACGGTGTAACTCCTTTGATTTGTTCCGTCTGCATTTGAGCTAACCGAAATTTTAGTTGGTTTGCCGGGCGTATTTTCAAAATAGCTGAAGATATTTTTAGTTGCTTCGACTTTTTGTCCGTTCACTTCCAAAAGATAATCACCCTCGCGGACATCCACGCCGATTTGGTCAAGCGGAGCAAGCGAAAAACCGTTTGGTGAAGCGTAGGAAGTTCCGCGAAGAATTTTCTTAAAACGATACTTACCGTTTTCAATCGCGTAATCTGCGCCAAGCACGCCAACTCTCGGAACTGCGCCGACAGGCGGCGGAATATCGCCCCCGCCAACGCCCAAATGACTGACCGAAACCGAACCGAGCATTCGTTCCATCAACGTATTCAAATCACGGCGGCGAGTAATATTCGGCAAATAAGTCGCAGTAATAATTTTCGAGTTCTTTTAAATTTTGCCCGTGATGATTCGGGTCATAAAACCAATCGCGCATAATCCGCATTGATTCGTGAAAAATCTGTCGCCATTCTTCGCTCGGATTAACTTTAACCTCCATCTTTGCAAGATTTAACTTGCCTTCGTCAGCTTTGGGCGGAGTTTCGGAATTGACTACAAACCAATCTCCTCGTTTTGCCGTAAAGCAGTTTTGAACCATCCCGGGACAAATCAAAACCGTTGATGTTTTCCACAATTTTTTGCATTTCGCCCAATTTGGCAAGGTCAAAAAGATAAACGGCAGTTGTCTGATTCTGCGAATTAAAATCGCCCGGCGTTTCGCTCCAATTGTTAACCGCAAGAAATATTTTACCCGCTTTTCCCGCCAATAATTGTCCGTAATCGCGGGCAGGTAAAGGTAAATCTATCAATCGTTTAGCGACATCATCAAAATCAATTTTGACCTGCGCCAAACTTTCCGAAACTTTTGCGTCCGCATTTGGTTGTCTGGTCGGCAGAATGGGCGACAGCGAATCTTTGGCTAAAACGAATGCCTGAACATTTCTGGTCACTAATCGGACGCGAAAAAACTCCGTTCAAAACGCCCCAACTAAACTCGCTGGTCAAAGCATTGCGGCTGGAAATAAAGTAGAGATATTTGCCATTGGCATCAAAGACAGGTGACTCAGTATGTGTAATGCCGTCAGTGAGTTGGAAAGATTTCTTTTGTGCCAGATCATAAATAAAAACCGTTCCGGCGCGATTTTTAAGCGTTTGGCGTAGGTCAAAAAACGCGAATCGGGCGAGAAATTTGCCAACCAATTATCTTGGGCGGAATAGCTTGATGAATCAATTTTTGCAGTTGTTCCGCTTTCGGCATCAGCCAGCCACAGATTCAAACGGCGGTCAGAAAACACAAGTTTTTTTGAATCAGGCGACCACGCTAAATTCATATAAAACGAAGGTTTAGGTTCAATCGTAATTTTCTTGACTGCATTATTTTCCAAAGCGCGAATGTGCAGTTGATATTCGCCTGATTCATCGGAAAAATACGCCACAGATTTATTGTCAGGCGAAATGGTCGGATAGCGTTCCGCCACACCCGAAGTGTTGGTCAAATTTTTTGTTTCGCTCGTGGCAACATCAAATAACAAAACCTCGCCGCGCGCGCCAAAGGCTAATTTTTCGCCATTGGCAGACGGCAAAACTTGTTCGAGCGCACGCATCGCGGGAACAGTTCGCGGGGCAAGTTCGGCGGTATCAGGCGAGATGGAAACATTGATGATTTTGTCTTGATTGTTGGCTAAATCGAAAAGATGAATTCGCCCGTCTTGCACAAAACAAATTGAATCTTTGGCGGCGGATGCCATTCGGATTCCTTGTCCGATAAATTTGGTTAATTGTTTGGTTTGTTTGGTTTTGCGGTCATACTCAAAAAGATTGAAAGTTCCGCTGCGGTCTGAATTAAAGTAAATTTTGTCGCCAATCCACATCGGATTTTTGTCATTAACATTTTGAGTTGTCAGTTTTTCGGTTGCGCCTGTTTGCAAATCGGCAACCCAAATCGGCGCAGATGCTCCGCCACGATAGTAACGCCATTCGCCAAAAATGAACGTGCGTGGATTGTATGCAATCTGTTTTCCATCGGGCGAAAATGCGCCGTCCAGAGCTTGCGGCAAAGGCAAAGGTTCGGCAATCGTGCCACCATCAACCACCATTTTATAGAGCCGAAAAACATTTTCTTCGTCGCGGGTAGTCGCAAAAATCACACTCTTTCCGTCAGGTGTCCAATTGACCATATAATCATTTTTCGGCATCATCGTCACCCGTTTTGCTTCGCCTGTGCCATCCGCCGAAATCACATAAACATCCCAATCACCACCATTTAAACGCGAAAAGGCAATCTGTTTTCCATCAGGCGAAAAAATTGGGTCGGATTCGTCATTCGGCGTATTGGTCAAGCGTCGAGCCGCGCCGCCATTTTTATCAGCTACCCAAATTTTGCCCGCCGAAGCAAAAGCAATGTTCGTTTGATTGGCAGAAACTCGCCCGATTAAAAGTGGCGCATTGGTTGATTGAATGGAGGAAGCAAAAATCGTTGAAAATAAAAATAAAAAAATGATGATAAATTTGAACATTAAGAATCACTCCAAATTGTTTATTTTAGAAGTCGAGCAGAAAATTTGTGTTCTAGAAAATACCACAAATTTTCCGTAAATTATTGAACAATCCAAACATTTAGGATTTAACTAACATTCGCGCGATTTTTTTCTAAATTCGGTCGGAGTAATTCCGAGTTGAGATTTGAAAATGCGGGTGAAATGGCTTTGGTCGGCGAAACCTGCAGAAAGGGCAATTTCGCTCATCGGCGTATCTTTTTTGATTTGACGACAAGCAAATTCGATTCGCAGTTTTCTGATATATTCGCCAATCGTGCAACCGTATTTTTCACGAAAAACACGCGACAAATGCACCGAATGAACATCGGCAATTTTGGCAATTTCTTCGAGCGTCAAGGATTCGGCAAAATTTGATTGGAGAAAATCATCAACTTCTTTAATCCAATGCGAAGTTTTATTTGGGGATTTTTTTTCGGAACTCTGTTTTCGTGAAACTTCCGCCAAAATTTCGAGGATTAAGCCTTCAATTGCCAATGACGAAACTTCATCTTTTCGGCTAAATTCACGATGCAAACGATTTATCAGATAAACTGTTTCGTTGTTAAGGAGACTTTTTGGATAATTCAAAACTTTTGAATGTTCGCAAATTTGATGATAGCGTTGACGACTGATTTTGATGTTGAGGATTCGTGCTTTCGCGTCTGCAAAGTCAACCGAATGAGACTCTTGCGGTGGATGAATTACAATAGTTGAAGGTTTGCAGAATCTTGATTTTTGCTCATACATTTCCGTATAAGCACCTTGCAGGACAAGACTAAAGGATGCCGATTCGTGGGTATGACGCAGCATCCTCAGTTTAGGTTGATAAAGTGATTCGGTTAAATTAAATCCTAAAGTTTGATATGCTTTGATTGCATACTTGCCTGATTCTGTTGATGAATTCATAGCATTTGTTACGCTTAGGCAGAAACTTTAGTTCCGCGATTTTTATGGATCATCATCTCCCTTCTTGCCCTTTTTCTTTGCACCTTCAGGCTTCGGCGTTTCGACCTTTTTAGGTGTTTCCGCAGGTTTTATCTGTGGTTTTGGAGTTTGAGTTGAGTTAGGTTTAGTGTTCAAAACCGGAGGCGGTTCATCCTCTCCGGTATTTGTTGGAGTTGTTGTATTAACAATCCCTTTATTGACTGTTTCACCATCGCCGGAGGTTAATTCTCCGGTTTTAGACCGTCTCGGTCCGGTGTCGAAAGTAATTCCCAGTCGGCGACCTTCCGCGTCTGCTTTTTCAAGTTTTTCAAGCTCTTCGCGTTTTCTCTGTTCAACCAAAGCCTTCATTTCGGCAGGCATCGAGGGAGTTGAATAAAAACTATCGCGCGGTTTGCCTTTCATAAAAGGAATCATAAAGGCGTTGAAATATGGGACTGCCCCGTGTCCACCGGTCATTCCTGAGCCGAGCGATTCTTTTCTCAAAGGATTTCCCATCCAAACTCCGGTGACATATGTCGGTGTATATCCGACAAACCAAACGTCCGTGTGATCATTCACGGTTCCCGTTTTTCCGGCTAACGGATGTCCGCCAGCACTTGCGCCGGAAGCGGTTCCGCCACCTCTGACCACGCCCTGCATCATATCAACCATTGTTCCGGCAACATATTCGTTGGTCACTTTATACGAAGTTTTTTCCCACTCTTCCAAAACTTTGCCATCACGGTCTAAAACTTTCCGAATCAGGTGCGGTTCGATTCTTACACCCTTATTTGGGAAGACCGAATAGGCGGAAACCATTTCAATTAGCGGAACTTCGGTTGCGCCAAGCGCGGACGGCAAAACAGGTGCCATCGGATGCGTAATTCCAAAACGTCTGACCATTTGTGAGCCAGTTTGAATTCCAACTTGGTCGAGCAAATGAACAGCCGCTAAATTATATGATTTTGCCAACGCAATTTTCATCGGAACATTTGGATGGCTCAAAGAACCGTCATAATTATGCGGCATCCATCCGCCTCGGCGAATTGGCGCACCACTTACAATCATATCTTCGGTAATCCCCCATTCAAGTGCCGCCGTATAAATGAAAGGTTTAAAAGCAGACCCGGTTTGACGAAATCCTTGTGTCGCATTGTTAAATTTATTGGTTTGATAATCGTAACCGCCAACCATCACCGGAATTTCACCCGTTTTGGCGTTGATACAAAGGATTGCCGCTTGAACTTCGGGAACTTGAGACAGCGTTGCTTTTAAGGTCTTGTTTTCCTTGTCAACCTCGCCGAGTTCAAACTCGGCAAGGAGTCCGGCTTTTAATTCGGCTGACGGTTTTTTACCGCTTCGCCCCATATCTTTGGCGGTGATAGTAGTTTTGTATTTTCCAAAACGGACTTGGGCGATGTCCGCAGTTGAATTAACGCTTATCACCAAACCTTTAATATATTCGCCTTTTTCGTATTCATCGCCATACCAATCGGGATGTTTGAATGATTCAAGTTTGCGTTGAATTTGCTTTTCATCGGTTAACGGCTGATTGTTTTCATCAATTAAAATATCAACGTATTCCGAACGCCATTCACGGACGCGATCATAACCGCGCAGACGCTCACGCACGGCTTTGGTGGCTATTTCTTGTCCTTCGATATTGATGGTGGTAAAAACCTCAAGTCCGCCTTGAGCCACGCGGGTAGTATATTTTTCTTCCAAATATTTGCGAACTTCTTCGACCGGATAATCCCACGGGCTTGATTTTGGCTGAGATTGATAATAAGCCGAATCGGAAAGTTTAATCGGTTTAGCTTTGGCAGCATCAGCTTCGGGTTGGCTTATTTTGCCGTATTTCGCCATTTGGTCAAGCACAATATCACGGCGGTCTTTTGCCTTTTCCATATTTCGGGTTGGCGAATATTCGGGCGATTTCGGAATTGCCGCGAGCAGAGCCGCTTCTTCCAAATTCACATCTTTTAACGTTTTACCAAAATATGTTCGCGCCCCTGCCTCGAATCCATACGAACCTGCGCCAAGAAAAACGTAGTTCATATACATTTCGAGAATTTGGCGTTTGGTATAAAAACGCTCAATTTCCAGAGCCATCGCCCATTCGCTGACTTTTCGCGTATAGGTTTGGTCTTTGTAAAGAAAAAGGTTTTTAGCCAGCTGTTGAGTAATGGTCGAACCGCCTTCTACTCTGCCGGTGGTGATGTTTTTGATGACGACCCCGCCGATTCGATACGGGTCAATTCCGATATGTTCATAAAAACGAACGTCTTCAATCGAAAGAAGCGCATCTTCCACTACTTTCGGAATATCCTTTTCTTTGATCGGAATCCGTTTTTCGAGCGCAAATTCGGCTAAAATTGTTTCGCCGTCATCGGCATAAATTTTTGTAACCTGTGGCGGACGATAGGTGGCAAGTGCTGAAACTTCGGTGGCATACCGCGAATTATTCAAATAATAAGAAGCCAAAACTCCCGTCAATCCGCCGGCTGATAACGCCAACAAAAGTGCAGTTGGCAACCAAATATATCCCCAAAAGCCTCGTCTTTTACCTGACATTGCTTCAATTGCTTTAATTTCTTCTTCTCTTCCCGCCATTTTAAAACCTCCTAATTGACGAAACGACGCATCCTAACGCTCAAAACAAATCCGATGGCAATAAATGTTGATAAAATTGCAGATAGTCCCGCGCTCATCAGAGGCAACGGCACTCCAATCACGGGCAAAAACCCTAAAGCCATTCCGACATTCATAAAAATCTGAAACGACATTCCGCCTACAAATGCCATAATTACCAACATTCCGGCGCGGTCCGGCGCATCTCGCGCGCCCGCGATAAACCTCGATAGCAGCAAAGCATATCCTAACAAAAGCGAGATGCAACCGACAAATCCCGTGTTTTCAGCCGTCACCGCAAAAATAAAATCGGAATGCGGTTCGGGCAAAAATTTTAATGCACTTTGCGAAGTTTCGGTATCGCCTTTAATTCCGGTCAAACCGCCTTTTCCAACCGTAATAATTGATTGAACGGTATGATAGCCATAGCCTCTGGGGTCTGCATTTTCGGGGTCTAAAATTACATAAATTCGTTCGATTTGATATTGTTTGATTTTACCTGTTTGCACCCCAATCCAAAAAGCTACCGGAACAAAAATCAAAGTTCCGACAATGCTTAAAATCACCCATCTGATTTTGATTCCGGACAAAAATAAAACCGCTGCCAATAGACGGAAAATAAGTAATTGACTTGTCCCGCATCAGGTTCGAGCATAATCAAAACAATCGGAGCAGCTAAAATTCCAACGGCGATAAAAAACTCTCGCATCTTTAAAGACCCGGTTCGGCGATCACCAAAATATTTTGCCAACATCAAAACTACCGGAATTTTGACAAATTCAGATGGTTGGAATCTACCTAAAAGTGGAACATTGAGCCACGCCGTTTGCCCATTGACTTTCACGCCAAGCCCCGGAATAAGCACTAAAATCAACAAAAAGAGTCCGATTCCATACAAAATCGGAGCGGCATCAACAATCCGACGATAATCTGTAAAAGCAACGGCAAGCATCACCACCAGCGCAATCAATAATCCGATAATTTGTTTTTGCCACAAATTCATCTCAGGTTGGGCATTATAAATTTGCCAAACGCCAAAGCAAACCATAGCCACCGCCAAAAAAGCAATCAGCCAATCAAAATCCCGTAACGACCTTTTTTCTAAAACTGTGACCATAAATTTAATTACAAATTACGAATTGAAGAAACTTGATTTGTATTTTATCTTTCGACTTTCGTAATTCGACTTTCGTAATTGACCTATTTCATCGCTACTTGTTGGGCATCCACAGGAACTCCGTGCCGTTTTGCTAAATATGCCGTATAAACGCCGCGCACGGCAGGGGCGGCATTGTCACCGCCGAAACCTGAGTTTTCAATTAAACCAATTATTGCAATTTCGGGTTTATACGCCGGTGCAAAAGAGACAAACCACGCATGGTCTTTATTTTTCCCAACGTCTCTTCCTAATGCGGCAACTTGTGCCGTTCCTGTTTTTCCGGCAATATCAAAGCCTGGAATTCTAATTTTACCTGCCGTTCCGCCGCCATTGACCACGCCCCACATTCCTTTGACCATCACGGCTTCTTGTTCAGGAGTCATCGGAATAATTTTCGGCTCAGGATGTTGAAAACCAAAAGCCTCTTTGGTCGGATGATACATCGGATCATTTGGGTCGCCAACTGCCCCCATTTCTTTAAATTCTTTCAAAAGATGCGGAACAAACATTTTGCCTTTCACGCCAATACTCGAAACTGCCCGAAGCATCGAAATCGGCGTGACGACCACCGTTGCTTGTCCGATTGAAGCATAAACCGTTTCAATATCAATCCATTTGCCGCCATACCGCTTTTCAATGGTCGGGCGCAAAGATTTTGGCGTTTGACTGATTTTTTCGTTTGGCAAATCAATCCCTGAACGTTTGTCATACTCAAAGGTTTCAATCATTTTGATCAGCCCGTCAATCCCTAATTTCAATCCCAAACGATAATAATATCCGTCACAAGATTTGGTAATCGCATACGACAAAGGCGGTGCGCCGTGACTTCCCATACAACGAGTAAATTTTCCGCCAATCGTAATTCCGCCACCGCAGGTTAGATTTGAATTGGCAACGGTAATCACACCTTGTTGCAATCCGGCGAGAGATTCAGGGATTTTCCAAGTCGAACCGGGTGGATAACGTCCTTGAATGGCGCGATTAAGAAGTGGACGTTGTTCATTTGTGTAATAATCGGCAATTTCTTTACGTCCTTCGGGTGTCGTGCTACGTTCGACAAAAGCATTTGGGTCAAACGAAGGAGCAGAAGCCATCGCCAAGATTTCGCCATTATTCGGGTCCATCGCAATAATCATCCCGCGTTTGGTGACGGATTTTTCCAGTTGCTCTTCGGCGGCAATTTGCAGATCAAGATCAATGGTTGAAATTAAATCTTGTCCGGCTTGTGGTGGAACAACTTCGAGTTCGATCCTGCACTCGTCCCGCGACTATCAACCAAAACTTTTCGATAACCTTCTTTTCCGCGCAAATAGTCATCATAATATTGCTCTAAACCGCCTTTGCCGATAATGCTCCCGGGGCGAAAACCTTTTTCTTGATATTCAGGTTTTTCCAGTTGTTTCGGACTGACTTCGCCAACATATCCCAGAACGTGAGCTAAAGTTTTGCCAAATGGATAGTGTCTTTGCGGTTGAAGTTCAATGCGCAGTTCGGGAAATTCAAGCTGATGCGATTCAACCCAAATGATGTCCGGTTGAGTCGCATTTTCTTTCAGCACCATAGTCTCAAATTCAGGACGCTTTTTGATGAGATTAAGACGTTCGAGCAAATAGTTGCGGTCAAGACCTAAACCCATGGCGTAATCTTCCAAACGGTCAGCCGGATTGATACTTTTTATCGGTTCGTGTGAAAGCACAACATTATAGGTCGAGCGGGAATCAACCAAAAGTTTGCCGTTGCGGTCAAAAATCGCTCCGCGTGGCGCAGGAATCGGAATCATCCGAATCCTTTGATTATTCGCTTTATCTTTATAGATCTTCGCCCCTCACGATTTGAAGATAATAAAGCCGTACGCCGAGGATAGACAGCAAAACAAAAGCCACGATTTGGATAGTGCCGATGCGAATTGGTAAATTTTGCGACAGGTCATATAACTTCATATATTTCCAGCAATTTCAAAAGTCGTTCAGTCTTGAGTCATAAGTCAAAGTCTCCCGCTTCACTTTTGCCTTTTTACTTTCAACCCCTTCTGCCTAAGCGAATCGGATTACGTCGGCGGGTTTGACGGCGCGACGCAAAAAAATCGCGTCTTTTGGCTTTTGAGTTTTCGGAAAAAAAGCCTTCCAAAATAAAGAAGTAATTGTTCCGACAATGGTCGTTCCGATCAGGGTATAAGCCATTGTTTCAACCAAACGGTGCATTGGGCGATTGCCCAAGCAAACGATGCATCCCGTAATAGACCAAATCATCCAACAAACAAGCACCTGCTATGACGGGAATTCTGCAATAAAAGGTTGTCTAAATAGACTCTTCGGGCAATCTCTGAAACTATATATGCAATCAATGTTTTAGAGAATCCATTTGCGCCTAAAAGACCACCGCTCAAAGCATCAATCGAAAGCCCGCAATCGTGCCAAAAAGCAAGGCCCGGATTGAATTTCGTTGCAAGCGCGGCATAAACGACCACGATCAGCGGAAAATCAACATACGCAAACGGCTCCGCGACATTGCGGAGTGTCCATTGAAGCAAAATGGCAATGACTAATGCGACTGTAATCTTAACTTGTTCCATTCTTTAATCAGATTTCAAATTTCAGATTCCAAATTCCAAATTTCAGATTCCAAATTTTCACCTGTTACCTTCTCCGCGTCACTTTCTACCCTTTTCTTCTTTGACCGCATTTGGCACAGATTTTTCAAATTTTGACGTTGCGGGGCTTCGTAAAGCAAAACCCCAACTTCCTGCATCGAACTGATTTTGCGCGTTGGGCGAATATAAATCGTGATGTGAGATGGTTGCCGAGCCGGATCGGACTTCAACAATTTCACCTAGTTTCAAACCGGCCGGATAAATGCCGTCCTGTCCGGTGGTATAAACAATATCTCCAACCTTAACCTCAACGCTACCCGGCACATAACGCATTTCCAAAAGCTCTTTATCCTTCATTCCGCTGACCACGCCGAGCGCGTTTGAATTGCCAAGTTCGCCGACAATCGCCCCAACTCCGCTTCGTTCATCCGTCACCAAAGTGACTTGCGAAGTCAAAGGACTGACCGCCGTAATTCTGCCGACCAATCCGCCATTTGTGACAACCGGCATATAAAGTTTTACACCGTCGGCACTTCCGCGATTGATAATGTGAAGCATTAAACCAAGCTGAAGGATCGCGTCCGATGATTCTGGCGGGCAAAATTTGATATTTACTTTCTTGTTTTAGTTGGAGCAAGTCTTTCAGACGTTCGTTTTCGTTGGTTAAATCTTGTTTGCCTTGAATTTCAACTTCAAGTTCTTGAACTCTTTGTTTTAGAATGATCATTTTCGCTTTGCGCCGTTCGAAGCGTCAGCAAAAGATTGAAAATAGTCACTGAAACAGCCGCCGAAACCGTCGTCACCGGCGATTGCACAAAATCTGCAACCGTCTGCGCCCAAACGCGAATAAGTCTTTGATTGGTAGCAGTTTTTTCCGCGCATGCCAACGCCATCAGGATAAAATTGCCTAAGAGCAAGGCAATCATCAGCCAAGGCGTGAGCCTCCAAACTTCTTTCTGACTTCGCTCAACCATCTTTCAGTAGGGGTGAGGCGGTGCAATGAACAATAAAAATTTAATCGTTTATCCCTATCGACTGCTCAACTGATTTAACTTCCTGTCATCAATGAATTGTCCCACTTGACACGCTTCAGAAGTTCAAAATCTGAAAGCATTTTGCCTGTTCCAAGCACAACGCTAGAAAGGGGGTCATCTGCAATAACTACGGGGAGACCTGTTTCAATCATCAAACGTTTATCGAGATTTTTCAGCAGTGCGCCGCCGCCGGTGAAAACGATTCCGCGTTCAATAATATCAGCGGAAAGTTCCGGTGGAGTGCGTTCGAGCGCAACGCGCACCGCATTGACGATCGTCGCAACAGAATCGGAAAGAGCTTCACGAATTTCTTCATCGGTAATCGTAATGGTTTTGGGAATACCTTCAATCAAATTACGTCCGCGAACTTCCATCGAAAGCGGTTCATCCAGCGGAAAGCCTGAACCGAGCGCAATTTTAATGGCTTCGGAAGTGCGTTCGCCAATCAACAGATTATATTTGCGTTTGATGTATTGCGTAATGGCTTCGTCCATTTCGTTACCCGCGACGCGAACTGCACGCGAATAAACAATGCCCGACAGCGAAATAACCGCAATGTCGGTTGTTCCGCCGCCGATGTCCACAACCATATTGCCGTGTGGTTCGGTAATCGGCAGACCTGCGCCAATTGCCGCCGCCATTGCTTCTTCGACCAAATAAACTTCCGAAGCTTTGGCGCGATACGCCGAATCTTCGACGGCGCGGCGTTCAACTTGCGTGATTTCCGAAGGAATTCCGATGACAACTCGTGGACGCACCCAAGATTTGCCGTTATGCGCTTTGCGGATAAAATGTTGGAGCATTTTTTCCGTTACTTCAAAATTGGCGATCACGCCGTCTTTCATCGGACGAATTGCGACAATGTTGCCCGGCGTTCTGCCAAGCATTTCTTTGGCATCGCGTCCGACGGCTTCAACCTGATTCGTAATTTTATTGATTGCCACAATTGAAGGTTCTGAAACTACGATTCCGCGCCCTTTGGCATAGACAAGCGTATTTGCCGTGCCGAGGTCAATCGCCAAATCGCTCGAAAATAAACTAAATAAAGATTTTGGAAATGCCATTTATATTAAATAATCCGTATCTTAAATTAAACTCTCAAATCTTAAATCTGTAAAAAATTATACAGCTTTTGAACTAGGAAAATCGCTCCCAAATTTGGCTCAATAGGGGGTTGAGGGTTGATTTTAGAAAGGAAATTCCGCAACAGTTCTAAACATTTAGAATATACTTATTTTCTACCTTTTTGCTACTAAAAACGTGAACTTTTTACATTTTTTTTCAATTTGTTAAATTTCAAAGAATAAAATGCCTAATTCACCCAAATTTCAGCAAAATTTCGCTGTTTTCCCCAAAAGTTTTTCTCAAAAAAAATCAACGGATAGGGAAGGATAAACTGCATCTCCCTACCCGTCTCAATTTCAATTTACAATTCTACACTATTCGGTCACATCTTTCATATTCAACTGTTCGGTATTTTGTGTCGAACTTTCAAATTGTGGAATGACCAGCGGCGGTTGAGAAACTTCTTTTTCCAAAGTTGCGTCCAAAACTTCGCTAATTCGTGTCGCCGGAATGATTTCCAATTCTTTGCGAACTTCTTCGGGAATTTCTTCGATATCAGCTTCGTTACGAGCCGGTAAAACGATCCGCCGAATTCCCGCACGATGCGCTGCCAGAACTTTTTCTTTGACCCCGCCAACCGGAAAAACTAAACCCGAAAGCGTAATTTCCCCTGTCATCGCCGTATCGTTACGCACTTTTCGCCCTGTATAAATTGAAGCCAACGCCGAAGCCATCGTAACTCCTGCGCTCGGACCATCTTTCGGAATTCCGCCCGCCGGAACGTGGATGTGAACGCCATTTTCCTTAATCATTTTCGGGTCAATTCCAAATTCATTAGCGTGTGACCACAAATAACTACGCGCCGCTTGGGCCGATTCTTTCATCACTTCGCCGAGTTGTCCGCTTAAAATTAACCCGCCACTACCGGGTAAAATTGTCGCTTCGATAAACAGAACTTCGCCGCCCATTTCCGTCCAAGCCATTCCGGTCGCAACTCCGGCGGGCAATTCTTTTCGCGCTTCTTCGGGATAAAAACGCGCCGCACCAAGATATGTTTTAACTTCGACAGGCGTAATTGTTACTTTTTCGGCTGTGCCTTGTGCGACTTTCAGTGCGACTTTTCGCGCCAGATTTCCGACCGTTCTTTCGAGTTGGCGAACGCCTGCTTCGCGTGTATAGCGTCTGGTCAGCAAGTTTATCGCTTCGTCAGTAATTTCAAACTGCTCAGGCTTCAAACCGTTTTCTGTCACTTGTCGCGGGACGAGATATTGTTTGGCGATATTTAGTTTTTCCATATCGCTGTAGCCAGCCAGACCGATAATTTCCATTCGATCACGCAAAGGATGCGGAATCGGCGCAAGTTGATTGGCGGTGGCAATAAAGAAAATTTTCGACAAATCAAACGGCAAATCGAGATAATGATCGCGGAAAGTATGATTTTGTTGCGGGTCGAGAATTTCGAGCATTGCCGCCGCCGGATCGCCTCGATAATCGTTGCCCATTTTATCAATTTCGTCGAGCATAATGACGGGATTATTCACGCCAACCCGTCGCAAAGTTTGAATCAATCTGCCCGGCATTGCACCGACATAAGTTCGCCGATGTCCGCGCAATTCGGCTTCGTCACGAACTCCGCCGAGCGAAATTCGCTCAAATTCGCGTCCGAGCGAACGCGCAATCGAACGTCCAAGCGAAGTTTTGCCGACTCCCGGAGGTCCAACAAATAAAATAATCGGACTTTTTGAATCAGGACGAAGTTTGACGACTGCCAAGGATTCTAAAATTCGTTCCTTGATGTCTTCCAATCCGTAATGGTCTTCGTCGAGAATTTTTGCGGCTTCAATTAAATCAAGTTTATCTGCACTCGCCTTTTTCCAAGGGAATTCGAGAATGTATTCAAGATAGGTGCGGATAACGTGATAATCGGGCGCGGCTTGCGGAAGTTGTTCCATTCGCTTGAGTTCGCGCTCGGCTTCTTTGCGGACTTCTTCGGGCAAATCGGCAGTTTCGAGACGTTCGCGCAATTGGTTCGCTTCGGCTTTTTCGCCCGTTTCGTCTTCGCCAAGTTCTTTTTCAATGGCTTTCTTTTGTTGGCGGAGAATATAATCGCGTTGGGATTTATCCATTTCGGTCTGCGCTTCGGTGGCGATTTTCGTGCGAATTTGCATAATCTCAACTTCGCGGGTCAAGAAACGATAAGCTAAATTAAGCAATTCATCCGCCGAATTCGATTCGAGCATTTTTTGTTCGTTTTCGACACCCAAATCCAAAACAGACGCGAGAAAATAAGTAAGTTGAACAGGATCATTATTTGCCAAAACCGCCATCCGAATTTCTTGCGGAACATTCGGGAGCATTGCCAAGGCTTCTTGAATCAGCCCTTGCACACTTCGTTTGAGTGCTTCAACTTCTTCTTCGTCTTTAACAATCAATTCCGGCAAAATTTCGACTTTCGCCTTCAAAAACGGTTGCTCTTGCGTCCATCCGATTACTTTTACGCGGTCAACGCCCTGCACGATCAGTTGCATCGTTTCGTCCGCCCGCATCATCCGTTTGATATTGACGAGCGTGCCAACTTCAAATAAATCAGTAGTTTTGGCATCTTGTCCGGTCACATCATCCGTCCTCAAACTAAGGCAGCAGATGAGTTTTTCGCCGGTGCTGAGGGCAGACTCGACAGCTTGCAAAGAACGCTGTCTGCCAACCGTTAAAGGAACAACGGTATCAGGGAAAAGCGTGATATTTTGCAACGGCAAAACCGCGATTTCAAATGGTTGCGTTGGGGAAGTTAGTGTTTCTGGGGTGTTTTTTGTGATCTCAGCCATAGTTTCTTATTTTTTCTTCAAATAAATCAATAAAAGACCATTTTCGTAATTATGTTCGAGCTTGGCGTTTTCAATCGAAGCCGGAAAATCCAGATTCTTTTCAAAACGGCTATAAGTTATCTCCATCTGTTGATACGAAATGCCTTTTTGACAAAAATTGTCTTTGCGCGTTCCGGCAATGTAGAGCGTGTTGCCTTCGACCTCAATTTCGATGTCTTCTGCCGAAACTCCGGCGAGTTCCACCTTAACCAGCCAGCCTTCGGGAGTTTGATAAACGTCCGCCGCCGGATACCAGAGTTTGCCCGATGGACGCGCTCCGCTGGATGATTGCAAAAACTGAAAGTAACGATTGATTGATTCAGCCATAAAATCTAATTGAATAAATATTTTCCCTAACCAATACTTTACTACAATTTTCACATAAATTTGTTAAAATTGTAAAAACTTCACGCAATACTTGATTCGGTGAAACAGGAGTTTTATTTTTGACGTATTTCAAGCACAACGCTATTTTGGCTTGAAACATCAAAAAGGCAAGAAATATCAGCACAGGAAGTAAAAAAGTTATGTCGCAGAAAGCAGTTTATCAATTATCGGCACGGCAGATTTTAGTCATCGCATTTATGTCCGCCTTGTTTGCGGCTGGTTTTGCAATTTTAATCAATAATTACGGCAGTTTTTGGAAAAACAGTAGTTTGCCAAACGTTTCGGCAGAAGAACCGCCGCCAGGGTTGACCAATCCCGACACCATCAGCGATGAGCAAAACAGTATTGAAGTTTATAAGACCTTTGCGCCCGGCGTGGCTTTTATCAATACCACTTCTTACACCCAAGATTTTTGGGGCGATGTAGAAGAAGGAAAAGGCTCAGGCTCAGGCTCAGTGATTGACGCGAAAGGACATATTTTGACCAATTATCACGTTATTGAAGGCGCGCAAAAATTGACTGTCAGTCTCGGCGGCGACAAAACTTATCCGGCAAAAGTGGTCGGCGGAGACCCTGACACAGATTTGGCAATTATTAAAATTGACCCGCCGCAAACGGGTTTAACCATTATCCCAATAGGCGATTCGGAAAGGCTGGTAGTTGGACAAAAAGTTTTAGCTATTGGGAATCCTTTCGGGCTGGATAGAACTTTGACGACAGGGATTATTTCAGGTCTCCAACGCCCGATTCGCGCCCGCAATGGTCGAGCCATCGAAGGCGCAATTCAAACCGATGCTTCTATCAATCCGGGGAATTCAGGCGGACCGCTACTTGATAAATTCGGTAAAATGATTGGTATCAATTCGCAGATTTTGTCGCCTGCGGGGGGTTCGGTGGGAGTTGGATTCGCAATTCCGGTCACGATTGCCAAGCGTATAATCCCCGAACTTATAAAGTTTGGTGAAGTTAAGCGTCCGAGGATTGGGGCGAATCTTCTGAGTGTTGAGCAATTAACCGAACAAGGCGTTAAACTTCCAACTCAAACCGGTTTGTTGGTTCGCAATCTAATTACCGGAGGCTCGGCAGAAAAAGCCGGACTCAAAGGACTTTCGCGCGATAATTTTGGCGAAATTATATTGGGCGATATTATTCTTTCCATTGATGGCGAGAAAATGTCTGATTTAGACGATCTCTACCGCTATTTTGATAAAAAACAAATTGGCGACACAGTTCAGGCAAAAATCTTCCGTAACAACAAAGAGATAACTGTTCCAATTAAACTTTTGCAGTCACCGGCGCAACCGACCCAAACTCGTCCAAACAGACGGTTTTAGGGAAAGGGGAAAAGGGAAAGGGTAAAAAAGGCAGTTGACTAAATTGGTGGACTGCCTATTTTTTTGAGATGTGATAATCTGTTTTTGGTTATGCCAAGACTCGAATATAACGATTTTTACAATGATGGTTTCGGCTATATCTGCAAACATTGTGAACATGAATTAAAGGAAAAAGAAACTTTTCAAACGCACCGACACGCTCGTTTTATGCGCGAGGGTGAAGCGGAAAGCAAACAACCCAAACTTTCAAATTTGGCATTGGCAAAATGGTTGGATAAATTGCAAACGACTTTGATTTGTCCAAATTGTGGGATTACGGAGAAGATTGATTAGAGGGGAAGTCGAAGGGCGAGGGGCGAAAGGCGGAAAGCGAGGGGCGGCTACTTTAAAACTATGAAAATCCTAGACGTTGGATGTGGAGTAAATAAAACCCAAGGTGCGATTGGATTGGACAATAATCCGCGCACCGGAGCGGACGTTATCCACGATTTAGGCAAAATTCCATATCCGTTTGCTGATGATGAATTTGATTTGGTCGTTTCAAATCACGTCATCGAACATATTCCAGATGTGATGGCGTTTGTTTCCGAACTTCACCGCATTACGAAAAATGGTGGAACGATAAAAATCCTGACACCGCATTACACTAACGGTGATTGGGCGAGCGATCCGACGCATCGCAATCATTTCAATTCTTTTTCCTTCAATACTTTTATGCCCGACCGCCAAGTCTTTGATTTTTATACGGATATTGTTTTGAAACCAATTAGTATTTATGTTTCTCTGGCAAATTTATGGCGTAATTTGGGCATTGAATTTATCGTCAATCTTGACCAAAAAAGTGAAAAGTTACGCTGGACGCGCCGATTTTGGGAATATTATTTAAGTTACATTTTTCGCGGCAAGGAATTACGGTTTGAGTTCGAGGTTGTAAAGGCAGGAAAGAAGTAGCCCACGAAATACACTAAAAACACGAAAGAAAATCATTTTCTTTTTTTCGTATGTTTCGTGTTTTTAGTGGGCAATATTTCTTTGTTTTTCAAACTCCTTGTCAACTTTTACCTTACTTTCTACATCTTTATAAGTTAAGCCAATGGCTTAAAATCAACCCGATGAGGTTTTTAATGAACAAAAAGTTTCTCGTTACCATTTTTGCAATTATTTTCGTCCTAAGTTTTCTTGATACAGCATTTGCCCAAGTTAAGAAAACCGTCTTAGCTACCAAGAAAACTGTTTCGACCAAAAAAGCGGTTGCCCAAGCTAATCAACTTGCCACACTTTTGCCAAATTCGGATGCGGTTATCAATGTCCAAATGTCGCGTTTGATGAACGAAGCATTGCCGCAAATGTTGGTCACCAAACCAAACTATTTAGAAGAAATTAACAGCAAAATTGACGAATTAAAAAATAATATTGGGATTGATTTGCGTCAATTTGACCAACTTGCGGTTGGCATCGCGTATAAAACGATTTCAGCCAAAGAAACCGATTACGAACCCGTCATTTTAGCACGCGGAAAGTTTAACGCAGGAGCTTTTCTCGGCTTGGCAAAGGTCGCGGCAAAAGGGAAATATCGGGAAGAAAAAATCGGCGAAAAAACGGTTTATATTTTCTCACCCAAAGAGATTTTAGCCGAAAATAAACCTGCCAGCAAAGATTCTTTCATTACCAAAATGATTGATAAAGCGATGAAGAGTTTTAACAAAGAAATCGCTGTAACTAGCTTTGATGACAATACTTTGGTGATGGGTTCGTTAAAACGAGTCCGTGAGGCTTTTGAAAGCCAAGTTCGGGTCAGCCAAACCGTTTTGGATTTGGCTAGTAAAAATCCGAACGCAATGCTCAGTTTTGGTGCAAATATGCCCGCCGGAGCGTCACAATTTCTGCCGATTGATAATGACGAATTAGGCAAAAATATCGAATCAATCAAACAAATGTTTGGCGCGCTCGATATGAACGATGGAAAAGCTACGCTGGCAATTTCGGCTAAAACTTTAAAAGTTAGCGATGCACAAAGTTTGGAAGAAACCTTGATGGGATTGCAAATGGTTGGAAAAGCTCTGCTTGGCGGCGTTAAAGGTGATGACAAAAAACTTTACGCCCGTTTGATTGAAAATGCCGTCATTGCCCGTAGCACGAATGAAGTTTCTCTGAATTTGGTAATGCCGAAAACGGATGTGGATGCTTTAGTGGCGATTTTGTTGAAGTAAAATTCCAAATTCCAAATTCCAAATTCCAAATTCAAATCGGCTGTTGGTAAGTTTTGCTGACAGCCTTTTTCCTTTTCGCAAAATCTAAAATACAATAAATCAAAATTCAAAGGTCAAAAGTCAAAGACCAAAAATTTAAACAATGAAAAAATCTATAAAAAGAATTGGAATAGTTGAAATTATCAGTCTTGTTTTATTGTTTGTCGCCTTCAATTTTGGGGTCTTAATTTCCGCCCAAGACAACAACCGCGACCGAGTTATTCAACCACAAAGCGGGTATCTTGTGGAAATAAAATCCCAAGTTGATGGTGCAAATATTGAAGTCAGCCTTGATGGAAATAAAAGTACCAGGCAATCAATCTCAAATACGCGGTCGCTTTTGTTGTCCGTGCAAAAGAAGATTAAGTTCAAATATGACAAGAAGTTAATCGGTAATTTTCAAGTTTTTATCAACGGCAAAGAGGCGGATTTACAAAACAAATCTGAAATTGAATTTGACGAAAAGAAACTCAAGCAATTTCCGCCGAAACCCGTTTCAACGCCAACTCCAACCATTACACCAACTCCGACAGCTACTCCGATTTTAACCCCGACTCCAACTCCAACCCCTCCACCAATCCAAACTTTGCCTGAATTGCAATCAAGAATTCGCTTGAGTCTTTCGCGCCCCGAATTACGACGTGGAACGGTCGGCATCAAAATCGTTTCGCTCCAAACCGGCAAGGTGATTTTTGAAGAAAACGCCGAAAAATATTTGATGCCCGCCTCGAATATGAAAAGCTATACGGTGGCAACGGCGATGGAAAAACTCACGCCAAATTTTCGCATCGCAACGAGTGTCCAAGCCGGTGCGATGCCTGATGCAAATGGTGTCATCAAAGGAGATTTGACGATTTACGGACGTGGTGATATTTCGCTGGCTTTTGCCTTTACTCGACCTGATGCTACCGCCCAAACCGTTTTTACCAACGCAGACTATCTGAAAGTTTTAGAGCCTTTGGCGAATAAAATCGTGCAAGCGGGAGTCAAACGAATCGAAGGAAATTTGGTGGGCGATGAGAGCTATTTTAACAGCGATGCGTTGCCGGGAAGTTGGGAATGGGACGATTTGCAATGGTATTACGGTGCGGAAGTTTCGGCTCTTAGCATTTTGGACAATGCGATTGATTTGTCCGTCAAACCAAGTTCGCTCAATGCGCCGTGCGGCGTTCAAATTTTGCCAATCAATACGCTTTTTACCATCGTAAATCGTTGTGTCACAAATGCTTCCGGCAACAGACGTGAACTCCAAATCACCAAAAAACTTGACCGTAATATTTTGGAAATTACCGGAACGATGCCTGTTGGCGATAGAGGTTTCAACGGTTCGGTTTCGGTTTCGCGCCCAGCTCAACTTTTTATCGAAATGCTCCGCCAATTGTTGCAACAAAAAGGCGTGACCATCACGGGACAAAATCGGGTGGTCAACGCCAAAGAAAAAGCACCACTGGCGGTTGCCTCAACTCTTGCACCGATTGAAATTACTAGACTTGAATCACCACCCTTGAGCCTGATTGCTGCCAAAACGATGAAGCCGAGCCAAAATATGTATACCGAAACGATTTTGCGAATTTTGGGCGAACAGATTGGCGATAAAACCAATCCAAGATTAACCAGCGAAGAACGTGGAATCGGTGTGGTGAAAAACTTTTTGACTCAAATTGGAGCTGCGCCTGACAGCATTATTCAGCACGACGGTTCGGGGCTATCAAGACATAATTTAATTACTCCGGCTTCAAATATTCAGCTTTATTCGTATATGTCACGCAGTCCGAATGCCCAAGCGTGGCGCGACAGCTTAACCATCGGTGGAGTTGACGGGACTTTGCAAAGGCGTTTTGTCGGGACTGCCGCCGCCAACAATGTTCGGGGAAAAACAGGAACGATTGACCAAGTTTCGGCTCTAAGTGGTTATGTCACAACCGCTTCGGGCGAACAAATTATCTTTTCAATCATCGTCAACGGTGTCAACACGGGTTCAATCCGCCAAGCTGCGATGGATGAAATTGTGGTCTCTTTGGCAAGTTTTAATGGCAGATTGAATTAAAAGGAACGCCAGCATCTTGCTGGCATTGAGCGCGAAAGCGCGAACATTTCAAGTTGAATCTGAGTTGACCTTTGCTTAAACTCAGCTACATCGTTAGCACGATGTTTGCCAGCAAGATGCTGGCGTTCCTTTTCCGTTTTTATCCCTGTGAATTATTATGATTAAATTCTCAAAATTTCACGGTTTCGGCAATGATTATGTTGTCATCGAAGCCGAACAATTACAAGCGGTTCCAGACATTTCCGAATTCACCAAACGCTTTTGTCATCGGACTTTAGGAGTCGGTTCGGACGGTATTGCGATTTTAGAAAAACTTGACCAAACGGACGCAGATTTTTCTTGCCGCATCATCAATCCCGATGGTAGCGAAGCGGGTTTTTCGGGCAACGGAACTCGTTGCGCGGTGGCTTATGCTTATTTCAAAGGCTTGTGGAGTGGTGAAAATTTGCGTTTGCGGATGAATACCGGAGTCAAAAATTATCGTTTAGTTGAAACAATTTCAGCCGGACATTATTGGTTTGATGCCGAAATCGGCAAGCCTAAATTTTCATCAGACGAAATTCCGTTTGCTTCAATCGAAAAACTCGAATCAGTCATCAATCAACCATTAACGATTGACAATCAACAATTTACAGTATCCTGCGTCAATGTCGGAAATCCTGTTGCCTGTGTTTTCCTTGATAATTTTGACTTTGATTGGCGCGAAGTCGGACGCAAAATGGAGGTTCACGAAAAGTTTCCCGCCCGCGCCAACATCGTTTTCGTCAAAATTTTAGACCGTAAAAATATCGAACTCAAAATATGGGAACGCGGCGCAGGCGAAACTTCCGCCTCTGGAACTTGTTCGAGCGGGGCGGCAATTCTAACTGCTTTTCGCGGTGAAACCGAGCGCAAAGTTTCAGTCCATACGACAGGCGGAATTACCGAAATCACTTGGCGCGATGATGATGAAATGTTGATTTTGGGGCGGGCGGATTTTGTATTTAGCGGGGAGTGGGCTGGGGATTAGGGACAATCTAAAGGGTGTGCAATGTCTGGTTTTACAAAATATTCAGTAAATTTTGCGCCATTTTTTAAATGCCGATACGTCTGCTGCGGTTAAGAAAAACCACTCACCATTTCTCCGTTTCGTGGCAAAACGTGAATGCCAGTATTTTTCTATTCCCGAAGGATCATCCGTTTTGATGTAGTGTATGGGGTTAATTTCTTCAGGCAGCTCCAGACGAATCTCTCCTTCCCTACGTATTGGGTTATTTGTTCGACCTATCTTATATTCATTGCGCGTTCCATGTCTTAGAAGATATACATAACCAACTTTGACTGATTCCGAGTTTGATGAATCAGATTTTGGACCCATCGGTTTCAAGGCTTTAGTGCAATGAGCAATAACGTCACTAAATCCTTCATTTTCCTGACAATAACTAAGGATTTTTTGAACTCTATCTTGCTTTGATCCAAGTTGAGAAAAGGCACTATGACTGGGAAAGTTTTTATCAGTCTTACGCTTATTCCTAAGTTCACCCTCAATTGGAAAGCGATTGAGTTCACGTATCAAATCAATATATTTAGAAATCAAAACCGAGGAATCATACGAAAGATTATATTCATTAGGTTGACAGCCTGCTTCCAATATTGCATCACCCCACCGTAGCCATAGATTTGGATACCAGTCAGACTTTCGCAATCCCGTCAAAGTGGAAAATCGCTGAAAGCCAGGTGCCTTGCCGTCAGACTCTTGGGCAATTCGCTTTAACTTAGAGATAATTTCTTGTTTCTTCATCGGACTGCCCTTATCGAATAACTATTGATTAACTGCTACTGTGGTTGATAATAAAGTAACTTTAAAACATTAACAAGAAAAAAAAGACACGCCCAAACCTGAACGTGCCTCACATTTATTTCCTAAAAGTAGTGATGACGAAGTGCGCCGTCAAACTTGCCTTTAGACAAACAACATTTTTTGAAATCTACGATTTGAGCCGCACGGACACAAATCGTTTCTGCCGAGTTTCTCCGTTAATTCTTTATCGCCGTGAACAATTCGCAAGCCACGTTTGACGTTTGTTTCGGACGGATAACCTCGGCGACGTTTGCTCGTCACCTCAAAAGGAGTAGTCTTCCTCAAAATTAAATTTCCGTTTCATTGTTTGATACCTCCAAAGTGATTTCTTCGCTTGAGCGAAAAGGGATTATAATCAAATTTAACTTAGAACACCACCAAAAGATTTGCAATGAATCTCGCCTGTGTTGTGTCTGGGTAACGCTTTAAAACGAATTTCGGTCGGAAAAAATTGTGCAAAACAAGGTCTGAAATTCGTCCAAGTAGAACGATGCCTCAAATTTGTCTAAATCAGGAGAAAAGCTATGGATGGAATGAGTAATGCCCGACAACAACACGGAATGGATTTTGAAAGATGGCTGAAAGAAACCTTTTTCCAGTCCTACATAGAAACCGGATATACTGACAAATGGGATATTTTGGGCGGTACTTTTAAGAGCGAATATTTTGAGCATACCGGTGGTCTGGCAAATTTACCGATTTCAATTAAAACTTGTAAATATGGAATGCCAATCGGTTTTGGCGATGCAATTCGACAATTTGAAAACCAACAAGATTTTCTGCTGATTGTCGGTTTTTGGCTACCAGATGGGAGCGGTAAGAGATTTGTTTCAGTCAAGGCGGTAAAAATTTCGGCAAGCGAATGGCACAGACTTTTTGAGGGCAAAATTACGCCGAATGAATTACAAAAAGACGTTTTAGACTCGGAAGGAGTAAAAAATAAAATTTACCATCTGGATTCTGTTATAAAAAGTGTAGCTGATTACAGAAATGCCAGAATTTTAGCCCAACAGACCAAAAAACAACTTCCGGCAATGGATATTGTGCTTAATCCAAAGATTGATTCAAAAAGTCAACGGCGTTTGCAATGCAGTTTGCCGTTTCAGGTTTTTTTGGATAAGTTTGCCAAAGAACCTGCTCTGGCAAATCCTTTGGGTTGTACTTTTTGGGGAGAAACAGTTCCTGTGCTTGGGTAGTTTTTAGATTGAAACTGAAACTTGATTGAATAAATTCGCTTGAGTTTCCCGCAAACGGTTTTCGGCAATTTCAATATATTTTGGTTCAATTTCGATACCGACCACATTTCGATTCAAATTTTGGCAAACCAAGGCGGTTGTTCCAGAGCCAAGAAACGGATCAAGCACCTTATCGCCTTCACGCGAAGCCGAAAGAACTAGCATTTCAATCAACTTAATCGGTTTTTGCGATGGATGTCCGACCTTTTCTTTTGACGAACCTTTCAAACTCGGAACGCGCAAAATATTGGTTGCATATTTACCTTTTTCCAGATGTGTCCGCCGCGCTTCGAGGTTTTTATAGCGTTTATCTTTCAAATACTGCTTTATTTTTTCATCATCGTAAGACGTTCGCACGGCATCTTTATCAAAATAAGGGGTCGCTTCTTTGGTTTTGCGAAGCACCAAAATCATTTCATAACAGGGTGTAAAACTATCATACCGCTCATTATACCCAACCGCCCGATCCCAAATCAGCATATCGTGAAACTGCAAAATCCGCGTGGCAAGCGAACAAACGTGAAGCCAAAGATGTTCGCGCTTTCCAAGTTGCCCGAAGATGAAAAACAAACCATCGTCTTTTAGTAACAAGACTCGCTTTTCGTATCCAACTTTCGGTCCAAACTAGATAATCTTCTTCCGTTTGCCATTGATTATCCCAATTTTCTTCTAACAGAACTTGGAAATAAGGCGGATCGGCAATGATTGTCTGAAACTGATTCGGCTCAAGTTGTTCAAGAATTTGCTGACAATCCCCTTGAAAAAATTTCAGCGAATTGTGATTTGAAAGGCTCATAATTAAAAATCATTCTACAACACCTTTAGAGTTTTTTCGATAAATAAAAAGCATATCGCACGGCTCTTGCAAAATCGTGAATGAGAGTAACGCAGGCAAAGATGCCTGCGTTACATTTTTCGCCAAACCAAAACAATTCTTCCGAACTTTGCAAAAGTTGTAAAACCGCCTCCAAAGTTTTAGACCGTAAAAATATCGAACTCAAAATCTGGGAACTTGTTCGAGCGGCGCGGCGATTTTAACTGCCTTTCGTGGCGAAACAGAACGCAAAGTCTCAGTCCATACGACAGGCGGAATTACCGAAATCACTTGGCGCGATGATGATGAAATGTTGATTTTGGGACGGGCGGATTTTGTGTTTAGCGGGGAAGTTTAACCTTGAGTTATACGAGCAGATTATCTGCTAAATCAGGTTGAATTAGTTGTTTTTTTCTATTTGTCGAATTGATTCAGAATATACTTTCGATGAAATTCAATATATTCATTTTTTATTTTATACTTGACTGGGTTTTGAATTTTTCTACCTTTTAATTGGTTTATTTTATGCGTCAATTCATAAGATAACTCACTAATTCTTTCTGTCACGAGTATATTTAAACTTTCATCTATTGATATATATCCTTTGTCAAAATACGCGTGATATTCTATAAATAAACATAATCCGTTACTAGGATCACTTCGATAATTCTTATTTTTTGACCATGGAACAATGTGGCTGGCTTCCAACATTGATTGTTCCGTAATGCCAGAAATACAACATTTACCTTGAAAGTTTTCAAGAACTGCTTTTCTAAATTCAGATTGACCAAGCCGGATTTTTACATTTGCTTTTGCATCTTCAATTGTATAATCAACACCAAATATTTCATCAATTTCTTCATACCCTTTTATTAAGAGTGGCTCCTTTTTTCCATAAAATTTTTCGATATTTACCGAATACATTGAATTCGCACGCATCTTAAAAACATGATTTTCTATCGTTGCTGTCCACCGTTCATATCCTTGCTCAGCTATTTTTCCTTTTGTCATATGCTCGGTTGTAAATAAGTGTTCTATTGACCAGTAAGGAATACAATAAAAGTCAGTGTCGGACTTTGTTCCCCATAGCACAATATTAAATTTTAACTCGTATTTACTGTATAGTTTATCAATTATATTTTTATCGAATCCAGACCAACGGTTTTTCGAGTCAGCTTTTAAAATATAATTATTTCCACCCTCTTTATAGTTTTTAAATAGTTGTTTGATTTCCATTGTTTTTCCTTATTTTTGGCACAGAGCTGTAAACCAACTACTGATTTGAGTTAATAATCTTTAGTATAAAATCAATTTAAACCATTTATTGTATCCATTGCAACGAAATCATTCATCAATTTGCATCAATAGTCCAAACAGTTTGAATAAAAATGAAAAGCACGTCCAAACCTGAACGTGCCTTTCCTTTTCACTCTCAAAAATCAACTACTTTTTAATCGTGTAATCCAAACCGGCAAGAATGAGAATTTTGCATCATTTCGAGAAATTCGAGCGGTTGATAGGCGTGGCTCGATAAAAAAAATATTTTTTGCCGCGATGATAGTTTTCGATGAATTGATACGCATTAGTTACTGAGGCAGGTGAAATGATCGTTAAAGGCGGTCGTTAATTGAGACTGCCAAACAAAAATCAGTAAATTTAACGAGAATATAAAATGAAACGAAACATCATCAAAATCATGAAGAATTATAAATTAGCTTTGGTCGCGCTTTTGGTCGCGCTTGTAATCCAAGCGGCGAGTGCCAGTGCCTTTGTCGCGGCTCAAACTACGTCCGTTGAAAACAATGAATTAAAATCAGCGCGGTCAGCAAAACGCGCTTTGACCCGCGTCGATGAGCGAAAGATAGGCAAGATTAAAGACGACCGGATGCGAAGCGCGATGCAACGCAGTTATGCGGCATTGAAGGCGGTGGCGAACAACAAATCGACAACGCTCGAAGCCAAATTGGTCGCTGAGTTTGACAAGACCATTAAGGCTCTCAAGGCGTTTCCGCAACCCGACCCGACGAACTTTGAAGCGTGCGATAATCAATATGAAATCTGCATAGAGATTTGTAAGGAAATCGGCGGATGCGATATGTGCGGCATTCTTCAGAATGAGTGCTATTACGTTAGATTGGCAGCATTATGGACGAAAGACCCGTTGGATCCAACTCCTTAACCGTTTGCGGCTTCGATGGAAAAAGAGATCCGAAATTTTATCGGCTCTCTTTTTCAATTTGCTTGATTAAATCTAATTTCCAAGTTGCAGTAAGTTCTTGAAATTCAATGCCTTCCCATTCGACAATACCTTCGCTAATTAAGGGGTAAAATGAGCAACCTTTGATTTATGGATACACCCGAATTTGCTTAGTTTTTGTTTAACTTCCTCAATTGTCTCTTTCATTAAAACTATTTCTGCTTTTTCCAATACCTTCGCCAAATTTTTTCAGGGCAATTTGTGCTACCATATTTTGTTGTCATTAGTTTGAATACATACAATATATAGACCAGATTTCGCCGTTTTCAAGCTAAATTTGAAATTGGCGAAGGTATTGGTAAATTCCGACTCTTTTGAAAGCCTTTATTTAGGGCACTTTGACAACTTTGATTCAAAAAAAACTCCATGACCCCTCAAATAGATATAAACTTTTTCCCCAAAACCAACGCCGAATTTTTTGAACCAAACCCAATACAATTGCAAAGTGCAGTTTTAACTTCCTTATTTCTCGCCACATTCGGCACATAATCCAAATCGCAAGCCTCGTCAACCACATCTAAATTGATGGTTGGAGCAATGATTCCGCAATTCATTGCCAAAAGTGTTGCGCCGATTCCTGCCGCGCCGGATGCGCCTTGCGGGTGTCCGATTTGTGATTTGGTGGCAGACATTGGAACTTGGTAGGCGTGTTCGGCGAAAGCATTTTTTATTGCTTGAGTTTCGATGCGGTCATTTAATTGAGTTGATGTTCCGTGCAAATTTATGTAATCAACTTGGTTTGGCTCAATTCCCGCGTCCTGCATTGCCAATTTCATTGCGCGGGCAGGTTCAATCCCGTTTTCTTCCAGACGGACACGATGATAAGCATCACAGGTCGAGCCGTAACCCAAAATTTCAGCGTAAATTTTTGCGCCTCTTTTGACGGCACTTTCCAAAGTTTCCAAGACAAAAATCCACGCCCCTTCGCCTAAAACAATGCCCGAACGATTTTTATCGAATGGACGTGAGGCACGTTCGGGTGCATCATTCCAATCTTTGGTCAAAACCGTCATCACGTTGAAGCCTTCCAAAATTCCCCGAGCCATTGGTGAATCAACTCCGCCTGTGAGCATCATTTCGGATTTCCCAAGCGCGATATGTTGAGCCGCATATCCGATGGCATCAGTTAAGCTGGTGCAACCGGTTGAAACAATGTGCGAAAGTCCGTGCAGACCGAAAACCATTGATAATTCCGAAGATAACCCGCCGTGAGTCGAACTTGGAATCGTATAAATACTCGCCTTCTTTGCCTCGCCCGTCAGCCAATAAACGTATTGCTTTTCGGTAAAAGCCAAACCGCCTCCGCCCGTGCCTAAAACTACGCCAAAGTTTCGTTTTTCTTCCAAACTCAATTTTGCGGGATTGATTTTTGCGTCTCGTAAAGCCTCTCGTGCGCTAGATAATGCCAGCGGGACACAGCGCGAAACATTTTTGCGGTCTTTCGGATTGAGTTCGGCTTGCCAATCAAAATCCTGAACCTCCGCTGCGATTTGCACCGCTGAACCCGTCACGTCAAAACTCTCGATTTGGCGAACACCGCTCACCCCGTTTTGCAGAGATTCCCAAAACTTTTCGCGTCCGATTCCGATCGGTGTCACGCAACCAAAACCCGTAATCACCACCCGCCGAGGTGCTTTGAAATTTTTAAACATAAAAAAGCCGTAGAATTTATCTTGCTTTTTCTACGGCTTAATTTCAAGTTTGCAAGAGGATTCGATCACCTTGGACCCATCCACGATAGTTTGATTTTGACCAACTTGATTCAACATCGACATTTCTCAACCACGTTGGAATGAGACCTGCTTGGCGATGTTTTTTGTGCCACAGGGGACCGAGTGCTTGATACATTCGACCATCAGTAGCACTCACTTCAGAGTTGGCTTCCGAGATTGGAACTTCTCGTAAAATCTGTTTCCCAAACCACGAAACTTGTTCTTCGGCAGTTGGCACCAGAGATTTCAAACGACGCATAATCTGAGTCCGATGTGGGGTTCGAGAAAAACCCAAACGGGCGCGAAGTTCTCTGTCTTTTTCAAGAAAACGGCGCAATTCAGAGTCGGAAAAAGTCTTGGTCACCACCGCGACAACTGCCAAAAGCAGAAAAGAGAAGGGAGAAAAAGCAGGTTTTCTCCCCCGCCTGAGAACTTCTTCGGGTGGTTGATAGCCAAGTTTAATTTCTTCAATTAAACTGAACAAAGCATCAGAAGAGGTTAAGTAAATGGATAAAATTATTTTTAGAATTGGAACGCCACGCTTCTAGCTGGCATTGAGCGGAGCGAACAGTTCAAGTTTAATGTTCATTGATTTTTACTTAAACTTGAGCTACATCGTTCCGCGATGTTTGCCAGCTAGAAGCGTGGCGTTCCGTTGGCAAACACATTTTATGCTTTATTTTGTCCCCTTACTTAAGTCGAATTATTCAGGAGTTTTTGTTCCGCACTCGTTACAGAATTTTGTTCCGGCGGCGAGTTCGGCTTGGCATCCGGTGCATTTTATTTTTTCTTGCTTTGAGCCACATTCATTGCAAAATTTAGCACCTTCACGCAAACTAGCTCCACATTTTACACAAGGCACCATCGAAACTTCCATCTTTCCACCGCAATCGCCGCAGAATTTTGTTCCGGCAGGATTCGGTTTACTACAACTCGGACAAGGAATCATTTGCGCTTGTGGTTGAATGGTTTGCGGTTGTTGCTGACCACCTTGCTGACCAAAAGCATTAGCCATTTGATTACCAACCGCAAAACCTGCGCCGAGTCCTGCGCCGAGTCCTGCGCCACCGCCTTCATTTTGAGCGGCATCGCGCAAGGCATCAGCGGCTTGGAATTTCATATATTGGTCAACATTGCCAAGCGCGCCCATCGAAGCACGTCTATCCATGGCGGCTTCGACTTCTTCGGGTAATGAAATGTTTTCAACGTAGAATTTAGTAACTTCAAGACCATAAGTTTTGAAATCTTCGTTGATTTTTCCGCGAATTGCTTCGCCAAGCTCTTTATATTGAGCGGCTAAATCAAGTGCCGGGATTTTCATTTCGCCGAGAGCATCGGAAAATTCCGTCACGATAGCGCGTTTTAATTGACCGTCAATATCTTCGACCTGAAAATGTCCGTTGGTTCCGGCAATTTCTTTGATAAAGGTTTGCGGATCGGAAACTTTTAACGAATATGCGCCAAAAGCACGCAGACGAACAATGCCAAAATCTTCATCACGCAACATTACCGGATTGGCTGTTCCCCATTTGGTATCGGTAAATTGTTTGGTATTAACGAAATAAACCTCAGCTTTAATCGGTGAATTAAAGCCGTATTTCCACGCTTCGAGTTTGGATAAAATCGGCGTATTTCCGCCCTCGATGGTATATCTGCCCGGGGCAAAAACATCCGCTGCTTGTCCTTCAAAAACAAAAACCGCCGCTTGTGATTCCCGAACAATCAACTGCGCCCCGTTTTTAATTTCTTGACCGTGAACCGGAAAACGATAAACAATCGTATTGCCCGATTCGTCAAGCCATTCGATTACTTCAATAAACTGGTTTAATGCTTCTTGTTTGATTCTGTCAATAATACTCATAGTCAATCTCCTTTTATGATAAACCCTTACGAAAAATATCTCATAAAGTTTCGCAGATGAAAAGGGAAATTTGGCGGTTTAATGGTTATTTTTTAGATATGATTTGTAAAGCAGAATAAAAATCAGCATCAATAGACCGCCGACACAATCAAGCAAAACGTCATTTGGAGTGCTGGTTCGAGAGACCAAAAAACTTTGGTTGATTTCGTCTAAACTAGCAATCAGGGCGACCAATCCAAGTGAAACGGGAAACCAATATTTTTGCAGAAATGCTTTGTTTGAATTTGAAAAGGCTCGGGCTGCCCAAAAAGCAAGGATTCCATATTCGATTAAATGCGCTAATTTACGGATATAAACGTGGTAAAAACGCAAATCTTCGGCGGACGCATTGGGGAAAAGAAATTCTAAAAGCGGACGAATAAAACGAGAGGTTTCTGACATTGAGGCTTGTCCGCTCGACATCACAAAAATTACGCCAATCCACAAAATTAAAGGCGCGAAAAGAGAAATTCGTCCGCGCCAAATCGAATTAGTTTCGGTCATTATTTCATCTGTCCAATAGCGTTCATCACTATCGGAACTGACCCAATTCCTGCCAGAATGCTTCCAATTATCATCATTACCAGTGGCAACCATCCAGTTTTGTTCATAAAGCAAAAGATTAGACCGGCTATCCAGCTAAAGAAAAATATCAAGATGCCCCATAATGCACCGCCTTTTTGAAAACCAATGATTATCAACCAAATCCAACCGATAAGGGCAATTAAACTGCCAATTCCGATAACTCCAAAACCAATTAGTTCCATACTTCCAAATTGCATATTTTTTACTCCCTTCTGATTCTTAAAATTGAAACGAGAAACAAGCAAAGTCTAATTGAAGTTTTAAGATATTTCAATAAAAATTTGCATTTTTATAATCGAATTACGGTTTTGGGGAGCCAAGACGGGATGGTTCAGCCTTAACTTTTGAACTGTTTGCTTTTGACCCAAGCATCGGAACAACGGTTGGTCGGGTGCGCGTCAGATGTTTGATGAGATTGACTGATGGCGACCATTTTATGGCTGACAGTGTGGTTGATTTTATCGAACCAAATGGCAATGTGATTCCCGAAATTGCCACCGGACTATTTACCGGCGAAAGAGTAAAAATTAGACCAATATAGTTGAAAAGGCAGAAAGATTTGCTTGATAACTACGGGGCGAGAGAATTCAAACTTTCGCTTCTTTTATTTTCTTTTGCAAAAATCGGCGCACAACTTCATTATTTGACAATGTTTCCGCCTTTTGATACGAATTAATCGCCTCATTTTGATTGCCTGTTTCGGCTTGCAAATCGCCTAAAGTTATTTGGAACAATAAATAATCTTGCAATTCGGAGTTTTCTTGTAAAGTTTGCAACTCTCTCAAACCTGTTTCTGCGCCTTTCACTTTTGCCAGCGCAATAGTTTTGTTGAGTATCACAATCGGCGAAAATTTGCGCTCGGAAAGAATTTCGTAACAGTTCAAAATTCGCGCCCAATCAGTCGAAATAAAATCTTTTGCAACTGCGTGAATCGAAGCAATTTCGGCTTCCAAATGATAATTGCTAACTTCGTCTCCTTTGGCGGAAAGTCGAAAATGTTGCAGTCCTTCGGCAATCATTTGTTTGTTCCAAAGTGCGCGATTTTGTTCGGCAAGCAACAAAATATCGCCGTTTTCATCAAAGCGTGAATTTAGTCTTGCACCTTGAAACAAAAATAGCGCAAGCAAAGCGTGAGTTTTCGGTAAATTTGTTAAAGGGTGATTTACCAATAATTTGCCGAGCCGAATTGCTTCAAAACATAAATCATTACGAATCAATTTTTCGCCTTTGGCTGAATTATAGCCTTCATTAAACATCAAATAGAGAATTTTTAGCACCGATTCAAGCCGTGAATTTATTTTGGCGTGCGACGGCATTTCGAGTCGAATTTTGTGCTGTTTGAGTTTTTGTTTTACTCGCGTGAGCATTTTGGCAATCGCTTCATCGTTTGCCAAAAACGCCGAAGCAATTTCGCCAACGCTGAAACCGCTCACCGTTTTGAGCGTCAGCGCGACTTGGCTATCGGGCGAAATAACGGGATGACAACAGGCAAACATCATCTGCAAGACGTCTTCGCTGACTTCGTTGGCGAAATGAATATCATCGGTAAAATCAAGCGTTTGCAGATATTTAGAAGCATTTTCAAAATCTTCGCCGGAAACTTCAAATTTATTGCTACGCCGCAATTGGTCAAAAATTCGATTTTTCGCAACTTCAATCAACCACGCTCGCGGATTGTTCGGAATCCCTTGAATAGTCCAAACTTTTAAGGCTTGAATCATTGCATCCTGAATGGCATCTTCAATCAAATCAAGTTTTTCTAAGCCAAACAAACGCGACAAAACGGAAACCATCTGCCCCGAATGATGCCGAAACAGATGGTCAACCGATTCATTTATTGAGTTGCTTGAAACCAATTTTGCCTTACTCCGTCGGTTCTACTTCTCGCAATTCGATTCTACCGCCGTATTTTAGATGCGGACAAGTTTGAGCAGTTTGAACGGCTTCGTCGTAATTATCCGCCAAAATTGCAAAGTATCCGCCGATAACTTCTTTTGCTTCGTATCCGTTTAGCGTTTAAGAAGGGTTTAAGAGGGTGAACGATAAACTGCATTTTTAATGAGGTCTTTGAAAGATTGGTTTTTTTGCGCCGAAGTGACTGCCAAACTGGCTAAAACTTCCCAAGTCTGCGCCCCTTTATCAGTTCGGTTGCCACACGAGAGTTTGCGAGCGATGACTGCTGGACGCAGTTGGCGTTCGGCTTGATTGTTAGTCGCTTCTACTTCTTGATGTTTGAGAAACTCAAATAAATGGTCTCGTTGTTTAAACAGACGTTGGCGCACCGTTTCTTCTTCTGGCTGGAGCGGCGCAGTTCGATTTTCCAAACTTAACAGGTTTGCCGCCCATTGTTCCAAGTGTTGAATCTTGGCAGAGAAATCTGCTGGCTTCATCTGAGTTTGCAGCGTTTTCAAAGTCATCGCGGTCTGCAACAGCAGTTTAAGTTCTTCCAAATAATGGGAAAATCCGCTTGGACTTTTTTGAAGAGCTTCCTTGATGGCTTTCAAATGATGCGAATAGCATTTTTGTTGGAGCGGATTGACTTCATCATAAATGCTCAAGCAATCGGTGATCAGAACGCCTTGGTAATCACCCAAAATGCGTTTGACCATTTCCCGATTTCGCGTCTTGGCAATGTGATAAAGCGTGACGGATTGGTTGGTAAAAACACATAATTGGTTGCCGGGTTTGCCGACATACCAACCGGTCTCGTCGGCGTGAATGTGGCTTGAATGTTGAACTTCGTGCAGAAGTTGCTGATATTCAGGACTCAATTTGGAAGCCATTCGATGACTTAAATCAACCAAGCCACCAGGGGTTAAACGGATGCCAAAAAACTCTTGCAAAATGGCACAAGTCTTTGATTTAGTCAGATTAAAACGGCTTTCTAATTCAATCGCCAGTGCTACGGCTCGCGGACCGAGCGAAGTTGAAGCCGCCCCTTTGGCTTGAGAAATTTGCCAAGGATGCGAAGAACGAACTTTTTTTTGACACTTGGGACAGAAACCGCTTTGGGTGTTGATTTGAATAACTTGGACTTCAATAATGGGGAGTTCTTCAATAGTTTGGGTGTGATATTTGAGATGTTCAACTTCAGAAAAACAATGAGGACAATATTCAAGCGGAACATCAATAATTTCAGTCGGTGGCGGAGGTTGGCGAAAAGTTCCCGGATGACCTTTCTTTTGCCCGGGTTTTTGCGGGTTTTTGGAAAGTTCTTCCGGCTTGCGCCGAAAAGGAGCAGTTGAAAGTGGCGGACGTTGCTGAAGTTCAAGTATTTCTTTTTCAAGCAGTTCAAGACGGGTGTTTAGTTGTTGAATGAGAACCGCTTGATTGACCACAATTTGCTCAAGTTGCGCTTTTGGCAACTCGGACAAAATAGAAGCTAAATCATGGTGGTCTAAATTGAAACCCATTTTTGTATATCTCTTAAAGATTGCTAATAATTGGGTTATTCCAGACGCTAAAGGGATACTTTGCTTCAGCAAAAGGTCCGTCGGTGACTCGCAAACTGCCGTTTGATATTGAAAGATGTTTACCACCTTCGTCCTTTAATTTTTTACCGCCAACCATTTTGCCTTGCTCTGCAACAGCATTGCTCCAAGCGACATATTCACCAATAATTTGCTGAATATCTTCGGCGGATAAATCCGCAAACCCGGTCGTGCTTTCGTGCAATAACATCATATATTCTGCCATAATTTTGTATCTCCTTTTTTGAAGAGTGAAAAAGCTAATCTTTGATTTTGATATAAATCGAACGTCCAAATTCGCGCCAAGCCCCGTCTTTAACTTTAACCGAATCAACTACTTCGAGTTTATCCGCTTCGACTAAATGATAAACGGTTGCGCCTTCTTCGGTTTCTTTATTGCCCCAATTTGCCGTAATTTTGTTGGTTTCAATTATTGCCTTGATTGGGCGGATAAAGCCAAATGAATCAAACCAATTGCCTTCAGTTTCGGATGCGTTTTTAATTTATAAAAGGCAGTTCCTTCAAAAAATACTTTGCCGTTTTTGCCTTTCATATTGTTTTTGAAACTCAAACGATAAAATTTTCCGGCTAACACGCTTTCCCATTTCATCGTTATTTCTGATTTCATTCCCGAAACCACGCCTGTTCCTTTCCAATTGCCCGCAAGTTGTTCAAAAATATTGTTTTGGGCAAATATTTGAAAGGGAATTAGCGCAAATGTAGCGATTATAAACAATTTTTTCATAGCTTTTTCACCTTAATTTTTTGAATTTAATGAATCAGTGACGATTCAATAGATAGACGAATGAGAGTTTGAGAAATGGACATCAATCTTTTTTCGATTGTTCTTCTTTCAAAGTCTGGGCATTACCATTTTTGACCGTTTTGTGTCCCTCCGAAAGATATGATGAAGAGCGCGGGATTCGCCATCGGAAACTTGACGAGGCGCGCCCGTCAAGCGATTTTGTTGATCAACAAGTGATTGCCCCAATTGGATTTGGTATTTGTTGGTGATAGTAGTTTTGCCGCGCTGGATTTGTTAAATTCGGTCAAAGATGAAGTGACAGTCGTTTCCAGATTGAGGTTAGATGCGGCTCTGTATCGAAAAGCGAGAGCGAGACGCAAAGGACAACTGGGCAGACCACGCAAAACTGCCGTTGGCAACGATTGCCGACTTTGCAAGCCATAATTGATAATCCAAAGACCAAGTGGAAGACAATCACGATTGGGAATTGGTATGGAGAAAAGAATCGGAAAATCGAAGTGGTGAGTGGCAAATGTGTGTGGTATCACGTTGGGAAAGAAGCAGTTCCGATTCGGTGGGTGATAATTCGAGACCCGCAAGACAAGTTTGAGACGCAAGCCATCTTCAGCACCCGAACGGAAGCGAGACCAAAGCAAATAGTGGAATGGTTTATCAAAAGATGGCAAGTGGAAGTGACCTTTGAAGAATCAAGAAGACATTTGGGAATCGAAACGCAGAGGCAATGGTCAGACAAAGCGATAGGGCGGACAACGCCGTGTTTGTTCGGAATGTTTTCGCTGATTACTTTGATGGCGCAAGAATTAAGCAAGGGCGGCAAACTGGAAATCAGAAGTGCGATTTGGTATCACAAAGAGTTGGCGACATTTTTGGATGCGATTGGGTGTGTGAGGCAACAATTATGGGAGTTTCAGAGTTTTCAAACATCGGAAAATGAGGTGGAAATGATAAAAATACCTCGTTTATTTGTGGAAACCCTGACAGAAACTATCTGTTTTGCAACTTGATTTTGATAAAAATGGACAAAGTCGAGCTTATCAGTCGTCCATTCTTTGGGTAAATACAATTTCGCTCCGACTAAACTGATTTTATCGCCTCGACTCAAACCCGCATAGACTCCAACTTGCGAATTGCAAACTTTCCCCACATTCCCGATATACTGGCGAGCTACTCCAACTGACTTTGTGCCCGCTTTTTCATTCCCGCTTTCGTTTAAAATTAAACCTTTTTCACCTTTCAAAGTCTCTAAACTTTGATTCGTATTTCGCGCCACATCCCGCATCACCGCTTTCGCATCCCACTCAGATTCTGAGATAAAATGCTGTAATTGCTGATAGTTACTGTCGGGTATGCGTTCCACCATCCGTGCTACATTGCTCTTGCATTCGTGAAACAAGCCTTGTAAATACTGACAGGCGTGAATAGTCCGGTCTTTCCGCCGACAGTAAAAATGCTCCCGATAACTGACCGCATATCCATAAAGTTTTTTTCATCAACCGGTAATCTCATATCCTTTATTTATCACACTTTTTTGCTCTTTTTGGCAATCTGATTTAATCTGACAAAGTAGAATTAATTGATTCAATTATTTGAAAACAACTCCAACCCCGAATCTGAAATTATTGATCGTTTCTTTTTCGATTCGCATCGGGTTGTAATCGCTGACTACGCGAATTCCCGCCCGATTAGCAATTCTAAAATCAAGTCCGCCGCCAAAAGCACCGGCTAATCCTGAGCCTTTAACTGCTGTTCCGCAGAAAGTGCCAATGGGATTTCTGCAATCTCTAAGACTTTGCCGATAAAGCCCGACTCCAACCAAAGCGTGTCCAAAAGGCTGGATCACAGCATCAGATTCATTATCTTTGAATTGAACACCGCCTAAAATATTGTAAATAATCGTCCGATGGGTTACGGTAGTTGCCGGACGACCTACACCGACTAAAAACGCTTGCTTTTGGTCGTGGTATCCGTATGAAAAATCACCCTTTAAACCAATAAATCTATTGGCATTAATAGTCACGGAAGTTTGCACCCCGTGATGAATTTCTTTTTCGTTACCCGAAAAACCTCCTCCCGCCGTAGGTGGAGCAACTGTGCCGGAATAGCCGACATAAAATTCCGCTTGATTGTAATTATTTGAGCCGGAAGTCTGTTTGGGAACTTTCTTCGTTTTAGTTGTTGGATTCTTAGTTGCGCTCCTAGTGTTAGTGTAATTGTTTGTTTGAGAAAAAGTTACGGCAACACTTACCAGCGTCACAAAAAACGCTAAGACATATCTTTTCATAGTTTTATCTCCTCTCCTGACATCAAAACACTAAAAACGCTTTGATGATTTAGCAAAATTTTTTGACTTTGCAGAATATAGATGTTTAATACCGTAAGACTTTCAGAAAATATTCAAATAATTTTTTCAATCGCATCACACGCCATTTGCGTCCCATTTTCCGCCTCTACGATTTGTTGTGCTTTGACGGCATTTGTTTTATAACTCTCATCAGACAACAATTTACGCAATTTTCTTGCTACATTTTCGGCTTTGTAATCATCGCGGTTGATGATTTCAGCTACGCCCAAACGCCGACAACGGGCGGCATTATCGGGTTGGTCGTGCGAATACGGCATCACCAACATCGGCACACCTGCCCGCAAAACTTGAGAAGTTGTTCCGACTCCGCCCTGATGCACTACCGCACAAGCACGCGGAAAAAGTTGTGAATACGGCGCATAATCAAAGCCAACTCGTTTATCATCCAAACCTTTCGGCGATTCATTGAAAACGCCATAAAGCATTACGGCACGATGGTTTAGCATTTTTGCAGCTTCGATGCTTTGTTCATAAAAATCCCGCGCATCCATCACGGCAGCACTCCCCAACGTGAAAACTATCGGCAGTTCGCCCGCGTCTAAAAACTTTTGCAAATCTTCTTGCATCTCGCCCAAATCTTGCTGTCCGTCGTAAAAACAAAAGCCGGTTTGGACGGTTGATTTTGCCCAATCGGGCTGTGGTTTTGCCAAGGCTTTGGAAAACATCGCTAAATGCAACAATTTTGAATATTTATCCCCAAACATCGGATCGTGATTTGGGTCTAAACCAAGTTCGCGCCGAAATTCTTGATACGGCTCAAACCAATTGAGAAATGTTTTTCGAGCGTAATTGAGGACGGATTGGTGAAAAAACTTTGGCATAAAACGAAAGTTTTCGAGGAATTCGGCAGTTGGATAAACGCTCGGATCATCGGCTGAAAGAAACGAAATCGGGGCGAGCGAGGTCGAAACCCATTTAATTCCAGTTTTTTCAACGATGGATTTTATCGGCAAAACGACTTCGCCCGAAATTACGAGGTCTGCGCCTTCGATCGCCTTCATCACATCTTCAAACATCGGACGCAGATTCGGAATCAAAATTTCGGTGAACATCAATTCGGGTCCGGTTTTGATGTCCATCAAACGCCGAACCAAATCTCGATCTTCAGGGTCAAGACTCGGACGAAGCGGAGAAATCTGAAACCCAAGCGTTTCAAACTTTTCCCGAAAGGCTTCCATTACGTTGAAAACAACCTCGTGACCACGTTTTCTGAGTTCCAAACCCAACGCAACTTTTGGGTGAATGTCGCCGAGCGAACCAAAGGTTGATAAAACAATTCGTGCCATATTTTGATTTTGGATTTTAGATTTGCGATTTTGGATTGGCTCTATTTTCCTCATCAGCCCGTTTTTTATTTCGTTCTAACACTTGGAATCTGATGCTCAATAAAAAGCAAACTGCACCCAACACTGCCGAAATAAATGTTCCATCCTTACTTCCTTGCCACAAGAAAAAGGCGGCGATTCCAATAAAAATCACCGCTAAAATTTTTAAAATTAGTTCTAGTTTCATAAAAAACTCTCAATAAACTTACTGTAATCATCTCGCATAGGCAGTTCGTAATCAACTTTAATGCGTCTGCGGGTGGCAAAAACTTTTTCGCCCGTTAGTTTATTGACGGCTTCTTTTTCGTAAGTTTCCCAATACAGACCAGTGCCACGTTTTTGCCAAAGTGGTAAATCGTTGAAATTGATTCCGCGTTGGAACAAAAGCTCGTTTTTCTCAGCCACAGAAATCTTTTCCAATGCCCTTGTAGCTTGTCGAACAGTTTTGCCTTCTTTTCGCAAAGTCCAATAACACCAAGAGTTTAACGAATTACGATGAGAGTCTTCGTTACGCCAGCGAAAATAATTGCAAACCAAATTGACGGTTGGAAGTTCGCAAATTCGACAATCGAAACATCCCATATCGCCAAGCAAAAGCGAAAACTTTGCACTCGCCTCGCCTGCAAGAACCGAATTAAATTTGCGTAATTTGCGGTCAAAGGTAGTAATTTCGGGTGAAAATAATAAAGAGATTTCGTCCGATTGCGTATAGCCAAAAACGACATCGAAACCACAAATCATTAAATGTTTGGTAGTTTCGACCATCATTTCGCGCATCTTTTCGTCAAAAGGTGCTTCAAATTGATGAATTTCTTTGGTCAACCGGGTAAAACTTCTACCATCAAGTCTGGCGACCATAAAGACTTTTGGCAAAACACAAATATCGTGAGCAGTTTCAAACACGCGCATTTTTGCGTCTAATTCATCAAACTTCATCTTTCCATTTCTCAACTACAAATTCATTTTTTTCACCAATCTGAACATAATAAAGTTCGTCAAATCCTTCGGCAAAGGTTGGCAATTCGAGTTTGGCATAAACGGCACGAACTCCACGTTCATCAATTTTCGCTTTGCCTATCCGTTGCGAATTTCTCTGCAAAGCATCTTCCAATTTTGACTGAAAATAATACCCAATTACCCGAAAATGATGTGCTTTGGCTTGTAAAATATATTTTGAGCGTTCTTCGGCAGTTGGATTAGTCTTATCAATCACAAAACTTTGTTTGGATTCAAAACAAGCGGAAAGAATCAATTTTTCACGATTTTTGGTGCGAAGCATATCCAAATTGATACGAATAAGCGTGTCATAAAATCTTTGCTTGCAAAAGGTTGACTTTCCGCTTCCTTGAACACCGATTAAAATTACGGATTCCATATTCTTAAAGTGAAAAAGTGACAAGGTTTAAAAGTGAAAAAGTTAAAGCATTTAGTTTTCTAAGTTTGTAGTTTTGATTTATAAAACTCATCTGCAATTACATACAAAACTTTTTCACTTACTCAGTTACTTTTATCTCTTCTTCTACAATTTCTCTAGCTGTTTTTCTTGCCCTCAGCCTTCTCCAAAAGTATCGCAAAAGCAGATAAATTGGTAAAACAACGAAGATTAAAAAAGGCAGAATTGCAATCACAAAATAGACTAATCCGAGAATAAATTTGAGGGCAAAATCAAATCCGCTACTGATCGCGTTTCCAAGTTGATAGAAAAATCCTGACGAACTTGGTGAGTAGGCAGTCGGAGTTTGCAAACGAACTTTGATGGTCGAAAGGCTCGTTTGATTTTCCAAAAAGCGTTTTCTACCTTCGATTTGTTCGATTTCTCCACGCACGTCGGCGAGTTCGCGTTGAACACTCAAAGCATCTGCCACCGTTTTACCCTGCTTCATTATTTCGAGGAATTGCGCTTCGAGGGCTTTTTTCGTCTTTAAACGTGCTTCGATGTCAACAAATTCTTCGGTCACATCTTGCCCTTTAACCGTTTCGACAATTACGCGGCTGGAGGCTTTGCGAATTTCGTCTAAACTTTCATTAAATTTTGCTGCCGGAACGCGAACTGTCATCGTCACTTCATCGCGGGTTGTTACACTCGAACTACTATTGCGTTGAGTTGATTCGATCACAAAACCACCTTTACTTTCAGCAATTGCAGCAATTTTTTGTTGAGCTTCTTCGGGCGAAGGCGATTCTAAACCAAATCGGCATTGCGAATAATTTTGCGTTCGGTAGAAACGGTTTCAACTTTTGATTTATCAGCTTGGTCAAAAGAAATTTGGGCAGTAATTTTTTCATCACGACCACCACCACCACCGCTATCATTATTTATGGTCCTTGGGGCGGTGGGGGCTTCCTTATCTGTTTGAAGGACATCCGATTGGCTTGAGGCTTCTCTTTTCGGAGCTTCCGCACCACATCCTGTTAAAAGAACTAACAGCAAAAACGCGATAAATTTTGTTTTCATAATCTCCTCCGTATCAAAATTGACGAATTGAGAACGAAATTAGTTGAGCATCTTGCAGGACATTTACGCCCTTACTGACATGCAGGTTTCTGCCTTCTATCCGGCTTTTTTCGCCACTTCTCTAAACCCTTGTCCGGCAAAAAGTGAGCGAATAGCATTCCATAAGCGTCGGATGGCGCGAAAGACTTTTGGCACAAACCAGACAAAGAATAGCCCAAATATTCCAATTACAATCAAAATTATGATCGGCGCAAAAACAGCTAAAACCGTTCCGCCGATGGCAATTCCGTCTTCGATAAATGACAATGCCCAATTTGAAACGGGTTCGGGCGAAAGATTGGCAGTTGCTCGCAAAGCCGCCTTTGTTCCGTGTGACGAAAGGGCAAGTCCGCCACCAATCAAGGTTGCAATGGTTGAAATAGTCGGATCAAGTTCGTTGGTCGCGGCGTAGGCAACTACTGCCCCTGCCGGAATGCGGATAAAGGTATGAATCACATCCCAAACGCTATCAACATAAGGGATTTTGTCGGCAAAAAACTTAACGGCAAACAAAAACCCGCCGATGCCGATAATCCACCAATTATCCAAAACGGTTAAGCCCAACGGCAATTTGGTTGCGCCGAATTTCTGCAAAAGCCCTAAAACCGTGACCGTCGCATAAAGGTTGATGCCCGAAGTCCACGCCGAACCAAGTGCCAAAGATATTGTTGCAAACCAATCCATTGCAATTTCCTCCTTTCAAGAGAAAGTCTTAGATGCGCGAATTATACAACAGATTAGGCAAAAAACTTCAATGATTTTTGATCTGATATGGATTTGTCAATTGTGATGTTTGAAGTTCTGAGAGTGAGGTTGTCCCAGATGTAGATTTTGGCTGAGCCAAGTATAAAAGCTACGTTTTTATTTCAAACCCATTTTGTCGCAAGCGAAAAAGAAATAGTCCCCGTAAGCTGACTTCGTTTTTCCGTATGTTCCACCGCCCGCATAATCTTGCCTAAGGCTAAAATCGTAGTAGTAGCATTCTCTCGACTTTATATCTTGGACAAAAACCATAAACCATTGATTTGAGTATTTATAAGCCGGAATTCCAAGGTCGTTTTTTCTAATAGACCATAATGTCGCTGCCTTTGATGGCGAAACATACATCTTTACTATTTTGAGATTTCCTGCGGGTGTCGAAAAACCATTCGCAAAAAGGGTTTTGATCATCGGTTCAGTTAGACCGGGAAGCAGACGGCTTGAGGGAGTTGACCATTCCGAAGGTAGCGGGCGATTGGCGATTTCGGCAAGTTTCGCTTCCTTAAGTGCGTTTTTAGAGTTGGCTTCAACGGCGGCTATAATTTGTTCGTTATCAGCCTTAATTTTTGGAAAATCGCCGCCTCTAAAATCAATCGTGATGGCACTCGCAACCTTTAGCCAATCCTCTTCGCGGGTAGGATTTCCTCGAAAATCAAACCCTTCTTTAATTAGTCGTCCCTTAAAAAGCAGTTAAATAGTATTATTTACTATATTTTAGAGTAGATATTTGATATAATTATTTGCAAGTTTTTCTTTACTTTAGGCTTTTTTCCGGCAAATTTTATTATGATTGGTCATTCTGAGAATCAACAGCAGCGGCATTTATTTTTGCCGAATTTAATGGAGCTTATCAATCCTCGTCATCAACTTTGTTGGTTGGCAGACGAACTTGACTGGCAGCGGTTTGAGCTTAATTTTGCTCCGCTATATGCCAAAATCGGCTCTCCCGCCAAACCCATTCGGTTGATGGTTGGGTTGTTGATTTTGAAACAACTTTACAATTTATCGGATGAATCGGTGATGGCAGAATGGGTCTCGAATCCGTATTTTCAATATTTTTGTGGTTTCACTATTTTCCAATGGGAGTTTCCTTGCGACCCATCGGATTTGGTGCATTTTCGGCATCGGATTGGAGTTCAAGGAGTGGAACAGATTTTGGCGGCGAGTCTTCAAATTCACGGAGAAGATGCGTTAAATGAAGATGTGTCAGTAGATACGACCACCCAAGAAAAGAATATTACCTTTCCGACCGAGACTAAATTGGCAATAGATGTAATTGAAGAATGTGGACGAATGGCGGAAAAAGAAGAGGTCGAAGTGCGGCAAAGTTACAAATTTGTGAGTCAGGAATTATTGAAAGAGGCGAATTCAAGCAGTCAGAAAATGGCAGGAACAAGAAAAAAAAGCGAAGCGGAAACTAAAGACTATAGCGGGCAGATTGGTGCGAGAATTGGAAAGAAAGTTGAGTGAAAAAGGGCTGGAAAAACATCGGGAGAAGTTAGATATTTGCAGTAAAGTATTGAAACAAAAGCAGAATGATAAGGACAAAATATATTCGTTGCACGCGCCAGAAGTGGGATGTATTGCCAAAGGAAAAGCGGGGAAAAAGTATGAGTTTGGGAGCAAAGTAGCATTTGTGACCGGGCAAAAATCGAATCTCATCAAAGGGGTGGTCAGTTTCAAAGGGAATCCAAACGATAACAAAACCTTAGAAAAAGTGTTAGAACAACAAGAGCGGATAACGGGCGAGAGAGCGAAAAGAGCCTACACAGATCGAGGTTTCAAAAGTCAGCAAATCGGAGAAACAGAAGTAATTGCGCCAAGCAATGGAGTCGGAAAATCGGAGAGCGAAAAAACGAAGTTGAGAAAGAGTTTTCGGAGAAGGGCGGCGATAGAACCAATCATCGGACACACCAAAACAGACTTTGGAATGGATCGAAATTATCTGAAAGGAGAAGTCGGAGACCAAATCAATGCGATTCTGGCAGGAAGTGCGTTCAACTTCAAGAGTTGGATGAGGAAAAAACTGGAGCGACTAATTTTAGTCATCAAAATAGTCAAAATATGGTGGCTCAAACAGGTCATCATCGAACTAATGCGGTTGAGAGGCGATTTGAGAGTAGATAAATTCAAAGAAAGTCAAACCTTGTTCTAAACCTGTCAAATCTAATTGTATTTTTAAGGAACGACTAGTTTTTTTCACCAACTGGTAATCTCATATCCTTTATTTATCACACTTTTTTGCCTTCTTTGGCAATCTGTTTTAATCTGACAAAGTAGAACTAAGTAATCATTTAATTTGATTTCAATCGGAATTCCATTTATTTTCAAATCCTTTTCTTTTTCAGGAACTCCGAAAACTTCGCTTTGCTTGATGATCTTTCCGCTGGCTACATCAATCGTGGTCTTTATATTTTTTTCTTTGTAATCTCCCCAAATACTGCTTTTCAGGTCAAAAAATTGTAACCATTTACCTTTTGAAAAGATCGCATTATATTCGTTTTCTTTATCGGTAAGAGATTTTCCCTTTTCAACATCCCACAGTTTTATTCTGCTATCATAAATTGCACCCAAAGTTTTCCCATCTTTACTAAAATCCAAGGCAACAAAACCTGTATTTACATTAGCCCATTCAAATGTGCTTATTTCTTTAAGACTTTGACAGTCCCAAAGTTTTATTTGCATTACGGTTCCGGTTGCTAATAGATTTTTATCAACCGGACTAAAGGTAAGGTATCTGACGCTTGATGAATGTCCCCTTAAGGTTCCCAATAATTTTCCAGTTGCTACCTCCAATAAATCAACCTTACTTAGATCCTCATTGTTGATAGCCAAAACCTTTCCATCAGCACTAAAATCTAAGATGTCGCTCTCGGTCGGATACTGCCATAATATTTTTCCGATGCCGACTTCCCAAACCGTCAATTCACTCAAGAGGTTTGCCAGATACTTTCCGTTAGGACTAAGAAATAAATGGTATAAATTTACATCTCCACTTAAAGTCTTTACCAATTTGTTAGTTGAGGTTTCTCTAATTTCAACGACTTGTTGTTCACGATTGGGAGAAGTTTCGATGGCAAAAAACTTCCCGTCTTGGCTAAAATGAGATTTACCGTCAATTGAATATTTCTTTAGTAATTTATTGTCTTTTATCTCCCACACCTCACATTTGTTGCCTTCGATTTCTGTTTCCCGGCAAAGAAAAAAAGTTTTCCCATCATCAATTATCTTTAACTGCGACAGGTAGTCAGCTTCCTCAATATTGAAAGTTTCTCCGGTTGAGATATTATTTAAAATGTAATTGCCGGAAGATTCCGTGCCTTCCAAAATTTTTCCATCTTCGCTAAATTCAACTGAACGGATTCCCGAGGAAATTGAAGTCTGCCAAACAATTTTCCCCTTGTTAATATCCCACAATTTAAGATTCTCTCCTTTTCTCAGAAGTATTTTTTTCTCATCCGGACTAAACTTTACATTTGTTAATCCTTCACCTTTAAGATGTTCGGCGATTGAATTTGATAAGTCGTTTAATCTTTTGCCCGTTGTAATATCCCAAAGCGAAAATCCTTGATTGGAAGTAATTAAATACTTTTGGTGCGAACCAATTTCGCGTGGCGACAAATATTTTTGATAACCTTCAAAGAAGTTTGGGCTTTTTGTCGAGTCCAACAACCAAACTAAGGTGGAATTGTTGTTACTTGTCGCTAAGGATTTACCATCTTTCTCCAAAGATATGTGTCTGATTCCGTTAGCGTTGCCGGATAAAGTCTTTTCTTTTTGTCCTGAAATTAAATTCCATAAACCAATTTGATTATTGTTTGGAACAGCCAGAATTGTTCCGTCAGAGCTAAAAACAGGGTTTATAATTTCATATTCATCATTTGTGATTCCATATTCAAAAATTTTAAGTTTTTGAGGTATTTCAATATTACCCAAACTTACAAACAGGGTTCTTATTTCCTTTTTGTTCAGTCCGAGTTGGATAAGAAAAAAGTCTTTTCGTCAAACCCAAAATCAATTCCTCTGAATTCTTTATTAAGTTCTAGTTCTACTTCAGAGAGTTTATTTGAATCTACATTCCATAACTGCAGTTTTTTACCTAATTTTAATTGGTCATTAGTTTGCAAAGCAATTGAATTTGCATTGTGACTTAATTGAATAAATCTAAGGGCATTGAAATTCCCATTCAATATTTTTACTAATTTTCCGTTTGTAAGGTCCCAAACTTTGATACTTGATTTATCCTGACTGACTAACTTTTTTCCGTCTCTACTGAAAATTATTTGTTGTGGTTTGGTGATATAGCCACCCAATACTTGCAATTCTTTTCCAGTATCTAGTGATAAAATGTGAATGAAATTGTCTTTTCGTTTAGGCAATTTTGCAGGTCTTGAATTTGCATTCAATATTTTTTCATATTCTTTTTCTTGCTGTTTACCGATTTTTTCAATTGCGCCAATACTCGCTAGAATTTTCCCGCCGGGACTTATAGTCAATGATTCTCCTCGAATAGTATTTAATTTTTCTCTGGTTTCGACTGACCAAATTTCAGCAAATTCGTCATCATTCGCAATAAAAATTTTATTGTCTTCGCTCAGTATTGAATGTCTACTCCTAGATAATGAGGCATCAAATTGTTTCACTTGCTTGCCTGTTACAATGTCTATCAAACTTGAATTAGTAACTAAAAATTGTGAATCATAACTAAAATCTACGTCACGATAAAATGATTGGAAAGCTCGTAATTCTTTGCCTGTTGCGGTATCCCAAAGTTTTAGGTCATTGCCGGCATCACTTATTAGAAACTTTCCATTAGGACTAAATTTAAGGAACCTTATAGCGGACAAATGTCCCGTTTGCACTACAAGTTTTGGTTTGTAGCGTTTTTCAGTAATGGTTTGTGAATTGATGATTGATATTTGCTCAGTGAAATAAATTGTCAGAAGACATAGAGCGACCATTATCAATGCCAATATTATTAGCTTCCTTTGCGATTTTCGGTGACGATTTTTACTCATAATTTTTCTTTAGGATTTTCGCTTCTCTGCATTTTGCGGAATCCGGTGTGGAGGGAATAAACATCAGACTTTTTCAATTCCCCGTCGGCATCAAACAAAAAGACTTCGACCACCACGCTTCCGCTAAAATCCATCTTGTTGCCTAAAAACAGATTGCGGGTTTCGCGCCGACTTCCGCCGGAGGATAAAACCCGAAGTTTCAAAATGCCGATTTTTTCTTCGTCCGTTTGTTTGGCACTTACCTTTCCGGCAGATGAATAGGTTTTGCTTAACAAAAACTGGTCGAGTTTTTCGGCGCGAACAAGCTGTCGAAATTCAGAGAGGCTGGTTTTCGGAGCTTCGCCCTCTGTTTCAGCGGCGGTGGCGGTGGCGGATCTGCTATCAATGGCTACGCTCTGAAGTTGTTTTTTGACAATTTCTGCCAAAGCAACAGTGTCTTTTATTTCCTGTTTATTTTGTTCCGCTTCGGGCAGTTTAGCGATCTGCAAAATTACCTCGCTCAAAATGAAATTGGCGGCATTGATTTGGGTAATCTGTCGAAATAATGAATCTTCGCCTTCTTCATCGAGATTGTATTCAGCCACAAATGCCTGCGGAAAATAGATTTTCACATTCGGATTGCCTTTTTTGATTTCGTTTGCCATGACTGCGCCGAGCGAGGCATCGTCCACCTTTCCGAGAGTTTGGGTGATGGTCGTTTCACTACGAAAAACCGAAAAAAGTTCGGCAATCGAGGTCGCATAAGAAGTCCCGATTGAAGGAATGCTCAACGCGGTCATCAGCGGATCGCTATTTTTGAGCCTGAATTTTCCTCCTTCTCTGGCGTTGGGTAACGCACTAGGAAAAGTCAGTTTTCGCAATAATTCGATTAACAACTCGTAATTTTTCAGCGCGATTCGAACCTGACTTCGATAGAGCCGATATTTGCCCAGAGAAACAAAATCAGGCTCGTTATACAGCACCAGTCCCGAATATTTATCCACATCGGTTTTTAAGTCGGCACTAATTTTGACCGAAATCTCTTTTAATGCTTCAAAACTGAGCGTGATACTTTCAAAATTTGCCTCCTTTTCATCGCCGTAGGTGGTTCGACCTGACAAGGGTGTGACGGAACTCTTTGGAATTGAGTCTCTGATTTCCCTCAATCTTTGATTGGCAAGGTCACTTTTGGCTTTTTCAAACTCCATTTGTTTTTTCAACAAATCGAGTTCCTGTTGCATTTTTGTCAATCTTTCATCTGACGAAGTTTCCTGCGAAAAAGAAACCGAACAGATTAAAAGCAAAATCATAATTGAAATTGAAAATTTAGGTAGCATTATTATTCTCCATCCTTTGAAAATCATTTTGTCCAAATTTTATTGTGAAAGAGCCAAGTAGAAAACACTCGACTCTTTTTTTACTTCTCTTTGATTTCAATATCCAAACTCGTAGTTGCCCAACCGTTGAATTCAAAAGTTACAACCTGAGTGTCTCTGGTATTTGTGCTGGCTTGAGAAAGCAGGTTTTCAAATGGGTTTCCACCTTTTGATCTTTGTCTAGCGATGGCTGCGCTTTCAAGCAGTTTTCCATTAAATCGTTCGGAAGCGGCAATTAGTTTGAAAGTCTCGACTCCATACGGCGGACTGGCTTTTGCAGCGATTCTGGCAGCCAAGGTTTTCATTGAAATATTGTTGAGCAATTTATCTCCATCGCTTGGCGGGGCATAAAGAAGCGTTACTTTTCCGTTTGTTCCGATTGAATAAATGTAGGGAAATAAGGCATTTCCAGTTTTATTGGTAATTTCAAAACTAAAATAATCATCCACTTTCAATTGTTTATCTTGGAGATAACCATCCTTAACAATATCATTAAGACTCGTAGGAATGGGTTTTAGAGTTTTGAGTTTTATAATTTTCAATTCCAATCCTTTATTCATTTCAAACGATTCGTTTCCTAAAGTCCGCAGATTATCCACCCGCACAAATTTTTCTACCGCCTCTTGAATATCTCTTTCGGCATTTGGATTATCGGCTCGGACATAAAAATTATAAAGCGGATTACCGCTGGTGTTTGCCAGATAATAAACTTCATCTTTTTCTTTCAGTTCCGCTTGATTTCGATGATTTCGCCGATGGCAAGCGGTTCAGCATCACCCATTTCACTATAAATTGTAACCGCCCCGCCCGGATACGCACCCACGATTTTCCCCATCTCAATGGTCAGAATCAATAATAATGGCGGAGCTAGAAGTTCGTATCTCATTTCCCCGTCAGATTACCAAACAAATATCAAAATTGGCAATCGGCAATTAAATTTCTACGTCCAACATTTGACTACAAGCCCCCAAGAGTTTTATATTCTTAGTTCGCGCCTGGGTGGCGAAATTGGTATACGCACTAGACTCAAAATCTAGCGGGAGCAATCCCATGTCGGTTCGACTCCGACCCTAGGCATAAAAAAGCGGTTTCCTTTGAATTTAGGAAACCGCTTTTGTTTTTTGAGAGGTGTGAGGAAGTTCAAGTTAACTATTGGGCTGAAAATTTATAGACGATAACTCCAGTTACTTTGACAGGCTGATTGCTTAAAAGTGTGGGGCTAAATTTAGCCCCGCGAGCCGCATTTTCCGCCGCTTGTCTGAGTAAGGCGTGTCCACTGACGGCATTGGCTGAAATTACATTACCTTTTTCATCAATGGTCACTTGCACATTCACATCGCCACTTGCGCGAATAGCTTTCGCGGCAGGTGGATACGGGAGGCTTTGGCAAACTAATTGCTTTTCCATTAGCTACGCCAATCGAAACAGTTGTGGTCTTGGTTTTTCAACCTTTGGTTCTTCTTTTTTCTTAATAGGTGGCGGTGGTGTAACATCTTCAGTTTCAGTCTTTTCATCTTTTGATTTTATTCCGACTACTTGCGAGTTTGTTCTCTTTCTCCTCTCTCAGCATTTGAAGAAATGCCAACCGGATCAACATCATCCGTGCCAATTCTGAAAGCTGTATTCGGACGCGCTTTAACTGTATTTTGAACAGTTGAAATCTGGGCGGCATAATCGGTTCGTCCACTCTTGCCATATTTACTTGGCGTACAGGGACATAGCTTTCGGTCTTTTGTGATTGGTCTGGTTTGATTTGTTTCACCGGTTCAGGCGGCGGTGGCGTATCTTCGGGTAATTTGACTGGCGTAACCAGTGATGAAAGTTCTAAATTCTCATTGCCGCCTAAATCTTTGGCAAAAAGACTCCATAAAATTCCGCTGGCAAAGAGCGAAACGATTAAAATTGAGGTGGTCAGCAAAAAACCGCCACGTCTGGTATTGTTTGAATCATTTCTTGATTCTACTAATTGATCTAACATTTTTAATTCCTCCAAGTTTTTTCGCTGCCAAACGGATTCGAGGAAACATTCAAATTGTTAGACACCACTTTTCTTAATTTGTTCCACATTAGTTATACAATACTTCGGACAGTTTTTTGACAAACAAAGCAGAAACAAGTTTAGTTAATTTTGCAAAAAATTCAGCTAACGGAGGTTTCTGCTTTGTTCATCAATCAAATTTTAGAAGGCTTGAAAAATATTAACAAGCCACAGTTCAAGTTTTTAGAAGTTCTTTTTCAAACTATTTTCATTTGTCCGTCGAGAATTAACTTTTCGGCTTTGGCGAGAAATTCCAACTTGAATGAACGCACCTTTCGCCGACAGTTTCAAAAAGAGCTTGATTTTGTTGGACTGAACCAAGAAATCATCGCTCAAGCAGATTGTCAAATTATGGCTTTTGCGATGGATGCCAGTTTTATTCGCAAAAGCGGGAAACAAACTTTCGGCTTGGATAAATTCTGGAACGGTTGCGCTTCGCGGGCGGAAAAAGGCTTGGAAGCCTCGATAATTTCTTTGGTCTGCGGCAAAAATCAGGCTTCATTTGCTTTGACGGTTGACCAAACTGAGCCGAATTTATCAAATCAAGCCGCAGATTCTGAGCGAAAAACACGGATTGATTTTTATGCCGGGCAGGTCGAAAAAGTAGCTTCGCAAATTCAGCAACACACTCGAATCGGGCTCTTTGACGGTTATTATGCCAAAGAAAAGTTTGTCCGCCGAATGGTTGGACAAGGATTTACGGTGATTTCCCGCTTACGTTCAGATGCCAATCTTCAATATTTGTATGAAGGCGAGCAAAAACCGCGTGGACGGCATCGGAAATATGACGGGAAAGTTGATTTTCTTGATTTAACCAAGTTTGCCGAAACGAAAGTCAAGATTGAAAACAAAGAAGTCAAACTTTACTCGAAAGTAGTCTGGTCAGTCAGTTTGAAAAGAAAAATCAAATTAGTGGTGGTCAAATATGAGAAAAAAACGGTCAATTTGTTTTCCACCGATTTGGAAATGGAAGCCAAAGAAATCTTTTGGTTGTATCGAAGTCGGTTCACGATTGAATTTCTGATTCGGGATGCCAAACAATCAGGTGGCTTGAATGATTGCCAAGCCAGAGATAATCAAGCACTTGAATTTCATTGGAACACGGCACTGACGAGTGTCAATTTAGCCAGAGGAATGACGCTTCAAGCCGAGAAACAAGGAGAAGCCAAAAAACCGTTTTCGATGAAATCAATCAAACAGCAATATTTCAATGAACAGCTGCTCAATTTATTTATTTCCAAGTTAGGTTTGGAGCAGAGTTTGATAAAATACAAAGAAACTCTGACAGAACTAAGAAATTACGCCACTATCTTCTCTTAATTCTGTCCGAAGTATTGTTATAATTTCCTGCAAAGATATGCAAATTACCGATTTTAATTACCAATTGCCGGATGAACTCATCGCGCAAGAGCCTCTCGAAAAACGCGAAAATTCAAGCATGCTCGCCGTCAATCGTCAATCGCTGGATTGGCAAGATAAACATTTTTACGATTTTCCGGATTTTTTAAAAAAAGATGACGTGATTGTTTTGAACAACACTAAAGTCTTTCCCGCCAGACTTTTAGGCATCAGCGAAACGGGCGCAAAGGTTGAGATTTTTCTGGTTAAAGAGCTTGAAACGAATGTTTGGGAAACTTTGTCGCGTCCGGCAAGGCGTTTGAAAATTGGGAAAAAGGTTTTGTTTAGTGGAAAATTGACAGCGGAAGTTTTGGACAAAACTAATGAAGGTCGTTGGATTGTGAAATTTGAAACAGACGGAAATTTTGATGAGATTTTGGACGAAATCGGCAAAACGCCCTTGCCGCCGTATATCAAACGTGAAAAAGATGCGATTGACAAAGACCGCGAGCGTTATCAAACCATTTTTGCCCAAAAACGCGGAGCAATTGCCGCTCCAACTGCCGGATTGCATTTCACGCCCGAAATCTTGGAAAAGATTAAAAATATTGGTGTTCAGAATTGCGGAAATAACGTTTCACGTTGGCTACGGAACTTTTGAACCGGTCCGCGTTGAAGATTTATCGGCACATACAGTAATGCCCGAAAAATGTGAAATTTCTGCCGAAACTGCAGAAATTTTGAATCAGGCAAAAGCGGAAAATCGCCGAATCATTGCGATCGGCACGACGACGACTCGGCGCTTGAATCATCAGTTTCAGACGATGGAAAAAAATTTAAGCAGGAAAAAATTTGGCAAATTTGACGATTACACCCGGCTATAAATTCGAAATAATTGACGGGCTTTTGACAAATTTTCATCTTCCGCAGTCATCTTTGCTCGTTTTGGTTTCAACTTTTGCCGGACACGAACTTATAATGAAGGCATACCGACACGCCGTTGCAGCGCAAAATATCGTTTTTACAGCTACGGCGATTGTATGCTGATTTTATAGTTTAGGAAGTTTGAAGTTTAGGAAGTTTAGAAGTTGGGAAGAATTTTACTTCCAAAACTTCCAAAACTTCCAAAACTTCCCAAAAAGAATGGCTTTTTTGCAAAAAATTCTTGGGTTTTTTGTGCCGTCAAGATTGAGCCGGAAATAATTGTTTCTGCGCCTCGAATGACTTACGAAATTCGTCCGTTCATGAATGAAAGACATTTGAAGAGGTTTGGAAGTTGAATTTGCGTTGTTTCAAGAAGGCGAAAATTATAATCGAAACATACTTTTATCATATACTTCTGCAAGCCAAACAGTTTGAGTTATCAGTTATTACGCCAAAGGACAAATGGCCGCATTTATTTTTGTGATGGTGACGAAGACGGCATCGGGCATCTGACGACAATCGGCGTTGCGCCCGAACATCGGCGGCGCGGTTTGGCACAGATGACTTTTGAATCAAATTGAAAAAGCTCTCGCAAAAGTGAGATTACGAAATTTCGCTAGAAGTGCGCGTCGGCAATCTCGCCGCGCAAAATCTTTACCGTGAACTTAATTATCCAATCGTCCAGAGACTGAAAAAATATTACAACAATGGCGAAGACGGATATTTAATGATCAAATCTTTATTTTAGCTGAACATCTTGTCAGCAACAGCCTGTGATGAGCGCGCTGTTTAAAATACGATTTGCCAACGATTACCAGCCGCGTCTTAGCATGGCTTTCTGACAAATACGTTACTTTATGAATTTAATTTACCAAAAATTTATCCAATAACCGACACGCGCATTACGCAAACTTTCGCACTACCGAACAGGTTAAAAGACTCATCAAAGGCGGCGCGAGGTTTATCCAACTGCGCGAAAAATATGCTTCGCCGAAAGATTTTTACGAAGACGCCTAAGAAGCGATAAAAATTGCGCGCGCGGAAGTGAATGTAAAAATTATTATCAACGACCGTGTTGATATTGCGTTGGCGGTCAAAGCTGACGGCGTTCATCTCGGACAAGACGATTTATCGCCCGTCCGAGGCACGAAAAATTTTGGGCGAAAACGCGATAATCGGTTTTTCGACACATAATCTTGAGCAAATATCGAAGCCGTCAAATTGCCGATTGATTATGCTGGCAATCGGACCTGTTTTTGCCACGAAAACTAAAGAAAATCCTGATGAAACGGTTGGAATTGAAGTCATTAAAAAAGTGCGCGAAGCAATCGGCAGATTTTCCGCTTGTCGCAATCGGCGGAATTAATTCGGCAAATTTTTTAGAAGTTTTGAACGCGGGCGCAGATTCGGTGGCAATCATCAGCGATTTGCTTTCGGACGCAGAAAAAATCGCCGAAAAATTTGAGAACGACAATCTTAAACATTCAAAACTGTTTGCCAACAAAGTTAAAAATTTAGCTTGCTTTTCTCGTCAAATTAAGTGAAAATATAAATCGGCGGACAAACCTAGAAATGCGCCGTCCGCCAAATCTCAAATCTTTTTCCTGCCTTTTTTTCAGAATTCTCGAGGAGTTAATCCAAACAAATGAGTTTGCTTGACGTAGCACCGATTATTGAGCAGATGCTGCTCATTTCCGACAATGTCAGCGATTTGAATTTTTCGTGCGGACAAAAACCGCAAGTCGAAATCAGCGGAAGTTTGTATTCCGCGTCGCCGCTTGGTTTGGGAAAATTAACTGCGTTTCAAACCGAAATGATTGCGATGGCGATTTTGCGCGACAATCCCGAAGCCGGCGCGGCATCTGGCGACACGCGGCACGGCGGATTTGAGTTACGCGTTTCCGGCACGTTGCCGTTTTCGCGTCAATATTTTCCAACAGCGCGGCTCGTATTCAATCGTAATGCGCGTCATTCCGCACGAAATTCCGAGTTTTGAATCGCTCAATGTGCCGCCGCAACTTGGAGCGATTTGCAATATTCGCAACGGCATTGTTTTGGTGACAGGTCCGACCGGTTGCGGAAAAAGTTCGACGCTTGGCGGCGGTCATTGACCGCATCAACGAAACGAAAAGCTATCACATCGTTACGATTGAAGACCCGATTGAATTTCTGCATTCGCACAAAAAATGCACGATAAATCAGCGCGAAGTCGGCTCGGATACGAAAGATTTCGGTTCTGCGCTTGCGTGCCGCCTTGCGCCAAGCTCCGAAAGTTATTCTCGTCGGCGAAATGCGCGACCTCGAAACGGCGGAAATTGCGCTCGAAGCGGCTGAAACAGGACACTTGGTTTTATCAACTCTGCACACGATTGACGCTTCAAAAACGGTTGACCGAATTATCGGGATGTATCCGAAAAACGAAGAAAAAATTATTCGCACCGCGCTTGGCTCAAACTTTTCGCTACATCGTTTCACAACGGCTGATTCCGAAAGCTGACGGCAAAGGTCGAGTTGCGGCGGTCGAGATTTTGAAATCGAATCCGCGCACTCGTGAATACATCGAAAAAGGCGAATCGAACAAGGCAAAAGTTTGCTGGATGCGATGCGGACGGCGAGATTGACGGAATGCAGGATTTCGATACGGTCATTCGTGAATTGATTGAAAATGAAACAAATTACGCTCGAAGACGGACTTTCATTCGCGACCAATCAAAACAATCTGTTGCTTCAATTAAAGGGTTTGGGCGAACGGAAGATTACATCAATGCGCACAACCGCAGATTGTGATGCCGCCGCCAACTTCGAATTCGATGCTTCGAAATGATTGAATAATACGCAGTCCAAGTGCACAGTAGAGTAACAATCTTCTTAGCATTTGCCACTGGACCACTACCACTAATTATGATAATACGTTGCGATAATTGCTCAGTTTCACTCCAACTCGATGAATCAAAAGTTCCGAGCGGAAATTTTACGGTTCGGTGTCCGCGCTGTCAAAATTTGATTCGCGTCAACAGTAAAAAGCTTCAACGGTTTCACAACTGGAGGCAAATGCTCCGGCGCCGGCAGTTGAAGACGGAAAGCAGGATTTTTCGGCAAAAGAGTCGGAATTTCAGATAAATAATGCGATGCGTTCGTTGCTTGCGGCATTGCAAAAAGATAATAAGGTTTTGGACGCGAACGATGAAACGGACGAAAAACCGCGCCGGGTTTTGCTCTGTCTTGGGCAAAAACGCGATGTGATTGCGAAAGTTTTAGTTGATGCCGGTTACAAAGTTTATCTCGCGCAAACTCCGGCACAAGCCAATGAGCGTTTGCGCGAAGGCAAAACCGAAATTCTTATTTTTTCGCCTGATTTCGCCGCCGAATTTGGCGGGGCGGCAATTTTGCAACAAAAACTCAATGCGATGTTTTCTTCCGAACGCCGTCGTTTATTTTTAGTTTTGGTCGAAGATAATGGCGCAACCATTAACGCTCACGAAGCCTTTTTCCGAAATTTGAATTTGATTGTAAATACGGCTGACATTCGAAAAAATGCCATTGGTGCTGAATCGGGCTTTGCGTGATTTCAACGAACTTTATCATTATTTTAATCAAGCCGTCGGCGTGACTTCAATCTAACCGTTTAAAGCGTAGCGTTGGATAGTAAAAAGCTGATTGATTCCTTTTTCGGCTAATTCGAGCATTTCGTTCATTTGCTCACGCGAAAATGGTTCGCGTTCTGCCGTGCCTTGAATTTCGATAAATTTTCCTGCGCCGGTGCAAACAATATTCATATCAACTTCGGCATTTGAATCTTCTTCGTAACAGAGATCAAGAATCGCCGTGCCTTCCATCATTCCAACGCTAACCGCCGCAACCTCGCTGATAATCGGTGATTTTTTCAGAGTCCCTTTCGCCATCAACTTTTTGCAAGCCAAAGACAATGCCGCAAATGCGCCCGTAATCGAAGCACAACGAGTTCCGCCATCCGCTAAAATCACATCGCAATCAATAAAAATCTGACGTTCGCCTAAAATTTTGGTGTCAACTACCGCCCGCAAACTGCGTCCGATGAGACGTTGAATCTCTTGAGTTCTGCCCGAAGGTCGCAAAGTTTCGCGGTTGGTGCGAGTCTGCGTCGCTCGCGGGAGCATCGCATATTCCGCCGTCACCCAGCCGATTCCCTTATTTCGCAAAAAAGGCGGGACTCGATCCTCAACCGTAGCCGTGCAAATAACTTTGGTATTGCCGATTTCTATCAATGCCGAGCCTTCGGCGTAAGGTGAAATATTCGGCGTGATTTTTGTGTTTCGCAATTGGTCAACGGCGCGTTTATCTTTTCTTTCGTAACTCATTGGGTTGTAAATCTTTTAAGAGTAAATATTTAATTTGTGCTGTTTTCTCAAAAAACAAGTAAAGATTATCAACTAATTATTGAGGAATATCAAAATGGGTTTGCTTTTTACCATTAAATTTTTGCAACCTCAAAATAAGCCTTAATCGCTTTAAAACTTGAGGCATTATTTAAGATTTCAAACACTTTCTCGTAGTTTTCCAAGCCTTCAATCTTGTGCGTCAACATCCGCGAAAGCCAACCTTCATACATCGCTTCGCACAAGGCTAAATCTTTCACGCCCATCTCAAAATGTTCGCGGTTGGCATTGACCGTGCCAAACATCACTTTGTTGCCTAAAACAAACTGTTGATTGATTTTATCAGCCGGAACCGCGTCAACTTTTCGCTCGCCGCCCGTGACTGATGAAAGAATCAACACGCCATTTTGATTCAAGGCTTGCATCGCGTCAAAGACAATCGGAGAATATCCGGTGCATTCAAAAATAAGGTCATATTCGCCATATTTTTTGACCGAATCCGTCACCGAGATTTCCGCCGTTGAATCGTAGCTTGCACCGATAGCCTCGCAAAGTTCGGCGTTCAAATAACCAACTCCTTTTTCGCGCCCAAAGCCGTGAACTTCGTAACCGCGCATCCGCAAAGCCATTACCGTTAGAAGTCCAACGCTTCCCGTGCCTAAAACTGCGGCGGTTTTGGGTCGCCAGATTTTCAGACGCTCCTGAATATCTGAAGCCTGTTTCAAGCCTTTTTCGATGATTGACAAAGGCTCCAGCAAGACGGCAATCTCCACAATTTTTGGTGGGATTTTGACCAGATAATCGACACTTTCGGCATAAAATTCCGCCATAAATCCGTGAAGTTGAGAGATTCCACGTTCAAAATAAGCGTCATCGGTAGTAAAATCTTGCGTCCCGATTTGGTCATAAAAACTTTTCCCCGGACGGCGCACCGAGGCGACCACATAATCGCCGACTTGAAACTCTCTGACCTTTTTGCCGATTTCAACGATTCTGCCCAAGTTTTCGTGTCCGAGAACTAAAAAATCGAAGCCTTTCGGCGCAACGCCATATTCGGCATTATTGATTTCGCGGTCTGTTCCGCACGCTCCAACGCGCAAAACTTCGACCAAAACACCGCGTCCATTCGGAATATCGGAAACCTTTGGTTTGTCCATCTCGATCAAATGGACGCTGTTGGTCGTTTTTGGGATAACTGCAACTGCTTTCATAATTTTAAATTGATACCTTAAACGCAGAGAACGCTGAGGGCGCAGAGATTAAATTTAGTCAAATTATTTAAGAAAAACTCTTTTGAGCCGCTATTAACAACTATCATTTATTTTCTCTGCGTTCCCTGCGCTCTCTGTGTTGAATAGCGATTTGGTCTTATTTTGCGTAATAGCCACGCCGGGTTTTAGCCACCAAATTCGCTTGAGTCTTGATTTTGACCGTCAAATTTCGCCATCCGCCGTCACGCGCTTCATTTTTCGATTCATAACCAAGGCTATAAACTTTTCCCAAATCGTTGATTATTTGTTCGTAAATTCCATTCAAATCTTTGACATCATTAGCTTTATAAAGTTGTCCGCCGGTTTCTTCGGCAAGCATCCACAAAGTCTGTTGTGATTTTCGACGATACCTTTCCACCCATTCGCCGGAAAATCGGTTGCCGGCTAAATAGACGGGGAAAATCGTAGTATCGCCAACTCTCACTATTTCCATCAAATCGGCAAAAGTGATGTCTTTTGAGCCGTCTTCGCCGTCAGTCATAAAAACTATGGCACTTCTGCGCCCAACGCTTTCTTTTTTGATGATATTTTCGTAAGTAAATTTTAGCGAATCCCAAATCGGTGAGCCGCCATTTACTTCAATCTCTTTGATTTTTTGAGTCAGCAAATTTTTATCGGTAGTCAATTCGGAAACAGTTTTGATTTCGCTGGCAAAAACTACCACCGCAATTCGGTCGTTTGGTCGTGCATATTCCACAAAACGCTGGGCAGCTTTTTTTATCAAGTCTCGTTTATCAATAGTTAAGCCCGAAAAATCAAGCAATAAAACCAAATCGAAAGGCTGTTCGGTGGTTGAAAAGAAGGAAACCTCTTGTTCTGCATCATCTTCTAAAACCGCAAAATCTTCTTTCGATAAATTGATTTCCTTGGGAATTTTAAAGTCGCCGGTCAAAATCCGAATATTCAAATTAACCAGTTTGGTATCAATTTTTAGAACGTCATTTTCGTCATTTGAAATTCCCAAAACGGCGGTGTCGGCAACTTTTTCACTGCTTTTTGGTTTCAAATTTGGCGAAGCCGAGGCGCGTTGCATTTTGAGAACCGGCAATAAATAGCGATTTTCCAAGCCTCTGATTTGCACCGCCAGAGGGGGCAAATCGTAAAGTTTTCGCCATTCATCCACCTTTTCGTCATTCAACAGCGGATAAAGATAAACCACGTCATTTCTAATTGTCGCTTGAGTTCCAAAGATTTGCGGCAACCTTGAGCCGATGCGAATGCTATCAACCATTGAGGCTAAAAGAGGATTTCCGAGATAGCCTAGTTTCGCCGCCTCAGCCAGAATCGGGAGAAACTCCTGTTGTAATTTGTAAGCCTTATTGTTGGTAATTAAATACTTTAGAGCCTCAAACCCATCTTCTTTGAGCGCGTCTTTGGTCAGCCAGCCGTTTTCTTTGACGATTTGGCAAACCCGTAGCAGATGTTTTTCGCCCATCAAATTTGATTCGGGGATTAGTTTTTTATTCTTCTCAAAATTTTCCGCAATTTTATTATTGAGTTTTTCGCGCTCTTCGCGCATTTTGAGCAGTTCTTTGCGAAGTGGTTTATTTTCAGAGGCAACGGACGGAATTTTAACAGTTTCGATAACTTTTTTAGCTTCTTCTGCCGTAAAACAACTATTCTGCCCAAACAAATTTGTGACAAAAATAAATGATAAAGCTAAAAATGCGGCTGAAATTTTCATCAAACTCTCAAAATCTTCACTTGCCTTTCTCGTAAATAATTCTACCATTAAAAATCGTAAAAATCGGCTCAGTTTGCAAAATTTCTTTGTCAGGAATTGTCAACAAATCCTTCGATTGCACGACCAAATCCGCCAACATCCCGACCTTTATTTCACCTTTTTCCTTTTCGGAAAATTCGGCGTAGGCTGATTCAAAAGTGTGACAACGAATCGCCTCCGCCATTGTCAATTTCTCTTGTGGTTGCCAACCGCCAACGGGATTGCCTTCCACATCTTGACGCGAAACAGCGGCGTAAAGCGTCTGATACGGATTGATTGATTCGACGGGGAAGTCTGTCCCAAGCGGGACGTGAACGCCGTAACTCCGCATCAAATGCCACGAATACGCGCCTAAAACCCGATATTCACCCAAACGAGATTCCGCCCAACGCTTATCCGAAATCGCGTGTGTCGGCTGCATCGAAGCAATAATTCCAAGTTCGGCAAAATATTTGAAATCAGAAGGCGCAATAACTTGCGCGTGTTCAATCCGATGTCTTTTATCACGCCGTCCACCAAAAACCAGATCGCCTTGTGTTTTACGTTGCTCGAAACTACGTCGTGCCATCTCAAACCCATTCAAAGCCATTCGATTTGCCCTGTCGCCAATCGCGTGGAGCGCAATCTGAAAACCCTCTTTGTCACGTTCAACAATCATTTTGGTCAAATCTTCGGGCGAGCGGCGCGGGATGCCTGAATTGCCCGCATCATCGGAAAAAGGTTCGAGCATGGCGGCAGTTTTTGAGCCGAGTGTGCCGTCAACATAGCCTTTTAATGCGCCGAGTTTGAGACGTGAAGGATTATCTTTGAAGGTCGCAAATTCGGCACGTTGGCGATTTAGTTCGGCAATTGAATCTTCAAAATTCTGCATTTCCGAAACGCGGACGGTCAGTTTATCTTGGTTTAAAAATTGACGGTAAAGTTTGGTGGTTTGATAGCCCGAAATGTCGTGAACCGATGTGATGCCATATTTCCGAGCAATATCGAGGGCGAGTTCCAAACCTTTAATTTGCTGTTCGGCAGTCGGTTGCGGAATCAGTCGGGCAACTAATCCTTGTGCCGTTTCTTTCAAAATTCCGGTTGCTTCACCGTTTGCGTCACGTTCAATCTCGCCACCGTTGGGATTTGGCGTGTCTTTGGTAATTCCTGCTAATTTCAAAGCCACCGAATTTGCCCAGCCGACGTGACCATCCACTCGCGTCAAGTAAACGGGATTATTTGGCGCAATTTTGTCCAAATCCGCTTTGTTCGGAAAGTTCTGTTTCCAAATCGTGTGATCCCAACCGCGTCCCGTAATCCATTCGCCCGCTTTGGTAGTTTTCACCTTTTCGGCAATTATGTTTTGCGCTTCTGTGAGTGTTTTGGTGTCGGTTAAAACCACATTCAAAAGTGCCAATGCGCCACGCAAAAAATGGGCGTGAGCATCGTTAAAACCGGGTGTTACGAGTTTTCCCTGCAAATCAATTTCGCGGGTTGCTTGATATTTCGCTTTCAAGTCTTTGCTCGTGCCGACAGCGACAATCTTTTCGCCATCAACCGCGACTGCCTCCGCAATAGAATAATTTTCGTCAGCCGTAAAAACTTTGCCGTTGACGAGGAGTAAACTGATTTTTTGTTTAGTTTGTGCGTAGGCAGGGAAACAAAAACTAAAAACAAGTGCAATAATTAGCCAATATTTTTTCATAAAATTTCCGTCTGAAATGATTTTGATAATTTAAGTCTAAATCATAATTGTCTTTCGTTACAATAATTGAGAAAATCTTTTCAAAATAATTTTCAAAAGGAGTCCTTTTTATGAAAACTGAAACTTTGCAATTTGAAACTGCCAACGGCGCAACCACCGCTTTTGTGGCAATGCCCGATAATCCCGATAACTCGAAAACCGTGATCTTGATTCACGAATGGTGGGGATTGAATGAACATATCAAAAAAGTCGCCCAACGCTATGCGGATGAAGGGTTTATCGCGGTTGTGCCTGACCTTTATCGAGGAGTTTTGGCGACAAATCCGAGTGAAGCCTCAGAATTAATGAACGGTTTAGCGATGGAAGATGGTTTGAATACGATTGAATCGGCGATGGCAAAAGCGCGAGCCGAATACGGAACTTCGCATTTCGGAATTTCGGGTTATTGTATGGGCGGAACTTTCGCGCTTCGTGCCGCGTGTGAGATTGAAGGAATTAGTGCCGTCGCGCCTTATTATGGCGATATTCCCGATGAAAGCGTTTTGAAAAATTTAACTGTTCCCGTAGTTTTTGTGTCGGGGATTCACGATAAATGGATTAACCCTGAAAAAGTTGCCGGATTAGAAGCGGCGGCGGAAAAATTCGGGCTTTCGGTTGATTCGCTCAAATACGATGCCGACCACGCTTTTTCTAATAGCACTCGAACCGAAGTTTATAATCGGGAAGCGGCGGAAGACGCTTGGGCAAAGGTCATCGGATTTTTTAACGATAAATTGTGAAAGTAATACCTTAGTTGCGGGTTTTAGTTAAACTGCTGATTTGGCTGACAGTTAAGACAAGTCTGGAATGTAGAATTTCAGTCTGTCGTGTTGGAGGTCGCGGGTTCGAGCCACGTCGGCTCCGCCATAAAATTAAAAAAGCCACTAGAGTTGATTGTCTAGTGGCTTTTCTAATTTTTGAACTGATTATTCTTTAATCTTCTTCCCAAGTGAAATATTCTGACGGCTCAAGTTTCCCGCCACAAGCACAGATTTTTTCAATATTTACCGCGAAAATTTCTTTGCAACCATCACAACAAAGATACTTGTTATCCGAAAAAAGTGCCAAGCCCCGTCTTTGATGATATAAAGCTAAACCAAAAAATAAAATGAAACCGAATATGCCTGCAAATAAAGTTTTAAAGTTAAATCCTGTTTGATCTGAAAAGAAAAAAATCCTGTTCTCAAGGAGCCTTCCCTAAAACCAAAGTAAAATAGGATAATAAATAAAAGCTCGAAAATCGTTCCAAAAAGAATTGGGCGATGCAGGCTTTTCTTTTCTAATTCTTTTTGAGTTATGAAATTCTTTATTTCGAGGTCTGTTTTTCGTATCCACATAGCGGTCTGTGTTGTGAATTATCCCTTCCGTAATTCAGTCAAAACCTGTTTGGCAACTGCCTTGAGCGTATCAAAAACGCCATCGCCCTTAGCAGCAACGGCTTCATAGACGGGTTCGCTTTTGCGTTGGAGTTCATCGGTTAATTCTTCTACCGAAATTACATTCGGCAAATCACGTTTGTTTAATTGCAAAACGTAGGGAAGTTCCAACAAGTCATAACCTTGTGATCTTAAATTTTCTTCAAGATTGTAGAGCGATTCGAGATTTGCATCCATTCGTTCTTCTTGCGAATCAGCCACAAAAACAACGCCGTCCACGCCTTTTAAAATCAGTTTGCGCGAAGCATCGTAATAAACTTGTCCGGGAACTGTGTAAAGATGAAAACGGGTTTTGAAACCGCGCACCGTGCCTAATTCCAAAGGCATAAAGTCGAAAAAGAGCGTCCGGTCGGTTTCCGTCGCCAGACTAATCAACTTTCCTTTAGCTTGCGGGGCGGTTGAATCGTAAATATATTGCAGATTCGTCGTCTTCCCGCAAAGTCCGGGTCCGTAATAAACAATTTTGCAGTTAATTTCGCGGGAAGCGTAATTTATAAATGTCATAGCACTTTAATATTAGCTTGAAATTTTCTAACTGAAAAGACTGTCAATATCTTCGTCAGTAATTTCAGCAAAAAATGAACTTTGTTCTTCTCTCTGTTTTGCCGATGCAAGCACCACATCGTCTAAAATTGCCGCCATTTCGTGACTAGCCTTTTTAGTTCGTAATTTAACTAAACCCAAAGTCGAGCGTTCGTCAAAGACTAACACTAAAAGACTTCTGCCAATAACGCAAATGTAGATGCTTTCGTGTTCGCCTTCGTGAACGACGGTTGGGAAAATATCTTCACCCAGCAGTTTTGCCATACTATTGGTCGCGGCAACATTGCCCGCCGCCAGACTGGAAAAACTGGTGGTATCCATATCTCCGATTTCACCGTGAACGGCAATCGGCTGTCCGTCGCGGTCAATCAAAAACACAACCCGAGCGGCTGCCTCCGCGCAAAGTTTTGCGAGAAGAGTCTTTATTTTGTGGAACTGATGTTCTTGTATTATAAAAGGCGATTCTGCCATGAGACCATTTTACTCTCTAGGATTTGATAAAACTGAGGCAAGCTAAAGTCTTTCAAAATAAATATTTTAAGAAAAACTTGCATGGTTTGTGGGACGGGTATAAGTCAAACCACATTTTTAATCTAACATACCAGAGCACGATGCTTCAAGTGTTTTTTTGTGTTTATCTAAATTTAACGCAAAATGTTTCAGGTCAAATTTATAAAGTCGCATTTTCTTTCAAATGTATTTTGGCTAGGGCTTGAAACCTAAAATTAAACAAAGAAAGTCGAAAAACATCATCAAAGACCAAAAGCCAAAGCCCTCAGACTCCAACAATTGATAAGTGTTTGCTGTAAGGAGTATCAAAAAATGCTATTGCTCAAAAAAAAAGAAAAGTGTTAAACTTATTTTTGGGTAGTCACGCTTGGACAAAAACTCATTACAACTTAATCTTCTAAACCAATCGAGGAATTGGTTTCTTTTCGCCCATCTACTGTTTTTTCAGAACAAATTTCAATGAAAAATCATATCTTTTCACAAAATCTGCACGGCTTAAATCTCGTCACAATTGGCGGGGGCAATGGTCTCTCAACCCTGCTTTCGGGATTAAAAAGATTTGTTGAGGCAGGCAAACTCGAACCTGTCTGGATTGAAAAACTTTCGGCAATTGTGGCGGTTTCGGATGATGGCGGAAGTTCGGGCAGATTGCGGGACGAACTTCAAATGTTGCCGCCGGGCGATATTCGCAATTGTATGGTTGCGCTTTCGGAAGATTCTTCGCTTCTCTCCAAACTTTTCAAGCATCGTTTTCGTGGCGATGGAGAACTCGGCGGACATAGTTTTGGCAATCTGTTTCTTGCCGCTTTGACCGAAATTACGGGCGACTTTTCCGAAGCCGTCAAACTTTCATCTGAAATTCTAGCCAGCAAAGGTCATATTTATCCGGCGACAATGGAAGATGTCCGTCTGGTTGCCGAACTAGAAAACGGTGAAATGATTTATGGCGAAACGAATATCGGGAAAATGGGCAATCTAATCAAACGTTTGCGCCTCGAACCCGAACAATGTCATCCTTTGCCCGAAACAATTGAGGCGATTTATGAAGCGGACATTATTACGATTGGACCCGGTTCACTTTTTACCAGTTTGTTGCCACCGATTTTAGTCAAAGGCGTAACTGAGGCGATTGCAAATTCTTGCGCGGTTAAGGTTTTTATCTGTAATTTGATGACTCAGCCGGGCGAAACCGATGGTTATTCGGCTCGCCAACATCTCGAAACAATCAGAGAATATGCGCCCGAAATTGATTTCGATTATGTAATTGTCAACAATCGCCCGATTAGCGAAAGACAAGCAACGCTCTATTCAAGCGAAGGCGCAGAACAAATCGGCGTTCACGGCTCAATTTCGCCGGAAACGATTGCAGGGGCAGAAATAATTTACGGTAATCTTTTGGATGATAACGAAATGGTGCGCCATCATCCCGAAAAATTTGCACAGGTCGTCTTGCTTTGTGCAATGAAGCCAAGTTTGAATAAGAGTTTGAGCTACGACAATATTCAGTGGCAAACTCAACACGTCAATTAAAGGATGAGGGATGAAGGATGAGAGATGAAACTAAAAACTTTGACTTTAAACTCCTAAACTGCAACTGCCAACTGCAACTGTCAACTGATATTTATGGAACAAAATGAACAACTTGCGCTTGATGTTTTGATTCTGGCGGCAGGATTGGGGACGCGAATGCGTTCTAATTTAGCGAAAGTTCTACATCGGCTTGATGGTCGTCCGCTCATCAATCACGTTTGCCGGACGGCGACTGCGCTTGCTCCGCGCAAAGTTTATGTCGTCATCGGACATCAAGGCTGATGATGTCAAAAACGCCGTTTTGGAAGAGCTAAATGAAGAACACGCCGAATTTGCGTGGCAATCCGAACAACTCGGCACAGGTCACGCTGTCAATTCTGCCCGACAGTTTTTAGAAAATGAAGACTCTACACTTTTGGTGCTTTCGGGTGATGTTCCGATGATAAAAGCGGAAACGCTGGGCGCACTCGTCCAAAAACATCATACCCATCGCGGGAAAGGTGCGGCTTGCACGGTTTTGACGGTTAATCTCAATGATCCTGCCGGTTATGGGCGCATTGTGCGCGATTCGGAAGGTCTTTTCAATAAAATTGTCGAGCAAAAAGACGCAACCGATGAAGAAAAACAAATCAAGGAAATAAATTCGGGGATTTATTGTTTTAATACCAAAAAACTTTATGAAGCCCTCACCCGCGTTAAAAACACCAATGCTCAAGGCGAATATTATTTGACCGATGTTCCCGCGCTTTTACGGGATGAAGGCGAAGATATTGCCATTTATCGTCATAACGCCGCCCACGAAATTGAGGGAATCAATAATCGAGTTCAACTCGCGGATATGGAGCGAACTCTTTGTCGCAGAACAATTTCGCGTTTGATGCTCGACTATGGAGTGACCTTTATTGACCCGAAAAACGCCTACATCAGCGAACGCGCCAACATCGGACGCGACACGGTAATTTATCCAAATGTGACGATTGAAGGCGAAAGCGAAATCGGCGATGGTTGCGTAATTCGCGCCGGAACTCGCATCACAAATTCCCGCATCGGACGTGGCGTAGAAATTTTGGACAATTGCGTTATTACTGATTCCGAAGTGGCGGATAGTTGCACGATTGGACCGATGGCACACTTGCGCGGACACGCCCGCCTGGAAGAAAAAGCCAAGGTTGGAAACTTTGTCGAACTCAAGAAAACAATTCTTGGACGTGGTTCAAAAGCCAGTCATTTGACATATTTAGGAGACGCGACCATCGGCGAAAAAACCAACATCGGGGCAGGGACAATCACTTGCAATTACGATGGCAAAAATAAACACGCTACCACCATCGGCAACAACGTCAAAATCGGCTCGGACACGATGTTAGTTGCTCCTGTGAAGGTCGGCGATGGAGCAGTAACGGGTGCAAGTTCGGTGGTTACGAAAGATGTTGAAGCGAATACATTGGTGGTGGGAATGCCAGCAAGGGCGATTAAGACTTTGAATGAAGAGGAATAGAATCTAAATCTGAAGTATGAGATTAGAAGGAAAATTCATCCTTCATCCCTCATCCTTCATCCCTAAAAAATTATGTGTGGAATCGTTGGATACGTTGGAAATAAACAAGTTGTGCCTGTCATTATCGAAGGCTTGAGGAAATTGGAATATCGCGGATATGATTCGGCGGGAATTGCGGTGGTGGATGAAAATCACGACCTTTCGTTGCGCCGTGCGGAAGGAAAACTTCGCAATTTGGAAGAAGCGATTCGGCTTAAACCGCTTGACGGAACTTACGGCATCGGGCATACGCGATGGGCGACTCACGGGCGACCAACTGAAGAAAATGCTCATCCGCATCGTGATTGCACGGGCAGAATCGTCGTTGTGCATAACGGAATTATCGAAAATTATTTGCAGTTAAAAGAGAAATTAATCGAAAGCGGACATACTTTTAAAACTGAAACCGATACGGAAATTGTCGCGCATCTGATTGAAGAAATTATCAAAACCGATGGCGTTTCGTTTGAAATTGCAGTGCGAAAAACAGTCCAACAATTACGCGGAATTTTTGCGCTTATCAATCATTTCCGCTGATGAACCCGACACGATTATTGCCGTCCGCGAAGGTCCGCCGGTTGTCATTGGTTTGGGCGATGGCGAATTTTTTGTCGCGTCCGACATTCCCGCGATTTTGCAACATACACGAGACGTTTTTTATCTAGGCGAAAAAGAAATTGCGGTGTTAACTAAAGAATCTGTTCGAGTTACAGATTTTGACGGAAACGCGGTTGAGCCGAAACAACAACGCATCACTTGGGACCCGATTGCAGCGGAAAAAGGCGGATTTAAGCATTTTATGCTCAAGGAAATCTACGAACAGCCCCGCGCCGTCCGCGATACCGTCAAAGGTCGCGTTTCGCACGATACGGGCAAGGTTTTTCTTGATGCAATGAACATTTCCGAAGATGATTTTAAGGCGGCTCGTTCAATCAAAATCGCAGCTTGCGGCACGAGTTGGCACGCCGGAATCGCTGGGAAATATATGCTTGAACAACTTGCTCGCATTCCTGTCGAAGTTGATTACGCTTCCGAATTTCGTTATCGCAGTCCTGTTTTAGACGAAACTGATTTGATAATTGTTATTTCGCAATCGGGTGAAACTGCCGACACAATCGCCGCAATGCGTGAAGCTAAATTGAGCGGTTGCAAAGTTTTAGCGATTTGCAATGTGCAAGGTTCGATGATTACCCGCGAGGCTGACGGCACGATTTTGACACACGCCGGACCTGAAATTGGAGTAGCTTCGACCAAAGCCTTTACTTCGCAAATGATTGCGTTGTATCTTTTTGCGCTTTATCTTGGACAACTGCGCGGGAAAATGGACGAAGCCGAAGCCAAATATCACGCCCAGGAATTAGCGGAATTACCGCTCAAAATTGAAACACTTTTGAACGATGCGGATTCAATCGAAGAATTATCGAGAGAATTTTTCCGAGTCCAAGACTTTTTGTATTTAGGTCGCGGAATCAACTTCCCTGTCGCGTTCGAAGGTGCGTTGAAACTCAAAGAAATTTCAGTATATTCACGCCGAAGGCTATCCCGCCGGCGAAATGAAACACGGTCCAAATGCGCTGATTGACGAAAAACTGCCCGTCGTTATCATCAACACCCGCGAAGAAGGAAATGTCGGAAGCGAGTTGCGCTATGAGAAAACGCACTCAAACATTGTCGAAGTAAAATCGCGTGACGGAATCATCGTTTCTATCTTAACCGAAGGCGATGGGATGAGTTCTAAAGTTTCTGACCACGTTATCGAAATTCCAAAAACTTCGGATTTACTATCGCCGATTCTTTCAATCGTGCCGTTGCAATTATTGGCTTATAACATTGCTGTTAGAAGAGGTTGCGATGTGGATCAGCCACGCAATTTGGCAAAATCAGTGACGGTGGAATAGGTTTGTTTGAAGAGCAATTTACAACAACACAAAATATGCGAAACGGCAGCCAAATTATTTCTTGAAAAAGGGTTTGAAAATGTTCAACTCAAAGAAATTGTAGTCGCTGCTGGTATCGAAGAAAATGATGCTTACAAATATTTTGGGAGCAAGGAAGACGTGATGTTGTTTCTCTACCAGCGCATCAATGCCGATTGGGAAATTTTTGTCAGCCAATTGAGCGAAAAGAAACTCTCTGTCCGATTTGAAAAAGCATTGGCAAAAAAGATTGAGTTGGTTACGCCTTACATCGATTTGCTCAATGAGATGATGAGTCTTTTGTTGCGAAACTCGAAACTTGGCGTTAATTCCCCCAGAACCCAACATATTCGGCTCAAAGGAATTCGGCTGATGCAAAATCTGGTGGAGGACTCAAACAGCAGATTTTTGAAAAAAAGTGTCAAAAATTTACCTGTTTTGCTTTATCTTCTCCATTGGATGGTGCTGTTTTTGCACGTTCAAAATGGCGATGTCGAGAAGACGAAAGAAATCATCCATCATATTTCCAATTTACTCAAACGCGGCAACAACTTGTTGTTTTTATTGCCTTTGCTTCCGTTTATCAAAGATGTTACAGCTTTGTCTGAACTGATTTTGACTGAAAAAGCGGAAGAAGGTGGAGAAACTGCCAAACAGATTCTCCACGTAATTTTCAATCATCGAAAAATCAGTCACGCCGATCCAAATTGTGTTGGAATGGGTTGTGAAAAATGTCTTGAAAAACATCTCGCCAAGGTTGATTATTTTGTTTCCCTGAATCAACCGATCCATTTTATTTTGCCCGCTTTTCCCGCTAAATCGCCAAATCAAATGAAAGTGTTAGGCGAACTTCCCGATTTGGGCGAAGAAACTGCGCTGATTACGCTCGAAAATATGTGCCGCGAAATTGCAGATGCGTATCCTGCCGGCGCAAAAGTTACAATTTGTTCGGACGGAAGAATTTTTGCCGATTTGGTGGGCGTAACCGATGAAAAGGTAACGAGATACGCTGATGCGCTGAAAAAAATGATTGACGAATTGCAGTTGAAAAATATTGATTTCGTCAATCTGGAAGATTTACTGCGCGACAAATCTTTTGCCGAAGCGCGAGAATTTGTCATTAAAAATTACGCTGAGTCGCTCGAAGAATTGCAGGGAAAAGTAAAAAATAATGATGAGTTTCGCCAACTTTTCAATGGAATTCACCGATTTATTTCGGAAGACAGAATGTTTTTGGAGGCGGAAAAATCGAAGACCAAAGTCAAAGAAGAATCTAAACTCATTGCTCTCAAAGTGATTCAGCACAGCAACGCCTGGACGCGATTTCTTGCTTATTATTTCCCCGAATCAGTTCGCCTTTCGATTCATCCATATTCATCACACGCTGATAAAATCGGGGTTCGGCTGACCAAAGCGACGGATGATTGGCTGACTCCGTGGCACGGCGCAATGGTTTTAACCGAGGATGGCTATTTGCTGATGAAAAAAATGGATGCCGAAAAACAGGGCGCAAAATTGGTTTTGAAAAATGGACAACCTTATTATTACAAATTAGTTTTGCCAAATGAGTGACTACACAATCGAAAAATTAATCCCTTTTGGTGCAATTGTGCGAAATTGTGCCAATGAGGATTCTGTTGCTAAATTTACAAAAGTAGAGATTTTCGATTTGGTAAATCAATATAAAGTTGTTGTGTTTAGAGGTTACGAAACTCTTTCCAAACAACAACTTGCTTTGTTTGGGCAGTATTTGGGCGAGCCATTACAATGGGCATTTGGCGCGATAAACGATTTAAAATTTAAGCCCGATACGGAAAATTATATCTTTACTGACCACGAAGTTCCGCTTCATTGGGATGGCGCTTTTGTCGGTAAAATTCCGCATATAATTTTGTTTCAGTGCATTATTCCGCCGGAAAAAGCGGATATGGGCGGCACTACTTTTTGCAACACCTCGAAAATTGTCGAAAATGCTACACCTGAGCAATTGGAAAATTGGAAACGAATTTCTGTAAATTACACGACCGAAAAAATTGTCCATTACGGCGGGAAAATCACACAATCGTTTCTGCAAAAACATCCGCTTTCAAACGAAACAGTCATTCGTTATGCCGAGCCGGTTGAAGATTTGAACCCTGTTGCGCTAAAAATAAAAGGTTTGCAGAATCAGAGACAAGACGAATTTATTGACCAGATGCGAGAAATTCTCTACGATGCGGAATTTTTATACACTCACGTTTGGGAAGCAGGCGATATTGTTTTGGCGGATAATTTTACGCTTCTGCACGGACGCGAAGCCTTCAAAAATCCGCATCAACGCTACATCCAGCGTATCAACATTTTGCACCGACCTAAAAAATTTTCGCTGTTTCGATTCGTGAAAAATTGCTTCGCCATCCGTCGCAAAGAGTTTTTTGTGGCAGAATTGCCAATTTTTCTGATACCGATTTTTTTGTCAATTACTGCGCCTAATGATTTTTTGAATCCATCATTTTTGCTCGGACTTGCGGCAATTTTTTTGCTGTTCAATATCGGCGATATGATAAATTGCTACGCCGATTACGAACTTGACGCGATTTACAAAAGCCATCTTTCAAATGCTGTTTATGAACTTGGCAAGAAAAATGTGTTAATCCAAATTGCCTTGTCGGGAATTCTCGCGCTCGGCTTAACGGTTTGGGTAAGCATTTTGAGCAAACAGTTTTATTTGATTCCGCTGACTTTGTTCGGGATTTTTATCGGTCTGCAATATTCAATCAAGCCATTTAAGTTCAAATCGGGCGGCGTTTCGCAGTTAATCTGTCTGTGGGGAATTATCTTTTTCGGTCCGATGATTTTTACCGCCATTATTTCAAATGGTTTTCCAAGTTTAGTCCAACTCGTTCTTTTCGCCCTTTACGGTTTTCATCAAATGGGTATCATTATGCTCAATACGGCAGAAGATTACACGGAAGATAAAAACGCAGGATTGAATACAATTATTGTTGCGCTTGGGCTTCATCGGGCGATACGTTTCGCTTGGTGGCTCGTGGTGGCAAGTGGAGTCGCTTTGCAAATTGTCTTTTTGAGTCTGTTTTACGAATATAAAACTTCGCTTGCAGTCGGATTATCCCTGCTCGTTTTTACGGCAGGTTGGCTGAAAATAGCGTTTGAATACTCAAAAATTTTACAGAAAATAAAAGATTTGGATGAAACCGAGGCGACCAAAGAATTAAAGAAAAACGGGATGAAAGTTCCCGAATGGCTCAAGATTGGCGCATACACGGCTCTGTTTGTTGTCCTTGCCTTGTTTGTCTGGAAAATTTACTTCAATTTGTAAAATGATAAATGAGATTGATTATGATTGTGCGATTATTGGCGGCGGTGTAGCAGGTTTAGCACTCGCAATTTTGTTGGCAAAAGAAGACAAAAAAGTAATTCTCTTTGAAAAAGAAAACTATCCGTTTCACAAAGTTTGCGGCGAATATATCTCAAATGAAAGCGTCAAATTTATTAACAAATTGGGCGTAGATTTATCAACTTTCGATTTGCCGAAAATAGATTCGCTCTTTCTCAGTTCGGTTTCGGGCATTTCCATCAAAAGAAAATTGAGCATTGGCGGAATCGGTTTTTCGCGTTACGAACTCGACAATCTTTTATACAAAAAAGCTCTCCATTGCGGCGTTGAGGTCAAAACAAAAACAAAGGTTCAAAATGTCGAATTTAAGGATGATTTGTTTCACGTTGCTTTTGGAAGCAAACAAGTTACAGCTAAAACTGTTTGTGGTGCTTACGGCAAAAATTCCAATATTGATGTGCAATTAAATCGAACTATTCGCGCCACAAGCGAAAAAAATTTATTCATTGCCGTTAAACATCATATCCGAACTAAATATGATCGAACGCAGGTTGAAATGCACAATTTCAAAGGTGGTTATTGCGGATTATCAGCCATCGAAGACGGAAAAGTGAATATGAGTTATATCACCAAAGCCGAGAATCTGAAAAATTGTGGTAACAAAATCGCCGGGTTGGAGAAACACGTTTTGTCGGGAAATCCTTTTCTCAAAAAATACATTGACGAAGCCAAATTTGAATTGGAAAAGCCTCTGGTCATTTCACATCTGCATTTTGGGCTTAAAACAACGGTTGACGAACATATTTTGATGCTCGGCGATGCCGCCGGAAACATCGCTCCCTTGAGCGGCAACGGAATCAGTATGGCGTTGCGTTCTGCCTCAATCGCACATAAAACTGTTAATTCATTTCTCAATCAACAAATATCAAGGTCAACAATGGAAAAGGTTTATACAAGTGAATACAAAAAAGCATTTTCCGCCCGAATCCGATATGCCCGAATGGTTCATCAAACCTTTGGAAAGCCTTTATTAAACGATTTGAGTTTTTACTTTCTGAAAGTGTTTCCGATTATGATTGATTTCACGCAAGCGAAAATTCACGGTGACGAATTTTGATTTACGGCAAATATTTTGCGACCAAAACCGCCCCACCGAAAGTTGCAAATAAAATCACGCTGACGAAAGCGTTAGTGGTAAAAAACGCAGCGTTCATTCGGCTTAAATCGTTGGCTTTGACCAAAGTGTGTTGGTAGATAAGCAATGCTCCAACTGCAATTACGCCGACAAGTGAGAGCCAACCTAAATCTGTGACGAGATAGAGTAAAAGCAAAACGATGAAGGCTTGAAAGTGAAACATTCTCGCCATCCAGAGCGAATTTTTGATACCGAATTTGGCGGGAATCGAGCGCAAACCTGATTTTCTATCGAATTCAAAATCCTGACAGGCATACATAATGTCAAAGCCCGCCGTCCACATCATCACTAAAATCGAAAGCAAAATTGGGACTTCGGAATCAATTGCGCCACGAACTGCAATCCACGCCGCAGTTGGCGAAATCGCCAACGCCCAGCCCAAAATTAGATGTGCGAAACTCGTCAAGCGTTTGGCGTAGCTATAACCCAAAATACTAAAGAGAGCAACGGGCGAAAGCGCGAAAGTCAACCAATTTAACAAATAAGCGGCAATTTCAAATAAAATTATTGAGGCAATTAAAAACGCCCAAGCAAATGAAACGCTTAGTTTTCCGCTGGGTAATTCACGGTTGGCAGTGCGTGGATTTTCTGCGTCAAATTTGCGGTCAATGATTCGATTAAAAGTCATTGCGGCACTCCTTGCGCCAAACATCGCCACCGTAATCCACAGAATTTGCCACCATGTCGGCAAACCGTTTGCCGCGAGAACTGCGCCGAGAAATGCAAAAGGAAGCGCAAACAAAGTATGCTCGAATTTAATCATTTCGAGTGTGGTTTTAAGTTTTTGCCAAAAAGAATTCATCTCAAATTTCAGATTTCAAATTCCAGATTTCAGATTGAAAGAAAAGTTTAGCAAAAATTGGGAAATTTAGTCTTGTTTGGATAGCAGTTTGCAATTACGCTAAAAAAAAACTGTAAATTGTTAAACTCTAACAATCAGATTTTGCTATAATTTTCCGCGTGAGATTTTTTTGCATAATTCTATTAGTTGTTTCATTTTTTGCCTGTGTTGAAAAATCTCCTCTTTTTTCACAAGATCAAATTGAAAATGCTCCTAATAAAACATTAAACTACCAAGAGCAACTTGCAAATATTAGTAAAGAAAGAGAATTGCTTGCTTTGCAGTATCGAAGAAATCCTCAAAATGCCGAAACACTCGAAAAAACACGCCGAATATTTATTCAATCAACTTACAAAAATATTATCCCTTTTTGGTATGAAACCGAATGGGATTTCTACGGAATAACCGAAACACCGAAGCAGGGAAAAATAGCTTGCGGATATTTTGTTACTACGGTTTTGCGTGATGCGGGATTGCGGGTAGAGAGAGCCAAACTTGCTCAACAGGCTTCGGAAAAAATTATCCAAAGTTTGACAAAAGAGGCGCATATCAAACGGTTTAGAAGAGTGAAAATTGAGGATTTTGTCGGAGCTATTGAGAAATTGGGCGAGGGTTTCTATATTGTCGGACTGGATTTTCACGTTGGTTTTATTGTCAATGATGGCGAAAAAGTTCACTTTATTCATTCTTCATACGCCGAACCTTACCAAGTTATCAAAGAAACAGCCGTTGACTCAAAAGTTCTCGCTAGCTCAAACTATCGCGTAGTCGGCAAGATTTCTGCCGATCATGAACTATTGACTAAATGGTTGTTGCAAAAAGAGATACCAACAAAAAGATAAATTATGCCAAGCGGAAAAACACACGATGCCATTACTTTTTTCTTGATTGCGCCGACCTTTGCGGCAACTTATTTGGTGACGAAAGAAACTCCGATTTCAGCCGTCATAACTTTTGGAATGTTGTTTGGCGGATTGATGTTTGGACCTGATTTAGATACCCATTCCAAACAATATACAAGGTGGAGCATCGTCAAATTTCTGTGGTATCCGTATCAGGCGTTTTTCGCGCATCGCTCGCGTTGGTCACACGGACTTGTTTTCGGGACGTTTATCCGCGTGGTCTATTTTATCGGCGTTTTAACTCTTTTTGCTTTTCTAATTTCTTACGTTTACGCAACTTACGCGGGCGGAGACCTCCCAAATTTACTGCAAATGACCAAAACTTGGCAGGGAATCGGCGATTTTATCCGAACCAATATCGGCGATTACGCGATGCCGTCACTTTTGGTTGGACTGTGGCTCGGTGCAGCAAGTCATACTTTTACCGATATGGCGGGAACATTTATTAAGACTGGACGGATAACTGAATTTTTGTAATTGTGTCAGTTTAAGCCTTCAAAATTGATACGGATTATTGGTGGTAAGAAGTGTGCATTAGTCAGTCGCTCATGCCAACGCTACTGACTTCCATTACCATTCAACTCTACATCGCAGGTTTTGATGATGAAATCTACTGCATCTTTTGGCGAATCAGTCAGATGAATCAGACTCAAATCTTCCGCGTTTATCATCTTTTCATTGAGCATCGTCGAGGTCATCCATTGGAGCATTCCGCGCCAATATTGCGAATTGAAAAGAACGACGGGGAAGTTACGGATTTTACGGGTTTGAATCAAGGTCAAGGCTTCAAATAATTCATCCATCGTCCCAAAACCGCCCGGGAAAATAATATAGGCATTGCTGTATTTGATAAACATCGTCTTGCGGACGAAGAAATATTTGAAGGTTAGAGACTTAGTTTGATAAGGATTGGGCTGTTGTTCAAAAGGCAATTCGATATTACAGCCGATGGACATTTTCTTTGCGTCATATGCGCCGCGATTGGCGGCTTCCATAATGCCGGGTCCGCCCCCGGTAATTACCTCAAACCCTGCTTCTGCCAATAATTTGCCTGTTTCACGAGCGGCAATGTAATTTGAATCACCATCTTTGGTGCGAGCCGAGCCGAAAACCGAAACTCCCCGCGTGACCGTGGACAGACTATCAAAACCGCCGACAAATTCGCCCATAATGCGGAAAACCCGCCACGAATCAGATGTTTTGTAATCGTCATCAGGTTCTGGTGAGCGAAGTAACATTTCATCATCGGTCAATTGCCAGTATGTTTTTTCCTCAAATTCTTTAGCTTCGGCAACTGTTGCCGGCACGACTATTTTTTTGTGATTGGTTGGTTTTTTTATTTTTGCCATATTCCTAAATTCCCATAATGTTGTAGCCGCAATCAACGTAAATCGTTTCGCCGGTAATTGCCGAAGATAAATCGCTGACTAAAAAGAGAGCCGTATTGCCGACTTCGCGGGCTTCGACATTGCGTCTCAAAGGCGATTTTTCGCCGATATGCGCTAACAAAGTCCCCATATTTTTTACGCCGCGAGCCGAAAGCGTGTTAATCGGACCTGCGCTGATGGCGTTGACTCGAATATTATGTTTGCCTAAATCGGCGGCAAGATAACGGGTTGATGCTTCAAGTGCGGCTTTCGCTACGCCCATCACGTTATAATTTGAAACAACTTTTTCCGCCCCGTAATAGCTCATCGTGACGATGCTTCCGCCATCTTTCATCAAAGGCATCGCGGCGAGCGCAACCTGCGGAAGCGAATAGGCACTGATTTCCAACGCCGTCAGAAAAGCCTCACGCGAAGTCGTCACAAATTCGCCTTCGAGGGCTTCGCGCGGAGCAAAAGCAATCGAATGAATTACAAAATCAAGTTTGCCGAATTCTTTCTTAACATTCTTGAAAGCAGTTTCAACCTCTTCCTGATTGGTGACATCACAAGCCACCACAGTCGCGCCTTCCATTTCGGCGGTTAGCTTTTCAACATTTTCTTTGAGCCGTTCGCCCTGATAGGTAAAAGCCATTCGTGCGCCTTGTTCGTAACACGCCTGAGCGCACGCCCAAGCAATCGAACGCTTGTTTGCCACGCCAAAAACGATTCCAATTTTATCTTTAAGCATAGTTTTCAAAAGGGGAAAAGTGTAAAAGTGAAAGTGGGAAAAAGCAAGCCCCCAAAGTAGAATTTAATAATGATTAAAAACCAAGATTTTTATTTTGTCCACAGACTGAACACAGATAAACACAGATTTTTTGTTACTAAAGATGACGAACATTAAACATTAAAATAGTCCTGAAATATTACCTTTTTCTTTCGCTTTGTTTTTATCTGTGTCCATCTGTGTCCATCTGTGGATAATTTCTCTTTTAAGCCGCAAAAATCTTTTGCAAAGTTTCAAAATCAAACCAACGAATTTCTACGTCAACCGGAGTATTAGCGAATTTATTGGCAATGGTCGAACGCAGTTGGGTCTCATCGGCTTGGTCGAGTTGGGTAACTAACACGAGTAATAATACGAGTTTAGTATGCGGACGCATTTTGTTGAGAATCTTTTTAGTCGAATCAATTTTTCGCAAGATAATGTTGATTTTGTCTTGGGCAATATCGGGAGCTACCAAAAAAGAAACGTCAATACATTTAATTAAGTCTTGATTGATTAAAATTGCGTCAAAATCTGCGCGTTCTAATGAAACGTGACGTTTCAGCGAAACATCTGCTTCCTGTTCAATATTTCTGAGAGCTAAATCTTCTGCCACGATATATGCCGAACGCAAATCGCTCATTTGGCTTTCGGGAATTCTCAAAATCTCTGCCAGTTCATTAACTTCGCGGTTTAATTTCCATTGTTGTTTTTCCGATGACATTATTTGCCACGGAATTTCGTCATCTTTTTCACCGACAAAAAGTTTGCGAAAATGTCTCAGGATGAGCCAAATTGACAAAAGTAGTCCGAAAATCGGAAAAAGTGCTAAAAAAGCGATAAAAGTCCAACGTTGTGCAGTATCAAGATGTGCGGATGAAAGACTGAAGCCGATGCTTACAGCAGCACAGACCAAGACAATCAACGCGATGATAAGCGTCAGATAATTTCGAGACGGGTTTATAAATTCAAGCAAAGAAACTTTGTTACGATTTGTCATTTCTGCTTCGGAAAATTGGTTTTAAAACTTATTAGAAGATAAATTGATAATAAACCGAAAAATCCGATAAGACAAAGTAAAAAGTGGCAGAAGCAGAAGCAGTCGTCAGTAGGCAGTGGCAGTAGGCAGCGGCACTGGGCAGTATTGACAAAATAGAATTGAAGATTATGATGAACTGCTACGCTACTGCTACTGCCACTGCGACTGCAAACTGTTTATGCCGAAACGCTTCTTTCAAAAGGAATATCGTCAAAATGAGTCATCTTTTTGAAGGCTTTGAAACGCTCGTTAATTTCGGGATAATCCAGCGCATCAACCCGTTCCGTGCCAAATTTTTCGACATTAAACGAAGCCATCACCGAACCGTAAATCATCGCCCGACGCAAAACTTCTTCGGTAATTTCTTTTTGACTGGCAATGTAGCCCATAAAACCACCCGCAAAAGTATCACCTGCTCCGGTCGGATCAAAAACTGCTTCCAAAGGATATGCCGGACAAGCAAAATATGAATCTTTGGTGAAAAGAGTTGCGCCGTATTCGCCGCGTTTGATGACGACTGCTTTCAAACCATAATCCAAAATCATTCTCGCGGCTTTGTGAATATTTGGCTCATCGGTCAACTGACGGGCTTCGGCATCGTTAATGATAATGCAATCAACCACTTTGATGGTTTCAATCAAAGCATCTTTCATCGAAGAAATCCAAAAATTCATGGTGTCCATCGCCACAAATTCGGCTTTGGTGCATTGCTCGCGGACTTCTTTTTGGAGCATCGGCAAAATATTTGCCAAGAAAACAAGGCGTGAATTTTTCGATGCTTCCGAGAGTTTCGGCTGAAAAGTTTCAAAGACGTTCAGTTGCGTGTCGAGCGTATGAGCCGTGTTCATATCGTAATCATAACGCCCGCTCCAAAAGAATGTTTTGCCCTCAGGGACAATTTCAATATCGTCCGTATTGATATGATGACGCTGGAAAACTGCCCATTCTTCATCGCTAAAATCGCCGCCGACTACGCCAACTGCCCGAACATTCGTAAAAAAACTTGCCGAAAGTGAAAAGTGCGTCCCCGCACCGCCTAAAATTTTATCGCGTTTGCCAAATGGAGTCTCCAAAGCATCAAACGCCACCGAACCTACAACTGTTAATGACATATTTTTATAAAAATTACCTTAATAAATAAATTTGTTGAATAAACACAAAACCAGAGATTATCACAAATTTTTCACGATAAAAAATCCAGTCGAATTTTATGCTTTTATTTTTACGACTCTTGCAAAGCTGTTTGAGAAATTGCATTCTGCTTGCCACGGCATTTTCTCATCTTTTGCCAATTCTTTCCACAAATAGATTTCCCATTCCAAGATCTGATTCAGGAGTATCCACTTATCGCTACTTTCCGCTTTCCGAAACCGCGGCACCTCCGCATACAATCTATCTTTCTTAAACCGATTCGCCGGCTCTATTGTCCACCGATGTTTGGCGGTCAGATAACATCTTTTCAGTTCAGTTGGCTCTTCCGTTCCATTGTGAATCCCTTACCATTTCGCTTTCGGTCTTTTCTGTTCCTCTCGCTCCAGTCTGATTTGCGAGCGGATGACTTCGATTTCGACCACTTCTCCAGCTTGCCAAAACCGCAATTGGCTCCATTTCTCTAATCTCACTCGCCCGTGTTTCTCATCCTCGAATTCCGACCTTAAATAACGAATTTTCAATTTATTTCAACACTTTTGGAAGAAAGCTGTCCAATCCTTCGTCTAAATTATCGTAAAATCACTCAAAAAAGGAAAATTTTATGAATCAATCAACCGAAAATCGCCGCGAATTTTTACAAAGGGCAATGCTTTTAACGGCATCAATTCCGTTTTTGGCAAACTGCACTACGGCTCAAACAGCGTTGGGCGAATTGGATTTAATCAAAACCAATGCCGTGCAAAATAATGGTCAATGGAATGGCGCAAAAGACGTTCCGGCAAATGTGTCGTGGAAAACCGTTTTGTCCAAAGATTCAGACAACGGCGAAAAGATGATTATTTCGGGAACAGTTTTTGAATCAGACGGCAAAATTCCCGCGCCAAATGTGCTGATTTATCTTTATCACACCGATATTTATGGTTATTACGGCAAAACCGGCGAGCATAAACACGGGCGTTATCGCGGCTGGATGTTGACGGATAAGCAAGGTAGATACGAATTTCAGACGATAAAACCCGCGCCGTATCCCGAAAACCGCTTTGCCGCGCATATTCACACAACGATTACCACCAAAAATTTGAAAGAAGATTGGATTGACAATTATTTGTTTGAAGGCGACACCTTGATTTCCGCACGGGAACGCGAAATGGCTGGCAAAAAAGGTGGTTTTAAACCGATTGTGACATTGGAAAAAGATGCAAACGGAATTTGGAAAGCAACACGAAACATTCAGCTGTGGAGGGCGTAATGAGACATAAAATTTTATCAACTATTTTATTTTCAATGATTTTCGCTTTGTCGGTTAATTGTCAGACCAATGAGAATAAAGCAAAATCCTGTAAGTTTTTAACTGTCGCCGATGCTGAAAAAATTCTTGGCTCAACAATTGAATTGGTGAGAAGTGAAAAGTCGGATTCAACCGATAAAAACCGATACGAATGCACTTATCGAAGAATAGAAAAAGATAAGACATCGGGGCGCGAAGTCGCTCTGTATTTTATGATTATCGAAAGCCCGACCAACGAGAAAGCCAAGCAACTCTATGACGAAATTTGGAATTCAAACAAAGATCACCAAGGCATCGAAGTTTTAAACGGAATCGGCGACGAAGCCTATTCACACAGCGATAAGCCGAATTTTCATTTTGTGATGGCGCGAAAAGGTAATTTCACGATTCGGATGAAGGTCAATAAAGCCGTGGAAACGACATCTTTTGACGAATTAAAGGCAATTGCGAAAAGAGTTGTCGCGGAAATTTGAGGAGCAAAAGTTGATTTTCAGCTAACAATATTAAAAATATGAAACGACTTTATTACATAGGATTTTCAGTATTACTGCTCAACTTTTTAACCAGTTGTTGCTATGCACAAGTTCCGCAAAACATTACTTCACAAGATACGAGTCCGGGCTGGACGCAGAATGGACAAAAAATTTTACTGATAGGAATTGTCTATCAGAATGACGGTAAAACTCCAGCTCCTGATGTGGTGATTTATTATTACCAGACCAATGTTGAAGGCAAATATTTACATAAACCGAAAGAAAAACGAAGTATGCCGCCCAACGAGTTGGGACAGACACACGGATATATCAGGGGCTGGGTTAAAACCGATAAAGACGGTAAATATTCAATTTATACCGTAAGACCGGGAACTTATCCAACAAAAGATGAGCCTGCTCATGTTCATTTAACCATTAAAGAACCCAATACGATAAAGGAGTATTACATAGATGACTTCGTTTTTGACGATGACAAACTGTTGACAACTGCAAGAAGAATAAAAATGGACAACCGCGCCGGAAGCGGAGTATTAAGACTGGTGCGAAAGGGAGACCTGCAAATTGGCGAACGAAACATTATTCTCGGTTTGAATATTCCCAATTATCCCCAAAAGGAAATCAACCAAATAAATTCAGGAAAAAATATTGGAGAAGACATTATTTCCTTCACTCCGTTTCACGCTTGGGGCGAAGATAAGGGAACAAAAACCTGCCCCATTTGTAAATACGGCTGGTATCACGGAATCCTTTATTTCGTTGGGAATAATCCTGATTGGACTGAAATAAAACAATGGCTGAATTTTTTGGAAGCGGAAAGCAGAAAAAGGGAAAAACGTCTAAAAGTCTATTTTATTTACGGCAATGAAACTGCATACGATAAATCAGATAGGGAAAGTGAGTTAGAGAAAATAGGTAAAGAATTACAATTAGAAAAGGTAGCATTAACATTTGTTCCATCATTTTCCGATAAAGATTCCGACGTTTATCTGAACCGGATTAATTCCAATACGAACAACACTTTCCTAATTTATAAGCGCAGCAGGGTGATTGATAAGTTTATCAATTTGAAACCTAATCAGGAAAATTTCAGTTTGATTTCAAAACGGCTTGACCAAAGCATAAACGAATATTTTGATGTGCCAAAACAGGACTAATTTCAAGGAGCAAAAAATGTCTAAACTAAATGTGCTTTTAGCAATTATTATCTTCAACGTTTCAATCTCGGCTTGCACCAAAAGTGAAGCAAAATCAAAAGATTATATTTGGCAAAATGTCACCGCAAAAGCCGATTATCCAACAGGTTACAATTATCCGGTATTTGTGCTTGAAGACAAAAGTTTGCTGGTGTTAAATAATGGTGGATGGATTTCTCAAGACGGTAAAAGGTGGACAAAAACAACTTTGCCCGAAAGCGGTTTGAATTCGGGTTATCAAAAATTTGTGCAATTCAAAGGTGCAATTTACGCGCTCGGCACAATGCAGGGAAATTATTTGGAGATGAAACTGACTTCAAAAATCGCCCGCACACGCAACGGCAAAACTTGGGAAACGATTGCCGAAAAGTCGAATTTGCCGGACAGAGTTTTTTACGGCGCAACGGTTTTCAAAGACAAAATCTGGCTCATCGGTGGTTGGGACGGCAAAAAATATTACAATGACGTTTGGAATTCAGATGACGGCGTAAATTGGACGCAAGTTGCCGAAAACGCAAATTGGTCGCCGCGAACCCCTTCGGTGACAATCGTTTTCAAAGATAAAATTTGGATGATGGGCGGTGGCGTAATTGACGGCGAAAAGAATGATAATCCCAATTCTTACAAGGAAATTTGGACTTCCGATGACGGCAAAAATTGGATGCAAATTCAAACCAATTCAACCCGAAAATGGCGGGGGAATCCGGTTGTTTTCGACAATAAATTATGGTTGGCGGGCGCAAATCGGGGTGGGACTTTTGAAAGTGCGGTTTGGGTTTCCGAAGATGGCGCAAACTGGAAAGAACTTTCAGCCCCTTGGTCGCCGCGTGGAGCGGTTGCAGTTTGGGTTTTTGACAATAAACTTTATCTGACAGGCGGAAAATCTTCGCACGTCGAAAATGGTGAAACGAAATTTGTTTATAGCAATGATGTTTGGGCAATGAGCAAGGTGGGAAAGTAAAAAGGCAAAAGTAAAAAGTAAAAAAGAAATAGGTTAAACTATTGAAAATAACATGGAGCGAATTGCTTTGATGGCTGAACAATTTAGCGAAACGAATCTGCTGGCGGAATGCAAAAATGGCAACCGTGAGGCTTTTGAGACGCTCTATAATCGTCACCAAAGACGAGTTTTTTCAGTCGCGCTCAACTATTTCGGCGGTGATATTGACAAAGCCGGCGACATTACGCAACAAGTTTTTTTGAAACTTTTTACGGGTTTTTCAGACTTTCGGGGCGAGGCAGAATTTACCACTTGGCTCTATCGGGTGACGGTCAATGCCTGTATTGACGAAGCCCGTAAAAACCGCAAATTCTTTGGTTTAGCCGATTTTTTCGGGCTGGTAGATACGAAAATGAGACAGGAAGACAGAGTTCAACAAAAGCAGATTTCGGACGAGGTGCAAAAGGTGGTCGCCTCGCTCAAACCAAAATTTCGTCTGCCGATTTTGTTGAAATATGTCGAAGGCTTGAGTTATGACGAAATTGCCAAAGTTTTGGATTGTTCAATCGGAACGGTTTCATCGCGCCTAAATCGCGGACATAAACTTTTGGCACAGAAATTGGGGCATTTGAAAGGTGAGATTTAGTGGGACGCGGAGACGCGGGGACAAGGTGACACGGAGTTTTCTGACCACTGTCCACTAACCACTGACTACTGAATATGAAGCATTACAAAGAAAAACTTTCAGCTTATTTGCATCACGAATTGCCAAAAGAGGAACGGCAGATGATTGCCGAGCATCTTTTGCTATGCGAATTTTGCCGAAAAGAACACGATGCAATAAAACTCGGCGTGGCGTTGGCGAAAAAATTAGAATCGTTTGAAGCACCGCAAAATGTTTGGAATGAAATCAGAGACACTTTAGAAGGAAAAAGTGCGCCAACCTTTTCATTTGTTCATCAAAAATCATTTTTTAATCGCCGGGGTTGGATGGCTTTGGCGACCAGTTGTTTGATTGTTATCGCCGGAATTTTAGCTCTCTTCAATTTTGATTTGTTTTACCGAAACCCGATAGATTCTGCTCGAAGTTTCCCGCAGTCTAATTCTTCCGATAGAACGCCAAATGCTCCCACAGCTAATTCAACTCCGAATGAAGCCTTACCCTTTTCTAATGGCGGATGGCAGGTGGAAACTCTGGCAGGAGAATCCTTTAAATCACTTTTAGCAGTTGGCGAAACGCTCGAAACGGATTCTTTTTCAAGGGCAAAAATTACGGTTGCTGATATTGGAAATGTAGAAGTTGCCCCAAATTCGCGGGTAAAATTGGTCAATACGGAATCAACTGAGCATCGTTTATCGCTTGAGCGAGGCAAATTACAAGCTCGAATTGCTGCGCCACCCAGACTTTTTATTGTGGATACGCCGAGCGCAGTTGCAGTTGATTTGGGTTGCGCCTACACGCTCGAAGTTGATAAGCAAGGCAATAGCAAACTCCACGTTACCAGCGGTTATGTGGCATTGGAACGCGACGGGCGCGAGTCAATTGTTCCGGCAGGCGCGATTGCCTTGACCAAAAAAGGAAAAGGACTCGGAACGCCGTATTACGAGGATGTTTCCCTTGAATTTCAAAAGGCTTTATACAAATTTGACTTTGAAAATGGCGGAAGCAAATCACTGAAAACAATATTTGATGAATCCTGCAAAGATTCTTCGTTGACGCTCTGGCATCTGCTTTTGCGAACCAAAGGGGCAGACCGCGAACAGGTTTTTGAAACGCTCAACAAATTTGTTAAATTGCCCGCCGGCGCAACCAAAGAGGGCATTTTGAAACTTGATAAAAAAATGCTCGAACTGTGGCAAGAGGAAATTGGAATTCGTTGGTTTTAGAAAGTTATTGCGGAAAAAGTTCTTTAATTGCTTGATTTATCGTGGCTCTCGCTTTTTTACAACTTTCCATTGCCTTCTTATCGCAAGCAATACATTGATTCAAATCGCTGAAAATCGGCGATAGTTTAGTGCGATAATTATCGGGTAATTTTGCCACTCTTGCCTCAAAATCTTCAAGTCGAGGCGTTCTTTCTTCCACCGCTTTTAGGCATAATTCCGTGTTTCGAGGAGTAGGTGTGAGCCTATAAAAATCTAAAGCCCTGCCTTCCGCTTCGAGTTTTTTCGCTTCTTGAACAAGGCGAATTAAATCATTCCGAAAAGCAGTTTCTTTGTTTTTTTCGACCAAATTTGCGTTAATTTCTGTTTTCTTTTCTGGAGAACAGCCGATTAAGAGAAACAAAATTAGAGTGGTGATAAAGAGTTTCATAACAATTTGAGATGGCGGTCAGATACCAAAAGTGACTTGATTTTGCCGAAACAAAAAAGCGACATTTGGCTAACGAACATGCGGGAAGTTCGCTCCGACCACCAAGTTGAAATTTTATCGAGAACAGAAGATGTTTGCTCACGAAATACACGAAAAGCACGAAATTTATTGATTTTTCTTTTTTTTCGTATGTTTCGTGTATTTCGTGGGTAAACAATTTTAAATCAAATGAACGAGTAAGCCGTCCCGCAATTTCGGCTCAAACCAAGTTGATTTCGGCGGCATAATTTGATTCGCATCCGAAACATTCAAAAGGTCGTCAATCGTTGTTGCAAACATCGAAAATGCAACCTTTGCTTTGCCCGTATCAACCAATTTTTCGAGTTCAGCTGTCCCGCGAATCCCGCCAACAAAATCAATCCGTTTATCGGTTCGGACATCTTCAATTCCCAAAATCGGATGCAAAATATTTTGCTCCAAAACGCTGACATCTAAACTTTCTATTGCCGTGGTCGGAACAACAAAGTTTGGCTTTAAGTTAAACCATTTTCCGTCTAAATACATACAAATTTCACCTTTGTTAGCAGGTGTTTTTTGCTCGGTTTCGATTACGATAAAATGTTCGCCAAGTTTTTCTAAAAATTCATCTTCGCTCAATCCGTTCAATTCTTTGACGATGCGGTTGTAGGGCAAAATTTTAAGTTGTTCGGCGGGAAAAAGCGCGGCGATGACAAAATTATAATCTTCCTCGCCCGTGTGATTTGGATTATTTTGACGCATTTCGGCTCGCGCCCGTGAACTCGAAGCGGCTCGATGATGTCCGTCGGCAATGTATATCGCCGGAACTTTTTCAAATGACGAAACTACATTTGCCGTTTCCGAAATTCGCCAAACCGTGTGTATGATTCCATCCGAAGCGGTAAAATCGTAAATCGGAGAATTCTTGCAAGTTTCTGCAACCAAAGCGTTTAATTCGATCAGTCCCGCGATAGCAGAGAAAAATCAAACCTGTTTGCGCTTGAGTGGTGACGATGTGCCGGGTGCGGTCATTTTCTTTATCGGGGCGAGTTTTTTCGTGCTTTTTGATTAAATCATGATCGTATTCGTCAATTGCACAACACGCCACAATACTCGTCTGAATCTGCTCGCCCATTTGCAAACGATAAACGTAAAGACTTTCGGCATCTTCTTGAATCAAAACGCCTTCGCGCTGCAATTTTTCCAGATTTTCTTTTGCTTTTTGATAGACTTCCGCCGAATAAACATCCGCATTTTCGGGCAAATCAATTTCCGCCCGCGAAACGTGGAGAAACGACAAATCGGTTGCCATCTGCCGCGCTTCTTCCGCGTTCATCACGTCATACGGCGGACTCGCAACTTGTTCGGCTAATGAAGGGTTGGGGCGCAACGCCCGAAATGGTTTGATTTTTGACATATTAATTTTGATTTTAGATTTGCGATTTTTGATTGGACATTGGCAATTCTGCTTCTTTTGGAACAATCCAATATATAGTTTCTTCAAACTGCGATTCTGTAATAACAATGGTGACTCTTTTTTTGTTAATTTTCAGGTCATTTGTCATAAAACTCAATATCCTTTGTTTACGCTGACGAAGTTTATTACTCTTTGGATTGTTTGAACAATACCTTCGCCAAATTAGGCAGAAGAAACGGCAGATTTAGACTGATGAATACTACCTAGTTCTACTTTGTCAGATTAAAAACTGCCTTCGCCGCACGATGTCCTTTTGCCGGACTCGGTGTCTTTGATGAATAGTTTCCATCAGTATTTCTGGCTCATCCAATTTGTTTTTGAGGATGTTTCCTAACATCAATTTGACATCTCCACACGACATTAACGGTAAATTCTCGGCGTTTTCGATTTGCGTTTCCAAGATGAAATGTAACGCCATCATCGTCAATGCGATGTGATGTTGCCACGCTTTCCAGCCGCGCACTTGATATTGATGCAACCCGATTTGCTCTTTAATCTCTTGAAAACCGCGTTCTATCCAATATCTTTGCATCTGTCTAAATAAGGCAGTTTCTACGCTTAGCTCTTTATTTGGCTCGTGACAGAGACTATATTTGACTTCCGTCTGGTCCAACTTTCGACTTATCAATAATTCCGCTTCTTCTATCTCAGCCGTCCCTTTTTTCCAAATCCAGACCTTCATTAAAACTGCTTCTCTCACTAATTTGCCTTTTGTTCCTTCCCGATATTTGATGGTTTTCCATTCGCTCTCTTGGATTTCCTCAACCAGATTTTTCAAACTGATTTTCTTCTCATTGATGACCATTCGACTTCGCCTTCGTCCTCCTCCGCGACTCTCAGGCACCAACGGATGCGGCTTTTCCAAACACACTTGCAACTCTTCTCCAACATCCATCACAGACGCTTTGCCGAATTCCCGCAACGACTTTCGTAACTGTGGCGAATTCCCATACACGCTATCTCCGCCCACCCAATCATATTCGATAACTCCTTCTAATTCTTCAATTATCTCTAATCCTAACTCTGGTTTGGTTCGATATTTCCTCTCTTCTTTGGGAACTCCTGCTTTTTCACATCGCTTCTTGTCTGATGTCCATTCTTTGGGTAAATACAATTTCGCTCCGACCAAACTGATTTTTTCTGCCCGACTCAATCCCGCATAAACTCCTATTTGCGAATTGCAAACTTTCCCCACATTCCCGATATACTGACGGGCGACTCCAACCGATTTCTCGCCTGCTTTCTCATTCCCGCTTTCATCTAAAATCAAACCTTTTTCGCCTTTCAGAGACTCTAAACTTTGATTCGTATTTCGGGCAACATCGCGCATCACAGCTTTCCCGTCCCACTCCGAATGTGAGATAAAATGCTGTAATTGCTGATAGTTACTGTCGGGTATACGCTCTACCATCCGTTCTACATTGCTCTTACATTCGTGAAACAAGCCTTGTAAATACTCTCCCGCGTGAACGGTTCGGTCTTTTCGCCGACAGTAAAAATGCTCTCGATAACTGACCGCATAGCTATTTAGTTTTTTTCACCAACTGGTAATCTCATATCCTTTATTTATCACACTTTTTTGCCTTCTTTGGCAATCTGTTTTAATCTGACAAAGTAGAACTAGTCTGCCAATCTCTACCAGTATCTCTTTATTTAATATTGGTTCTGCATTTTTCAGAACCTTTTTATTATCCAACGCGCGTATTTTGCTCCTCGATAATGCGTTTTCAAATCATTTATTCCGGTCAATTTTTCTTCGCTGTTTTTTAACAATTTGGCACTCACATTGACCATCAGAAATGATAAATTGACCGCATTTTCCACTCCTCTTTGAGTCGTGTTCATAAAATCTTCTAACCCAAAGTGTTGTTTCGCGTCTCGGAAATTGAATTCAATCTGAAATCTCAACGAGTAATATTCGATCAACTTTTCCCATTCCAATTCCTCATCGCTGCTGAACAGCATCACATATCCCACTTTCCGTTTTTTCAAGTCCGTTTTGACTATCACCACCACATTTAAGCGGCATCCCAAAACTTTTGTGCAAGAATACTCCTTGATAATAATTGACAATAATTTGTCCTTCAACTTCTGTTTTCTTCAAATATTTGATCGGCATTGCTTCGTAATTCAGTTGCTCGCCATACTTTCGGGGTGGTCCTTTGGGCTTTTGTTTGCCTTCGTATTTTTCAAATAACGGGGAGTCGCGGCGCAACTTGCTAATCAAATGCAACTCATTTTCTTATGCCATCAAAACGGCTTGATTGTGTCCAAAATGTCCATCTAGTGCCAGATATTTGACTTTCACAAAGACTCGTAATACTTTCAACAATTTCGCCAGTAACTCGTTGATTCTCAACAACTCCGCCGACAGATTTAACTCATTTTTATTCTTGTTCAAGACTCCTTTGGGTCTCCCTTTGAGTTTTTTCAACGGCTCTTTCGGTTTACTTTTTCTCGCCTTTTTTCGCGGTTTTTGGGTTGCTTTTTCCGCCTTGCTTCGCACCGTTTGCTTGACACATAACGGATACGCAGTGCGTTTCGTCACATCCACCAGAGAAAAAACAAAAAATTCCAAACTCTTGACCACACAACCTAAAACACCGGAAAAGAAACGCCCAATGCCGTGGGTCATTGAGCCGGATTTGGTAACTGTCGTGGCATCTCCCGCCAAAATATGTTCGTGAGAAGCCTCAAATAAATGAGTCTGGACAAACTTGACCAACAAGTTGAGCCACGGCAAATCGGTGGCAAAAAAGCGTTGGACGGTGCGATAACTGCCGCCATCTTCAGTCCAACGAGAAATCCCTTTCATCGTGACTCGCCCGGTCATCGAGAAAATAGCCTGAACAATAATTGATAATTGCCCCAGCCAAGTAGTGGTCAGAAGTGGTGAACAGCACGCCAATAATGTTAATATTTCCATTGAAATGAACGGGGGTTTTAGTGTTTAATTTGGTCAAAAATAAATCTACTAAAAGACTCGTTTCATTTCATCTCTTCATTTCAAATTTTCAAATATCTTTTGGCGAAGGTATTGTAATTGGCTCGCCTATTTTTTTATCACGAATCAAAATGTAACAATTTCTTAACTTACTGTAATACTTGACTATTAATCTGTTTCTCCAAAATAAAAATTAGCAGACTCAACTTTTTCAGTTTACGCAATTAGAAAACTGTGGAAAATTTACCGAAAACGGTGAAATTTTTCGATTACCGATAAAAAGCGAGTTTGGGAAAACGGTTTAATTACTGCAATTGCACCGTTTAACTCACATTTCGCTAAAACGCTGACTGGAAAATGAGATTTGGTCGAGTTTCTCATAAATCTCTGATTTTAATCCCATTAGTTCCAGTAATTTTAGTTGGATTGGCTTTAATTTACTGATTTTTGTGATAGTCACTCCGTTTTCCTCCACTTTGACTAGCGTTATTTCTCGAAACGCTCTCAGAATCATTCCGATCGTTGGCTCTTTGGTTTCTCTTTTCGGGTTTCCCGGATAAACTTGATTCACGCTTTCATTGGCTTTTTTGAGATTTTCTCGCACTTCATATTGGATGATGCTGGTGAATTTTATCCCCAATAATAACACTTTGACTAACGCCCTGATTCGCTCATTTTTTTGTAAAAAGATTGGCATTAATGCCGTCACTTTGTTCAGCAATTCGTTGAACTTGGCTTCGATTCGATACTCTTTTCGATAATTTTCAATTGCCTTGAGCGTTGACATCTTTTCTTTCGGAGCGTTGCTCGCATACACTCGCCACCCCATTATTTCTTGCGCTTCGCTGATTGCTTCTGCCTTTTCCTCAAACTCTAGTTCATACTTTTTTCCGCTCTCCAACTCTTCTATTTTTACTTCCAAACATTCTTTGACTTGATTTTTCTTCAAGATTTCCCTCACTTTCGCTTCCACTTCTGCCCACTCTTTCGGTATCTTTTTCCCTTGTTTCGCTTTCAACAGATTCTCCAATTCTTGTTTTGCTTTTTCCAATCTCCGCTCAAATTTCTCTCTTTGACTCTTTCCATATTGCGGCGAATAAACCACGATTCTTCTTTCCTGCCATTCGCAGCCACTCTCTTTTTCACTCACAACCTCTTCTGTTTCAAAGGCTTTCGCCCGCAACTCGCCTTTCTCTGTCCACAAACTTTGACACTCTTTTTCCAATCCCAAATACTTCTTGAGTTCCTTTTTCGAGCATTGCACCTCGCTCAATGGACATAAATAATACTGTCCGCTACTTTGCAAATATTCACGGTTTTTCACCCCGCTCATTTTGCTGTCTCCCACAAACAGCAAACCCTTTTTTCCCAAATTATCCGCCACTTGCTTCTCCAACGGCTCATATAAAACATCATCCGCCGTGTTTCCTTCGACAATAATTGACAATAACGGCATCGCTCACGGGTCAATCGCCGCCAACATTATTTTCAATTGTGGCAAATCCACTCGATGCTGTTTGCTGTATCCCATTTTGAACAATTCGTCTGGCTTTTGAAAACTTTGCGCGATACTCGCATCCAATCGAATCGGTTCGGTGTCCTCTAATTGATGGACTGAAATCAATGATTTGTTCAAATTATTTTCAAATTGATGCCATAAAATGTCATCACTCAAAACACTCAATAAATGCCCTAAACGGTCATCAGTGACATCTGTTCGACTTAAATTGGGGCTTGATAACAACTGTCTCAAGGTCTCCTCTCGCCCCATAAACCATTCTTCCACAGGACTTAACCGATGATCATTGGACGACAAAACGTAACTCAAAAAACAAACCAGAATTTTCCCATAACTTTCACCCGTCCAATTCCCGTGAGGCAAAAAATACTTGTCAACAAAATCTGATAAACCACTTCTCTCCAATACCGAAACAATTACCGGCAACTCATCTACTCGCTCTATTTTCATAAAACAAGTCTAATTCTTAACTCTTATTTTTTCACTTCTCGTTTTAGCGAAACGTCAGGTTTAAAGATAAAAAAAATTGTGGCTAAAGAATTGCAAATAATCTATTTTGGACTGCTAAATAAACTGATTTTGAGGAGAATAAAAATATTATGTCATCAACCTCGGAAATTACAATTTCATTGAACAGGACTTTTAACGATACTGACGAGCAGGCAGTCAAACACCTCATGTCGCAATGGCTTGTTTATGAGGTGAAAATTAACCGTAAGCATTCGTCTGCCGAAATAAAACTCTTTCACACTCTTGGCGCAACGCCTGATTTGATTAAGGAACTAGCCGAACTCTTCCCCAACGAAAATATGACCGGAATGTAAGATTCCGATCATACTTTACTATTTGTCGTTTACTCTGCTTGATGTTTTTAAATCTACTTGACGGTGGCTGTCGTCTGCGATTTTTCTCTCGGATCGAAAGGATTGGCTAAGTATCGTTTGACGTAGTCTTGTGCGTTGTTGTAATTATCGCCCAGATTTTCCGCCCGTTTGTAAGCGGCAACGGCGCGAGTCCGATCGCCTTTCGCATCGTAAGCATTGCCCATTTTGACGTTTGCCCAAACTGCCAACCAATCGGGTTTCAAATTGCCGGAAATGGTGGCTTTGAAATTATCAATCGCCAAATCATAATTGCGTTGTTCGAGGAAAAGCAAACCTAAATGATAGTAAATCCACGAATTAGAGCGGTCTAATTTGAGTGCGGCTTCAAACTGTTGTTGGGCTTCAACGTAGTTTCCCTCTTTGAATTGTTCGATTCCGCGACGCGCAATGGAGGAAATTTTAAATCTTCCGAAATTCTCAGAAGTTTAAAATTTGGATCAATCATGACTTCAATCGGTTTGCCGTTTGATTCGATATTGAAATCTGCACTCGCTTCGTCCATTTGAACGATGATTGGTTTTCAAATTGCTTTCGCCTTCCGCGCGAAGTTTCAATGTCTATCGGCAGACGCAGATTGTCATAATTTTGACTTGACAGTTCCGCGCAGCGACGAATTTTCCGCCTTCGAGTGCGGATAATTTGATAATCAACTTGAAAATTCAGGAACGCCGTTCCTATCAACCCAACGCGCAAAGAAATAACGTAAATCGGTTTTCCGGCAACCTGCGAAGAGAGTTTTTCAAAATCTTAAATCGAAGCGTGTTTTACCGCGATAATTGATTTAAAAATGTCCGAATCAATTGATTGAATTTTTCTTTGCCGAGCGTGTCGCGCAAGAAGATCGATAGACCATTGCGCCTTTGCCATACATTATATATTGATACGCGGTTGATTGGTCATCGAGCGTGGCAGGCGCACGGAGAAGCGAAGCAGTTTGTTCAAAAGTCAAGGCTTTTTCGAGCGTTTCACGGCGCAAGTTTTCGAGTTCGGCATCAGTCGCTTATTGATTCGCGGAAAGCAAAACGCGCTCAATTCCGCCAAACCTTGCGAAAGCCACGCATCGTCAAACGATTTCAGCCCAACCGTTTGCCCCCACCATTGATACGCGGCTTCGCGTTGCAAGGCGTTCTTCGGTAACTTGCGTGGTTTGCTCAAAGAGGCGCGATTTGCCATAAAAATCATTCCTTGCGTGGAATAAAAATCAATGCTGTCATCGTCAATTTGAGCAATGATAATTTTTTTTCCACTATTGGATTCGCCGAATTTTTTGGTGTAAAAATCAAGCGCACGTCCGAGAATTTCGCCGTAATTGGCAACCAATTTGTCATCGCTGATTTTCGTATAAAATTGCAATTCGTAATCGCCGAAACGCAAAGTTTATTTCGTATATTTTCCGTAAGCAAAATTTCCGATAAGTCCTGCTTTGGATTGAACGAAGCGATATTTTCCTCCCACGTTTGAAACGGGCATATCGCTGAATCCAACTAATTGAAGTCCGCTCGGAAGTGAAACTGTAATGTCGGAAGTGGCGCGGTCAGCCGCATAATCGTGGAAACGGAAACCAACGCGCAGCATACAACAAATAACCGTTATTTGTCCCGACAAAAGCCAGACGTTTGGTCAAAAGCGGTCCGCCTTCGGGAGTGACCAATATTCCGGCATATTTGAAGCGAAGCGTAACGGGCGTATTTGCCGCTACATTTTCGCCAAAATCAACTTTCACGCTCGGTCCCAAATCCGACACGCCAACTTGATCTTGGATAAAAGTTACTTGCGGTTGGGTAGTTGTTGGCGTGATGGTTGTCGTTTTAGTTTTGGGCGTGGTGACGGGCGTTTTGGTAACGGGAACGGCAACCGCTCCAACCTTTGAAATGCTTTCCACTTTAAGCGAACCGTTGAGTTCAAAAGAAACCGAACGGGTTTCTTGCAATGGCGTAAATGTCACATCAACCACAGCTTGCAGTTTGTTTTCCAATGGATTCAATTGCACATCCATTCTGTAATCGGTCACATCAAACGGAGTTCGCGGAGTCTGTTGCGAAAAACCATTTACCGAAAAAAAGCTGAAAGCCAAAATTAACCCAGCCCATTGAAAGAAACATCGTCTCATTATTATCACCTTAAAAAATATGCTCAAACTTGCAATTCTATGATGTTGCCAGAAAAGTTTTAGTTTGCCTATCGAAAAAAGAAAAAGCAGGTAACGACAAACAAAAATAAGTATTCGCCTCTGCCATTTGGACAGATTTCAAACTCTTTTACTTTATCAAAAAAGAACGAAACGCCCAAAATGTTATCCAATAAAAAAAGGCGACTCAAATCAAGCCGCCCATTCCAAAATCACCAATCCAAATTCGGAACTACCAACCCAACTGCCCCTTCTCCTGCTTGTAATATGGTTCTTGTGACCCGTCGGTTCTGAGAAACGAAAGTTTAGGTCCGTATTCATCGCGTTCAAGTCTGAAATTGTAGTAATAGTGTTTTAACTGACGTTTTTTCTGATAGTTACCCGCAGCCCTGCAATTATCTTTGCTAGTTAGAGTAGAGGTTTTCTCCTTGAAAACCAGTTTATCGCCTTGAACCCACCAGTTTCCGGTTGCATACCCGAAAATCTTAGTATTACAACCATAGAGCGACTGTGAAAGCAAATAACCGTTTTCAAATGTGCCGTTTGCATGGAGTTTGTAACCACTCAAATCACCGCTCGGATCCGCGTAGCTGCCCGCACCGTCTGTGTATGTAATGCTCGAACCACGAATTCGATAAAGCCATTCGCCGACCAGACTTTTGGCATCGGTTGTCGTATTTGAACTTGTGTTTTCGGGAATCACTCCGCTACTCGTTTGATTCAAAATATTGTCGTTTTTTCGGACATCCGCCAGCAATTTTGAAAGTTCGCTTTCGGGGTCGTTTTGGATTTGTTCGAGTAATCCGGCTTGAATTTTATCGTGTAATTCTTTTTGTTGTTCCGCGTTGAATTTATTCAAATTACTCGGAATCGCCATTAGTTTCAGGGTTTCTTTGATGTCCGACTGATTGCCGCTTTTCCATTCTGCAATTAGCAGTTTATTGAGCGTTTGCCGTTGTGTTTTATTAAACTGACGGTCTAAAGTCCACTCAAAGAATTTTCGTAGTTCATCGGCAAGTGATTGCGTTAAGGGCGGTTTGCCGTTTGCCAAAATTGTGTCGTTGTTGTTTTGCGCGTTGATTGAAACACACAGTAAAATTGCGGTAAAAACTAAAGTTAATAATCTTTTCATCATAATTTCGATTTCCTGTGAAATCGCCTCCTAATCCTTAACGCGAAGAAATTAAGGAAAGGCAGTCATCAGCGAAAAGATTTTTTTTAATAGCCACAAAAGGCGCAAAATTCACAATAGAAAACCCAAATCTTTTCTGCGTTTTTTGTGCTTTTTGTGGCTATTCTTATTGCGGAAAACCCGCTCGTGACATCAATTCGGCAAATCTTGAACCGGCGCGAAAATTCTCAAATCGAGGGTCAGCCTTGAAAAAAATTCCGAGTTTGGACTTTTTGCGGATAGTGTTTTCTATTAGTGCAAATGCTTCGTTTCTTTGTCCTAAACCGGCAAAAATCAACACTTTTTCTTCGGATAAATCATCGTTTGGGGTAGCTAGTTTTTTGAGTTCTTCAATCATTTTCAGAGCGTCTTTTTTTCTTCCCGTTTCGGCGTAAATGTGACCAAGTGAGGCAATTACCGAACGGTCTTTCGGATTTAATCTGAGCACGTCTTCCCATTCCGAAATGGCTTCCTGATACATTTTTTTTCGCTCATAAATTAAGCCTTGGTAGGCATGAATAATCCAAAACTTTTCATCCATTTCGAGGACTTTTTGGCACTGCTCCATCGCCAAATCGTATTCGCCAATGTAGTAATAAACTAAAACCGCGTCCGAATTGATAATCAGCGAAACGGGGTCGAGGTTGATTGCCAGCTTGATTTCTCGCAAAGCCTCTTCACGCCTGCCCATCGCGGCGAGATACATACTAAACCATTGGTGCGCGGTGGCGTAATTCGGGTTTAGTTCGACGGCTTTGGCAAATTCGCGTCCCGCTTCTTCGTAATGAGCAAAGCCAAAACCTTCGATGTAGGCGTGCGAGGCGTGCGCTTCGCCAAGATTATTGTTGAGTTTTAAGGCTTGCTGGACGGCTTCTTCAGCTTTGGTTAATGCTTCCTGCGACGGCATAAATTGATAACCGAACGCGACGATGTAACAATCTGCCATTCCGACATACGCCAACGCAAAATTCGGGTCTAATTTAACGGCTTGCTGAAAATAGTCAATCGCTGTTTTGTTTGCCTCAGCCGTTCTTTTGTTCCAATAATAACGACCTTTCAGATAGGCTTGATAGGCTTCGGCGTTCTCGGTAAAACGATTGGCGACAAGTTTTTCTTCGGTCAAAGTAGCTTTCAATTGGCGCGACATTTGACGGGCAATGTCTTCCTGAATCACCATTAAATCTTTTAGCTTTTGATCATATTTTTCGCCCCACAAATGGCGATTGTCGGATGCGTCAACCAATTCAGCACTGATGATGAGCGTATCGCCGCGTTGAATGATTTTGCCCGTCAAAACTGCTCTGACATTCATTTCTTTGCCAACGGTTTGCGGGTCAATTGTTTGCCCTTTGTAGCGAAAAACCGAACTCCGCGCAATCACTTTGACACCTTTCAACTGCGAGAGACTGTTTATCAAACTTTCGGCAATTCCATCGGAAAGATATTCCATCTGCAGGTCGCCGCTTTCGTTTGTAAAAGGCAAAACCGCAATCGAATCAATGTTTTCCGGTTTGCTTGTGTTTCGAGTTTGATAAAAATAAACGCTGATTACGCCAATTTGATAAAAATAAACGACGATTGCCCCAATTAAAATGGACAAAAGTGCAGTCACCAAAACGGCTTTTCGATTAAGCCAATTCAGACTTGTAATTTTTCCAGTGGCAGGTTCTAATTCGCCCGTTTCCCCGACTTGTAAAACATTAGTCTCAAGCGGCGCATCCGCAGAAACAGGATTGCCCGACAAATAATTTTGAATATCTTGAGCAAAATCCGCCACCGAAGAATAACGCTCTGATGTTTTTTTTCGCAGTGCTTTGAGAATAATTCTATCCAAATCTTCGCTCACTTGGTCATCAGACTTTTTGCCTTTTGCCTTTTGCCTTTTTACTTCGCTTGGCAGAAGCGGCTCAGTTTCGCATATCACACGCGCAATCTCGTGCGGGGCGCGACTCGGAAATTTATACGGACGTTTTTCGGTCAGAAGTTCGTAAAGCAAAATCCCAAGCGAATAAATATCGGTGGCAGGCGTTAAAGTTTCGCCTTTGATTTGTTCGGGCGAAGCAAATTCGGGAGTCATCAAGCGTAACATCGAAGCAGTCGGCTCAATCGTATTCGCGGCAAGTTCAGGATTTAAGATTTTTGCAATCCCAAAATCAAGTAATTTTGGCGTTCCATCGTTGGTAACAATAATATTTGCCGGTTTCAAATCGCGGTGAATCACCGAATTTTGATGTGCGTATTCAACCGCGGCACAAACTTGCAGAAAAATCTGTAAACGGTCGCTGAAGGAAAGTTTTTTCTCGGTGCAAAATTTGTTAATCGTCTTTCCTTCGACATATTCCATCACGAAAAACGGCAATCCATCTTCCGTAGTTCCGCCGTCAAGCAAATGTGCAATATTCGGATGTTCAAGCGTGGCAAGGATTTGGCGTTCATTGCGAAAGCGTTTGAGGATAAAATCCGTGTCCATTCCGCGTTTGATGAGTTTGACCGCCACCCGCTTTTGAAATTCGCTGTCATCGCGTTCAGCCAAAAAAACCGCCCCCATTCCGCCGCGTCCAAGTTCTTTGATTAAACGATATTTGCCGACCTTTTTGCCGACAAAAGACGGTGCAACGGAATCTTCGATGTTTTCGGCAAACGAGTCTGAGACGAAAATAGGCGAATCAAGAAAGTGATTGGTTTGTTCATCGGCAAAAAGGAGTTTTTCAATTTGTTGGCGTAAATTTTCGTCCCCGTTGCAAACCTTTATGAGGTAAGCATCTCGTTCTGTTGGCGGCAGTTCAACGGCTTTTTCAAAAATCTCTTCAATTTTTTGCCAAACCGAATTTTTCATACCTCATCCTTCGTCCCTCATCCCTTTAACCTGCAATCTCCTGATACAGCCACGCCCGCGCCACTCGCCATTGACGAATCACGGTAGCCTCGCTGACACCTAAAACTTCGGCTGTTTCTCCGATAGAAAGTCCGCCAAAATATCTTAATTCAACCAAACGACTACGATTCGGCTCAAGTTCGGCGAGTTTTTTGAGCGCGGCATCAAGGTCAACTAAATTGCTTGCTTTTTCATCGGAAATATCAATCAAACCTGCATCAAGCGAAATTTTTTCCGCACCCGCACCGCGTTTATCTGCCAGATGCTGTCGGGCGTGGTCAACCAAAATCCGCCGCATTGCGTTTGCCGCCACGCCGAAAAAATGAGCGCGGTTTTGCCATTTAACGCGGCTCTGGTCAATCAATTTTAGAAACGCTTCGTTGACCAGCGCGGTAGTTTGCAAAGTGTGAGATTCGCGTTCATTTCGCAGATAACGATGGGCAATCCGTTGCAGTTCCCGAAAAACAAGCGGCATGAGTTCATCCAAAGCCTCATTGCTTCCATCGCTCCATTTCAGCAAAAGTTGGGTTACATCGTGCGAAGTTTCCATGATAATTCAGATTTTTACAAGACGAATATATCATCTGTTGGAGATTTTAGACAGAGTTTTTCTAAAAAAAAAATCGCCGAAAACTCTGTGTTCTCAGCGATCTCTGCGTTAAAATTTTCTAAACTCAAATCACCGTCGTCACAATTTCCCTAATTGACGAACAGATTACATCGTGTGCAAAGCATCTTACGCATTTTGCAAACTAATAATAAGCAAAAGTTCGATAAATCGTTTCTATTGGAATAAAAATTATTTGCTTCTTTCGTATTTGTTTTGATTTTTTTTGCTTAATCCAGTTACCAATTTCATCAAATTCGTATGTGTAATTGTAGATATGTGTAGTTCTGTCTTGGGATATAAAACTAAACTCTCTAACTAACATTCCTTTTGAGTCATAAATATATCGTGTTTTGCTGCGAATTGAATTATTTTCATTAAAAATGGTCGTAAAAGTTATTTGCCCCTTTGAATCGTAAGCATAAATAATTCTGTGAGCTTGAATCTCAGGATTCCAAACTCTTGAGCCGTCAAGATTGTATGCGCCTATTTCTTTTAGTTTGTTGTTTTTGTAATAGTGAAAATAAACAATTTTTTCAACGGAGCCAAATGATCTTCCGCCTTCATTCGTTGCTAAATCATAAGTGCTTTCTGACTTTTTATTGTTTTTGGAATCATAAGAATAAACAGTTTTTACTCCATTAGAACTAATTTCTTCGGCGAGAGTTTCATCAGCATTATATTTATAAATAACTTCAGCCTTTAATTCATCAATAGAATTATAATAAATTTCTTTTTTGACTTTTCCTTTGCCATCACAAACAAATGTTTTTTTGATAGGATTCTCTTTGTCAAAATAGCCTAACCATTCTGTTTTGTTTCCATCTTTGTCATAATTATCCACTATCATCAAAATCTTTTCACTTTCGACATATTTATCATTTTTCTTTGTTGTCCACGTTTGCTCTTTGCGAAGAGTTTTTACATTTCCTGTCAATCCATCATTTTTTAGATTAGAAAACGACTGGGCTTGAGTAATAGTGAGAAAAAGCCATAACAAAACAAATGTAGTCAATGCCTTAATTCTCATAATCAAATCACAGTCGTCACAATTTCCCGAATACTTCTCTGCAATTCGCGGTCATCGGTAATCGGTGAGCAAATTGCAACTTCAGCTGCATTGATGGGCGGAATCCCTTTGGCAATCAACTGTGCGGCGTAAATCAAAAGCCTTGTGGAAACGCCCTCTTCTAATCCGTGACCGCGCAAATTACGCACTTTATGACCGATGGTTACTAAATCTTTCGCTGTTCCTTCGTCAACTCCACCTTCTCGCGCCACGATTTCGGTTTCGGATTCAGCGGGCGGATAATCAAATTCCATCGCCACAAACCGCTGTCGGGTTGACTGCTTTAAGTCTTTCAAAATTGATTGATACCCCGGATTGTAGGAAACGACCAACATAAATTCGGGTGGTGCATCAACTATTGTTCCGCGTTTTTCAATCGGCAGACGGCGGCGGTCATCGGTCAACGGGTGGATGATAACGACCGTATCTTTGCGGGCTTCGACAACTTCGTCCAAATAACAAATTGCTCCGGCGCGAACGGCGGCAGTCAAAGGTCCGTCGTGCCAGACGGTTTCGTCACCTTCAAGCAAGAAGCGTCCGACTAAATCGGTTGATGATAAATCTTCGTGACAGGCAACCGTAATCAACGGACGACCAAGTTTCCACGCCATATGTTCGACAAAACGGGTTTTTCCGCATCCCGTCGGACCTTTTAACATTACGGGAAGTTTGGCTTGATACGCCGCTTCAAAGAGTTCGATTTCCTGCGCGACAGGCAAATAATAAGGCTCGTTTTCAACTTTGTATTTTTCGACTGCTAATTCCATAACTTTGTAAAAGTTAATCTTATCATTCGCTTGATTTTATCAGCAAACAAGGCTTTTATTTTGGAGATTTTCAAAGCTATCGCAGTTTTATTTCTCTCATCAAAGTTTTACCTTTTTTATTCGTATCAATAACTCGGATGGTATTTTCATCAATTTGACGAATCGCGCTGATGTTTGAGAATTTAATTTGGCGGTTGTCGTCACCATCAGCAAATCCGACTACCGTTCCGGCAAGCGTTCCAATTTCTCCGTTTGGTTTAAATTCGGCAATATTGCTGGAATAGGCGGAAAAGGTAGCGTTATAGGCAAACCGCATCAATAAACGCCCATCGTCAGTCATCAACGGAGAATTGTAATACATTGAAAGTTTAGGAAAATCTGAAAACTTGAAAGTTCCAAACGGTTTCGGTTCGCTTAATTTGAGAGTTTCCCGATTTATTTCAGTCAGAAAAATCTCAATGTTTTGCCCGGAAGTTGAATCACTTAATCGCCCAAACGGAGTTTCACCCTCAAAATTGAGCAAATAAAATTTCCCATTCGGACTGCTGACCAAAAACTGATCATCATCACAGGAAAAATTCTCGCTCTCAAAAATTTCAAGTTTTTCCTGCCAAACATTATTGACCCGGCGAAATTGATAGAGCAGTCGAACTTCGCATTTCTTTTGCATTTCCTTGTCCCAATTCAACATATCCGGTGTGAGCCAAAGGTAAAATTCATCATCATCAACGGCAAGAAAGAAAGGCACAAAAGGAAGCCGATATTTTTCTGGAAGGGTGAGATTTATTTTGGCAATTGGTTCGGACTTTTCATTTTGGATTTGAATTTCGCCGCTGTGCCAGTTTTCAAAATCGAAGCTATCACGGATTTCTTTGACGGTTTTGAAATTCGACACAAAATTTCGTAATTCGCCATTTTTATTCAAAAGCGGCTGATTAACCGAATACACACCGTCTTTTTCTTGATACTTGGCGGCAGGGATTGAAACTTCGTTGACGGTTTTGACCGAAACTGGCGCATCACTCAATTTGAGATTTCGGTAAAAAGGCTGAAAAATCCGCGTTTCGATAAAACTTTCTATCGAAGGAAATTCTTTTGCCGTCAGCATTATTTGCCAGCGATTGAAATAAATTGAAACATATCGGCGAAAATCTTCATTGTTTTCGACAGGATTAAAATTGGTTAAATCTTCGGCATAATTGATTTTTCCACAATCTTCCAAAACCGTTGAAATTCCGCTAAAACTAGCCCGATTTTTTTCGGCAATGAGCCGATTAAATTCGCTGATAAGTTCTAAATATCTTTGGCGGAGTTGGGCAAAACGCCGGTCTTGCGCGAGATGCGTGACAAAGACAAAAGCTATCTGGTCGGCAAAGCCTTCGGTGCAGTTCAAAGGAGTTTCGGTGACGTTTGAAACGCCGCCCGCATTCCCGTAACTGTTGATATTATAAAAGTAATCGAGATGATGACCAAATTCGTGCGCCGACAAAACGAGCTGATTAAAATTTGCTAGTAAAAGCCTTTCGCGGTCATTTTTGAAAAACTTTCGCTGGTCAAACTTCCCGTCAGTCAAAATTTTGCTCCAATTTGTCCAATAATTTGCGGCTTGCGATTTTTTCGGAAATTCGCTTAACAAAATATCGAGTTTGGAGTGCTGATAAACATTTATTTTCTCGGTATAAGGCTGGGCAGTCCAGGTCAAGCCCGCATAACGGCTCACCTTAAAATCCGCAAAAGTTTGCAAAACCGAATCCAAAGCCAATTGCGTATCGCTTTTCTCCAACGATTTGTAAGCGTTGTCGGCAACTCTTTGATTCAAAGGCGTTTGCGAAAAAGCTGTAATCGAAAATAAAAAGATAAAAATGATTGCAAAATTTCTCATAAAAATTCTCTCCCGTTTTCAATCGCAATAAAAAAGTCTGAAAAGGCTCATTTCATCAGAAGATAAACGAAAAAATGTCCGCCGACAAATCTCAATTTATCTGCGGACGGGTGTTTGTAGGAAATTACAGTTTTAGAAAGTAACTCTCACGCCCAATTGCATTTGTCTCGGTCCGCCGAAGCGGGCAGTTGACGCTGCAGCAGTTGGCACTTGCGCCCGAATATTCGGGAAAAATCCACTCGGACAGGTAATCGCCAATGGATTTGTCGTATCATTTAAAGCCGAATTGCTGGTGCAAAAATTGGAAATGCCATCTACTCCAAATCCTTTGTTGCTGCTGCGTGTGACATTATAAACTTCGGCTGAAAAATCGAGCCGTTTCGTTTCGCCAAACTTGAATCCTTTCAACAATCGAAGGTCTAAATTGAAGAAATTCGGCTGACGAAATCCGAATCTTTGCGAGACAACTCCGCCGACTACGGCACGTTCATTGGCATCGTTCAGATCGCTATTGGTGTCCGTTCCGTCCTCAATCAAGGCAGTATAGGGAAAGCCACTCCGAGTGACGATAATTCCGCTAATCGTAAATCCATAACCCAAATCAACCAATCCGCTCAAATTCAAATTGTGGCGGACATCCTGTTTTGAGGGACCGGCTTCGGCTTGCAAATTGAACGGGTTAAGCGTCGGTTCACGCGAAAAATTGCGTTCATTGGAATCATCATCACGGTTTTTGGCAAAAGTGTAATTTGCCTGCAACAAATATCGGTTGGCAAAACGGCGTGTCATCGAAACCGTTAAGCCGTCGTAACTTGAATGCGCGGATGATTCGTTGATTTCCAATTGAGCGATGGTCGGATTAGGACGCGTCGTCGAAAAAATCGGGAACCCGCTGGCTTGCAAGGTTGGCACCGGAAGATTTTTATCAATCCGACGTTGCAGATTCCAGGTTGAATTGTGGATGTAGCCAATCGTTAGAACAAAATCTTTTCCAATCTTTTGTTCGAGAGTTCCCGATGCTTGGAATGAACGCGGGTTTTTGAAATTCGGATCAAAGCCGAAAATACGCTGTGCCAGAACAAATCCGGTGGGAAGTGCCGTCAGATAATTTGCGTAGGTGACAATTGCATTGGGACCGCGCAGACGGGCATCCCGCCAAATTGACTACGGTTGAATTTCGACAAGCGGTGACTTCAGCAATTTCAGTTTCAACTACATTTAAACCGTTGTCGGTTGTCACCCTTTGGAAAAGATTTGCCGGAGTGCGAGCGGCGAAAATTCCGGCTGACAATCTAATCACCGTATTGCTGGTTCCCGTCACATCGTAGGCAAGCCCGACTCGCGGTTGCCATTGTTTAACGTCATTTGGAATCAGTGCAGTTTGCGGGAATAACGGATTCGGATTTTTCGGCTGAGGATTATATTGCCCTTCCCAACGCAATCCGGCATTGAGCGACAGACGACTCGAAACCTTGATTTTGTCTTGAAAAAATAGAGCAAGTTCCTTTTGCTGTCCTTCATAAACCAAATCGCCAAGATTGCCACTCGTTGGAAAAGACTGGCGAAAACGGCGCGGGCGAACATTGATAAAATTTTCCAGCGCGGTGATAGTCACGCCACTAATCGTTCGGTTTTCAAAATCGAAACGCGGAGTGCTGTTCGATTCGCGTTGTTGCAGAACATCGTTAATGTTGGCATCGAAGCCGAATCGTAAATTATTTTTTCCTAAATCCCAACTCAAATTATCGGTAAATTGAACGCGGGTTGATTCAAAACGGCGCGGACGACCACGGTCTCCGCCGAGTGTTCCAAACCCAACTACGACCGCTTGTCCGGCGGAGGTATTCGGTTCTTCGAGCCGTTTGTCCGTGCCAACTTGCGCCCGCATTTCATTGATAATCTGCGGCGTAAAAACCGTCACCAATGAAGCCTTCAAACCGTTGCTGGAATTTTTGCGGGTGTAGTTAGATTCAACCGCAATGTCCTGACGCGGATTTTCAAAACTGAAATTCTCGCCGCGAAATCTGGTGTAACTATATTGAATATTGAGCGTATTTTCAGGAGTTAAAACAAAATCCGTGCGTCCAAAAATGGCAGTTGGATTGTTTGTTCCACGTTGTTCGCCTTGTTTAGCGGCTAGATTGGCGGGCAAAGTCACACCCGGAACATTTTGAAATTGGACAACGAAAGGCACACGCAAGAAATTTTGTTCAAGGGCGAGAAAGAAAAATGCCTTGTCTTGTTTTATCGCTCCGCCGATTGAGCCGCCGAATTGATTTTGGGCATTATCGAGGTCTTGCCCGAAAGCATCAGGCGAGGTCAAATGCTTGTTGCGGTTATAGTAAAACGCTTCGCCACGCAAATTATTTGTTCCGCTTTTGGTGACAGCATTGACGAATCCGGCACCGGTTCTGCCGATTTCGGCGGTTGCGCCTGAACGAACAACTTGAAATTCCCGAATCGCGGTTTGCGGAAAAGAGAAAACCTGCTCATTACCACCACGTTGATTGCCTTGCAGGGCATCATTAAAATCTGCTCCGTCAATTGCGACATTGGAATTGATTGAACGCTGTCCGGCAATTACTAATCCGTTGCGGTCGCCTTCTTGAATCACCGCCGGAGTAAGTTGGACAAACTCGGTGAAATTCCGCCCACGAACCGGCAAATCTTCGATGGCTCTTTTAGGAATGGAAGTTCCGGTGGAAGGGGCTTCGGCATCAATAATTTCGCCATCAGCCGTAATATCAACTACCGCATCGGTAGCCTTCGGATTTAATGAAATTTCAATCGGGGTCGTTTCACCGACGGTCAAAGTAGCGATGACGGATGAATCGGCGAATTCCGCTTGTTTAACGGTAATTTTGTAGTTTCCGACAGGTAGAATCGAAACGATAAAACCGCCGTTTGAATTGGTCGAAACCGTTCTTTCTAATCCTGTTTCGGTGTTTTTGACGAGAACAGTTGCGCCTTGGATAATTGCCCCGTTTGAATCTTTGACTGTGCCTTCAATCGAAGCACTTCCGGCTTCAGATTGGGCGAAAATGCTTAATGATAAAAGAATAGCCAGTAAGCTACTGCAAAAAAGTTTTTTTAACATAGAAAGTTCCTTTTGAAAGACTTATAGAAATGCGATGAATTAAGGAATTGAGTGTATGTTATAACTGTTACAAAAGGCTGAATTTGAAGTTAATTATTTGTTACGGTTTTCCTTTCAGCCGAATGAATCTATTTCTTGAATTGCCACGAAATACATACTTTTTGAAATAAAAGGAGTATTTAGACAATGAGTAAAATGAAAGAATTAGAGCCGATTGAAATAATTTTAGGGACGGCACTTGGTTATTTAGTTTCCCGAAGTTTGCACGTTGCGACTGAATTGGGAATCGCGGATTTTTTGAAAAATGAGCCGAAAAGTATTGAGGAAATCGCTTCGGCAGTCGGGGCGGAATCGAAATCGCTTTACCGTGTGCTGAGAGTGCTGGCAATGCACGGGATTTTTGCCGAAGACGATAACAAATTTTTCAGACTGACTCCCACCGCTGAACTTTTGCAACAGGGAATAATGCGCGATGGAGTTTTGCTCTGCGGCGAGGTGACGGGCGATGGCTCTTGGTGGAATGCGGTTGGAGATTTGAAAAATTCAGTCGTCACAGGCGAACCGGCTTTTGACAAGATGTTTGGCGAAGGATTTTTTGAATATATTGGCACTCGTCCAAATTGCCGCGAATGGTTTGACCGCGGAATGGCGAATTTTTCGGCTGGCGAAAATGCGGTGATTGCCAATGCTCACGATTTTTCAAAATACCCTCAAATTGTTGACGTTGGCGGCGGTCAAGGAGGATTTTTGGCGGAAATACTCAAACTTTATCCAAATGTTAAAGGCACGCTTTTTGATGTCTCGGCAGTGACCGAAAATTCGGTTTATTTGAATGATTCAGAACTAAACGGACGTTGGGAAAAGGTCAGCGGAGATTTTTTCAGTTCCGTTCCCGCAAATGCAGACGCTTATATTTTGAAAAGGATTTTGCACGACTGGAGCGATGAAAAATGTGTCGAAATTCTACGCTCTTGCCGCCAGGCAATGGCAAAAGATTCTGTTTTGTTGGTCGTTGACAGCATTATTCCGGCGGGAAACATTCCGCATCCGGGCAAGGTTATGGATATTTTGATGATGGTTTTTGCCGAAGGACGCGAAAGAACCGAAGCGGATTTTCAGCAATTATTTGCACAAGCAGATTTAAAATTGTCGAAAGTTACAAACACTCCAACGGCTTTGACAATTATCGAAGCCGTTCCAATCTAACGATTTATCTTTTTAGAGATTTTTAATTCTCCCGCAATTTTCCTTTCTGTCTAAACTCGTGATAAGATTTTCTTTATACTACTATAAGGAAAATTTGTTGAACCAATGGATAAATTTTTAATTCGCGGAGGCAAACCTCTGCGCGGAAAAGTCGCCATCAGTGGCGCGAAAAATTCGGCTTTGCCGTGTTTGGCGGCAACTCTTTTAAGCCCCGAAACCGTGACCTTGCATAATGTTCCGTACGTAAAGGACTTGATTACGCAACGTCGTTTATTGGAAGATTTGGGCGCAACAGTTTTGACTCCCGAACTGCGAACACACAAAGTTACGGCTTCAAATATTGAGATTTTTGAAGCTCCGTATGAACTCGTCAAGACAATGCGGGCGAGTGTTTTGGCTCTCGGACCGCTTCTCTCGCGTTTCGGACAAGCCAAAGTTTCGTTGCCCGGCGGTTGTGCGATTGGGACTCGTCCGATTGATTTACATTTGAAAGCGTTTGAAAAACTTGGCGCAGTCGTTTCGCTTGAATCGGGAAATGTTGTGGCTCGTGCGCCCGAAGGCGGACTGATTGGCGCAGAGATTTATTTTGAAAAAGTGACTGTCACAGGAACGGAAAATGTAATGATGGCTGCGGTTTTAGCTAGAGGCAAGACCAAAATCGTCAACGCTGCCCGTGAACCTGAAATCGAAGACCTCGCCGAACTTTTGAACAAAATGGGCGCACGAGTCAAAGGTGCAGGAACGGAAACGATTGAAATCGAAGGCGTTGAAGGCTTAAACGGTGCAGAACATACGATTATCCCCGACCGTATCGAAACCGGAACTTTCATTATTGCCGCCGCGATTACCAATGGCGAAATTGAAATTACAGGTTGTCGTCCAGACCATTTAACTGCGGTAATTGAAAAATTACGTTCCGCAGGAGTAGAAATTGAAGAACTAAATCAAAGCACACTTTTGGTAAAATGTTGCGACAACGGTTTGCAAGCAAAGGATGTCACCACCGAACCACATCCGCTGTTCCCGACCGATATGCAAGCGCAATATATGGCTCTGATGACTCAAGCCGAAGGCGTTTCCATCATCAACGAAACCATTTTTGAAAATCGTTTTATGCACGCTTCGGAACTGATTCGGATGGGCGCAAACATTCAAATTTCGGGCAATAAAGCGATTGTTCGTGGCAAGTCTGCTCTGGCGGGTGCGCCCGTTCAAGCGTCAGATTTACGCGCTTCGGCTTCGTTGGTTTTAGCTGGGTTGTGCGCTTCGGGTGAAACAGTAATTGACCGCGTTTATCACATTGACCGCGGTTATGAAAATATCGTCAAAAAATTGCGTTCAGTTGGGGCGAAGATTGAAAGATTGACTGATAGTGTGGCGAAAACAGCATAGAAAAGCATTGAAAGAGAACTAAAATAAGGCTTGATTTGAGCCTTATTCGCCCGATTGCTGTAACAATTTCGCCACTAATCCCGTCCAGCCTGTTTGATGACTCGCGCCCAACGCCTGAACCGTTATCGCCGTGAAAATATTCGTAAAATAGAATATAGTCTTTCCAAAATTCATCGGTTTGAAAAGTTTCGACATTGCCATTAAACGGGCGAGTGCCTTCCGTATCTTGCAAAAAAATATGCGATAAACGGCGAGATAATTCTTGCGAAACTTCCCACAGATTCAGCATTTTCTCCGAACCCGTCGGGAATTCGACTTTAAAATCTTCGCCGTAATACCAGTGAAATTTTTGCAGAGATTCAATCAGCAAATAGTTGACCGGAAACCAAATCGGACCGCGCCAGTTGGAATTTCCGCCAAAAAGTCCGCTTTTTGATTCGGCAGGTTCATAATCCACCCGATATTCTTTGTCGTTCAACTTCCAGAAAATACGGATTTAATTTGTGCCAATGCGAAAGGGCGCGAATTCCGTAATCCGATAAAAATTCGTTTTCCGAAAGCATTACCCGCAAAACCCGTTTCAGACGCTCACGATTAACCAGCGCAAAAAGTCGCCTATTTTCAACGCCTTCTGTCTTCCATATCAGCAATCTGGTCGCATAAATCAGGACGATTTTGTAAAAACCAATCCATCCGTTTTTTGAAATCAGGCAATGATTCAAGCAAATCTTCGTCCAGCGTTTCAACTGCAAAAAGCGGAATCAACCCGACCATTGAGCGGACTTTCAAAGGAAAACCTTCGCCATCGGGCAGACGCAAAATGTCGTAATAAAAACCATCGCGCTCATTCCAAAGTTCGGTGTCTTCATCGCCAATATTGTTCATCGCATCGGAAATATGAACGAAATGTTCAAAAAATTTGCGATGCAACATCTTCATAAGCCTTGTCGTCTTTCGCCAATTCCAAAGCGATTGCCAACAAATTCAAGCAATACATCGCCATCCAACTCGTGCCGTCCGATTGTTCGATATGTCCGCCCGTTGGAAGTGGCGCACTTCGATCAAAAACGCCGATGTTGTCGAGTCCCAAAAATCCGCCTTCAAAAACATTGTTGCCTTCTTCGTCTTTGCGATTCACCCACCAAGTAAAATTCAGCAAGGAGTTTGTGGAAAATCTTTTCAAGAAATCACTGTATCTCGTTCACCCGTGCGTTTTGCATCAATTTGATAAACCCGCAACGCTGCCCAAGCGTGAACCGGCGGATTGACATCTTCAAATTTCCATTCATACGCGGGAATCTGCCCATTCGGGTGCATATACCATTCACGGAGCATCAAAACGAGCTGCTCTTTGGCAAATTCCGCGTCAACCAACGCCAGCGGAATACAATGAAACGCCAAATCCCACGCCGCATACCACGGATATTCCCACTTATCCGGCATCGAAACTATGTCATCGTTGTAAAGATGTGCCCAGTTGCATTGCGTCCGTTCTGGCGAACTTTCCGGCGGTTTAGGTTGCGCCGGATCGCCTTCGAGCCAATCTTTGACAACATAATGATAAAACTGTTTTGACCAAAGCATTCCCGCCAAAGATTGACGCATCACGTTTTTTGCATCATCTGAAAGTTTGGCAGGGATAATATCGGCGTAAAACTCATCGGCTTCGGCAATTCGCGTTTGAAAAACGGCTTCGGCTTGAGCAATAAAATCATCATGCGATGCAAATTTTTGCTTTTCGGCAGCTTCTTGATTGCTCAAACGAAGATACATTGTTTCGCTTCCATTCGGCGGCAACATTAAAACGTAATGCGCCGAGGCTTTCGTCCCGACTTGATGTCGGATTAACAGCGGAATGTTTGCCGTGAACAACGAAATCATTGATTCCGTCTTTGGCGTAACCTGAAGCATTTTCGGCATTGTAAAGTTTTTCGAAATTCGTTTCGTTTTCGGTAAAAAGGAATTGTGATGAGCCTTCGCACATCAGCCACCAATAGCCGCGAAGTTCTTCTTTTAGTTGAATTACGGAAAGATTTTCGTGATCAATATCGGCTTGTTGCAAGATTGGTTTTTCTACCGTTTCATCCCAACTCCAAGTATTACGAAACCAAATGGTCGGCAAAATATGAAGCGGTGCGGCTTCATCTGCACGATTAAACGCCGTAATTTTGACGCAAATATCTTCCGCCTCAGCCTTTGCATATTCGACAAAAATATCGAAGTATTTGTTGTCGTTAAAAATTCCTGTGTCAATCAATTCAAATTCCGGCTGACTTCTATCACGATTAGCATTTTCGCGTTTTAATTCTTCGTATGGAAATTTGGCGTGCGGATATTTGTAGAGAAATTTCATATAGGAATGAGTCGGCGTGCAATCGAGATAATAATAATATTCTTTAACGTCTTCGCCGTGATTTCCTTGATTACCCGCGAGTCCGAAAAGGCGTTCTTTGAGGAAATCATCGTTTTCGTTCCAGAGGCTCAAACTAAAGCAAATACGCTGTTTGCGGTCACAAATTCCGGCAATTCCGTCCTCGTTCCAACGAAATGCTTTTTTATTGGCGTGTTCAAAAGGGAAATAATCCCAAGCCGAGCCGTGCGGTGAATAGTCTTCGCGGACAGTTCCCCACGCACGTTCGCTCAAATAACAGCCCCACCGTTTCCAGTCATTTAATTTTTGTTTCGCCTCTTCGAGTCGTTTTTCTTCTGCTTTCATAAAATTTTTGTCGTTATTTAGGTCAAAAAAAATGATCAATGAAAGGAACGCCAGCATCTTGCTGGCATACGTCGCGGAAGCGGCGTAGCTGTGTTTAGCTAACGTCAAGTTAAAATCACCTAAATGGTTCGCGCTTTGCGCTCAATGCCGCCAAGATGGACGGCGTTCCAAACTTTTTTCTAAAAGAATGTCATATTTGATAAAAAAATCATAGACTCCATGCGAAAAGTTTGATACATTCACCGCATACTTAATATACTCCCGCCGCTATTATATTGTTTTTGTTACTTTAATATTCAAAATTTGAAAAAAAGTTACAATTGGTTGTTTTGTAATTTTACCGCAATATGAAGAAAGATTTGTCCTCAAATGGCGAGAATTTTGTCAAACAGAATGCTCATTTACTTGGAGCATCGCCTTTTGACCGTCTGCAACACGGAAAGACTCTCGACCAAGAAAAACTTTCGCAATTTTTAACCGAAATAAACAGCAAATTAAACGATGGATTTGCCGCTGACGCAGAAGATCGATGTTTTGAAATTCTCGAAAATTATAGACATTCGATTGATGCTCAAGCCCAAATCAATCAACTGCTTTCCGTTGCGCTGGAAATGCAAGGTCATTTTGACGATGCTTTGAAAGCTCTCAAACCTTTTGAAGATGAAGCAGTTACAGCAAAACTAACGGAGGAAACTCACGCTTCGATTTTAACGCAACTGGCTTTGGCTTATTCAAATTTAGACGGCTCAACGAACGGCGTGCCCTTACTCAATTCGGCGTTGAAAATCGCGGAAGAGAGAGATTTTATTTATCTTCAAACTAAAATTTACATTGCTTTTTCCCGCGTTTATCAAGAGCTCCACGAATATTCGATTTCCCGAAATTATGCCGAAAAATCCTTAAAAATTGCGCGAGATTTGGGAGATCGGCGCGGATTTGCCGAAACTTATCGAGTAATTGCCACGAGTTATCAAAGTGAAGGGAATCCCGAAAAAGCCCTCGAAAATTTCCAACAGGCAATTAAACTCTTTGGCGAACGTCCTGCGCCATATTTGCTTGGCAAAATTTATGCGGAAATGTCCGTTGCTTATTCTGCTTTGCTTCGTCCGCAAGATGGCGTTGGATTACGCTAAAAAAGGTATTGCGTTGTTTGAAAAAATCGGACAAAAGTTTGAATTGGTCATTGCCAACATAGTTTTGGAGTTAATTTATGGTTGAGCGGAGATTGGAAAAAAGCCGAAGAAATTCTCAATCGCGCGCTCGATTTGGCGTTTGAAACAACTCATCCACAACTTGCGATGATTCTGGCAGCTTTGGGCGAAATTGAATTTTTGCGTGGCGATACCAATGAAGCCGAAAAGATTTTGACGCAAAGCCCTCAATTTTGCCGTAATCGCTAAAAAAGATCGATATAAGATTCCGGTTTTATACAATTTAGCTCGATGTTTATTGGCGCAGGGTGAATATGATGCGGCAATTTTGCAAGCCAAAGATGCGGTAGAGCGTTGTCAAAAAAACTAAGGAAAACCAATCTCTCAAACTCGCCAATTTAGTTTTAGCGGAGGCTTATCTCAAAAAACGCAAGACTTCGCGAGTTGAAGAAATTTTACAAAATATTGAGGAAAATGAGGCTTCGGCAAGTTATTTGGTCTTGGGAAATTTGGCGCGAATTCAGGCATTGATGGCACTTGCCGCGCAGGATGAGGATTTGACACTTCATCATTTTAATCGGAGTCTTTCGATTTTTGAGATGGCAGGCGATCTTTACCATTCGGCTCTCATCAATTACGAAATCGGTAAAAATTTCATCCAAAAACAACCCGACAAATTTGTTAAAAATTTAGAATCTGCGGCTGAAATCTTTCGCAAACTTGGCGCATCAAAAAAACTTAAATTAACGGAAGAAATTTTAAGTAAATTAAACAAAAAGGAAGTTTCTATCAAACGCGAAGTTGCCATCACTTCTCAACTTTTGATGTTGCGTCTGGTGGAAGCCGTTTCTTCCCGCGAACTTCTTTTGCGTGAATTAGTTACAATCTTGCGGCAAAACAGCAAAGTCAAGAAAATTCTGCTTGCTGAATTGAGAGAAGGTCGCAAATTTCAACCTTCGATGATTGACGGTTTTCTTCCAACGGAAAGTGCGGAATTGATCGTCAAACTCCACGAAGCGCAAGCCCGAAACGATTTGGAAACATTCTCGCGCGAAAAGAATGTCCACATTTCCCAACTCCGTGCGCCGAACGCTTTGCCCGCGCTTTTGGTCATTTCTCCCGCAACAGGCGCAAGTCTCTCGGATGGCTCTTCGATTCAGCCACTTTTGCAAGTGGTCGAACTTGGAATGGAAGTCTGCGCTTTGCGCGAAATCAGCAAAGATAAACCTGCCGTAACAGATTCGAGTCCGTTCGTTTCGCACAGTTTGATGCCCGGTTTTATTCATTCGAGTCCTTCGATGATGGCATTGGTGGACGAGATTCAGAAGATTCGGACTTCGGATGTGACAGTTTTGATAACGGGCGAATCAGGGACGGGAAAAGAACTCGTCGCTCGCGCCGTTCACTATGTTTCGCAACGCAAAAACAAGGTCTTTGTGCCTTTTAATTGCACCGCCGTTCCCAAAGAATTAACCGAAGGACATCTTTTTGGTTACAAAAAAGGAGCATTTACAGGCGCAGTAGCAGATTCGGACGGGGTGATTCGTGCGGCGGATGGCGGCACACTTTTTATGGATGAAATTGGCGATTTGGGACTTGATGTCCAGCCCAAAATTTTGCGCTTTTTGCAGGAAGGCGAAGTTCAGCCGTTGGGCGAAAAATCGCCGAAATCGGTGGACGTGCGGATTATTGCCGCAACCAATATGCGTTTGGAAGAAATGGTCGCGCAGGGACTTTTCCGCGAAGATTTGTATTATCGTTTGAATGTGATTCGCCTGAGCGTTCCGCCGCTTCGTGAACGCCGTTCGGAAATTCCGCCAATGGTTGATTATTATTTGAAACATTATTCGACCAAGTTTGGACGAAAAGATTTGACGATGACTTCGGAAGCCTTAGATTTGCTGATTACTTTTAACTGGAAAGGCAATGTGCGACAGCTTTGCAACGAGGTTCAGCGCATCGTGGCACGGGCTGATGATGGCGACAAAATCACGCACCGACATCTTTCAGCCGAACTCAAACCGATGGAAGATTCAGATTCTTCAAATGGTGCAAATAACGTCCAAACAATCGCTTTATCAAGCGGCGCAATCAATATTCAAACGGACGGAGTGACACTAGATGAAGCTGTCTCTGCCCTCGAAATTCAGATGATTACCGATTCGCTCAAACGTCATAATCACAACATTTCACGGGTTGCCAAAGAACTCAGTTTAACCCGTCGCGGACTTTATATGAAACTTGACCGCTATAAAATGCGGTAAGATTTCAATGATTCAGAAGCCATCTGACCTTAGCTGTGCGAACAAGGAATTGTATAAGTCGCTTTCAAGTCTTCTTCAATTTTCAGACGCGATTTTTCGTCCTGTTCAAGTAATACGCAGACAACATTTGCCTTTTGTTGTTTGATACACTTTACTTTTTTATGTTTTTTAATCTCATTGACGAGTGATTCGGTTTGCCCGATGCAAACAAATTTGTGATGACCTTTGCCAAGTTTGTCAGTTTTGCGTCGGGAAATAATAAAAACTGCTGAGGAAGGCTGAAATTCAATTTCCATCGGAAAAACTTCAAAATTATAAGTTGTTTTCTGTCCGCGAAAGATGGCTTCGCTGATTTTAAGAGACTTTTCTTTTCTGCGTTTCATAATGAAAAATTGTATCAAATATGAAACGAACGGGCAAATTTAGACGGGAATTATTTTTGCCTTTTTGAAATAAACAAAAACCTTTGCTCTGAAAGTGGCATTAGTTTTTCGTTGAATTTGAGGTTGTTTTTTTCGAATCCCTCACGGAGTGAATTTCCGGCAAAAAAAAGTAGTTTCGCATTTTTTGACCATTTTAGTAGTTGCGGGAGTTTGTTTGAGAATTTATCCAAAGCACGACAGGTAACATGAGAAATGTCGGGGCGTTCAACTTCTTCAAATTGATGACCAATGATTCTAGCTTGTTTCGATAGATTACATTTTTGCAAAACTTTGGCTAAAAACTTTGCCTTTTTCGGTTTCGATTCAATCAAATAGGCTTTCAAATCGCTTCGCACAATCAAACACGGAACACTCGGTAAACCTGCACCTGTTCCAATATCGGCAAACTTTGCATTTTTCGGCAAATATTCCAAAAGCGTCAGACTTTCTAAAATGTGACGAGTGGCAAATTCTTCTGCCGAACACGGTGCAACCAAATGCAAAATCTCGTTATCCTCTTGAATCAATTGATAATATTCATTCAAAAGAGAGACTTTTTCGTCCGATAAATTCAGACCGAAAGTTGTTTGATGATGTTTGATGGCTTCGATAAGTTCGTTTGGCATTATTTTGCAGAAAATGAAAAGGACGAAGAATTTTCATCCCTCATCCCTCATATTTCATCCCTCAAATTTATGCGGACGAGAAGAATCGAACTTCCACGAGGTTGCCCCCACAGGCTTCTGAGACCTGCGCGTCTACCAGTTCCGCCACGTCCGCACGAAAAGGCAAATGAAACTATACAATTTGTTGCGCCAAAACTCAAAGGATGAGTGTTAATTGTAAATTGTTAATGGTTAATTGATTTTTTTTTCAACCATCCAATTAACAATGAACAGTTAACGATTAACAAATTCTCAATTTTTGAGATATGGGGCAAGCAAAGTTGTCCACGCCTTGTCCGCCCGACTAAATTCCTCCACGCAAATCTCGGCACGTTCTTTTGGCAAACCGTCTTTCCCAACTAAATCGTCATTTTGCTTCGGGTCTTGACCGTAAAGCAGACAAAGAATGTTGTAAAAGCGTTGTTGATTAAAAGAATGTTCGTCCCAAAAAGCTAATTCGCCACTTTCTCCGGCATCGCCAGCTAAACCGAAAGAATATGCGCCATTGATAACAGTATCTTTGCCTTCGGGCGTGCCATCGGACAAAATAAGCGTTGATAATTGGTCAACCGCATCTTCTTCGCGTCCGGTGGTTGGCAAATCCCAAACGTCAATCAAAGCGTGACCTAATTCGTGAAAAAAGGTAAAAGCAATTGCTCCATCAACCGCGTTTTCGAGGTCTTCTTTTTTCTTAAAATCAGGCTCAAACAATTCATAGAAATCATCAACCAATTCATAACACATAATAATTTCTTTTTTGTCTCGGTCGTAAAAAGCATTCGGCTCGCCACATTCATCGTAGCGCATAAAAACATCATGAGGTAAGGCAAAAAATTTGTTCAGTTCATCAGCCAGCGGTTGCATTTCCTCTTTTTTGTGAACTGAAACTTTTTGAAAGGCGCGTTTATTCTTACTATTTTTTATCGCCGTAGAGCCGACCTTAAAATCGCCTTTATCAACTGTTTTATCAACTGTTTTTGACTCAGCTTTAGAAGTCTCCTTTGGTTTTTCGACATTTGGTTGATTTTCCGAAGACAGATTACAACTCAAACCGATTAAGCAGATTAACAACAAAACAAGCGTAGTATTTTTCGTCATGGTTTTTTTGAATTACGATTTATTTTCATCATAACAGCGAAAATAAATATTGCAACAAATTTATTTGAAGCGAATTGCTAAATTTCCATTCATCTATCAAAAACGAGAAATTAGGTTGAAAAGTGTCACGGCTGCCAAAAAATAATATCCCAATGTCCGGCAATCGGAAATTCAATGGTTGTCGTTTCAAAGCCCAGCGATTATCATAGTTTTAATGAATGAAACTTTGGCGCAAAGACTAACAGAGGTTAAAAATCAAATCAAACTTGCGGCAGAAAAAGCGGGACGAAAGGTGGACGAAATTACCTTGATTGCCGTCAGCAAAACTCATCCTGTCAACATTTTGCGCGAAGCAATTGAAGCTGGTGCAAACGTCTTTGGCGAAAACAAAGTTCAAGAAGCCGAAGGAAAAATTGCTGAGATTGAAAATGTGGAATGGCATCTCATCGGGCATCTGCAATCAAACAAGGCTCGCAAAGCGGTCAAACTTTTTGATGTCATTCACACGGTTGATTCAATCGAACTTGCCGAGCGGTTGGAACGTATTTGTCTGGAAGAAGGTCGCGCCGAGTTGAAAATGTTTATCCAAGTGGATTTAGCAGGCGAGGCGACCAAAAACGGCATCAAAGCAGAAGATTTGCCGAAGTTATTGGAATTTATTAAAAATTGTAAATGTTTGAAATTACTTGGCTTGATGCAAATTCCGCCCTATTGTTTAGAGGTTGAAAAGGTGCGTCCCTATTTTCGCAAGTTAAAAGAAATTCGTGATAAATTATTACCAAACGGCGCGCTTTCGATGGGAATGAGTCACGATTTTACAGTCGCCATTGAGGAAGGTGCAACTCATATCCGAGTTGGGACAGCGATTTTTGGCGAACGAAAATTGAAGTAAAAAGGCAAAAATAAAAGGCAGAAACCCGCACGTTAGTAAGGGTGTTAAAGTTCAAAAGAAAGATTATGTTGACGAGTTTAGTTTATCCAATTATTAGTTTGATAGTTTTTTGGGCAGTAGTGATATTTACCATCGCATTGAGTTTAAGAGTGATTTTTAGTTTTACCGATCCGAATCCGTTTGGCAAAATTGGCAGATTGGCATACCGTTTGCGAAGAGTGACTGACCGATTTGTAATGCCATTTGCCGATTTCCTTTTTATGTGGCGGATTGACCGAAGATACGCGCCGATTCTGACGATTTTAATTTTTGCTATTCTGGCTTATTTCGGACTGGAAATTATTTGGAACACATTCTTTATCATTGACGGTCTGGTTATTAGTGCGGCAAACGGAAATGTGAAGGCAATTATTGGCTTTGTCCTTTACGCGCTTTTGAGCATCTACATTTTGTTTATCTTTTTGCGAATTATTTCATCGTGGTTTGTCTTTGGCGGAAAGACGTTTTTCGGATTTATCCGTTGGGTGACTGATCCGGTGATGATTCCTTTTCAAAAACTGATTCCACCAATCGGAATGTTTGATATTTCGGCAATGATTTTGTTAATCCTGCTCCAACTTTTGCAGAGTTTTGTACGGAGTGCCTTTGGTTTTTAACCATTCGATAAAAAGTGATTGATAAATTCTCACATTTTTCCAGAGATATTGAAGGCGAAGGCTTTTGCAATAATCGAAAACTTCTTGGCTGATGCAGAAAAACAAATTTGTATTTTCCATAAATGATTGATTTTACTGAAAAAGATGGTACTCTGATTTTTTCGGTTCGCGTCATTCCGCGTTCTTCACGAAGTGAAATCGTTGGCGAATATAATGGAGCGTTGAAAGTAAAACTAAACTCTCCGCCCGTTGATGGCGCGGCAAACGCTGAACTCGTTAAACTCTTGGCAAAGGAATTTGACGTTTCCAAATCCCAAGTCGAAATCCTGAACGGAAAAACTTCCAAATTGAAACAGGTGAAAATTTCGGGTGCGAATAAAAACGCCTTGCCAGATATTTTTTCCCGACAAGGACGATAAAAGTTAGCAGAAATAAAGCTAATCCTATTTGCAACAGCAAAATAGAATTGAAACTTCGGGTTATCCGAAACCACAAAAAATCAGCCAACAATCCCAAACAAAAAATCGCCAGCACCGTTAATTCTTTACACATTTTGTTCCTCCAAACGTATTACAAATGATTGAAGTGACAAAAATGTAACGACAAAGTTAAGTTGCAGATAAATTTTGCGGCGTGGTATATTTTGTCTTTACAAAATTCAATTCTAAAGGGTTTTTAACAAATGTCAGGACACAGCAAGTGGCACACAATTAAACATAAAAAAGGCGCGTTAGATGCCAAACGCGGAAAGATTTTTACCAAACTTATCAAAGAAATTACGGTTGCGGCTCGGACGGGCGGAAGTGGCGATGTTGACCAAAACGCACGACTTCGGAAAGCAGTCAACGATGCCAAAGGTATGAATATGCCGAACGAGACGATTGATCGGGCTATCAAACGCGGGACAGGCGAACTCGAAGGCGTTAATTACGAAGAATTAACTTACGAAGGCTACGGCATCGGCGGGGTGGCGGTTTTGGTCGAAACGATGACCGACAATCGCAATCGGACGGTGGCAGAGATTCGCCATCTTTTCTCTAAAAATGGCGGCAACCTCGGCGAAGCTGGTTCAGTCGCGTGGATGTTTGATAAAAAAGGTCTGATTATCGTGGATAAATCTGCCAAGTCTGAGGATGAATTATTTGAACTCGCGCTCGAAGCGGGCGCAGACGATATGCAAGATGCAGGCGATGTTTTTGAAATCTATACCGCCCCTGAAAATTTTGAAGCGGTTCACGAAGCCTTAAACAAAGCGAAAGTTGAAATGCAGTCTGCCGAAGTGACAATGATTCCGCAAACTCATACTCGTCTTGAAGGTGAAGATGCCAAGAAAATGCTCAAACTTTACGAGGCACTCGACGACCAAGACGATGTGCAAAATCTCTACGCCAATTTTGACATTGACGAAAGCGAGATGGAATAGTAAATTCTCTAGGTGAGAGTTTTAGGCATTGATCCGGGAAGCGAAACGCTCGGCTGGGGCGTGGTCAAAAAAGACGGAAACTTTTATCGTCTGATTGATTTTGGGACGGTAAAATCTTCGCCAAAGGAGCGTTTCTCTAAGCGTTTATTGAAAATTTATGAAGATTTGCAGGAGATTATCGAAACGCTTTCAGCCCGATGTGGTTTCGATTGAAGAAGCGTTTTATGCAGTCAATGTCAAGGTTGCTCTCAAACTCGGACAAGTGCGCGGCGTGGTCTTGCTGTTGGCGGAAAAAAACGGTTTAGAAATTGCCGAATATGCCCCGCGTTTGATAAAGCAAACCGTTGTTGGCTACGGAAATGCCGAAAAACATCAGGTGCAGGAAATGGTTAAAATCTTATTACAAATTGCCGACCATTCCGCAACCGCACGATGCGGCGGACGCGCTGGCAATTGCGATTTGCCATTTTCATCACGCCGGAATGCAAGACAAAATTAAACAAGCAAGTTTAAAAAAAAGATAGTTGCCCCTTTTATAAAGTCTTTATTTGACTAAATTCCCATATAGAGGAGGAGCCAATGAAACGCTCATTCATTTTAATTTCCTTCGTTTTTCTCGCTTTCGTCTTCACGGCTCAAGCACAGAAAAAACGTATTTTACCAACTAAAAAGCCGACCGCGGTTGAAAAAACTCCAAATGTGGCGATTGTTATTGACGAACGTCTGGCAGTTTTGCGGATTCAACCAAGTCTCTATGCCGATTCGGTTCAGAGAATGCGGACAGGGCGGATTCTTGCCATTTCCGGCACTAAAGAGGTTGATGGCATAACCTTTTATCGCGTTATCGTTCCGCCTAAGAATTACGGTTGGGTGCAAGCCGAAGCCGTGATTGGCAAAAATCGAAAAGGTGATGATGAACGTCTGGCGCGACTCGTCCAAGCCTCCGAAGGTTTTGAGCAAATCGAACGGGCAACGGTTTTTCTGCAAAACTTTCCAAATTCGCCTCTGCGTCCGGCTATTTTGTTGCTGGTAGGCGATTTAGCCGAAGAAATGGCGGTCAAACTTTCGCGCGATGCAACCCGCCAACTCGACAAACGCGAGATGACCGCATCAGGCGCGCCGCTTCACAGTTTCTACCTAAATCATTCAAGTTTAGACCGTTATCGAAAAATCGGGATAGATTTTTGGTTTAATTCTGCCACCAAAACTTTTTATTATAACGGTGTAACTTGGAACGAAATTGTGACCAAATTTCCGAAAAGTAACGAAGCGGGAGAAGCCAAAAAACGTCTGGATTCGTTGAATATAAAAATGAAAGCTGTGAAATGACGGGAAGGGGGAAAGGCGAGGAGCGAGAAGCGAAAGGCGAGGGGCGAAAAACTCCGAACTCTTAACTCCGAACTGCTACTGCCAACTGCTACTGCCAACTGCTACCGCCACTTGAGCCGCGATTTTTGCGTTGTTTTCCAGCAGGACGATATTGGCGCGAAGTGTTTTGCCTCTACTTTCGGCAGACATTTTAGCCAGCAAAAACGGCGTAATCTCTTTGCCGAGAATGTTTTTCTCCTCAGCTTCGTGTAAAGCCAATTCGTAAAATCCTTTCGAGTTTTTGGCGTGGAATTTCAAATTCTGCGGGAACAGGCGCAGTCACCAAAATTGCGTTTGGCATTTTCAAATCATCCCGCGCTTTGACAATTCGGGCAACTTCACTTGCCGTTTCAACCCTTTCATCTACTGCCAAACCGCTCGAATGTGAATAAAAAGCGGGCATTTCATCACATTGATAGCCGAGAATGCAAACGCCGTTGGTTTCGAGCCATTCCCGCGTAGCAGGCAAATCCAAAACAATTTTTGCCCCCGCGCAGACAACCAGCATCGGCGTATTTGCCAATTCGGGCAAGTCTGCCGAAATATCCGACAAGTTCCCGCGATGAACTCCGCCAATTCCGCCCGTGGCAAAAATTTGATTCCTGCCCGATAAGCAATAAACATCGTAGTTGCAACGGTGGTCGCGCAGTTTAATTTTTGGGCAACAGCAATCGGCAAATCGCGGCGGCTGATTTTGCGGATGGTTTTATCGGTGGCAAGCCTTTCGAGTTGAGATTTGTCGAGTCCAATGCAAAATTCGCCCTCGAAAACGGCAATCGTGGCGGGAATCGCGCCATTTTCGCGGATAATATTTTCGAGTTTTTCGGCGGTTTCGAGATTTTGTGGATACGGCAAACCGTGAGCGATGACGGTTGATTCAAGCGCAACTACGGGCTGATTGTTTTTGAGGGCTTCGGCAACCTCAAGGTTAAATTTTATCATTTTGTCATTGATTCATTGATTCATCGGAAAACAAAAATAATGGTTAAATGAACCAATGATTCAATGATTCAATCTATTTTATAAATTTCCCGATGCGGTCAAAACGCGGATTAGTAATGCAACTGAGCATACTGCCGCTACTTCTATCACAAGACCAATAGACAAACATTGCTCGTCCGATGATTAAATCTCGGTGGACAAAGCCCCAAAAACGGCTGTCTTCGCTATTGTCACGGGCATCGCCCATCACAAAATAGCTGTCATCAGGGACTTTCATTCGTTTGCCTTCAACCCCGTAATTATATCCGGGGTTTGAAGTTTTATCCCCAGCTTTGATGGCTTGTATAGTGTCCTTTGAATAATAAACATCATAGTTTTGGTCAGGTTGACGAGGCTCAAATTCTTTGGTTTGAAGCGCGGCTTCTCCGTCTCGTTCGCCGTCGATAATCGGAGAATCTCCGAGAACACGATGTTCGGGAAGCAGTTTGTCATTGATAAAAACCTGATTATTGCGAAATTCTACTTTGTCGCCGGGCATTCCGATCACCCGTTTAACATAATTGGTAAAATAAGGCGGAACTCTTTCGCGTTCTGCCATCACGAAACCCCGGATATTTGAAAACAATAATGTCGCCACGCTCAATTTCGCGTTGCGGCAAAAATGGAATAGGTTTTCCGCCCGGAGCAAAGATAAATTTATTAACCAATAAATAATCGCCGATTAAAATCGTATTTTGCATCGAGCCGGTCGGCACGGTGACGGCTTGCAAAATAAAGGTCATTCCGAAAATTGCCATGACCAGCGTGGTGACAAATGATTCAAAATATTCACGAAAAATGCTTTTCGGAGGCGCAATCTGTTTTTTCTGATGAACTTCTTCAGCTTCTTTATTTTTATTACTCATTTCAAAAAATCGTAGAAAAGTTTTTAAGTTGTGACAAGTTGAGAATCGTCTAAAATGGACGAAACTCAATTATTTTTTACGTTATTCTCAGTTTTTAGTTTCTGTAAAGCCAAATTTGCCGCCGCCATCTCCGCAGATTTTATCGAAGAGCCTTGTGCCTCGACCCGATTATTGTCCCACACGGCTTCGACTGAAAAAATTCTTTTATGTGGCGGACCTTCGGTTTTGATGACATTATAAATCGGGGCAGGACGCTTTTCAGCTTGCAAAACCTCTTGCAATAAAGTTTTGTAATCAATCGAAGTATTCGGCGTTATCTCCCGAAAATCGTCTGCCAAAATCTTTTGCACAAAAGCGCGAGCCGAAATATAACCGCTATCAAAGAAAATGGCGGCAATCACAGCTTCGAGCGTATCCGCTAAAAGTGCTTGTTTGCGTCTGCCACCCGTTTTTTCTTCGCCCCGCCCAACCTGTAAATATTCGCCTAGAGTTAATCTTTGCGCGTTTTTAGCCAGAGTTTCGGTGCTGACGAGGCGATGTTTCATCATCGTCAACTCGCCTTCGGTAGCGTCAGGATATTTATTGAAAAGATATTCAACGACTGCCATCCCCAGCACCGCATCGCCGACAAATTCCAACGATTCATTTTGCAAACTGCGGATTTCTTCTTCCTTGCCCAGCGGCATTTTTTCATACGCCCACGAACGATGCGTCAGAGCGCGTTCGAGCAAGTCAGGATTCTGAAATTGATAACCGAGAATCTGTTCGAGTTGGGCTAAATTTTTTGACATTTTTCAAATTCCAAATTCCAGATTGCAGATTTCAGATTCCAGATTCCAGATAAAGTTTTTGTAATTTAATGATTCGTAAAATTCAAATTGATTTTATCGAAAGTCGAGACAAAAAGGAAAGCCGAACGCCATTTTTAGCATCCGACTTTCGAGTTTTCAAAAACTGCGTAGCTTTTGATTAACGAGTGCCTTTCTTTTTGGCAGGCTTTTTAGCTGGGGCTTTTTTAGTTGTCGTTTTTTTGGCAGTATTGGGGATCGGAGCGGTGGCGATGTCAGTTGTGACTCCGGTTGTGCTAGTGGTGGTTGCCGTTCTCGGTCTGGTATCAGCCACCGTAGCAGTAGATGCTGTATTGGTCGGCATTGCCGAAGTACTCGGAGTGGTCGCCGTAGTTGTTTCAACTACCGGAGTGACCGGAGTGTTTGGATCAGGAAACGGTTTGCCCATTACTTCCGAAATATATTTGTCAATGCCGTCTTTGCTACTAAAACGAAAATCATACAGCTCTTGCATTTTTTTGTAGAGCGCATCCACATACGTTTTTACAGGACCTTTAACTGCTGAAGCCATTTTATAGGCTCTGGCGTAAGCGTCAATCGAACGGTCAGCATAGCCTTTTTGAAGAGCTAAGAGTGCTTTAGTTTCATCCGTATCTTGGTCGCTGGCGGCTTTGATGAGTTCTACTCTCTTGGTGTTAATTTTAATAGCTTCATCCAAATACCAAGCCCCAATCAATCTGTAGGCTTCAGGAAAACTCTTGGTTTCACAGCCGGTTTGGGTTGATTTATAAATATAGGGAACTGCATCCTTATTTTGTTTTTGACGGACATACATCGTGTAGCCGATGATGTAGTTCATCCAACCGATAGCGTTGGTTTTACCATCAACACATTCTTTGGTTTTATTGGCATATTGGAAAAATCCAAAGTCGGTTGAAGGTTTTCCTTCATTTATTTTTTGGAGACCCATTTTTGCATAGCTGATGGTATCGCCATTGAATTTATCAACCGGAGGATTCGCGGTTACATTGTCATAACCGATACCCGCCAGAGTCAAGATTAAATCAAGTTCGTATGGACGATTCTTGGTTAATAGCTCTTTACCGGCGGCAAATGATTCATCCCAATTTTTAGCAGGAATACTATCATTAAAGCGTTTTTCGAGCCTAGCCAGCATAATGTCGTCAATCTTTTTTTGGATTTTTGGGATTTGAGCTGTAATATAATCCCTTACTGCTTCTTGTCCTTCAAGATTGCTGCATTTGCTGAGATATTCTTTTCCGGTAGCAATCGCGGCTGTTAATACTGTAGGATCAGTACTGGTGCGCTCAACCTTAAACCTCTCATAAATAGGTGTGCATTCTTCCAGCGTGGCTTGGGCAAAAGTAGAAGTGGTCGCAATTGCATAAAAGGCAACCAACATCGTTCCTAAAGTTAAAAACTTAAATACGTTTTTCATTAAAATTCATCCTCCGAGCTATTGTTAATCGTTTGCAATATTCAAAACTAAGCAGTTTTTGTTTTTGCGAAAATTCAGATGTTGTCTGGATAAAAATAGTTGCAAGAATCCAATTCAAGCAACATAAATTATCATCTTTTTTTACTTTTTCAGATTGAAATGCAAAGCTAAATAATCCCGCAGATTTCGCTTTCGTGTCAAGCGCAAAACGGCAAAAGCCAAACCATAAAAAGAGTTTTAAGTTTTAAGAAACACAAATTCTTAAACTCAAAACTCAGGTTATGTTGAAATAAATCAGCTTACGGTTTTACTTGCACAATGCGCGGACGGGTTGGCTCACGATTGACTTGAATGACAATCGGCTCAAAAATAGCCTTTTTATCATCGCCACCTTTTTTAGGATTTGTCTTATTATTTGTAACAGGTTTTGCAACATCGCCTTCGTCCGAATCCTCGCCTTCTTCATTGTCTAAGTTTAGCGGATTTGGTTGCCGTCAACTTTCTGCTGGGGCTTGAGTTGGAGCGGAACTTTTGCCACATAATCCTTGCCCTCATTAAAACGATGACTCAAAGATTTATAAATTTGTCCGGCGATTCCCGAAGCATATTTTCCGCGTTCGCCTGAGCCGCGAGTGATGACGATGATGGATAATTTTGGATTGACAACCGGCGCAACCGAGGCAAAAAGACCGAGCCAAGTGCCTTGTCCGATGCACGAACCGGTTTTTCCGGCAATATTTAGAGAATAATCGGAAGCGCGTTTGGCAGTCCCATAATTAACCGCGCCGATCATTCCGGGCAAAACTCTTTGCAAATTTTCTTGTGGAATATCAACCTGTCCGCGCATAAAACCGCGAAAATTGGTTTTCTCAATTTTGGTTTTGGGAATTTGCGGAACGACCAGTTTTCCACCATTTGAAATGGCTGAAACCATCACCGCGAGTTGAAGCGGAGTTACCTCAAAATCATCACCGTGCGAATAAATTCGGGCGTTTCGATTGCCGTAGGGAAGTTTTCCGGCGGTTTCATTTTCGGCATTGATTCCGGTTTTTTCGCCGAGTCCGAGCGCACGGGCGTAAGAAATCATCCGTTCATTTCCAACATTTGCGCCGACAGCCTGAAAATAAGTGTTGTTTGAATGCGCCAGCGCATCGTCCAAACCTAATTTAAAATTGCGATTGCGAATGTTTCCTTCCGAATCAATCGTTTTTTCATTGAGTCCGGCAACTCCTGTCACCAATTTGATGGTCGAGCAGGGTTTAAAACTTCGGCGGATTGCCCAATCTTGATTGACGATGGAAAGAATTTTTCCGGTCTGCGGCTCCATTACTACCACGGTTCCGGCGTGATTGCCGAGTGCACTGACGGCGGCGCGCCTGACCTCAAGGTCTTCGCCTTCGGTGTCGTCATTGGCAATGTTTGCTTGAGTTTCAGTTTTCAGACCGCGTTCAAAGGCAAGCTGTCTGGCACGGGCTTCGCGGGCGGCTTGTTCGCGGCGGCGTTGTTCTGCTAAAGCCGCTTGCCGACGGGCTTCTTCAGCTCTTCGGGCGGTGGCTTGGCGTTCGGCTTCGATGCGTTTTTGCTCAGCTTGTTTGGCTAATTCGGCTTTAGAAGGTTTGGGATTTTTAGTGTTTTTATCCTGAGGTTTTAGAAGTCTTATCTTGAGTTTTTGACTTTGAATTATCCTTTGAAACGGTAGTTTTGGGGGATTTTTTATCGTCCGTTTTTTTCGCGGTAGTTTTACTCGAAGTTTGGGTTTTGGCAACAGGCTTTGCCGTGGGCTTTTTAGTTTGCGCCTGAATCTGGCTAATTAAAGAAAAACAAATGACTGCTGACACGAATAGAAATTCGACAGACAACTTCTTAGGGCGTAAAAACATCACGAATACCTCTTTATATTTTTTAATTAGGAGAGTCACAAAGGAGAGCTAAAACTCTAGATGAATAATTGAAAAATTAAGTTTGCCAAAAAAGTTTGCTTCCAAGCTAAAAAAGACTATAACATTCAAATCGTTGAAACGGCAAGAAAAATATTGAGCAATCAAATTTTGCTGATTTCTAATCTTTCAAAACTTGGTCTTTACTTTTTGCCTTTTACCTTTTACCTTTTACCTTGCCAGCTGCTCTTCCCGCAGGAGACAAATCGAATGAATTTCTTTCAAACATTTCGCGTCAGACTTCTTTTTATTTTGGCGATACTTTTAATTGCCACGCTCGGCGTTCAATATTATCTGAATTTACAAACCGAACGACAAAATGAACGTCTTCGTGAAACACAACAACAGGTTTTAGTCGCCGGAGTTTCAATTGGATTTAACGGATTGTCGTCAAGTGATCGGATGCGCGATTTTATCAAACGCGAAGATCAGGCTTTTGACGAGACGACCATCAATCGAATCAATGACATCATTGTTATCAATAAAGATTGGGAAGTTTATGATAGCCTCAACGAAAATTATCTTCCTACTCAAAACGAAAAAAAGGAAACCGTCTATAAAAAACTCAAAGACATCAACGATTTACCGCCATTGGCGAACGCGAATCGTTTGGGCAATGATCGCAGTAACTTTCCAAATGCAGAAATCATTGACAAAAATAGCGAGAGTGAAGCCCACGCCATTCCCATCGAAACGGATCAAGGTCGTTGGTATGTGATGATAATTCTTAAAACCGACAAAGGCACTACTTTTCAACGAGCCGCCCAACCACTCGTTTATACTTTGGCAGTCCTTTTAATCTCAACTTTAATTACGATTTTACTGGTTTGGCGTTTTACTCGTCCGATTTCCCAACTTTCCAATGCGGCGAAAAAGATTGCGGAAGGCGATCTTGGCGTGCGAGTGCAAGGCGCAGAGCGGACGGATGAACTCGGTCAACTTGCTTCGCGGTTTAATGAAATGACTGCCGAACTGGAAAAGAAGGTCGAGCTTGAAGCGAAATTACAAAAGGTTGAAAAATCGGCAGTTGTTGGCAGACTTGCCTCAGCCATCGCCCACGAAATCCGTAATCCGTTGAACTACATCAATTTAACGCTTGATCAACTACGGGCAAAATTTGTCCCCGAAGATGAAAAAAACGCCGAAACCTTTGAAAAACTGACTTTGCAACTAAAAAATGAAGTGAACCGAATCAATCAATTGGTTTCGGACTTTTTGCGATACTCGCGCCCGTTAAAACTTGATTTGCAACCGACAAATTTGCGCCAAGTGATTGATAATTCGATGAATATTGTCGAACATCAAGCCGAAGAACAAAACGTCAAAATTTCGATTGTCGAACACGAAAACGCTTCGACCATTTTGGCTGATGCAGAAATTCTGCGCTCGGTTTTCAACAATCTTTTTCTCAACGCCGTCCAAGCAATGCCCACTGGCGGCAATTTGAATGTTACAATTTCACCTGACGAAGATTTGGTTAAAATTGAGGTAACAGACACGGGCGAAGGAATTTCTGACGAGAATTTGCCCAAGATTTTCGAGCCGTATTTTTCCACCAAAGAAACGGGAACCGGACTTGGGCTTGCAATCGTCAAACGAATTATTGACGAACATAACGGCACGATTGAAGTTGAATCGCATCTAAACGAAGGAACAAAGTTTGTGGTGAAATTGCCGAAAATGTAGGAGGTAAGGCAGTGAAAGGATTAAAGATATTGATTTTGACATTGATTTTAGCGACAGCAAGTTTTGCCCAAACTAAAATTGGAATAGTCAATGGCTATCTTTTTTATGACGAAAAAGTTGGTATTCAGAAATTAATTCAAGCTGTTAAACTAACTTACGATGACGATTTTGTCACACCACGCCTTGCAAAAAGAATTGAGGAATTGAAGACTGAGATTGAGAAATTGAAAACTTTAAGTAAACCAATTGAAAACGAGGTTTTAGAACTTTCAAGGCTTGAAAAAGAAATGAAAAAAATAAGGGACACAGTTGAAAAACGTCGTTCAATTTTACTTAGACCAATTGAGAACCAAATAAAAGATAAACTAAAACTATTTGAGACAAAAAGAGGATATACAAAAATCCTTGACTTATCTGATGATAAAATTCTAAATGCAATTCTGTATGTTGATGAGTCAATTGATGTAACCAACAAATTTATCAAATTTTGCAACGAAGAATTTGAGAAGGAAAAACACAAAGTAAATGAGTAGAAAATCGACTGTGATAAAATCATTTTGTTATGAATACAGTAATTGGCAAACGCAAAGAGACGGATAAGGTTTGTATCAAAGAAATAATTTATTCTGCCAATGCGTTTAATACTCAAAATTGGTTGAACGGTAATAAAATGAATCCTGATAATTTACCCAAAAGCGTTGATAATTTTCTCAAACTTTTAGCTCAAAATAAGATTGATATTGTCATTGTCGGTGGGATTGCGTTGCGTTACTACATCAAAACTAGACACAAAGAAGACCTAGATTTAATCATTTCAAGAGCAGATTTTGCCAAAATTTCGCCCACTTTAAATATTCTGGAATCTGATGATAATTTTGCAAATTGTGAAACAACGGATGGATTAAAAGTTGATTTTTTATTCACCGATAATGCGATTTTTAGTTATGTCAAAAAGGCTTTTTGCCAAAAAAGGACTTATCAAGAAGGCTCATTTTTTATCGCCACCGTTGAAGGCTTAGTTTTAATGAAACTCTATGCTTGGGCAGATTTATATTTGAATGGCAAACTTTTTAACGATAAATACTTTTTAACCAAGTCTTTGCGATACAAAAACGACATTGAAGTATTGCTCTTAAATTATGAAATAAACCTAATTCCTCTCCAAAGAATCTTAAAAAAGAATTTGGAAGCATCAAAGTTTGAATTGGTTGAAAACCTAATCAAAGAATTGTCAAAAAATAAATGAGTAGAAAATCAATTTTAGTAGTAGATGACGAGCGCAGTCAGCGCGAAATTTTGGAGATGATTTTGTCGGGCGAAGGCTACGATGTGACCACCGCGAGTTCGGGCGAAGCCGCGATGAAATTTGTCCGTGACCGACATTTTGATCTGGTGTTGACCGATTTGCAGATGACAGGGATGAGCGGGATTGAATTGCTCAAAGAGCTCGTGGCTTTCGACAAATCAATTATGGTTATTTTGCTGACGGCGCATGGGACGGTTGACACGGCGTTTGAATCAAAAGAACTCGGTGCATTTGCCTATCTGCAAAAGCCTTACGACCGCGAAAAATTGCTCGAAACCGTTTCGCGTGCCTTGACCAAACTTTCTAAACTTGATGGCGAAATTATCTCTATTTCGGAAGAAATGGACAAGGTTAAAAAGTTGATTTTGAAAGTGGCGAAATCGAATTCAACCGTCTTGATTCGCGGCGAAAGCGGGACGGGAAAAGAATTGATTGCCCGTTCGATTCATACCAACAGTCCTCGCTCAGACGAGGTTTTTCAAGCCGTCAACTGCGCTGCGATCAATGAAAACTTGCTCGAATCCGAACTTTTCGGACACGAAAAAGGCTCTTTTACCGGCGCGATTGCTGAGAAAAAAGGTTTATTTGAAATCGCAGACGGCGGAACTTTATTTTTAGACGAAATTGGCGAACTTGATATTTCTCTTCAAGCCAAAATTCTACGCGCCTTGCAAGAAAAACAAATTCGTCGAGTCGGCGGGACGCGAGAAATCAACACGGATGTCCGCGTCGTGGCGGCAACTAATCGGGATTTGTTAAAAATGTCTCAGGATGGCAGGTTTAGAGAAGATTTGTATTATCGGCTAAATGTTCTTTCGATTGAACTTCCCGCGCTTCGTGAGCGTCAATCCGACATTCCCGTTTTGATAGATTTTTTCATCAAAAAGCATACTAAAAATTCTTCCACCAAAATTACAGGTTTAACTGCGGAAGCAAGGAAAGCAATGCTCAACTACAGTTATCCGGGCAATGTCCGCCAACTCGAATCGGCAATTGAACGCTCAGTTTTACTCTCCGAAGGCGACCAAATCACGCTCGAAGACCTACCGCCCGAAATGCAAACCGCCGAAACAAAAGCCGCCGCCGATGCACTTTTCAAGTTGCCGCCAAATGGTGTTAATTTTGAAGAACTAGAACGAAGTTTGATAATGCAAGCGATGGATCGGACAGATAACAATATCACTAAATCTGCGAAATTATTGGGCTTGACATTTCGCACTTTGCAATATCGTTTGGAAAAATTCGGAGTCAAAAAAGAGGAAGATGAAAGCGAAAGTTAGTGTATAATTTGAGTTATGAAGACAGTTGTAATTTTACCAAGTAGTGAAAATGGCAAATCATTTCGGGCGGTTTCAGGTGAAAAAGAATCTTTTGGAATGACAATCGGAGAGGCTTTAGATGCCTTGACTGTCCAATTTGAGAATAGCGATAGCGAAACGCTTTTTATTGTTCAGCGTTTTCAGCCTGATGAGTTTTTTACTGCCGAACAGCAAAAGCGATTATCTCAATTGATGGAAAACTTGAGACAGGCGGAGGCAGAAAACAGAGAAATGAATCCAAAAGAACGAGAAGAACTTGAGGGTTTAATTGATGCAGAACTTGAAGGTTCAGCGAATCGTGTAGCAAAAATCGCTGATAAATTTGGCAAATGAATCAATTTTACGAAGCAGTTGCCAAACGTGCTAATTTTATTTGTGAATATTGCCACGCACCTGAATCGGCTTTTAATTTTCCGTTTGAAATTGACCACTTCATACCTCTTTCAAAAAATGGAACTGACGATTTGAATAATTTGGTATTAGCTTGCCGAGCCTGTAATGCCTATAAAGCATTTCATAATATAGGTTTACACGATAAAAAGGAAGATATTCGGTTGTTCAATCCACGTCAGGATATTTGGAATAAACACTTTCGCGTGAATTTGGATACTTTAGGAATTGAGGGATTGACGAAAATCGGCAGCGGAACAATTAACCGACTGAAAATGAATAGTGTCAGACAAATAAAAATCGAGACAAATTTGGATTCAGTCTGAAATCTTTCCTTAAAATCTTTATGCGAAATAAAATTCTAAATTGGCTATTCTTGATAATTATTGCAATCACAGCCTTTGCGATGGTTGCAATTCCCGTTTATCTCATCCAACCTTTCGCCCCGCAGACCGATAGAGCCATCGAAATTTCATACTATTTGCGGAGTTGGTCGCCGATTTTAACCGTAGTTTTAGCGATTGTGGCGTTGATTCTTTCAGTTGTGATTTGGCGAAATTCGCGTTGGTTTTCTAATATTCCGCTTATTCTACCGTTGATTTTACTTGGATTTTCCGTTTGGTTTGCTCAACAAAATCATTTCTTGTGGATGTTTAATCCGCTGGCAAACTCTGCTTACGCAAAGGTTTCCGAAGTTGATTTTGTCAAAGACAACGAGATGGTGATGTCGGTAGAAATCAACGGCGAATCGGTTGCGTATCCAATTTTGCAAATGGCTTATCATCACGTTGTCCAAGACGTGGTTGGCGGAAAACCAATCACGGCGACTTACTGAACGCTCTGTCATACCGGTCTGGTATGGGAGTCATCGGTCAATGGGAAGGTGTTGAATTTTCAACTTGCAGGCATCAATAATCAGAACTTTATAATGCGCGATGCGGAAACGGGTTCGTGGTGGCAACAGGTTTCGGGCGAAGCGATTCAAGGCTCATTTAAAGGACAAAAACTGACCGAAGTTTATCACGATGAAGTTTCGTTTGGCGTGTGGAAACCCGAACATCCAACCGGCAGAGTTCTGCGTCCAGATGAGAAACTTTTAGCGGCAAATAAATACGAATCGGCAAATTGGGAAGATGAAGTTGCCAAAATGCCCGTCCGCATCACCGCTAAAATTGAAGAAACTTTTGAGCCTCGAACTTTGGTAGTCGGTATCAAAATCAACGATAAAACAAAGGCTTATCCATTTTCGGCTTTGGAAAAACAAAGTCCGATTATTGACACCATTGGCGGAACGGACATCGTTGTTTTGCTGGCGGAAGACAAAAAATCGGTGCGGGCGTTTGAGCGAAATATTGATGGGCGCAAACTTGAATTCTTACGCAAACCCGACACAAACGAATTGGTTGATGCGGAAACGGGAAGCGTTTGGGATTTTTCCGGCAAAGCGACAAACGGGGAACTCGCGGGCAAACAACTCAAAAAAGTTTTTGTGCTAAAAGATTATTGGTTTGATTGGAAAACTTATAATCCAAACACGCTGGTTTATCGGCTCGAAAATCGGTAGTTTGCAATAAAACTTATCTGATACCGCTTAACAAAACTGAATCTTGTTTCCACTTTCCACGGGTGAAAGCAATTTTTTTATCATCAGATGATATTGCCAAATGAACAGTATAGTCTTCGCCTAAATCTGCAAATTTGGTAGGTTTTTCGTCGCTGAGATTTTGCGTCCAAAGAATAGTTTTAGTGTCTATTTTATATGTGTATGCTAAAAAATCCCCGCCCCGCGCCCAAACTAAATCTCTAAGTTTAGCTGTTTGGTCTTCAAGCGAAAATTCTTTTACTATTTGTTTTGTGGCTATAGAATAAACTCTCAAAACTATTTTTCCCTCGTTTTGTTCAAACATCGCAACTTGAGTTCCATCGGGCGAAAAGGCAGGAGGTTCATTGGTTTTATCCCAAAGCAGCGTTTCTTCTCCGCCATCAATCGGAACTTGCCAAAGATTTAGGATAAATGATGCTTTGAAATAAAGAAATTTTTTGTCAGGCGACATTCCTAAAGGGACTCCGCCTTTTTTAGTAATTTGGATTTGATTTGAGCCGTCCATATTCATTCGCCAAATTTGGTCAGTTGCTGAACGGTTTGAGGTAAAAAAGATGTAATTTTCATCAGGCGAAATATATGGAGCAAAATTTCTTCCTTCGTATGTTAGTTGTCGCTGATTTCCACCGCTTTCGTCAGATTGCCAAATATCACTTTTGGTCGAAGTCGAAGAAGCATAAACAATCTTTCCATCATTTGTGAAATGAAGCCCGTCACGAGCCAAAGCAATTTCGGTCTGCTGCTCAGGATTATCAAAAGGAGTAATGAACAGTCTGAAATCACTTTGATTTTGGATTGCGTTAAATCTTGTAGCGTCTTTGTTTAAGCTAACTTGCAAATAATTTGCGGAATCCGCGGTTAATGGATAAATCTCCCTATTTTTATCAACTAACCAAATTTTAGACTCTTCATTTGCCTCAAGTCGAGCAGCAACGCAAAATCCTTCATCCTTTGGCAATACCTTGAAATCATAAATCCGAAAGAATCTATTTTTAATAATTTCCGTAACCTTTCCGCTTTCGAGATCAAATTCAGAAATACCGAATTCTTTACTGCCGCTAATCGAATGTCCGGTGGCAAACATTATTTTCTTTCCATCTGTCGAAAATTGATTTCCGGTAATCTCAAAAGGGTGTTCAGTTTTCAGAAGTTTCCTCTCGTTTTTTCCGTCAGAGTCCGCAATGTAAAGTGAACAAGTTTTGTCTTCTTTATAATAACAGCGAAGAAAGGAAATCGTTTTGTCATCAGGAGAAAGGCTAAACCAACCTTGGGTGCCGCTAATCAATTTAGTTGGAACCCCGCCAAAATTAGAAACGAGATAAATACTAAGATCGTCCTTTCTATCTTTTGATTTACGGGTAAAATAAATATCTTCGCCACTATTTGAGATGACGATTATGCTGTAAATCTCATCAGTTGGAGGTAATATCTGAACATTACTTGAAGAATCAAGCTGTTGTCGCCACAGGCTGGTTTTCCCATTGACAGTTTGCTGATAAACGACGAATTTTCCATCAGGCGAGATTACTGAACTGGCAGTCGCACCTGTTTCGGTTAATTTCTTTGTTTGAAAAGTTTTCGTGCGTAAAAACGAGACCAGATTTGAGTCTTCTTTTTTTACAAAAAATGCCGCGAAAACTATGGTTGTAATCATTACTGAGCGGCATAGAAATTGCGGTAGCTTGGAAAACAAGAAATATTTGCCCGCGAAAAACACGAATGATACGAAAATTGGGCAAAATATTTTTCAACCCAGCTATTCACCAAAACTTTTTCGTGCTTTTGGTGTTTTCGTGGGCAAAAATTAGTCAAATAACCAAAGACTTTTCAGCAAGCAAAAACTGTGCCGCTCAGTAATGGGTTGTAATCAATAAAACAATAATAATCGCAATCGGAAGTTTGTATTTTGTTGTTTTTTCAGAGACTAAATTTTCAGCAGGTTTAATGGATTCAGTTTTAACAACTTCTTGGTTGATTACTACTTCGGGAATAAAACGATAACCACGTTTAGCAATGGTTTCGATAAATTGCGGTTGACGGGCGTTGTCGCTTAATAATTTCCGCAGTTGATTGATGGTAAAAGTCAGATTACTTTCTTCGACAAAACTATCTGCCCAAACCTTTTCCAAAATCTCACTTTTCGTAATCAGTTTTCCGCTATTTTCCACAAACAAAAACAGCAGTTCAAAAACCTTCGGCGTGAGCGAAATTTGATCATTTTCAGACACTAAAACTTTTTCATTGGTGTCTAAAGTGAATTTTTCGAATTTGTATAAATTATTGACAGGCAACGACATAGCTTTTCTAAGAACTTTCTAAGGACTTTCTAAAGACTTTTTTTACGAAAAAATCTACATTGCAGTTAAATAACTTTCGGGGGCGTGTCTGTAACTCTAATTTGAAGTGCAGATTATAGCATTTATTTTGAATAATATGACGATAAAAACTGAACCAAAAAGCAGAGAAACAAATTTATTAGTGCAAAATTTAGAAAACGAAACTCTGGTTTATGATTTGCGGACGAGTCAAGCCTTTTGTTTGAACAAAACTTCAGGTTTAGTTTGGCATTATTGCAATGGTAAAAATTCGGTTGCCGACATCAGTAATTTGATGAGTATTAACTTACAAACATTGGTCAGCGAAGAGTTTGTTTTGTTAGCGCTTCACGAATTGTGGACAAATAACTTGCTCGAAAACCGAGAAGAAAATAACGGTTATTTTAACCATCTTAATCGGCGGCAAATGGTCAAACGAGTCGGAACGGCTTCGATGATTGCCTTGCCCGTTATTTTATCAATTATTGCTCCGACAGTAGCAAATGCCCAAAGTGTTTGCATTGGCAATAATCAGCCCGTGAGTTGTGAAGTCACTCTTGCGACGATTGGTGCTGGTATTTGCGTTGAAGCAACGGTTCTCGGTCCGAATGCGTGGCGATGCACTCAGTCTGCTTGTTGTGCAGGGACGTGCGTAAATCTAAGCCCTGCAGGTGTTAACGGAGTTTGTGATTAACTGAATTTTCTGATTTCAGCAATTCAAAAAGGAGAAAAATTATGAGAAAGAATATAGAAACAATCATTTTAGTTTTAGGAGTTTTGGCGATTTTTTCGCTTGGTTGCAAAATGCTAGGCGGAAAAGGCGGAATAGTAAACAAGGGGACAGAGCCGAAAGAAGCAATTAGTTTGGCTCAGACTAAATTAAAAGAGAAAAAAGGTTTTATCGTTTCAACCAAACAAGAAACCATTAAAAACAATGTCAAAGATAAGAATGTTTTTCTGACAGTAACCCACTATGTTGCACCGGATAAGGAATTTAAGAACAATTTTACCGCTCCTATGGGGAGTCCGGACGAAAAGAAACTTGCTAAAGAAGAGATTAAAAATGGAAATGTCTCTCTCAGTTGCACATATATTCCGGCTGACGGATGCAAACAATGCTGCACTGAGACCAAAAACGACAAACCTTACAGCATTTGGGATAGTTTGATTTTGCGAACTTCATTTGATACTGCGGTTAATAAATTTACTTTCAAAAGTGAAGAATCGCTAAACGGTAAAGACGCAATAGTTTATAAAACAGGCGACGATAAAGAAGGAAAAGAGGTTTGGCTCTCTCGCGAAACAGCCTTGCCCTTGCAGGTGATAGATTTTCGCAGTTACCAAGACGAAGTGAACGTCAATACCAGCACTTTTGATTACGAAACAACTCCAAAAATTCCAAATTACAAGTAAAGAGAAACACAATGAAAAATCAAATTCTAATTTTACTAACAATAATAGCTGTAACACTTAGTTTATCCACAACTTCATTCGCCCAATTAGGCGATTTAATCAACAAAGCAAAGGATGCCGCTAAGAAAAAGGATGCCGCTGAGAAAAAGGACAAAAAGGCGGAAGAGAAACCCGCGACTACCAATCCGACACCAAAAAGCGAAAATAAAGGCAAAAAAACTTTCATGGAAATCGAGCAGGAAGAAATTCTAAAAGTTGAGCCATCAAGTCTTGGTAAAATCTACTTCTCAAATAAACCGTTTGCGGAAAACCGCAATGGAAGCCAAACATCCTTCAACACGGGAGATTATATTTATGGGAGGCTTGAAATAACAAACGGAACATTACGAGATATTTTGAAATTTACACCAATAACCAAAGAAAACCCCAAACATCGTCTGGTATTTGGCATATCGCTTCACGAAATAGATAAAACGGTCGGTCATCGTAACGTGAGTTCCAATTTAGGGCGTGATGCGTATATTGAATTAAAAGAGGTTGATTTGGACAAAACCTATCTCAATTTTGATGTATTTCCCGATCCTTCAAAAGCAACAACGGCATTAAAGGATGGTGCAACGCCAAAACTATATGACTTTTTTTCTAAGTAGTCGTTCCTTAAAAATACAATTAGATTTGACAGGTTTAGAACAAGGTTTGACTTTCTTTGAATTTATCTACTCTCAAATCGCCTCTCAACCGCATTAGTTCGATGATGACCTGTTTGAGCCACCATATTTTGACTATTTTGATGACTAAAATTAGTCGCTCCAGTTTTTTCCTCATCCAACTCTTGAAGTTGAACGCACTTCCTGCCAGAATCGCATTGATTTGGTCTCCGACTTCTCCTTTCAGATAATTTCGATCCATTCCAAAGTCTGTTTTGGTGTGTCCGATGATTGGTTCTATCGCCGCCCTTCTCCGAAAACTCTTTCTCAACTTCGTTTTTTCGCTCTCCGATTTTCCGACTCCATTGCTTGGCGCAATTACTTCTGTTTCTCCGATTTGCTGACTTTTGAAACCTCGATCTGTGTAGGCTCTTTTCGCTCTCTCGCCCGTTATCCGCTCTTGTTGTTCTAACACTTTTTCTAAGGTTTTGTTATCGTTTGGATTCCCTTTGAAACTGACCACCCCTTTGATGAGATTCGATTTTTGCCCGGTCACAAATGCTACTTTGCTCCCAAACTCATACTTTTTCCCCGCTTTTCCTTTGGCAATACATCCCACTTCTGGCGCGTGCAACGAATATATTTTGTCCTTATCATTCTGCTTTTGTTTCAATACTTTACTGCAAATATCTAACTTCTCCCGATGTTTTTCCAGCCCTTTTTCACTCAACTTTCTTTCCAATTCTCGCACCAATCTGCCCGCTATAGTCTTTAGTTTCCGCTTCGCTTTTTTTCTTGTTCCTGCCATTTTCTGACTGCTTGAATTCGCCTCTTTCAATAATTCCTGACTCACAAATTTGTAACTTTGCCGCACTTCGACCTCTTCTTTTTCCGCCATTCGTCCACATTCTTCAATTACATCTATTGCCAATTTAGTCTCGGTCGGAAAGGTAATATTCTTTTCTTGGGTGGTCGTATCTACTGACACATCTTCATTTAACGCATCTTCTCCGTGAATTTGAAGACTCGCCGCCAAAATCTGTTCCACTCCTTGAACTCCAATCCGATGCCGAAAATGCACCAAATCCGATGGGTCGCAAGGAAACTCCCATTGGAAAATAGTGAAACCACAAAAATATTGAAAATACGGATTCGAGACCCATTCTGCCATCACCGATTCATCCGATAAATTGTAAAGTTGTTTCAAAATCAACAACCCAACCATCAACCGAATGGGTTTGGCGGGAGAGCCGATTTTGGCATATAGCGGAGCAAAATTAAGCTCAAACCGCTGCCAGTCAAGTTCGTCTGCCAACCAACAAAGTTGATGACGAGGATTGATAAGCTCCATTAAATTCGGCAAAAATAAATGCCGCTGCTGTTGATTCTCAGAATGACCAATCATAATAAAATTTGCCGGAAAAAAGCCTAAAGTAAAGAAAAACTTGCAAATAATTATATCAAATATCTACTCTAAAATATAGTAAATAATACTATTTAACTGCTTTTTAAGGGACGACTAAATAGCTATGCGGTCAGTTATCGAGAGCATTTTTACTGTCGGCGAAAAGACCGAACCGTTCACGCGGGAGAGTATTTACAAGGCTTGTTTCACGAATGTAAGAGCAATGTAGAACGGATGGTAGAGCGTATACCCGACAGTAACTATCAGCAATTACAGCATTTTATCTCACATTCGGAGTGGGACGGGAAAGCTGTGATGCGCGATGTTGCCCGAAATACGAATCAAAATTTAGAGTCTCTGAAAGGCGAAAAAGGTTTGATTTTAGATGAAAGCGGGAATGAGAAAGCAGGCGAGAAATCGGTTGGAGTCGCCCGTCAGTATATCGGGAATGTGGGGAAAGTTTGCAATTCGCAAATAGGAGTTTATGCGGGATTGAGTCGGGCAGAAAAAATCAGTTTGGTCGGAGCGAAATTGTATTTACCCAAAGAATGGACATCAGACAAGAAGCGATGTGAAAAAGCAGGAGTTCCCAAAGAAGAGAGGAAATATCGAACCAAACCAGAGTTAGGATTAGAGATAATTGAAGCCTGTGCATAATTCATAATTTAATCCTCAATCGAGCATTTTCGATGTGTTCTTTAACCTCCGCCGGATTCTTCTGGGCTTTGAAATTATTGAGCCAACAGATTTGATAAGTCCAAATGCTTGCCAAAATAAATGCTCCATTTTTACCTTTCCCTTTGACTTGACATTTTTTCAAATCAAAGGCTTGGATAATTCTTTGAAAGAGCAATTCGATGGTTTCTTTGCGATAGTCATACAAGTCATTTTTCCACGACCGATTCTTTTCGGGAAGTTGATTTGGAGTCAAGACGAAACCACCTGCTTTTTCGTATTCAGGAACAAAATCTTCTTTGCCGAAAGTTGTATCACCAAGCATCACATCAGTTACTTGAAGTCGTCCTTTTCCCAGTTCTTCCAAAGCGATTTTAGCTTCGTTGTGGGAGTTCTCACGCCAGACCGCCAAAAGTGGAACAGGCACCGGAAAGACCAATGTTTGCAAGAGGATTCGATAGCCTTGGACCCATCCACGATAGTTTGATTTTGACCAACTTGATTCAACATCGACATTTCTCAACCCCGTTGGAATGAGACCTGCTTGGCGATGTTTTTTGTGCCACAGGGGACCGAGTGCTTGATACATTCGACCATCAGTAGCACTCACTTCAGAGTTGGCTTCCGAGATTGGAACTTCTCGTAAAATCTGTTTCCCAAACCACGAAACTTGTTCTTCGGCAGTTGGCACCAGAGATTTCAAACGACGCATAATCTGAGTCCGATGTGGGGTTCGAGAAAAACCCAAACGGGCGCGAAGTTCTCTGTCTTTTTCAAGAAAACGGCGCAATTCAGAGTCGGAAAAAGTCTTGGTCACCACCGCGACAACTGCCAAAAGCAGAAAAGAGAGGGGAGAAAAATCAGGTTTTCTCCCCCGCCTGAGAACTTCTTCGGGTGGTTGATAGCCAAGTTTAATTTCTTCAATTAAACTGAACAAAGCATCAGAAGAATCGGAACTATTTTCAAAATTCATCAATCCGATTTTAATCATTTTCGCAATGATTAGCTTCTGATGCTACTAACTTGCTGATTTCAAAGAACTTAATTATGCACAGGCTTCATATAATTGAAGAATTAGAAGGAGTTATCGAATATGATTGGGTGGGCGGAGATAGCGTGTATGGGAATTCGCCACAGTTACGAAAGTCGTTGCGGGAATTCGGCAAAGCGTCTGTGATGGATGTTGGAGAAGAGTTGCAAGTGTGTTTGGAAAAGCCGCATCCGTTGGTGCCTGAGAGTCGCGGAGGAGGACGAAGGCGAAGTCGAATGGTCATCAATGAGAAGAAAATCAGTTTGAAAAATCTGGTTGAGGAAATCCAAGAGAGCGAATGGAAAACCATCAAATATCGGGAAGGAACAAAAGGCAAATTAGTGAGAGAAGCAGTTTTAATGAAGGTCTGGATTTGGAAAAAAGGGACGGCTGAGATAGAAGAAGCGGAATTATTGATAAGTCGAAAGTTGGACCAGACGGAAGTCAAATATAGTCTCTGTCACGAGCCAAATAAAGAGCTAAGCGTAGAAACTGCCTTATTTAGACAGATGCAAAGATATTGGATAGAACGCGGTTTTCAAGAGATTAAAGAGCAAATCGGGTTGCATCAATATCAAGTGCGCGGCTGGAAAGCGTGGCAACATCACATCGCATTGACGATGATGGCGTTACATTTCATCTTGGAAACGCAAATCGAAAACGCCGAGAATTTACCGTTAATGTCGTGTGGAGATGTCAAATTGATGTTAGGAAACATCCTCAAAAACAAATTGGATGAGCCAGAAATACTGATGGAAACTATTCATCAAAGACACCGAGTCCGGCAAAAGGACATCGTGCGGCGAAGGCAGTTTTTAATCTGACAAAGTAGAATTAGGAAATAATCCTGATTCAACAACTCTTGAAATTGTTAATGCTGAAACAAAAAAAACGATTGCCAATCTTTATTGGCTTAATCAGGATGATTGGGCAGTAGTTACCCCTGATGGATTGTTTGATGCTTCAGAAGGTGCCCAAAAGTTAATGCACTTTATCGTTTCCGATACGCAAATCGGCTATGAAACAATTGCTCTCGAACAATTAAAATCTCACTATCACGTTCCGGGCTTATTACAAAAAATCTTCAAAGGTGAACAATTGTCGCAAGTTGGTGAGTTTGCCGTAACTCTCTATCCATCAGTAGAAATTCAACCGACAAATTCATCCTCGCTCAATCTCAAACTCGAAAATCGCGGTGGCGGCATCGGGCGGGTTGAAATCAAAGTCAATGGCTCTGAAATTATCCCTGATGCTCGAATCGGCAAAAATGTTGATGCCAAAGCCTCAGTCGTAAATCTGCCCGTCGAGATTCCGAAAGAAAAACTCCGCGCCGGAAATAACAAAATTGAGATCATTACTTGGAATCTGGAAGGCGATGTCCGCAGTCGGAGCAATGAGGTTTCGCTCAATCTGGATAAAAGCGGATTGATTTCCAAAGGTAGCGAGGTCATCAATCTTGAACCTGAGAAAAAGCCTTCTGAGATAAATTACTACGCGATTGTTTCGGGCATTTCCGATTACGCGGGTAATTTTGATTTGCGCTATGCCGCCAAAGATGCCGAAGATATTTCCAAATCTATCACTCTCGCCGCCCGTAAATATTTTTGTAATGAAGAGGTCGCCAATAAAAAGCCGTGTGAACGGGTTCATCTCCGACTTCTCAGCACCGAAAAGGACAAGCAATCACAGTTCACGGGTTTGAGCGATGTCCCTGATTTCAAACGATTTGAGCCGACCAAACAAAATTTTAAAGATGTTTTTGCCGAAGTTGCCAGCAAAGCCAAGCCCGAAGATGTGGTCTTTGTTTATCTTTCGGGACACGGGACGGCGATTATCAGCGACGAAGCGGTTAAAGAAAGTGCGTTTCCCGATATGTATCTCTATCCCACGCAGGACGCGACCTCGCTGGACCGCAACGCGATGAGCAATCAGACTGAGCGGGAAGCCAAAACCATCAGCAGTCTGGAGTTTGCCAAATGGGTTTTCGATATCAAAGCCGCCAAAAAGGTGATGATTTTCGATACTTGTTCGGCAGGTGCGGCGCAAAAAGACCTGATTGCCCAATCCAAAGCCGTGGATGGCTTGCAGATTCGCTCGCTTGACCGTCTGCGCGAGCGAACCGGCTTTTATATTTTGATGGGAAGTGCTGCAGATGCCGTCTCTTACGAAGCTAATCAATATCGTCAAGGACTGCTGACCTATTCGCTGATTGAGGCGATGACGGTTGATACGGTGCTCGAAGATGGTAGATTTTTGGATGTCGAAAAATGGTTTAATTATGCGGAAAACAAGGTTGAGGATTTAGCCAAAGGCATCGGCGGGATTCAAAAGCCGAGTTTTTTCAAAGGCGAATCAAAGCCCTTTGCCGTCGGACGCATTGAAAATGAAGAACGCAAAAGTATTCAACCAGCGCGGAAAGTCCCACTTATTTTGCAACCCGAACTGCGCGAAGCCGGAAAATTTACCGACAAGGAACGCCTCACCGAAAAACTCGAAACAGGTTTGATGGAACAAAGCATCGTTTCAAATCGGGGCGAATCAAACGCGCTCAACTACATCAAAGCCACCAATGCCTCAAACGGATTGAGTCCACGCGGTTCATACATCGTTTCGGGCGACCAAATAACGGTTGAAATTACACTCGTGCGCGATGAAGAAGAAATCGTCAAATTCAAAGTCGAAGGCACAAAAACCGACATTGCCGAAAAACTTTTACAGGCAATTATCAGGGAAGCGCGGGGTAAATAAATCATAGAAATGAGAAGTAGGGGGTTCTCATAAAAATGATAATCATTGAATAAACCAAAAAGTAAATTACCACCGCTTCTAGCGGTGGCTTTATTTTTGCGCCCTAGAAGGTGCGCCACTACTGGCTAGCCTTCTTCCTCATCCTCGAACAATTCTCCCTGTAATTGCTCCATTTCCTGTTCTTTCTTTTCTTGCCATTTGACGTATTCGCGGATTCGCTCTTCGTCTAACCCGATGGTGCTCACACAATACCCTCGACTCCACAGTTTCCTCCCCCAATACTTCTTCCGCAAGTTCCCAAATCTTTGCAAGATTCGGATCGCTGCCTTCCCTTTCACATACCCCATGACACTTGCCACCGAATACTTGGGCGGTATCCACATTCACAGATGAACGTGGTCAGTTTGCACATTTAACTCCATTATTTCCAACCCTTCTTTTTGCTCAACCAGTTTCTTGATTGTTTCGGTCGGATATTTCCTCACTTCATCCGTAAATATCCGATACCGATATTTTGGACAAAATACTAAATGATATTTACACTCGTATAACGTATGCGATTGTTTTCTACATCGTTTACTCATAATTTGTATCTCCTTATTAGTTGTCACCTTCTAGGGAGATACATTTTATTTCTTTTTTCCCCTCTGCCCTGTTGTCTGGTATGCTGAACCTCTGCCAGAGGCAGTAGATTGTTTTTTTTATTCACAGGAATTGAGGGGATGAAGGGGATGATTTAGCTTTTGGTTTGGTGCATTTTATCTCCTCTATCCCCTGAATCCCTGTGAATTCCGTTTCTTTCAAGCTAAATTTATTGGCAAACTTCTAAACTTTCGGGTGGTATAATTTTTTTATTTTCTATTCGTAACCTTTTTCATTTTTTCGACACTCCATTATGAACACGCCAAAAGGCGTTGTAAATATTATGAAAAATGGAGAAAAAATGAAAAATAGAATTTTACAAATTATTAACCGATTATTTTTAACGTTTGCACTTAGCACCACCGTCGCGGTTGGCATCGCCAAAGCAAATACCACCACTAACCAAAATGTTTCCGCCAATCGCCAACAAATGGTCGAAACCCTACGCAGTCAAATTTTTGATAACCAAAAAAGCACAAATTCACGAATTACTAAAAATGTTGCCAAAACCGGATTGGCAATTTCGGAAATAAATAAAAATAACTTTGATATTGGACAGCGTTTTGCCTTTACTGTTTTTGATCTCCAAGGGCTTGAGGAAGATGAAAAAGCCTATCAGTTTTTAGTGGTTGATTTGGTCGAATTGATTGATAAATTTGAAGGACAACCCGAAGCTGTTGAATTACAAAAGGTCTTAACCTCGGTTGTTCGCAATACTGCTACCGTTGAAGAACTTCAAACGGAAGTTGAAAGAATTGCCAAAAATTATCTGTCACAGCAAAAGAAAGAACAGCAATGGTATTTCAATTCCGGCTCAACTATTACAAATCTGGTCATCGCAAGTTATTTTGGTGACGACACCGAATTGAAAAATAGATTGTCAGAAATGCAAGCATTGATTACAATTGCCCCTAAAGAAACGCCCGGCGAAATGCTTGCGCCAATGGGAGATTTGGTGAAATACATTGCCAAAGCCACTCTTAGCGAAGATGATTATGTCGCAATTTTTGAAGGAGCAATGGGAATCACCGAATCGGTTATTGCCTAATTTTTACCACGAGAGAAACCCCGTTTGGCACAAAACGATTCTCTCCTCCAAATGACTCGTCAAAGTAGAATGTTTAGAAGTCTCCTGGCATTCTACTTTGATGAGTCAAAGGCTTTTTTGAAAGAAATGTGAGTAGTACGGGAAACCAAATGAAAAACCTGATAATTCTGACAACTATTTTATTCATAGTTCAATTTCTTTATTTGATTTTTGCTCAATCCGAACAAAAGCCTAAATTAGTCATTCCAACAGGGCATGCCTCAAATATAATTTCTATTTCTTTCGGAATGGACGGAGATATATTAGCAAGTGCAAGTGCCGACGCAATAAAACTTTGGTCGGTCAAGAGCGGGCAGGAACTTAATACACTAAACCACTCTTCTGTGAAGTCAGTTGCATTTAGTTCGGTTCGAGATATATTAGCTAGCGGTAGTTCGGATATGACTGTAAAACTTTGGGATATAGCAACCGGACAAGAACTTTGGACATTAAAGCATCCTACAGAGGTTGATTCAGTTGTGTTTAGTCCGAATGGCAAAATTCTAGCTAGCGGAAGCGAAAAAATAATATTTCTGTGGGATGTCTTGACTGGAAAATTATTAAAAACCTTTAAAGGACACTCTTCATATATTCGTTCCATTGCGTTTAGTCCTGATGGCAACACCATCGCAACTGCGAGTATGGATAATTCAATTATGCTTTGGAATGTCGAAGCGGGAAACGAAATCAAAATCTTAAAGGGGCATTCATTTTTTGTAAATACGATTGCGTTTAGCTCTGATGGCAAAACCTTAGTTAGCGGTAGTTCGGATAAAACAATCAAATTATGGAATATTACCAGCGGGATTGAGATAAAAACTATCAATGCAAATCAGAGTGATTTAAGAAGTGTAATGTTCAGTCCGGATGGAAAAATAATTGCGTCTGGGGGATTAGCGGGACAAGTTAAGTTATGGGATGCCAAAACCGGGCAGGAATTACAAAATATCAAAAGCAATTATTCCATATATTCCCTAAGTTTTAGTCCTGATGGTAAAACCCTTGCTTTTGTTTCAGCCGACACCGTAAAGATGTTGGATACTATAAATTGGCAAATAAATAAAACTCTTACCGGACATGCCATAAAGTTTGATTCGATTGTGCTTAGCCCTGATAGCAAAGTTCTGGCGGCTGCTGGCAATGATAAAACCGTAAAACTTTTGAGACTCTTTCCAAAGCTGGAACTCAAGATTCTAAAGCACTCCAACTTAATTGATTCAATAGCTTTTAGCCCTTCCGGAAAAATTCTGGCGAGTGGAAGCATAGATAGTTCAGTCATCCTATGGGACGTTGAGTCAGGTCAAGAAATACGGAATATTCCAAGAGCAGGTAGAAAATTTGCAGAAACCGATTGGAGAAGTTCATTGGCTCAATTCGCTTTTGTTAGTTCATTGGCGTTTAGCCATGATGGAAAACTTCTAGCGACCGGAAGTGTAGAAGAAGCCAAGATTTGGAATGTTGAAACCGGGCAGATGTTAAAAAGGATTGAAGGTTTTCCCGATAGTTCTATTAGGTTGGTTACATTCAGTCAGGATAATAAAACTCTCGGATTTTTATGCGGAAGTCAAATAAAAATCTGGGACGTTATTAACGGAAAAGAGATTAAAGTCTTGGATCACGTTGAATATTATGATGTGGATTCTATGGGTTTTAGTCCCGATGGTAAAACTTTGGCTACCAGGAGAAAAGAACAAAATATTGACCTTTGGGATCTGACTACCGGAAAAAGGCAAAATTATACTAAATTGAATGAGTGGGTAGTAAAATCTCTTGACCAGATAATGACTACGCCAAATAGTAAAGTCATCAGATTTGATAACCAAACCAACAAGATTTTATTGCTTAATGGAGAAACTCAAGCAGAAATTGCTTCCTTAATTGCTTTAGACGAAAATGACTGGATTATTGTTACTCCAGAAGGGCGGTTTGACATTAGTCGAATCGAAGAAGCGGGTAAATTGCTGAGTTGGATATATAATGATGAACCATTCAAACCTTTATCTTTGGATGTATTTTTACGCGATTACTATGAACCCGGTCTTTTGCAGAAGTTGATAGCAAATGAGGATATGAAACCCATCCCAAATTTGTCTTTATTAAATCGGACTCAACCGATAGTAAATGAGCCAATTATAACGTTGTCGGACACCGAAGGAATTGTATCTATTACGTTTGAAGTTGCTAATACTCAAAGTGAAGGGCAAAAAGATAAATACGGGAACTTAACTCAATCAGGCGTTTATGATGTCCGACTTTTCCGCGATGGTCAAGTGGTAGGATATTCGACTTCGGATGAGAAAGTGCAAACTACCTTTAGGAATTACAAGAATTTTGATGAAGAATTAGCTGTTTGGAGAGAGGCAAATAAGGTTGATTTAGTTGATGGCAAAAAGGCTTTAACCTTCAAAGTCAAACTGCCGAACAATTCACAAAACAAGCAAATCGTATTTTCCGCATACGCTTTCAATTCTGACCGGGTGAAAAGCGAGACCGTTTCTACCACTTACACAGTTCCATCAAATACAAATCTTAAAACAGAACCGCGAAAGGCTTACCTGATTACTTTCGGCGTGAATAAATACGATAATCCCGAATGGAATCTTCAGTTTGCGGGTAATGATGCGCGAAAGATGCAGGAAATTATTGGAGCAAAACTTCGTGAGGGAAAGGAGTTTGACGAAATAGTTGAAATTCCTCTGGTTTCCGATGATGAAATTGTAAATAGCAAAACAATTGAAAAACGAGATGCCCTCAAACCAAATGTTCAAACTGTCTTGGAATTATTATCCGGCAAAAAGCCGCCTCCCGAAAGATTGCAATTATTAGAAAAAGCCATCGGCAAAGAAACTCTTGTCAAAATCAGTCAAGCCAAACCTGACGATATGGTTTTAGTTTCCTTTTCATCACACGGTTACGCCGACCAAAACGGGATTTTCTATATTCTACCTACTGACATTGGTAAAGAAAGCAAAAAAACAGTAACGAATGAATTGCTCAGACGTTCCATTTCAAGCGATGAACTCTCGCTTTGGTTGCGGGACGTTGACGCAGGTGAAATGGTGATGATTGTAGATGCCTGTTATGCAGCTTCAGCAGTTGGCAAAAATTTCAAACCTGCTCCGATGGGCAGTCGCGGACTCGGACAATTGGCTTTTGACAAAGGAATGAAAATTCTGACTGCCACACAAGCGGCAAATGTGGCAATTGAAGCCGGTGGCACAATCGGACACGGACTTTTAACCTTTGCCTTGCTGAAAGAAGGAATTGAGAAAAAGGAAGCCGATTTCAAGGCAAAAGATAACAGCATCAATCTCAAGGAATGGCTCGAATACGGAGAATTTAGCGTTCCTAAACTTTATGAAAAATTGGCTAAAGGTGAATTAAAAGGTATAAACAAAGGAACAGAAGTTATAGATTTAAGTGGCAATAATAAAACTCAAGTTTCTTTTCAAACGCCTACATTATTTGATTTTACGAAGAAAAAAGCAGAAATGATTTTGGTGAAATTGCCATAAGTGAAACAGTAGAAGGCAAAAAAAAGACAGCATCAATTGAAATGCTGACCAAACAAATCACCGAAACGGCGGTTAAGTTGAAACAATAAAAAATTATCTCCCAATCGTAACCTTTTGGCGATTTTTGTCATTAGTAAATAGAAAACGGATTTTTGTTTGACGAAATTTGGTCAAACATTTGAGATTACAAAATAAAACGAGGAGCTAACTATGAAAATAAATCAGGGAAGAATGAAATTGAATTTACGACAAATGGTAATTTCATATCTTTTAATCACGAATATTCTTTTGATGGGCTTGCCGACATCCACGATTGCTCAAAAGCCGGAGGCGGACGATGCTTTGAAAATGAATGGCAAGAAAGTAAATTTGAAAACTTCAACTAATAAAAAGATTTCAAAGATGTCTGCCCAATCTTTTTCTGCTCTGACTACTCTGGCGACAGAGAATAATTCCGGCATTGCCAAAACAAAATCATCCGGCGGAAGTCAAATGGTTTATGCTGTTCTCAATGTTGAATTTACGACTGCGGTAGCTCGAAAAGCGGTTTTTTCAGACCTCAAAGTTTCTAAAATAAAAAATGCTTTTGTGCTGACAGCATTTGACCGTTTTGCAGATGTCTTTGTCAGTACTGATGCGGCTTGGGATGCGCTTTCGCTAAATCCAAATGTGGTGAGAGTAGAATTTGATGCCGAAGTGACTGCTCCACCGCCGCCAAAAGTTGAGCCGTCAACTCTGGTCTCGCAAGCAGTGCCGGAAAGTATTATCCGCGGCGGTTACAAAGGTTTGACCGGAAAAAATGTCATCATCGCGGTTTTGGATACCGGCATTGATTTCCGTCATCCCGATTTTATGACCAAAGATGCAAATGGTCGTCCGACTTCCCGCATCGCCTATCTGTGGGATACCGCTACCGATTATCAAACGGGGCGCGGAACGCCTTCTCCGGTGAAATTTCCAAATGGAACTTCCGTCGGCACGCTTTACACCAAAGCCCAACTGACAAATGAATTACGCTCAACCCAAAAGACCATTCCCGCCACAGATGAAGACGGACACGGCACGGCTTGTGCGAGCGTGGCGGCAGGCAACGGGAGTGCCGATAAACAAACTAAGTTGTATAAGCTAAAGGAAGTTGAAGGGGTTGCGCCGGAAGCCGATATTATCGGAGTTCGCTTGGGCAAAGACGGCTTGGAAAATAGTTATCTGCTCAATGCAATTGTTGAATGGTTGGAAAAAGTTGCGGGAAAAACTCCGTTGGTTATTTCGGGAAGTTTCGGCGGACACTATACCGGACACGATGGACAGAGCATCTCCGAACGTCATTTAAACGCCAGATTTCCTTTAACCAAAGCGGGACGAGCCGTTGTCTTTGCTGCCGGAAATGAGGGAAATGATGGAATTCACGCCAAAGTAAATTTTGCCAAAGACGCAAAACTCGTTTCTTGGACTGCCAGCAGAGCCACTCTAGTTCGAGTCTATTTCAATTCAAATGATGGAAATACAATGGTTAGCGGCACACAGTCAACTCCGCTTGGGCAAAATATGGAGGTCGAACTCAATCCAATCACCAAACAATATTCAGCCACCATTGAGGTCAAAGCCGGCACGGGCGGAATCTGGCTCGAAAATACGGCGGGCAAACCAATCGAGGCGCATCTCTATTTTTATGACAGTTATTACGGCACTTTTTCGCCCGAAAGCGTCAGCTACAGCCATTTGGTAGGTGCGCCGGGAAGTATGGAAAATGCGATTACCGTTGGCAGTTATGATTGGAACGACAACTTTCACGCTGGTGGACGGATAACCTATCTGCAATCAGTTTGCCGCGATAACAAAACCGGACAACGAATGCCTTTTGAAATAGGTTATCTTTCCTGCTATTCGAGTCGGGGACCTAATCGAAACGGAGTTGTCAAACCTGATATTGTTTCGCCGGGAGAATGGTTTGCTTCGGCGGATGCCAAAAGCGGTGGAAACAGCGCGGGCGATTGGGCGGAAACGGATTCAACCGGATTTTATCGCAAGATGAATGGAACGAGTGCCGCCACTCCATACACTTCGGGAGTTATCGCGCTGATGTTTCAAAAGAAACCAACTTTGACGCTCGGCGAAATCAAAAATCTTTTGAAAGCAAATTCCAGCAAAAGCCCGCTCAATCCATTGTCTAAGGCTATCCCAAATAATGAATGGGGCTATGGCAAACTCGATTGGACGGCAGTAGAAAAAATATTCGCCGCTTTGTAAAGTCGGTTGTTAAATCGCGCTCTTCCCGAAAGGCAACCGACTCTGCAAAATTGGAGAGTGGTTGCCTTTCTTTTCTGAGGTGAGGAAGCGAAAATGTTTGAATTTGAGATTTTATCGCCAAAGGCGATTAACAATATAGCGTAGCGAGAATCGCTACGTTTTGATAAAGAAAGAATCCGTCTCCAACGGAGACGAACAGGAGGAAAATATGCCGCAATCTCTGGTTAAATTGTTGGTTCACGTTGTCTTTTCAACTAAAAATCGCGCTGATTTGATTTTGCCCGAAATCGAAACGGGTTTGTTCGGTTATATGAGCGGGATTGTTGAAAACAATAAATCAAAATTGATTTTGGCAAATGGGACGATGAATCACGTTCATTTGCTCGTTTCGCTTGGTAGAACAATCGCCATCAGCGAACTTGTTGGCGACATCAAGCGAGATAGTTCAAAATGGATAAAAACGGAAGGAACGGAATTCAAAGATTTTCATTGGCAAGAAGGTTACGGTGCATTTTCAGTTGGTCAAACCGAAGTCGGAAAGGTGATGGAATACATTGCCCGTCAAAAAGAGAAACACGCCAAGACAGATTTCAAGACGGAGTTTCGTGGCTTTTTGCGGAAATACGAAGTTGAATATGATGAGCGTTATGTTTGGGATTGAATTTGGGAAAACGATTTGTTCGTCACCTTCGGCGACGGATGGTGTGTTGTTGCGATTGGTAGGGTTGCGGCTTTCAGCCTTACCCTACGCTATATTGTTAATCGCCTTTGGCGATAAAATCCAATGTTTGGACAATGTTATTTACCAGTAACTCAAAACTTGAGGAAAAATTATGAAATTACAAACTCGAAAATTTTCAAAAATCATCATGGCTGGGCTAATTGCGCTCTGTGCTTTATCTGTGTTTGGACAAGCACAGACCGAACCCCGCGATCTTTTGCCAAATCAAACAATTGAACGCGAAATGACCGTCGCGGAAACACATCAATATAAATTTGATTTGAAAGCGAATGAATTTTTCCAAGTCCGTGTCGAGCAGAAAGGCGTTGATGTTTTGCTCAGACTTATTGACGCAAACGGCGCGGAGTTGGCGCGAATGGACAGTCCGAACGGCAAAGAAGGTCCTGAAACAATTTCATTTATCGCCGCCAAAGCAGGCGGATTTGTCTTGGAAGTCAGCGGGTTTGACGAGAAAGCGGAAAAAGGTCTTTACACCATCAAACGCGAAACCTCGCGGACGGCAACCCCGAATGACAAACGACGGGTAGCGGTTGAAAAATTATTTGTCGAAGGGATGACGGCACGCGATACGGCGGGACAAGGCGAAACGGCAATCAAAAAGTTGGAAGAAGCATTGGCGGGTTGGCGGGAATTAAAGGACGAGTATTTAGTTCAATTAACCGCACAACAGGTTAATCAACTCAAACAAACAAAGGCGAATACAATATTCGATGAAGCCTTTGGTTTATTTAACCAAGGCACGGCGGAATCATATAACGCGGCATTAGAAAAGTTTCGGGAAGCGAGTCGGTTGTATCAGGAAATTGACGATAAAAGCGAGAAGGCAGGCATATCTTTGGTTGCGTCAGGTGTAATCTCAGACCGTTTAGGTGAAAAAGAAACCGCGCTAAAATTTTATGAAAAAGCATTATTACTTTTTCGAGCCGGTGAGAATAAAAATTGGGAAGCCGCGACGCTCAACAACATCGGCGCGGTCTATGATGCTTTAGGCGAGAAACAGAAAGCCCTTGAGTTTTACAATCTTGCCTTGCCGTTACGGAAAGTCGGCGGCGATAAACGCGGAGAAGCGACGACGCTCACCAGCATCGGCTTGGTCTATTCTGATTTAGGCGAGAAACAAAAAGCGTTGGAGTTTTACAATCTTGCTTTGCCGTTACAGAAAGCTGTCGGCGATAAAAGCGGAGAAGCGGCGACGCTCACCAACATCGGCGCGGTCTATGATGCTTTAGGCGAGAAACAGAAAGCCCTTGAGTTTTACAATCTTGCCTTGCCGTTATGGAAAGCCGTCGGCGATAAACGCGGTGAAGCGACGACGCTCAGCAACATTGGCAAAGTCTATTCTGATTTAGGCGAGAAACAGAAAGCCCTTGAGTTTTACAATCTTGCCTTGCCGTTATGGAAAGCCGTCGGCGATAAACGCGGTGAAGCGACGACGCTCAGCAACATTGGCAAAGTCTATTCTGATTTAGGCGAGCAACAAAAAGCGTTAGAGTTTTACAATCTTGCCTTGCCATTATGGAAAGCCGTCGGCGATAAAAGCGGAGAAGCAACGACGCTCAACAACATCGGTGGGGTCTATTCTGATTTAGGCGAGCAACAAAAAGCGTTAGAGTTTTACAATCTTGCCTTGCCGTTAAAGAAAGTCGTGGGCGATAAAAACGGAGAAGCAAATACGCTCAACAACATCGGTGGGGTCTATGATGATTTAGGCGAACAACAGAAAGCATTGGAGTTTTACAATCTTGCCTTGTCGTTAATGAAAGCCGTCGGCGATAAACGCGGAGAAGCGAATACGCTCAGCAACATTGGCGAGGTCTATTCTGATTTAGGCGAGAAACAAAAAGCGTTAGAGTTTTACAATCTTGCCTTGCCGTTACAGAAAGCTGTCGGCGATAAAAGCGGAGAAGCGGCGACGCTCACCAATATCGGCGCGGTCTATGATGCTTTAGGCGAGAAACAAAAAGCCCTTGAGTTTTACAATCTTGCCTTGCCGTTATGGAAAGCCGTCGGCAATAAAAGCGGAGAAGCAACGACGCTCAGCAACATCGGCGCGGTCTATTCTGATTTAGGCGAGAAACAAAAAGCGTTAGAGTTTTACAATCTTGCCTTGCCGTTACGGAAAGTCGTGGGCGATAAAAGCGGAGAAGCCGTGACGCTCACCAACATCGGCAAGGTCTATTCTGATTTAGGCGAGCAACAGAAAGCCCTTGAATTTTTCAATCTTGCCTTGCCGTTATCGAAAGCCGTCGGCGATAAAAGCGGTGAAGCCGTAACCTTGAATAACGCGATGTATGTTTGGGAATCGCTCAAAAACGGGCGGTTGGCGGTTTTCTACGGCAAGCAGTCAGTCAACAAATATCAGGAACTTCGCCAAGCGATTCAAACACTTGACAAAGAAACGCAGAAAACTTATCTCAAAACGGTTGAACATACCTATCGCGCACTCGCCGATATTTTGGTTGCCGAAGGGCGTTTGTTTGAAGCGCAGCAGATTTTGGCGATGCTCAAAGAAGACGAATATTTCGGCTATGTGCGCCGTGACCCGGACGAAATCAAAAAGCTGGCTTCACGCGCCGATTTGCGTTCTGATGAACGTGCCGCGCTTGAAAAATATGAGGCTCTCGCCGGCAAATTAACCGAATACGGAACGCAGTTTGTCAAACTCGAAGAACTCAAAAACAAACAAGGCGCGGACTTCAACCGGCAAGCCGAGTATGAGGATTTGAAACAAAAACTCGACACCGCAAACGCGGCTTTTCGGATTTTTCTGGAGAAAGAACTGGTTGCCGAATTGGGCAAACCCGTCGACAAGGAAATTAAAGAAGATAAAGCTCTGCAAGCCAAACTTGAGCAATGGGGCAACGGCACGGTTGCGCTTTACACAATCGCCGGCGAAGACCGTTACCGCGTCATTCTGACCACGCCGAAAACTCAGATTGACGGCAAAACCGAAATCAAAATCGCCGATTTGAATCGAAAAATCTTTGCTTTCCGCGCCGCGCTGCAAAATCCGGCGGTTGACCCGCGCCCGATGGGGAAAGAACTATACGACATTTTGATAAAGCCGATTGAAAAAGATTTGCTGGCGGCGGAAGCCAAAACTTTGGTCTGGTCGCTCGACGGAACTTTGCGTTACATTCCGTTTGCCGCGCTCTCGCCCGACGGTGTGCATTATCTCGCCGAAAAATATCAAACCGTCGTCGTAACTTCGACAACGCGCCAAAGTCTGGTCGCCGAAGTCAATCCGAATTGGCGGTTGCTCGGCGCGGGCGTAACCAAAGAAAGCAAATTGATTGAGCCGAACGGAACACAGGAAATCTTTTTCAGCAAATTGCCCGGCGTGGAAAGCGAACTTTTGAACATCGTCAGTAATGAAGATGCAGCAAAGAAAGAAACGGGCTTGATGACGGGCAAAAGATTGATTGACGACGGTTTTAATCTGACCTCGCTCGAAAACGGAATGAGTCAGCGCGTTGCCGACAAAAAACCAAAATACAACGTGATTCATCTGGCGACGCATTTTCGGCTTGGCAACGACACGGCGAAATCGTTTTTGTTGATGGGTAATAATCAGGCGTTGACGCTTGAAAAAGTGAGCGACGACACGGCTTTGAATTTCGGTGATGTCGAACTGGTAACGCTCTCAGCGTGTAACACGGGTTTCGGCACGACGGTTGAGAACAAAGCTGCAACCAAAGAACAAGAACGCAAACTATTGGAAGAAAACAACGGTGCGGAAGTTGACAGTTTGGCGACATTCATCGAACTGCGCGGCGCAAAAGCGGTGCTGGCGAGTTTGTGGGCGGTGGCGGACGAATCAACTCAACTTTTGATGAGCGAATTTTACCGTCTGCGAAAAGAAAATCCGAAACTGACCAAAGCCGAAGCGATGCAGATTGCTCAACAAGCAATGATTTCGGGCAAACTAAAATCAAGCGGAAACAGTTCAGGATGTCGAAATTCAGAAGTTGTCAATTTAGACGGTTCGAGTCAAACGAAATTCAAATGCGATGCCAATGCCCCGTTTTCACATCCATTTTACTGGTCGCCGTTTGTGCTGATAGGGAATTGGAGATAACAAGTTAAAAGTAAAAGTTGAGAAGTTAAATATGAACATTCGCAATTACAAGATGATACCCGTGATTTTTGCATTAAGTCTGAGTTTGGCGTTAGTTAATTTTGCTCAACCGCAGAACGGTTCGACAGCGAAAGACGAAAAAAGTAAGCTAGCTGACCAAACTTATGAAAAAGCCCAAAAACTTTCCCGCCAAGGCGAGATAGAATCTTTGCAAACGTCGCTTCTCAAATTTAATGAGGCGTTAAAGCTCTTCCGTGAACTCGGCAACAAAAAATACGCGGCTTATTGTCTGGCGGGAATCGGTTATGTAAACAGCCTTTTCGGTGAAAGACAAAAAGCGTTAAACTTTTACGCTCAAGCCATCAAACTCTCCAGAGCCGTTAAGGACGATACCGGAATCGCCGAAACTCTCAGTAGCACCGGGCTTATTTACCGGAAATTAGACGAGAATGAAAAAGCGTTAAGGTATTTTCAAAATGCTCTGCCAATCGCGCAAAAACTCAGAAATAAAGAGTTACAAGCCAAAATCTTGACCAACATCGGAGTTACTTATTTCAATTTAGTGAGAAACAAAGAGGCTTTAGATTATTACGAAAAGGCTTTGCGCTTAAGAAAAAGTGATTCGAGAGGCGAAGCTAATACGCTTAATTATCTGGCATTGGTTTATATCCGCATAGGTGAGAAAGAAAAGGCATTGGCAAGTTTTGAAAGAGCGTTATCAATCAGAACCGCCATAGATGACAAACGCGGTATTGCTGAAACATTGCAAGGGTTGGGCTGGTTTTATGTTACCTTCGGCGACACCCAAAAAGCTCTGGAATATCTAAATCCGGCATTGGCTTTAGCAAAAAATATCGGTGATAAAAACAGACAAGCCATCATATCGGATAGACTTCAACTAATTTGGACATCAAAGGGTAATCTTCAAGCAGCCATTTTTTATGGCAAACAATCGGTCAATCTTTATCAAGATTTGCGGAAAGCAATCAACGATTTGGATGAAACTACTCAAAAAGCATACCTCAAATCGGTAGAATCGGCATATCGCAAATTGGTAAATAATCTCATTTCCCAAGGGCGTTTTGTCGAAGCGCAATCCGTTTTGAACTTACTCAAAGAAGAAGAGTTTTCAGGTTTAGTCCGTCGAAGTGATGAAAAATCGAACAGCATTCCCTACAGTAAAGCCGAAGGTTTTACTCTCAAAATTCTTGACCAACTTGCCACGATTGGTCGTGAAAAAAGTGAACTTGTCGAAAAGATTGAAAAGAGTTCGTTGACCGAAACTGAACGCTTACGCTTTAAGGATTTACAAAAGCAAATTGAGATAACTGAAGCCGAATTTAATAAATCGCTTGCTGCCCTTTCAGCCGAAACAAATAAAACTGACAATTTTGAGGTGGTGGTCAAAGATGCTCAAGCCTTTATGTCCACTCTCAAAGAACTTGGGCGCGGGACAGTTGCGCTTTATACGGTAATTGTTAATGATGCAAAACCGAGCGTTAATCCAAATTCGCCACAGAAGGAACAAATTAAAACAGGCTGGATAATCCTCGTCACACCCGAATTTCGCAAAGCCTATCCGGTTGATGTCAAAGATTTAGAAAAGACTATTTTCAATTTCCGCCAGACATTGACATCTCCAAGCTATAATTCACAACCCTTTGCCCAAGAACTTTACAAAAAGATGTTTTTGCAAGCGGGTAAAGATAATAAAACGCTTGCCGCCGATTTGGACGAATATTTCAAAGATAAACCGAATAAAACTCTGATGTGGTCGCTGGATGGGATTTTCCGATATGTGCCGATTGCCGCCTTGCACGACGGAAAATCGTATTTGGTGGAAAAATATCGCAATACAATTTTCAATACCGCCAGCAAAGACCGTTTGAAAGATGCGGTTAAACCGAATTGGACGGCTCTCGGCTTAGGTGTCAGCATCGGGCGCACCGAATCGGGCAAAACTTTTTCTTCGCTGGTCGGAGCAAAACGCGAATTACAGAAAATTGTCAAACAAGACAATAATTCGGGGATTATGAAAGGCTCAATCAAAATGGACGAACAATTTACGCGCTGATGCGATGTTTGACAGCTTGTCGTTTGATAAAAATCCGCTTGTCCATATTGCCAGCCATTTCAGTTATCAAATTTCAGATTTTGATTCATCATTTCTACTTTTGGGACAAGGAAAACTAACCGTCAAAGACCTCAGAGTAAAATCCACGCTTTTTAACGGAGTTGATTTACTGACGCTTTCGGCGTGTGAAACGGCTGTCCCCGATGCCAACGGAAAAGATGTCGAAGGCTTTGCTTATTTGGCGCAATCGCTCGGCGCAAAAGCAGTAATGGCAACTCTGTGGCAAGTGGACGACATTGGCACTCAAGTCTTGATGCCCGAATTTTACCGTCTGCACGAATCAGGACTCGACAAAGCCGAAGCCCTCCGCCAAGCCCAACTTGCACTGCTACAAGGCAAAATCAAAGACGCTCCGGCAGATGTTAAAAGGTCTGATATTGTAAATTTAGATCCCAATCAACCAAAATTTGAACAGTATAAAGTAGAAGGCAAACCGCCATTTTCGCATCCATTTTACTGGTCGCCGTTTGTGCTGATAGGGAATTGGAGATGAATAAGAGAAAAATTATGAAACATAGAATTCGGAAATTTTCAAAAATTATTATTTTAGCTGGCTTATTACTTTTATCTTGGACTACAAACTTTGCCCAAGGTGATAATCGAGCATTAGCTGAAAAAAACATTCAAGAAGCCTATCAACTCTTCACAAAGTTCACGAAAGATTCTTTACAAGAATCTTTTGCTAAGGCTATTGGGGTACAACAAGTAGCCCAATCTTTGGGGGTTAAAGATATAGAATTAGCAGCAGTTTTTGTGATTGGCGGAGTACTTGAGTTTTCTGAAAACAAACCTAAAGCATTGGAATATTATAATGAATCCTTAATGCTCTCTAAAGAATTGAAAGACAAAATGTTTGAAGCTGCAACTCTAAGCCGTTTGTGTACTTTGAATGCCTATTTCGACAAACTTGATGTTGCCATCGAACAATTTCGTCAAGCAAAAGCAATTTATCGGGAGTTAATAAATGGAGAACCCAATAAAATTTTGAACCATCGTCTGAACGATTTAGGTTATGGAAAACCATCGTTAGATGAGGGTATTTTGAACCGTAGATTCGGCAATGAAGCAAGTCGTTACTTGGCAGAGGGCAATAAGCAGACAGTCGAATACTCTCAGAATGCGTTTAAGTTAGTGACGAAAGCGCAGGAGATGTATAGAGAGTTAGGAGACAAAGGCAAGGAAGCTCTCACAATGTTGGCATTTGGTCAAATCTATAAAAAATTAGGCGAAAAGCAGAAAGCCTGGGATTATTATGATCAAGCCTTGTCTCTTTCAAAGGTAGCCAGCGACAAAGGAAGCGAAGCGGATGTTCTTTTCCAAATAGGGAACTTCTATGATGAATTAAGCGATAAACAGAAAGCATTGGATTATTATAATCAAGCATTGTCTCTCAATTCAAAGACCGCAGACCTTGAAGGTAGTGTAATCATTCAGAATAAAATCGGTTTAGTTTATTTTAAGTTAGGTGAAAAGAAGAAGGCTTTGGATTATTACAACCATTCATTGCGTTTTTTGAAAGTAATCCGCCCCGGCAAGGAATTGGAAGCGACAACGCTTAACAACATTGGCTTAGTCTATTACTCATTAGGTGAGAGTCAGAAGGCATTGGATTATTACAATCAAGCATTGCTTTTATTGAAATCAGTTGACAACAAATCAGAAGAAGCGAATATTCTTAACAACATTGGGGCAGTCTATACTAATTTAAACGAGAGTCAGAAAGCATTAGATTATTTCAGTCAAGCATTGTTTATTTGGAATGCAATTGGAGACAAAAAAAGCAAAACGTCAACTCTTAACAACATCGGTTTTGTCTATTCCTCATTGGGTGAAAAGGATAGAGCTTTGGATTTTTTCAATCAAGCATTGTCCCTTTCAAAAGCAACCAGCGACAAAGAAAGTGTAACCGCAAATCTTAACAACATCAGCTTAGTTTATTCTTCATTTGGCGAGAGTCAAAAGGCTTTGGACTATTTAAATCAGGCATTATCTGTGATTAAAGCAGAAAATAACAAAGAAGGAGAAGCAAAAACACTTAGGAACATGTTCTTGGTTTGGAACGCGCTCAAGAACTCACGTCTGGCGATTTTCTACGGCAAACAATCGGCTAATCATTATCAAGCACTACGACAAAAGATTCAGGGATTAGACCAAGAAAACCAACAAACTTATCTGAAAACCATCGAAGCCACTTATCGCAAACTAGCCGGACTTCTCATTTCCAACAACCGCTTGGCTGAAGCCCAACAAGTCGTGAACTCATTCAAAGACCAACAATTTTTTGATTTTAACCAAACTCAAATCAAACAACCTGTTCCCCTCATACTGACACCACGCGAAAAAGACTTTTTTGACCTTTATGAAAAAACAAGTTCCGACGTTGGCTCAGTCGAAAGCAAAGTTGAAGAACTCAAACGCAAAATCGGCACTCGTCAACCAACTACCGATGAAACTGCCCAATTACAAAAACTTGAAAGTGATGTTCAAACTGCCACAGATGCTTTTCTTGCCGTCCTCAAACAAGCCGAAACCGAATTTTCAAAACCTGCTGATGAAAAAGATAAAGTTGGTGATATACCTGATACCCGCGAGATGCAAACTGCTTTGCGCTCATTGAATCAGCAAACGGGACAAAAAACGGTCGCCGTTTATACTCTGGTTGGCGAAGATAATTTTCGGGCTTTGATTGTTTCGCCTGATGGGATTAAAGCTGTTTCTTATCCCATCAAAGCAACTGAACTAAATCAGAAGGCTTTGAAACTGTGGGGCTTACTGCAATCCGATCAATACGATACGACCGTTTTGTCCAAACAAATTTATGATGTCGTGTTCAAACCGATTGAAGCCGAATTGCCGAAAGATACGACGACGATTATGTGGAGTTTAGATGGCAATCTGCGGTATATCCCGATAGCGGCACTTTTCGATGGTAAACAGTTTTTAGCCGAAAGATTTAATCACGTTATTTTCACTCGTGCCGATTCGGAAAGAATGACCAGAAATGTTAATCCGAATTGGACGGGAACAGGTTTCGGCACTTCTGAGGCAAAAACAGTTGAACTCTTGGGTAGCAAAATCAGTTTTTCAGCCTTGCCCGGTGTGACCGAAGAACTCAAAGAAATCTTCAAACAAGCCGATTCAAAAACAGGCATTTTAACGGGCGAAGTCTTGCCTGATGAACAATTTACCAAAACCAATTTCATCGAATCACTCAAACAGAAAAGCCCCGTGGTGCATATCGCTTCACATTTTTCATTTCGTCCGGGTGATGAAGCCCGTTCATTTCTGCTGATGGGCGATGGCACGTCATTCACGCTCAACGAGATGAAAAAGGAAACGAATCTCTTTCAAGACGTAGATTTGTTGACACTTTCGGCTTGCAACACCGCCGCCACCCAACCAGATGCCAATGGGAAAGAGATTGATGGATTTGCCGAACTCGCCCAACGACTCGGTGCAGGTGCAGTTATGGCTACGCTGTGGCAAGTGTCGGATGCTTCAACCCCGTGGCTGATGCGGGATTTCTACACCACTAGACAAAGCAAAGCCGGAATGACTAAAACGGAAGCCTTGAGAAAAGCCCAACTTGGATTATTAAATGGAACGGCAGAAATTAAGCCATTGCCGGAAGGTGAAAAGGGTTCGACCGAAAACAAAGTGGAAATCGTCATCATTCCAAGAGGCAGCAAACGTGACGGAAATCAAACTCGTTCAGATATTGTCTATTTGGATGAAGGGGAAGCACCAATTTTCAAAAAGGATGATAAAAAGCCGTTCTCACATCCATTTTACTGGTCGCCGTTTGTTTTATACGGTAATTGGAAATAATTAAAAACCTTAATGGAGGAGAAGAAAATGTTTAGAAAACTATTGTTTGGCAACATCCGAAAATTATTATTACTCATAATTTTTATTCTCGTCAGTCTTTATCCGGCGACAGCTCAGTCACTTATCGCCAATCAATCACAGGCAATTCCAACTTTTATTGCTCCACAATCTCAAACTGAAGGTATTAAAGTATCTGTCATTAAGTTGAAGGTAATTAAGGAAGGGGACCGAATTGTATCGGCTGAGGACGAAAAAATTTTGAAAGAAGTAATTATTCCGACCAAAGAATTTGAAAATTTGGAAGCAAAATTTAATTCCGGCGGAGAAATTCAAATTTCAATCAAAATCGAACAATTTAGTCTTTCTCATGAAAAAGATGAAATTATTAGATTAAAATTTGAAAATCTATCTAAAAACAACTTATTTGCACAGGCTATTGTCACCGATGCTAAAGGTAAAGTAATTAATTTATTAGAGGAGTTTGGTAACAAATCAGTTGTGTTACCACAAAATGAGCCTTTATTTAGTCACGCCATCCGCACGGATAAAGAGATAAATCGCTATATTATTGCCATTCAAAAAGAAAATTTTGAAATATCATTTAGCGAAGGTCTCTCTGTTGGAAGGGACGCTAAACAACTTGCTGGGGCTGCTATGATGACCAATTTAGGCGCGATTTATGAGTCAAAAGGCGAGTATGAAAAATCAATCGAATTTTATGAGTTAATTACTATCTTGTCGCAGGGAAATCGTGAGTTTTTATCAAAAGAGCAAGATTTTGAGTCAAAAGAAAAACATCAAGCAACCGTCAAACAGGAAGCGGCTGCCTATAATAATCTTGGATTACTGAATTTCAAATTCAGCCGTTATGATAAATCACTTGCGTCTTATCAAAAAGCCTTAGAACTACTCGAACTTCTTTCGCCTGATTCCCTAGAGCGAATGAAAGGTGAAGCTAGCACTTTCAATAATATTGGACAACTTTTTAATGCTTTAGCCAGATTTGAATTATGTATGGAATATTTTCAAAAGGCTTTAATTTTGAAACAAAACCTCAACGATAAGCAAGGGCAATTTATTGTTTTGAATAATTTGGGAACTGCTAATAATTTGCCCGGTAAATACAAATTGGCAATCCAATATTATAATCAAGCGGTGACTTTAGCCCGCCAGTTAAAAGATAAAAGAGGGGAAGCAGTTACTTTAAATAATCTGGCAACCGCCAAAAGGGCTTTAGGAGATTTTGTTGGAGCCAAATCTTTGCTGGAGCAATCTCTTAAACTAAGCTCAGAAACGAATAATCTCAATAATCGTGCCTTTGTTTTAAATAACTCAGGTTTATTAAGTATCGGACAAGGTAAATTTGCCGAAGCCGTAACTTATTATCAAGAAGCCCTTAAAATTTTTCAAACTTTAGGAAATCGTGCTGCTGAAGCGGTTGCACTTAACAATCTAATGTTCGCCTACGAAAAACTGAATCAGCCTCGATTAGCGATTTTTTTCGGCAAACAATCCATAAATTTAACTCAAGAATTACGCTCTGAAATCGCCAAATTGGATAAAGAAACGCAAAATGCTTTTTTGCAATCGCGGGCTGAAACCTATCGAAAATTGGCAAATTTGCTAATTGCCGAAGGCTCATTTCTCACCGCCCAAGAGGTTTTGGCAATGCTCAAAGAAGATGAGTATTCCACTTTTGTCCGCCGGGATGCCGAAGAGATTAAAAAATTGTCTTTGCGGGCGGGTTTGCGCGATGAGGAAAAAAACGCGTTGCTCAAATACGAAGAATTGGCGGGTAATTTAACCAAAATCGGCAGTGATTTTATCAAACTCGAAGAGTTGAAAAACAAAGAAGGGGCGGATTTTACGCAGCTAAATAAATACAATGCTCTGAAAGCAAAACTTGAGGCGGCAAATGCGGCTTTTCGACTTTTTTTGGAAAAAGATTTAGCTCAAGAACTTGGCAAAGAGGTAAAAAGGCAAATCGAAATAGACCGTAGTTTGCAGGGAAAATTACGCGAATGGGGAAACGGGACGGTGGCACTCTATACCGTCACCACCGCCGAGCGGTATCGGATAATTTTGACTACGCCGACCAGCCAGATTGACGGGAAAACGGATATTCCAATCGCTGACTTAAACAAAAAAATATTCGATTTCCGCGAAGCCTTGCAAAATCCTTCGGTTGACCCGCGCCCGTTGGGAAAAGAACTCTACGATATTTTGCTTAAACCAATTGAAAAAGAATTGAATAATCCTGAAATTAAAACGTTGCTGTGGTCATTGGACGGAACTTTGCGCTATATCCCGATGGCGGCTCTTTCACCTGATGGAAAAAGTTATTTGGCTGAAAAATATCAAAATGTGGTGATAACTTCGATGACGCGGGGCAGTCTGCGCGAAGAGGTAAATCCAAATTGGCAACTGCTAGCCGGCGGGGTCACAAATCCGAGCAAAGTCACCGAACCAAACGGCACACAGGAAATTTCGTTCGGTGGACTGCCAAAGGTTAAAGATGAACTCTTGGCAATTGTCAAAAATGATGAAGTTACCAATCAAAAAGGCAAACGGCTGATAGATGAAGAGTTTAAACTCTCTGCCTTGGAAGACGGAATGAGTCAAAGAATAACCGACAAACCGAAATATAATGTCATCCACTTTGCCACTCATTTTCGTTTGGGCAGTGATTTAGGGCGTTCATTTTTACTTTTGGGTAACAATCAGGCTTTAACCCTAGATCAAGTGAGCGACAATGCTTCGTTAAATTTCGGTGGGATTGAATTGGTCACACTTTCGGCTTGTAACACCGGATTCGGCACGACCATCGAAAACAGGTTGCAGATTAAGCCGGAGGAACGAAAACAACTTGAACAAAACAACGGAATTGAGGTGGATTCACTAGCAACATTTATCGAACAGCGAAGCGCAAAAGCCGTCCTCGCCAGCCTCTGGTCAGTAGCAGACGAAAGCACTTCGTTGCTGATGAGCGAATTTTATCGTTTGAAAAAAGAAAATCCTAAATTGACCAAAGCCGAAGCAATGCAGAAAGCGCAAATTTTGATGATTCAACGGCAAATTAAAATCAAGCGGAAACGGTTCAGGCTGTCGTAATTCTGATCCGGTATGTCTGACAAATGATTGCCCTCAAAAATTCACTTGTGATCCAAACGCTCCGTTTTCGCATCCGTTTTTCTGGTCGCCGTTTATTTTAATCGGCAATTGGAGATGATGAAATTACGAGTAAAATCTTGAGGACAAATTATTATGAAAGTCGCAAAATATAAATTAATGCGAATCAAGAGTTAAAAAATCGCATATGAGTTGCGTCTTGAGGCTAATGGCATTAAGTTAAGCACCAAAAGTAGAACAGACTGTTAGTCTGTTCATTCGGCGACGGTCAAGGTGTCTTTATTTATCAACCATTTAGTTTGCCCTCGTGGAAAACAGACTGACAGTCTGTTTTACGATTTTCGCTTAACTTAATGCCATTAGTCTTGAGGCGCGATTGGTCAACCATTTTCCAACAATTGTTGTGATTTAGCTATTTAATGACAGCGAAAGCTGAGAGTTGTTTAACTATTTCACGCTTAAAAGCCTAACTCGCACACGATTGATTTAGTTTTTCAATAAAACTTCGGATTCTTGAGCCTAAAACTATTTCTACTTTTGATTCGCATAAATTAATGAAGAAAGCCGTCAAAATGACGGCTCGAAAAACACTGATAATAAAGAGATTAATGGCGGAGTCAACGGGGCTCGAACCCGCGACCTCCAACGTGACAGGCTGGCGTTCTAACCAACTGAACTATGACTCCGCATTGGAAGTCCAGATTTCAAATTTCAAATTCCAAATTGAATCTGGAATCTGGAATCTGAAATCTGGAATCTCAAATTTTCAAAGTGGGCACGGAGGGACTCGAACCCCCAACTTCCTCCTTGTAAGGGAGGCTGTCTACCAATTGACGTACATGCCCGAAAACTAATTGCAAACGGCACATTTGCCCAAGTTTTGTTCAAAAATCTACACCATCTTTTTTAAATGGCGAACTGTTACATTACGAAAAATCTGCCCTTAATGTCAAGTGATGGAAAAGAAAATTTAAGGTGTAGCGGAATAGCTTCGCTTTTGTAAAACCGGAGTTGGCTTTGGCACATTCTTCTCTTGATTCGTCTTTTCATATTTCAAAATCGTTCCACCAAATCCAACTGCCCAACCTTTTTGTCCAACAAAGAAAATTCGCTCAAGTTTATGTTTGGCTTTGTATTGAAACAAGTTCCAAATATTTCCAGCGGTCGTGGTGTGGAGCATCACGCCACTGTCACCAACTGCCCAGCCTTCCGCGGTACTCAGGAAAAACACATCAAATAAATCTTTTTTGACGTTTGAATTTTGCTCGCGCCACAATTTTCCGCTGTTGACCGTGGTGTAAATTTTCCCTTCCGCCCCGACTGCCCAACCGACTTGTTCATTGATAAAGAAAACCGAATTGAGTTTGCTTTTTGATTTATTGGTAAAATTCGCCGAATTCCAAGTGTTTCCGCCGTCTTCGGTGAAAAGTGCCGTGCCACCGCCGCCGACTATTAAACCGTTGTTCCGATTAAAAAAATTGCCGTCAATCATCCGAAAGGGAACGGGCAAACTTGTTTTTTTCCAAGTATTTTTGTCGCCCTGCATCGCGTAGAATGTCCCCGATTCGCCAACCGCCCGACCAAACCCGTCTTTGGAGAAAAATATCCGCGAGAGCCGTTCATTTCCTCCGTCAACCAAATTGACTTTTTCCCAAGTTTCACCGCCATTTGAAGTTTGCAAAAGATACGAAGGCGAAAAAGTTCCGACACTAAAAACATCTCGTTCGCAGAGAATCCAACCCGTTTGATCGTCTGAAAAATAAATGTCACGAATGGTGTCTGAGGTAAATTTTTCTCTGGCTTTCCAAGTCGCTCCGCCATCGTTGGTTTCAAGCAAAGTTCCTTGACTGCCGACAATCCAACCTTTGTTTTGATTGACAAAATAGACCGAATGAAGCCACGCGAAAGTGTTGGAATTGACCTTTTTCCAGTTTGCCTTGACGCTGACAAAGCATAGCAGAAAAATCGTTAAACAGAGAATTTTATTGAATTGAGTCATTTCGGTTGAAAAAATTGAACTAAGGAACGCCAGCATCTTGCTGGCAATGAGCGCAAAGCGCGAACATTTCAAGTTTAACTAAAGTTGAGGTTTGACTAAACTTTGCTACGCCGCCCCTGCGCCGTTTGCCAGCAAGATGCTGGCGTTCCGTTGTCAAATCTAAAATCGCAAATTTCCTAAAACGGACTGCCAAAAAGTATTCTAAAGGCAGAAACTTGACCTACCACATTCAGAATTTTTGACATACTCCATTTCTTTTCAGGAATAATAATTTGGTCGCCCGGGGTCAGAAATTCCATCGGAACTTTTCCGGCAATCATTTCATCCAGTTTGATGGTGGTCGGAGTATAGCTCCCTTGTGGAGTTCGGCGCATCAGGGTAATCCGTTTTTTATCCGCTCCCGGAGCTAAACCGCCGGATTCAATAATTGCATCATAAACACTATAACGCTTGGTCATCAACCGAACGCCCGGCGCACCGACCTTGCCCAAAACCGCGAATTGAGCCGAACCAACTCTTTCCAAAGTCACAGTGACTTGCGGATCAATGATGTATTCATCAAGTTTTTTGGCAATTTCTTTAGCTATCTGATCGGTTGTTTTTCCGTGAACAAAGACTCCGCCCGGAATCAAAGGATAAGAAATTGTTCCGGTGGGCGGAATAGTAATGCCTGATTTTGAATAATTTGGCTGTCCGAAGACCTCAACCGAAATAACATCCGTAGGTCCTAAAGGATATGAAGTCAAATAATTATCGTAATATGGCACAATCGCTTTTTTTATCTCGTCTTCTTCCGGGTCTTGATTAGTTTGAGTTGAATCAACGGGGGTTGATTTTACTTCGGGCGGCGTTTCGGAGGTCTTGGCTTCGGTTTTAGCGATTACCGGAATTTCATCCTTTGTTACCCGCTCACGCTGTGGTGGAGTGGGCGAAGGCGTAGTTTCTTGCGCCAATATTGCCAGCGAAAAAGACAACCCAACTAAAACCACTAAACTCAAATTTTGCATTACTTTGACTAACTTCATAACTCTTTCTCAGCCTCACTATCTAAAAACACTTATTAACCCGTTTTATCCAAAATTTCAAATTCCAGATTTCAGATTCCAGATTCCAGATTCCAAATTTCAAATTTCAAATTCCAGATTCCAAATTTTTCATCCTTCATCCCTCATCCTTCATCCTTCATCCCTTCCTTACCTTCCGCCTTTGCCAAACAAAACTGTTTTTATCGTTTCAAAAACAATCACTATATCCAGCGGCAAACTCTGATTTTTGATGTAATACAAATCATACTGCAATTTTTGCCGTGCGTCTTCTACCGATGCGCCGTAGGGATATTTGATTTGCGCCCAACCTGTTAAACCCGGGGCGACCAGATGCCGATGTTCATAAAAATGAATCTCTTCGGCAAGTTGGGAAACAAAATGCGGACGTTCGGGGCGTGGTCCGACAAACATCATTTCGCCTTTGATGATATTCCAAAATTGCGGAATTTCATCTATCCGAATTTTGCGAATCACTCGCCCAACCCGCGTGGTGCGGTCATCTTCTTTGGTTGCCCAAATCGGCACGCCATCTTTTTCAGCATCCGTTTTCATCGAACGAAACTTGATAACTTTGATAATTCTGCCGTTTTTGCCGACTCGTTCTTGCCGATAAAGAACCGGACCTTTTGAATCAATTTTAATCAAAATCGCGGTTACGATTGAAATCGGAAGCGACAAAATAAATCCGATTAGTCCCAAAAGACGATGAAGCGTTTCACGAAAAGCCGTTTTCAAACGAGTATCGCGTCTGCGTCCGGCAAAAATCAACCACGAAGGTCGAAGCATATCCAAATGGACTTGTCCGGTTACTCTTTCAAAAAACGAGGTGCATTCTTCGATGCTGACATCGCCAGCCAGACTCATTCGTAACAAAGTTTCAGTTGGAAATGCTCCACGCCGCTCTCTGACTGCAATCACGATTCGATCAATTCCGCCGCCTTTGACGATTTCTTCAAGTTCTTCGGTTGACTCCAAGAATTTTCACTTCGGGCAATTTCTTTCTGACAGTTTTTTCGTCTTCGGTGACAAATCCAACGATTCGATAGCCTGCATCCCGTCTATCCCAAATCGCTTGCGCCGTATCAATGCCGGCTTGTCCTGCCCCAACAATCAAAATCTTTTCGCCGATTTCGGGATGTCCCATCAAATAATGGATGATGATTCGCCAACCGAGCAATAAAACTAAAACCAGCGGAACTGAAATGATGGAAACTCCGCGTCCAATCAGCAGTGGCGGGACGAAATAAAAAAGCAATGCCAATAAAGCCCAGGCAATCCCCAAAGCCTGCACCAATCTAAGCATCAATTCCCGCCGATTTCCCATCACGGTAAAATCGTAAAGGTCGTATAAATAAAGAATCAACAGACAGACGAGCGTAGCCAGTGTGATTTTCATCCAACCGTTACGCTCATTTAATTCAAAATCCGCCCCTGTAAAACCAACCCGCAAATACAACGCCAAGACAATCCCGCCATAAATGATGGCAGCATCGGCGAGAAGTAAGCCTATCGTGCGAGTGCTAAACCTGGTTCCATCCATCTGTCCCTTTATTAGTCTGGAGTCTGGAGTCGTGAGTCTTAAGTCAAGCTAAGCAAATATCTTGACTCATAACTTAAGACTTAATGACTCACTACTCTTAATCTAATCTCTTTTTGTAATATCCGTAATTGTAATGCGATTCATCCAAAACATCTTCGCTTTGATTGAGAATCACGCCCATCAATCTTTCACGCGGAAGAGATTCTAAAATTCGATCAACATTGCTGTAACGGGTTCGATTAGCGCGAACTACCAACAGCGCGCCATCAGCTTGATTAATCAAAACGGTCGCATCGGTAAAAATTCCGAGCGGCGGCGCATCAATAATTACATAGTCAAACATCTCGCGGGCTTCGCGTAGAATTTCCTTAAATTTGGGTCCCGAAATCAATTCCGCCACATCGGTTCTGGCTTCCCCGCCCGGTAACAGATGTAATCCGGCAGGTTCGAGTTTGATGACGGAATCTGCCAGACTCGCTTCGCCGGTCAAAATTTCCGAAAGACCTTTTTCGGTTTCGATTCCTAAATAATCGGTCAGACTCGGCATCCGCAAATCGCTGTCAATAATCAAACATTTAACGCCATCAGTCTGCGCCAAAAGCCACGAAAGATTTAGCGCGGTGACGCTTTTCCCTTCGGCCGGATCCGACACTGGCAACCACAATCGCTTGCAATTTTTGCTTTTGGCTTTTGGTCAAAACGTGAGTTCGCAAACTTCGATATTCTTCGCAATAAGTTGAATTGGGCTGTGTAATAGCAACGAGGCGTGGTTCGACGCGCTCTGCCTGCACCTTCCACGAAGTAAATTCAGGAAGTTGTTTTTCGGCAATGCGCGTCGAAACGACAGCGTTCAAAGTTGCCCCAGCAGATATTTCCGTTTTCTTATCAGGGAGTGCCATCCCGAAATTAGAATACAGACTGCTCATTGAACGCTGAACTGGTTGGAGTCCCAATTTTGAACTCCTCATCTAAAAAGGCTTCGGGCGGTGTCAGGTTGCGTCTGCCGCTTCTTTCAAACGGCACGACTTTCGACACAACTCTTCACTTTCTTGAGGTTGCTCTTCAGATTGTTTCTTTTGTAATGCTTTAAGAATGCTCATTCGATTACTCCGTAATCAATTCCAGATTTCAGATTTCAGATTCCAGATTTTTGTCGTCTTCCAATTTGGAATTTGAAATTTGAAATGTGGAATCCATCTCAATTTGGAATTTGAAATTTGAAATCTGGAATTTAATAAAACCCTCCAACCTCTTCGATTTCGAGATTGACTTCATCATCCAAATCGTCAAATGGATTTTGTTTCAAATTATTGTTGCCATTTTGGTTAGAAACAGGCGGATTCGACTTGAAATTGTTTGACGTTTGAGGTTGAATTTGAATTTGTATTCGTTCTATTTTCAACCCGGTTTCGATTATTCCAGAGTTCTTCGCGGGCTTCTGCCGTCAAAACTCTCGCCGAGCCGACATTTTCGCTCTTTTGTTCATTAGCGATAATATTTTCTTGACGCGGCAATAAATCGAGATTATCCGCAACCTCTTCGATAATTTGTCGTCCGATGATTGGCTCGCCCGCGGCATAACCCGCCAACATCGAGTTGTCGCAAATATTATTGATTTGGCGCGGAATTCCTTCCGAGCATTGAAAAATAAAATCAATCGCTCCCGGCGTGAAAATATTCGGTTGTTCGCTTCCGGCAATCAGAAGACGTTCGGTAATGTAGCGTTCAACCTCTTCGACATCAGGCAAAGAGTGCATTTTGCAACGAAGAGCGACGCGCTGTTTGAGTTGGCGCAAATTCGGCTTGATTGAGTTTTTCACGCAATTCGGGTTGTCCGGTCAAAACAATTTGCAGATGTTTGGCGTTGTCCGATTCAAAATTGATCAGCAAGCGAATTTCTTCCAAAACGTAATCGGAAAGCTCGTGCGCTTCGTCAATAATCAACACGGTGCGAAGTCCGCGCCGGTGACGTTCTTCCAAAACTCTGCCCATCTCCGTCAAAAGTTCGGCTTTATTCGTTCCAATCCTTGATGCCGAGCATCTGCGTAACGTGATGATAAAATTCATCAATCGAAAGACGCGGATTGAAAACATACGCCGCCAAAACGCTCGAATCAAGTCGGCGCAAAATCCAGCGCAACGCCGTAGTTTTCCCCGTCCCGACTTCGCCCGTCAGAACAATCAAGCCTTTTGCGTTTTCCAGACCGTAATACAGACTCGCCAAAACTTCATTGTAGCTCGGCGTGAACACGATAAAACGCGGATCGGGGGTTAGGGTAAACGGTGAATCTTCTAATCCGAAAAATTCTCTATACATAATTTTTCTCTTTATGATTCGGAGTTCAGAGTTACACATTAAGGCGTGAATTCTCGCGACTCAAGCTACAACTTTAAACTTTCATTTTTAATTTTAGGAAACCATCCGTTCAAAGACACGGGTTTTTTCTAACAAAATTATTAACAACGGAACGCTGCCGACTGCCGCAACAATTCCGGCTAAAACTTTTAACCAATGCGAACGCTTCTGCCACGAAAGTTCTTGGCGAGTGAGAAGCGGCGGAATGGATGCCAAAACCGGAAGTCCGGTGTAATGTTTGGCATCTTCAATCCTTTGAATTTTGAAAAGTCGCGGAATTTCAAAAAGTCCGGCTAAAAATAACCCTAACGCCAATCCGATGCCTGCGCCCATCGCAATAAACAAAGGTTTTTTGGTGGCATTAACGGGTGATTGCGGCAAATTTGCCGGATCAACTACCCGAATCGTTTCGCCTTGCGCGTTGGTTTCCCGCGTCACTTGCAATTGAGCGTCATTCCGCTTTTTGTTCAGTTCATCAAAATTTGTTTTCGCCGATTGATATTGATTATTCATCGCTTCCAGCGCAACTTTGACATTTGGAATGGTGTTGATTTTTGCCTCAAGTGCAACGATCTGAATTGCATTATCGCGCAATTCATGATCTTTCATCCCCATTTGCTGAATCAATCGATTCCGATTTGGCTTTCGGCGCTTTGTTTTTCGAGTTCGATATTTTTCTTCTGCAAATCTGTTTTGCGATTTCCCTGATTGGCGGCATCTTTAGCTCTGTGTGAAGAATTTTTCTTTAACTCATTTATTTCGTCATTGATTTTGTCTATTTGTGTTTGAGCCTCTTTCACATCTGGATGTGCAGGACGATATTGTTTTAAAAGATTTTCTCTTTTAGCCGTCCAAGTTGCCCGATCTTTAATCATTTGCCCATACGCCGGAGTATCTTCAATTCTAGCTTTGCGACCTTCATCTTCAGCATCTTTTTCGCCGAATTGCTGTGTAATATTGATTTGACTATTAAGCATTCGGATGCTGTCATTCAAACGACCTTTTTCGACAATCAACGTTTCTTTAGACTTTGAAATCCCTTCTTCACGTTGGCGCAGACCTTGTAATTGGGCAATCAAACCTTGCGCTGATTCGGGCAGAGTCTCAACATTTTGCATCATAATATCCAAACGCTGTTTCTCGATTGCATCAAGTGAAGTTTTAGCAAGATTGAGTTCGTCATCTAAAAATTGACGGGTTTTATCCGCAATATCAATTGATTGAGCTACTTGCTGATTAACATATTTTCCGGCAAGTTCGGCGACTACGTTGCGGGCGGCTTCGGGGGTGCGGTCACGATAAGCAAGACGAAAGCCCGTTACTTTTCCATCATCACCTTTTTCCGGCTCAACGACAATGCTTTTGTGCATTCTTTCAATAATGAGTTCCATCGGCATTCCCATTGCCCTTTCCCGCTCATAAAGTTTATATTTGCCAACCATCGGTTCGAGAGTTGAACGGCTCAAAATCTCTTGGTTCATTGATTGCAGACGTTGGGATAAATCGTCTTCGGTCATATCTTTGACGATGATGCTGGAAATCGTGGGCGGTTTGAGCGTCAAAGACGTTTTCGATTCATACATATCAGGAAGTTTCCAGACCACATATCCAACCGCTAGTCCAAGCGCAATCGTGGGCAACAAAATATGCCACTTTCTGCGTTTGAACATCTGCAAAAATTCGCCTGCCGTTCTTTGTCTAAATTCTACTGCCATTCTTTATCTCTACCTCTTTACACTCTCTTTAACTTTATTTTCGGAATTTTGTGTTGCTTCATACTTCTTCAAAACCCAACGAATCACAATCGTTAAAATAATCAAACAAACTCCGAAAAATAATATTGCCTCAGTTTCGGAGACATACCCGAAAAGGTAATTACTATTTGATGTTTGAAATAAAAACATTGCTAAACCTCAATCAAATTACAGATTACCCAATAATTTTTTCGCCTCTTGAGCCTCTTGTTCGCTCAAATTCTTTTCGTTTTTCAATGCGATTTCCACTTCCCGCTTGGCATTTGGTTTATCACCCAAAGATGCCATTGCCATTGCCAAACGCAACCGATAGGCGGGATTTGTTGCCGCTCCGGTGCGCGTGGCTTCGGCTTCATCCAACGAAATTGCTTTCTTAAATTGCTCAACCGCCGGAGAATGCAAACCTTTTTTGTAATAAACCAAACCGAGCGTATCGTAAAAACCTGCGACGGTTGAATTTTTATTGACGCAAGATTGAGCGAGTTGCAAAGCCTCGTCCAAATTGCCTCGATCAAGTGCCGCAATCATCCACGCTAAATTGTTGGCGGCAATCGGAGATTCGGGCGTAATTTCCAAAGCCTTGCGATAATTTTTCTCCGCTTCGTCAACGTTTTGTCGCGCATCTTCGAGCATTCCAATCAAACTATAAATGGCAGACGAGGGTTTCTTCTCGACCACCTTTTTATATTGTTCGATGGCGCGGTCAGTTTGGTTTTGACCGATTAAAATTGCCGCGTAAGCCGAATAAGCCGGAAGATATTCGCCGTCTGATTCGATAGATTTTTGGAGTTCGGGTTCGGCTTCGGCAACGTTTTTCTGAGCCGTAAAAATATCGGCTTTCAAATAATGCAAAGATGCCGCCAGGTCTTTTTGCTCAGTATTTTCGGCTAAAACTTGGTCGAGTCTTTCTTGCGCCTGAACAAACTGTTTTTGTTGTTTGAAAACTGCAATGACTCCACTCAAAGCATCGAAATTCTTTTTATCAATCGCAAAGGCTTTTTCGTAAAGTTTGAGAGCTTCGGCGGAATTTTTCGCTACCAATTCGACTCTGGCTAAATTTGCGTAAGCACTCGAAGAATTCGGCGAAAGTTTGACAATTTCCTGCAAATCGGCGCGGGCTTCGTTGATTTTACCGAGCGCGAGATAGGCTTGACCGCGGGCTGAAATCGCACGAACCCGAAGTTGCACCAATTCCTGCGCCGGATTATCAACATTTGGCGAAGTTTTTTGAATCGTAGCCAGCAATTCATTGACCTGTTGGAGCGCAATCTGCGGTTCGCTGGCGACAAAACTTGCCTGCACTTTCAATAATTTACTATACAGATATTTCGGATGATATTTTTCGAGGTCGCCGATAAAAGCGCGGGCTTGTTCGACCTGTCCGAGCGCGAGCCGAGCCTGAGCCATATAAAAAAGCGCAGTTTTTAAGGAAGGCTGCTTTTTCAAAACTTCTTCCAAATCCTTGACCGCTTCTTCCGTCTTATTCTCTTGCATTTTGAGACGAGCGCGGAGCATCAAGGCTTCGGCATCTGTGTCATTGATAACCAGCAGTTTTTCAATTTGTTCGGTAACTTTCGCAGTTTCTTTGCGTTCGAGATGAATTTCAGCCAGACGATAGCGGGCGCGAACAAATTCGGGAGCATCTTTCAAAATCGCTTGAAAAGTCGTAATCGCATCATCTTCGCGTCCAACCGTTGCGTAGAATTCGCCTAACTGCATCCGTCCTTCGGGACTGTTTCCTTGCGCTTGGGCTAAATTTTTAAAGGCTTGTTCGGCTTTTTCAAATTGTTTTTGTCCTAAATAAAATCCTGCAATTGATTCGTGGGCTTCGATATTGGTCGGTTCAACCTCAATCGCTTTTTTAAACTGCGCTTCGGCTTCATTCGGACGGTTGGAAAAACCAAAGAATCGCGCATATTCGAGATAACCGAGAGCTGATTTTTCATTGACCGAAATGGCTTTTTTGATAGTATTTTCCGCATCGCCCGCTTTGTTTGACTTCATATAAAAACGAGCCAGACTGAGATATGATTCAACGCGGTTTTGATCCAGCGAAATGGCGTGATTGAGAACGTCTAAAATTTCTTTTTCAGGTTTTTCTTGCGCCGAAAGCAGGCTCGCTTTCAAGATATGTCCTTCGATAAAATTCGGATTGACGGCGAAAATTTCTTCCAGAGTTTTTTCGGTTTCGCTGATTTGGGGTGGATCAATTAAGAGAAAATAGTTACCAAGTTTGCTTTTGGCATCAAGATGGTCGGATTTTAGTTCGATGGTCTTGCGAAGTTCGTTGATGGTTTCATAAACATCACCTTGTCCTTCACGGGCGCGGGCAAGTCCCCAATGCGCTTCAGCCGAATTTTTATCAATATCGGCAGCGGCGCGAAATTCCATCGCGGCTTCTTGAAACTTACGTTGTTTCAGAAGTTCTTCGCCACGCGTCAAATGTTTGGCTGAATTACCGCAAGCGGAAAAGGCAAGAATTAACCCGAAAGTTAAGACAAGTAGAAAATAGGATTTAAAATTTTGGCACTCTCTCAAAAACATCTTTTTAATACACTCATTCCAATGGTGGCGTTTCATCTCAGGCAATCGGGCATTGACCGCGTTTGATTACTTTGCTTGTTCAATTTTTAAAAATGGGGGCAAACCATTTTCAAAAACCTTTATTGGAAAATTTAATTGTTTTCAATCAGGGGCTGTTTTTCTAATTTTTAATATCTTGCATTAGAAATCAACAACCCATAATAAGTTGCCAACAAGTGTTGGACAATCAAAAAAACCTTTAATCCATCCGAAGTTTCAGAAAAATCTTTCGGATTCATAAAGTTAGCGTCCAAATTGTAAAATTCAACGCTAATTATAGCCTAATTTTATTCGGGGACAAAACGCGGAAGAGTGTCTGCCGCCTGAGCAGATAAATCAATGGCGGATTGCAAGGCTTCGGTTTCAGAGTTTACCACAGAGGTCATCACGCGCACCATCGCGCCATCCGAGCGTCGCCGAAAAACGCTATCTAAAACGGTATAAACTTTATCGCTGTATTCACTCGCCACGGCGCGTCCGCGACCTTGATACCAATAAATCATCACAGCTTTGGATTGTCCGTTTTCGATGATGTAACGATTGGCAATAAAAGTCTTTCCGCTTGGCGTGGTAATTTCAACTAATTCGGGTTGTTTCATTTCCCAACCCGCCCCCGGCAAGCAATTTTGCGGACTGTGATAGGTCGCGCCGGTGCGCTGCGAAGCATAATAGCCGACATAAAGATTAGCAAATCTACCCGAAGAGTTAAGGTATTCGCGCATCACATAATCGCTCGTGCGAAGGACGGATTCGGTTTGCTCGCTAAAACGAGTGTCACTTCCTTGCTGTGTCCAATCGCCCAATTTGGTGGAAATCTCGCGCAAGGGCGCACGCGAAACGACTGCTTCGCCACGTTGTTCAAACCAATTGATAAAAATACCACCCAAAAATAAAACAGCAACTAAACCAACTACTTGATAATTCGTAATTCGTAATTCGTAATTCGTAATCGGCTTTTCGCTCTGCGTCTCTGTGTCTCTGCGGTGAAATTTCTTCAAAACAAAATTGACCAAAATCAACAAAATCAAGGCGACTAAATAAACCAGCCAGCCTGAAAATTCGTGGGCGAAACCATCCGCTGATTGTTTGCCGTAGTAATAAGTTAAAACTCCGGTGGCGGTTACCCGCCCCGCATTGGTCAGGATTGCAATCGGAATTGCCGAGAGCATCAGCACCACCGCCCGAATCCAATCAAACTTTGTTTTCTCGCGGGTGAAATACCACAAAACCAATCCGAGCGTAACGAGTGTCATCAAACTGCGAATCCCGCTACACGCTTCAACTACTTCTAACGCCACAATTTGCATCGCACCACGCGGTAAAATTTCGATGACGTTTCCTTTTCTGACCGGCGTAACTTCAAAAAGTCGAATTCCCCAAACAGCGAGTTGCGATGCCCAAATTTGCAAGGGAAACGCGATTTTGTTGAAAATAATTTGTGGAATTGGAATGGCAAAAATGAGTAACAGAAACGGAACGGTCAAAAGTCTTAACAGTTTCCCGCCCCAAAAATAGATAACGATTCCGGCAAGCATTACGACCAATGAAATTCGTTGGACAAATAATTCTGCCCCCAAAGTTCCGGCGAGAAGCATCGCCAAAGAAAGCAAAATTGTGCCACCGCCAAACCAAAATGAGTTATTCTTTGAAGCATTTCGTAAGTTTCCCCATTCAGTCCAAATAATGAAGCCGATTACAAAAGGCACGAGTAGCCCGTGCGAATAATTTTCGTCCGTCCACCAATCACGTCCGAGTTTGGCTAAAACGGTGGCGTAAAGAAATGCTAATCCCAAAAACACAAATAGAACCCACCCCAAATTATTTGTAGATAATAATTTTTTTACTGCTAATCTATCCATATTTCAGGTAATTAAAGTTTATTTACTGCCCAAATCAATTCTTTCTTCTTAGTCGGTAATCCTGCCAATGCTTTGACAAAATCGTTTTTACTGATTCCTTTTTCATTGCCCGCACTAGCAAGTCGTTTCAATAACGTCCGTCTGACGGCAAAATATTTGATTATAAAATATGCTATTAAACAAACTACTATAGTAAAAGGAACTCCAAAAATCACCATAAAATTTTTAATATTTTCGGTTGGAGGAATATTATAGCCGATGATGCTTCCGATAATTAAAGCAAAAAGTGCAATAAACCCGAATAAACATCCCATATTGCCTTCATTATGAAACGACTGCCGCGTCCAATCCTCGATCCTTCTTAAAATAGCCTGTACCTCATTAGTTGAACGCGATTTTCTTTCTCCAATAAAGCCCAAGCTAGAGTTTGTAGTATCAATTAGTTGCTGAAAACCTTGCTCAGGCTTCCATAAATTGTTGATTTGTATCGGCGTATTTGGAAATAAATCCTGCTCCTCGTTACAAAAAGAGCAAACCAATCGTTTTGAATATGCCTGAGCATTGGTTACTTTCACCCCATATAACGTATTTTGATGAGTTATGTGGTAACAAAAAGCAGGCTGGGCGGCTTTACAAAAGTTGCACAAAATAGCCGTCCATCCCATAAAGTTACCTTCTTCGACATAATCGAATTTGATAGGAATGAAAATGAGCGATATAAATTTTATACTTCTTTGAAGATGAGTAGGTTGCATTAGTTAAAGATTTGATTTTCTTTCGGTTTTTAGAGAAATTTGAGGCAAGCAAAGACAGTTAAAGTCTGACGCTCAGCTAATAGCTTACTTTATTCTTGATTGCTAAATCAATGCAAAATTAGGATTCTTTTGGTATAGCTTTCAAATCATCAAGTTCAAAATTTTTGTACCAAGAGTCAATCGAATTTGGAATATGAACAAATTTCAGGCTTCCCGGTGCAAAATAAAATCTACCAGTTCGCGCAAGATTTCAGTATTTTTATCAATTTTGTCTAATGATTGACAGGCTTCAAGGTGAACTTTTTCCGCTAATTCTTGTGCTTTTTCCAGTCCGTAAAGACTCGGATAAGTGGCTTTTTCCGCAGCTAAATCTTTGCCCGCAGTTTTGCCTAAAACTTCAGTTGGTTGCGTCACATCAAGCAAATCATCGGTAATTTGAAAAAGCAAACCGAGTTTTGAGGCATATTCCGTAATCGTTTCAAATTCGTTTTCGGATGATTCGGCAATCATCGCGCCCGCCTGTGCCGAAATGGTAATCATTGCCCCTGTTTTAGATTGATGAATTCGCTCAAGTTGTTCGATTGAAATACTTTGCCCTTCAGCTTCGAGGTCAAAATACTGTCCGGCAACCATTCCCAAAGGCGTTCCTTCGGCTCGCGCAATCTCGGCAATGAGTTTTACCCGAACCTCATAATTTAGGGTTTCATCTTCGGCAATCGTCTGAAAAGCCAGGGCTTGCAAAACATCGCCTGCTAAAATCGCGGTCGCCTCATCAAATTTGATATGACAAGTTTCGCGTCCGCGCCGCAAATCATCATCATCCATTGCCGGTAAATCATCGTGAATCAGCGAATAGGTATGAACCATTTCGACTGCCGCCGCAGTTCGCAAAAGTTTTTCTTCCGATGCGCCAAAAATCTTTCCTACTGCCAAAACGAGTGCCGGACGAAAGCGTTTGCCACCCGCCAAAAGACTCCAACGAATCGCTTGGTGAAGTTTTTTCGGCTCGATTTCAGAGGTCGGGACAAGTTTATCCAGCGTTAAATCAACGCTGTTTCGGCATTCGGCAAAAAAAGTTTCCAGTTTGCTCATCGGCTTTTAGCTTATAGTTTTTTGCAAAAGGCTTCAAATTCAAGCAAGATGTTCAAATAAAATTAGCGTTTTTCAGCGGATAAGACAGTAATTTGCGGGATTTTCATTAAAACTTGCGCCCATTGCCTCACTTGAATTGACCTTTGTGGTAGTTTTCACATATAATTTGAGTTTTTCGACTAGCGAACAACTTTTCGCTATCTACGAAGGAGAACTATTAAAAATGAGTTACGCAATAATTAAAACAGGCGGAAAACAATTCAGCGTCGAAGCCGGACAAACTTTACGAGTTCCTTCAATCGCCGACAAAAAAGAAGGCGAAAAGGTTGATATTGAAGCCCTTTTGGTTGCTAATAAAGGCGAAGTTTCGCTTGGTGGAGCAACCGTTAAAGCAACCGTTTTGGGACACGGACGCGCTGATAAAATCATTGTTTTCAAAAAGAAACGCCGCAAACAATACAAACGCAAACAAGGTCACCGTCAAGGTTTTACCGAAATTAAGATTGAAAAAATTTAGGAGTTAAAGGATTCCAAATTCCATATTTCAAATTCCAAATTGAAATCCAATCTGAAATCTGAGATCTGAAATCTGAAATCTGAAATCGAATTATGGCACATAAAAAAGGGGTAGGTTCATCCAGAAACGGACGCGATTCAACCGCGCAGAGATTAGGTTTAAAGAAATTCGGCGGCGAAAAAGTTCTCGGCGGCAATATTTTGGCTCGTCAACGCGGAACAAAATGGAAACCTGGCAAAAATGTTGGACGCGGGAAAGATGATACTTTGTTTTCGCTAATTGATGGCTTTGTCAAATTTGAAAACAAAGGTCAAAAAGGCAAATTCATCAGCGTTTATATGGAAGGCGCGGCTGAATTAGCTTCAAAAGCGGCTTAAGAATTTTAGAAAATAGAAAATAATGCTGACATTGTGCAATTTGCATATTGTCGGCATTATTTACGTTTGGTAATCCCAAAACTATAATCATCGCCCCATCATACTTTGCATAAATCCTATTTTTATCGGAAAAGGTATAGAAGGAACAACATTTCCCAACATGTGGTCGGTAACAATACCTGTATTTCCGCCGGTTGAAGGAACAATAATAACCCGTCCCGGATTTACTCCTGGTGAACTACTGACAAATTCCCAATTAGCAGCATAATTAGTTATTTGTGGATTACTTCCAAGAGCCGCAAGACTGGCTGCGCCAACTAAGGGAGCAGGATTTACCGTAAACGCCGGGCTTCTTAGTGATACCGAACAATACGCTGCTAATCCTCCGCCTAAAGAATGTCCGGCGAGAACGAAAGTTGCCCCTGCAGTTGCGAAACCCATTCGCGCCCAACTTAATGCTTGGGTATATTGTTGCGGTAGTCCCCCGGCGAGTTGAGCCAAATCAACCGCGACATCAAGCGGAGAATCAGTCCCTGCAAACGACATCACATACACATCGCTTCGGTTTTCGGGCATAACTATGATGCCCTTAAAGCCGGTTGAGGTATCAGCCCAATGCTCTGCTATTTTCCAAGTTGTTCCGTTGGGAAATCTATACCTTTCGCCCTTTATCCCATCATACGCAATGCAACAAACTCCTTTTGTTTCTGCTAATGTCAAACTTGCCATATTTTTTCTCCTTATTCATTCGGCACTAATGCCTTTTTCCAACTATTCAGACGTAATCTACAATCAAAAAGTCGAAAGAATTTCAATAAAATTGCAACAAATATTTTTTCTTAAATAATTGTGCAAAAAAGACTTGTAACATACGTCTATAAACTTCTCAACTTAAGGATTCTCAATTTTCAAGACATTCACCTGACAGCCGCTTTTCTCATTTGGCATAACAATTCCCGTCAATTTCACCAAACGTCCGGCAACCACATTTTTCTCATCGTGCGTGTAGGTAATCAAATCATTCAAATCGTATTTGTTAGGCAAGTTTCTAATTTTATTTGGCTCAGGTGAATTTGTTCCCGATAAAATCACGGGAACAGAATCGCCCGTTTCATCTTTTTTTTTGAGTAAATTTGGTTACTTCTAACATTTCAGGCAAAGACAAATAGCCTTGAATCGTGACGTTTGTCCATTCGGATTGAGAACAAACGTCTTTGATTTCGACCGCCACAGGTTTGTCGAAACTGCAAGCGAATAAAAGAATTCCAATAATTATTAGTCTCAAAACTTTCATCACTATTTCACTTGATTTGAAGAAATCGGAAATGGATTTCCTTTTTTCGGAACTCGATTTGCCATAGCTTTCCCTTCGGGCGATGTCCAAGGTTGTCCATAAAAGAACGAAGTTGAAGCACCGTTAAGTCTTTTGTCCAAAGCACTTCCACCTGCGGGAATTTCCATATCAACTAAAAACGAGTTGTAATTTAGATTGATATTTTCGTGTTGTTCAGGATGAGCTTTTGGTCTGCCATTTTCGATGACAAAACGCCAAGTCCGCCAAACTTCTCCGTTGTTCATCAAACTGCATTCCCAATTTCCGGGGTAATCTTCCAACGCCAAGCGATTCCAACGATTTTCTTTTTCGCCCCAAGTTAGCGGAGCGAGAAGTCGAACCGTTTGAAAGGTGATTTCATCTTGATATTCCGTGCCGCGCTGGTATTTGGGGGCGATTCTATCTTGATGGATGACGGTGTAAAAATCTAGACGCTGACTCAAGGCTTGGTCGGCGTAGCCATCAGGTCCGGGCATCGAAAGTCGTTTTCCGTTGACCGAGCAACGCATATATCCGTGTGCGGGAGATTTTCCGGCTTCGGTAGGCGAGAGATTAAAATAGAATTCGACGTTGTTTGCGCCAAGCCGAGCCGAGCCATCTTTCCACGACCGATACGAAAAATATTCACGCGGACGCAGGAAAATCCAACTGACAGCGGCTTCATTGTGGCGATTGATGTAATACTTAGGTGGAGCTAGTCCGGCTTCTTGTCCCGAACGGACGCGATTGACGGAACGAACATCAATTTTATATGTTCGGACAAGTTTTTCCGCATCCGTATCGCCATTAACCGTAAAAACTTTCACCTCAAATTCGCCGATTTCTTTAGTCGCGGTATCTTTTTTCCAACACTCGCCCGTTGCCATAAAACTTTCGTCTTGTGCGCCGTTTTTGTTGCTGTATCTGCCTGCTTCACAGCGGGTTGTGCCGATTACCTTGCCGGACTTTGAAACGACAATTTTGAATGCGCTTCGATTCGGATATTCTCCTAAAACTTTCATATTTGTCTGCAAATACCAACCCGTGCTGTATGGAATATTGTTTCCGCCGAGAGCTTCGCCGTTGATTGCTTCAAACCAAGTAAAGCCATCATCAACAATATCTTGGCGGGTTTGCGAAAATACAGATAGGCTCACAAAAATAAGGGTGCAAATGATAAAGATTATGATTTTCATAACTGTTTAGTTTTTTCTCTTTCGGGGACTTTTTCTCCGTTCATTGGAATTTGCATCTAATTCGGGCATTGCCGTATAACCCTTTCTTTTTATTTTAGAACGGATGTTGCTGTGCGGATAATAATCCTGCATTATTCCTTTCGATTTATTGGTTCTTTTTGTTCTGGACGAAGCTTGGCTTCGGCGATTGAATCGGCTTTGGCGACTGAATTGTAACCGGTGATTGAATCGCTACGGGCAATCGTTTTCTTTTTGGTGTTGCCGAAGGCGTTGCGTTGTTACTCGCTTCGGTTGTTGGTTGAAACGCAAACACTGAAATTACAAATGTTGCGATGACGGTTGCGATAATGATTGAATTTAGTTTTTTCAATTTAGTTTTCTCCTTTTGAAATATAACAACGCGGCGACAAATCACCATCCAAGAACTCTGCGTTCTTTTATGGGTTTTCGATTGTGGCAAACCTGATTCGATTTTTAATTTCCTCTTACCTTACAATACCTTCGCCAAAAGATATTTGAAAATTTGAAATGAAGAGATGAAATGAAACGAGTCTTTTAGTAGATTTATTTTTGACCAAATTAAACACTAAAAACCCCGTTCATTTCAATGGAAATATTAACATTATTGGCGTGCTGTTCACCACTTCTGACCACTACTTGGCTGGGGCAATTATCAATTATTGTTCAGGCTATTTTCTCGATGACCGGGCGGGTGACGATGAAAGGGATTTCCCGTTGGACTGAAGATGGGGGCAGTTATCGCACCCTCCAACGCTTTTTTGCCACCGATTTGCCGTGGACGGAAATGCTGGTCAAGTTTGTCCAGACTCATCTTTATTTGAGGCTTCTCACGAATATATTTTGGCGGGAGATGCGACGACAGTGACCAAATCCGGCGCAAAGACGCACGGGATCGGGCGTTTTTTTCCGGTGTTTTAGGTTGAGTGGTCAAGGGGTTGGAGTTTTTCGTTTTTTCGTTGGTGGATGTGACGCAGCGCAAAGCGTATCCGTTATGTGTCAAGCAAACGGTGCGCAGTAAGGCCGAAAAAGCCACCTCAAAACCGCGAAAAAAGGCGAGAAAAAGTAAAAAAAAAGGCCGGAACAAACCGAAGGGACGACCCAAAGGAGTCGGAACAAGAATAAAAACGAGTTGAATCTGTCGGCCGAATTGTTGCGAATCAACGCGTTACTGTCACGTTATTCAAGTGTTACGTGTCTTTGTGAGAGTCAAATACCTGGCCTTGGACGGCCATTTTGGACACAATCAAGCGGTCTTGATGGCGCAGCAAAATGACTTGCATTTGATTTCCAAGTTGCGCAGAGATGCGGCATTATCTGAGAAATACGAAGGCAAATAAAGGGCCAAAGGACCGCACCGAAAGTATGGCGCGCGGCTGCAATTATGAGCAGTTGCCGAGCGAAATATTTGAAGCAAAACAGAAGATGAAGGCAACTTACGCAATATTATCAAGGGGTATTTTTGCACAGAAGTTTCGGGATGCCACTCAATGTCGTGATGATAGTCAAGACGAACTTGAAAAAACAAAAAGTGGGACACGTCATTTTGTTTAGCAGCGATGAGGAGTTGGGATGGGAAAAGTTGATGGAATATTACTCCTTGAGATTTCAGATTGAATTCAACTTCCGGGACGCCAAACAACATTTTGGGTTGGAAGATTTTATGAACACAACGGCGACGGGAGTAGAAAATGCCGCCAATTTATCGTTTCTGATGGTCAATGTGAGTGCCAAATTGTTGGAAGACAGCGAAGAAAAATGAGGAGTGAAGGATTTGAAAACACACTTTCGAGGCTGTAAATACGCGCTGGATAATAAAAAAGGTACTGGAAAACCGGAACCAATATTAAATACAGACACAACTGTAGGACATTGGCAGACTAGGCAGTATTCATCAGACGAAAGCGGCCGTTTCTTCGGCTTAATTTGGCGAAGGTATTGACCTTAGTAACAAGTCCGAAATAAAGTGATGCAATAAAGAAATATTGCATCAAAAGAGAATGAGAGTAAAAAAAGAGTATTATGAAGCTGATTTTTTAGAGAAGCAAGTAAGTTTTTATCGGAGTTTGCCAGAAAAACAGCGACGACATTTTTTAGCGATGGAGCATCAGCGGTTGGGCAAAGACAGCAAAAGGTATTTAAGTCGGGTCTTTGGGTGTCATTGGTTGACTATTGAGAAAGGATTAGCAGAATTGAGCGAGAGTAATTACCAAGCTGATTACTCTCGCCAACGAAAAGCTGGTGGCGGACGCAAAAAAACGAAGTAAGTCAGGTTGAATTAACGAGTTGGATACTTGAGTATGTTGACCAAAACACGGCGGGAAGCCCAACGGATGAACGGGTTAAATGGACACATTTAAGATATTGCGACATTGCTGATTATTTAGAAAATAGGTATCAAGTCGAAATTAAACCCAAGTGCATCAAACGGATTTTATCTGCAAACGGGTATCGAAAAAGAAAGCCAGCCAAGCAGATGGCAACGGGAAAGAGTCCCGACCGAAGTGAACAATTTCGGGTGATTTCATTTTTAATGGCGGTATTTATGCTGATGGAAAACAATCCGATAATCAGCATTGATACTAAGAAAAAAGAGATTTTAGGTGAGTTGACGAGAAATGAACCAGTTTTAACTAAAGGAAAGAAAGCAGTTGAGACGTATGACCACGATTATTTGCATCTTGGAGTAGGGAAAGCGATTCCACACGGGATTTATGACTTGAAATTGAATAAAGGCTATCTGAGTTTGGGCAATTCGCACGAGACAGCCGAGTTTGTAGTGGATAATTTAGAATGGTGGTGGACTAATTTTGGACAATACGAATATCCAACCGCTGACAGAATCTTGATATTATGCGATAGCGGCGGAGCGAATGGACATCGGCATCATTTATTCAAGAAATTGTTGCAAGAATTGGCACGGAAAATCGGCAAAAAGTTAGTGATTTGTCATTATCCGCCATATTGCAGCAAGTATAATCCGATTGAAAGAAGATTATTTGCCCAAGTCCAGCGAACCATCAAAGAAACGATTTTAACAGATTTAGAACAAGTCAAAGCATTGATGAGCAAAACGGCAACTAAAACAGGGTTGCGGGTGGAAGTCAGAATAAACCGAAAATTCTATCCACTCAAACAACTATCATTAGCTGAAGAGATTGACGAAAAGAGACTTTTAAGGCATCCATCAATGCCGAAATTATCTTATACGATTTTATCTTAATGATTCACTTTATTTCGGACTTGTTACTAAGTTATTTTTTATAGTAAAATTCAGCATCAGTAAGTTTTACCTCCGCTGTGTTGGGTTGACTGAGATGATAAAGTTTATTTGCGGGAATAATCCTCAAAGTTCTGCTCAAAAATTCTCAAAGAAATTCTCAAAGCGATTATGGGCAATGAAATCAATAATTTATATGAGTTTGCCGATTTCAAATTTGACGGCAAAAGGGGCAAACTTTGGAAAAATGAAGAGTTAATTTTACTTTCTCCGAAGGCTACCGAATTGTTAGCATTACTTTTGGAGCGCGAAGGAAAGTTTGTTGACAAGGAAGAAATCTTTGAAAAGGTCTGGGCTGGAACTTTTGTCGAAGACGGCGTGCTAACCCAAAACATTTACACTCTGCGAAAAGTGTTGGGAAATGATGCGATTGAAAACAGAACGCGAATGGGTTATCGGATTACCGTTGCGATTGTTTGCGACGCGGAGATGGGGAGACACGGAGACGCGGAGAATCAGACCGTAATTGAAAATAATAACCTTAACCCACAAATCCCCGCGTCCCCGCGTCCCCGTTTCTCCGCGTCAGTTTTTGCAGCTTTCGCTATTGTTCTACTACTTGGTGGTGCATTCACTTTCCTCTATTTTCGTCCGAAAATCGCCGCATTTTTCCGCCAACCGATTGAAACCGTAAAATTTACCAAACTTTCAAACACGGGCGATTTGGCAAATGCGGTGCTGTCGCCTGACGGAAATTTGGTAGCTTTCATTCGCGGGAACAATGTTTTTTTGAAAGATATTGCCACGCAAAAAGACATCAAACTCGAAATACCCAATATTGATTCGTTCAGTTCCCCGCGCTTTTCGCCCGATGGGAATTTTATCTACTTTCGCAACAACAAAATTCCCAACACTTTAGCCAAAATTCTCAAAGTTTCACGGTTTGGCGGTGAAACTACGCAGATTGCTGAAAATACTTGGGGGGATGTTTAGCGTTTCGCCAGACGGAAAAAAGATTGCATTTTTTCAAAACAGACCGGCAACGGGCGTTTTTTTGCTGAAAATTCTGAATCTCGAAAACAATGAGGAAAAGGAATTTCCCGCGCTCGAAGCCCCGAATAGTTTGTGTTTGTCCTGTTCGCCTGCGTGGTCGCCCAACGGTCAAAAACTGATTTATACGATTGCAAATGCGAATTCTTTCAATCAGCTTTTTTTGCTCAATCTCGCCAATGAGCAAATTTCGGAAATAAAATTGGACAAATTGCGTCGTTTTGAACAAGTTGCGTGGATGCCCGACGGCGAAAGTTTTATAGTTTCGGCAAGCGACGGAAATCGTTTTTTGCATCTCTGGAAAGTTTATTATCCAAATTTGGATATGCAACCGATGACCAATGGTTTGCTCAGTTACAGCCGAATTTCGATGACCTCAGACGGGAAAAAGATTTTGGCATTGCAAACTAATGAAAATTCAAACCTGTTTGTCGCCAACGCGGAAAATTTGAATGAGCAAAAACAATTAACTTTCGGCAACCAGAACAATGTCGGACAGACTGGGTTAAATTGGATAAACGACCAAAAAATTGTTTATTCAACCCAAACCGAAAATAATCCCGCCGAAAATTTAGCGGTCATTGATACGTCGGACAGTTCCAAAACAAACATCTCAAACGAAACCGAAATTTCCTATCGTTTCCCGACTTCGGATGGCAAATTCATTTATTTTCACGCCAACAAAAACGGCTTTTCCCAAATTTTTCAGATGACCACGGACGGCAAAAATCTGAAACAGTTGACGAACGAATCGGACGGACAACGCCAATCTCCGCGTGTGACTAATGACGGCAGATTCGTTTATTACACCTTTCGCGGGCGTGATTCCAGCAATGTTCGCCGCTATGATTTGCAAATGAACAAGGAAGAAATCTTTTTTAACCACCCCGACTATCCGATTTCGCCTTTTATGGAACTCTCGCCCGACAATAAATACATCACGTTTTTCCCCATGACAGGTCTCCGCAGACCGGGCGTAAATCTTTACAAATATAGTGCCGTCATAGCGATTATTTCGACTGAAAATACTAATGACATTAAATGGTTTCCCGTTTCTATAATTCCACCCATCCGCCGTTTTTCTCCCGACAGCCAAGCAATCGAATATATTTTAGCTGATACCGATGGCACACAAATCGTCCGCCAAAAATTCGACGGAAGCGAACCTGTGCCGATTTATACTTTTGCAGATGGTCGGATTTTTAATTTTGCGTGGTCAAAAGATGGAAAGCAAATTGCGATTTCTCGCGGTCAATGATTGCAGGATGCGGTTTTGTTGACTGAGTTTGATAAGTGAAAAAATTAGTTTTTACTCTGCACTTTTTTCTGATTGAGGATTTGCAAGTATTTATTTGTTTCAATTGTCCGATAATCGCTTTCGCCGTAGGTTCTAGCAAAAAACTCTTTGCTTTCGAGGAACAGTTTTTCAGCTTCATCGAATTTGTTGGCTTCGGTCAGACAAACGCCGAGAAGATTTTTTGTGTTGAAGATGCGCCAATCGTCGGGAATTGCAGTTTTTAGTCGCTTTTCCAATGATTCACGAATAAACCGCTCGCCTTCCTCATTTTTTCTAATTTTAACGAGCCCAACACCATATTGTTCAATAGTTGCAAAATAACCGTTGGTATCTTTTCCGCCATTATCTATGAACATTTTCAGATTTTCTTTTCCAAGCTGTTCGAGTTTGGAAAACTCTCCTTTGAAGTAATACAAACCCAACAAATAATTTTGCATTTCAGCTAGAGGCATTGAATTTGCGCCCGTCACATCTTTAAAGATTACTTGCGCTTCGAGCAAGACTTTTTCGGATTCCTCAAACTTTCCGCTTTTTGATAGCACACTTCCTAAGCCAAGCAAATTGGTAGCCGAATCAAAACGAGAAGTTGGTGGAAGTTGACGAAAAATGTTCAATCCGTTACGAAAATATCTTTCCGCGGCTTCTAGTTTACCGAGTCTTTCGTTAGCTCTTCCAAGACCGACATAATTGCTTGCAATAATACTACTGACCTCGCCAAAATAGATTCGGTTGATTGGCAAGGCTTCTTCTAAAATTGCAATAGATTCATTTAATTTTGCCTTTCTGACCTGAATTTCGGCGAGTTGGTTTAATGTAATTCCAAGCAGTTGACTTCCTTTGGGTGAAACTTTTCGCTCAATTTCCACGGCTTTCCCAATCAACTCTTCGGCTCCATCAAGGTTGCCCTTTAATAACTTAGCCGTTCCCAAATCCAAATAGGCTACGGCTGTTGGCGAACTCACTTCACCGTTTTGTTGTTTAATCAATTCAACTACGGCAATAGCTTTTTCCTCAGCTTTATCCAGCAATCCAAGTCGCAAATACGTTCTGCCGAGCGTCGTTAAAACTTGAGCTTTAACTTCGGGTTCATCTGTTAATTCCGTTTCAGCTCTATTTGAAGCTGTGTCCAATACTTCGGCAAATTTCAAGTCTTTTCCCTTTTCTTCAAATGGTGCGCCAACAAAGGTTTTTTGTAAAAACGCATTGATTTTTGCAGATTTGATACTTTCTTTGCGCGCAATGTTTGCCAGCCACAGCGAAATACCGATTCCACTAACTAGACTCAAAATCAACAAAGCTCCAATAACCGAAGCCAGCAAATTTCGTTTGACAAATTTTTCTGTGCGATAAGAAAACGTGTTTGGGCGGGCAATTACGGGCAATCCCTTCAAATGTCGCTGGATGTCTTCGGCAAATTGGTCAACCGATTTATAGCGTCGCGACGGCTCTTTTCGCAAAGCCATCAGCACGATATTGTCTAAATCACCCGATAACGATTTTTGATTTTTGATTTTTGATTTTTGATTTGTCTCGCCCGTCGGAAACTTTCTACTAATAGCCAACGAAGGCGCAATCGGCTCCGATTGCGAGACTGTTTGGAAAATTTGCTCTAAATTTTTTCCGTCAAATTTGAATGGACGCTCGCCGGTTAAAAGTTCGTAGAGAATCACGCCGAGCGAGTAAATATCGGAAGCCGTTGTAATATGTGAACCCTTGATTTGTTCGGGCGAGGCATATTCGGGAGTCATCACCCGAAATTGTGTTTGCGTTTGACTCAAATCACCCATCAATTCAGGATTTAAGAATTTTGCCACGCCAAAATCGAGCAGTTTCGGTTCGCCTTCGTGCGTGACGATAATATTGTTTGGCTTCAAATCTCGATGAATGACCAAATTTTGATGTGCGTGTTGAACGGCGGAACAGATTGTCTTGAATAAATCGAGTCGTTCTTTAATCAAGAGTTCTTTTTCATCACAATATTGCAAAAGCGATTCGCCTTCGATATATTCCATCACGAAATATGGCAAACCATCTTCGCTCGTTCCACCGTCAAGTAATTGGGCAATATGCGGATGATGCAAACTCGCTAAAATCTGTCGTTCATTGCGAAAACGGCGCAAAACTTCTTCGGTATCCAGTCCGCGTTTAATTAGTTTGATGGCAACACGTTGGCGAAATTGTTCATCTTCGCGGGCGGCGAGATAAACAATACCCATCCCGCCTTTTCCGATAATTTTGAGAATTTTGTAATTACCGATTATTTTATTCTGCGGAAGCTCTTGAGCAGAAAATAGATTTGAAAACTCAAAGCCAACTTTATTTCGGAATTTCTTCGTATCTGTGTCGGCGTTCAAGAGTGAGGCGACTTCCGCCAACAATTCTTTATCGTTACCACAGACTTGGTTGAGAAACTCAGAACGCTCAACTTCGGTTTTTTCTAAAACTTGATCAAGAATATCCGAAACCTTTTCCCAATGTTCGTCTTGCACAAAGATTTTGTCGACTTCAAAAACCGGCTTTTCAATAAATTCTTCACTTTTTGCAAAAGATTCCAGCAACGATTCCACCTCATTTCTCAAATCACTCTGGTTTTGGCAAACTTCGTCCAAGTATTTTGCCCGTTGGGTTTCGTCTAATGCCAACGCTTCTGCAAAAATCTCTTTTATTTGATTGTGCGATATTTTTTCACTCATTACTTAATCGTCGAAAGAGCCACGCTTTGGCGAAATTCCAATCACGCGAAACGGTCATAGTTGAAACATCGAGCGCGTGTGCCGTTTCCTCAATCGTCAATCCCGCGAAAAATCTAAGTTCAACGATTTTAGCCTGCCGTTTGTCTAATTTCTCAAGTTCTTTCAGCGCATCGTCAAGTTCAACTAAATTAACCTCGCGCGAATTTGAAAAACTGATTGCTTCGTCCAATGAAAGTTTTTGGAGATTTCCGCCATGAATTTCAGCTTTCTTTTTACGGGCGTGATCAACCAAAATATGCCGCATCACCTGCGCCGAAACCGCAAAAAAATGTGAACGGTTTTGCCAACTCACATTTTCCCAATCAACCAATCGCAGATACGCTTCGTGGACAAGGGCAGTCGCCTGCAAAGTGTGGTCACGACGTTCATTCTGCAAATAATTGCTCGCTAATTTTCGCAATTCCTGATAAACAAGCGGTAAAAGTTCCTCGGGTGCAGAGGCATCACCATCATTTATTTTACTCAGCAAAACGGTTACGTCGGTTGGCATATCTCTCTATTTTAGAAACAATTATACAGATTTTTTTCGTGATTGAAACAAAAATAAAAAAATAATGTTGCAGTTTAATTTGAAATTTCGCCTTGTATTTGTGAAGAGGAAACTTTTCGAGAAAAAATTAGGAGAAAACAATAATGCAACTGAAAAAACTTGGACTAATATTTTTGATAACTATTTCGCTAATGTTTGTCGGCTGTGCAAAAACGGCTGAAATTAGCCAAATCACGGCAAATGCGGAAATTGAGAAAAACTTGAATGACCTTCTTCAAATTACAACCAATCAAAATGTAACTGAAGCCGCGCTCGCCTTACCATCCGCAAGCTCCGAAGTTAAAGATATGGTCGTTGGAGTTTGGCGAGCCAGTCATCCGGGCGCAGGCGGAACGCAGTGTATTAGTGAATGGATTTACCAAGCAAACGGAGCATATTCGGGAATGACGCAATGCGGTCCGTATGCCGTTCAACGAAGCGGAAAATGGTCTTTACCCGATGATACGACGATGCGGGTTAGCCTTAATGATGGGCAAATGATTCGTTGGGATTCGTGGAAATTCAAAATGCTTGACCGCAATCGAATGGCGTTGGGTGATGGAAGACTTATCGCGTATCGAGTCAATTAAAAAAATTAGAGGAGTCAAACGATGAAAAACCAATATTTAGGAATTATGTTGTTAGCCATCAGCGCGTTGATGACTGCTTGCGGAGGTGTAACTTCAACACCTCCAACAACTACAAAAACTAACGATGCTGCGCTGAACGATCCAAAAGGTTCAATCGCTTATCAGTTAGAACTTATCAAATCTGGTGATGCCGATAAACTACGGGCTTGTTTTACCGACCGGGTTAAAGACAAAGTGACGAATGAAGCAGTCGAAAAAGCCAAAACTAATGCGGCTAAATACACGTTAGATGATTTGTTCGCATCAGCCGAAATGGGTAATTCTGACGGCAAGAAAACTGCCAAAATCAAGATGAAAAATGGACGGACACTAGGAACGCTAGTTGAAATAAATGGCAAGTGGTTGGCGGATACAATTTGGTTTGACTAAGAATGCTGTTTGAAAAGGCATATTCCGCGCTGAAAGCGCAGTTAGAAAGTAGCCAGATGTGCAACCTCTGGAACAGATAAGCATTCTTCGCGCATTGGAGATGCGCTGAGATTTGACTTTTCGCACCTTCGGCGCGGAAATCTCGTTTAATCTAACCAGACGTTGCACATCTGGCTACTTTCTTTTTACCGCTCTGCGGCTTAACAATGAGCTTTGAAACAACTTCAAAGAGAAATTTGTCCCCCAATAAACGCGAAAACGCTAGAAAAGAATTCTGATTTGTCTTTTTTTTCTGCTATTTCGCGTTTTTTTCGCAGGCGTGTGTTTACTCATATCTCAAAGCATCTATTGGATTTAACCTCGATGCTTTCCACGCGGGCAACAACCCAAAAATCAATCCGAGTCCAACCGAAACGACAAATCCAACAATCGGAGCCCACAGCGGAATGTAAGTTGGGATAATCATTTGAATTAAAAGTGACAACAGAACGCCAATCACAATTCCCAAAACTCCACCCAATCCTGTCAAGGTCGCAGCTTCGACTAAAAATTGTGTGATGATGTCCACACTTCGCGCCCCGATTGCCTTACGAACACCAATTTCTTTGGTGCGTTCCGTGACCGAAACGAGCATAATATTCATCACGCCAATTCCGCCAATCAGCAAGCCAACGCTGGAAATTGCCACCATCAAAAGGAAAATTCCGCCTGTGATTGCTCCGAATTGTTTGATGATTTGATCGGATGTTTGCACGCCGAAATTATCAGGTTTATCAAACGGAACATTTCTTTCGCGCCGTAAAATATTTCGCATTTCTTCGAGTGCATCATTCATTTTCCCTGGCTTTGCCAATGTCATAATAAAACAATCTTCGTTGTTCGGATAAAGTTGTTTAATCGTTTTGAATGGCAGATAAACAGCTTTATTTTCATTATTTGGGTCTTCCGCGCCGACTAAAAAAATCTCACGTTCTTTCAGCACTCCAATAATTTTATAGTTGCGACCTTCGACTTGGATGTCTTTGTCTAAGGCGTTTGAAAACGGAAACAGAGTATTCGCCACGTCAACGCCGATAACTGCGACTTTTGCGCGACTTGCTTCTTCGTCCGTCGTAAAATGACGACCTTCGGCAAGATGCGTGACACCCATTTGAAAATAAACCGACGAAGTTCCCTGCACGGTCGCGTTGGTCATTTCGATTTCTTTGTTACGAACATTAACCCGTTCCGCAAATGGTCCGCTGGTAAAATCAACGGGCGACATAAACGGGGTCACAAATTCGCAGTTTTGACACTCTTTGCGAATCGCATCCGCATCTTTTTCGGTCAAAGGCTTGCGGGTGCGCTCTTCCATCGAAGGATTGAAGTTAAAACCAGGGTCAAATTTGAACGCATAAATCGAATTCGTGCCAAAAGATTCAATCTCTTTCGACACTCGCGCATCAATCCCCGATACAAACGCCGCAATCACAATCACCGTCACCGTCCCAATCACCACGCCCAAAATTGTCAAAAATGAACGCAATTTATGCTGACGCAACGTGTCCAATGCCATCAAAAAATTTTCGTAAAAACTTGAACGCATTTCTAAATTTCAGATTCCAAATTTCAAATAGTTTGGAGATTTCGAGATTGTTGATTATTCGCCACTCGCTTTTCGCTCTTCGCCCTTCGTCCCATCGTTCTTAATCCGCCCTTAACGCCACAATCGGGTCTAATTTCGCAGCTTTCCACGCCGGATAAACTCCTGAAATCAGCCCAATGCTACTGGAAACAAACAGCGCGATTGACACCCAAATTAGCGGTAAAGTCGTGGGAATACCAAAACCAACCGCGACCAGTTTGGCGATTAAATAGGCAATCAAAACGCCAATCGCGCCACCGAGAAAAGCCAACGAAACTGATTCAGCCAAAAATTGTTTCAAAATATCACCCCGTTTTGCCCCGATACTTTTGCGAATGCCGATTTCTTTGGTTCTTTCTGTCACCGAAACTAGCATAATATTCATAATGACGATACCGCCGATAACCAACGAAATTGAGGTGACACCAATCGCCGCAACTTGAATCGTGCCAAAAATTTTATCGCGCAATTCGTTGATTGCGCTTGGTGTGACGATGCCGAAATTATCTTTTTCCGATGGTTCAAGTTTGCGCCGAATCCGCATCAAAGTTCGTGCTTCTTCAGTTGCTTCTGCATAGGTTTGTGGAGTGGTTGATGTAACCGAAATCGAAATTGAACGGCGCGTCCCGTAAATCGAAAGAAAGGTCGAAAGTGGAATCGAAACATACATATCCCGCGACTGACCAAATGCCGAACCGAGTTCTTTTCCAACGCCAATTATTTGAAATGAACGCCCGTCAACTTTGATGTTTTGACCCAACGGATTGCTGGTTGGAAAGAGTTTTTCCGCAGTTTCAGAACCGATGAAGCAGACAAATTTCCTCGTTTCTTCTTCGATATTGAGAAAATAACGTCCTTCATTTGCTTCGATTTTTTCGATGTCGGCGATGTTTGGAGTAGAAGCTTTAACTTGAACATTCAAAAGTTTCAGTTCGCCAAATTTTATATCAGCCATTGAACCCGCTTTGCCGCCCGCATCTTTGATAAATCCACCGTGATTCTTTAAGGCTTGCAAGTCATCCAAAGTCACATCTTTGTTTCGTCTGCGGGCGGCATTTAAAACCTCAACGCTCGAAAAATCTTCAATCGAAAATCTCTGCACGCTAAACGCATTTGTCCCGATATTTGCAATCTTTTCATCAACATACGCATTGAAACCTTCGACCAAAGACACGACTACAATGACCGTGGCGACTCCGAAAATGACACCCAGCAAAGTCAAAAATGAACGTAATTTGTGCGAAAGAATCGAAGCAAAGGCTACCTTCAGAGACTCCAGAAAAGACATAAATTTCACCTAAAACCCTTGTTTCAAATATGACATACTGTATTACGGCTAAAGATTATTTTTGTTTCACTCAATTTACTATATTTTTTAGCAGGCAAATTTGATAAATAATCAGCAAATGTTGGGCAAGAATGAAAATATTTTAACTTTTTTTAATTTTTTTTCGCACCCAATTTTTAAGGTTTTCCACAGCCAATTTTGTCTAACTAAAATTCCCACAAAATCTTTAAATTCACGGTTAAAATCGGTTGCAAAGTTTTCCACAGTTTTTTCCACAGGCAGAATAAATTTTTCCACATTTTTGCGAAAAAATTTAGGTTAATTTAGGGGCTAAAACTTAAAGTATTTTCTACTTGACATCAATAAAAATGGGTGTAGAATGGCTTCTACAGTCAAAGTCTTACGGGGTTTTGACCGATACAAGGAGAGGCGAGCAGAGCGGTGACGCATTGTTTGAGAGCAACAAAAGACGGAAAAAAAGTTGCTATTACGCCTTGAATCGAAGCCGAAAGGCTTGGCTAAGAAAGAGTTGTAAAACTTTTTCGAGTTGCTTTGGATAAAAACAAACAACACCTTTTGGCAAGGAACCACCTGAAAGGGAGCAAAAGTCGCTCAGGAGCGCAAGCAAATGAGCCTCGTTGACGGGAACGTAACCGTTGGTGGAGGAAAAGCCACCCCAACAAAAACCTATCGGCATCAAGTTCTGAGAGGAACAAAACAAAATGTGCAAACAATTTGGATGCTGACCGGAGGATGGTTCGCCGCGAGCGTCTTCGGAATACAAAATCGGTGATGAGTAAAGTGTACATTTGAAAATCACCAACCTTTATTCAAAAATACTTCGGTATTTGAGAAGAAAGGTAACAAAATTAGGTGTTACTTTGAGCAATCAGAGTGACACCTGATTTTTTTTGTAATGAAGTTTCGTTTTCCAAATTACTTTCATAAATACCATCTATGATTTTTTTTCTTGACAACTAATTTAAGTTTCTGTTATCGTTCACATATTCTTTTTATCAATTGTGAAAACAGTCTTAAAAAAATCAATAACTTTAAATGATGTTGCCAAAACTGCCGGAGTAACCTCGATGACCGTCTCGCGGGTGGTTAATCAAAACGGCTATGTCAGCGAAGAAACACGCGAAAAAGTTTTGCGCGTAGTTAAAGAATTAAATTATCGGCGCAATGGTTTAGCGCGGGGATTAAAACGACAACGCACCGATACGATTGGCTTGGTTTTGGGTGATATTGCCAATCCTTTTGCGGCAGAATTAGCTCACGCAATTCGAGATATTACGACTCAGCGTGGGTACAACCTCTTTATTTGCATCAGCGAACATAGCGCAAAAGAAGATGTGGCGGCTTTTGATTCGCTCACTGATCATCAAGTTGACGGGATAATTGTCGCAACCCGTTCAAATCGAATGGGTGATGAACATTTGCACGAAATGATTGAGCGAGGCGTTTCTGTGGTCTGCATCGGGCGCGATTTTCACGATGAAAATGCTGATTCGGTAACAGCAGATGCGCTTCACGGCGGTTTTCAAGCCACACAACATTTGATTGATTTGGGACACAAAAGAATTGCTTTTATCGGTGCAACTTTGGAAAGTGGTAAAAATCTGAAACGCTTCCAAGGATATTTAAAAGCCTTAAAAGCCAGTAATTTACCGATTGAAGAAAGATTTATTACGGGAAACTCTGAAACGAGCGATGACGCTCCCGGTTATTCGACAGAGAAGCTCGGATATGAAGCAATGAAACGACTTCTGGTGTTGCCAAATCGTCCGACAGCCGTTTTTGCGCGGAACGATTTTACGGCAATCGGGGCGATGAATGCCATCAAAGAGAGCGGTTTGAGTATTCCGGACGATATTTCGATTGTCGGTTTTGACGATATTCCGACCGCGATTCACACTTCGCCCTCGCTAACCACGGTGCGCCAACCGACACGCCGCGAGGGTTCTTTAGCCGCCGAATTTTTATTGCGGAGAATCGAATCTGAAAATGTCACCGAGCGCGAAGAAAAGATTTTAGAATGCGAACTAATTGTACGTAATTCGACAAGTATTCCGAACTAGTTTTGGAATTAAAGCAAGCCTATTTATTTTTTTATGGGCAACTAAGTTAGCGATAACATATCGAACATAAATTAAGTAAATAAATTTGCGAACTGAAACGCGCACGATTGAACAAATAAGAAATGGTAAAGATTTACGCAAGAATAGCTTTAGCAAAGTAACATTTATGAATGAAACAAATGGTTTCAAATTTAACGGAGTGCGTTGGGTGATTATCGGAATGGTATTTTTTGCCACGCTGATAAATTACATCGATCGCTTGACGATTTCCGTTCTTGCGCCGTTGATTGTTAAAGACTTACAACTTTCAAACACCGAATTCGGCGGGATCGCAACGTGGTTTTTGCTTGCCTACACGATTAGCCAAAGCCTTTCGGGAAAACTTTATGATCGCATCGGAATTAAAAAAGGCTTTACCGTTTCGATTGTAGTTTGGTCAGTGGCGGCGATGGCGCACGCTTTTGCAACGGGATTAAGAAGTTTGAGCTTCTTTCGATTCATTCTCGGATTAGGCGAAGCGGGAAACTGGCCAGGGGCGGCAAAGACCGTTGCCGAATGGTTCCCAGCCCGCCAACGTGCTCTTGGAATGGCGATTTTTAATAGTGGCGCGGCAATCGGTTCAATCGTTGCACCGCCGATTATTGTTGGCTTAACTGCATATTTTGGGCATTGGTATGAAACTTTTATCGTCACGGGTGCATTAGGATTTATCTGGTTGATTTTTTGGTGGCTGATTTACGATTCGCCGGAAAAACATAAGTGGTTGACCAAAAAAGAATATGACATTATTCGGGCGGATGATGAAGAAAAGAAAGAGGATTTTGCAACAGAGGAAAAACCGCTTGGCTGGTTTCAGTTGTTGACTTATCGCCAAACTTGGGGAATCGTTTTGGCGCGATTTTTGGTTGACCCGGTGTGGTGGCTGTATATCACTTGGCTGCCGTTATTTCTCTAATCAAGTTCACGGTTTTGATTTGAAACAAATCGGACTGTTTGCTTGGGTGCCGTATGTCGCGGCGGATGCAGGAAGTTTGTTTGGCGGTTGGCTTTCGGGATTTTTGATTGGTCGCGGTTGGTCGGTAAATAATGCACGAAAAGCAGTTATCGGATTTGCGGCGTGTTTGATGCCGGCCGGAATTTTGGCGGCTTATACACCGGATTCGATGCAGGCATTGGCATTTATCGGCGTTGTTTTATTCGGTTTCCAGGTCTGGATCAACAATGTCCAAACTTTGCCGTCAGACTTTTTCCCAAAATCGGCGGTCGGCTCGGTCGCGGGTTTAGGCGGAACGGGTGCGGGTATCGGTTCGATGATTTTTATTTTTACGACAGGTTGGGTGGTTGGCAATTTTTCATACACGCCGATTTTGGTCACGGCAGGCTTGCTCGCACCGATCGGAACGATTAGTTTTATTTGTCCTGATGGGCAAAATTAAGAAGGTTTAAGGAAACATAAATTAGGAGAAGATATGCAAAATTATTTTGATTTCACAGGAAAAAATGTGTTGGTAACCGGAGCAAGTTCGGGCATCGGACGTGCGACGGCGGAATTGTTTGCCGAATGTGGTGCAAATGTGGCGATCACTTATCTCAGCAACGAAAAAGGTGCGAATGAAGTAGTTGCAAAAATTAACGAATTTGGTGGAAAAGGTTTGGCAATTCAAGCCGATTTTACTACATAACGAAGCTGTGAACGGCAACAGTTGAAAGGGTTGAATCCGAACTCGGCGCAGTTGATATTTTGGTCAATAACGCCGGTTCGTTGGTCGAAAGATTGCGGACACTCGAATTGACCGAAGAACGCTGGGATGAGGTTTTTGCTTTGAACGTAAAAAGTGCGTTTTTTGCCGTGCAGGCGGTGATTCCAAAAATGCTCGAAAAAAATGCGGGAGTAATCGTCAATGTCACTTCGATTGCGGGACGCAACGGCGGGGCATGGGTTCGATTCATTATTCGGCGGCAAAAGGCGCGATGTTGATGATGACCAAAGGTTTAGCCAAAGAATTTGCATCGCAAGGGATTCACATCAACGCAGTTTCGCCCGGCGTGATCGACACGCCGTTATCACGAAGTATTTTCCACGCCCGAAGCAATGAAAAATTTCGCCAATATGATTCCGATGGGAAGAGTTGGCACATCGGCAGAAGTTGCCAAACGTCATTGCTTTTCTCGCGTCAGAGGCTTCGGCTTATTTGTGCGGCGAAACCATTGAAATAAATGGCGGAATGATGATGGATTAAGGCAAGATTTTATGAATAGAGTTTATTTCAATTGCCTTAATAATTTCATTTCTGGTTTCGATGGCTTTTGCACAAGACGCACAGGAACTTGAAGCGGAAGGCTTGCAAGTGGCGAAAAGCTGAAAGGCGAACATCCGCTTTCAATTTGATGAAAACAAAACCGTCTTCGCTCAAAAAAGAACTCGAAGGCGTTCATCCGCGAGTTTTTCTGACGCAAGCCGAAATTGATGCGTTCAAAGATAAAACCAAATCGCAGAAGGAATTGTGGCAAACCGCAATTTCACGAGTTCGGGCGATTGAGTGGTTGAACCTGCCGCCTCCTCCGGCAGAAGAACGGCGGGTGCAAAACGAAGTCGGTCTTGGGCATTGCCGAAGCCGCTTTTATCTACAAAATGACGGGCGAGAAAAAATATCTCGATGCCGCCAAAAAATATATGGACGCGGCAGTTTCCTATGACGTTTGGGGTTATTCGTATAACAAACCAAATGTTGATCTGGCGGCCGGGCATCTGCTTTATGGAATGGGCTGGGCTTACGATTTGCTTTACAACGATCTAACTCCGCAGAACGTGAAAAATACACGGCAAAGCTCATCAAACAAGCGAAATTGCTGTTCGATTTTTTCAAACCGAAACAAGGTAAAACTTATGCTTATTCCAAAATCACACTTTTATTCCGATCGCGGTTTGGCGGTCACAGCCTATGCTCTTGATGGGCGAAACGCCCGAAGCAAAGGAATGGGCGGCAACTTCACGCGCAATTTTTGACCGGGTTTTAGCAACCTATTCACAAGATGGATATTTCTATGAAAGTATGGAATATTGGATTTTCTCAATGCCATGGATTATCCATTATTTGGATGCTCATCTGCATTCGACGGGCGAAAATCTCTATTTGACTACTCCGGGCTTAAAACTTTCGCATAAATACATTTCTCATATCAATTTCCCCGGCGGAGAATTCAATTTTGATTTTGGCGACATTTATGCCGGAACCTGTCACACGTGCGCGGCAAGGTGATGATTACGAACGCGAACGAATCAACGGGCAATTTTCAAGCACTAATTACAATATTCTCTATAATTTAGCCGAATCGTTATCAGAACGGCGAAGCCCAAGGCGTGGCGGATTGGGTCAAGTCAAAGGACAAGTCAACGCCGAGGAAATTTGGACGTTTATTTGGTATAACGCCAAATATCAAGTCCGATTCCGATCGAAAAACAACCGACTTGGCATTATTTCCCTGACCACGAACTTGTCTTTTGGCGTTCGGGTTGGGATGACAATGCGACCGCTTTTGCCTTCAAATGCGGTCCACCCGAAGGTCATGGAGCAAACAAAAAAGTAGCAAAAATTTCCTGAATGGCGTTTGTCCAGCGGACACGCTCATCCTGACTCGGGTATCGTTTATTATTTGGTCAAACGGCAAATATCTGACAGGCGATTCGGGTTACGCGGGTGTTCCGATGACCGAACATCACAACACACTCACTTTTGATGGCATCGGACAGCACCGCGAAGGCAAAGGGCACGATGTTTTTGTCGGAATTCCTTACGAGAGAATGAATAAAATTCGGATTATTGATGCAAAGATGAGTGCGAAAAAAGTTTCGATAATTGCGGATGTCACTGCGGCATATGAACCGGAAGTTGGGGTTAAAAAATTCATCCGCAAATTTGAATTTACTGCACCGAATAAGTTTGTTGTGACTGATGATATTGAAACCAACACGCCAAACATTATTACGTCATTTTTACACGCGGATAATTTAATCAATCAGACTTTCGCCCAACAAATTCAGTTTTGAGCCAAACGGCACAAGTCTTTTGGCGGAAATAGTTACACCGAAAATGTTTGATTCAAAAATCGAAAAAAATATCCTAACCGCACCCGGAAGACCGGGAAGCGTGGACAAAGGCGAGCGCGAAGAACGTGGTGTCAGATTGGCGATTTCAACCAAAGAAAAAGTAACGAAGACAAAGTTTAATATGCAGTTGATTCTGCAAAATAAGTAAATTTTTTAACAAAGAAGAACACGGGTAGAGAAGAAAAATGAAAAGGGTCAGCCATAGCTTTTCAAAAGTATTGTTGGCAACAAAACAAATTTTTAAGGAGAAATAGGAGAAATGAAACAGTTTAACGGATTTTTGAATTTAATAACGAATATTTGCCGAATTCCAACTTTAGTCGCTTTGGGAATTTTGCTTGCGATTCCTCTTACTGGCATTGCACAAGTTACAACGGCAACGATGGTTGGCACGGTCTCCGATGCGAGTGGAGGGCAAGTGCCTAACGCAAAGGTGACAGCACGCAACGCTGATACTGGACTGACCCGAACAGTAATGTCCAGCGAGGACGGTAACTATCGGATCGAATCTTTACCCGTCGGCAACTATTCAATTGAGGTAGCGGCTTCGACTGGCTTCAAGAAAGCCTTCAAGAGCGGCATTGTTTTACAGGTCAACGATACCGTCCGAACGGATTTTGCGCTTGAGGTTGGGGAAGTCAGTGAAACTGTCACTATTACAGATGAGACTCCTCAGATTAACACGAGCTCAGCCGAATTAGGACGAACTGTTGAGACCAAGGAAATCGAAAATCTTCCTTTGGTTGAACGGAATGTTTTTGCGTTGCTAGATTTAACACCTGGTGTGCAATCAAACAGCACTGGTATTTCAAATACAGCACAGGGGAACACCCCAAGCACTTTAGGTTTTCCGGAGCAACGAACGCTGATTAACGGCGGAACCGATGGCGGAACCGGCTCAGTCAACTATTTTCTGGATGGCGGCACCAATATGACCAATTTGCGAAATACTGGGAATGTCGCGCCGAACCCGGAAGCGATTCGGGAATTCAAGGTCACTACGAATGCATACGGAGCCGAGTATGGGCGATTCGCTAGCGGAATCATCAACATTATCACTAAGTCAGGGACCAATAAGTTTAATGGTTCGCTTTATGAATATGTGCGAAACGATGTATTTAATGCAAATGAATATGGTTCTATTCTTGAAAGACCAGCCTACAAACGTAATCAATTCGGCGGCACAGTTGGTGGACCAATAATTAAGGATCGAACATTTTTCTTCGGAAGTTATTCCGGGTTACGTCAAATATCGAGCAGATTTTTGTCGGGTGCGACGATGCCCACGGCTGCTATGCGTGCTGGCGATTTTAGTGCCTTATCTGCATCGGCGCGACCAAAAGATCCCGCTACTGGAGTGACTTTTACGGGGGGCATAATCCCGACAGCCAAACTTGATCCGGTGGCACTGAAACTTCTTGAACTGATTCCCCTTTCCAACGCCACGAATGTCAGCGGTTCGCCGGGTTTTCAGGGCAATGTTCCCCTTCCGGTTAACACCGATGAATTTTTGATTAAACTTGATCATCAATTAACTGAGGCGCACCGTCTAAGTTTCACCTACTTTACCAACTGGGGAAATCAGACCTTCTTTGCAGGGACCGGCAATATTCCTTGGGCGACACAAGATTTCAAATGGCGACAACATAACGTGAATTTGAGCGATGTTTGGGTAATTGGACCGGATAAAGTCAATCAGTTTTGGGCAACCTATACTCGCAGTTTTGGCGGACGCAATAACATTCCCGGCACAAGTCTGACGGATTTGGGTTCAAAATTTGTGACACAAGGCGCAGGTTCACTCCCGCAACTGACTGTTACCGGCTTTTTCACGGCGACAAACGCCATTGGTGGACCAACCGCCGGAACGAATCTCTATTCATTGCGCGATGTCTTCAGTTGGACTAAGGGAAATCACTCATTAAAATTGGGTGGCGAACTGACCCTTAATAAAGATATTCAAGATGTTTTGCTTAACAACTACGGAGTGTTTACCTTTAACAACACAGCCTCCGGAAATGCGTTTGCGGACTTCTTGCTTGGTATTCCAAGTGCTTTGACGCAAGATTCACCCGCCACAGGCTACACAAATACTTGGTATACTGCGTTGTTTGTGCAGGATGATTTCCGTGTCAATTCAAAATTAACCTTAAACCTGGGTCTCCGTTGGGACGTTCAAACACCACCAACTGACCCATTAGATCGGTGGACTAACTATGTTCCCGGACAAAAATCAACGGTAAATCCGGCGGCTCCGATTGGCGCATTATTTATTGGCGACCCCGGCGTTGAAAGAGGCGGAATACCGGTTAGTTATACCCATTTCTCACCTCGTCTCGGATTTGCCTACGATCCAATCGGAGATGGAAAGACATCGATTCGCGGTGCAATGGGAATATTTTACGGCGGAATTTCAGGAAATGAATGGAATACAATGACAAATTTCCAACCGGCAGCCACCCGCTTGACCTTTACCAACCTCAATCGAAATGGCTCTGGAGCAACACTCAGCGATCCTTATAAAAATTTCGTTGGGGGAACTCCATTTCCATACACAGGTACGTTCGTCAGCGGTGGTGCCTTCTTTGCTGTTGCACCTGACTTTCAATTTCCGAGAACTCTGCAGATGAATTTTTCGGTTCAACGTCAGATTACCGACCAATTGACCGTTGGGGCGGCATACATTAGATCAGTTGCCCGTAATTTGCCATTCGGACGTGATGTCAATGCTCCCCTTAATACGACAACTCCAGTTCCCGCCACCGGAAATGTCCTTGCAAGACGACCAAATCCATTATTTGGTGCGGTTACGGTTTTGGATTCGGATCAAAGTGCAGATTACGAAGGCTTGCAGATTACCGGTTCAATGCGGTTTAACAAACTCTTCAGTTTCAACGGGTTCTATACACTGAGTAAAACTACGGGTTCGGCTCAACTCAATAACAATACGACTCAGGGATTGGCACAAAACTTTTATAATTTAGATGCCGAGAGAGGAGCTGCCGATTCCGATCAACGTCACGTTTTCAGTATGAGTTTTAATTTCCAACCGGATTTCTACAAAGGTGATAGTCGCCTTTTGAAAGGAATTATTAACGGTTGGAGTATCGCACCAATTGTCAAACTCAGAAGCGGACGACCGTTCACAGTTTCAAACGGCAATCAGGATGCCAACCTTGACGGAGTCTCGGGAACCGACCGCGCTCGTTTGACTGGCATTAGTCCTTATTCAGATAATCCAACGGCTGCCGCGTGGTTTAATACTGCTGCTTTTGCCCGAAACATCGTCACCACCGGTGCGCCTGTTGATGGCACTTCGCCGCGCAACTTCCTTTATGGTCCTGGTTTTCGCGTGGTTGATTTGGCAATATCGCGTGACTTCAAATTTGGGGAACGCTTCAAACTTCGTCTTCGCGGGGAAGGAACCAATATTTTTAATATGGTAAATTTGGGACAGCCCGATGCTGCAGCCCCAGCGACGACTTCGACAACATTCGGCACTATCAGCGGTGGCGGAGCAATGCGGATACTTCAATTTGGGGCGCGGTTCAGCTTCTAATTGAGGATAGTTTCAAAGAAAAAATAGAGTTCGTTTAAGCTTAGTTCTAATCTTATCCGAACTCTATTTTTGACTTTGCTTGAAAAGTAATGATTATGTCCAAACAAAAAATATTTATTTGATTTCAATTACTTGTTGGTTTGATTGGAATCTGGAAGCAAGGTGAAGCCAAATTTAGCCAAGAAAATTTATAAAAAAACTTCGTGTTATTTGCTACATCTTACGTTATTTGGGTTACAATCTTCTCAATATGATGAAAAAACTTTTAACGATTATTTGCTTATTATTTTTGGCGACTTTCGTGGCAATTGCCCAAGAAAGTTTAGGAACTTACCAAGTTCGTGTTTCGCTCGACAAACCGAATTGGACTTACGAATTAAATGAGCCGACCAAATTTACGATTTCCGTGACGCTCAATAATTCACAAGTTACGGGTTTGCCTTTGAAATATTCGTGCGGAATGGAAATGATGCCGCCGACTATCGAAAAAACGGTGACGACCTCCACGCAACCTTTAACGATTGACGGCGGAACTTTGAAAGAAGCGGGATTTTTGCGCTGTATCGCCACAGTTGAAAAAGATGGAAAAACTTATCGCGGATTAGCCACGGCGGGCTTTCGTCCTGATTTAATCAAGCCAACCACGACTGATCCAACTGATTTTGACAAATTTTGGAATGACGGAAAAGCGGAACTTGCAAAATTGCCGATTGATGCAAAACTTGAACTGCTTCCAAGTTATTCCACGCCAAATGTTGATGTTTTTCACGTTTCTTTTCAAAACGTCGGTGGCGGATCAAGTCGTTCTTCAAGGATTTACGGAATTTTGGCAATGCCGAAAACCTCAAATCCGAATGTGAAGTTTCCGGCACTATTGAGCGTTCCGGGCGCAGGTGTCCGTCCGTATCGCGGGATGCTAAATCTTGCAGAGAAAGGAATTATCACACTCCAAATTGGGATTCATGGAATTTCGGTCATTCTCGACCAGAGCGTTTATGACAATTTGGGGGCAGGTGCGCTCAATCGTTACAATGTCGCAGGGAATGATAACAAAGATACTTATTATTACAAACGAGTATTTTTAGGTGCCGTCCGAGCCAATGATTTTTTAGTGAGTTTGCCGCAGTTTGATGGTAGAAATTTGGGTGTAATTGGCGGAAGTCAAGGTGGGGCATTGGCAATTTCAACGGCGGCTTTGGATTCACGGGTGAAGGCTTTAGCGGCTTCGTATCCGGCTCTAAGTGATATGACGGGTTACATTTACGGACGTGCAGGCGGTTGGCATCACGTTTTCAGAAGCAAGGAAAATCAGACGAAAGAGAAAATCGAAACTTCAAAATATTACGATACGGTAAATTTTGCCCGCCGATTAAAAGTTCCGGGTATTTACAGTTGGGGATTCAATGACGAAACCTGTCCGCCAACTTCAATTTATTCGGCTTATAACTTGATTTCTGCACCGAAGACTCTGCTTTTAGGTTTAGAAATGGGACACGGAAATTCGGTTGAGCAGAACGAAAAGTTGAATGGCTGGATTGAGCAAATGTTGAAAACAAACTAAAAGCCTTTTGCCAAGCGGTCTCGAAAATCCTACAATCAATAGCTTATGTTTATTGACCGCGTAAAAATCAAAGTCAAAGCAGGTAATGGCGGAGACGGCGTAACGGCTTTTCGGCGCGAAAAATTTATTCCGCGCGGAGGTCCAAGTGGCGGCGACGGTGGCAAAGGTGGAAGCGTTTGGATGGAAGCAGACGAAGGATATAATACGCTTTTGCATCTGCGCTACAATCCGGAACACAAAGCCGAACGCGGACGACACGGCGAAGGCTCAAACAAACACGGCAAAGATGGAGCAGATGTTTTGGTCAAAGTTCCGGTCGGTACACAGGTTTTTGATGTTGAAACCGGCGATTTAATCTTTGATTTTACCGAAAATGGACAGCGTTTTTTAGCCGCCAAAGGTGGCAAAGGCGGATGGGGAAACGTTCATTTTGCGACACCGACCAAACGTGCGCCGAAATATCATTATACAGGCAGAGTCGGCGAAGAAAAAGAGTTGCAGTTAGAACTGAAACTCATTGCAGACGTTGGGCTTTTGGGATTTCCGAATGCCGGAAAATCCACCTTAATTTCTGTCATTTCCGCCGCCAGACCAAAGATTGCCGATTATCCTTTCACCACGCTTGAACCAAATTTAGGCGTAGTTGATATTGGCGATTTTCGGACATTTGTGGTTGCGGATGTTCCCGGACTCATCGAAGGCGCACACGATGGCGCGGGGCTTGGCGATAGATTCTTGCGCCACCTTGAACGAACTAAAATTTTATTGCATTTGGTTGACGTTTCTTCTCTTTCGGGGCGCGATCCGATCAAGGATTATGAAATCATCAACCGTGAAGTTGCTTCGTTTAATCCCGACTTAGCACAGCGTCCGCAAATTGTTGTGGCGACAAAACTTGATGCTTTGGATGACCCAAAAAGATTAGAAAAATTGCGTAAAAGAGCCAAAAAGGATAAGAAACTGTTTTTTGAAATTTCAGCCGTGACAAATCTTGGAACACGCGAATTAGTTAAGAAAATCGCGCAGATGTTGGATGATTTAAAAACCGAAGAAGTTGAATTGCAACAACAATTAGCTTACGAAACAGAGATGCAATCACGAATAGATGCCAAGCAAGACGATGAGTGAACGATTTGAAAACGAAAGAAGTTGAATTGAAAACCAATGACTTCCAAACCGAATAAACTTTTTGACCATCGAATGAAAGACGGTTCGCGCAACTTTGCAGATTTGCCCGAAACAGTTTTTTTCGATGAAATCCGCGAAATCGCCAAAAAGTTTGAAGGTGCTGAGGTTACAGGATTTGTGTCGGATTGGGTGACTGAAGTTTGGCTTGATTTTGAATATCGCGGACATAAATTTTCTATCAATAATCAATACGGCGAGTATTGGTTTTTTGTCGAAAATCCAAGTTGTCCCGATGAAATTTTGCTTGAAGTTGTTGAGCATTTTGAAAAGTTTTTAGATAAATGAAACCAACACTTTTTTCGTGGAAAATTCGGATTTGAGGTGGTAGTTATGAAAAAGATGTTTTTGCAAGTTTTGATTGTCGCATTCCTGACGTTGCTGATTTCAGCACAAGATAGTCAACTTAAACTGTTTGATAGTGCTGGTCAAGAACCTCTTGAATTTTTGAGAATGAGAATTGATTCGATTGGGCGAGAAGTGGTAAAAACATCCGATTCGAAATTACTTGTCAGGATTTATGGCGGTGATAACAAAACCTTTGCAAGACCCTATAATTATGGCTCTTCAATAAAATCAATTTGGAAAAATTTTCTTAAACACCCGCCTGAAAAACTTGAGATACAGTTTTGTAATATCAATAATGAGCCGTTTTTAATGAAATATTATTTGGTTCAAGCGAATGCCAATATCGAAACCTGTGAGGAAAATCTAAAGATACCGCAGAAGACTGTTTTATTTGAATCTTCATATTTTGATGGTAACATTTTTTCAACTTCCATAATTGATTTTAATTCCGTTGAAAATGAATATCCTGCCACTGAATACACGATTGGAAGTTATTCTGAATTTGCATTAAATATTTTGAAAAAGTTTTTGAAAGACTCTCCCGAAAGCAAGGTTTACATTATCGGTTATCTCGACACTAATTTTGAAACCGATGATAATGGTAAAGTAATTGCTAAAAATCTCCGCAATTTGGACAAGAAATCTCGCCTTAACAAAATGTTTCAAGCTACACACAAGGAATTACTCAAAAATGGATTCTCAAATTCGCAAATAAAGATGATAGACGGCGGATATGTCAATTTTAGCAGAAAATTAGAATTTTGGTTCGTTCCAAAAGGTGGGGTAATCCCGAAACCAAAACCGGATTATTTGCCTCAAAGAAAAAATCACCAAAAGCGATAATATTTGGAAACTAAATGACTGAGAAAATAGCAGAAAACTCAATTTCCCGCATCGCCTTTTACGGCGGCAGTTTTGATCCGTGTCACAACGGACATGTTCAGATTGCAAACAAATTGACGGAACTTTTTGCGCTGGACGAATTCATTTTCATCCCCGCTTTTCACGCACCGCATAAAAACGATAAAAAACCGACTTCGGCGTTTCATCGTTACGCAATGCTTTGTTTGGCGACTAATGACGAGGCGAAAATTAGAGTTTCAAAAATGGAACTTGAGTTGCCCGAAAAGCCTTATACCATTGAGACTTTGACCAAATTAAAAGCCGAAATGCCCAATGCAAAAATCTTTTTTGTGATGGGTGCGGATTCGTGGGCTGACATCACGACCTGGCGCGAATGGGAAAAAATTTTGACGCTGGTAAATATTATTGTTGTCACTCGTCCGCCGATTGAAATTGATTTTTCGCACGTTACGCCCATAATCAAAGCGAAAATTGTTGATTTGCGTGGTAAAATCGAATTTGAATTAGAAACGGAAGATAAAATTTACATCACAGACGCAGTTAGTTTGGAAATTTCTGCGACGGAAATTAGAAATAAATTTAGAGAAAAAAGCAACGATTGGCAAAAAGATGTGCCGAATGAAGTTGCGAAATATATTGAGAAATACGGCATTTATTGATTCATTTGCTCATTGATTCATTTACTCATTGGAAAACCAAGTGAAAAATAATGAATCAATAAATCAATGGATCAATCGAATCAATCAAAACATGGAATTAAAAGAAAAATCATTGCACCCCGAAGTTACAGAAACACCTATAGTTACCGAAACTAAAACACCTTTTGCCGAGTTGGACGACACAGTTAAATTAGCTCTTACCTGTGCGAGTGATAAAAAAGCAGTCAAAATGTCTGCGCTCGATTTGCGCGAAATTGCGAGTTTCACCGAATTTTTTGTGATCGCCAGCGGAACAAATCAACGCCAAGTCCAAGCCATTGCTGACGAGATTCAAGAACAACTCAAAAAACAACTTTCGGCTAAAGTCATCCGCATTGAAGGCTACAATACCGCCGAATGGATTTTGATGGATTACGGCGATTTTGTCGTCCATATTTTTGAACAAAAAGCTCGTGAATTCTATGATTTAGAAAGATTATGGCGCGACGCAAAAAAGGTTGATTTACCCGAAAACTTATAATCATTTTCGATTGTTTGGAGTCCAGCCTTTAGGCTGAATTGATTGATAATGAACAAGTTAGCACGCTAAAGCGTGGACTCCAAACGCTTGAAAATTGTTAAAAAACTTAATTTACAGACGATTTAATTTTGACTCGGTATGAAATATTTTGCTTTGATTGTGTTGATATTATTGAGTTTTCTGAACCTTTGGGCGCAGAAAGCTAATCAAATTTCAGGCACAGTCAAAGATCAAAACGGCGCAGTCATTGCGGGAGCGCAAATTTCTCTCAAACGGAATCAAATCAAACGCGAAACCATCAGCGATTCAAACGGCTTATTTAGTTTTATAGATTTACCAAACGGCGAATATGAACTCACCATTTCGGCAAAAGGTTTTGCTCCAAAAATTCAAAAAATCAATTCCGGTAAAGTTGAAATCGTTTTGCAAATTGACGAAACCCGTTTGACCGTAGCGGCAGAAATCGGGCAGTCAGTCGAACGCGAAAACGTCCCACAATCAGTGAATTTACTTAGCAATGAAGCAATTGCCGAGCGTGCCACAACGGTTCTCGCACAAGCGGCAACGGAAGAAGCAGGCTTAAATATTCAGCGCACCAGCCCTACGCTCGGCGGAATTTTTGTGCGCGGGTTGGCGGGTAAAAATGTCGTGGTCTATGTGGACGGCGTACGCTACACAAATTCAGCCCAACGCGGCGGCATCAACACTTTTTTCAATCTCAATGAACCGTCTTCTCTACAATCCATCGAAATTTTGCGCGGTGCGTCAAGCGCACAATTCGGCTCGGACGCGCTCGGCGGAACGATAAATTTAATCTCAAAAAATCCGTTTGGCTGATACCGATACACCAACTTTTCGCGGTGAAATCAATACAAATTTTCAAAGTTCGGATAATAGTTTCGGCAGTTCCGTGCAGTTGAGTTACGGCACAAGTCGTTTGAACGGCTTGCTGAATCTGGCGGGACGGCGCATCAATACTTTTCGACCAGCCAAAGGATTTGACTCACATTCAGCCCTGACGAGATTCTTGGGTTTATCATCAAAAATTTTCGGTAGCCGTTTGCCCGATACCGAATTTACGCAATATGGCGGAACTTTTCGCCTTAACTACGCACTGACCAAAGATTCACACCTGATTTTTCATTATCAACGCGGACAGCAAGACGATGGCAAACGCTATGACCAATTGCTCGGTGGTGATGGGAATTTGATTGCCGATTTGCGAAATTTGAGGTTGGATTTTGGCTATTTACGGTTCGTCAAACAAAATTTCTCCATTTTTGACTCGGCATCTTTTACCGTTTCCCACAATAGCCAGCGCGAAGAACGTGTCAATCAAGGCGGACAAGGAAATCCGTTTGGTGACATCACACACCAATACGAACGCACGAGCGCGATCGGTTTTAGTTTTTTTCTTGATAAAAATTTGCCGTTTCGCAATTCGTTCGTTTTTGGTGGCGATTATTATTTTGAGAAAATCAATTCGCCTGCATTTACCGTTAATCCGCAAACCAATGTTGTCACCATTTCACGTCCGCGTGTGCCTGATGAAACGCGTTTTGCTTCGGGCGGTGTTTTTGTTCAAAACGCTTGGCAGGCGATTTCAGAACGTCTGCGCTTTTCGGGCGCATTGCGTTATAGTTTGGCAGATTACAAGGCACGCGCCGCAGATTCGCCAATTGTCAGCGGTTTTCGTTTGTGGCAAAACGATGATTTAGGATCCGGTTCTTTTTCAGGGCGAATTGGGGCAGTTGTGAAAATTGCGGAAGGTTTGCGATTGGCTACAAATTATAGTCGCGGTTTTCGTTATCCGAGTATGACCGATTTGGGGACGCTTGGATTAACGGGCGATGGTTTTGAGGTTGATTTTTCAGTAGCGCGAGGTTTGAGTGGAATAATTGGCACTACCGCAGATGCTTTGGCAATTTCGACAGGTTTGCCAGTCGAAAAACAACGTCCTGAATTCAGCAACAATTTCGATTTAGGAATTCGCTATTCAAACAACCGATTTGAAACCGAATTGACAGGATTTGTTTTGGATTTGGAAGATACAATTACCAAACAATCTTTGATTTTACCAAACGGCGCAGTCGGACAATTCTTGGGCGACCAGCAAATTACGAATCAATTACCAAATGGCGTGGTCTTCGTTTCGTCTTCAACTTCGCCTGTTTTGGTTCGCGCAAATTATTCGACAGCAAGACTTTACGGCTTTGAGTTCGAGACTGAAGCGCGTCTGACGGAGGAACTAAAATTTACAGGAAACTACACTTTTATTCATTCCAAGGACAAGGCAACAGGTTTGCCACCAAACATTGAAGGCGGATTACCACCACCGACGGGTTTTGTTAGTTTCAAATATTCGACCGGCGAAAAAGCACTTCTGGATTGAATTTTATTCGACGCTTGCGAGTCGCCAAAATCGTCTTTCGAGCCTTGATTTATCCGACAGACGAACTGGCGGAACCCGTTCCCGCGCCCAAATCCAAAACTTTTTCCGCCGTGGAGCGTGTGTCCGAGGGTTGACCAACAATCCCGATAGCGTTTGCGGAAGTGGTGACGAGACGATTCTTTTGGCAACGGGCGAAACCATTTTACAAGTCCAAAACCGAATCTTAGGAATCGGCGTAAATTCTGCACCGCTTTTCACTTATCTGCCGGGTTATGCCACAGTAAATTTGCGCGGCGGATTCCGAGTTGGCGAAAAATCAAATGTAACTTGGGCGTTTGAAAACATTTTTGACAAACAATACCGCAATCCAAGTTGGGGCATTGACGGCGCGGGAAGGAGTTTTAGAGTTGGGTATCGGTTGAGGTTTTAAAAGTCGTAAATCGTAATTCGTAATTCGGTTTGTTTTCTATTTACGATTCACGATTTACAATTTACGATTATGAAATTTCGTTTCCTTTGGATTGGCAAAACTAAAGATAAAAATTGGCGAGCGTTGCAAGAAGAATACTTGGTGCGCTTGTCACATTTCGTCAAATTTGAGATAACAGAACTCAAGGAAAGTGCGGCGCACGAAACTAAAGACGTGGAAGGCAACCGAATCTTAGGAAACCTGAATCAAAGTAGCTTCGTATGTTTGTTGGATGTGAAGGGTTTTGAGATAAACTCGCATCAGTTGGCGGAAAAAATCGAAAACTGGCAGAATCGAAGTCAAAAAGAAATCGTTTTTGTCATCTGTGGACAAGACGGAGCGTCGCGCGAAGTTGCCGAAAGAGCCGATTATAGTTTATCTTTATCACGCCTAACTTTGACACACGAAATGGCGCGAGTTGTTTTACTAGAACAATTATATCGTGCATATACCATAATCAAGGGGTTTCCATACCAGAAATGACTGAAATAAATATTGATAACATCAAAGAAGATCTACTCGTTGAAAGAGACGCTTTATTTACCAAATTAAACGGTAATGACCTTTCGGTTGACGACACCGAAACGCCTGATCCGGTGGATTTAGCCGTCCAAAACTATTCAAAAAATGTCTTGTTGGCAGTTTCAGAAAACGATAGCCGACAATTACAAATGATTGACGAGGCTCTCAAACGCATCGAAGATGAAGAATACGGCAATTGTCTAAATTGCGCTAAAGAGATTATGCCCAAGCGTCTGCAAGCAGTTCCGTGGGCGCGTTATTGTCTGAATTGTCAGGAATTAGTCGAAAAAGGTTTGATTGATACGGAAGAGTAAAATGATTATTGATGTCTCCTACTTTTATTCTCCGCTTTCAAAACTTTATGATTCTTTCCTAACTTTAGTTTATCCGCAAACTTGTCAACTTTGTGCGAAAAGCGTAGAAAATCACGCTGACGGATTCGTTTGCGCTGATTGTTGGGCAGAAACGCAAATTTTCAACGGAAACGAAACTCTTTGCCATAAATGCGGTGCGTTTTTGAACGACACGCCTTCAAAATTTGAGACGTTTTGCCAACGCTGTGATGATGATTTTTACGATTCCGCTAAAGCAATTGGAATTTACGAAAAAGCCCTTCTAACCTCAATTATCAAACTAAAATCCACGCCTTTTGTCCCGCCGAGATTGAAAAATCTGCTTTACGAATCGTTTTTAAATTCTACTTTTTTAGACGCAAATCTAATCATTCCCGTTCCACTTTCCAAAAAGCGTTTGGCAGAGCGCGGATTTAATCAAGCCGAACTTTTAGCCGAATCTTTAGCCAAACAAACAGGCTTAACTTTCGATAAAACAAGCCTCAGACGCAAAATTCATACCGAAAAAAGTCGGCGCGGAATGGATAGAAAATCCCGAGTGGAAAGTGTCAAAAATGCGTTTGAAATTATTAGTCCGCGTTTGATTGAAGAACAAAATATTTTGTTGATTGACGATGTTTTTACCAGCGGGGCAACTGTTTCAAATTGCGCGAAGGCTTTGAAAAAAGCGGGAGCGGGAAAAGTTTATGTTTTGACGGTGGCACGGGCGGTTTAGCGAGGTATTTTGCCTTTTCCGAGTTTCTTTAAATCGCCTTTTGCATCGGAATAATTTTTGGTCAGCGAACATCTGCCATCTGACAAAGTTCCGTCATCATTGCCACGCGCATAAACCAAGTATTTCCCCCCAACTTTGAGCCACGCTTGATAACGCATCGTTTCATAATATCGGACTTCGACTGTTTTACTCTGCTTCCCTTTCCAATATTTTTCTACCCGAAATTTGAAAATCTTCTCATCGCCTTCTTTGCGTTCGCTCAAAACTTTGCCGACAAAAATCGTTTTTGAATCTTTGTAGGCGACTTGAAAAGAAGGTATTGCACATTTCGCAATTGATTCCAATTCATTCGCCGAAACTCTTTGATTATTTGCTGAAAAACTCGTAAATGTTGCAATTGTTAAAAATAGAATGGTTAATAATTTCATCGTTTTTTCTCCTTGTGGGGAATGTCTGACATAAAAAGAACGCCTAAAAAAATGAATCTTGCGCGATTTACAACCGATAGCGCACTTTTTTCCTTTTCAAGTCAGCATCTTCATTTTCAAAGTTTTGCAGACGCATAGTGACATCCGCAGTCATGGTTAATTCGGCTCGAACACCATTTTTCAAATGAAAATGCCCTGCTGCCGCAATCATCGCCGCGTTGTCGGTGGAAAGATGTTTGGAAGGAAAATAAACGGGTAAATTCAATTGTCGCCCAAGTTTTTCGGAGGCTTCGCGTAAATAGCCATTACACGCCACACCGCCCGCGACAATCAAGGTCTTTGGATGAAATTCATTCGCCAGTTTTTCGACTGATTTGAGCAATGAACGCACCACCGTATCTTGAAAACTCGCGCACAAATCTTTGATTTCTCGGCTGATATTTTCGGAATCGGAAGCAGGTTGAATATTCTGTTCGCGGACATATCTCGCCACGGCTGTTTTTAATCCGCTAAAACTATAATCGGGTCGCCCGTCGGAAATTTTGGCAATCGGAAATTTAATCTTTTTGGCATCACCTTCTTTGGCTAATTTTTCAATAATCGGACCGCCCGGGTAGCCTAAATTTAACATTTTCGAGACTTTATCAAACGCCTCGCCCGCCGCATCGTCACGGGTTCGGGCGATGACTTTATATTTTCCTTCTTCGGGAATGTAAAATAAATTGGTGTGTCCGCCCGAAACGATGAGGGCAAACGCCGGATACTCAGTTGGAGGATTTTCAAAATTAACCGAATAAACGTGACCTTCGATGTGATTGACTCCAACAAACGGAATATCAAGCCCAAAAGCCAAGGCTTTCGCATATGAAACACCAACCAAAAGCGAGCCGATAAGTCCGGGTCCTTGCGTCACGGCAATCGCGTCAATCTCTTTTAATCCAACATTTGCACGCTCCAGAGCCTCTTTTACGATCGGTTCAATCTTTGCCAAATGTTCGCGTGAGGCGAGTTCCGGCACAACTCCGCCAAAGGGAGCGTGTAAATCAATTTGTGAAGAAATGACGGACGATAAAATCTCGCGCCCGTCTCGCACAACCGCCGCCGCCGTTTCATCACAACTGCTTTCGATGCCTAAAACCAACATAGTTTTAGTGTAGGGTGATGCGCCGGAAGTGACAAGCAAAGACTCAAAACAACCTAAACTTATTTATCTCATAAATGTTTCGAGTTGTGTCTTTAGACGCTTTCAAGAATGGCTAAAAGCGCGTTAACGCGCCACTCGAAACTCTACCAAAATGTCAAAAACTTAAAAATTGCTCTACTAACCCAGTCTGGAAATTATCTGTGCAAAAAAAGAATCGGATGCAAAATCAATCCCAAAAAAACGATTTCCCATCAAACATCTTCGCCCCGCCGACCGAGATGTAAGCCGCGTAAGTTGCAATCCCGATGAGGAGCGTCAGTTGAACGATTGCATTCGGAAACAAGATGCTCGAAGTGTCAAATGTCATCGCATGAGCACCGCCAATATCGGGAAAGACAAGACAGGCGATCATTGCCAATAGTCCAAAACGGACTAATGAAAGCAATTCCAGGCTATTTTTGAGCAAAACCAAAACAATCAACAACCATAACTGATAGGTAAGATCATTTGGAAAATCACTTATGTTGAGCATCACCAGCAAAACAAAAAGAACCGCGATCGCCACCTTTTTGTGGCGAAAGACAAAATAGAAAACTACCAGAATCGTCAAAATAAACAATGCAGTAAGCGATCCATAGACAAATGCCGCACCGGGGAATCCTGCCAGAGCGATGAGAGCATTGGAAATTCCATGGCTGAGCGAATCTACAACTTGAATTCCAAGCAGATTTTCCATTACCCAAAGCAGCCCAAGTTTGAAATACAATAAATTACTGACGAGTCCCAATAATGCGCCAACCAGAATATCCCGCCCGACCATCGGATCGCGGAAATCCCCGGCAAGCAAGCGACTCCAGGAAATAAATATCTCCGACCACCAACGCCGCACAAACGGCTCAACCGCACAATAAAATGTGCCGCTCAGGATTCCGTTAAACAAACTCGCCTGAATTGCGTCAATCACAACAAACAATTCCTCGCCAATATCGGCAATATGAAGCGACGAAGTAGTCAGCTGAAAGATCAAATTAAAGATGAAGAACACCAAGGCGATCTTGCCCGTTCCGCGAAGGTCTGCCCGTCCTGATCTAATGTTTCGCCACACCAAAAAAATACTGGACACAATGGCTACTAAAAAAATTACCAGAGCGATCAAATCTATCAGTGTCCATGACGGAGCCGGTTGAGCAGCTAGAGGCTTTTGCCACGGCGGAATGATCCGAAAATAGACGAGTTTGCCCTGAAACGCGGCGGCTTCGATCCGAATCGGAATGTCTGCCCAATCCGCCATTGTCCCTTTCCACGCCATCCGCTCGTCAGCAAAGGAAGTCGGTGTCCATTCGGGTGCGACTTTTTCAAATTTATTGATGTCCAATCCCGCTTCGGTAAAAGCCCGCGTCCAGTCGGTCGTCGGAATTTCCGTCATATTTGCCGTATTCTCCGGCGGAATCGCCCGAAATTCGATCAATCGTCCGGTCGTGTCGAGTGAGACATTGACCATTCCCGGCACTTCAAACGGGGGATTACTTTCGGCAATCCCGCCTTCGTTTCTCACGAAATTTCTAAAAGGTCGGGGCGATTGGCGGTAGAGAAAATAGAATTGGTAAGGCTGTCCCGTCCGCAAACGGTCAGCCGTATCCGTCCACTTATTTTCTTTGGCGTATTGCAGAAAATCTCTGTTGCTTTGGTAACTGTGCCGCTTATCGGCGGACTTGTCCGTGTAACCGAAATTCTTAATCATTGTCTCGGCTCGGTCAGCCAACGCTTCGGGCGATTTCTGAAGCGGAGTCAGATTAAAGGTTTTGTATCTGCCATTGATATAAACGATCGAAATCAACGAGACGATCACTCCAAGCAAACAAAGCAAAGCGACGACAGGCTTCAACGCCCCTTTCTTCGGCGACGCGGCAATCATCTCAGGAGTCGGCGTTTGCCCTGCATCCAAGGCAATCTGCAACGGATTTCCGCCCGACAGAGCCATCGCCACGTGCAAAGCCGATTGTGGACGATCGTTGGGATTCTTTTCGATACATTGAGAAATCACACTTTCCACCAACGGATCAATTCCTTTGACGAATTCCGAAGCATTGGTCGGCGTTTCCGTTTGTTGTTTACGAATCAATTCAGGAATCGAATTGGCTTCAAAGGCTTGTTTGCCCGTAAAAATCTCATACAAAACTAAACCGAGTGCATAAATATCGCTCTTTGCCGAAACATCTTTCCCCGTAATCTGTTCGGGTGACATATAAGCCGGGGTGCCGACCCGAAGATTATCTTTATTAATTTCCGCTTCAACTCCGGCAATCCCGAAATCTGTAATTCTCGCTTTGCCTTTGGAATCAATAATGACATTCGCAGGTTTGAAATCTCGATGCAGAATTCCGGCGTTATGAATTGCCGAAAGTCCAACACAAAGCTGACGAGCAATCTCAATCGCTCGCTCTGATGATAATCGCCCGACTCTCCGCAAAAGTGATGAAAGGTCATCACCGTCAATAAATTCCATCGAAAGAAAATGCTTGCCATCAATTTCCCCAATATCAAAAACTTTGCAGACATTGACGTGGGCTACTTGTCGAGCATTACGAACTTCGGCGTGAAACCTTTCCAATGCGGCGGAATCTTTTTGGAAATCATCGGGTAAGAATTTGAGTGCAACCGTTTGCGAAAGTTTAATATCCTCAGCTTTATAAACTTCACCCATCCCGCCTTTGCCGACTAAGCCAAGAATTCGATAACGACTGGCTAAAACTGTTCCTGCTACGAAACTGCCTTTATCCAAACCGCCCGTGGTATTTTGTCCAATCAATGTCTTTTTCTCTTCAAACATACTGACAACTTCGGCAACGGCGGGATTCTGCATAAAGGATTCAGAATCCTCAAATGATTTGAGCAGTTTCTCGACTTCCTTTCGCAATTCGGCATCATCACCGCAAGACTTTTTCAAAAACTTGTCACGCTCTTTGCCTGTCAGCGCGGAGGCTGTTTCAAAGATTTTAGTGATTTTCTCCCAGCGTGTCGCAACTTCTTCGGCTGTGTCAAGATGTTTAGTTTCGTCTGATTCGTTTGAATTATTCATAAAATTTTGTTTCCCGTCATCATAAACTTAATCGCGTTTGGAGTCCAAACTTCAGTTTGCCCACCACCAGCGAAGCGGAGTGGCTTCTTTTTAAGTTTTGAGTGAACCCGCTTTGCTTCGCTCGCTAGTCGTTTGGCAAACTGAAGTTTGGACTCTGAACTTTCTCCAATTACTAACGCGACATTTTTTTACGAAAACGCTAAAAATATTTTTATGATATTATTTCCAAAATACAAAATAGTAGTTGAATTGAGATATTTTAGCGATTTGAGTAATGACGAAACCGCCAAATTTTTGGGTGTTTCAAATGCTACGATTAGAAACGATTGGAATATTGCCAGAGCTTGGCTCAAACAGGAAATTACAAAATGATATTTTCAGACAAAAATTTATCGCAAAAACTTGAGCGGACGGAAGCTCGCGCAAACGTGGCTTTTGTCGAAACACGGGCAAAAATTTCGCCTGAAAGTGGCGCGGAATGGATTGAGGTCGCGGGAACTTATGCAATGTTTGACGGCATCGAATCGCCTTTGACGCAAACTTTTGGACTTGGTGTTTATGAGGAAATCAGCGCAAAAGAATTGGATCAACTCGAAGCATTTTTCAAAAAACATAATGCGCCCGTTTTTCACGAAGTCTCGCCGATGGCAGATATGTCTTTGATGGCTCTATTGAATGAACGCGGTTATCAGCCAATTGAATTAACTAGCATGATGTTTCAATCGCTTGAAACTGAAAACAAACTCAATTTGCCGATAAATCCAAATATCAAAACGCGAATTATCGAAAAGGGCGAAGAAAAACTTTGGGCGCAGATTTCGGCGGATGGTTGGGCAACCGAAGCAGAAGGTTTAGCTGATTTTATGTTCAATTTCGGACAAATCAGCGCGAGTTGTGAACGGCGGATTTCCGTTTTTAGCCGAACTTGACGACAAACCAATTTCTGCGGGAATGCTGTTTATTTATGATGAAGTTGCCATTCTCGCGGGTGCCAGCACCGTTCCCGAAGGTCGTCGCCAAGGTGCACAAAATGCTTTGCTTGATGCACGTTTGAAATTTGCACGGGAAAAAGGTTGCACAATTGCCACGATGGGCGCATTACCCGGCAGTCAATCACAACGCAACGCCGAAAAAAACGGTTTTCGCATCGCTTATACGCGAACCAAATGGATGTTAATTGCGGGATGAGGGATGAATAAGAAATGTTTTAAATTCATCCTTCAAATTACGCAGTTGCCGTCTTTTGAAAAGCACGGGTTGCCGCGGCATTGTCAAAAAATTCAACAAAACTGACTATTTCTCCTTCTTTGACCGTAAAAATATGCACCCACTCGGTATGATAGCTTTTGCCTGTTTCTCTCACGGTTGCGGCAGAAATTCCTAAAACCACAACTTTGTCATCGGCAACCAAAAACTCCATCGGTTCAAAGTGTGTGATTTCTTCTTCTGTAGCCAGCAAGCCAAAAAATTCGCTGACTTCCTCGTGTCCGCGACGTTTTCCGCCAAAACTTGCATTTTCGATCTCCGGCACTTGCCAATGCACATCATCTGAACAAAGACCGATTAAACCTGCGATGTCGCCGCTGCCAAATTTGCCGTAGGCATCTTGAACTATTTGTAGATTACTCATCTTCGGGGGACTCCTTTCCAAACCAAAATTGGACGGTTAAAAAAAGTAGGAGAATGATTATTTTAAACGGATTTATTATAACATTATATGCAAATCTTTCACGCTTTTAGTGCTCACAGAATCAGCGATTTAATTTATACAAACTCGCCGCATTTTCACGCAAAACCATTCGGGCTAATTCTGATGCTCTTTGGCGCGTAATTTCTTTATCTTCAATCATTTCGGTCAGAGCAATTGCAAGGGCTTCGCGGGCTGTGTTGGAAGTCAGCCACGCCGATTCTTCCCAACCGACTTCAGGTGTGGCGGGTGAAGCGTCTGTGCCAAACAAAACTTTTTCCGGCTCGTATTCAAGCCAGCTTCGCAAAATTCGGCTCAAACTGCGAGGCGATAAAAGAAAAGTTTGCGCGGAAAAATCTGCATAAACATTTGGTTTTTCCAATAAAAACGCGGTTTCATTGGTAAATGGAAAACCGCCGTGAATGAGAACGAAATTAGTTTTTCGGAAAGAGGGATTATTGACGACCGATTCCAGCAAAATCGGATTGCTTGTGCGAAGATTAAAAAAATGTCCGCAACCGCCGCCGGTGTGGATGTGAATGACTAATCCAAATTTTCCCGCTTCAAGCGCAATGTAACGAAAAACGTAATCTTGAAATTTTTTATATTCGGCAGGAGTTGGTTCACCGCCTTTGCTGTATTTGGCGTAAATTGCGGTGGCTTCCGCTTTTGAAACTTCGGCAAATTCAAGCGAACGATAATACGCCGCCACAAATTTGATGGCTACTGCACCATTTGCTTTTTGCCGTTCAAGCGTTGGCGTGACGATATTTTTCAAATACAAATCAAAGGTGGCAGGGAGCTTTTGCAATTTTCAAATCTGCCAAAAAACGTTTGAAAAGATTTTCTTCTTGCGAGTAGAAAAAATTGCAATCGGAATTTGCTTGGCGAATTGTTTTCGTACTGAACGGCAAGAGCAACGGATCGCCGTAAGAAACCCAACGAAAACGAGGTGGGGATAATCCGCGTCCCATTGAAACTCGATTGGCAAACATTATTTCAATGTTGAGTTTATCCAAAACCCAACTCGGATAAGCCTCGCCTTTTTCGCGCATTACTTTTTGTTTGATTGCCAAATATTCGCTGGTAGTTTTTTCGTTTATTTCGTCTGCCCGAAAACCGAAAAATTCGCGCCACGCGCCCATGTAAATTGGATTATCAATCCGCAAACGCATCGGCGGCGGCGAAACAAATTCCAATCCACCGCAACTGATGGCATCGCCTTCTTCATCTTTTTTTCCTTCTTCGACAATTTGCTCAACGTGAGAATGATTATCAATCGCTTTGATTTTACGAATCTCGTCAAGCAAATTTTTATCGGCTTTTTGCGCCTCAATTGGCAAAATGAGAGCAAAGATAATCGAAAAACCTATCACTACGGAAACGATATTTTTTCTCATAATCATTTTTCTTCTTCTCAACTTTGACAATTGAGGCGGAAACACGCGCGTGAGCAAGTGTGTCAAACTACTGTAATTGCTCAACTTATGCACCCTTACTGACGTGCGGGTTTCTGCCTTTGATTATCAACGATATTTATTAGAAATTGTAGTTCACAGATTTCTACACAGTCGTTGGCGAATCGGCGTGCGGCACAAAACATCTGCGACAACGTGCTTCGTATTTGTCGCTTGCGCCAACTTCAACCCGGGATTCCGATTCAACCGTGCGTTGCGAATAATTTGCAGTTTCTCCGCATCTGACGCAAATCGCGTGGGTTTTGGTGATAAATTCTGCAATGGCTAAGAGTTGCGGCATCGGCTCAAACGGTTTGCCGGTGTAATCTTGGTCAAGTCCAGCAATGATCACACGCATTCCTTGATTCGCCAATTCATTGACGACTTTGACCAGTCCTTCGTCTAAAAATTGTCCTTCGTCAATTCCGATAACTTCTGTTCCTTTTTCAATCGCTTTCAAAAGTTCTTCGGCATTGGCAACCGCAATCGAATCGTGACGCATATCAGAATGCGAAACGATTTCGACCACCGAATAACGGTCATCAATTTTGGGTTTGAAAACCTGAACTTTCTGACGGGCGATGCGGGCGCGACGCAGACGGCGAATCAATTCTTCCGATTTGCCCGAAAACATCGAGCCAACAATAACTTCTATCCAACCCGTCCCGTTGTGACGGTGCTTGAGGCGTTCTTCACTTGAGTCAAACACAAATTCTTCAACCATATTTTATTTATTATAGTGAAAAAGGGGAAAAGTGAAAAAGGGGAAAAGTGAAAAAGTTTTACTTACAATTCAGATAATATTTTTTCATCTTTTGGTTGTTTAACTTTTTAAATTTTAGGCATATTCTACAAGAGTGAAGCTCAAGATTTGCGAACAATGCAAACGCCCCTTTATGGCAAGCGAGGATTTTTGTCCAAAATGTCCGCGTCCATCTTGGAATCAAGAATCGTGGATGAATGTTGGCTGTTTGATAGCGATGATTTTGCCGCTTTTTGTGATTATTTTTCTTTGGCTACTTTTCTTTTTCGGGATTTTTATGAGATAAAAAGTTAGGCTTGTTAAAAAAGAAAATAAACAAAATTATGGCAATAATCATGGCAAACAGAGTTTCGTAATAGATTCTTTTATCTACTCCATTTACAGATTCAATCGGGAAAATTTCGACTGTAATATTCGTAAAAGTATGGAGTAGCAAACAAGCAAAAATGTTGCCGTTGGTGCGAATATAAATCCAAGTATATTGAATAGCTAACGCTATAACATAAATAAAAAAAAGCCAAATTGGTGTATAAAACTGACTCGTTCCGACCAACCAAAATAAAGGCAAATGCCAAATAGCCCAAAGAATTCCAATTATTAAAGAAGCAATTAAAGGATTGTGATTTTGCAATAATCTTGGCAAAGCATACCCGCGCCAACCAAATTCTTCGCCAAATGAACCGCCCAAGAAAAAGTAAAGCACAAAAGTTCCGAGCAACGAAACAACATCAGAGTTAAATTTATCTCCGCCAACAATTGAAAAAGCGCAAAATGTCGTCAAAACCGAGACAAAAATCACAAACAAATAAACATAAAAAGGCATTCGTAGCTTGAATCCACGTTTGAGAAGTTGCCACATACCTGATTTTTTTTCTGCTTGCCAGGTTAGAAAAAATGCCGAAACAAAAGGTCCGAAAATACTAATGAGCAGAAATATTTGTGGTGGAAACGGTAAAGAAATAATTTTTTGCGAATCTAAAACGACAGGAATTTGAAAAGTCCAAGTAAAAAGATAGGCAATCAAAAAATATGCCCACGGAAATGTATAATTTTGCTTCATCTTTAATTTGCCAAAACCGTCACTACTGAATCAATCACACTTGAACTATCATTTTTCCGCGTTTCATTATTCGTAATTATTACAAAAACGAAGGTTTCGTTCTCCGCTTTAGCATAACCCGTCAAAGCATTAACGTAGGTTATCGAACCCGTTTTGGCTAAAACTTTGCCCGATAAATTCTTCAAACGTCCGCGCATTGTGCCGTCAGTTCCCGCAATCGGTAAAGAATTTTTGAAGGTATCGGCAAACTTTGCTTGCGAGGCAAAAATGAGCGCACGTCCCAACGCTTCGGGTGTCACAAAATTGAGCCGCGACAGCCCCGAACCATCGTGAATTTTTATCTCGTCGGTAGCGATGTTATTTTCCGTCAGCCATTTTTTGATGACCGAGGCTCCGGCTAAATCGTCCCCGCGAGTCTTTCGGATTTTTGGATTTTCATCGGGCGCGGTTTCGCCAAACTTTTTGCCGAGCGTCCGCAAAATCAATTCCGCGTATAAATTAATCGAATCTTTGAGCATCTTGCGGACGATTTCGCCGAGTGTTGCGCTTTCAATCGAAGCAAGTTCAACCGCTTTGGTTAAATCCGCGCCGTTTTTCCAATCGGTTTCGCTGACCTCGCCTTCAATCGTGATTCCGCTTTTTTCAAGTTTTTCTTTGAAAGTTTTTGCCGCCCAAGTTGCAGGTTTGCTGACCGAAACGCGGACTTCCAGATTTGCCCCGTTGCCCCAAACATAGACCAAATTTTCGTTGATTTCGCGCTTTAAACCGATACCATCAATTTCTTGTGAGGGGTTGACTTCGCCGGAAGTTTTAACGTAATCGGTTGATGAAACGGGCTTTCCATTTTTGAGAGTGATTTCAGCTTGATTTTGGTTGAAGGTCAATGCTGAGGCATCCGCGCCGTAATACCATTGCAATTCGTTCCACGCCCAACCATCGCCAATCTTATCGCCCTTGAAATAGCTTTCGTCACCGATGAGCTTGCCTTTAATGCGCTTTAAGCCTTTATTTTTCAATTGATTAACAAGTGCATCCAACCAGTTTTCGTCAAAATCGGGCGCACCCGTTCCGTGCAAAATTAAATCATCGTTGAGCGTGTCGCCTTCGATTTGTTTGTTTGAAAAGACGGAAGTTTTCCAGCGAAAATCTGCCCCAAGCTTGTCCAAAGCAACGATGGAAGTCAGCAATTTTTGAGTCGAAGCCAAGTTAAAAAGTTTTTGTCCCTCACGAGCGCAAACGACCCGACCATCTTTCAAACTAATCGCAATTATTCCCCAACGCGCATTGGCAAATTCGCTTCGGTCAATGGTTTGATTGATTTTTTCGCAACGGGCAACATCGGCAGGGAGTTTGGAAATTTCGAGCGGTTTTGCCAGATTGATGCTCGGCGTAGGAATTTCAATTGGAGGTTCAGTCGGCGGAACAGTTTCATTTTTTGGCGAATTGAAACACGAAACCGAAAAACAAAATAAGATGATGGCGAAAATTTTAACTTTCATTTTCTAAAATCCTCAAAGTTGCTCGAAAAACTTCTTCAACGCCGATTTTATCAATTTCTCCGCTTTTAACAATTTCCAGTTTTTGCGTCAAAGGTAAATAAACTGACGGCGAGCGTTCATCTAAAATTAACACAATCGAAGTTCCCGCAATTGCTCCCAAGTGCATCGGACCCGTATCGTTGCTGATCAAAACGCGCAAAAACTACATCGCGGCAAAGAGTGGTAAAAGTTTGAGTTTGTCTAAAATAATTGCTTCGGGCGGAAATTTCGTTTTCACCTCGTCAAGTAAATCCAACTCTTCAGGTCCCAGAAAAACCAAAACTTTTAAGTTTTTATCTTCCAATAATTTCTTAGCTAGTTCAACAAAATTATCAACGCTCCAACGCCGACTCGGATGTCCCGCGCCTAAAAATAGTCCGACTAAATTTTTATTTTCGAGTTGTAAATCCTGAAAAAGTTGGCGAATTTCTTTAATCTCTTTTTCGGGCGGAAGAATTTCGACAAAGCGTTTCGGATTTTCAATATTTAGAGCGGTTAAAACGTCCAAATATGTGTCAGTCAAGTGTTTAGCTTTGTCTTCCGGCGGCGGTTTGGGTTGGAAATTTGCCAAAAAATCAAGCGAACGGTTTTCCCGATTGGCATAGAGCCGGTGCTTTGCGCCTGACAGAAAACCAAGCAAATTGGTTTCATAAAGACTGTGCAGATCAATCACAAAATCAAACTTTTTGCCCCGCACCTCTCTAATTATTTTGAAGATTTGTCGGATTGACCAAAGTTTGGGACTGTCGCGGAGTTTTACCCGATCAACAATAATTTGCTCATCGGAAAAGCCGGAGATTTTGACGATTTGCTCGACCGCTTTGCCGCCCATCACTGTAATTTTTGCTTTGGGAAATTTTTCTCTGATGGCACAAAGAGCAGGGAGACTGAGAATCACATCTCCAAGCTGACCAAAATTGAGAATTAAGATGTTTTTGAAATCCAAATCTTTTGACAAAACTTAAATTAATTCAGCCTCAAATCTCTGCCGGTCATCTCTTCGGGTTTTTCGATGCCCAAAATCCCTAAAAGCGTTGGCGCAATGTCTTCGAGTGCGCCGTCATCGCGGAGTTTAAGCCGTTTGCTTGTTCGTCAATCAGATGAAACGGGACGGGATTTGCGGTTGACGAATTGTTCGGCTCGCCCGTCAGCAAATCAGCCATTTCCTCGCAGTTTCCGTGATGAAGAGGTGATAATGGCAACGCCGTTCAGTTTCGTCGGATTTTTTGTCAAAATTCCGCCCAGACAAGTATCAAGAAACTGCACAGCTTCAATGGTTTTTTCTAGATTTCCGGTATTTGCAACCAAATCCGACGCGGCGAAATTGACGATAAAAACATCATTTTCGCCCGCTTCCAAACCGCGCAGAAGTTTGTCCGTCACTTTGAAACAACCGAGTTCGGGCGCGGTTTCGTAAGCGTCGGTTTTCGGCGAAGGAACTAAAACGCGCTGTTCGCAAGGATGTTCGGAGTTCGATGCCGCCATTGAAAAAATATGTAACGTGCGCGATATTTTTCCGTTTCGGTGAGCCGGCAATTTAAAATGCCTTGCTTTGGCAAAAATCTTCCGCCAAGACATTTGCTTGCTTCTTGTAGTGAACGCGAGCGGCAAACCAAAAGTGCGGTCGTATTCGGTCAAACAGACGGTTTCGAGTTGTGGTTTGGCAACCGAGGCAACTTCGTCCGAATCGTTCATTGGCAAGCGATTTGACGAGTTGACGCATTCGGTCGGCACGATGATTAAAAAATATCATCGCATCGCCATTTTTGACGGTGGCGATCGGCATTCCGGGTTTTCCTCCAAAATAATCGGTTGCAATAAATTCATCGTTAATGCCGCGCAAAAATGAACTGCGAATCGCTGAAACCGCATCGAACGCTCGTTCGCCTTCGGCGTGGACGAGCATCGTGTAAGCGCGGGCGGTGCGTTCCCAATTCTGATCCTTATCCATCGCGTAATATCTGCCGCAAAGACGTCGCCAGTTTGCCTATCCCAATGTCCGCCATCTTAATTTCGAAGGCTTCAGCGTAAATATCCGCCGTCCGCGGCATCACATCGCGCCCGTCTAAAATCGCGTGAACAAAAACATCTTTCCAAACCAATCTTTTTCGCCATACTCAAAAGCGCAAAAAGATGATTTTGGGAAGAATGAATCTCGCCATCCGAAAGCAATCCGATTAAATGAAGACTTGAATTATTTGCTTTAGCTTTTTTCAAAGCTTCTAGCAAAACTTTGTTTTCAAAAAATTTGCTTGATTGGATAGCTTGAGAAATTTTCGAAACTTCGGTTTTGATGATGCGTCCGGCGCCGATGTTCAGATGTCCGACTTCCGAACTGCCGGTTGCGCCTTCGGGAAGTCCCACGCGCAACGCCTGATGCTTCAAGCAAAGTTTTTGGGTATTTGGCGGAAATTTCGTCGTAATAAGGCGTGTGCGCCAAGGCAATGGCATTGCCCTCGCGCCGCGAAGAATATCCCCAACCGTCAATAATAATCAATGCTAAAGGTCTTTTCTGTCCCTCTTTCATATTTGTTTCCGTTCCAAAACCAAGAGTCCAATTTCCGATTTTGATAGTGTGCATTGCTTTCAGTCAAAACTTCAACTTTAATACGCATTCGGAGCGGGTAATTCCATCCAACGCTCCGGAAATTTCAAACCATGAAAACCAAATTGCGAATAGAGTCCGTGAGCATCTTTGGTGGCGAGAACCCAACGACGAAGCCCCTCTAGCTCAGGATGACTAATCATAACTTTCATCAGCCATTTACTCAAACCCTTGCCGCGATATTCGGTTAAAACAAAAACATCTCCGAGATAGGCAAAGGTCGAAAAATCCGAAACAACGCGGGCAAAACCGATTTGTTTATCTTCGATATAAAGCCCAAAACATAAAGAATTTTCAATCGCAGTGTAGAGTTTGCTCAAGCGTCCGATTTTTCGCCCAATAAGAATCTTCCGATAAAAACTTTTGGATAACCTCAATTTGCAGACGATTTTTGTCTGTGCTGATGGTGAATTCGTTTTTTTGATATTCGTGATTTTCTTGTTTCATCTACAAAAATTAGAAATTCCCATCTAAAGGATCGCCATATTTTTCTTTATTGGGATTTAATGCTGTTGGGGTTAAACCTAAAAAAAAGTTTCTGATAAACAATTGATTTTCTGTTTGCACTACACTTACTTTGACAACACGAACCCAATCTTTGCTACGATCTTCACTTTCTGGATTTGTTGTTTTGCAAACGTAGAGAAATCTGCGTGCAGGTATTTTACGACCATCATCGTAAATAAAACTTGTCTTATCACGTTCAAATTTACATTCAAGCGGTTTCCAACCATGATTTCTAAACATAAAATCTACTCGGTGATTTAATTGCTTTTCTTCATTTCCATCAAAATTACTCCAATAAAATTCTCTATCAAGTTTTGCTTTGATTTTATCTCGGCGGTCATTAATCAAATTATCTACAAACTCATCAGTTAATTTTCGTGCTTCCTCAAAATCAATTGGAGATTCTACCAATTTATCATCAGATTTGGTTTTGTTCGCAAATCTTTTAGGAAAGTTTCTCCTTTCGATTTCCTCAATTAGCTCAGTTAGAAGATAGGAATTTTTCTCATTAGCTTCTTTCCAACTTTGCAATACTTTTAAAAGATTCTTTTCTTCACTTCCGGCAATTGAGAGTTGAACTGTATTTGCAGTTTTCATATTCGGGTGTTTCGCCCACAAATAAATATTCTTAAAATCCCCGCCGCCAATTTTATCTATACAAAAATCTATGTTCTTGCCTGAAGCATCTTCAACAGTTGCGCCGATTGTGCCGCCGTCTCTGTAACCATCAATCCAAACCAATTTGATAGGCATTTTTATGTCTGTTCCCGCAACATTAACAGTTTCTGATTTGGTTTGTGCCAAAACGACAGCACACATTGATATTATCCAAAGAGTGATTAAAGTTAATTTTTTCATAGTTTTATCTCCAAGTAAAAGGATTTTATTTTCTATAAAAGTGTAGATTCGTATTTCAGATGTAACTTTGCCCAAGTTATTTCATCTTAACTTTGCTGAAATTTTGCCCCGCAAGTCCGGCATTCGACCATATTTTTCACTCCACTCAACGGAATCGTTGGAATGATAAAAAACAGCGTCAAAAACCTCATCCCTTTTTTAACCACAAAAGGCGCAACCGTCTGGCATTCGCCGCAACGCATCGGTTGAACGGTCAACTGCGAACCCCACGAAAAAAATTTTGTGCCGATGATTAGAAACATAGTTCAAACAGGCGGCTTTTGCCATTTCAAATCTTTGATAAATTTGAAATCGTCAACATTGTAAGTCAAAATTGTCAAATCATTTTCGAGGGCAGTTGCCGCAATCAAAGCATCTGCCAGCAATAATCCGTGAGTGTTTGAATATGTGTCAATCAATTCAATCGCACGACTGGAAATGTCAGTATCGGTCAACAAAAGCGAAAAATTATCAAGATATTTTTTGATGAAACGCTTTTCTTGATTCGACTTCGAGCCTTGAATATTTTCAATGTAAACCGTTGTGCAAATAACCGAATCAAGACTTTCTACGAGTGCTTTTAAATTTGCATCGCCTTTGAAAATCTTTGAAAAAACATTTGTGTCAGGCAAATATCCACTCATATTTTACCGTTATTTTTATCTCGAATATTCCGCGCAATTTCTTCGGCAGATTCTTCACGGTCAGCCCAAATTCCTAAAACTGCCTCGCCATCTTCTTTCAAACTATTACGTCTCGGCGGAATAATATTTGATTTTTTAACCGATTTTTCTTCCAATTCAAGCAGAAGTTTTTCCGTAAATTCACGGTCTTTTAGACGAAATAAACGATTTATATTCTGCGGAACTTCAATCACAAGTTGTCCCATAGTTTTCACCTCAAACCGATTCTAACACGGAAACTTTTAAAGCTTTAGCAAAAAAATTTCAACGTCCTGAGTTGATTTCAAACGAATTATCGTTTTTTCAGCCTCAAATTTCTGCAATCTTTCCTCAATTTTCGGCTTGGTAGTTTTTTGAAAATTCCAAATCCACCCGAGAAACTCCAAATCAACTTTTTCATTGCAACCTTCCGCCATATCAGGACGGTTGGTTTTGTGATAGGTGAGTCGGCGTTTGAGAACACGATAAAGACAAACAGCTCGCGGAAAATCAAGGAAAATCGCGGTGTCACAAGCCTCAAGTCGCATTTTCATCGTGCCGCCAAAATTTCCGTCCATAATCCACGAATCTTTTTTGATGATTTCGCCAACCGTTTTTTGCCACTCATCTTTCGGAGGTTTGTTCCAACCCGCCAGCCAATAAAGTTGGTCGAGATGAAACACTTCGATTTTCAAAATTTCGCCTAATTGTTGCGCCAATGTTGATTTTCCCGCGCCACCTGAGCCGATGATAACAATGCGTTTCATACACAATCTAGCCACGAAACTACACGAAACTACACGAAAGAAATTTAAGATGCTTTTTCGTGAAATTTCGTGTTTGTTCGTGGCTGAAATTTGATTAACCTTTAATTTGGTAAAAAGCCTTTCGTCCCAAATATCGCGCCGAAGTGTCCAAATCTTCTTCGATTCTCAGCAGTTGATTGTATTTCGCGATGCGGTCGAGCGGCGAAAGCGAGCCGGTTTTGATTTGTCCGGCGTTGGTCGCCACGGCTAAATCAGCGATAAAAGAATCTTCCGTTTCGCCCGAACGATGCGAGATAATCGCCGTCATATTGTTGGTTTTAGCAAGTTCAATCGCGTCCAAAGTTTCGGTTAAAGTGCCGATTTGATTGACTTTGATCAAAATTGAATTGGCCGCAACCTTCGTCAATTCCTTTTTGCAGAAACTTCGACGTTGGTGACAAACAAATCATCGCCGACCAGTTGGATTTTTTTGCCAACTTTGTCGGTGATATATTTCCAGCCTGTCCCAATCGTTTTCCGCCATTCCGTCTTCGATGGAAATAATCGGATATTTTTCCGTCCAACTAATCCAATAATCAGCCATTTCGGTCGGCGTTAATTCGCGTTTATCGGACTTTTTGAAAACATAATTTTGCCTCCGTCATAAAACTCACTCGCCGCCGGATCAAGTGCAAGCATCACATCTTCGCCTGCTTTGTAACCCGCTTTTTCAATAGCTTCGAGAATTGTTTCGATCGCTTCTTCGTTTGATTTCAAATTCGGTGCAAAACCGCCTTCATCACCAACGCCCGTTGAATATCCGCGAGATTTCAAAACACGTTTTCAATTATGAAAAATCTCTGCGCCACAGCGTAAGCCTTCGGAAAATTTTCTGCGCCAACGGGCAAGACCATAAATTCTTGAAAATCCACATTGTTGTCGGCGTGTGCGCCACCATTGAAAATGTTCATCATCGGAACAGGTAAAGTTTTCGCATTTGTGCCGCCAAATAGCGATAAAGCGGCATTTGCTGAAACGGCTGCGCCCGCCCGAGCGCACGCCAGCGAAACTGCCAAAATCGCATTTGCGCCCAAGATTCGATTTATTCTCTGTGCCGTCTAATTCGATCATCGTTTGGTCAATCAAAGTTTGGTCAAGTGCGTCCATACCTTCCAATTCGTAAGCGATTTTTTCGTTGACATTTTCAACCGCTTTTAGACGTTCCTTTGCCCAAATAGCGTGATTTATCGCCGTCACGCAATTCAACCGCTTCGTTTTCGCCCGTTGATGCGCCCGACGGAACTGCCGCCCGACCGATTTCGTCCCGTATTCCAAATAAACTTCCGCCTCAACCGTCGGATTTCCGCGCGAATCCAAAATTTCCCGTGCCCAAACTGTTTCGATTAAACTCATTTTTTTATAAAAAACTCCAGATTTAGATTTTAAAATTGCAAGTTAATAATTTAGCATCAAATCGCTTTTGGATAAACTTTTCCCATAGGGCAAATCTAAATTTTCCTTAAATGTCGCAGAGCGACAATTTGACTTGAGCCGTGTAATTTATTGCACGGAAAGAGATAATAAAAGTTGATGTCGCGTCAGCGACAACTGAAAAAACGAAGATAAATTCAGTTGTCGCTGACGCGACAGGCACAATTTGTCAACTTGAGCAGTCCTTAAAAGAACTGCCTAAATTCAGTAAGTCGCTACGCGACAAAGAGTTATGAGAGTAATATAATACTCTGGTCAATGAAATTTAGATGCGTTTGCCCTACTTTTCCCATCACATCATAATCGCCGAAAATCAAAGCCCGACTTCTTGAAGCGGAATGCTGGCAGGTTTTTGACCGCCTGAAGATGAGGCTTCTACCAATCCGATTGCCTTCATTGCCCGCACCGTCAAAAATCCAAAATCATATTCTGATTCATCGTGACTGGTGCGGATAAAGCGTGGAAAGTGATGATGATTATTCTGCAAACTCGCGCCAAAGGAAGCCGTCACCGGAAGCCATTCGCCGAGATTCATTGCGTTATCGTTTTTGTCTTGATAGCGTCTAGTCCCAAAACGGCGGTCGTGAGTCCAATAATTTTGTAACATATTTACCCAGAGCGCAAAAATCCTCGCGCCAGCCCAGAGAAAAAGCGCAAATTTCCAATCTCCGACAATCAGCCAGAGTAATCCATAACTGCTCAGGTAAGCAAAGATTTCAAAAAACGGATTCGCAACCAAACGGAGAGAAAAGCTCTTGAAGATTTTGTCTCTAACCAGATTTTTTTTGCATTGATACGGAAAAAAGCAAAGATACAATGTTTTCCAAAAACCGTCATCGGCTAATTTGTTTGGGTCGCCCTCGCGGTCGGAAAAAGCGTGATGATGCCGGTGACGATTAACCCAAGTAACCGGATTTACATAAACTCCCGTCATACTGTAAAAAATGGCGATGGATTTGATAAACCATTCTTTATAGTCTAATGCTCTGTGTGCGATGCCTATATGCAGCACATCCGAGAGATATATTCCGCCAAAAAACCAGATAAATAACAAATAAAGAAAACCGACTACGGCTCCGAGTAAGAAACCCCATTCGCTTGGAGCAATTAAACCTGAACCTAAAATATGAAGAACAATTATCGAATACCCAATTACGTTATAACTCTTCATCTGAGTTCTCCTTTCAAATGATTTAATACAGACTAAACTGTGCCTAGATTTGTGCTTATATTGTAAATCCTAATCAGTAATTAGCCAAACAAAAAAGAATTTGCGACACATTTTTACAAAAATTATCAGTCATCATTGAGAAGCGAAAAAAACAAAATGCTTCAATTGAAAAAAAGGAGAAATGAAATGAAATTAACAGTAATTTTAAAAACAATGATGAAAGGTTTATTGATAAGTTTGATAGCTTTCGGGCTGATGGCATTTGCGGCAAACACGCAATCGGGCAAGACAAAAAAATTTGCTTACAAAATTGATAAGCGAAAGATGTCCTTTGTAACCCCGACTTTGGATTTACCGGCGGGTAAAATTATTGTCAGCGGGGTGGTTAAAGGAGTTGAGGTATCGGGCGGAAACGATGGTTGTTATACTTTTACGGTAACGACTTATCGTCTGACCCCGAGTGGCGAAAAAATTCCGGTGCGCTCGCGTTCAAAAAGAGTTTGTTTAGTTGACCGGCTTCCCGAACTCGTAATTGACCGGATTCCGAAAGGAAAATACTTGGTTGAAGTCGCAATTGACCGTCCGCTAATCGGCGAAGGAAAATTCGAGGGGGAACTGACAGTTACAACTCAACCTGAAAAAATCAATCTGAAATAATTCAAATTATTCAATTCAAAAAACGATGGCGCGGGATAAAATTCTCGCGTTTTTTTTGTTTTTACCATCTCCAAAAAACAGAACTTTTTGTCCAATTTTGCGTAATTACAAACGTAATTTTATAAACACACAAAATGGAGCAAACAATGATTTATCGTTATCTTTTATCTCTAATCTTAGTCTTTTCAGTATTTACCACAATATTCCCGCAAGTTGGCTATGCCCAAACTTCAACCGCGCAAGTTTCTTCCGATTTGCAGAAAGGTCTGCAAACGATTGAAGAAAAGGTTGAAAAACGTCGCAATGAACTCGGCATCCCCGGAATGTCGCTGGTCATCGTCAAAGACGGCGAAATTATTTATATGAAAGGCTTGGGCTACAAAGATTTTGAGAAAAAAGTCCCAGTTACGCCCGACACGCAGTTTGCGATTGGTTCGGCAACTAAGGCGTTCACAGCACTTAGCGTTTTAATGTCGGCTGATGAAGGCAAAGTTAATTTGGACGATTCGCCGAAAAAATATCTTTCGTATTTTAAAATGAAAGATGCCGAAGCGGATAAAAATATGACCATCAGAGATTTGATGGCGCATACTTCGGGCTTGAATCGGACTGATTTGGCGATGATTACGGGCAAATTGAATCGTCAGGAATTGATTCAAGTGGCAGGCGAAGCGCAACCGATGGCGAAACTGCGCGAAAAGTTTTTCTACAACAATATAATGTTTGCGGCGGCGGGCGAAGTTGTCGCCAACACGCAGAAAACGACTTGGGAAAAATTTGTCCCCGAAAGAATTTTTAAGCCTTTGGGAATGACAAATTCAAATATGGCGATTAAAGAAATGGCGAAAGCCAAAGATTATTCATTTGGCTACGAATATAATTTTGATACCAAACAAACACGAAAACTTCCGTTTCGTCCGATTGATGATGTTGCTCCGGCAGGTTCGATAAATTCTTCGGCGCGTGATATGGCGAAATGGATTACTTTCGTGATGGAAGGTGGAGTAATTGGCGGAAAACGTCTGGTCAGCGAAAAAGGATTTGACGAATGGACAAAAGTTCAAAACAAAATTACGCCAAACGGCAAAATGAGCTACGGTTTAGGCTGGTTTTTGCAGGATTGGAACGGAATGAAAGTCGTCCAACACGGCGGAAATATTGACGGATTTAATTCAATGGTGGCAATGATTCCTGAGAAAAAACTAGGATTTGTAATGCTGACCAATGTTTCCGGCTCTTCGCTTGGTGGCGAACTGATGACGATTGTTTGGGAAAATATTTTGGGCAAACCCGATGCGCCGAAAGTTGATAATTCAACTGCGGTCTCACCCGAAAAAGAAGTTGGGAAATATCGTTTGGAAGCCGCCGGAGTTGATATTGAAATCAAAATGCAAGACGGAAAACTGACGGCGATTGTTCCCGGACAGCCGGTTTATGAATTGCAAAATGTGGGTGGTAGAAAATACAAATTAGCCAATGCACCCGATGGTTTTTTTATTACTTTCAAAGATGATTCTGCTTTTCTCGAACAACCCCAAGGCAATGTTACTTTGCCAAAAGCTGGGGCAACTCAAAAAACTGCTAATGGCGATTCAGCCAAAGAGTTAGTCGGCAAATATCTTGCGCCAAATGGCAGTGCAGTTGTTGAAATTAAGCCTGAAACGGATGGCAAAGTGACATTCAACATCGAAGGTCAACCGCCATACGCGCTAGGCGAAAAAGCGAAAGATGAATTTAGTTTGTCGCCTTTGCCGCCGAGCTATTTTCTGAAAGTTAAACGCGATTCGGCGGGCAAAGTGACAAGCGTTGCGATTACTCAACCCGAAGGCGAATTTGAATTCAAAAAGTCTGATGGAAAAGCCGAAAACAAGCCGAAAATCAACGCTGACGAACTAATGACAAAGGCAATCGAAGCGGCTGGCGGCGAGGCAAATTGGCGCAAAATCACCTCGCGTGTAACGGTTGGCGAGATTGATGCCATTCATCAGGGCGTAAAGGGAATGACAACTTCATACTCCAAATTCCCAAATAAAACCGCCACCGAAACCACGATGACGGCAGTTGGCAAAACCATCGCCAAAGGTTGGGAATATTTTGACGGAGCGAACGGCGAGACAGCCTATACGTTTATGCCGACCTCAAAACTATCAGGCAAAGGTCTTGAAGATGCCCGCCTAAATTCGGATTTTCTATCACTCTTAAATTGGAAAACAAATTATAAAACCGTTGAAGTCAAAGAAATGGAAAAGGTCGGCGATGAAGAATGTTATGTAGTTGAATTCACGCCCGAAAAAGGCACGAAAGTTACCGAACTTTATTCAACTAAAACATTTTTGTTAATGAAAAGACGCGGAGCGGTTGCTTCCAGCACAAGCGATCAAAGTCAGCCTTATACAATTACTTTTTCGGATTATCGAGAAGTTGATGGCATCAAATTGCCTTTCAAATCAGTCAACACAACTTCGGGAATGGGCGACATTGTTTCAACCGTTAAATCGTATAAACATAATGTAGCGGTTGATGATAAGACATTTGCTCCAAAGAAGTTAGAACTGAAATAGGTTGGAAAATTACGGAAGTCGCGGAAGTTTGGGAAGTGAAAATTCTTCCTTAACTTCCTAAACTTGCTGCACTAAACTTCCCAAACTCACTACGGGTTCACTATGGTCAAAAACCGCGTCCAATTCTTTTTCCACGCTCCCGTGACCTTTCGGAATTTGTTTGATGAGCGGCTCGAAATTATTAAAATCGTAAAGTTCCGTGTCGAGCAGATGTGAACCCGTCACATTTGAGAGCGCAGTCATAATCGAACTACGAATAAATGGAACTTCTTTTTCGAGTTCGTTAATTAGTCTTTTGACCCGCGCCCGTTTCAAATTCGGTTGCGAACCGCACAAATCACAGGGAATAATCGGAAACTGTTTTTCTTCCGCATATTTCGCTAAATCTTTTTCTTTGCAATAGGATAACGGACGAATTACGGTATTTGTCCCCGCATCTGAACGCAAAATCGGCGGCATTGCTTTCAGTTGTCCAACAAAAAATAGATTGAGCAGGAAGGTCGCAATAATATCGTCCGCGTGATGTCCGAGCGCAATTTTGGTGCAACCTTCTTTAATGGCAGTTGAATACAAAATTCCGCGTCTCAAACGCGAACAAAGCGAACAATAAGTTTTGCCTTCGGGGATGTGTTCGATCACGACAGAGTAAGTATCTTCTTCAACGATTCGATAATTTACACCGAGACTTTCTAAATAGTTCGGCAAAACTTCCGCCGGAAAATTCGGTTGTTTTTGGTCAAGATTGACGGCGAAAATTTCAAATCGGACAGGCGAACGGCGTTGGACATCGAGCAATAAATCAAGCATCGAATAGCTATCTTTTCCGCCCGACAGACAGACCATAATTTTGTCGCCTTCTTCAATCATCTGAAAATCGGCAATCGCTTTGCCCATTTGCTTGAGCAATCTGGTTTTGGTTTTACTTTCTACAAACAATTTCTCGTGAAAATCCTCCACTAAAATCTAACTTTCTAACATCTCACGAATGAAAGTTAAATTGCAAATTGATACCTGATTTTGAAGTAATCGGCGGGTTGGGGATTTGCATCCCCCTTTGTCAAAACTTGCCTTTTTCACGCTTCAACCGTATTATAAAAGATTGCACTTATCTACGGTGCAATGTAAGGAGATACAATGAAACAAGGAATTCATCCAAATTATAACGAAGTAAATGTTTCCTGCGCGTGCGGAAACAAATTTCAAACCAAATCCACTGGCAAAGATTTACATATCGAAATTTGCTCGGAATGTCACCCATTTTTTACCGGAAAACAGAAACTCGTGGATACGGCTGGTCGCGTTGACCGCTTCAACAAGCGTTACGCTCGCGGTAAATAAATGCAATTTTTTGCAACCAATTATTAGCTTTAAAAAATCTAACGCCGAAAGTTCTTCGGGCGAATCAATCTTGGTGTATTATATTTCAAGGAAGATTTAGCTGAAAAACTCTCGGCGTTATTCTTTTATTTGAAAAGAGGCAATTATGAAAAGATTATTATCATTATTTTTAGCGATTGAAAGAGATTTGATTGTCGGCGGACAAGCCGTCATCGAAGGCGTGATGATGCGGACCCCTTCGGCGTATGCGATTGCAGTTCGTAAATCCGATGGAACAATTGTTCACACGGCGGAAGTCCTTCCGAAATGGAGCGATAAATACAAATGGCTGAATTTGCCGGTTCTTCGCGGTGGCGCAACGCTCATTCAATCAATGGCTTTGGGTGTCAAAGCATTGAATTTTTCGGCAAACATTTATGAAGAAGATTTGAACGCTCAAGAAGAATTAGCCAAACAAGAGGCAAATGAAACTGAAAAGGCTTTGGTTGATGGAACTTTGGACGAGAATTTTACCAAAGCCACTGTCAAAGTGACGATGCCTGAAAGGTCAAAGGCGAAAAAGAAACCGCAACAAGCCGCCGGAGCAGTATTTTCAATCATTTTCGCGCTTGGTTTCAACATTTTGCTGTTCATCGTTGCGCCACTTTTATTGACTAATCTTTTGTTTATCTGGTTTGGCTGGGCAGCCGCGCCGACCATTCCAGCTGATGCGAATTGGTGGCAAATGGCACTCGCCTACATTTGGAAAATCAAACTTGATTCGATTCCGATGTGGATTGCGTTTAACCTGATTGACGGCGTAATTCGGATGATTTTCTTTGTGATAATGATTTTTTCGATGTCATTTTTGAAAGATATTCATCGAGTTTTTCAATATCACGGCGCAGAGCATAAAACCGTTTTCAACTGGGAAAAAGGCTTAGATTTGAGCGTTGAAAATGCCCGCCCGCAAAGCCGTCTGCATCCACGTTGCGGAACTTCGTTTTTGATGGTCGTGATGCTGGTTTCGATTGTTCTGTTTTCAGTTATTACTTTTGAACAAACTTGGGCAAATCTTTTAGTTCGCATTATTTTAATGCCGTTAGTTGCCGGACTTTCGTATGAAGTTATCCGTTACGCTGCCAAAAAAGAATCAAGCGCGGTTTTCAAAATGATGACACTTCCCGGCATTTGGTTACAAAATATTACCACGCAAGAGCCTGATGATGAGCAATTAGAAGTGGCGATTGAAGCCTTGAATGAATCGTTAAAGTTAGAACCGCTTGACAGTCATCAGTTAGCAGGCAACAGTTAGCATTTTATGGTAAAACTCGACACATCAACAAATTAAATTAACTGATAACTGATAGCCGATAACTGATAACTGATAAAAAAATGTTAGAAAAACTTGCACAAATAGAAAAGAATTACGAAGAAATCACCGCACAAATTTCATCGCCCGAAATTATGTCGGATATGAAAGTGTATGCCAAGACGATGAAACAACATCGGACTTTGGGCGAAATCGTTGAGAAATATCGCGAAGTCAAAAAGATGCAGGAAGAACTTGCCGGAGCAAAAGAAATTGCGGAAATGGCTGACGATGATGAAATGAAAGAAATGGCTTTGGCGGAAATTACGGAAATTGAAGCGAAGTTACCGACAGCCGAAGAAGAGTTAAAAGTTCTCCTTTTGCCAAAAGATCCGAAAGACGAGAAAAACGTCATTCTCGAAATTCGCGCGGGAACGGGCGGCGATGAAGCAACGCTTTTTGCCGCCGAAATCTTGCGGATGTATGCCCGTTACGCGGAACGACAGGGCTGGAAAATGGAGATTTTGGAAATGTCCGATACGGGCGTAGGTGGAATCAAAGACGCAACTGCTGTGATTGAAGGCGACCGGGTTTATTCCAAAATGCGTTACGAAGCCGGAACTCATCGCGTTCAGCGTGTTCCAGCTACCGAAACCCAAGGACGAATTCACACTTCGGCAATTACAGTTGCAGTTTTGCCCGAAGCCGAAGAAGTTGATGTGCAAATTGACCAAAAAGATTTGCGGGTTGACTATTTTTGCTCATCGGGTCCGGGTGGTCAATCAGTCAACACAACTTATTCAGCCGTTCGTTTAACCCACTTGCCAACCAATGTCGTTGTTTCGATGCAAGATGAAAAATCACAGATTAAGAACAAAGAAAAAGCAATGCGAATCCTTGCGTGCGCGATCTGCAGGAATTAGAAGAACAAAAACAACACGATTTGCTGTCGGCAGATAGAAAATCGCAAGTTGGCAGCGGCGACAGAAGCGAAAAAATTCGGACGTATAATTTCAAAGAAAATCGAGTTTCCGATCATCGTATCGGGATGACTATTTATCAACTCGAACTTTTTATGCAGGGCTACATTGACGAAGTAATTGACGCTTTGGTGACGCATTATCAAACCGAAAAACTAAAGGCAGAGGTTGCCACAGCTTAATTTGTGCATTGTCAATCGCAAACTAAAATGTTAGTTTGTAACGATTGAAGATTTGCAAATTATGCCTAGAAAGACCTCGATTTTACTAATCAGACACGGACAATCAGCGGGAAATGCAGAAGGTCGTTTCGGCGGACATTCTGCAACCCCGCTTTCTGTTTTAGGCAAACAACAAGCCGAAACTACTGCCAAAATCTTGACTAAAGAACGAATTGACGCAATTTATTCAAGCGATTTATTTCGAGCAGTTGAAACCGCTCAACCTTTGGCAGAAAAACTCGGATTAGAAGTTATTAAGTCTGAAGCCTTTCGAGAACGCCATGTTGGAATCTTGGAAGGCTTAACTTTTGACGAAGCCAAAAATCAATATCCCAAAGATTATTACGCTCTTGTCAATCGAAATCTTAAACATCGAATTACCGACGGCGAAAGCTATTTTCAATTGCTAAACCGCGTCACCAAATCGTTTCAAAACATCCTTCGACAACATCAAGGCGAAAAGATAGCGATTTTCTCTCATACCGGCGTAATCTGTTTTCTAACGCTCGACATCATCGGCGCAATTCACCCTAAAAACCCGCAACCGCCGTGGCTCGTCACCTCAAATTGCGGCATCAATCGTTTTGAATTTCGCAGTAAAACCAACGTCCGCATTCTTTCAATCAATGACACTCGCCATCTTTCTGAGATTTCCGGCAATGATGCTTTTGCGGCGAGATAACTTTTCCTTAGCAAAACCCTAAAATTGTTGTATAATTCAACCATTTTCAGAAAAGAGGTGGTGTGATGAAAAAGATTGGAACGCTTTTGCTTATTTGTTTTTTAACCGTTTCCGTACAGAATTCTGCTTTTGCTCAAACTGATACCGGATTGCCGATAAAAGCTGGTGAAAATTCCAACGACCCGAATAAAGGAAATTTAACCGGCAAAATAACCATTCAAGGATTGGATCCAACGAAACCTAAACCGGTAGTTTTCGTTTCAGCCATCTTCAATGGCGTGGTTTTTGACAGAAGACAAGCCTTTGACAACGGCTCGTATTTAATCCCGGGAATTCCGCGCGAAAATATAACCGTCCTAGTCGAAGTGAACGGAATTGAGGCGGGCAGACAAAGTATTTCGCCATCAATTATGGGTACTATCCAGATGGATTTTACGGTCAATATGTTTGGGCAAAATGCCGATTCCAAATCGGGGGTTGTCTCAGCTAAAGATTTATATTCAAGAAGTGCAGAAAATGATAAACTTTTTGAAAAAGCATCTGCCGCCGCTAAAGATAAAAAACTAGACATCGCCATCGGACTATTTAAGGAAATTGTTGCCAATGATCCGAAAGATTTTGTAACTTGGACTGAGCTTGGAACTTTGTATTTTCGGGACGAAAAGTTTTCTGAGGCTGAAAAATCCTATCAAAAGGCTCTAGATCTGAAGCCTGATTTTATGGTTGCTGCACTAAATCTTAGCAAAGTTTTATTGGCACAAAAACAAGCTGAAAAAGTCATTCCAATTTTGACTAAAGCTGTTGAGATTGACCCCAAAAATGTTGATGCTCTTCATTATTTAGGCGAAGCATATTTGCAAACCAAACAAGGCAATAATTCCGCTATTCTTTTTTATGAGGCACTTCGGCTCGCTCCTGTCGAAAAGGCTGAACTTCATTTACGACTCGCGTGGTTGTATAACGCCAAGGGTTATAAAGACAAAGCCGCTGAAGAATATAAACAGTTTTTGCAAAAAGTTCCAAAGTATGCAGAAAAGGAAAAACTCGAAAAATACATCAAAGAAAATTCGCCCAAATAGGCAGAGTTAAGATTAAGGTTCGTTCAAAGAAGCAGGTAGATTTGATTGATAAATTTACCTGCTCAATTTTTTTCTTGCTCCAACTTTTAAAATATGATAAAACTTCTTTTTATTGCTGTAAATATTGATATATCTATATTTACGGATTTAATCTATGTTTATGGAATAGACTAATTGAGGAGATTTAGAAATGAGAGTTTCAGGTTTTGGCATTATTATTTTATTTTTATTTTCTTCGTCAACCGTTATTTTCCCTCAAGGAGTTCCCAATGACCCAAATCATTTACCGCAACAAATTGGCGCCAATAATACCGATAAAAGAGTTGACGGCGTAACGGTTGCCGGAAAAGTTACCCTGGAAGGGTTTCCTGCTAATCAAGAAAAGCCTGTTATTTACATCATCGTTTATCATAATGGTCGTTTTAATCAGCGACAGCAGGTTTCAAATAGCGGTTCGATACATTTTGAATAATGTTCCACGACAAAATTCGGTGTTAGCGGTTGAAATTGAGAAAAATGAAGTGGCTCAACACGTTATCGTTCAAACTTCTGCTTCTACGATTTCTCAGGATTTCTTTGTCAGTTGGATGCAGATTCAGAATTCTGTCAACAAAGTTGGAACAATCTCAGCCAAAGATTTTTATCAAAGAAATGACGAAAATCAAAAATTGTTTGACAAGGCAATTTCTGCCATCAAAGACAAAAAAAATGATTCAGCAATCAATCTTTTCAAACAAATTGTGAAAGCCGATGAGAAAGATTTCGTGGCTTGGACTCAGCTTGGAAACCTCCATTTTCTCAACGAAAAATTCTCTGAAGCAGAAGAATCTTATACCAAAGCCCTCGCCCAAAAGCCGGCTTATCTGCTGGCTTTAATGAATTTAGGCAAGGTGCAAATTGCAAATAAGGAAACCGATAAAGCGATTGCGACATTGACCAAAGTAGTTGAAACTGAGCCAAAATCAGCCGATGCCCAACATTTTTTAGGTGAGGCATATTTGCAAGCGAAGAAAGGTTCTAAAGCCGTAATTTATTTGAATGAAGCGATTCGTCTCGCGCCAATCGGAAAAGCCGAAATTCACCTTCGACTTGCCGTGCTTTACAATGGAGCAGGTTTGAAAGACCGTGCGGCTTTGGAATACAAACTGTTTCTTGAAAAAATTCCAAAATACGCGGAAAAAGAAAAACTCGAAAAATACATCAAAGAAAATCTACCTCCGCAATAAAAAAAGTGAGTTGAGAATTAACTCAACTCACCTTTAATTTCAGCTAAAATTTCTCTTTAGAAATCGTAGCGAAAAGCAAATTGAACCACCCTTGGCGCACCTTGGACAGCCGTTAGATTGCCAAAGCCGGTCGGGGCTGTTCCGATGTATGGATCAACACCCGAATCTAACCCGATAACTCCGGTTAGTCTTTGGGTATTGGTGACATTAAAGACTTCCAATCTAAACGTAACCCTGTGATTTTCGTTAATATTGAAACTCTTAAACAATCCGGCATCTAAGACTACATAATTAGGATCACGGAGTATATTTCGATCACCTGCTTCGCCCGGGTAGGGATTGCGGAATGATTGATACGCCGCTTGCGGGTCGCTAAATAAATTTGGAGTTCCGCTCTTGGTTGGAGATGATTTCAACTCTCTGATGCGAACCAGATTTGATTGAACATTCCAGTTGGTTGCCCAACGTCCATCGTCAAACGGCTCTCCGGTCGGAAACCCGGTGTTCCAACGATAGATACCCGTCAATTGCCAACCGCCGAGAATAGCGTTTGCCCATTTATTGATTCCGCTCAAGAATTTTCTGCCTTTTCCAAGCGGAATTTCATAGATAAAGTTAGCGTTTATCAAATGGCGTGCATCAAAATCCGAGCTTCCTCGATTTGCCCTTAAATCAAGCGGATTTAAGATATATTCCGCGCCCGAAGAAATCACGTTTGCATCTTCATTTCCCGAAGCCGTGTCGAGCGAATGCGAATAGGTGTAGTTAAAATCAAAACCTAATCCTTGGCTAAATCGTTTGCGGAAACTTAATTGCAAAGCGTGATAATCGGAATCTCCAATGGTTGAATAAGCGGCAAAAGTCGCATATTGCGGATGAACGAAGATGTTTTCCCCAAAGCCATTTTGTTCAGCAAAACCGCTATTAAGATTATCATCCCAACGAGTTTGAACAAAAGTATAGTCTTGGGTGTTACGTCCGTTTATACTAACTTTTCCTTGAGTGCAAATTCCTGTATCTGGGTCACGAGAAACATTATCAGCACAATCTCTTGCAACTCTACGATATGCAGCTTGGGTTGCAGTGAGCAAGGTTGGAGCTCCGTTAATATCATAACTTCCTGCTAAACCCGGCACGAATTTATTAAACCAAGCAATATTTCCAATCGAAGTAATCGGCGTATTATTAGCTCTTAATTCAAGCAATTGACGCATTACTCCATAGAAATCTTGCCCCGAAGCAGGATCACGCAGATTATTGAAATGCGCCATATCTCTCGAAACCAAGAGACTTTTTGCAATTCTACCAACGTAACTGGCTTCGACCGTGATTCCTTTCCACAATTCGCGCCCAAATGAGAGGTTGAAGTTGTAGTTATACGGAGTGGTCAATTTGTCGTCCAAAGATTGCTCAATTCGTTGCCCTTCATCCGCCGGTGTTTGAAGCGGGAAGGTCAAAGTTGCTGGTATTGTCAGACCGTCGAAACTCCGAACATTTGGATTGAGTCCGGTAAATAAAGGTCCTAAACGATCAGTCACATTAAAATCGTTAGCCGAAGTATTAGAAGCAGAGCTAAACCCAAGTGTCGAATTAAGGTCAAAGGCAACTGCCAAGGCACTTCCAACACGGTCGTAAGTCATTCTAAAACCGCCTCGAAGCGTGCTTTTCCCTTCGCCACCAAACAACGCTTTGAGCCATCCGCCTTTGAAATTTGGCGACCAAGCCGCTGAAATTGCCGGAGCAAAATTATTCCAATCTTGCGAATAATACCCTTTCTTATTATTTTTTGGACCTGATTTATCAATCGTAATCAGTTCATTGAAAGGTGTTCCGTTAAATGCTCCCTCAGCCCGTTTTTTAAAGAAGTCGCTCAAACTCGTAGTCGGCGAAACTTGTAATCCGTTGGCTTCATAGACCGGAGTTGAAGTTGACCAGCGAACTCCGTAATTGACCGTCAGATTATTAAACATTCTCCAACTGTCTTGAGCATAAAATTCATATTCTTCGGTTTTGAAATTACGCGCCACGGCTTGCCCTGATGGAAGTAATTTGCCGTCTGCATCATATTGAAGATTTGTTCCGTATTGCGAATATCTTCCGATTACGGAGGTTAAAGCATCTCGCAAATCGGTTGAAGTGCCTTCGTCAACATCACCAAAAATCGGATTTCCGGTGGTGCTGGTGATAACTACATCGCCTGACTCATCATAAAATGATGGGTTCATCGAAGCAAAATCAAAGGATGAGGCAAACGAACTTCGTCTATTACTAATCAGTCTGATGTTGCCGCCAAAACTTACCGTATGAGTTCCTTTTACCCAAGTAAAATCGTCCGCAATATTGTGAACTGGGGTAACTCGGCTTAATTCGCGTTGGAATGTTACCGGCTGATAGATAAAACGAAAAGCGGCAAAATTTTGATTCGAATCGCCACCATTGCTAAAAGCATCACGGGTAAATCCGTAGGTAAATTTGTTAATCATACTGCTGTTAAGAGTCCAAGTATGCCCGGTAGCAATTCCCCACGGATGCGTCCATTTGTTCGGAGCAGGCGTATCGGGAAAAGTTTGGAGCGGTGCGCCGATGGGGACATTTGGAAACGCCCCGAGGAATGCGGTGAGAATTGACACGGCATTATCGTATTGAGATTTGAAACGGAAAAAGACATCTTGTTTGTCATTTATTTTTCCATCAAGTCTGAAAGTGACAGAATTATTGGTGACGGGAGTTTTACCGTTAAATCTAAATCCTGAAGTATTTAATCCGTCTCCAACGCTGGTATCATTTGCCGTATATCTGCCGGCTGCCGCTGCTAAAACGGCTAATCCCGTTCCATTAACTCCCGGAGTCACGCCATTTGCCGCCAAATAAGCATTGTTGATTTCTGTCGGAGTCAAACAAATTACGCCTGCCGGAGTGCCGGTTGGACAACCCGCATCGCTCGCTCCCGAAGCCGATCTGTATTTTACAATTCCTTGTCCTAAGGATGGCAAGGGAACTTCAGTAGTTCGTGGGCTTTCGGTTTTTTCTTCAAATCTTTCATACGCTCCGAAGAAAAACAATCTGTCCTTTTTAATTGGTCCGCCGAATGAGCCGCCGATGTTTCTTCGCTCTCTTGATGGGATTGCTGTTCCCGTGGAATTATTAAAAAAGTCGTTGGCTTGAAATTTCGTTCCCGGACGATAATAAAAATAGCCTGAGCCGTGAAACTCATTACTGCCGGAGCGGGTAACGAGTGATATTTGCGCCCCCGAAGATCGTCCAATATTGGCATCGGCATTGGTCGTGGTGACGCGAAACTCTTGCAATTCTTCAGGCGTAACCCGCAAAACGCTAAAAAATGCTTTGCCGCCTTGCTGTTCATTTACGTCCACGCCGTCCAAAGTGACATTGGCTTGGTCAGAACGTCCGCCGTTCACCGTGCCACCCTGACCTGTTCCGTTATCAGGAGTTACACCGGGTTGAAGCGATAGCAAACCGGCAGTATTTCGGGCTGACAAAGGTAAATCTATAACCTGTTTGTTGTTAATCGTATTACCCAAGGCTCCATTTGTAGTGTTGAGCGGAGCTTCATTCTCAGTCGTAATTGTGACAGTTTCATTGACTTGTCCAACTTCTAACAAAACATCTAAGTTTTGGGTAGAATCCACTTGAGCGGACAAATTTGGAATGACTGATCTCTTAAAACCTGCCGCCTCAATGCTTAAATTATAGCTATCCGGCGGAATGGCAGCGAAAACAAATTGACCATCAGCATTTGAAACTTGCGTGCGAGTGAAATTTTTACTTTCACTTTTAATGGTTATATTTGCACCGGCAATCATCTTGCCTTGCTGGTCAGTAATCGTTCCTCTGACGGTAGAAGTTCCACTCTGTCCCATCAAATTGGAACAAAGCAGGAAAGAAAAAGTTAATCCAACTAACAGGGCATTAAGCCGCTGTTTGAAAGTATTTCTATAAATCATATACCCTCCTAAAGATTTTATTTGAAAAATTATTTCAACTTATGAAAGCAAAATGGCAGTAATTGATGTGCATAAACCGTTCCAAAACTTTGATTTGCCGAAAATCTTGATAAATACAGGTTGAAAGAATATTAGATAATCAAAAACCTTTAGATTTTTGGAGAATAATACATTTTTCTAAAGGAGATATTAGTATAGGTAATATTATATGATACTAAACGCCCTAGAATATACAGTTTTGGGGATTTTATCTATTTTGCTGGATATAAAATATATCAGAGAATATTATATTTGATTTTGAGTTAAAATGAGGTTATATGTTTCCCGTTTGTCATCTTGATTTGCGGTAAAAGAAAAAAGCCGTCCTTTGCTTGAACGGCTTGCGTTTAATTTGTAAGGAGAACTGCAAATCAAGTTTTGATTTGCAAATAGCTGGAATTTCAATCTTATTTCAATTTTTTGGGAATTACTGTAACTACAATTTGACCCCGTTTAGCGGTAATAACTTTCACATTTGTTGAGCCGGGTTTAGTAATTTCTGCTTCTACGACCGATGGCGGAACTCCTCTAGGGTCAATCTTACTCTTACTTAGTGCTTTTTCAAGACATTGATCCCATGCCCCAGAGCCTTCTTTAATCCCAAGCCTATTTAGTCTATTAATAGCTCTGGTGCGTAGCTCGGCTCTAATCTGTGGCGTGTCCGGTGCCATCCGTTCTAGCGCATGTTCTGTGTACCAACGACCATTAATATTCATCCCACCGCCTTCAGGAGGCATATCGTAAATAGGGTCTGTCAGAGATCTAACCGGCGGACGAACCGAAACAGACGGTCTAGCCGCTCTTAAAACACGTCCTAAAACAATTACTATGAGAATATCTACTGCGGCATGTAATCTTGAAACTTTTTCGCCGGTAAAAGCCTCTTCTCCGGTAAAAAGTTCATATACTCGCTCACCAATAAAAAGCGGAGGCACTACATCACGAGTTATCCGATATAATTGGAGTTCGTAGGCAATAGTTGCCGGGTGAAGAAGCACATAATGAGCCACTATGCGACGGCGATTTTCATATTGAACAAACTTGAAAAGAGAATCCGGGGTTTCTCCAAAATATTTTTTTGCTCTTTCTTTTTCTTCAACAGTTAAACTCCCTACATTTGCAATTCCTCGCCCTATTCTAAAAACAGGGTCCACTTCAGTAGAAGTAAAATATTCAAGATAAGCAGTTTCTTCTACATCCAGAGAATCTGCAAAGTTATTTGGAGGTTGTTTTTTCCACCAACTTGCAATGTCAAGCGGTTTTGGTCTTAGAAGAATTTCGTCTATTATGTTCGGCATTTTAATGACCTTACTCGAATAATGAAAATCTTCGATTTACTTTGAAGTGAAGTAAATCGAAGATTTCGATGCTAAAAAAGATTTCAAAGTTCCACAATTTAACTGCCCAACGCTTTGGCGGCGTTTAATCTGCCTCCGCTTTCTACTTTTCCATTTAGCGAATCAACTTTATCAACTGATTTCAAAAGTCGGTCGCGCAATTTATCAACGCTCATTCGCGGATCGGTTGAAAGAATCAATCCGGCAACGCCCGAAACTTGCGGAGTCGCCATCGAAGTTCCTGATGCTTCGCGGTAAGAGTCTTTTAACCAAGTCGAAAGAATGTCTTTGCCCGGCGCGGCGATATGAACCGTTTTTGCGCCGAAATTTGAAAATGATGCAAGATTATCGTTGCGGTCAAGCGCGGCAACGCTAATCACATTTGGAAGTTTGTAATTTGAAGGATAATGCGGACGTTTGTCATTATTGGTAGAATCATTTCCGGCGGCGGCAACAAACAAAATACCTTCTTCACCGGCGGCGCGAATCGCATCTTCGAGGGCTTTTGAATAGCTGCGTTGAACCCCAACTTGCGCTGATAACCCGAACATTGACCCCGTTTCGTTTGCGGTCAATCGCGTAATTGATAGACTCAATCGCATTTTTGGTCGAACCAAATCCGCTGCGTCCCAAGAATTTCAAAGCCATAATTTCGACTTCCCAATTGATTCCGGCAATGCCTTCGTTATTATCGCCTTCTGCGCCGATGACACCCGCGCAATGTGTTCCGTGACCGTTTTCGTCCATCGGATCGCTTTGATTTTCATCGGCATTAAAACCGTGTAAATCGTTGACCATTCCAATTTCATCATCTTTGTAGGCAGGCACAGAAGCGGGACGATTCCACATATTTGATTTGAGATCGCTATGATTGTAATCAACTCCGGTATCTAAAACGGCGACTACCACCTTTTTCGTTCCTTTAGTTTTTGCCCAAGCCTCAAGTGCGCCAATGTCGGCTTTTTGTTTGCCGCCATTTTGTCCGACATTATTCAAAGCCCATTGCTCGGCAAACATCGGATCATTTGGAGCATTTGCTACATCGTCAGGGCGTTTGAATAAATCTTTCGGACTGGTAGCTTCAGTCGGATCAAGTTTGATTTCAAAATTCGGCTCGGCATATTCCACTAAATCGCTCATTTGGCTGTATTGCTCGGCAATTTTTTCAGGGCTGGCATTATCAAGATCGTCAATCGCTACCAAACCTCTAACGGTTTCAATCTCATCTTCAACCCGATCATTATTTTTAACGGCAATTTTACTAATTTCCGTCAAACTTACATTTGGTTTGAATTTGACCAAAACTTCGGGTTCTCGTTCATTCAAAGAACGCGGAACAGCCACCGATTTTGGCGTAACTTTGGTTGAAGTTTTACTGTAATCAACCTTTTTATCTCTCGAAACCCAACGACTGATTTGTCCGGCAACTGCCGCTAAACCAATGACAACTATCGCTAAAACGATGTGAATCCAGATATTGTTTCGATTCATTTTTTTACTCCAAAAATACAAAAGCAAAGCGTCTTAAAAAACACTCTGCCTTTTATTTTATGATTCGATAATGTAATTTTTCCCTTTAAAATCGCGCAATCTGATTTGGTATTTGTCCGCTCGATATTCGTATTTTTTGCCATTGGCTTTTAAATCTATCTGCCAACCGCTCGAAATCATCTGCATAGACATTTCACCTTTGACAGGCACACCGAGAGCGGCATTGGGAAAGTCTTTTTCAGCTACCGAAGCAAGCTGAATGTCGCTTTCTGCCACGCTCAAGCGATGTGCTAGGTCGTGTTTTGCTCTTTTAACTGCGCTTTCTTGGCTAAAACTCACTCTTTGCACTTCTCCTTATCTACTAGAAGCATCGTAAATTTTGCGCTTCTTTTGTCGAATAGTCAACGAAAAACTTTACGAGTTTTGCCCGAAAAAAGTTTTTTCTATTTTTTTTGCGGCTTTTGGCGCAAAAACTGATTGATTTCAACCAAGGCGGGAATAATAAAAACGGCACAAGCAGCGCCTAAAATCAATCCTGTAACTGAACGCGAAAGATGTGTGTTTTCCCAAATTCCGAAAAACGTCAGCGAAAAATCAATCCCCATTGGAATCATTGCCGCAAAAAGCCAAAAACGCGGAAAAGAATCTGTGTTATTTAACTCCCGAAAGAATGGATAGACGATAAACCCAAGTAAAAAACCTGCGTAGAATCCGAAACATCTCGCACAAACCGCAAGTTGATGTTCGTGATAATGAAACGAACGCGAGGAGATTTGATGGCAAATAAAACTGAAAAATTTATAAATCGGTTGCGAAATTGATTTTACGCCATTTGCTTCAAGAATCGGCGCGGACACAATTGCCAAAATCCAAATTAAAACAATCGCCGTAGTCACGCCCCACACCCAAACGGCTTGGCGTTTTTGAACTGTAATCATATTTTGGGAAACATAATTTTCGATTGAATCGGGCATAAATATTTTAGCCACAAAATTACACGAAATTGCACGAAAAAGGAAGTTAAAAAAACACCTTTCGTGTCTGTTCGTGTTTGTTCGTGGCTAGAAAAGAGGATATTCGCTATGCAGTTGCCGCGTTCACTAAAAAATCGTCCGGCATATCGCCCGTATCTGCTCGCAAATATTGCCGCATTTTCGGTTTCAAAGTTGCGAGCAATTCTTTGCGATTCAGCGTTTGTATCGGTTTGCCCATATAAATTTTGCCCATCTTTTCCAGCCGTTTTTCGCTGATTGCACCCGAAAACATCAAGAGCGGATAGGTAAAGTTTGGACCATTCATTTTACGCAATTTGTAAAGCCACATTCCGATTGAACCGACTCGCCAAGCCGTCGGACCCCACCAGCTATATTGACCCGGGCGCAGATTCATCTTCCAACATTTCATCATCAGTTGCCATTGCAGGGCTGATAGTTGTCGGGTTTGGGTGACACCTTTTTCCATCTCCATCCGCGTATCGTGCAAAGGCGTAAAAATCGAAGGAATCAGAAAAGCAAAAAGTCCGCGCCGTTCCATTTCATAGATTAGGTCGAGCGTTGCCATATTGTCTTCGTCCGTTTCGTCCGGGTTGCCAACAATCAATGTCATTGCCGGAAACCAATTATTTTCGTTCAAAACGCGAAGTCCTTCCAGCACCACGCTTTGCCAATGGTCAATCGCAAATGGCACGCCCTTGCTTGCCATAATTTTCTTTGCCATTTTCACCGAGCCGGTTTCCAAACCAATCAACGGCGCAAGTGCTTTCTTTTCGGGATGACTGCTCAAATACGGAAAATGAATCGGGCTTTTTGGCAATAAAATTTTTGAAAGCTCTTTAATTAGAATCGGATCAACCACCGCCGGAGCAATGGTTGAATGGCTCAAAACGTGCTGTTCAACACCCGGCGTGTTGACAATATCGCTGTAAAGATCAATCAATGCCTCACGATTAGGGAAGTAAAAAGGTGTCTCGGTATGAACCTGTCCCCAAATAAACATATCTTCGGTTGCCAAAGAGATTTGTTTATTACCCGCCGCCACGTTGGCGCGAACCGCGTCCATAATTTTGTCTTTAGGTAAATCAATTTGCGGATTCAAATCAGGCAAACAGAATTTGCAACGTCGTCCGCAACCTGTCGTCATTTCCACCACACCAAAAGTTGTGCGTTTATCGGGAAACAAAATTCCTTCTTTATCAGTTGGATGTTTGACTTCGATTTCTTTGGGCAAATCTTCGCCGTTAATGGCTTTTTTGAAAAGTTCCATCACGTCAACCGATTCGCTTCTGCCTTCGACCACGCAATCTACGCTGAGTTCGTCATACAAATCGGTTTGGATAATCTGCCAACCGCCTGAACCACCGACAATTACCTTAAAATTATCGCGGTATGGATTTGCTTTAATCGTGGCAAACATTTCTCTCGAATAATGCGAATTAATCGGCATTTTTGATGAGCCGAAAATCGAAGTATAAACTCCGGCAGCAAAAGTTACGCCCAACGGGTTATGCGTAGAAACCGCCACAATTCGCGTATTTGGTCCGACAAATTTGTGTAAATCTTCGGGATAACACGAAACGATGTCGTCTTGCGAATATTCCCTAAGCAGGGATTTTTCGACCAGACGAACCCCGGCGGGCATATATCTTGCCTGACCGTCCGCTTCGTATTCAACATCGCGCCAATTCGGATATTTGCGGTTGATAACACCTTCCATCCAAATCGGGAGAGATGCCATTGCCATCTGAATAAAATAACCGGCGTGGTCAATTGATTCAGTCAAGGGGGCGGTCAAAACAATTAGTTTTCCGCCATTTTTGGGGATTCCATTCTCAGAGTTTAATTGAGAACCATTATTTGTATTATTGATTGCAACGCTCATTATAACCTCCAAAGGATTTTGAAACGAACTAAACTTACTGCTTCAAACTGATTTGCTTAAGCTATGTTGAAAATTGCGTCGGGGGAATTCGGCAATTGATTTTAGAATCTAATTACCGCGTCAGGTCCGCCTTCGACGTGAACTGTATCAACAAAACGGATATTTTTTGAATCGGTGGTCATCACCAGTGAATGTGTGCGTTTGCCTGCGCCAAAAAAACGAACTCCGCGAAGCAACGCTCCATCGGTCACACCTGTGGCGGCAAAAATAATCTTCTTGCCGGGTGCTAAATCGTTGGTGTCATAGACTTTGTTCGGGTCTTTAATTCCCATTCGAGAGCAGACGTTCCATAACTATTTCTTTGGGTGGAACTTTTGATTTATCAACCCCTAATTTATCAGGATCAAAAATGAGTCTGGCTTGAATTTCGCCATTCAAACATTTCATTGCCGCCGCCGTAATTACTCCTTCCGGCGCACCGCCGATGCCCATCAGCGCGTGAATATTTGTTCCAGCAACTGCGGCTGAAATTCCGGCTGAAAGGTCGCCATCCGAAATCAGACGAATTCTGGCACCTGACGAGCGAACATCTTGGACAAGCTGTTTATGACGCGAACGGTCAAGACAAATAACCGTCAAATCATCAATATCACGCCCCAAACGGCGAGCAATATTTTTCAGATTTTCCTTAACCGGAGCGTCAATGTCAATCGCCCCGCGACACGATGGTCCAACCACGATTTTGTCCATATAAATATCAGGAGCATTGAGCAATCCGCCGCGTTCGGAAGCCGCTAAAACCGCAATCGCATTGTTTGCCCCGAGCGCACAAAGATTTGTGCCTTCGAGCGGATCAACCGCAATGTCAATTTCGGGAAAGGACTCGCGCATTTCCGCACTGACATCGCCGCCGCCGAGTTCTTCGCCAATATATAGCATCGGGGCTTCGTCACGTTCGCCTTCGCCAATCACGATTCTCCCGCGCATCGGAACGGTATCCATTACCTCGCGCATCGCTTCGACGGCAACGTGATCAGAATGTTTGCGGTCGCCTTGTCCCATCGTTTTAGCGGATTCAATCGCCGCCGCTTCGGTTACTCTCAAAAATTCTAACGCCAGTTCGCGTTCTGCTTTCATAATTTTTTCCTTGGTAAGTAATATTTATGTAATGATGGCATTCTACCACTTGTCTATCTGTATTTGACAAGTTATGCTTTTGATTATTTTAATTTTATTTTAAAAATGGATTTTAAGGAGACTGAGAGAAAGAGATGACCTATATCGTAACCGAGCCGTGCGTAGAATGTAAATATACGGATTGTGCGGCAGTTTGTCCGGTGGAAGCGTTTCACGAATTGCCCGACAAACTTTTAATTAACCCTGATACTTGTATTGATTGTGACGCTTGCTTGCCGGAATGCCCGGTCGAAGCAATTTTTTCAGATATGTCTATCCCCGAAGAATGGTTGGATTGGCTGGAAATCAACAAAGAAGCCGAAAACTATCCGATTATCAGCACCAAACAACCTGCACTTTACGGGGCTGGATGCAAAGGTCAGCCTGAGTAACGTCAGTAGGCAGAGGCAGTTGCAGAAAGCAGTTTAGTTAAATTTTAGGTTAGGGATGAAAATTCCCCTAGCCTTTTACTTTGCTACTGCAACTGCCTCTGCCTACTGGTACTGACTTCATTTCCAACGAAAACCAACCCGCAAATTCAAAGGCGAATTAACTGTCCTAATCGGCGTTTTTCCAACTGAATAGCGCGAATTGAAAACATTTTCGATACCGATAAAGATTTGCAGATTTTCTTTGAATTTTTTCGCCACAAAAGCATCGAGTTGAAAATACGGCTCAAGCTCAAAAGTATTCAAATCATCATCAAATTGTTTGCTTGCACCGCGACCTTGCAAGGCAAAACTCCAATCTTTTTTGGTAAAACGAGTCTGAAAAGTTAATTGATGACGCGAGACTTGCGGAACTCGGAGATTTTCTAAAATTCGATTTGCCGGAAACTCAATAACTTTAGAATCTGCCAATAAATAACCGATTGAAAAAGTAAAATCTTTCCAACGAGTTTCGCTTTCAATCTCTACGCCACGCGAGCGAGTGCGCCCAACATTTTGCCGTTGGCGAGTAATTAAACTCGGCGTTTGGCTCAAAGTGACGTTTGAAACGGGATTGGAAACCGATGTCCAAAAGAAATTTCCGCGCAGATAAATAGTTTGTTGACTGTAGCTTACGCCGGTTTCAAAATTATTTACCTTTTCAGCTTTCAGATTTTCATTCGCCAATGTCAAAACATTTCCGACACGAAAAGCTCGATAAAGTTCATTCAAACTCGGAGCGCGAAAACTGCGTGAAACAGAAGCAAAAAGGGCAAAGTTTTTCGGAAACTGATAAAGTATCGAAAGTTGCGGACTCAAAGCATTTTCATTACGATTCTGGAAAAGATTTGTAACGGTTTGATTGGTTGAAAGTGTCCGCGTTGAATTCAAAGCCTTCAAATTTTGCCACACATCGAAACGCAAATTTCCAACTAAAATCACTTTTCCAATCTTCGCAAAATCTTGAAAATAAACGCTGTAAGTTCTCTCACGTCCGCCCGAACCAATCAACGAGTTTGCCCGATTATTGGCAAAAGCAATTTCATTACTTGCGCCGCGAACTTCTTTAGTTTCAAATCCGAGCAGAAAAGTTTGATTCTTGAACATAGTTGAAAATTGACTCGAAAACCCAAAATTTTGCGACGGAACACGCTGAATTCGATTCAAACTTTCGCTGTTTCGATTGGTTGCAACCGTTGAAAATATTTGGTCATAAACTTGATTTCCACCGTAAAATAACCAATTAAATTTAGAATCTGAAATCTGGACTTTGGAATCTGGAATCTGAAATTCGCCCCCGAAAATAATTTGCCGTAAATGTGTGCGATTTGTTTGCAATCCCGTTCCGTTTGAACGAACTTCGCCAAAATATGAAGGTTTGACGAAAACTTTGCCAATCGTCTGAAATTTTCTTTCGATTCGTCCGCCGAAATTTGAATTTTTTGAGCCGGAAAATTGGTCAACAAATCCACGTTGCGCTTCGTCAACTGCAATGTAACCTTTGGTTTGAAAGTTTGACGCGATAAAATCAAACGTCCAATCTCTTTGCTTGAAACCGAAAAATGTTGCGCCTGACAAAGTTTTTTGTGTTCCGCCAAAAACTTCGGCTGAAAAGGTAATTTTTTCGATTGATTTTCGCCGAATGATGTTGACTGTTCCACTTAACGCCGAGCTGCCATAAAGACTCGATGCACCACCGCGAAGGACTTCAACTCGTTCAATTGCCACAGTTGGTACACGATTCCAGAGAATCCAACCACCAAAAGCATCATTCACTGGAACGCCTTCGAGCAGAACCAATGAACGACTTGCTCCGCTTGAGCCGATGCCGCGAAAAGATGCGCCTTGCGTAGTCGGATTTGCATTACGACTGTTTGAACGCCGAAACAAACTAAACCCGACCGTTTGCCTTAAACCATCGTCAATAACAGGTGAAGCATTTGATTTAATTTCTGCATTTGAAAGAGTTACAATACTTGCAGGCGTTTCTTCCAAACGAGTTTCGGTGCGATTGGCGGTAATGACAACTTCTTCGCGCACGCTCGGCGTAGGTGTTGGCGGTTGCGAAAAAACTGCGGTTGCAAAAAAGGTAAAATTCAAAAAAAGTGTCGATTTTACGAATGATTTGCGATAGAAAGCGGAATAATTCACTATTTAAAAGTATATTGAAACAAAATCTATTAATACGATGCTAAACGATTTTGTGAAAACTTCACAAGCTAAAAAGATAATTGTCCTCTTCGGCACTCGTCCCGAAGCGATAAAACTTGCGCCTGTTATTTTTGAACTGAAAAAACGTGCAGATTTTGAAACCGTTGTTGTTTCATCCAGCCAACATACCGATTTACTCAAACCGTTTTTGCAGATTTTTAACATCAAAGTTGATTACGATTTGCAGGTAATGACCGATAATCAAACTCCAAATTCGGTTTGTGCGAAAGTGTTGCAAGGTTTGGACGCAATTTTTGATAAAGAAAAGCCCGATGTTATTTTAGTTCAAGGAGATACGACCACCGCATTTGCTGGAGCGTTTGCCGGATTTAATCGAAAAATTGCAGTTGGTCACGTTGAAGCGGGGTTGCGGTCAGGCAATTTTTATAGCCCTTTTCCCGAAGAAGCTAATCGCCGTTTAGTGTCGCAGGTTGCTACTTTTCACTTCGCTGCGACCAAACGAAATTGCGAAATTTTGAAACGCGAAGGTGTGTTTGAAAAGCAGATTTTTCTGACAGGAAACACGGTGGTTGATGCTCTGCATTTTGTGTTAAATCATTCAAAACCGAGCGAAAAGATTGTTGAATTGATTGAAAAAACGAGCAATTTCAAGCGAATTTTACTGACTACGCATCGGCGCGAAAGTTTTGGTGACAAGATGAGTGGTAATTTGTTACAATTAAAGGAGTTTGCCAAAAGACAAACTGATACTTGTCTGATTTTCCCTGTTCACCCGAATCCCAATGTCCGCCAAATTACGAATGAAATTTTAGCTAATCAGGAAAGGATTTTTCTGCTCGAACCGCTTGATTACGTTGATTTTACGGCGTTGATGAAATCCGCTTGGCTAATTGTTTCAGATTCGGGCGGAGTGCAGGAAGAAGCACCGAGTTTGGGCAAACCGCTTTTAGTTTTGCGGGAAAATACAGAACGCCCTGAAGCAATCGAAAGCGGTGTCGCAAAATTGGTCGGCGAAAATTCGCTTTTGGAAATGCTCGAAACAAATTACAATGACGAAACTTGGATAAATTCAGTCAAACAAACTGCAAATCCATTCGGTGACGGCAAAGCAGCAAAAAGAATCGTAGAAATTTTAGCGAATGCAAAATAGCGAACAAAAGCATTTATTGACCATTTTAGTTGAAGATTATTTTCACGTCGGCGCGTTTGAGAATTTAATTCAGCAACGGAATTGGTCTAATTTTGAACCTCGCTATGAACGCAATACGCTGAAAACATTAGATTTACTCGATGAGCTAAAAACAAAAGCGACTTTTTTTGTGCTAGGTTGGATTGGTGAACAGAATCCGAAATTAATTCGTGAAATTGTCTCGCGCGGTCACGAAGTTGCAAGTCGCGGATTTTATCATCGCAGTTTGAAAAATCTAACCAACGAAGAATTTCGAGAAGATTTACGCAAAACCAATCAAATTTTAGAAGACGCTTGCGGACAAAAAATTGTCGGTTATCGAAGTGCGGAAAAACTTAGTTTTGAAAAAGATTCGTGGATTTTTGACGTTTTAGCCGAAGAAGGTTTTGTTTATGACGCATCATTTTTACCAACTCGTAAAGACTTAAAAACAAAGCGTTTTGCTCATCAAATTCACACCAACGGCAAGGCAATTTGGGAATTTCCCTATTCCACGCGAAACATCGGATTAGGGCTTTTACCGATTGCGGGCGGCAATTATTTTCGCCAAATTCCTTATACGCTGATGCGAAAATTGGTCAGCGGTTGGACGCGAAATCACGAAGAACCTTTCGTAATGTATTTCCACGTTTGGGAGCTTGATGCGGAACAGCCGCGCATCAACGCCGCTTCCAAAGTCTATAATCAAATCCGCCATTATCGCAAACTCGACAAAATGGAATGGATTATCAAGGAAAACCTGCAAAAGTATGAATTTACAACGGTTAGCAACTTTCTCGGACTAGAAACAAGTTTAGCGGAAGCAGACGCGGAGACACGGGGACACGGGGACATCGGAGAAAAAACAACGACCAAAGACCAAAGATCCAAAGACCAATTTCAGTAGTGATTCCGTGTTACAACGAAGAATCCGCTTTGCCCTATCTGGCAAACACTTTGCGAAGTGTTGAGGCGGAATTGAGCGAAAATTATCATCCGAATTTTATTTTTGTGGACGATTGCAGTAAAGACAAAACTTTCAAACTGTTACACGAACTTTTCGGCAAAAAAGAAAACGTCCGAATTATTAAACACGAGAACAAATCAAGGCGTAGCGGCGGGAATTATGACAGGATTGAAAGCGGCAAAAACGGAAATCGTTTGTTCGATGGATTGCGATTGCACCTACGATCCGCACGAATTATCGAAAATGATTCCGCTTCTAACTGATGAAATTGATATGGTTACGGCTTCGCCATATCATAAAAACGGCGATGTGCGGAATGTTCCCGAATGGCGTTTATTTTTGTCAAAAGGGGCATCGTGGCTTTATCGGCGGACTTTGCGGGCAAAATTGGATACTTACACGAGTTGTTTCCGCGTCTATCGGCGTTCATCCGTAGTTGATTTACCGATTGAAGAAAAAGGATTCTTGGGCGTGGCGGAAATGTTGGGAAGATTGGATTTAACGGGCGGAAAGATCGTTGAATATCCCGCCGTTTTAGAAGTTCGTCTGTTTGGATTTTCCAAAATGAAAACGGCTCGCACAATTTTCGGACATCTGAAATTACTTTCGCGTTTAGCAAAAATGCGTGTAAAATCAGATAAAAACAGGCTTAAACCTGCCCCACCTTGAAAAAATTGCGAAAAATTCCGTGAAATCTCGAACACGAAATAGACATTTATCCCCAAAAGAAAGTTTTCACAAAAGGAAATATTTATAAAAATATGACACCAGTAGCAGAAAAAGAAATTATTAAATTACCGTCAGACCAAGACATTTCAGGGCAGAACTTTCGGCGCGGAAGAAATCGCCGCCGTGACGGAAGTGTTGCAATCAGGAGTTTTAATCACGACCAAAGGCAAATACGGCAAATTGCTTGAAAAAGAATTCGCCGAAAAATTAGGCGTAAAATATGCTTATGCTTGCAACTCAGGTTCGGCGGCGGTTCACGTTGCAATCGCGGCAATTAACCCAAATCCAGGCGATGAAATCGTCACGACTTCGATTACCGATATGGGCGCGTTGACTCCAATTATTTTCCAAGGCGCGATTCCCGGTTTTTGCGGACGTTGACCCGAAAACTTTGAACGTAACAGCGCAAACTATCGAAGACGGTTTTGAGCGAACGCACGAAAGCGATAATCGTAACGCATTTATTCGGAAATCCGTGCGAAATGGACGCAATTATGAAACTTGCGGATGAACGCGGAATTCCTGTTATCGAAGATACGGCGCAATCATTTATGGCAATGTGCGATGGCAAATATGCGGGAACAATCGGCACAGTCGGCGCATTTTCATTCCAACAAGGCAAACAAATGACCACCGGCGAAGGCGGAATTGTCGTCACAAATGATGATGCGATTGCGCGAAGAATGTATCTTTTCATCAACAAAGCGTGGGGCTACGGCGACCCAAATCCCGACCATTATTTTGCTTCGTTGAATTACCGAATGACCGAATTACAAGCCGCAGTTTCGTATGAACAATTGAAAAAATTGGACTTTTCAGTTTCGCAACGTCAAAAAATGGCGGCACTGCTTGGATGAAAAAATTGCGGACATTGACGGCATCGAAAGTTATAAACCCGCGGAAAATTCGACAATGACTTATTGGAAATTTTGTTTGAGAGTTGACGATACAAAAATCGAAGATGGTTCAGTCGGACTTGCAAAAGCATTGAAAGTATATGATGTTGCGTCTGCGCCGCGTTATGTCGTCAAACCTGCTTACAAATGTATGGTTTTCCGCGACCAAAATACTTTCGGCGATTCGCATTATCCGTTCAATTTGGCGCGTCCCGAAGCCGTTGATTACAACGACGCACAATTTCAAGGCACAATCAAAGGCTTGCACGATGTTTTGGTTTTGCCAATCAACGAAAAATATACTGAAGAACATCCATCGAATTTTTGGCGGATTCGATTCGTGAAGCGGTTGAAGCAACAAGAATAGATAAGAAATTTGCCCACGAAACACGCTGAATACACGGAAATAAAACACTCAATTTTCTTTTTCGCGTCCTTCCGCGAATTCCGCGGGCAAAAATAAAATTATGAAAAAACTAAAATTTGCACTTATCGGAACGGGCGGAATTGCCCAAACTTATGCCCAAGCATTTCAACAAAGCAATTGTTGTCGAATTAGTTGCGGTTGCCGACATCAATCAAGATTCAGCGAAAGCATTTGCCGAACCATTTGGCGCGAAAGCGTTTCCGCGATTACAAAACTTTAGCCGAAAAGACGGAAATTGATGCCGTGATTATTTCCACTCCGCCGAATACGCATCCGGAAATTGCGATGTATTTTATGGGCAAAGGCGATGTCAACGTTTTGTGCGAAAAGCCTTTGTGTTTAGCGGTTGCGGAAGCCAAAGCAGATGATTGAAACGGCGGAAAAAACGAGTGTTGTTTTCACGATGGCGACCAAATTCCGTTATTGCGAAGATGTCGTCAAAGCCAAAGCGATTCTCGCATCGGGCGTTTTGGGCGAAGTCGTGCAGTTTGAAAATGCGTTCACGGCAAAAGTTGATATGTCGAAGCGTTGGAATTCGGATTCGGAGATTTCGGGCGGCGGCGTTTTGATTGATAACGGGACGCATTCGGTTGATATTATCCGCTATTTTCTCGGCGCAATCACGGACGTTCTCGCGCTCGAAACTGCGGGAACGCAAAATTTAAGCGTTGATGAAAACGTCAAACTTTTGGCAAAAACTGCAAATGGCGTGGCCGCAAGCGTTGATTTGACTTGGGGAATCAACAAAGAATTGCCGAATTTCATCAGCATTTACGGCACAAACGGAACTTTGCATATCGGCTGGCGCGAATCGAAATATAAACTAAATTCTTCGCCCGATTGGAATGTTTTCGGCACAGGCTACGACAAAGTTCAGGCGTTCAAAGCAAAAATCGAAAATTTTCCGCAACGCGATTCTCGACGGCGAAGAACTTTTAACCAAACCCGCAGACGCTCTCGCCTCCGTCGAAGTCATCGAAGCGGCATATAAATCTTTGAATCAAAATCTGTGGCAGAAAGTGGTTGAAAAGACTGAAACTGCGAAGAAATAGATTAGCCACGAACAAACACGAAAAGACACGAAAAAGAAAAACCAAATGGAAGAAAAAATTTTACACAAAGATTTGTCTTATCAAATTGTTGGGTTAGCGATTCAAGTTAGGAAAGAATTAGGATTTGGTTTTCTTGAGAAGGTTTATGAAAATGCTTTGATGGTTTTATTAGAAGAAAATGGAGTCAAAGCCGAACAACAAGTGCCAATTAAAGTTAATTTTCACAGGCGAATTATCGGTAATTACATCGCCGATATTTTGGTTGAAGACTCAATTATTTTAGAACTGAAAACCATTGAAAGAATTACGAAATACGAAATGGCGCAAACATTAAATTATCTAAAGGCAACAGGTTTGAAACTCGCCCTAATCCTAAATTTTGGCAAAGAAGGTTTATCTCACGAGCGACTTGTTTATTGATTTTTTCGTGTTCTTTCGTGTTTGTTCGTGGCTCAAAAAAATATGCCTAAAATCCATCCAACAGCAATTATCGAAGAAAACGTCTCAATCGGCGAAGGCACAAGCATTTGGGATAACGTCCATATTCGTCACGGTGCGAGCATTGGCGAAGAATGTATCGTCGGCGAAAAAAGTTATATCGCTTACGATGTCAAAATCGGCAACCGCGTCAAAATCAACGCGATGGTTTATATCTGCGCCGAAGTTACCATCGAAGACGGCGTGATGATTTCCGCCGCGACGACTTTTACCAACGACCGTTTCCCGCGTGCGACTTTTCCCGATTTGAAAACTTTGCGCCCGTCTGAACCTGACGAACACACGCTCAAAACTCTCGTCCGCGAAGGCGCGACCATCGGCGCGGGTTGCACGATTGGCAATGATTTGGAAATCGGACGTTGGGCAATGGTTGGAATGGGTTCGCTGGTGACAAAATATGTTCCCGATTTTCATCTGGTAATTGGTTCGCCTGCTCGTTCAATCGGGGCGGTTTGCAAGTGTGGACAGCTTTTTTATAAGTTTGATGAAAGTGTTGAAAGACGAGAAATTGCTTGCAGTTGCGGTTTGGAATATGAGATTGAAAATCAAAATGTGATGGAGGTAATGGTAAATAATTAATGTCAAAATGAAATTTGGAAATGCGACGTTCTAATTGAGGCGTAAAAATTTTACAATGCAATTGATCATTATTCAGTTTATATGAAAAGTATGAAGGAATTTTCGTCTTCGGAATTGCACAGTTCAAATACTTCTCGAATAGAGATAATTGAAATTATTACTAACGAATTACTGATTAAAGCAATTACGATGATTGAAGAAAAGCCTTAATCGATTACCAAAAATCACGCCTATATCATTTGTAGAGAAAATTCAATATTGAATACGAAGATTGGGTAATTTTGCAAGGCAGAATGGTATGATTTATCCATAGACAAAGTTTTAGAATACAAAGTTCAACGAAGCAGATGATCATCAAAGTTAATTCAACTCGATATAGAAAATCAGGTTTATGAGAATTGTCCAGGAAAATAAAACCTTACTCAGAATTAGATTAACCACAACATCTCTTTTCTAAATAATGTCTCAAAAAATCGCCATCATCGGCTCAGGTTTCCTCGGTTTAACTTTAGCTTTACGCCTTTCCGAACAAGGAAACCAAGTTACAATTTTTGAATCTGCCAACGAAATCGGCGGACTGGCATCTGTGTGGCAAATCGGCGATGTGGTTTGGGATAAACATTATCACGTTACTCTTTTATCGGATTCATTTACGAGGAAAATTGTTGGAGAATTAGGTTTGGAAAATGAGTTTGAATGGGTTGAAACGAAAACGGGATTTTATACCGATGGCAAACTGGTTTCGATGTCGAACACGCTGGAATTTTTGAAATTTCCGCCGCTTGATTTAATTTCAAAATTCCGTCTGGGCGGAACAATTTTTTACGCCGCACGAGTCAAAGATTGGAAAGCGTTGGAAAAAATCAGCGTTGAAGATTGGCTGACCAAACTTTCGGGCAAAAAGACGTTTGAAAAAATGTGGAAACCTTTGCTCAAAGCAAAATTCGGCGAGGCTTACAAAGAAACTTCCGCCGCGTTTATTTGGGCGACGATTCAGCGAATGTATGCGGCGCGAAATTCGGGTTTGAAAAAGGAAATGTTCGGCTATGTGCGTGGCGGTTATGCAACTGTTTTGAAAAGATTCGGCGAATATTTGCGGGAACAAGGCGTTGAAATTCGGCTTGAATTCGAAGGTTTTAACCGCAGAGACGCAGAGACGCGGAGAGAATCAAATCGCTTTGGAATCTGAGACTCAAGACTCAAGACTCAAGACTCAAGACTGTTTTGATAAAGTAATTTTAACTTGTCCTTCAAATATTGCCGCTAAAATTTGTCCGCAACTGACTGAATCTGAACGAATTAAACTTTCAAACATCAAATATCAAGGCATCGTTTGTGCCTCGCTTTTGACCAAAAAATCTCTGTCGCCTTATTACGTTACAAACATCACGGACGAAACACCGTTCACGGGAATTATCGAAATGTCGGCGTTGGTTGATAAAAAAGAATTTGGCGGAAATGCGCTGATTTATTTGCCGAAATACGTTGCGCCGGATGATGAATTGTTTGAAAAAACGGACACGGAAATTGAAGAAAAGTTTTTGTCTGCGCTCGAAAAAATGTATCCGCATTTTTATCGAAAAGATGTAGTATAATTCAAAATCTCCCGTGTGCGCGAGGTTTTCCCGATTCCAACTTTGAATTATTCGGCCAATGTCCCGTCTGTAAAAACTTCCATTGATGGCGTTTATATTGTAAATTCAGCTCAGATTACGAACGGAACTTTGAATGTGAACGAAACAATTCAGTTTGCGGAGAAGTTTTTTAAAGGCAATTTCAACACATAGCAAACATAGATTTCACATAGTTTCACAAAGATTTTTAAAGGATTTTCTATGTGAACCTATGTTTGCTATGTTTCTATGTGTTTCAAAAAAGATGAAACAAACAGCGAGTTTAAGCCTTGATTTAGACAACAAATGGAGTATATGAAAACGCACGGCGATGCGGGTTGGGAAAGTTTCCCCTCGTATCTCGATGTGGTTGTGCCGCGTGCGTTGAAGTTTTTGAAAGAGAGAGATTTGAAAATTACGTTTTTTATTGTTGGACAAGATGCCGCGTTGGATAAAAATTTGGATGCGTTGACGCAAATTTCGGACGCTGGACACGAGATTGGCAATCATAGTTTTAATCACGAGCCGTGGTTGCATCTTTATTCAAAAGAACAACTTAGCGAAGAATTTGAAAAAACTGAAAATGCGATTTCGCGTTTTACTAATCAAAAACTTATCGGTTTTCGCGGTCCCGGTTACTCGCTTTCGCCAACGGTTTTGGAAGTTTTAGCCGAACGCGGTTACGAATATGATTGTTCAACTTTGCCGACTTATATCGGACCACTGGCACGGGCTTATTATTTTCTCGCTTCGCCGAATATGTCTGCCGAAGAAAAGGAAAAGCGCAAAAAATTATTCGGCAAATTTTCTGATGGATTTCAGAGTTTGAAGCCGTATAAATGGCAAATTGGCGAAAAATCTTTAGTTGAAATTCCCGTCACAACTTTGCCGATTTTCAAAGTTCCGATTCACGCCAGTTACGTCATTTATCTTTCGACATTCTCAAAACTTGCCGCCAAAACTTATTGGAAAACTGCGGTTCAGATGTGCAAAATGACTGGAACGCAACTCTCACTTTTATTACATCCGCTTGATTTTCTTTCAGGCGAAGATGCTCCCGAACTCAAATTTTTCCCCGCGATGAATCTTCCAATCGAAAAGAAACTCAAATTTTTGAGTGATATTTTGGAAACTTTTCAAAATTCGTTCTCTATTACTAATATGAGACAACACGCAGAAAGTGTTGCAAAGACACGATTACCAGTCTCAAATCTAAAATAATTTCTCCGATTTTTTCCCGCAAATCCTACCTAAAATATGCAATGTCCATTTTGTGATTCAGATTCTGAACGAATCTTTGAAGTCAAAAATTATTGGATACGCGATTGCGTCAGTTGTTCGCATCGTTTTACCGAACTCGCCGCTGATAATAATCACGTCGAAAAAATCTACGATGATTCATATTTCAACGGCGGCGGCGCGGGTTACACCGACTATTTGCAAGAAGCCGAAATCTTGCGTCAGCGCGGAAATTGGTATGGCAAACTTTTATCAAAATATACCGACAAAGGAAAGGTTTTGGACGTTGGTTCTGCCGCCGGATTTATCTTAAAAGGAATGACTGAAACGGGTTGGCAAGGCGTAGGAATAGAGCCAAACGAATCAATGGCAGAGTTTGGGCGCAAAAATTTGAACTTGGAAATTCATCGGACGAGCGTGGAAAAATACGCAACTGACGAAAAATTTGATCTTGTGACGATGATTCAAGTAATGGCGCATTTTGTTGAGCCGAAAGAAGTTTTCTCGAATGTTTCCAAGCACTTTAAAGGCAAACGGACATCTTTTAATCGAAACTTGGAATCGCAAAAGTCTTTCTGAGAAAATTTTCGGGACGAAATGGCACGAATATTCTCCGCCAAGCGTGTTGCAATTTTTTAGCGATGACGGAATCGAAAAACTTGCCAGCGAACAAGGTTTTGAACGAGTCGCCATCGGCAGACCTTCAAAATGGATTAGCGGTTCGCACGCTAAATCGTTGATTGCCTATAAGTTTGGCGAAAAATCTATCGTTACAAAATTATCTAAACTCGTTCCTGATAAGCTCAGTTTTCCGTATCCGGCGGAAGATTTATTTTGGGTTTTGTATAAGAAGAAAAACTAATTTTTAACCTGTTTAGAGGCGTGTCTTTGACCGCCGCTTCATATATTTACAAACGGCGGTCAAAGACACGCCTCTAAACGTAATAAACTGAATTGTTTCGTGGAATTAAACTCTTTTTCAGCGTATATTAACGGTGTGAAACAAGCCGTAAAACTTAGCGTTGAGGAGATTTCCACTCAAAAAGATTCGCTTGAATTGGTAAATGTAAATTGTTGCGTTTGCGATTCTGATGATGCGGTGGTGGCAGGCATCGGCGAAGATTTTGAGTATCGCACCAGCCCCGATGTTTTTGTGGCAAGGCAATGCAATGAATGTGGCTTGGTTTATTTGAATCCGCGTCCAAGTGTTGCCGAATTTGACCGAATTTATCCGCCGAGCTATCACGCTTTTGATTTTTCCGAAAAAGATTTTGGCTTTGTTTTTAAGGTTCGCAGTCGTTTGGAAGCTAATCGTTTGTTAGCTTTGTGCAAAGGTTTGGGTGATGATGCAAAGATTTTGGATGTTGGTTGCGGAGACGGTTTTCATCTGCGTCTGTTGCGCGATTTTGGTAATAAAAATTGGACTTTGGAAGGTTTAGACGCGAGCGAAAAAGCAGTTGAAGCCGCGAATAAATCGGGAATCAAAGTTCATCTCGGAACTGCTGAAAACAACGATTTGCCCGAAAATACTTACGATTTGGCGTTTTTGATTCAGACGATTGAACACGTTGAAAAACCAAACGAAGTTTTGCCCGCCATTTGTCGGGTTTTGAAACCAAACGGCAAACTTGTCATCGTCACCGACAACACGGATTCGCTAGACTTTAAACTTTTCAAAAACGGCTACTGGGGCGGCTATCATTTTCCGCGTCATTGGAACTTGTTTAATCGCAATGCTTTAACACAGATTGCCGAAAAATCGGGTTTTGCGGTTGATGAATTAACCACGATTGTTAGCCCTGTAAATTGGGTTTATTCGATTCACAATGCGCTCGTTGATGCGAATGCGCCAAAATTTCTAATCAACCAATTTACGCTCAAATCAACAGTTTCGCTGGGGGTTTTTACGATTTTGGATATTATTTTGCAGAAATTTGGTCGCGGAGCTTTGTTGAGAGCAACTTTGAAAAAGAAAGTTTAGCCGCTGATTTATGCAGAAAAACGCGGATAATGAACAGAAAAAAATCTGCGAAATCTGCGTTAATCCGCGGCTGAAAATTACCAATCTGAAATTTGAAATATGGAATCTGAAATTCATAAAAAACCAATCGCAATCATCGGCGCAGGCATTGCAGGATTAACTGCCGCCAATTATTTGCATCAACAAAATGTGCCATTTGTGCTTTACGAAGCGGGCAAAAAAATTGCGGGTTTGGCAACAAGTTTCAAGGACGAAGAGGGTTTTTCCTATGATTTCGGAGCGCATTTTGTTACCAATCGTTTGGCGGCGATGATTGGCGTTTCGGGCGAATGCAAGCCTGTCAGGCATTACAGCGAAACGGTTTTGCTGAATGGAAAAACCTACGCTTATCCGTTTGGATTGATGAAAATTCCGCGAATGACTCTCAGCGGAATGAAAAGCCAAATTGTCAGCAACGGCAAAGAAAAAACCGCGCAAGATTGGTTTCGTAGTCGCTACGGAAAGGCTCTCGCGGATGAAGTTGCGTTGCCGTTAATTGAGGCTTGGTCGGGTGCAAAAGCCGAAGAATTATCGGCATCAGTCGGCGAAAGTTTGCCCGGAAGTATTGCCAAAACTATTTATCTGAAAATGGCCGGAAAAGTTCTAAAACGTGCAGTTTGTATCGGTTACAGCCGCGAATTGCCCGAAAGCGCAAATGTTTGGCACGTTTATCCAAACGAAGGTGTGCATACTCTTTGCGAAAAACTAGCCGAAAATATTGCAGGATAAAATCAAACTTGAATCGCCTGTCGAAGAGATAATTGTTGAAAATGAATAGAGTTGTCGCAGTTCGTGCGAAAGGCGAAATCAACGAAGTTTCAGCCGTCATCAGCACTGCGCCAGTTCAATATTTTGACAAAACTGGTCAAAGGAACTGACAAACTGCAAAAATTTTCCAAATTCCGTTATCGCCCGATGACTTTTGTCAATATGCGTTTTGAAGGTCGCGGATTGTTGCCCGATGTTGTTTTGTGGCTTCCCGAAAATAAATATCCGTTTTTCCGTCTGACCGAAGCGCACACTTTCGATGCCGTGGCTCGCGCCCGAAGGCAAAACGATGATTACGGTTGATATTGGTTGCGAAGTCGGTGATGAATTTTGGACGATGGAAAACGAAAAATTGGGCGAATTTTGCCTTGAGCATTTAACTTCGATTATTCCCGAATGCCAAAGAAAAATATCTCGGTTGTCACACTTTGCGAACTCCGATTTCGTATCCCGTTTTTTTGCAAGAATATGAAGCGGAACGGTCAAGAATTTGAAAAAGGAACGGGCATCGAAAACCTTTTGAGTGTTGGGCAGAAACGGCGAATTTTCGCATATTTTTATGGAAGATGTTTATTGGCGAACTTTGCAAAAAACTAAAAAACTACTTGAACAAAACTAATCTCTATTTTGGTTTTTCGGGCTTAATTCTTTTGCTCATCAGTTTGCTTGGTGGTTTGAGTTTGCGCGAAACTTTTTCGGGTGATCAAGCCTTATTTGTAGTTTTTGCACAGGAAATTGAAAACGGCGCGATTCTTTACCGAGACGTTTGGGATTTAAAACAACCCGCCATTTTTATCTTCTATTTAGTTGCAGGAAAACTCTTTGGTTTTAGCGAGTTCGGAGTTCATCTTTTTGAACTCATTTATTGGTTGAGTCTTTCGGCGATAATGATTGTTTGTTTGAAAAACTATTTCACCAATCAATTTTTTGCCCTGCTCCCACCGCTTTTAACAATCGGTATTTATTATTCGGTTTCAGGTAGTTGGCATCTCACCCAAGCCGAAAGTTTAGTTTGTTTTCCGTTGTTTTTGTGTTTGTGGTTTTGCCAAAAATTTTTAGAAAATCCAAATAAAAAGAGCCTTTTATTTTTATCAGGGCTAAACGGCGGCATTGTTTTGCTGTTCAAACAAATGCTGATTGGAATTCCTTTTGCTTTTTGGCTGTGCGTTTTTTATTTTTTATTTTTTAGAAAAGATTCGAGGCAAATCGTAAAAAACATTGGAGTAATATTATTAGGATTATTGATTCCAATTTCGATAGTTACACTTTATTTTGCCCAAAATGATTCGCTTTCTATTTGGTTATACACGACATTTATTTATCCATATCAGGCAGCGATTTTTGTCACCGGAGGAGACCGCACTCAAGTTTTAATCAATGGACTAATCTGGTTTTTCAAATCGTATTTTCCGGTAATTTCGTTGACCTTCGTTTTTCTACTGTTGAAAATCAAAAAACGACGGGAAATCAGCGCAAACCAATTTTTGTTTTTGGGCTGTTTATTATGGACTTTTTTAGGGTTTATTATCATTTTGCTTCAGCGTCATTCGTGGTGGGAGTATCATTATTCATTGTTAATGCTACCGTTGGGAATTTTGGCGGTCAAAGGATTGGAGCATCTTTTTGAGCAATTAAAAAACTACCGAAAACCATTTTGGAAGATTGCAGTTTTGGCAATAATTATGTTTTTATTTATCCCAACTGCCCGTAGATTCAATCACAAACTGAGCCAATATTTTCAAATAGAAACGGTTAAAATCGGTCAAACCGAGTTACAAGTTAAAGGAGATAATCTGGAAAATTATCGCTCAATTTCTGCTGAAACTGCTTTTTTGTTGACGGAAAATCCAAAGCCGAAAATTTTTGTGATGGCTGATCCGCTTTATTATTATCTTTCAAATTCGTCTCCGGCAATTTCCAGCAACGGCTGGATGCCGACACTATTTACTGAGGTTGAATGGCAAAAACTTAATCGGGAAATGGCTGAGAAAAAGCCTAAATATGTTTTTCTTGAAAAGATATTGATTCAATTAATCGAAGAAAAAAATCTGGAATTTATAAGAATTTTGAATAAAAATTATTCTCTTCATTCAACCGGCGAAAAGGTTTTGCTTTACCGAATAAATGAGTGAGAAATTTTATTATGCCACAAAAATCAAAAATAGTTTTCCTGCTGATTTTGCTCCATTTGGCAATCACTTTGCCATTGGCTTACGTTCTCAACATTTGGGTTGATGAAGCCTCGACGCTTTACAACACCGAACAAGGTTTTATCCACACTTTGCAGAATATTTCTCAGACCGAAAAACAAGCTCCGCTTTACTTTTTGCTGTTAAGTTTATGGCGCGACATTGATGGCTCGGTTTTCTTTGCCCGTTTTTTTTCAATTATTTGCAGTTGTTTGGCAATAAAGTTTTTTTACGATTTAGCCCGCAGTTTTTTCAATGAGAAGCAAACGATTCTCATCACTACGTTTTTTGCTCTGCATCCTTTTTTGATTTGGAATAGTCTGGAGATTCGGCTCTACACGATGATTGTTTTGCTGTCGGTTTTACTGCTCAAATATTTTAACGATGGATATTTGAACCGCAGAGGCGCAGAGACGCAAAGGTTTTCACAATATTTGTTTGTAACAACCTCAATCATTGGACTTTACACCAATTATTATCTAGGTTTTTTGTTGGTTGGGGGATTTTTAAGTTTGTTAATTTTGAAGCGTTGGAAAATGGCAAAAACTTATTTTCTACAAATGTTTATCGTTGGTTTAGCTATTTTGCCGTTGGTTTGGGCTATCAAAACGCAACTCGACATCAACACCGGCGGTCACAAAGAAATTGTCCATTTAATTGACGGAATCAAAACGCTGTGGGGACATTGTTTAACGATTATTTTCCCGACAGAATTGCTTGCGCCGGAAGAACAAACCGGAATTTCTTTTCTAAGAGTTTGGCTGGTTCGATTGGGAATTTTGGGAATTATTTTGCTTCTCGTAAAAAACAAATTTCGCGCTTTGGATGAAAAAGTTTGGGTATTCGGGATTTTTTCGGCGGTAGTTTTGGGCTTTATGCTCTTTGCTTTTTCTATCTTAGGAGGCGAATATATCGCCCTTCGTCACGCCTCTGTTCTCTTTGCTCCGGTTATTTTGTTGATTGCTTCATTTCTCGCAAACCTTTTCCCGTCAAAGAGTTGGATTGTTTTAGCCGTCATTTTTGCTCTGCTTTTCCCATACTCAATTTACAAACTTTACCCGACTTTTGCCAAACGCGGCGACTGGAAAAATATTGCCAAATTTATCGAAGCCAACGAAAATCCGAATCAGCCGATTCTCACCTCGCAAGCCTACGATGCCATTTCGCTTCCCTATCATTACCGAGGCAAAAATAAAGTCCTTCCTAACGAGAGATTTTTTGAATGGGACTTGGAAGATTCGATAAAATCCGAAAATGGCTATCGCAAACAAAACGAGTTTCTAATCTCAAAAATTCCGCCTGATGCCGAATATCTGTGGTTGGCTACCCGCGACACTTGTCACAAGCCGGAGACCGAAGCCTCGTGTCGCCCTTTGGAAAATTTTGTCCAAGCGCATTACACTATTGAAATAGAAAAAGATTTTTATTTGGAAAAGTTGAGACTGTTAAAGAAAAAATGAGCGTTTGGAAAATTACTGAATATCCCGAAAAAGTTTTGGCACAAGTTGGCGAACCCGTCACAAAATTTGACGAAGAGCTAGAAAAACTCTGCGAAGATATGTTTGAAACGATGTATCACGCCGAAGGAGTTGGGCTTGCCGCACCACAAATCGGTTTGAATTTACGGCTTTTTGTGATGGATTGCGAAGGCATCAAACTCATTGCCGCTAATCCCGAAATTATTACAAAGTCAGGCGAGCAATCAAGTCAAGAAGGTTGTCTGTCAGTTGGCAAAGTTCCGGCAGTCGTGATGCGAGCCGAAAAAGCCACTTTGCGCGCACAGGACGCAAAAGGCGAATGGTTTGAACGCGAAGCCGAAGGTTACGCCTCCCGCTGTTTCCAACACGAAACCGACCATTGCAACGGCAAACTTTTTATTGATCATTTGCCGAAACTGCGACGGGATATGGTGGTTAAAAGATTTACAAAAGAGAAGAAATGGAAGTAGTGCGAAGAAATTTTCGTATTCTGAGCCAAAAACACTTCGCCCATTCCACCTTTACCGATGGCGGAGATAATTTTGTAATGTTGGATTATTGTTCCAGTTTCTATATTCATCTTTCTATTCTTTTAAACGTAAATTACAGACTAAAAAGGTCATTTGGTAATTTCCTACCGAAGCCACACTCTGGCGATTGATGAAATGATTTTGAAATGTCCAAAAGATTCGGGGATTGATTTCATGATTGTTTGACGATTGTAACTCAATTTCTACATCGGTCAAACTATTTTCTGATTGATAACGCAAGGTTTAGGTTGGGTAATAGCAGTATTTGTGGCTGACTTTAATGGTTGAAAACTTTGATGTTGTTTTTCGATTCAAAGCAATGCGCTCCCGTCTGACAAAAATGAATGTCTTCGTCTTCAAAGTCTGGGGTTTCCATTTGAATCGTCAGATGGTCAATGCCGAATTCATCGTGCAGGCGTTGGCGAAGTCTTTTCAAAAGTTCGGCTTGAACCACAGTTTCATCGTGTTGGACGTGCGCGGAAAGGGCTTCGAGTCCCGAAGTAATCGTCCAAACGTGCAAGTCGTGAACTGCATTAACTCCTTCGGTTTGTATAATCGTTGTTTCAACTTCAGCGATATTGATGTGCGCCGGAGTTCCTTCGAGCAGAACATTTATCGTTTCCCGAATCAGATTCCAAGAGCCGTAAATGATAATCAAACTAATCAAAAGACTACTCATCGCATCCGCCCAAATCCAGCCGAAACTGACAATCAAAATTCCCGCAATAATCGCCGTTACCGAACCAAGCGCATCGCCCACAACGTGAAGCCAAGCCGCGCGCATATTCAAATCGTGTTTATGGTCAGAATGGAGCAACCAAGCGCAAATCAGATTGACGATTAGCCCGCCGACAGCAATCAAAGTCAGTTGTAATCCCTTAACTTCGGGCGGGATACTCCAACGCTGATACGCTTCAAAAATCACCCACAGCGAAATTAAAACCAAAACAATTGCATTGATAAACGCCGCTAAAATCTCTAAACGATAATATCCGTAAGTTTTTCTATCAGTTGCGGGACGCGAGGCAAACCAAATTGCACCAAGAGTTAAAGTCAAAGCACAAGCGTCCGTGAGCATGTGTCCGGCATCCGCGAGGAGCGCAAGAGAATTTGCCAGCCAACCGCCAATCGCTTCGGCAAACATATAAACCGCAGTCAAAAATAACGCGATTTTGAGTCTCGTTAAACTCTTAGCATCGCGTCTCTGATTGCCGTGATTATGTCCGTGATGTGCGCCGATTTTTTACTCCAGATTCCAGATTCCAGATTAAAATTTCAGTCCAATTTGGAATTTGAAATCTGAAATTTGGAATTCTTCTAATATTGTCTGACGATTTTGCCCGTTTCTACAGCTAGAACATAGCGATTACGATTGCCGTGTTCATCGCTAATTTCAACCGTTGCTTCTGCATTTGGAACAGCAACTTGTAATTTGAACGCGCCGTCACTTCCGGCAAAAGTCTCGCGCCCTAAAATCCTGACGGTTGCGCCGGAAACCGTTTTTCCGCTGATGATATAAATTTTTCCGCCGATGTTTTCCACTTGCCAGTCAGTCGCCGGAAGTGGCTCATTACCTTCGCGTTTGACGATGGTAAATCGAAACGGCTCGCTCCATTCGGTGGTCTGCCCCGAAGTCGAAGTTCCGCGAACCCGCCAATAATAGACCCCGGGCGCAATATTTCCCAAGGTAAAACTCGGACTATTCAACGGCTCGCGTTCGATAACCATTCCATCTTTGACAAAAAATGGAGAAGTAGCAACTTCCAAACGATAACTGAAATCCGTAGAGATTTCGGATTTTTGCCAACGAAAAGTTATGTCAGCCGTCCCGTTTGAGGTGGTCAAATATTGTTCCAGAGACGGCGGAGAAATGAGTTTGGGAGGCTCATACAAACGCTCTTTGTTTGAAAGTCTTCCATTTTGATTGATTGAGGCAAATTCGTTGTCTTTAATAATAGTTTTTTCACCGGCAACTGTAGTTTCAACTCCGCCACGGCTAATCCGAATTTCACCGCCATTGCCGCTGGAATTAAAACTCGCGTCCGTTTGAGATTGGAGTTTATTTTCTACCTGTTTGACCTCAACGATATTGTTTGAGGCTTCGGTCTGGTCTTCTGTTTTGACGTTAATTTGTCCATCACCAAGTTCAACCCGAACGTTTGTTCCGCCAAAAATTGATGCGCTGTCGCGGATGACAACCGTGCTATTTGGGCGAATCGTCAGCACCGAACCGTCAATCATCCGAATTTGTGCCTTTCCATCCGCCTGGGTTTGAATCGTATCTCCGGCAAGCAAATAAGTGTCTCTGGTGACTTTTTCTGTTTCACGGGTTGAAGCACGAATCACCCGAACATCGCCCTCAAACGAAATAAGGCGGGCAGAATCTTTAGGAATTTTTCCGCCTTCGGGGTTGGTCAAAAACCAATTGTTTCTCATTGCCCACCAAGCCCCTCCGCTCAACAAAGATAAAAATATGATTATCGCTATCAAGCTATAAACACTGCTTTTCTTGATTTTCCACCAATCAAAATAATATGTGCGATATTTACTCATTAAGTCTTGGTCTTTGTTTAACTAGCTGTTTTAGAAAAGTTGAAAAGGCAGAATTCAGATAATGCCCCATTACCATTATCAAGCCTTCTGCCATCTGAGGCAAGAGTATTTTTAACCCCGTAAAACTTATCTTCAAAGCTAAGCCATTCTTAATTTCGCAGTCAGATCAATCAAAACGCAGAAGAATGTCTGCAAATATATGATAACAAAGATGTTTGAGGTATGAAGAGTAAAATTGTCAGGAAGGATGCTGATATTTTTTGGAACTTTCAAATAACCGTAAATAAGTAGAAAAAGAAAATAAAAAAGGGCAACTCAACATCGCCCTACTTGTTTATTACCTTAAACTTGCGTTACCCGATAAACATTTCGTCATCATTATAAACTTGGTCAATCGGATGTTTCGGCGCAGGAGCGAATAAAACTTCCAAACCTTTTCGCAAACCTGCCATCACCGCCGCGATTTCACGGGCAGGCTCAACCACTTTGTTTTGAATAAAATCGGTGGTAGTTATGACTTGATGATTGGTGCGGTCAATCGTGCGACTGACGAGTTCAACCTTATCTTTCGCCACGATTGCAGTTTGCCCCACCAAAGCCTTGAGTTCGACTACTTCTTCTTTGACCAAGCCAACCGATTCCGCTAAATGTTTGGTGGCAGTCGAAAGATGTCCCGAAACTTCGTTGAACTGCACAGCAATCTCTTTGCCTTGATCGCCAATCAGATTAACTTTTGTCATCAAAGGATTTATCTTGTCTTCGAGGCGATTAACCGTGCCGACCACTTTGCGGACAATCATCGCAATCGCCATCAAAGCAATCGCCATCACGACAAAGCAAATAGCGATCACGATTGACGCAATCATTATCCAAAATTGTGGTTGACTTGCATCCATAAACCTTTATTTTTTGTTTTCCTTCGGAAGTTCTAAAATGCCGTCTTTCGGATAAGTCGGACGACCTTCGGTAATTGCCGAAGTTTCGGTGCGACGTTTTTCTTCCATGTAAGCCTCTTTGCCGGCTTCGAGTGCGGCAGAAATTGGATTAGTTGTTTGAGCAACTGCTCCTTTCGCTTTTTCGGTTAGTTCTTCGGCTTTATCTTTCGCTTTTTCCGCAAATTCACTAGCTTTATCTTGTGCCGTTTGATAAAGTTCGCTCGCTTTTTCGCGTGAAACTTCGTAGTATTCGCCCGCTCTCTCTTGCAATTGTCCGGCGACCTCTTTGCTCTTTTCCAACCCTTTACGAGTGGCATCGGCAATATCTTCACGAAGTTCTTGCCCCGATTTTGGTGCGAAAAGCAAGGCTAAAATCGCACCGATTCCGCCGCCGATTAAAAGATAAGTTAATTTGGTAGTTGCGCTGGTTTCTTCTTTTTCGTATCTCATTTCGTTTCCCTCTTATTTTTAACGATAGATTGAATATAACAGAATTTTGGCGTTATGAAAAACTAAATTTTAAAAGATATTTGCTCACGAAAAACGCGAAAAACACAAAAGAGTTTCTTGCAAACAAATTTTTCTTACTTTTACCTTTTGCCTTTTCACTTTTTACTTAATCTTTGCCTTGACCATTCGCGGAATTCCTTGGAAATCGGGCAAAATTTCAATGCTTTGCCAAATCTCATCTGAAAACATAAATTCTACTTGTTTCGATTGATTAAACCCGATTTCCATCAACAAAAATCCTTCTGACTTTAAAAATTTGGGCGATTCTTTGACGATATTTTCGATGATTGAAAAGCCGTTTGCGCCGTCAGTTAAAGCAAACTGCGGTTCAAAATCTCGCACTTCATTTTGCAAAACGGCAAAATCTTCAAGCGAAATGTATGGTGGATTGGAAACGATGAGTGCAAATGTTGATTCATACAAAGCCGAAAACAAATCAGAAATTTTTAGATGTAGTCTTTCAGCAACTTGATGTTTTTCAGCATTTAGGCGAGTAGTTTCCAGAGCTTTTGCGGAAATATCCATTCCTACCGCAATAGCATTTGAAACATTGTGCAGAATCGAAACCGAAATACAACCCGAACCTGTTCCGACTTCGCAAAAACGCGGTTTGTCCAAATTTTGCAAAATCTCAATCGCATTTTTAACAATCATTTCGGTCTCAGGACGCGGAATCAGCACATCTTCATTAACCTCAAACTCAAGTCCATAAAATTCTTGAATACCTGTAATATGTTGAAAAGGCTCGCGGTTAGCGCGGCGAGCTACGATTTCGTTGAAAATTTTTTCTTCCGTTTCGGTTAATTCATATTCGGGATGCGCGATGAGAAAAGTTTTATCTTTTTTGAGGGCGAAAGCAAGTAAAGAATTGGCTTGACGGCGCGGTTCGATGATTCCGCTAGGTTGCAGAATCTCGCTTGCTCTTTGCAGAATGTCAGAAATATTCGGCATTTACTTTTACTTTTTGCCTTTTTACTTTTTACTAAGAGTAAGCCACTACCTCTGGTAGTGGTTTCAAATTTACAGACAAAAGGTAAAAAGGGGAAACAAACCAAAATATAGCAAGTTGACAAATTACAGAGTGAAAAAGAAATAGAAAAGTTTAATCATTCAGCTTTTTAATCACTCAAGTTATCAACCAAGATTGGAGAGTTTAACAATTCAACTTTTCAATCTGTTAAGTAGTTGAAAGAAGCAAAGAAAACTTTAGCTTCGCTCAACCGTAATGGCGCACCTTCTAGGGCGTATCATTCAAAGCCACCGCCTCTGGCGGTGGTAATTTTACTTTCGAGCAATCGTGAGATTGCATACGACATCCACGCTTGTCCCCAACGGATAAACGGTGTTTTGACTACTCCGTTTTTGCGTTTTTGATAATAGAAAAAGCCTTCCGCATCGCGCATATTTCCAAAAACCCAATTCGCCACTTTTTTTGCCAGAGGCAAACATCTTTCGTCTAATTCCTTTAGCTCACAAAGCGCGACAATCGCTACCGCTCCCGAATGAATATCAATCGGAAAAGTTTCCTGGTCGTAATATTTTGGTGTTCCGTCCGCCAAAAAAAAATTGTCCAGCCAATAATTTAAGCCTTGTTTTATCGAACTTTCAGTTTCGCTTTGCAAACTCGGAATCAGCTTTTGCAAACGGTGAAGCGAAAGCAAAATATAAGCCGTGTGAAAATTATCTACCCAGCCTTGAAAAGATTTTGCGCCATAAACCCAAGCCCCGTCCGCACGTTGCCGTTGGACAACATAACGCGCTATTTTGGCGGCTAAATTTAGATATTCTTGATTGTTTGTTAGTTTGCCGACATTTGCCAAACACTCGCCTGAGAGCAACGAAGCGTTAAAAATTACGTTTTTATCGAGTGGCGTGTAGCTGAAACAAACTTCATCCGTCGTTTCATCAATTCGATTCAAATCTTGGGTAATAAATTCGCAGACTTGCTTGGCTGTTTCGAGATATTTTTCGTCTTTAAAAACTTCGTAAGCCTCCAGCAAGGCTCGCGCGGCAAAAGCAGTTGGGACAATGGTTGGCGTTCCCTTTGGGGCAAAAAAAGTGCGATTTTGCCAATCGAAATTATAGCCAAATGCAGTCTTGAGTCTTGAGTCTTGAGTCTTGAGTCTGATTTTTAATCCAACCAGAGTTTCCAGTAAATCTTTTGCATTTTGTTTATGTTTTTCGTTTTGTGTCGCTCGAAATCGTGAAAGTTCTGATAAAGCAAAAAGCGCAATTCCTTTGGCATTAACACCTTTTTCAATTTTTAATAACGGGCGCAGATTTCTCGCCGAACGCTTCACCATTTGAAGCCAAGCCAGTCGCGCAAAAGCCAAATGTTTCAACGGCGTAGCTTGAAATATTCGACTGTTCAAGCCGTCAAACGGATCGTATCCGGCAAAATTCTCGCGTTCGCACCACGCAAAAAGTTGGTTATAAATTTGCTCAAAATCAGTTTGCATCATAGTGCTGGGAACGCAAGCGGCTCGCTTGACAGATTGCGCGAGCAATCTAACAAAGTTTGACTAAATTCAACTTGAATTTTGCCCAAGTGATTGTTCGCGCTTTGCGCTCATTGCAAGCGAGCCGCTTGCGTTCCAGTCATAAAAGGCTTGAAATTTCCGTTCCAAACCTTAAACTTAAACTTTGAGCCGAAAATTTACAAACGCGGCAAGGTAAAGCTGAATGTAGAGCCTTGTCCGACTTCGGATTCGACCACAACTTCTCCGCCGTGTTGTTCAATCGCTTCTTTGACAAATGAAAGTCCCAAGCCGGTGGATTCTTCTTCTTTGTCGTGTCCTTCGCGGGCAACGCGATAAAATTTTTGCCAAATCTTATCGAATTCAACGGTTGGAATTCCGTAGCCCCTGTCTTCGACCGTCACGCGCAAAGCATTAGACTCCATAATGGTTGAAATAATTATGGATGTTTTTTCGGGACTATATTTAATGGCGTTTTCGATTAAATTAGAGACTACCCGACTAATCAATCCTTTATCGGCAGCCACCGGCGGAAGATGTGAATTGGCTTGTTCAACCAGTCGGATTTTCTTGCGTTTGGCACTTTCTTGCAGGTCTTCCACCACTTCGTGAACAACGGTATCAAGTTTGACCGGAGTTTTGAGAATCTCTTGTTTGTCGGATTGCTCTAAATTTGAAACCGAAAGAAATGTGGTCAACATTTTTGAGAGACGTTGAGATTCATTTGAAATTATTTGCAAAAATTCGCGTGATTCCTCCGACATTTGTTCATCCATCAAGAGCAATTCGGTAAACCCTTTGATGCTAGTGACCGGAGTCCGAAGTTCGTGAGACATCAGCGAAACCATATCGCTTCGGAGCTTTTCATTTTCTTTAACCGGCGAAATATCGCGGATGGTAATCAGAAAACAGATGGGTTTGGTCAGCACGGTGGAATCGTGAATTGATTCATCTTCGCGCGGAATTTTGACCAGCGTAATTTGCAAATCAAGAGTTTGTTTTTTTTCAGTAAAATGTATCTCGCATTGAAAATTTTCTCCCGTTTGCAAAACCTTGCGGATAGCTAAGGATGGCTCATTGAAAACCTCTGATTTGAAACGGGAAAGTAGTTGAAAGAGGTCTATTTCGGTTGCGGGTTCGGAATCAAATCTCGCCATTCTACGCATTTGACGATTCAAATAAGCTATCGTTCCATCCAGATAAGCAATCGCATGAGCCTCCTTGAGATAAGAACTAGCCAATGCGCCAAAGCGTTGTTCTTTATTAAAGCTATGATAAAGACTAATCAATTCCAAACGGGTATGAGCTAAATCAGACGACAGAAAGCTATGCCAACTACGCGAAATATCGGTGTCCAAAAACTCTTTGCGACGGAAATTACGAGCAATTTGTTCGCTAAAACTTTCGAGTAAATAGCGGTCTGAAAAATCGAAGTTTTCTTTGATATTAACTAATAAAACTCCAACCAAAGCCTCATCATGAATGAGAGGTAAAGCGATTTTAGCCGCTCTCGGATTATTCGGATCGGTTTGCACTACCGATTCTTTGGCTGCCAAAGCCTGTTCGCAAAGTTGAACCCCTTCGCGCCAAGCCGATTGTCTTGAAATGGCAGAATCTTTTGATTGTTCTCCTCGCAAACGCCCAATCGGACTTAGCTCGCAATTGGCATCAAATTCAAAAATAATGACTTCCGAAGAAGGCAATAAAGTTTCGAGTAGTCTCAGACCGCTTTCGAGTCTTAAATCTGCCCCCTTGCCACTTATGTTTCCACTTGATGAAACTATTTCTAAAAGTTTATTTGTGAGAGCCGAATCAATCTCCCATAATTTCTTGAAATGCACCGCGACCAGCGTTAAGACAACCACCCAAAACACCGGATAAAAGGAAATATAAATTCCAAATTTGGTTGAAATAAAATGCACAAAAAACCAAATAACAAGCCCAATGCCAACATTAGGAAGTATTCTTTTTACACCATTTCTCTCGGCAAAATAAGCGGTGACTATTCCCATAGTCACGATAATAAAAGTGTGTATAATGCCTAATACCCTTTCATAAGGTTTTAGTTGATTATCAAAAAAATCATCCAGAATCTGTGAGTAATTCCAAAAAAGAAAAACACAAATCGTAAAGCAGAGAGCTAAGACTATAGCCTCCAAAAGATTTTTGGTTTGAGCTTTGGGCATATTTTAACTTGGTAGCAGAGAATTTGAAGAAAACCGTAGTTGCAAAACAATGTTTTGCATGTATATTATGATACAAAACTTCAAATAAAATCAAGAGGTTTCGATGGATTTGCAAGTTTTTCAAAGAGTTCGTAATCTTTATTTATGCTTTATCAAACAATTCTGCCGAGCGAATTAGCGGAGCGATTGCAAACCGGCGAAAAAATAAATCTGATTGATGTCCGCGAACCAATGGAACACGAAATTGCTCAAATTGATGGTGCAACGCTTTTGCCGTTGAGTCATTTTTTTTATCAGTAAAATTTTCAAAATAAAAACGGCTTTTCATTTTAAGAAAAGCCGTTTGAAATCTTAGGGGTCAAACTCAATTTTTACCAAACCAGACGCGGATTAGTCTTTTTTTGCAACAATTTACGCATTTTTAAGCGAGCTTTGTGCAGTTGTGATTTGGAAGTGCCGACCGAGCAACCCAAAATTCTTGCGACTTCTTCGTGTTCGTAGCCTTCGACATCATGTAGAACAAAGACATTTTTGTAACCTGCCGGTAATTGGGCGATGGCTGAGTCAAGCGCGATTTTGTCAACAATCGGCATTTTGGATTGATTTTCTGTGCCGATTACAATTTGGATCGGAGTTTCGCCTTCTTCGGTTGTTTTTTCAAATTTGACCGTGCGTTTGCGAAAGTGCATTAAGACTTGGTTGACCGTCATTCGGTGTAGCCAGGTTGTAAAAGCCGAATCGCCACGAAACGAGCCAATCTTGCGATAGAGTTGGATAAAAACCTCTTGGGTTAAATCTTCGGCTTCGTGCGTGTTTTGCAACATCCGCAAACAGAGCGAATAAACCCTGCGATGATGGCGATTGTATAATTCTTCAAAAGCAAACATATTGCCTTTGGTAGCGGATCGAACCAGCGTTAAATCGCTAGTCGCGTCTGTAATCGTTTCAAATTCAGGAGCTTCAATTTCGAGCGTTCCTGCATTTTGCCAAACCGGATAATTTAAAGTTTCTGTCGTTGTCATTTTCAAGTTCCCCCTTGCGTCATAACCTTAATCAATTGTCGTGCCAAACTCTGAATTCGCTGAAAATATGGCTTCAGATGTGCAAAAAAGCCTTTTTCATACCGTTTAATAATGTTTTGGACAAACTTTTGCAATAAATATTCATCTTAATTAGGTTTTAAACGAAACCGTGTAGCGTTTAACTCATTTGACACACGATTAGGTGTAGTTTGTTTTCAAGTTTTTGCCAACCAATGTTTAATTTTAATCTCAAGAATGCTACTATCAAGATTCCTAAAAACACAAAATATTTCAACCTGGAGATTTTTGTAATGCGTCATTTGAATGGTTTGAAACTTTTCGGTTTATTTCTATTGATTCTCCTTTTTGCTTTCGGTAATTATGCCCAAAATGAACAAACGCCGCCGATAGACATTACGGTTGTTTCTGAAGAAGACCTGATTCCGTCCATTATCAAAGCCCTTCCCGATTGGGAAAATGTGCAAGATAAAGCGACTCAAATTAAAAATCAGGGAGAACTAAAAAAAGCCTTAGGTGAGCGTAAAGTGTTTGATTTAATTGACTTTACGGGCGGAACTGAGGGTGCAACGGCTAATTACGAAGCCGGAAAACTTTTGATTATCGAATTTCAAACCCCACAGGCTTCGGTTGACGCAGATAATAAAATCAAACAACATTTTAGCGAAATTCCACCAAATCCGCCAGTTTTTTATCGTCGAGTGGGAAATTATTCGGTTTTTGTTTTCGATGGCAAAGATGAAGTTTCGGCAAATGTCCTGCTTGACCAAGTGAAATACGATAAAGTTGTCCAATGGCTCGGCAAAGACCCAAACTACCTCAAACGCGCCAAAGAATATTTCATCAAACAAACTTCGCAATTGTTTATTTCAACCGTGATCGTCATCCTCAGTGGAATCGGAGTAGCTATTCTTTTGGGAATTATTTCCGGCTTTCTTTTCTTTCGTTGGCGAAATCAAAAACTCAACCAAATGGCAGCCTTTTCCGATGCCGGCGGGATGATTCGGCTGAATTTAGATGAGGTGACAGAAATTGCTTCCAACCGACTTTTGAATGATTGAACGATTACGGCAATTCATCAATCAAACGCTCAATATCTGCAAAATTATTAAAAATATGCGGTGAAATGCGAAGCCGAACTCCGCGTGGAGAAATAATGACATTTTTATTTTGTAGCATTTCGGCAACTTCTGATGAAGTTTGTCCGTCTTTCGGCATCAAACTCACGATTTGAGATTTTTCGCCTTGTTATCCGCGAACTGATAAGTTCATAATTTTTGGCAGGTAAAAGTTCGCACAGATAATCGGTCAATTCTTCGAGATAATTTTGGATTTTCATAGCACCTGTTTCGTGTAGAATTTTGAGACTTTGTTCGAGTCCATAAAAAAGCGATGAACTATTTGTTCCCGATTCCCAAGCCAGCGCGTTATTTTTCCAATCTTGTTCGTAATTATCAAAATCCCAAGCATTTTCTACCGAAATCCAGCCAACCAAAGTCGGCTCAATTCGCTCTCTCGCTCTCTCGCTGAGATAAATTATTCCGCAACCTTCGGGCGAAAAAAGCCATTTGTGCGAAGCCCCGCAAGCAATGTCCACAAATTGATTCGGCAAATCAAATTCGCTGACCCCAAAGGCTTGAATGATGTCCACGGCAAACAGCGCATCAACTTTTCTGCGGCGCGTCCAATGCGTTCCAAATCGGCTCCGAAAACCTGAATTAAATTGCACCGCACTGATTGAAACAAGTTTTGTATTTGCATCAATCAAGCCGATAAATTCGTCCAAATCAATGCGTCCGTCAATTTCGGGAACTGTTCGCAACTCTACGCCAAATTTATCCCGCACCATTTTCCAAGCATAAAAATTTGCCGGAAATTCTTTGGCAAAAGTGACAATATTATCGCCTTCTGCCCAATCCATTCCGTTGGCAACGGTCGAAAAACCATCCGAAGTGTTTCTGACAAAAGCAACATTTTCAAACTTTACCTTCAACATTTCGGCGACCAAAATTCGACAGCGTTTTTTGGTATCGAGCCAATCTTGCATATTGATGGTGCCGTTTTCGGAAACATCGCGGAGTTGTTTGGTGACGGCTTCGACCGCCACACTCGGCATGGGCGAAACGGCTGCGCTATTCAAATAAACATACTTTTGCGTAGCTGGAAAAAGTTGGCGAATTTGTTCGTTCACAGAAAACTCCTCTGGTTTTTGACAAGTAAATAGATAAAAGCTAATTTTGAAGAGGTTTGGAATAAAAAACAAACCAATTGCCTCAAATTAAACATCGAAAACAGTTGTAATTATGTTCGATTTTTCCAAAAAAAAACAGCCGGCTTTTGGCGTAGTCAATGCCGATGACGATCAAGACATCGAAGTTCATCAATTAAAAACCGTTTCGCGTCAAGGAATTTGGATTGAAAGTTTTAAATTATTGCGTGACATTATCTTGGTTTTAGCAGTTTCGATGCTTCTTCTCGTTTTTGTCGCGCAACCCGTGGTAGTAGAAGGAACTTCGATGCTTCCGACACTTCACGAAGGCGAGCGGCTGGTTGTCAACAAACTGATTTATTACAAAATTCAAGGTTACAGTTGGGGACATCTTGAGCGTGGCGATGTGGTCGTTTTTTGGTATCCGAAAGATCCCGACAAAAGCTATGTCAAACGGATAATTGGCTTGCCCGGCGATACAGTTGAGCTACGAAACGGCATCGTTTATATCAATGGACAAGTGATGCACGAACATTATCTGGAGGCAACTTACAATCAAATGGAAGGCAATCTTGAGCCTAAAAAGGTTGAAGAACATCATTATTTTGTGATGGGCGACAACCGCGATAATTCCTCTGATTCGCGGATATGGGGCTTAGTTCCTGAAAAATATATTTATGGTAAAGTCTTTTTTCGCCATTGGATGCCGTCAAAAATTGGGTGGATTCAACGCGGAGAGTACGAACTCAATGAAGAATCAGATAAAGATACTCGTGCCAAAGACGACAATTTAGAGAAATGAATTTATCGAAATCAGCGATTTTAATGCTTGAGGATGGACGCACCTTTCGCGGAAAAGCCTTCGGCGCAGAGGGCGAAACTTTTGGCGAGATGGTTTTTAATACCTCAATGACGGGTTATCAAGAGATTTTAACCGATCCCAGCTATGCCGGACAAATCGTCTGTATGACCTATCCGCTAATTGGAAATTACGGTGTGAATGAAGAAGATGTTGAATCCCGAAAACCTTGGGTCGAAGGTTTTGTGGTCAAAGAAGCCAGCCGAATTGCCTCTAATTGGCGAGCCGAAGAAACGCTTGATTCATATCTCAAACGCCATAAAATCGTGGGAATCGAACATCTTGACACTCGCGCGCTCGTCCGACATATCCGCGATAAAGGTGCGATGCGAGCCGTTATTTCCACTACCGATTTAGACGAAACAAGTCTTCTGGAAAAAGTCAAACAATCACCTGAAATGCAAAATCGGGAACTTGCCAGCGTAGTGACAATTGAAAAAAATTACGAATATCCCGCCGAAAAAGAAGCGAAATATCACGTTGTGGCATTCGATTTTGGAGTTAAGACTAATTCCTTGCGTGAATTCTCAAAATTCAATTGCAAAATAACGGTTGTTCCCCAAAATACATCAGCCAACGAAGTTTTAGCTCTCAAACCCGATGGAATTTTTCTGTCAAACGGTCCGGGCGATCCCGCTTCAATGAAATCGGTGGTGGCGGAAATAAACAAATTGACAAAATCAGATGTGCCGATGTTCGGAATTTGTCTCGGACATCAAATTTTAGGACAAGTTTTTGGCGGAAAAACTTACAAACTCAAATTCGGACATCGCGGTGGAAATCAGCCGATTAAAAATTTAGAGACGGGGAAGGTTGAAATTACTGCCCATAATCACGGCTTTGCGGTTGATGCAAAGAGTTTGCCTGCCGATGTCGAAGTAACGCATATCAATCTCAATGACCAAACGGTTGCGGGTTTGAAACATAAAACTTTACCGATTTTCAGCGTTCAATATCATCCTGAATCTGCGCCGGGTCCGCACGATTCGGAATATCTTTTCACAAATTTTATTGAATTGATGCAAAAATCTTTGCGAGAAGGCAAAAATAAAAAGTAAATATGAAATCTGGAATCTGGAATCTGGAATTTGGAATCTGAAATCTGAAATTATGTAGCCAGTTTTTCGCCTAAATCTTCTTCGTCATCTTCCAACAAATCTGCCACAAGCCCTTTGCTGCCACGATGTTCGCGGATATGTTTGAGCAAAACGGTTGCCAATGCAACCACCGGAATCGAAAGAAAAACTCCCGTAATTCCGGCAATTTGTTCACCTGCCAAGACGGATAAAACAATCGCTAACGGATGCAAATGAATCCCTTCGCGCACGATCCGCGGATAGGTAACGTAATCGTGGATGAGCCGCAAAACTATCAGAAAAATTGCCACATAGAGGGCTTGCCAAGGCGAATAAAATGCTCCGATGGTGATGGCGGTGATAGCCAATACCAGCGGACCAATCAACGGAATAAATTCTAAAATCCCCGCCAAAATTCCAAGTAAAAGCGCGTAATTCAACCCCAGCAGATAAAATCCGAGTGTGCAAATTGAGCCAATCAAAAAACACGAAATCAATTGGGCGCGGGTATAAGCGGCGAGTGTGGTATTGACATCTTCCAAAAATGATTCGGCGCGGGCGCGCCAATGTCCGCTGGGGAAAAGACGCAACAGCGAAACCCGAAAAGTATTTACATCTTTGAGAAAGAAAAATGAAAGAATCGGGACCAAAATCAGCCAGGGCAAATAAGTCAGAATGTTTATCAAAAGCCCACCGATAAAAGTGGTTAAAGTTTCACCAAAGCTCCCCAAATATCCGCCGATTTTTTTGTTGATTTCTTCCTGAATCTGCTCAGGAACCCGATAACTTTCAAAACGATTACTGATTCCTTTGACCCAAGTCTGAATCGAAGCGGTGTAAGTCGGAACATTGTTTGCCAATTGTCGGGCTTGTTCGGCAATTCGCGGTGCCAGATATGAAATCGAAAGTCCCAAAACCGTAAAAACAATCAGATATGAAAGAACAATTGCCAAACTGCGCGGCATAAATTTTTCGAGGTGACGTTCTTTGAAGGGAAGCCGAATTAGTTTAACCAACGGATTGAGAATATAGGCAAAAAAGATTGAAAGGATAACTAAAAAAATTAAACTCCGGAGCCAATAAAGTGATGCCCCGAGAATTCCAACCAACAAAATTCCTAAAATTACGACCAACACCACCCGCAAAATTGATTGCGTAGAAGGAGTTGACGGGTCTAAAAAAACTCTTCGGGCGGTTTGCTTCAATTCTCGGATTTTTTTCTCAGCCATATTTTTTTTAACGTTTTACATTTGAATTTGGTTCTTTTTTCAGCACTTCTTTTTCGGGCGAATAATCTTCAATCTTAAACCGTTTTTTCAAAGCGTCAAGATTTTCTGGTGGAAAAGCGAAATTTGAACCGGCGATGAGGGCTTTTTTATCATCTGTCAAAACCCGCTGATTGGTTTCCCAAGGCGAATTTTCTTTGAAATATTTGATGTCATCGCTACTCAAAACATCGCCATCTTTGCGCCGAAAAGCATAAACAAAATCAAAATCTCCCGTTTGCACAGATTTCAGACGATCCTCAAAATCATCAATTGCTTTTTCGGGCGTAGCACCAGAAACAGGTGTCGAAACTGGCTGGCGACCTTCCAAAACTCTCTGCGAAGGCTGACAACTAAGCCCGACCAAAAGGAAAAACATCAATAAAAGAATATTTTGAATCTTCATAAACTACTCCAAACTGCCCCTGCCAAATGCTACTGAATCAAGGCTCAACTTCTTCTTCAACATTCGGCTCTTTATTCGCCTTTTTTTCCTCTTTCTTCATCTCCTCATCAAGTTGTTTCTTCTCTTCCTCTGTCAGTTGCGATTCGGGATCATCTTTTGTCTCGTCCGGAGCTTCGCCTTTTTGGTCACGAATTTTCAAAATAATCGCCTCGTCGTCTTCGTATGCCTTTTCGCACCAACCGCTTTCGAGGGCTTTGGCAATTAAATCGGTATTTTCTTTGGCATCGGAAAAGATGTATTTTGAGCCGAACTTATCACGGATTTCAGGTGCGGGATCGTCAACCTTTCCGCCCGTAATTTCGGTCAAACGCTTGTAAAGTTCGGGATTTTTTGAATAAAGATAATTCGGGTCTAGCCCAAAAACATAAGAATGTTTCGTATCGTAATAAAACATTTTGGGAAAATCATCCCAGTTGCAATTAAAAATCCGCTCGCCTTCGGGAACATTTTCAAGCAGCCAACCCATCGCTTCTTGATATTTTGCGTTTGGCTCATTGGTGCTGATGCTCGTAATCATTCCTTCTTGTTTGATTCCCCATTTATCAACCCCACGAAAGTTATAAATCAACAAAAGACAAAAGAAAAGCCCCAAAAGCCAGCCCGCAATTTGTTTGGATAAATGAAGAAATTGCTGTTTTTCCGTCTTTTTATCCGCATCGAGATACGGTTCGAATCTCGCGTTTGAAATCCTCGGGAAGTTGCAAAATATTTGGAATTTGAAACGCCTGCCAAACAAATCCGACAAAGAGAATCGCAAACGGCGGAAAATATTCGGCAAAACGTTTAGAGCGAAATTGCGAAACCAACAAAATCGTCACAAATCCCAAGAAAAACGTAGCTTTTTCGGGCAATTTGCCATTCTTCGGACGCAAATAAAATATAGCCGAGGAGCATTGCCGCCATCGCAATCGGAAAATGAGTCAGAAGTTCTAATGCCGAATAGGGATACCATTCTCCGCCGACAGGGACGGCAAAATCGCCGATTTTGAGTTTTGTCAACAAAATGTTCAAAAAAAAGTCCGATATTTTGCGGAAAATAGGGATTGATTATATTTCCCAAAATCATTCCGCCGCCCGTGTAAGCCAGCGGTTGCCATTCAAATTTTTGTTCGTTCCAAGCGATAATCGCTACCCAAATCATCGCCGCAATAAAAAGCAAGGGAAACAGACTGTAAGTCCAAACAAAGATAAACATTAGCGGAAGTAGCCAGACGTATTTGCGTTCAAAAAGCAGATAAATTCCGATGACGCTGTAAATAATCGTCAGCGGCGGGGCTTTTGCCATATTCATCCGATAGAAAAACGGATTCGCACAGGTCAAAATCGCGCCCAGCCAGAGAAGCAGATGACCTTCGACTCGATAGTAAAAGAAAAGCCAATAAACTGAGAAAATAGCGAGGCTTGAATAAAAAACTGCCGCAATTTTGGCTGCCATTACGGGTTCGAAAAACCACAAAAACGGAATCTGCAAGAGGTGAAAAAGAAAATGATGGTCGGCGTAAGTATCAGGACCTAAAACCGTTAGCGGAAGCCAATTAAATTCGGGCAGCCATTTGCCCTGATCTAAAGTTTTCCCACAAAAGCGCACTCCAACGAATGTGATAATAGCCATCCCAATCGCCGCAACAAACCGCATCGGTCGAGAATTGCAAAAGCACCATCAACATCACAATCGCGGACAAACCAAAAATCAAATAAACCCAACGAACGGCTTCATCCGTTCCCAACCACGCTTTCCAAGTCTGTTTAGGCGTTTCGGTCACTACTTCCGAAGTCTCCGCTGAAACTTCCTCTATCTTTTCTTCTAAAATTTCTTCCATTATTTAAACCTTTTTGAGAGAGAGTAAAAGAAAAAAAATACCACGATTTGCGGAAAAACGCATTTGCCAATCGTAAATCGCAAATTTAAACTTCAACTAATATCAGGTTAGTTGAACATAATTTTATTAATCAATTTTTCGAGAGACCTTTGAAATTACTGCCAGCGTTTGAGAGTCGGGATAAATGAATTGGCGAGTTCGGTAGCTTTTTCGAGCGAAAACCCTACATCCATCGTCATATTTTCGATGGAACTTTGGATCATTTCTTCAAGCGTTTGATTGGGATTGGTAAATTCACCGTTTTGAAAACAAAAAGAGCAGTATTCCCAAGTGTGTTTGCCATCAACATTTGTGCCTAAGTTTTCAAACTCTTTCGACAGCGGCATCCCGCAACTTTGACAACGAATCTTCTGTTCCATAATTCTGCTCCCTTTTTTGCCTTTTACCTTTTACCTTTTACCTTTTCCACTTCGCCCATATTTTCGATTGGCGGAGCATTTGGCTCGGCAATCGAATACGTTTCGCGTTTGCCTTGCATTGTAAAACGACTTCCCATTAATTTATATCGAATTCGCGTAAAATATGTCGGGCAACAAATCTGCTCTTCATCGCCAACTATTTTCAGCGTTTCGACATCGCCAAAAATATAACGGTCTTGCCCATAAAGTTCGATTACAAGTTCGCCATTTTCTGCCCGTAAATCGCGCAAACCGCCATCGGCTCTGTCACCTGTCCGAAAATACCAGATAATTTCGGGCTTTTCGTTTTTCCATTCAAAAATATAAACAACTTGGGGCAATGCCGAACCTCCCGTTTCAATTTTGATGATGACAAACGCCTCGTCTTGCCGGTCGCCGGTCGCATCTCCATATTTGGTTTTAACGAAACTCGCGCCAATTTTTCTGGCATCATCCTCCATCGAAAGCGGGGCTTTGCCATTTTCGAGCGTGATTTCGCGCATTGCCCCTTGCCAACCGCGTGGAAGCGGATAAGTGTAATTTTTGAAATCAAATTTACCGATGGGCGAATTGGTCGTTTCGACCGTTTCCGCCGGAGTTGGGGGAACTGGTCTGGATTCGTTTTGGACGTTGGAATTTGAGGTGGAAATTGGAACATTCGACGAATCCGACGAATGACCTTCATTTTTCCCACAAGTGGAAAAAAGACAGACACAACTTAAAACGACTAAAATCGTGGCGAATTTGTTCAAAACTTTATCCTTACAATTTTTTTAAGGGGTTGAAGCGCGGTCATCGGTTTGAATTATCCAAACCGAAACATTATTTAAATAATAGCCCGTAAAGTCGGTCATTTGTCAAACTAAAGGGTTGAATATTTACAACTTTTCAGCCAACGATGATAATCTTTTCGGCTCGTCTTTGAGGTTTAAGATTTCAGCCCGATTTGCTGCCGTTTCATAAAAATTTTTTAACGACTTTCTGACATAACTCTGATGTTCTTTCAACTGAATCGGCGAAACTTGTGTTTTATCATATAAATACGCGAGTTCCATCTCATCAATTTCGTGCAAAATTGCCTTAAAACGCTTTTTGTTAGGAACGATTGAAATAATGTCCGCCAAAATTCTGATAATGGTTTTGACGATAACGTAATCCGCCTTTCCCCATTGATAAATTTGGTTGAAAGCGTCATCAACGTATTTTTCAAAACTCGGCTCGCGCAAAAATATTCCGTTCGTTTCCAGTTCTTGGTTTTTCAGCGATTTATCTTCACGAATCGCTAAATTTTTAACAATCACGCCGAGATAATTCAGACAATTGACGCAAGTTGTCGGATCATTTACTGCCGGAGAAATTGCTTTGATTCCGATGTCCACCAGTTGCCGGATGCCGTATTCAACGTCTTGGTCAATACTTCGGAACTTGCTGAAACGAAAACAGTTTTCGATTTCAGCAACCGTTTTTTGGTCAATATTGATGTTTGGCAAAATGATTGCCAAAGCCGACATTTCTTCGATAAAACTTCCGATATAATTTGGAATTTGCATCGAAATTTCAGGATGTGATTTTTTCAGACGTGAGAAAATTTCGATAAGTTTCTCAGAATCAACATTATCCAAATAGCCTTTGCCTTTCGATCTAATTACCGAATTGTTAGTTTCAACCGTTTCCGGCAACGCTTCATAATTTTCCTTGATTTCGGCGACCGTCACTTTAGCGATGTGCCGCGTGATAGTAGCCGCATTGATATTTTCCGCCAAATAGCCGAGAAATATCGGAAACGTCACAAAAATCAAGTAAAAGCCAATTGTCAATGCAAATAATTGGAGTCTGGGAGCATCGAAAAATTGGACAACAAAGCAAAAACCAAAGGTCAAAATAAACGACCATAGAAAAAATCGCCGAAAATTATCGCCCTGCCAAAAATGCCGGATGATGCGTGGCGAAAACTGCACCGAAACCAACGACAATGCCACGAAAACAAACGAAAAAGTGGTGATTAAAACCGTTACGCCGATTCCGACAATTGTATTCAAAGCTGACGGAATCATCGAAAAAAGTTTCCCCGCAGTTTTTGCTTCCAATCCAAAAGCGAGAAAAAGCCAAACAGCTAAACAGACGAAAAAAACGGAGACGAGCAACACAATCCGATTTTGTGAAAGCTCATCGCTGATTCTGTAAACTGTTTTTTCTAAATAGTTTGCCATTTCGATTTACAAGAATCAATAAGATTTTTTTATTGTTTGATAAAATCTTTTACGTCTTTAGCAAAAAGCATTTTGTCTGCGCCATATTCGACCATCTGATTTAGTTGGTTAATATCGTTAATGTTTACAGGTTTAAACCAAACTTTGTTTTTTATTTTATCCTTTATTTCTACACCTAAATTTGGAGTTAAGACAGCAAAATATTTTGGATGTAAGGGACACAAAATCTTATAATTAGGATTTTTATATAAGTCTGTTCTAAGAGCTATTCCATTAAGATAATGATACATTTCACCTTCTTGTATCCAATGTGTAGCAGGATTGTCACAAGTAATAAAGTTCGGTATATCCATGATTTTTACCATTTCACAAACACAATTTTTTATGTAATCTGTAAGACCATTAGTTCCTAAAAAGACATACTGATATGTGTTGTCAAAAGAATCTTCCAATTTTCCCATGCGCTCTAATATTTCTTGGTTTGAACGAATAAATTTTGGGGTTCTAAAACTTTGAGTAATTACAAAACCTTTAATAGTGTGCAAAACCTGAGTTAAATTAAAGTGATGGTTAAATAAATCTGTAACCTGCTTCCACTTATCTTCCCATACCTTAAAAATAAGTTTTTCAGAAATCATTTCTCTTAAATCACGACTCTTAACAATCGAATTTTTAAAGAAATCGGAAGGTAGTGTATAAAGATGATTTTTTTTAGCAACTTCTTTGGTTTTTTGTTTTCTAGTTAGTCCTCTATTTTTAGGCACGGAATACAAATAGTTATCGGTTGTCCACGATCTAAGATAACACTGAGGAACATAATGTTGTTTTTTATCATCCGACATATTTTGTTTTGTTAAGTCTAAAATCAGAACTAATCTCTCGTCAAATTTCGATATTTTATCCGATGCGGTTGGTCGGCATCGTGTCCAAGTCTAGCTTTTCTATCTTCTTCGTATTGCGAGAAATTTCCGTCAAAATAAACGACTTTTGAATCGCCTTCAAACGCGAGAATGTGCGTGGCGATTCTATCCAAAAACCATCTATCGTGCGAAATGACAACAGCGCAACCGCCGAAATTTTCTAAGGCTTCTTCGAGCGCACGCATCGTGTTGACATCCAAATCGTTGGTCGGTTCGTCCAAAAGCAAAACATTTGCGCCCGATTTGAGCATTTTGGCGAGATGGACGCGGTTACGTTCGCCGCCCGAAAGTTGTCCGACTCGTTTTTGTTGGTCGCTGCCCGAAAAATTGAAGCGTGAAACATACGCGCGAGCATTCATTTCACGTTTGCCGAGTTGAATCAAATCCAATCCGTCCGAAATTTCGTCAAACAAAGTTTTGTCTGCGTCCAAAGAATCGCGTGATTGGTCAACGTAGCCGAGTTTGACCGTTTCGCCAACTTTAAAATCGCCCGAATCTGCGGTTTCTTGTCCCGTAATCATTCTAAACAGAGTGGTTTTGCCTGCGCCATTCGGACCGATAACGCCGACAATCCCGCCTTTTGGGAGAGAAAATTCGAGATTTTCAAACAATATTTTATCGCCGTAGCCTTTGGAAACTCCGTGCGCTTCGATGACAATATCGCCCAATCTGTCGCCCGCCGGAATATACAATTCGAGCGTTTCGTTAGATTTTTCGTGCGTCTTCGGAAACAAGTTTTTCGTAGTCGTTAATCCGCGCTTTTGATTTGGTGTGGCGACCTTTCGGCGACATCCGAATCCATTCCAATTCGCGTTCCAAAGTTTTCGCCCGTTTATCCTCGCCTTTTTGTTCAATCGCTAATCGCGCCTGTTTTTGCTCCAGCCAGCGATGAATAATTTCCTTGATACGGAATCCCCTCGCCACGGTCTAATTCGAGAATCCAACCCGCCACATTATCCAAGAAATATCGATCGTGCGTGACGGCGATGACAGTTCCTTCGTAACGTGCGAGATGTTGTTCAAGCCAGCCAACAGTTTCCGCGTCCAAATGGTTGGTCGGTTCGTCCAACAACAAAATATCAGGCTTTTGCAATAACAAGACGGCATAACGCGACACGGCGTTTTTCGCCACCCGACAAAATTTTTATCGGCGTTTCCGGCGGCGGACAGCGCAACGCATCCATCGCCATTTCAAGCCGTGAATCCAAATCCCAAGCGTCCGCGTGATCAAGTTTTTCCTGCACTTCGCCTTGTCGTTCAATCAGCGCATTCATCTCGTCATCGGTCATCGGTTCGGCAAATTTGGCGTTAATTTCTTCAAATTCTTTCAACAAATCAACCGTTGATTGCACCGCTTCTTCGACAATTTCTTTGACCGTTTTCGATTCGTCAAGTTTCGGTTCTTGTTCAAGATAGCCAACCGAATAGCCTTTTGAGAAAACGACTTCGCCGTTAAAATCTTTGTCCGTTCCCGCAATAATGCGGAGCAGAGAAGATTTCCCAGAGCCGTTTAGCCCCAGCACGCCGATTTTCGCGCCGTAAAAAAACGAAAGGTAAATGTCTTTGAGAACAGGTTTTTTATCGTAAAACTTGCTCACTTTGACCATTGAAAAAATGATTTTATTTGGTTCGTGATTGCTCATAAATTTGGAACGCCACCATTTTGGCGGCAAACATCGTGCAAACGATGTAGCTCAAGTTTAAGCAAAGTTCGCCTCAAATTAAAGTTGAGATGTACACTCTATTCGCTCAATAACTTTCTTTTGCTCTTTTCTACTTGCGGAAATTTCTCAAAGAGTATTTTTACTTGAGATACAGTTAGAGAACTGGAATATTTTTGTGCTTAACAAGGCGAATTCTATTCTTCTCTTAAATCTGGGTTGAGCTTTTTTTATCTGTTTGAATGGTTAAAAAATTCTCTAAACGCGAAGATTGACCGTTATTTTCAATTATTTCAGCTTCGGTCAGGGCGTTTTGCATTCGCATTTCAGTCGGAAGATCAATCGTAATGGTCGTCCCTTCGCCTTCGAGACTGCGGACATTTATCGTTCCATTATGGTCACGGATGATTTGATAGACGATAGACAGCCCAAGTCCCGTTCCGCCAGTGGTCGAATTTGAAAAAGGCTCAAAAAGTTGCTCGACCTGTTCGGGCGACATTCCGCAACCCGTATCCGAAAAGAGGATTTGAACTCGATTGCTGATTGATTTTTGCAAATACACGCTTAATTTTCCACCGTTGGGCATCGCTTGAATGGCATTTCGCGCCAGATTCCAAAAAATCTGTTTAAGCTGAGTCGGGTCTGCCGAAATATTGACCGGAGTTTCAGGGAGATTGCATTCCAAAAGATGAGTTTCTTTGATGTCGGGGCTGTGTTTGAGCAAAGTGAAGGTGTCATTCATTGATTCACGAATATCAATTTCGGAAAAATTATTGACGCGCGGACGAGCGTAGGTTAGAAAATTGGTGATAATTTTATTCAAGCGGTCAGATTCGCGCATAATTATTTCCATCAATTGAGCTTGAGTTGATTCGGGCGGAGTTTGCGCTTGCATCACTTGAATCGCTCCGCGCATCGCGCCCAAAGGATTGCGGATTTCGTGCGCCAAACCTGCTGCTACCCGTCCAACCGCTGCCAGACGATCTTTGCGTCGGACGCTTTCTTCCATCGAACGAATATCGGTTAAATCCTGAAAAGTAATAATCAAACCCGAAGTCTCGTCCATCCTCATCAAAAAGCGGTGAAATTCCATAGCCGATATGAATCGCAAAACCTTCGGGCGTAATAATATCGGTATCAAAACGGGGAGGATGTTCGGCGTGGTTAACGTTTTGGAGCGAAGTTGAGACGGCATTTTCAATATTTCCCAGCAGAATTGAAATGTTTTTACCATGCATTGCTTCTGCCTGAAAACCCGTAATTTCTTCAGCGGCGAGATTGAAGGTGTAAATTTCTCCTTTTAAATCGGTGGTAATCAAACCCGAACGGATTGATTCCACGATTCTTTCGTGCAAAGCCCGCAAATTAACCAAAGTTTTTTCAGTTTCGCGGAGTTTGTCGCCGGAGGCATAGCGTTCGGAAAGTCGGGATGCAAGCATTCCCACCACCAAACAAGCAACAATGTGAAAAGCAAGAATCTGCACAATCTTGGAAGGTGTTTGCAATGTGCCGAATGAGTCAATAAAAGAAAAAACGGTTGTGATTGAAAGAACAATAAAAAGCGCAACGCAGAAAAATGCTAAAAATATTGTCTCGCGCGAATGTCAGAAAGATTCCCGAAATTGCAATCAAAACGGTGTAAAGCGTAATGTATGGAGAAGCTTAAATCGCCCGTTCGCCAGACCAGCCAGGTTATCAAAAGCGCGTCTAATAGAAACTGAAAACGAATTTGCCAATCATAATTTTTGTTAAGCCTCAGAACGAAAAAATAAACGATGGTCAATCCGACAAAGATTAGAAAAACTAGAAACAAACTGCGCGGAAATTCATCAAAAGTAAGTTTTAAATGACCACTATTCCAAATCCAAGTGCCGACCAGCAGTAAAAATAATGCCAACATCGTCCAATAATCAAAAGTTGGATTTTATTGGTCAATCCGTCTTTGGCTGGAAAATCTTTTTCGTCTAAACTAAACATAAACTTTTTCGGGGAAAATATGGAAACAACAGCAGAAATAAATAATTCGCCGACCTTTGACCAACGTCCGTGGGGAACTTTTCACGTTTTGGACGAAGGAACAGGCTATAAAGTTAAACGAATTGAAGTTTTAGCAAATAAGCGTTTGAGCTATCAGAAGCACGCTCAACGCGCCGAACATTGGTTCGTTGTGAGCGGCATTGCTAAAGTAACATTAAACGGGGTTGAAATTCTAGTAGAAAAAGGCAAAAGCGTAGATATTCCGCTTGGTGCGGCACATCGCGTGGAAAATCCGCACAATTCGGAAACCCTGATTTTTATTGAAGTTCAACAAGGGGATTACTTGGGCGAAGACGACATCGAACGTCTCGAAGATGATTTTGGTAGAACTTTGTAAGGTAAAAGTGAGGAACTGATTTTATGAATTGGTTTTTAATAATTTTATGGTTTTGGCAATCAATTGCAACGCCTACGCCTACATCTACCCCTCAGCCGGAGCCTGTTTCAAATCTTCCGTTTTATCTTTCGATAATTGCAGTTGCTATTTTGAGCTTTGTTTTCGGAGTTTTGGTGACAACTGTTTTTTTTATTGCAACCCGCCCAAAAGTAGAAAATGAACCGGCTGTCAATGAGTTTAAAAGTGAATTCGGTGGTCAAATGGCGGCAATCAAACAATGTCCGAAATGTAACAGCACTTACACGGATGAAGATTTGAAATTTTGTTTGCGTGATGGAATAACGCTGAAAATAGTTGGGAGTATGCCGATTCCGCACGATCCTGATAAAACGACTGAATTTCGAGACTAAGATTTTAAGATTTCTTCAACCGCTTCCATCAAATTTTTAGCCACAACATCCGGTTGTTTTGACAATTTCTCAACCTGATTTTCACCGTAGCCGGTTAAAACTAAAGCCGTTTTGAGTTTGGCGTTAAAGCCCAGTTCAACGTCTAAAATCTTGTCACCAATCATCCAAGAATTTTCCAAATCAATCTCAAAATCCGCCATTGCCTGCTCAATCATTCCCAGATTTGGTTTGCGGCAACTACAACCTTCATCCGGCAGATGCGGGCAAAAATAAAAGGCATCAATTTTTTCGGTTAAATCATTTTGAATCGCCTCGTGAATATTGTGCATATCATTTTCGCTATAAACTTTGCGCCCGATGCCGCTTTGATTAGTGGCGACAATCACGAGGAAACCTTGCTCTTTCAATGATTTAACGGCTTCATCGGTGTAATCAAAAAAACGCAAATCTTCTATCCGATGAAGAAAATTAACTTCTTCAATCAGCGTCCCATCACGGTCAAGAAAAATAGCTTTTTTCATAAAATTTTTAACGCAAAGGTGCAAAGTAAAATAAAAATGTCTAATCTTCGCGTCTCTGCGTCTCTGCGTTTAATAAATTTTTAGCTTTCTCAAAAACTTCATCTGCCGAAATTCGCGTCAGACACCGATGATCAATCGGACAATCGCGCAACATACACGGCGAACATTCAACCTCTTTGCGGATGATTTCCGCGCCAATCGGATGCGTGGTTTTTGGATTAGTCGGTCCAAAAATAACGATGGTTTTAGTTCCCAAAGCTGCCGAAATATGCGCCGGACCCGTATCGTTTGAAACCAACAAATCGCAGATACTCAAAATTGCCGTAGCTTCTGCCAGCGAAGTTTTGCCCGTCAAAATAATCGGCTTAATCTTAGATTTTTCAACAACTTCAAGTGAAACGTCAAGTTCGCTTTGGTCGCCGATTAGAATTACGTTGGCATTTAGTTCATTTTGCAATCGGTCATTTAACTTGGCGTAGCTTTCGCTCTGCCAACGCTTGGCTCGAGAATTGGTCGAACCCGCACAAAAGGCAATCAATTTTTTCGACAAATCTATTCCATTTTCGGCTAGAATTTTGCTTGCTTCGTTTTTTCGTTTATCTGAAACCGCTAATTCAAACTTTGGATTCTGCTCGGAAATCTTTCCAAAATAATGTTTTTCGACCTCGGCGATTAAATTCAAATAATAATAAATCTCGTGGCGTTCGTCTTTCCAAGTTGGCTTTTCGATTGAGTTTGTCAACAAAAACGAGCGTCCTTCGTTGGCATAACCGAAGCGAGTTTTAGCTTTGCCAAGTTTGGAAATAAGAGCCGTTTCAAATGAATTTGTGAACAGAATTGCCAAATCAAATTTTCCTCTGCGCCATTTTCGGACTTGGCTCATGAAAGATTCTTTTGGCTCAATTGAAACAATATCATCAATAAAATCAGCATCTTGGAAAATTCCACGCGCCCACCCGCGAGTGCCAAGCGTAATGTTCGCTTCAGGAAAAACACAACGAAGTTCGCGCAACGCAGGAATCTGCATCACGGCATCGCCAACCCAATTTGTTCCGCGCACAATTATTTTCACACTAAGAATTTTTAACGCAAAGGCGCAAAGATGCAAAGACGCGAAGATTTTTTATAACCCATTTACAACGCGATGAATACCATTCGCCACCCGCTTATTACCAAAATTCACTACCAGACCAAGTTTGAGGTTCATCAAACGCAAATATGTCAAAGTTTGAGTTTCAAAAATATCGTTGTAATTGATGACAGCTTTTACCTCAATAATTACAAGGTTTTCGACCAATAAATCAAGTTTTAATGGAGTTGCCAGAAGATTGCCTTTGTATTTTATCGGCACTTCGAGTTGCCTTTCAATTTTTAATCCTCTTGAACTCAATTCCCAAGCCAGAGATTCTTCATAAACGCTTTCCAATAAACCGGGTCCGCCAAGAGTTTTGTGAACTTCGATTGCCGAGTCAACTATGATTTTGCTGATTTCATTTTCTGTCATTGTCAAATTCTCATTTTAAAAAAATCTTTAACGCAAAGACGCAAAGGGAAAAATAATTTGTTCTTTTCGTTGATAAAGTTACAAACTCAAAAAGTTAGAAGCAATTTCCCCCAAAATCCTAAAACCCTTTGCGTCTTTGCTTCTCTGCGTCTTTGCGTTAAAAAATCTTCCTCAATCCATCTTCAATCGAAATTGTCGGTTTCCACTTCAATTCGTGTTCGATTTTTGAAATGTCCGAAACGTAGTTAAAAGGGACAGGTGTTGGAGTTTTCGCAGTTTCGTCAATTACGGCATTTGCCCCGACAATTTTTTCGATTAGTTTAACCAGTTCGCCTAAAGTCAGCGCGTTTTTATAACCGCCGCCGAGATTGTAAAGTCCGTGAGTTACATCGGAATCAATAAAAGATTGACACGCCTTGGCAAAATCCTCAACGTATAGAAAATCGCGTTTCGGCTTGCCCTCGGCGAGTAGCAAAATTGTCTCACCGACATTGATGGCATCTAAATAATGCGAAACAAAATTTGGTTCGTTACCTTCGCTCAAAGGAGCGTAAACTGTGGAAAGACGAAAGATACAGGTGCGAAAGTTATTTTGATGACCGTAGAATTCAACGTATTTTTCGGCAATAAATTTTGACCATTCTAAGGGCGATTGTCCGCAATAATCGGTCAAACATCTTTCGGGAACTTCGTCAAAATTGTCGGCATAATTGCCATAAACATCTTTGGTTGAGGCAAAAATAAAGACCGAATTTTCGCGCATTGCCCGCAGCAAATTAACCGTTCCCTCAACATTGGTGAGAAAAGATTGTTCAGCATTTTCGGGCGATTTATCCAAAAAGGCGGCGAGATGAATGACAGCCTCGTAATCTTCGACCATTGAAACATCTTGCAGATTCAAAATATCAAGATTTGAACGGCGCGAAAAATCATCCGCCTCAAAGAATTTGCGAATGTGAGTGCCTAAAAAACCGCTTCCGCCTGTTACTAAAACTTTCATAATTTCATCTTAAACGCTTGATTTATTTGGAGCAATTAAAGAAGATACTTGCATCAAAATAAAAGGAGATTTTATGTCAACAGGAAGTCTATTTGAAGAGGAAAAAAAGAGTTCCTTGCCTCGTGTTTTTTTAATTATCGGATTGATTGTTTTGGTTTTGGTTGGAATTATTGCTTTCTTTGCGTATCGGTCAAATCAAGCGAAAGTAAAAGTTGCCAGAGATGTCAAAGCCGAAGAAAATTTGCGCGATACGGTCGTGGTGATGCTGTCCTATTACAAATATTCCGGCGAAGAATTAAGAAAACAAATTTTGGGAAAAGGGCGTTTGGAAAAATTTGAACGGGTGAACCAAGACCTTTATTTTACTTATCCGCCCGCTCCGCAACAAGAATTTGATGAATTTGCCGACAAGTTTTTTGTGGATAAATCCAAGCTCGAATGGGCTAAGGAAACAGGCGAAAAACTAGAGATTGGCGGCTATTCGATTGGTCTTTCCGGCGAAAAACCTTTTTTCTTCCGCACTGCTTTAAAAAACTTCAAAGTTGATTCGACTCAAAAGCTAAATTTTCCATACAAAGCGATTAACTACACTTTAGGTTTGCAAGAAATGAAGGATTTTTTGGATAATTCGCAAGTTTATGGCGGAAATTTAGTCGCCGATGGAACTCAGCGTTCAGATGATCCGATGATTGTGTTTGCCAATCACGGAATTATGGTCGGCAAACCGAATGAGCCTTCATTGCAAAGATTGGTTAATGATATTTTGCAAGGTGAAACAGTGCGCGAAAAGAAAATTCAAAAACTGCTTGATTTTGTCTCCAATGAAATCGAATATAATTACTCCGAAGCACTCAGCGGGCGCGAAACACTCAAACGTCCCAACGAAATTTTGATTACACGCAACGGTGATTGCAGTAACAAAACCATTTTATTGGCTTCATTGCTCGAACAAATCGGCGAAGATTATGTTTTGCTCTATTGTCCGAAACATATTACGGTTGCTGTTCCGCAAGGCAATTTCCCAAATGAAAACAAGATGGATTTTGAGTGGGAAAAGAAAAATTGGTTGATTGCCGAAGGCACTTTGGCAGGTTTTGAAATTGGTAAAACGCGAGTCAAAGATTTTGACAAAATAACTCCGATCAATTTTGTCCAACGCCCAAAAGAAAAGAATTTGATTTTTGATGCAAGTTCGTATCGGGTGCTGGAATTTAGGTAATGGAACGCCAGCATCTTGCTGGCAAACATCGGGCAAACGATGTAGCTAAGTTTAAGCAAAGGTCAATTCAGATTTAACTTGAAATGTTCGCGCCCTGCGCTCAATGCCAGCAAGATGCGTGGCGTTCCATTATTTGGCTAATTCAGTCAATTTTTGCAGAGACTCTCCACGTCCGATGACGATCAGCAAATCGCCTTCTTTGATTTCGGTATTGCCCATCGGATGAAAAATCATTTCACCGGCTTTGCGCCGAATGGCAACGATAACCAAATCCAATTCGGATTGAATATTGGTGTTTTTTAGTTTTTTATTGGTGTAAGCGGAGGTTTCGGCAATCGTCACTTCTTCAAAAGCCAAGTCCAGATTTTCGGCTACGATTGAATCCATAAAGTCTGCAATCGCAGGTTTTAGCAGAGCGCGAGCCATTGTTTGACTGCCGATAATAGTTGGCGCAACCACCCGACTCGCTCCGGCGCGAATCAATTTTGGTTCGGCTTCTTCTTCTACGGCACGGGCAACAATGTGGAGGTGGGCACTCATTCCGCGAGCCGTCAGCACGACATAAACATTTGCCGCATCGTCAGGCAGACAACTTGCCAGACCGCGAGCGCGATCAACTCCGGCGCGACGCAAAACCTCTTCGGAAGTGGCATCGCCAACAATCACCAAATCGCCTTTTTCGATGAATTCAGTCACCTTTTTTTCGTCTCTTTCAATCACCACAAAAGGAATATTTTGACTTTGAAGGGAACGAATAATTCTGCGTCCGACCCGTCCCGCTCCGCAAATGATAAAGTGATTATTTAATTTCTGCATTTCTTTTGTTTTCCGCCGAGAGTTAAAGATTGAAAGCACTTCCAGTTGAACGACTGATTGAACCAGCGAAGTCAGTGCATATAAAACAACCCCGCCGCCGATTAGCATAAAAAAGATGGCAAAGATTCGTCCGGCATCTGTTTTGGGAGTAACATCTCCGTAGCCAACTGTGGTCACGGTTTCGGTTGCTAAATAAATACTTTCTAAGTACTGAATAACCTTCGATCAGGTAAAAACCGGTTCCACCAAAAATGATAGCCAGAAAAATAACTAACCCGGCGTAGGCTAAACGTCGCCGGATCAAGGTCGGAACTTCGGTAAATAAATGGACTTTCATTCGATTCAGATGTAATTTTGTCAATATTTGCTAGACAGCGCAAACCGAAAATTCGTAAAATCAATAAAGGGCGTTATGCCTTGATGTTTTTTCGGTAGTGAACTGTAAGTAATGCGGTTTGAAATTCTAAATTAGTGATTGAAAAAATAATCGTTGTCGCTGGGAGCGCAGGTATCTTTGCCTGCTACGTTGCGGAGCGGCGTAAAAGCGTCGGATGAAAAATCAAGTTGGATTCCTATTGAGTTTTTTTGAACGCTCTCGCGTTCAGCAGGCAAGGATGCCCGCGTTCCTGGCAAAATCGTTTTTCCCGATCAAACAATTGCAAAACGTTACGTTTAGTTCGCCACCGTTTTTCCTTCCCAACAATTGCCAGTCTCGCCAAGATGTCAAACAAAATCAAAGCTAAAACTGAAAAGAAACAACCTTACAAAAGCCTGCGTTATCGTTTGCGGGTGGAAAAGGCGCATTTGCCGAAAAAGAAGGGGATTTTTAGGCGCATCTTTGGTCTGATTTTTAATCGAATTACGGTTACGTTGTTTGTTTTGTTGCTTTTAGCGGTTGGACTCACCTTTGGTTATTTTTGGGTTGAATATTCGGAAAAGGTTGATTTACTGCTTCGAGGTGAGGTTTTTACTCGTAATGCCGGAGTCTATTCCGCTCCAAAAACTTTGAAAGATGGCGAAGGAATTTCCAGAGAAGAATTGGTCGAATATCTCAAATCGGCGGGTTATATTGAGAAAAACAGCCAAGCAGACGAAAAGCGCAGTCGGTATAAAATTGGAGAAAATTCGGTTGAAATTGAAACGGGTGAAACTGCTTTAATTGACGACAAGAAAATATTTCCCGCCTTGCAGGTAAAATTTACCAAAGACGACAAGGCTGTTGCTTCGATTACCGATTTAGACGCGAAAAAGATTGTCAATCAAGCCAAACTTGAGCCGAAGATTTTGAGTTCGATTGCGGCTGAACGCGATGCCAGACGCAAAACAGTCGGGTTTAACGATCTTCCCGAACAACTCAAAAAAGCAATTATTACTACGGAAGATCGCACTTTTTTTGAACATTACGGCGTTAATTTTCGCGGGATTGCGCGGGCTTTGTGGCGGCGTTACGAGAAAGACGAAAATGCTCCGCTGGCTCGTCAAGGCGGCTCTTCGATTACGCAACAATTGGTTAAAAATTTGCTTCTTTCCGATGAATACAGCTATGAACGAAAGGTGAAAGAGGCGATGATGTCGCTGATTTTAGAAACCCGTCTCAACAAAGAAGAGATTTTTACGCTCTATGCCAATCAGATTTATCTCGGACAGCAAGCGGGCGTTTCGATTTACGGAGTCGGCGAGGCGGCAAACGTCTATTTCGGCAAGGATGTGACGGCTTTGAGTTTGCCCGAAGCCGCGATGATTGCAGGAATTATTCGCAGTCCGAATCGCTACAATCCCTACAAAAATCCCGATAAAACCACCGAAAGACGCAATCAGGTTTTAGAATCAATGTTGCAAGCGGGCGAAATTTCTCAAAAAGAATTTGGCGAGGCAAAGGCAACCAAACTCGCACTTCATCAAGTTTCGGTGAAAAAAGATTTACAAGGGATGCCGTATTTTTCGCAATACGCGATTGAACAATTGCCGAAAATTATCCCCGATTCCGATGCTCTCCAACATCTTCGGATTTTTACCACGATTGATCCTGATTTACAACGCATTGCCAACGATGTGGTCATCAATCGGCTCGACAAATTGGACAAATATTTTCCCAAAAAGTTAAAAGGAACTTTGCAAGCCGCTCTGATTGCGATTCGTCCAAAAACGGGCGAAATCGTAGCCATGGTCGGTGGACGCAATTTTTTGGAAAATCAGTTTAATCGGGCAACTGATGCGATGCGCCAACCCGGTTCGGTTTTCAAGCCTTTTGTCTATGCCGCCGCTATCAATAGTGCCTACGATTCGGGCAAGGTTTTCACCGCCGCTACGACCTTTATGGACGAGAAAAAGACTTTCACTTTTAACAACGAAAGTTATTCTCCCAACAATTACGGCGATGTTTTCAGCAATAAAGAAACGACTTTGCGCGATGCGCTGGTAAAAAGTAAAAACACGATTACGGTTGATTTGGCGATGCAACTCAACGTTGGAAAAGTGATGAATTTGGCGACTAAAGCGGGTTTTCCAAAAGTTGAAAGGGCGTATCCTTCGATGGCACTCGGCACAGCGGAAGCGACACCATTGCAAGTTGCCACAGGTTATTCAGTCTTTGCGAATTTGGGCGATAAGACTTCACCGATTGCCATCAATCGCATCACCACCGGCGAAGGAAAAACCGTGACTGCGCCTGTCACCGAGAAAAAGAATGTTTTGAAACCTGATGTTGCCTACATAATGAACGACATTATGAAAGATATTATCAATCGCGGAACGGCGGCGGACGCGCAAGGCTGGGGCTTCAAAAATGTGGCGGGAAAGTTTGGCTATGCTGGGAAAACAGGGACTTCGCGCGATGGTTGGTTTGCGGGATTTACGCCCGAATTGGTCTGCGTGGTTTATGTCGGGTTTGATGAAAATGATGAATTGGGAATGAAAGGGGCGGATTCTGCCTTGCCGATTTGGGCAGATTTTATGCGTCAAGCCTTAAATCTTCATCCCGAATGGAATGGCGATTGGACGATGCCCGATTCGATTCGCAAAGCCGAAATTGATTCGCGTGACGGCAAAGTTTTGCGCGAACTTGAAAACAAAGAAGCCGAAATGGTGGAGGCGCAGCAAAAAGTTTTGAAGAAAAATGCGAGTCCTACGCCGACACCTGAAACTCCGCAAATCATCAATTATTTTTTGGGCAATATTCCGTTTGAATTTCGCCGCGTTGAACTTTTTATCAGCGGAACAATTCCCATCAATCTAAAACCAGCCGAAGATTCAGATCCAAATTTAGAGATTAAACCGCCCGAAGCCACGCCTACACCTTTTGAGACGTGGCAAGAATCTCAGCAAGACAAAGATAAATTAAAAAATCAGAATTCAAATGTTGCAAAACCTGAAGTTACGCGGAGTATGACCGTAATGGTCTGCGAACTTTCGGGAATGCGGGCAACTCTTAATTGTCCAAACAAAGAGGCGAAAACTTTCAAAAATAATACTGAGCCAAAAGAGTTTTGCACCTTTCATCCCAAGTCAAATTGAAAAAAGGCAACGATTTCGCGTTACCTTTCAAATCCAATAGGGCAGATTTTTATTTCACTTTCATCCCTAATTCTTTGATTAAAAATCCGTAAACATCTACTTGTTCTTGGATAACTTTGGCAGTTGGTTTGCCCGCGCCGTGTCCGGCATTGACCTCAATGCGAATCAAAATCGGTTTGTCGCCGGCTTGAGATTCTTGCAAAGTTGCGGTGTATTTGAAAGAGTGCGCCGGAACAACGCGGTCATCATGGTCAGAAGTTGTGACCATCACCGCCGGATATTTTCCGCCTTTTTTGATGTTGTGCAAAGGTGAATATTTGTAAAGTGCATCAAACTCGTCTTTGTTTTCGACTGCGCCATAATCAGATGTCCACGCCCAACCAATCGTAAATCTTTGGAAACGAAGCATATCCATTACGCCTACTGCGGGAAGTGCTGCGCCGAATAAATCGGGACGTTGATTCAAACACGCGCCAACCAATAAACCACCATTTGAGCCACCGGAAATGGCTAATTTGCTAGGTTGCGTATATTTCTGGGCAATCAAATATTCACCCGCCGCGATGAAATCATCAAAGACGTTTTGCTTTTTCAATTTCATTCCGTCTTCATGCCACTTTTCGCCATATTCCGCCCCACCGCGAAGATTTGCTATCGCATAAATTCCACCCATCTGCACCCAAACCAGCCTCGAAACCGAAAAACCAGGTGTTTGTGAAATATTAAAACCGCCGTAGCCGTAAAGAATGGTCGGATTTGTTCCGTCGAGCTTGATCCCTTTTTTATGAATGATAAACATCGGCACTCGCGTTCCGTCTTTGGAATTGTAGAAAACTTGTTTGACCTCGAAATCGGCGGGGGTGATGTCAACTTTTGCTTGGCGGAAAATGACGGATTTGCCCGTTTTCATATTGTAGCTGTAAATGGTTGGCGGGACGTTATAGCTTGAAAAACTATAAAAAGTTTCGACATCAGTGCGCTTTCCGCCGAATCCGCCTGCTGAACCAATGCCAGGCAATTGGACATTTCGGATAAATTTTCCTTTCAAATCGTAGATACGAATTTGGGTATAAGCATCTTTCAAATAATTAGCGACAAATTGATTATTGAGCATCCCAACGTTGCCTAAAGTTTCGGTGACCTGCGGAATAATTTCGGTGATTTTGTTGTCATTGGCAATATCAACCGCAATCACTCGTTTGCGCGGAGCATCTTTATCAGTCGAAAAATAAAAGATTGTTCCGACGTTATCAATAAACGAATAATCGTTATTGAGGTTTTCGACAATCGGCATTATTTTGGAATCCTTCGCCTCTAAATCTTTGTAATAAACCATATTTTGCGGACGAGTCCCCTGACCGACATTGATAATCAAATAACGCCCATCATCGGTGACTCCACCGCCGACAAAATATTCTTTGTTATCGGGACGCTCGTAAATCAAAACGTCTTCGGAAGTCGGCGTGCCGAGTTTGTGATAGTAAAGTTTTTGAAAATAATTCTGGTCGCGTAAAGCCGTGTCTTTATTCGGTTTTGGGAATGCGGAATAGAAAAAGCCTTTGCCGTCAATCGTCCATCCTGAAATGCCTTGGCGACGTTTTTCGAGCTTGTCGTCCAAGTATTTACCAGTTTCGACTTCCATCACCCGCCATTCGGTTTGGTCTGAACCGGCGGTGGCGGTTCCGATTGCCACCAATTTGCCGTCATCCGAAAAAACAGTTCCCGAAAGCGCAACCGTTCCATCGGTTGAGAGTTTATTCGGGTCAAGAAAAATTTTGCCCGAGTCGGTTGGCGATTTGGCGATATACATTACGCTTTGATTCTGCAAGCCGTCATTTTTGGTGTAAAAATAATTACTACCACGTTTGAACGGAGAAGAATATCGCTCGTAATTCCAGAGTTTGGTCAAACGTTCTTTTATCATCTGACGTTCAGGGATTTGTGTTAGATACGCATCGGTAATCTTGTTTTGCGCCTCAATCCAAGTGCGTGAATCAGCGGCATCGGGGTCTTCCAGCCACCGAAATGGATCAGCAACTTTAGTGCCGTGATAGTCGTCAACTTGGTTGACCTTTTTGGGTTTTGGATAGTCAAATTTTTGACCAAAAATTGTGACAAACATAAATGACAAAATTGATAGAACAAAGAAACTTCGACGTGCTAATTGAAACATATTGACCTCTTTAGAAATGATTTTGAATTAGTAAATTTGATTCTACATTATTTTAGCGAATTTCTAAAAATGTGAAAAAAAAAGAGACTACCTTTCGATAGCCTCCTTAATTTTTCTATCAGTTTTTCAACCTAGAAAAGGAATCGGAATCCAAACCGAACTGCGCGTGGGGCTTGGAAATTCTGTGGTAAATTGTAGCGTTCGTCTTTATTTCCGGCGGTGTTGGCATAAGCTAAGATTTTAGCTGATGTCAATGTTCCATTGAAAAATGCGCGGGTTACGCAACGCAAAGTGGTATCGCCTGCGGCAACCGTTGCACAACCAATATCTGCCCGGCGGGAAGTTGTTGCGGGTGATGGTTTCACGCCGCGAAAGTTCGCCAGCCTGATTCCATAAATTCAAAACATTGATGTCAAAGGCAACCGCAAAACGATTGTCTCTGCCGAATTTATATTTATGGGTCATACTAATGTCAGTTTGTGAAAACGGATCCAAACGACCTAAATCTCCACGTTCGGAAACAATTTGTCCGCTCACAATAGCAATCCGAGTTCTGGTTGTAACCGGAGTTCCGCTACCGATTTGATAAAAGGCATTAAAACTGGTTGAATTCGATTTGCTTCCCCACCAATCAAATAAATAGTTTCCTGAGAATTTGAAGAAATGGGTGCGGTCGGTTGGCAATAATCCATCGTCCACCTTGCCATCGGTGGTAAATCCGAGGAAAGGTAAGTCGAAATAGCGGCTAACTGCCGGACTGTTTCTTCCAACTCCGCCTGCTTGACGCTGGGCTTCGTCAGAACTAGCTGAACCTGAATAGTTACCGAAAAGGCGACTCCAAGTATAGCTGGCATCCATTGAAAACTGACCAAATCGTTTTTGGACACGAGTTTCTACCCCGTCAAAAATCCGTTTGGCTTTGACAGCAATGGCTCCCGGAATTGCATATCTTCCACACGCAGGTTGGGCGCAAACGCCTTCGCCCGGATTGCCGATGTAATAATCTTCACTATCGGTTAAATCGTGAAAACCAATGTCGTCAATAGCGCGGATGATGTTTTTATGGGTATAACGACCTTCGAGAATAAATCCGCTACCAAAATCGTAGGCTGTTCCAAAAGTTAATTCAGCTTGTTGAAATGGCTTAATATCAGGATCAATTCGATTGTCCGAAGGGTCATTTGATGGTTTTCGTTGATCTTGGAATCGGATGTTATTTGCCAAGACGCTGGCTCTGGTATAAGAGAAAATATCAGGATTAACTACAATAAAATCATAAACATCCTGAACTTCGCCGCCAAACGAACCGCGTGGTAATTCAAATTTGAAACGGTCGAAGAATCTTCCGTAGCTACCAAAAACTTTCCATTTACCATTACCCAGCACATCAAAGGCTGCACCGATTCGCGGGGCAAGTTTAGTTCCCCAACCAAAATCTATGCCGGGTGCGCCGGCTCTAAAGGAGGGAACATTTTCATTTTCTGCGCGAATACCCGCATTGATGGTCAAACGATTACTAATCTGCCACGAATCTTGTGCAAAGATGGCGTGATTGGTATTGCTGGCAGCTCCAAAAGTTCCGATCAGTGCCAATTGTCCATAGCCGATGGCTCCGGCAGCTCTTTCAGCCGCAGTTGGTCTAGTTGCTCCGGCTGCATCAAAAGTGGTTTGGGTCGCTCCAATATTAAAGGTCAGAGTTCCAAGTGTGACGTTGCTAATATCCACATCATTACTGATATGAGTATATTGATAGCCGAATTTGAAGCTATGTCTGCCACCGAAATTATTCAGATAAAGTCCTGCCGCGGCATCAAAACTCTTGCGGATGGAAATATCTTTATTGATAAAGGTGTTAGACAAAACATTGACATAGCCTGCGTTTCCAGCCGAACAAGCGGTATTTGGGCAAGCGTATTGGGTTACTGCCGGAATTCCATATCCGTATGCACCCTTGGGGGCGTTAAAGATTTTTTCATTCAAATAACCCCGACCATAACGAGCATTAAACGACCACATTTGATTTGGCGTATAAGTTCCTTCAAAGTTGAAGTTTTGCGAAGCATCGCGTCCGCCTAATCCGATTTGATTAGCTTCTGGTGGTGCGCCTCCGGCAAGCTGTGCAAAAGTTGGCAAAATACCGTGAACAGTTCGCGGATTGTAAAGATAAGTTCCGGCAATCTGTAATTTATCGGAAAGTTGTCCGTCAAGTCTCACAAAATTGTAATCACTTTTGAGCTTGGAATTGTAATTAAACGTATTGGCACCAGCAGTCCACGGACGAGTAATATCTGAATATTGTGGAGAAGCACTCACAAAATAGAACAGCCGATCCTTGATAATCGAACCACCCGTGTAGAACGATGGATACATATTGGTAAATCTATCTCGTTGCGGTTGAATATAACGATTGGCAGCAGTTGCAAGAATAGAAGTGCTGGTGTCCAAAACCTGACGATTCCTTGCATATAATTTGCTGGATTCGATTTGTTGTGAAATTTCACCGTGAAATTCATTCGCACCACGTTTCGTCACCACGTTGATAACTCCACCCGTTGCTCCACCAAATTCAGCTTCAAAACCATTTGATTTGATTTGAACTTCTTGAATCAATTGAAACGGAATATTGTTGCTGTTATTGAGAGTTCCGTCACGGAAATTGGTAACATCTTGACCGTCAATGACGAAACTGTTTTCCGAGCCTGATGCTCCGTCAATTTGGTATCCGCCGGCGGTTGGTTCTACTCGAACGGGGGCAGCGGCTTTCAAAGCTGTTCCAAAATTGGTACCTTTTGGCAAATCTTCAAGTTTCTTCGCCCCTAAATCGGTTTGAATCTTGCTGCCCGATGTGTCAATGGTAGCAACTCCTTCGGTTGTCACATTAACTACTGCGCCAACCGAAGCTTTCAATTCAGTGTCCACATTGGAAGTGTTTCCCAGCGAAACATTGACATTGTTTTTGGTAATTTTGTCAAAATTACCAGCCGAAATGACAATCGTATAGCTGCCGGGGGGAACTTGCTGGAGACGGAAAAAACCATCTTCATCAGCGGTGACGGTGCGACTAAATGCGTTACCTGTCACTACGACAGTTGCGTTTGGGATGATCGCTCCGTTTTGATCTTTAACAGTTCCTTCAATCGCGCCGGTTCTTTCTTGTCCGAATGCAATCGCACTCAAACAAAAAACAATCGAAAGGATGAAGGAAATAAATTTAAAATTCTTTCTCATATTTTACTCCTATGAATTATCAGTTTTGCGTTTAGAACTTCGTTTCCCGGCGAATCTTTATCTTCACAAATTGGAAGATTCTAAAGGTTAAAATTTCGACTCCGGGAAATTCAGCTCCTGAAATGATTTAGCGCAAGAAATATGCCTTTCGTACTTTTGCAAAGACTGATTGACATAATCTTTGGCTAAATTAAACTTGAAAATTTGGTAGAAAAAATAACTATGCTAAATCTAAGCAACACAAGTAATTAGCGCGTTTGAATAGGCAAAATGAAAAGTGTCCACTTTTTTGAATAATTTTTCTTCTCCAATCTTCCTCCGCCTTTCAAAGCGCAACCGATATGCCATTTATTGAGGATTTGGAAAAAACAGGCGTTTCCGCAAAATCAAGCGAGCAAACTTTGATTCAGATAATATTTTCATTGCGCTTTTTGAATAAAATTTAGTGAAATATCGGAAAATATGAATATTCTTTTTGAAAAGAAGTAAAAAGTGTCTAAAATTGAGGACACTTTTTAAAATGGATTGGGTTTGTAGAATTGTTTAGTGATTATTTAGAAACAAGTTTTGTCCGAAATTTCGTGAAAATTCATTTTCTCCAATTTCACATTTTGGAAGTTTTTTTTAAGAGTGCGCGAGATTAAGTAAGTGGACAAGAATATTTTTAGAATCGGAACGCCACGCTTCTAGCTGGCATTGAGCACAAAGTGCGAACAGTTCTGACATAACTTCTGCTTAAACAAAAGCTACGCCGCTCACGCGACGTTTGCCACCAAGATGGTGGCGTTCCATTTACAAAATAATTCTTTCCTGTTGCTTATAACAAAAATGGTCGGCTGATAATCACCGACCATTTCGTTTGAGCTAATTTGAAATTGAGCTAATTCTGTTTGAAAGAATTGGCATCAACCACATATTTCCCGTAAAGCCATTTCCGACCTTCTTCGGCTAACTTGGAGTCATAATTTGACAAAGTATTAAGTTGCTCCCGGGCTGAATCTCTATCTCCACGTTCAAGATAACTAAGTGCCAGATTATACAAAGCATAATTCGAGTAGGGATTCCGATGAACGGCTTCTAAAAAGAAAATGTGAGCCTCTTTTTTCTTACCTGTTTGCCACAATGTTAAGCCCAGACTATTGTATGTTTCGGCAAATGGGGCGTTTAGAGAAATTGCTTTCCGAAAATCGGCAATTGCTTCATTAAACCGTTTCAGTGAATAAAACGCTACACCTCGATTGTTATAAGCGACTGCTAAATCGGGTTGTATTTTTACTGCCTCATTCAGCATTTCAACCGCCTCTTTAAAACGGTTTAATTGAGTCAAAGAGTTTCCTAAATTAGCGCGAGTGCTGGCATCGGTAGGATCAAGTTCAATTGCCTTTCGATAAGCGGGAATACTTTCCTCAAACATTCCTTTTTCAAAAAGAGCCTCGCCCAAACCTGCAAATGCTTCAGGGTAATCGGGTTTAATTTCGAGTGCTTTTTTAAATATTTCGATGGCTTCGTCATATTTCTTAAGTTTGATTAAGGATTGACCAAGATTGTAGTGGAATTGATGAATGTTTGGAGCTTTTGAAATGATTTGACGAAAATTTACCACAGCTTCTTCGTAATTTCCTTCAAGTGCCTTTTGGACGGCGGAATTATTGAGATCAATCAATTCGGGCGGGATCGTAATCTCATTTTTAGTAAGCGCGGAAGAATCGTTTGCTTTATCAAATGGCGTAGGATTGTTTTGTGCGTTTGCAGTTGCAGAAAGGATAATGACTGCCACTATTAAAAATAAATGTTTCATAATTACTACTCCTTAGAAGAGGACAGACCTGTCCGACTTCTTTGTCTATGAATGAATACAAAGAACAAAATGTTCGTATTATTGTTGCGAATTACAGACCTCTTCCTTTCAAGCCACGAGACGGCTAAATTGTTCATCTCCAAGCGGAGCAAGATTTTCCTTGGTAGGATTTTTATAAATTGTATCTTCGTGAATAATTGGCGCAGTAACCAAAATAGACGGAGAAATATTAAGACGTTTTAATTTATTGTGGAGCGTGGTTAAATTGATGCCGAGCAGTTGGGCGGCACGAGTTTGATGACCGCCGGTGCGTTCTAAAGCTGATTGAATCAGGTGAACCTCAAACATCCGCATCTCTTCGTGCAGATTGATGCCTTCACTAATATTTACCGAGCGAACGCAATCAAAGGCTTCGATTTCATTGATTAAAATCAAAGCCACATCTTTCAAAACCTCAAATTTTCGTTTGAGCATTTGAGTATCCATCTCGTCACAGATATTCAAACTTTCCAAGATGCCAAGTTTGTATTTCAAATTATTGTCTCTTTCTCGCATTACAACCTCTCGATCAAAAGCCACCTTCATTTCAAACTCAACTTTATTTCGCCATGTGGAGAGAGTTTCCTCGTCTTCCAAGTCGAATATCATAACGCTTGATTTTGGCATTGAGCGTGGTGTGTTTGAGATTCAAGAGCCGAGCTGCCCGCAACTGACTGCCGCCGGTTTGTTCGAGCGCACGTTCGATTAAAAGAATCTCAAAAGTTTTAACTTCATCGTCAAAATTGATGCCGTTTTCGATCTCAACCTTTCGCAAAGAGCCGAGTGATTTGACCTCGTCCAAAAGAGCCACCGTTACTTCGCGTAGAACTTCAATCTTATCGGTTAAAATATTTCCATTTCTTTTTAAGTCAAATTGTCTAGTCATATAAAAAACACCTCTTACGTTTTTCACTATTACAAATCTTTTCCACCAAATTGAAAATAAAAATGTGACGAATCGGCTAAAAATTGTGATGAAATGTTTAAAAAAAAATGAAATCATTGATAAATCAAACAAAATCCAAAAAGGTGGACAGAATTTGAAAGAGTGTATTTTTCAAATCCCAAGAAATCGTGTAAATAATTGAAACAATTCGCTTTTGGATTCGTTTTTAACTATTAAAGTGACGAAATCATAATTGGCGGAAAGATTGAAAATTGAGCAAAAGAGTTTTTGCGAAGATGAAAAATACAGTTCATCCTTGCAAAAGACCGTTTGGTCACAATTTCATTTGTATAAATTAACATTTGACTGATATTTGAAGAAATTTCAGAAAAATGGATGCAGTTTTAGTCCATTGCTGAATCAGCCACAGAAAATTATAAATCAAACTTTACTTTGTGAAATAAATGCGAACTGATTTTAAGAAGATAGGAATAGTTGTCGGAATTTGGACGCTTTTGGCGTGCCTTTTTGCGCCTCAAACCTATCTCTTAAAGATTCAGTCGGCTGATCCTTGGACTTGGTGGGAATCTCTCTATTCAAATTTAATCGTTTTTTATCTATGGGCAATTTTAACTCCGTTGGCGTGGCGGATTGGAAAAAAACTTCCGATTGAAAAGCCGCATCAATGGTCAAATTTCGCAATCATTTTTATTTTAGGATTTCCAATCGCAGTGCTGCACGCAATTTTATTTCAACAGGTGATTCAACCCCTCTCGTTTTGGATGACAAGATACCAAACGCCTATTCCGTTAGTTTCTTTACTAATCGGAATCGGCGCGACCAATATTATGTTTTACTGGGTAATTATTATTGTCAGTCAAGCAGACATTTATTTCAGAAGGTATCATGAACGCGAACAATCTCTCATCCAAGCCCAATTGCAGGCTCTCAAAACCCAACTTCACCCGCATTTTCTCTTTAACACGCTGAACGCTATTTCCCAACTTCTTTATGAAAACGAAGCAGCAGCAGAAAAAACCATTGCTCAATTGAGCGATTTACTCCGTTTATCGTTAAAAGGCGAACAGCAGCAAGAAGTTACTTTGCGTGAGGAACTGGATTTTTTAAGGATGTATTTGGAAATCCAACAAACTCTTTTGCAGGATAGATTGAAAATCGTCTGGCGGGTTTTACCACAAACGCTGGAGGCTTTGATTCCGAATATGATTTTGCAGCCTTTGGTCGAAAATTCAATTCGACACGGACTTGCTCCGCGCATTTCCGGCGGGACGATCAAAATTATAGTTACTCAGGAAAACCGTTGGCTGACCGTGAGGATTTGCGATGATGGCATCGGGCTTAACTCCAAATCTAAAAAAACTCAACAATTTGGGATCGGGTTAAGCAACACGCGGGAACGTCTCAAGCATCTTTATGGAAAAGATCACGAGTTTCAACTAAAACCGGCAACTGAAGACAAAGGAACTATTGCGTTTCTGAAGATTCCTTTTAGAAGTAGCGATCAAGAGAAAATCTATGAAAATCCGTACTTTGATAGTGGACGATATGTTGTTGGCGCGAAAGCGCATCCGACGTTATCTAAGCAAGGACTCTGAGATAGAAATCGTGGGCGAATGCAACAATGGATTACAAGCGATTGAGGCTTTTGCACAACTCAAGCCGCAGCTTGTTTTTCTGGACGTGCAAATGCCGGAAAATGATGGCTTTGATGTCTTGGAAGCAATCTCGACTGAGAATCCGCCGACCATTATTTTTGTCACTGCTCACGATCAGTTTGCGATTCGCGCCTTTGAAGTAAATGCCTTTGATTATTTGCTCAAACCATTTTCTGTGGAACGTCTGGAAGCCACTCTCAATCGAGCCAAAGAGCAAATTAAAAAACAAGAAATTGCCATTACCGAAGACCGTCTGATGACATTATTAAGCGAACTCAAGGGCGCAGAAAACTATCTCAAACGGCTAACCGTCAAAGAACGCGGCAAGATTATTTTTGTCTTGATTGATGACGTAGATTTTATTAAAGCGGAAGGAAACTATTTGGAACTGGATATGGGCGGGGCAACGCATCTGATTAGGATGAGACTTCATCAATTGGAAGCTAAACTCAATCCAAACCAATTTGTCCGCATTCATCGCTCAACCATTATCAATATTGACCGGGTCAAAGAAATGCACCCGCTTTTTAATGGCGACCAAACCGTGATTATGAAAAGCGGAAAAAAACTCACCATGACCAGAAATTACCGCGAAAAACTGAAATCTCTATTGGGAAATTATTGAAGCTAAAACTTGAGTCGGCAATTCTTGACGCACAGGTTCATCTGAATCCTCTTCAAGATAACCTTTTGGAAACCAACTATGGTTTTGATAGAGAAGAGTTTCCATTTCTTCTTTTGGCAAAGGTTTTGACATCAGAAAGCCTTGTCCGTAATCACAGCCTAGGTTTCGTAACAGACTGAGCTGACTTTCCGTCTCAATGCCTTCGGCAATGACCTTCATTTTTAAGTTTTTGGCAAGTGAAATAATGGTTTGCAGAATCTCGGAGTTTTCGCCATTTTCGCCCACGCTATTCACAAATGAACGGTCAATTTTGAGCGTATTAAATGGCAGACGGTGCAAATAACTAAGCGATGAATAACCCGTCCCAAAATCATCAATGCTCAATTGTGCGCCGATTCTGTTGAGTTCGGAGAGAATTTCAATCGTTCGCTCGGCATTTTCCATAGCGGTGCTTTCGGTAATTTCCAGTTTGAGCGAAGCAGGTCTTAATTTGGCTCTCTTCAAGCATTTTTCAACTGTTTCGACTAAACCGTCTTGAGCGATGTGTTTGCCCGAAATATTGACGCTGACGATTAGTTTACTGAAAGCGGACGAGATTTTTTGCCATTCGGCGATTTGGTTGGTGGTTTGGTCTAAAATCCAGTTGGTGATTGGAATAATTTGCCCTGAATCTTCGGCAATCGGAATAAACTGCATCGGCGAAATAAATCCAAGTTCGGAATGATGCCAACGAAGGAGTGCCTCAAACCCGATAAGTCCGCCATCCGTCAAATTAATGAGCGGTTGGTAATACATCGAAAGTTCGTTTTTCTCCAAAGCAAAACGAAGATGAGATTCGAGTTTTATTGTTTCTAAAACCTTTGAGCGCAAGTCTTTATCAAAAACAGCAAAAGGCGTTTCCTTTTCTTTAGCGTAGTGCATCGCAATGTCCGCATCGCGCAAAATGTCTTCGGGCTTTTTATGCTCAACGTCAAATGGCGAAATGCCAATCTGGACATCGGTAAAAATCTTGTGTCCGTTGAGCGAAAAAGGTTGAATCAATTTCTGATGAATTTTGCGGGCATATCGCTTGGCTTCTTCTACCGATTTAAGGTCGTTGAGAATAATGGCAAATTCATCTCCACCGAGTCTTGCCACCGTATCTTCCAGCTTCACGGTTCGCAAAAGTCTCTTGGCTACCAACATCAAAACCTTGTCGCCGACTGTATGACCAAGCCGATTATTGATGTTTTTGAAACGTTTGAGGTCTAAAAAGAGAACATAATATTTGTCGGAAATGTCAATTCCGAGTTCGAGTAAAAGACTCAAACGCTCAATCAGATAAGCCCGATTTGGAAGTTTGGTCAGCGCATCAAAATAAGCTGCGTGTTCGAGGGCATCATTACTTTCTTTCAATTGTTGACTGATTATCTCTTGTTCGGCAAGTGCCAGACCAAGTTCTTCCGCGTGTTTTTCGGCTTGCTCTGCTCGAATTTTTTCCGAGTCAGCTTTTTCTTGTTGTGCCTTTTCAGCATCCTCAATTGAAGAAGACATGTCTCTGATAACTTTACGATAATTAAAGTAAGCAATAATTAAGACCACAATCGCAATTGCAGTAGCAAAATAATCGCCATTCTTAATTAGTTTGTAAGCAACTCCAGCAATACTAGCCCCGGCAATTTGAGTGATTGAAATGGTAAAACCGTCATCCTTCCACTGCTTCCAAAAATTTGTGTGGTTTTTTATTGAATAATATGCTGATACGAAAACAGAATTACTCAAGAATTGTGAAAGGGACAAAACTCCTAGCATTGCAACCAGACTTGTTGTATCCGAAGGTATCGGATTCATCTCTAAAAAACCGGAAAAAAGTAACCAACTTTGATATGTGATTGCAGTAGAAAAAGCAGACAAGGAAACATTGTGAATTAAGGTTGATGAATCAAGTTTTGTGCCTTGAAATCTGAGCGTTAAACAGGCGGATAACATTTCAAGGGCAGAAAGTACAATTGCTTCTTTACCCCCAAAAAGTAAAAAAGCAAGAAAAACCATTGAGTCAGAAAAGCCTAGGACAATCCTTGAGCGAGGTAGTTTTAGATTCATTCTGGGAGCGAGTATTAAAGTTACCAAAGAAAAAAAGATAAATCCCCAATCAACAAAGATTTTTGAGTCTAATTTTGCAATCGCAAAAACAAACACAAAAATGCCCATGATGGTAATTACTGATTTATAGATTTTAAGCGGTATGTTTTGATTCATTTAGGATACGGAGAGTCCAAGAATGGGAAGGTAAAGAGAAGAGGCTTTCTTATAAGCCATAAATAAATTATCACATATTTCAATGAATATCTAGCTTTTTGTAAAAATTGAAGCTACAAAAATCAATAAAATTTGTAAATGACAGCATTTCTTTGTATACCAGATTTACACTACGACTTTTCAGACAAACCTTTCTTTATCTATGATTTAGATGGTAATTCAATAAATGAAAACAAAACTCCAGTCAATTGAAACTTTGGACAGACAAATAGTAATTGACACTAAACAAATGACTTACGCTTGTAAGCACTTAGTTGGCACACCGATTGATTTAGTAAAAACACAATTGTTATTAAGTAATAAATTGATAGGAGAACAAAAAAATGAAAAATTTAACTGATGGCGGAATCATAACTTTTACCGGCGGAATCATAACCTTTACTGGCGGAATCATAACTTAATTTTAATTTGAACTAAGTTTTCGTAAATTTTCAATAGCTTTAGGTAATACTTCCAAAAGGTAGGCAACATCCTCCGGGGTGTTGTCTTTTCCAAAACTAAATCGAATTGCCCCTCTAGCAAGTTCGTCATCGTGACCAAGAGCACGAATGACGGGCGATGGTTCGAGAGAGCCTGATGAGCAAGCAGAACCGGTTGAGACCGCAACTCCTTGTAAATCAAGATTTATCAAGAGTCCCTCGCCTTCGATTTGTCGAAATGAGACGTTAGAAATATTGGGCAATCGGTTTTTTATATTACCATTAAAGATTAGTTCGGGGATTTTGTCGCTCACCCCTTTTTCAAAACTATCGCGCAACTCCCTGAGCCGTATAGTTTGTGTACACAGCATGGTCTTAGCCAGTTCGCTGGCTTTGCCAAATCCAACGACGTGTGGGACAGATTCTGTTCCCCCACGTCTTTCTCTTTCCTGATGACCACCCAAATTTTGCGATTGCAAACGCACCCCACGCCCAACATAAAGTGCGCCAACTCCTTTAGTTGCATAGATTTTGTGTCCTGACATCGAAAGTAAATCGCAACTGATCTTCTGTACATCAACTTCAATTTTTCCAACCGCTTGCACCGCATCCGTATGAAACCACATTTTATTACCTTTTTCGCGCTGTTCTTTAACTAAAAGTCCAATCTCTTCAACGGGTTGGATTGTTCCAATTTCATTATTGGCAGTCATAATTGAGATTAAGACCGTTTCATCTGTAATTGCATCCCTAATATCCTCAATTTTAACGATACCGTCTTCATAAACGGGTAGATAGGATATTTTGTATCCACTCTTTTCCAGATGTTCGCATAAATTCTTAACGGAAGGATGTTCGATGGCGGAAGTGATTACTTGCTTACCATATTTTTCGTTGGCTTCCAGCAAACCGCGAATGGCTAAATTATTTGCCTCTGTTCCGCCGGAGGTGAAAACAATTTCGTTTGGACGGGCGTTAATAAGGTTGGCAACTTGGTGTCGTGCTTTGTCAATTGCGGCTCGCGCTTCTTGCCCAAAGAAATGAATACTTGAAGCATTGCCGAATTTATTGGTCAGATAAGGAAGCATCGCCTCTAAAACTTGGCTGTCAACCGGCGTGGTTGCGGCGTGGTCTAAATAAATTCGTCTAAACATAAATTCATTTTACCGCATCCGATTGGTGAAATTCGACTCGACAAGCCAAATTAAAACAGCGATAATTATTATTTTGACAAAAGCATTTATTTAATAGGGATTTAAGATGGATTTTACAACAAAAGAGATTTTTAAGCGTTACGCAAATTTGGTGACAGGGAAAACGATGTCGCCTGTTTTTTTGAATATTTTAGTGACCAGCGTTTGCGATATGCGTTGCACACATTGTTTTTTTACCGAAGAATTGGATGATCGTCCGCGCAAAAAATTACAAATGAAAGCTGACGAAATTGGCAAAATTTCCGAAACTTTAGGTGGGAATCTCGGCGTTTTGGTTTTAGCCGGAGGTGAGCCTTTTACCCGCAAAGATTTACCCGAAATTGTTCGCTCGTTTTACGAAAATAATAAACTTGATTCGGTTTATTTGATGTCCAACGGGCAGATTCATCAACGAATTTTTCCCGATGTGACGCGAATTATGGAAGAATGTCCGAATTTGAATGTGACGGTTGCGCTCGGAATTGACGGAATGAAGGACGCACACGAAAAAATTCGTCGCAAAGAGGGAAGTTGGGACAAAGCAATTCATACTGCCCGCACTTTGCAACAGATGAAACGCGAGCAGTTTCCGCGACTTGATATTCAAACTTGCACCTGCGTTATGCACTCCAACGAAGACACGATTTTCGATTGGTATGACTTTTTGAAATACGATTTGAAGCCGGACAAAGTAAATATCAATTACATTCGTCCGCCATCAGCCGATCCGATTGAGTTGAAATTTGACCATCAACGCTACGCCAAATTGTCGCAATATGATTTTGGAGGATACCAAAAATGCGACCTTAAAAAATAATTACGGTGGCTCGACCGGATTTTTCAAAGCCGCAGTGGATATTTATATGCACGATTTGATTGCCAAAACCAAAGAAGAACAAAAAGCGCAACTCAAATGTTATGCAGGTTCAGCCGGAGCGGTAATTTATGATAACGGCGTTTTATCGTCGTGCGAAAATAAAGCGGACGTTTTGAATTTGCGCGATTACGATTGGAATTTTCAAACCGCTTGGAAAACCGATTTGATGAAAAAACGCCGCAAAGAGGTCGCCAACGGTTGCTATTGCACGCACGAATCAAATTGTTTTTATCCGAGTTTGCCTTTAAATCCGGGACATTTGATTAAAATCAAACGACTTGAAGTCGCAAATGAAAAAAGCGGCGAAAAATTTAGGAACAGTCAGTCCAAATAGCGAAGGTGTTGCGGTTAAGGTGTAGAAATTATGCTGACTTATAAAGCAATGTATAAGTTTTTAGACGATGGGGTTCACGGCGAAGTTTTGGATTTTGCGGGTGTTATAACTTGCGGAAAGAATTTGGATAAAACCCGAAAACTTCTAGCGGACGCTTTAGTTGATATGGCAGAAACAAATTTGCTTTTGGGCGAATCTTTGCCGATTCCAAATTCAAATGTGACAAACGCCGATTCGGATTTGGAAGAATCAATATATTTAAGCTAAATCGAAAATCGAAAATCGAAAATGCCAAACACCCCTAAAATTTTAATCATTTCATCCGATACCGGTGGTGGACATCGCTCGGCGGCGGGGGCGATTGCCGAGGGAGTGGAAAAATTTTGGAAAGGCGAGTCTGTGGTTGTCCGCACGATTAAAGCTGTCGAAGAATCGCATCACATCACCGAAAAACTCGTCAATGTTTATAATTGGGTTTTGCAAAACCGACAACATTGGATGAAATATCTCTATTGGATAATGAATAAGATTCGCCCCGAAACCCGCGAATTTGTTCATAAAAGATGTATCGGTTATGTCCGTGATATTTTTGAAAAATATGTTCCTCACGCGGTTATCAGCGTCCATCCTTTGACGCAACATATCGTTGCTAAGGTCTTAAAGCAGTTGAATTTAACCGACACAGTTCCGCTGGTGACGGTGGTCACTGATCCGTGTTATGGCTTTTGGAAGGCTTGGGCGTGCAACGATGTTTCACTCTATTTGGTCGCCAATGAAGATGCTTAACGGCAATTGATTGATTATGGAATTTCGCCCGAAAAGATAAAAATTTCGGGAATGCCGATTCATCCGAAGTTTCACGAAGTAAATGAAAAAGATGCCCAAAAAGCACGCGAGGCTTTCGGCTTAAATCCCGATAAATTCACGGTTTTTGTCAACGCTGGATGGATTGGCGGTGGCAATATTCCACAGATTTTTAGAGAACTCGTGCAGGGGAATTTAGACGTTCAGGCAATTTTTTTGGCGGGTAAAAACGAGGAATTAAGACTCGAAGCCGTGGAACTTGCTAAGACTGCTAAGTTTCCGGTTAAAGTTATCGGTTATTCGGATGAGATTGAAAAATTGATGCAATCTGCCAATGTGATGGTGAGCAAACTGGGTGGTTTGACCACCTTTGAGGCTCTTGCCTGTCGTCTGCCGATAATTGCCGATGCGACCACTCCGCCGATGCCGCAAGAAGCCGGAACAGTCAATTTAATCAAGAAGAAAGGGGCAGGGATTTTGCTCGAAAAGGCTTCGGATATTGTGCCGACCATTCAATCTCTGGTCAATGATTCTAAAAAATACGCGGAAATGAAGGCGGCAACTATCGGAATGACGATTCCAAATTCAACCCGCAATATTATCGAAGAAATTACCGCCCTTTTGCCAACTCAAAACGGCAATAAACTCATCAAAACAGAGATTTAATAGTCTGTAAATTAAGGTTTCTGATATTCAAGTTTGATAAACGAGGCAGAAACACGCGCGTCAGCAAGTGTGCTAAATCGTTATATTTACTCAACTTGAACACCCTTACTAACGTGCGTGTTTCTGCCTTTAACGCCAAACGATTTCATTAGAAATTTTAATTTACAGACTATTTAATCCAAGCTATTTTGCCTCGTCAGCTTCGGCGATTTGCGGAGGTTCTCCAATATTAAGCCCATTGGGAGAAATCTCGCCCAGAGGCTTTCCATCGCCACTGGTCACAATTGCCGTTTCAATTTTAGGTTGAGCAGGATAACTCAATAATTTTTGCAAAGTTTCAGTTTGTTCATCTTTTGAGAGTTGTGACCAAGATTCTTTAGCCGTAATAAAAAGTGTATTTTTTCTTCGATAAGCTGATTGAAGATGTTCGCCTCTCGGCAATCTGGCAACGTCAATCTGGTCAACATTTTTTGGGGGAGGGATTGCGTCTTTCATTTGTTTAGAGAAGAAAAACAAACCTCCGCTCATTAAACAAACGATAATCGTAGCAGCTACCAACCAGCGATTGGCTCGCGCTTTAGTTGATTTTTGTCGGAAAGGGGCGGAAGCTCGTCTCGGAGTAGCCGCCACTTTCGGGGTTTCTATTTCCGTTGGTTTGGTGCGTCCGAGATTACGATTGCTGAATCGAACAATTGCCCGCTCAAGTTTAAGACTTGTTTCCAGCAGTTTATTTGAAACGATTAAAAGACGATTTTGCGTAGCTTGGCTAGAAACTTCTATTAAAAGCCCTAATTGCTCGGCAAGATTTTGAGACCTTCTCAAAATAGTTTTGACATCATCCCGAATCGTAATCGGAAGGTCTTTCGGGTTATTCAATTCGTTTTCACGAATTTCTTCCGACCACAAAATCAAGCTCAAAGCGTCTCGGCTAATTTCATCTACGCTTGTTTCCGAAGAATAAAGAAAATCATTTAAGTCTATCGCACTCAATGATTTCGACTCTTGCATATAATCGCGCAAAAGTTTGAGATCGGGCTGAGAGGTTGAAAGCGTAGCCAATAGAGAGGCAATTCGGTCTTGTGGCGGAAGCGATTTATTAGCTGAATCGGGGTTATGAATCTCCTCAGATTCGATGATTGCCGGAGTTTGGGAATCGTGTTCAATGCCGACCAATTCGAGTAACTGCCAGATATGGAGCAGATCTTCATTTTCCGTTGTTCCATCGCACGTTTCGTGAAGTTTGACCTCGTGCAAAATTTCCGAAGTGTGAGCTTGAGCATTTGGCGAAGTATCGTGGAAGGCTTCGGCAAAATCAAAAGCTGAAATAAGTTTGGCACTGAGATTTTCATTGGCATTTCCCAGCAATTTATGGAAAGCATTGCCAACTGCCAAATTACATTCAATCGCCGTCGCTAATATCGCTGGTTCAAAGAATTTACTCTCTAAATTGCGTTTGAAATCTCGAAAACGGTCAAAAAGATTATCTTTGACCAGTTCTTCAAAGTTTGATAACGAGTTGGTTTCATTGATAAATTCGTCAATTTTACCGATGACCGCAATTGTTTCATCTGAAAGTTGGTTGAAATGATTGGTCTCGCCATCCCATTGGTTGAATAATTCGCTCAACTGATTGGTCAAATCGGCGCGTGGCAAACTTGTTTCACGTTGGGCTACCCGTCTTTCTTTGGTAAAAAGTCGGGTGATAACCAAATCAAACTTACTTTGGACGGAAGTAGAATGTGGTAAAGCTCGATAAAAACGGCTGAGGGCGGAAAAAACTACCGAATCCAGAGGTTCTTTATTAGAGTCGCAAAAACGTCGGAAATGATAAGTTTCGATTTTTCGGTCGCGCTTTTCCAAGCGAGTTCGCCAAGTTTCAAACTCTTGTTTAATTTGAAACTCGGTTTGCAAAACTTCGGTCAAGGCTGTCTCTGCGGAAAAAGATTTTAGCTGTTGAAGATGTGCTTTGATTGGCTCAATGTCAAAAAAAGAAGGTGAAATCTGCAGCATTCTGCGCTCAATTTCCGAAAAAAATTTCTCTACTACCCGCAAGTCAATCGCCTCTTCGCTGACTTGTTTGAATAACTGATGAATTTGTAAATTATCTTCAGTATTCGGTTTATCGTTCATTGCGTGGGACATATTTTACTTCTCCTGATACTTTGAGTAATTAGGGAATAATAGTATCAATTACGCCATCTTCCATGATAAACAGTGTTTCTATGTAGAATCTGTTTTCAAGAGTGTAAGCGTAAATTTGGTATCGAGTTCTTAAAGTGGTGTTGGTGGGGGTTGGAGACATCAAATAGTAATAGCTGCCGCGGACCAAGGAGGCATTTGCTGAGGTGCTGGTTGGCGTTCCTAAATTATTATTGAAATATGTATTTAGTTCAGGCAGTCGGGCATAGCGTCCGCGTTGGGACAAATAAGTTGTCTCGTTAGAGTGAATTGTGCGGAGATTTGCAATAACCGCACCTTTTTCAGCAGCATCGCGTGCCCGAAATAAAGAAGGGACGGCAACTGCTGCTAATATTCCAACAATAACCACTACCATTAGTAATTCAATTAGGGAAAAACCTGATTGGGGGCGGGATTTTAACATATATTTTCTCCTTTTTAAATCAACATTTTTGTTAATTTAGAGGGTTGTTAAATACAAATTTTGTCATACCCAGAGTGACAAAACTTTGCACATTATTGTTAGATATTGCCTAAAACATTAAAGAAAAGGTCATATTTACCTTTAACAACTATACAAACAACGCCCAAAATCATTTAGAAAGCAACCGCCGTGCCAAACAGAAATTTGCCTTGATTTGTTTTCGTGGCAATGTAATTTTGGTTAAAAAAATTGGCGGGCTTCATAATCTTGCCTTCACCACTTGTCAGTTTCCCGCAATTTCATTACCCTTTCTCTTAGTCTTTTTATTCGGAGAAATAACTTTGAGTCTTTTATTAGAAGGAAAAACGGCATTTGTTTCGGGCGGAACACGCGGAATCGGGGCGGCAATTTGTGAAATTTTTGCTCGTGAAGGGGCAGATGTAGCTTTTAATTATCATAGTTCGGACGATTTAGCCAAAGAAATTGTTGCCAAAATCGAAGCCTTTGGCAGACGTGCGCTGGCTTTTAAAGTTTCGGTGACCGATCGTCTGGGAATGAAGCGAGTGGTGCGCGAAATCGCAGAAGCGTGGGGAAGAATTGATGTTTTGGTCAATAACGTTGCCGTCAATAAACCCGATAATTTTGCAACCACCACGGATAAATCTTGGGATTGGGTGATTGACACCAATGTCAATAGTCTCTTTGCCGTGACCAAACCTTTTTACAAACAAATGATTCGCAAACGTTGCGGAAAAATTTTGAATATCACCTCAATCGGCGCGATGAGTTCGCTTCCGACCTCGGTTCATTACGCCACCTCAAAAGCCGCGATGATTGGTTTTACTAAATGCCTTTCACGCGAAGCCGCCAATTTCGGAATTATGGTCAACGCTATCGCCGCCGGAATTTTTGATACCGATTTGGGCAACACTTTGCCTGACAGACTTTTAGAAGCCCACGAAGGTTGGGTTGCCCAAGGGCGATTAGGCGAGCCGAAAGAATTAGCTGAATTTGCCGCGTTTATGTGTTCCGACCGAAATTCGTATATGAATGGCGAAGTGGTAATCGTGGATGGTGGCGTGATTACTTAACGGTAAAAGTAAAAAGGTAAAAGTAAAAAAGCTGTGCTTCTTACGAGGCATAGCTTTTTATTTTGAATAAGTTTTGGTTCTTTTGAGTCAAAAATATTCCTTAGGAATGTGTAAAAAATAACTTGTAAGAAGCTGTTTTAAAACTCTAATTTCGATGTTTTTGTCACCAAAGGTGACTAACAATATAGCATAGCGAGAATCGCTATGTCTTGATTCAGAAACCGCACCGTCTCTCGAAGGAGATTAACAACATAAGCTGTTGATTGTGCGTCACTTACAGCGACGAAACGGCTTTTTCATCAATCGTAGGGTGTCGCTCGTTTAACTCGCTTTACCCTACGCTATATTGTTTGTCCCCGTTGGGGGACTAAAACAAAGTTTTTTTGACAATCGTTATAACTTATTTTTTACTAACCCCGCAGAAAGCCACCGCCTTTGGCGGTTGGATAATACGTCCTTATGGGGTATCAGAGGGGTGTCCCCTATCTTAGGGTTTCCAAAGGGGATAATGTTCCCCTTTGGTCGTGGCGGTGGTAAAAGCCACCGCCTCGAAACTGACGTGCAGCGCATTAGCGATGCCGTCATTTACTTTTGCCTTACTTCCCGCCTTTCCATTTTTTCATTTCATCTTCTAAAGCAGTCATTGCTCCGGCGTTAGCCGGCGGAGTGGCGGCTTTACCAACTTGAAGAGCTTTCTCCGCAGTTGACATTGCCTCGGCTTTTTTACCCATTTCGGCTAAGAGACGTGCTTTGGTGTTCAAATTTCCGAAAAGTTCCTTAGCTTTGATTGATTCGTCAATCCAGCCCAGTGCTTCCTCGTAACTACCTGCAATCTTTTGGCTTAGCACAAAACCCGCGCCTTGATTTAACGGGCGAACATCATCAGCTTTACGATTTTTGATGGCTTCGCGGATGTTTGCCACCACTCGTCCGTTGATGTCGCCGACACTGACCGTAAAAGGAACTGATAATTTTTCCCAACTGAGAACGACTTTGGTTGAATTATAAGAAATGGATTCAAATTCAAACATTAGAGTTTCGCGGACAGTTTTCAATTTAGTGGGAGCAACTTTTATCCGCAAAGCATCTTGTTCGACTTTGTAAGTAAAAGCTCCCCATTCGGCATTGACTTTGTTAAAAATCAAAGTCCATTCCTTTTTATCGGGAATAGCGAAAAATCCGTATTTTCCGGCGGGTAACGGTTGACCGTTGATGGTGACATTGGTAGAAAATTCGATGATAGTATTTTCATTCGCGCCTGCTCGCCAAACTTGTCCGTTTGGCACGAGACAAGCACCTGTGTTGTTGCCTTGTTGGATAACCTTTTCCGTGGCACAACCGTAAATTTTGCCGGTTCTGCCTTTTACATTTGGACGATGATAAACGATGTTAAGTTTTGCATCGCCAACTACTTGCATAACCTCTTGCCGATTTGATTCACGCGGAATCGCAATTTGCCCAAAAATGTTTGCTGTAAAAAACAGCGTCAAAATTCCAACTAAATAAATTGTTTTTTTCATACTCTTTCTAACCTCTCCTTTGCTTTGCTGATAAAAATTTTCAACATCAAATCAACCTCAGCTTGCATTCCTTGACTGATGTTTTTTTCGCCCGCCATTCCGGCAAGCGGGTGTAATTCTCTCGCGTTTTGACGACGAATCTCGACATATTGCGAATATCTGATTAAGACCTTGTCTGCTGCTTTTTCAATAATTTCCGCCACACAGCGTAGATAATTTTGCGTCTCGGAAGGCGAAGGATGCCAGACGATGCAATCCTCCGTTGCCAAAAAATCTACCGCAAATGATTGTTTCATTTTACCGACAAAAGGGATTTCTGCCAAAATAATCCAACGCGTGATGCCTCTTCCGTCAGTATGAATGCTATCTAAATTAGGCATAATTTTCGACGTAATTATTCCCGTCTGAGAAAAATTTTTGCGTTTTTTCAACGGTTGAATTTATTTCAAAACTATCGGCAAAATTTGCTTTAATGGTGAACATAAAAAGTGAAAAAGTTTAAACGTGAAAAAGTAGGTTGCAAATTGCAGGGCTTTTGCCCTTTTAGGCTTTTTCACATTTCCACTTTAAAAATCCTTTTGATTTGATATTCGGGAAAGACTTTTTGAAATTCTACAACAAACAATTGATAATGAACAATTATGAGCCATAAATGTCCGAAATGCGATTATAAAAAGCTAAAAACTTGGGATGAATTGACCGATGACGAAAAAATGGTGGTTAAAGTAAAGCATTCCGAATTTACGCTGGAGCAAAGAAAAAAGCACCGCTTTTGTGTGCGATGCTGGTTTGAAGATTTTCAGGCGGAGACAAAAGTTTAGTTTTCTTTGATTGTGCCTATTTTTTTAGAGGCATCTTTATTGGATTTTTCCGCTTTTTTGCCATCGGTAAATTTTTCTTTCGCAATTTTGACAATTTGTTTGGCTAAATTATTTTGCGCTTTATTTTTATCGCCTCCAAATAAGCCCCACGAAACAATCCCATCTACTATTTCCTCAAAAAGGACTTCACCGCTTTGAGCGTCAATAAACTTAATATTGGCGATGAGTTTAGTCTTTCCCGCTCCCATCCCAAGCAGGTAACGTTTGGCTTGACTGCCCGGTTCATATTTAATAATTTCGCCGGAAATTTTAAGCCGAGTAGTTTCGATAATCGGTTTTGTTTCAGCCGAATCACTTGTTTTTGGCAAATCGGATAAAGCGACACTCTTAAATTTATTTGTGTCATTGAGCGAATCAACTACGCTTTGAGTCACGCCCTCAATTTTGTCAGCGGGGAATTCAACCCCTTGTTTGATTGAAAATTTATCTACCTCGATGTGTTCATAAATTCTTTTTTGGGTTGCGGTTGGCTGTGCAAGCGAAGAAATTACACAAAAAGTTGTTATCAATATTGTAAAAAGCATCAGTTTAACGATTTTCATAAAACACCTCTTTTAGCTCAAACTAGGAATAGAGACAAAATATCCTATAATCAAACTAAAAGCAAAGTTTTTCCTACTTATCGCTACCTTTTGCCTCAACCGTGACACCTGTTTTAGTTTCAAAAGTTGGAATAAACAACTTGCGGATTCGTTTGTTTAACTTCAAAACGGCAAAATCCTTTTCACTCCGAAAGGTGAACCAATGATTTTTAGTTTTGGTAAATAGGAGTGGAATCGAAAATAACCAAATCGGAGGGAAAAAAATGCCAGCCGCGCTGAGTCCTAGACCTTCTTTCCAACGTGGCTTTTCGCTGTAGGAATATTCAGCCGCTTTGATGTCGGAATATTTGAAAGTTTTCAGAATCGTGCCGTCTTTTTTTGATTTAATCTGCACCTCATCATCAAGAAAAGTGATGATGACAGTTGTTTGTTTGCTCGAATTACTGGTTGGAACGACAATGGCGGCGTTATCAAAACTAAAATTATTGTTGGCTTGAGCGTTGGCAATCAAAAACGATTGCGAGGCTAAAAGCGTGATTAAAAAGAAGTTAATAAATTTCATAATGTTTTCAACTTTCGGCTAAAACTTTTTTCAGTTCTTTAGCAATATTTCTGGCAAGATTTTCAGCCAGACTGCCCCAAGAGGTCGTCTCTCCGGCAACGATGACTGTTCCGCTTCGGGTGTCAACAATCCGAAAAACGTAACGATGAGTAAATATTGTCAGTGGCACTCGACCAATTTCAAGCGAGAGATCAGCCGTCTCTTGGTATTGAGTAATGGTCAGATTAAATTTCGCCCATTCTTTGTGTTTGAGTAATTCTTTTTCGAGATTTTGCCGTGCCGGATGAATCGAAGATTTTTTGATGGCAATCGTTTTGGCATTTCGCAACATCTCCAAGGGCGTTTGATTATTGCCAAAATTTGTAGTTGGTTGGCTTTCGGAATAGCCTTGCGGTTCAGGTTTTTTTTCTTCAGTTGGGGTAAATCGTTGCCGTTTAGCTTTTGATTTTTCCAACATTACGGAAATAATCTCATCCGCTACATTCGCTTTTTTTAATTCGACCAGAGCCTTTGTGGAAACGTCAAAAGCAGCATTTGAGGTCTGTATCTTTTCTATAATCAACTCTTTACCGAGCCCTGCCTGCGCCATTTCAATAATTTCGGCATTGCTCAAAGTCTCGGTTTGAGCAAAGATCGAAAAAACTGCAAAGACTACAATTAGAAGAAATAATCTCATACTGAGAGGGTAACAGATTGAATTATGGGGATGTTGAAGGACTGTGACACTTTTCAAACTGTCACAGTCCGAATTTATTGAGCAAATTGTTATTTGTTTATTGCCTTTGTCTCACGAAAAACCTTTACGGCTCGGTCAGGGTAATCGGTGATGATTCCATCTAATTTGAATTGCTTCATCTTTTCTAAATCAGCAATTTCGTTGACTGTCCAAGGAACAATTTTAAGACTGCGCTGATCGACAAAAAGTCACTAATGCTTCATCTACCAGAGAATAATGCGGACTGTAAGTATCGGGTTGAAAACCTAATTTCTCCAAATTTTTTTCAATGCCGTCTTTATTCATTACCAAAAGTGCAAGCGGTAATTTAACGGGAAATTTGCGTAATTCCTGCAAAGGACGCGGATCAAAAGATTGGATGATGACATTTTTCTCCATTTTGTATTTGAGAATTTCGTCATAAACCAATTTAGCAAATTGGTCTGTTGTGGGATGAAATGTGTTATCGCCTTGAGGATTAGATTTTATTTCGATGTTGAATCTAATAGACTTGAGCTTGTTTTTCTTGGCATATTTTTTAACCTCTTTGAAAACGTCTTTGAGCAAAGGCTTATAAACTTTCATCTTCTCTTGGAGAGGAAAATTCTTATTTCCAATGCTCCCAACATCGTAAAGTTTGACCTCGGCATATTTCATTTTGAAAATGTTATGCTCTTTTTCTTTCTCTTCGGGAATTGGATTGCCGTTTTTATCCAGCGAAATTATTGAAGCAAACCAAGGCTCGTGCGAAACTACGAGTTGATTATCTTGGCTGACTACAACATCAAGTTCAACAGTGTCTGCGCCCATTTCCAAAGCCTTCAAAAACGACGGAATAGTATTTTCAGGTATCCAACCGCGTGCGCCGCGATGTCCTTCGATGCTGAAAGTTTGCGGGTAAATATTGATAGCGGTCAGGCATATTAAAAAAAGAAGTAATTTTTTCATGATATTTTGAAAATTAGACGGAACGCCACGCTTCCAGCTGGCATTGAGCGCAAGAGCGCGAACAGTTCAAGTTTAATGACAAATTGACTTTGACCTAAACTGTTTTACATCGTTAGCACGATGTATGCCGGCTGGAAGCACGGCGTTCCATCTTATTAAAACGAAAATTTCAGCGCAATTTGAATTTGTCTTGCGGGAAAAGTGCTGCCGATTGTGCCAAAAGCCGCACTCGTAATATCCGGATTGGCAGCTTGAAAATTTGTTTTATTGAACAAATTGAAAAATTCAGCTCGAAATTCTAAATCGGGTAGCTTCAGTAATCGGTAATTTGAACTGCTTTTGAATCGCAAAATCAAACTGGAAAAAGTTGTCGCTACGCGCAGTATTTCGTCCCGCATTGCCAAAAGGAGCAGTGACAGGCGGACGTTGAAGACACGCCAGAATAAAATAATCACGGGTCGGATTCGGGCGTTCGGCGCGATTTATCGGGTCGCAAAGCACATTTGGGCGCAAGGCAACTCCACCTAAAAACGATGGCAAATTGTTGGTCACAGGCGATGGACCATAGCGGAAAGTAATCGGCTGACCGCTGGTCATGGTATTGACACCGCTCAAAGTCCAACCTCCGATTACGGCATCCAAAATCGAATTCATATCGCCACCGAGCCAGCGTCCGCGTCCGATTGGCAATTCATAAACAAAACTTGTCGTGTTGTTAAAAGGCTGATCGTAAGCCCCGATTCCTTTGTTTGAAGCCAAATCATAAAGGTTTTGCGGCGTTCCCGTGTTGCCGTTCGGCTCTTCCAAAACCTGCGAAGCATTGTCAATCGCTTTTGACCAAGTGAACGAATTCAACAAGTAAAGACCTTTGCTAAACCGTTTTTCCAGTTTGATTTGCAAAGCATTGTAATTTGAAAATCCTTCGGGCAAAACTGCCGAAATTGAACCAAATCCGGCAATCGGACGACGCGCTTGTAAAGAAGGCTGTTGCGAAGCAGGCAGGGCAAATTCTGCGGCAGTCAAAGGTCGGGCTTGATTAAAATCTGCCAAAATTACCAAATTATTGGCGCGATTTCCCACATAAGCCACATCAAGAACTAAATCTTTCAAGATTTCGTGTTGAACCGAAAATTGCCAATTTTGAATCGAACCATTTTGAATATCTCGCGGAATATACAGCGTCACATTATTGGGCAAACCGCTTGGATAACCGTCTTGAGTCGGGCGAAAACATCTGGCAAAATTATTGCTGATGCAACGGGGATTGTTGACCAAATCAGGCGCAGTTTGAGCTAAAGCGGCACGGGTGATAGTCGGGAAATTTGTTCCCTAAAATATCTGCACTCCCCAAGCCGATTGAGATAAACATAACCCAATCCATATCCCCCGCGAATCACAGTTTTTTCAAACAAATTATAAGCAAAACCCAAACGCGGTCCAAAATTATTCGTATCTGGATCAACTAAAGCGCGATCAAAAAGTGAACCATCTTTGGCTAAAATGATTGAATTTGAAATGGGATCGTAATTCGACAAACGATTATTTTTTTCGTAATACGGCGTGCCGAATTCGTAGCGCAGACCAAGATTCAGAGTCAATTTTCGATTAACTTTAAAATCGTCTTGAAAATAAACAAAATGGAATCGCTGACGCATTTCGGCAATCGTCAAATTTGATAATTCGTATTGACTTCTGAGACCAAAATAAAAGTCCGCCAAATTGTAAAGATTGTTTGAACTTGCGCCTGTCGGACGGCTGAATTGTCCGGTGTAAGTATCCAAGCCCAAAAGCGGGTTTGTATCTTGAACATCAGTATTAACCGCCAAATATTCATATCCGACTTTCAAACTATGTTTGCCGACCGAAAAAGCATAGCTCGCGCGAATATCGTTGTTGATTGGATTTTGAAACTGCGGATTAGTTGCTTGTCGTCCGATTTGGGACAGACCACCGATAGTTTGCGTGGTCAAACCACCATTAACTCCCGGATCATTCGGCAAACCCGTAATTCCGTAAAGTTCAAAGACACTTTGATCCACCTGTCAGCGGTGGTCTTTTACCCGCATCAATTTGCGAATTTGAAAAGCGAATGTCTAAAACTGAAGCATTTTGAAAAGCGTAAGTGCCGCCGATAACAAACTGTTGATTGAAAATATCCACAAAACCATTTTGATTGCTTCCCGATGGTCCCGGAATATTCGGGGCTTCAAAAGCGTTTGATTTGCGATAACTCCAACGTCCGAAAATACTGAAATTATCGTTGAATTTATGGTCAATGCGGATATTGTATTTATTGTTGAAATTACGATTCAAGACCAATTCCTGATAGTTACTCCCAGTTACTCCAACTAGATTTGGCGCAGGTAATTCGTTCAAAACCTTTTGTGCAAAAGGAGTTAAAGGAATCGTTTCCCCCGCCGCGTAAGAAATTCCGGTCAGCGGATTACGAACTGCAATCGTCAAAATCCCTTGCCGTTGCGCTAAAGTTGGAAGATTTGAACGCACCAAGTTTTTCTGAATTTGCCGGAAACCTTCGTAATCGCCAAAGAAAAATGTGCGGTCTTTGATAATCGGTCCGCCGAAAGTAAAACCGAATTGATTGCGATTCAAAGGCGGTTTTACACCATCAATCGGCTTGAAAAAACCGACCGCATTAAAAACTGTGTTGCGATTAAATTCCCAAGCCGAACCGTGAAATTCATTCGTGCCGCTTCGATAAGAAGCATTGATAACCGCCCCGCCGGAACGCCCAAATTCCGCGCTGTAAGTATTGGTTTGCACCTTAAATTCAGCGATTGCGTCAGGCGAAACCTGCACCACTTGGCTCGAAAAACTCTGATTACTCGTGCCGTAAGCATTATTATCAATGCCGTCCAGCAAAAAATTGTTAAAAGTTGCGCGGAGTCCATTGACGTTAAAAGCGGCTTCGCGTCCGCCACCGCCGATACTGCTATTGGTATGCGATTCACGCACACCCGGTGCAAGCAAAATCAAATTTGCATACGAACGCCCGTTGAGCGGAAGGGCGACAATTTGTTTGCGTTGGACGACTTGCCCAACTTCGCTCGAATCGGTTTGAAGTGGATTTGCCGCGTCTGTCACGGTGACAGTTTCGGCGGTTGAAGCCACTTGCAGAGTTAAATCAACCCTTTGTCGGGCGTTGACTGTAACGTTGATTTGGTCGGCAACAATTTTATTAAACCCTTGTGCTTCAACAGTTACTTGATAATTTCCGATTTTGACATTGACGAATTGATAATCGCCATTGGAATCGGTTGTCGTAGTGTTTGTGATACTTGTTGCGACATTTTTGAGCGTCACGGTCGCATTTTGCACCGCCGCCCCGTTTGAATCCTGCACCGAGCCTAAAACCGTTGCGGTCTCAAACTGGGCAAAAATATTTCCGCTCAATAAAAAAGCGGCAAAAACTAAAGTTAGAAAACAAAAGAGTTTTTTTGATAGACCTTTACTCTTGTTCATTTTATTTCTCCTAATTTTTTTGACTGGATATATAAACTCAGCAAAAGCAATATTTTAGACGGAATTCTACTTGCTTTCTTGATTTTGAATTTAAGAATTAGATTATTTGAACAAGGTGAAAGGGAGGTTAAGAGAGAGTTATTTTTGTATTAAATCAATGTGGACAAATTGTAAATTGAGGCTTCTGATTAGGTGAATTTTGCTCTTACATTTTTCGGCAGTTTTTCCCAAACCATTTCGTATGAATGCTTTATTAACTCTTTCAATTCAGTTTTCTCAAGAACATCAAATCTCTCAAGCGCAACCCAATGATAGCGGGCAACATACGGCGCAGGGAAAATTCCATCCATTTCAATCAATTCAGCAAATTTTTCGGGCGTGCATTTGAATGACATCGCAGTTTGCTCAGACTGTTCCAGCACCACTACCGCAAACATTTTTTCGCCAATACAAAACGCTAAATCATTGCCCCATTTAACGTCTTCGGTGGTGTGCGTAAGGGAGAGGCAAAATTCGCGGATTTCTTCGATGTCCATTATTTTTCTACGATTTTTTGCAATTCTTTGAGAGTCGTTTCAATATCTTCACGGCTCACATCATAATGCGTAACCATCCGAATTGCTTTGCCAAATGGAATCGCTAAAATACCGGATTCTTTTAACTTATCGCAAATTTCAGCCGAAGTTTTACCTGTTTCTGAGACATCAAAAATCACAATATTTGTTTGAACCTTTTCCGCGTCAATCGAAATGCCCTTGATGTTTGCTACGCCTTCGGCTAGACGTTTGGCATTTTCGTGGTCAAGGTGCAAAATCTTCGGTGATTCTGTTAGCGCAATCAAACCTGCCGCCGCTAAAATCCCGACCTGCCGCATTCCGCCGCCAAAGCGTTTGCGCCAAACTTTTGCTTCAGCAATAAATTCTTTTGTTCCCAAAATCATCGAACCAACGGGTGCACCTAAACCTTTCGACAAACAAAATTGCACCGAATCAACATCTTTGGTCAAATTTGCAACCGTTTCATTTTGCGCGACTGCCGAATTAAAAATCCGTGCGCCGTCCAGATGAACAGGCAAATTAAAAGTGTGTGCCTTTTGGCAAATTTCGCTCGTTTCGTCCGCCGACATTACGCTTCCACCGCCGAAATTATGCGTATTTTCGAGACAAATCAACCCCGTTGGGCAAGCATAATAAGGCTGATTAACGTGCAACGCCGTTTCGATTTCCGCCCAAGTCAACATCCCATTTTCATTGGCGGCGCGGACGGTGCGAATCATCACGCCCGAAATTACGGCAGGTGTTCCCATCTCCCAATTAAAAATATGTCCGCGTTCTTCGACGATAATTTCATCGCCTAATTTGGTATGCAATTTAACAGCAATTTGATTGCCCATCGAACCCGTCGGGACAAATAATGCGGCTTCTTTGCCAAAAACTTCGGCGGCTCGTTCCTGCAAAAGATTAACCGTCGGGTCTTCGCCATAAACGTCATCGCCAACTTCGGCTTCCGCCATTGCCTTTCGCATTGCGGGCGTGGGGCGCGTAACTGTATCGCTTCTTAAATCAATCATTTGTTTAAAGTTTTATTTATTTCTACTCGTAACATCTTCGCATTAACTTTACCAAGTTTTTGATAAACCAATCGCCCATTTTTATCAAATAGCAAAGTTAGTGGATAAACGTCTCTAAACTTTGGCGCGATTTGACGGATTGCTTTGGCAATTTCTCGGCGATTGGGCAAATCAATCAAATACGAAGGCATCGTAGATTTATAGTTTTGTAAAAACTCAGGTACGCCCGATTGAATAAGTCCAACCGAATCAACTGAAACGACATTGAAAACCAAACCTTTTTGGCGATAATCGGCATCAATTTTAACGAGGTCGGGAAATTCGGCGTGACACGGACCGCACCAAGTTGCCCAAAAATTTATCAAAATAGGTTTGCCTTTGTTTGATGTGACAATCTCCTTTAGCCCAGCCCTATCAATAATTTCTGTGTCGGTGACAACGGATTGTGCCGAGATTTGAAATGTAAAAATTGCAAAAAGTAAAATTAGGAAAAATTTCTTCATAAGACAAATCCATTCTAAACCAAGACAAAAAAAATCACACTACCAAAGCGTTTTGAATCAATTTAGTAGTGCGAGGTTGGATTAGAAAAATATCTTAAAACTCTTTCCAAATTTCCCTCGGTTTTCAAAAAGATTTTATCTATTAAAAATGCAGACTCATTTTTACATCAGCGGTTTGGTAGGGCGAATTTTCTACTTCAATATGCTTAAACCCATATTTTTCATAGAGTTTGATGGCAGAAGCAAGTTGGCTGTTAGAGAATAAAATGATTTCATTCGCGGCGGCTTCTTTGGCAGATTCGAGACATTTTTTCAATAACATTTTGCCGATTCCTTTGCCTTGCGAAGATTCTGTGACCGCCATTTTTGCCAATTCAAACTTGCCTTCGCTAATTTTGACAAGTGCCGCTGAACCGACAATCTCATCATCTTCCAATGCCAACCAGATAAACCCATCTCGGTCAATTACTTTCCCAATCGGGTCATCTAAAACCTCAAAATCTTCCGGCTCAGTCAGATTGAATTTTTCTAACCACTCCAGATTTAGACGTTTGAAATCATCGGAATACTCTTTCGTAAATGGAACAATCGAAATCATTTGATAACTATCTTGCCTTTTTTTTCAATCAAATCGCAAGTAGCCATATTCTCTATGTTTTACAAAACCACTCTTCTTTTACGCTTGAATATGTGCTTCGACAAACCACAGCATTTTGTCAATTCCACGCGAAACTTCGGTAAATAAATCGCCTGTGTCAGCATCGCCTAAATTGTTGGCTTCGTCAATATTTTGGCGCACCCGCTTGCCAAATTCTGCTAAGGCATTTGAAAGTGCCTCAACGTGCGCTCCGCCATCTGTAATTTCAAGCGGATATTCGCTCAACGAAGATTTTTGTGCTGCGACCCGAACCGTCCCGAGGGCAGTTCCGCCAAGTGTAGTAATTCTCTCAGCAATCGTATCAACGTGTGCGGTTGCTTCGGTTGCAACTTGGTCAAAAAGTTCGTGCAAAGCAATGAAATTCATTCCTTTGACGTTCCAATGCGCTTGTTTGGCTTGGGATTGCAAGTCAACTGCATCCGCCAATCTGGCGTTTAAGATTTCAACCAATGTTTCTCTTTTGTCTTGCGCTATATCAATTTTTGTTTTATACATAATAATTACCTTAGAATTAGAATAATTCTAATTCTAATTCATGTCAAGTTAAAAATGAGTAGAAATGAAAGATTATTTGCTCAAATTATTGACTAAAACAATATCGTTGTTGGTTATTTCTTTGACGAAGACTAGATTCTTTCCATCTTTTGACCAACTATGGAGAAAAATTTCCTCATCAGTTGAATTGGTTAATTGTTGAGGTTTGCTTCCGTCAATTGGTTGAAGCCAAAGGTTTGGAACCCCATTGGAAGAATCTGAATACGAGATTGCTTGGCTGTCGGCAGTCCATTTGAAAGGAACGCTCCCGTTTGCCTTATCACTATCAAACTGTTTAATAATCGCGGCATCTGTCGGGGAAAGTAGAGTAAGTTTTAATTTGCGAGAATTTTTATCACCGTTTTCAGGATAGTAGCAAGCCAAATATTTTCCATCGGGCGAAATTTGCGGAGATAAAGTCAATAAATCGCTTATTTGGGTTGCTTCGCCGCCGTTAATCGAAACTTTCCACAACGTCAATTTGCTCGTGTTGCCATCCATCGCGGAAAAATAAACCAAATTTCCATCAGGCGAAATACTTGGAAAAATGGAGTTTGGCAGGTAAGATAATTGAGCCACATTTGTTCCGTCAATGTTCATTCGCCACAGATTTCTCTGCCCTAAACGGTTGGAAATAAAGACAATATAGCGTCCATCCGGCGAAACTTTGGGCGCATAATCCGCTATCTCATTATCGGTTAATTGCTTTTGATTATTACCGTCAGCGTCCATTATCCAAATGTCTGCATCGCCCGATTGTGCAGTCGAATAAACGATTTTTCCATCAATTGTCCAATCAATTCCGAGTTTGAAAAGCGTGCCGTCAATCGTGTTTTTACGGATCATTTTGGCTTCGTTGGGCTTGTCGTTTGGCGCAACCCAAAGACTGACAAGACGGTCGGATTTGACTGTCACAATTGAATTTGAATTTGCGGTTAAACCCAATCCAAAGAATCCGTTGACACCAGTTGTAACTTGGCGAGATTTGCCTGACGGGTAGGAGACAACCCAAATTTCATCAGTCGCATTTGGCGAATTTTCTCCGTATGAAGTGATGGCAATTCCGCTTCCGTCACTCAACCAAGCAATTTGTCCAACCCAATCCCAAAGTTCTTGCGTGAGCGAAGTTTGCTCGCCGGTTTCCACATTTGTCACGATTATTTCCATTTTATTGGTTGAGTCTTTTGAGTTAAATGCAACGCTCGCAATATGCTTTCCATCGGGCGACCAAGAAACGCCATCGTAATTAAATCTATGTCGCCAAGGGCGGGTTGTTAGTCTGATTTCTCCGGCTCCTGAAGCACAATCGAAAATCATCAACGCACTTTGCTTTTCCGCTGGAATTCCGCGAATAAAAGAAAGTTTTTTGCCATCAGGCGAAAATGAAACGGGGCTGTCAATGTCTTTAAGAACTTCGGTGCGAGTTCCACCCAAAATTGGAATTTTGTATAAAACGCCGATTTTTACTGCCCCTTTTTCATCGAGTGGTTGATAAACGGCGTAGTAAATAAATTCGTTATCAGGCGAAAAAGTCACGCCGATAAAGTCATCTTTATTTGGCGGAATGACTTCGATTTGATTAGCGTTGCTCGTTTGGCGCAGAAAAAGTGTGTGAAATTCATTCTTTTTTTCGACCAATGCGAGATATTTTCCATCCGCAGAAATCGCAATTTTGTGAATGTTTCCATTAGAAGTCAGTTTAGCAATTTGAAACTCCCGAAACTGCTCATCCGACATTTTTTTCGGCTGAAAATATTGGCGAAAAGCGAAATATGAGCCAATGAATAGCGCGATACAAACGATAACTGCTGAACCAAACAAAAGTCTATTTTTAGTTTGCGGTTGAGCGGGCGCAATTTCTGCCGAAGTGTGAATTTCTTCTTTTGAAATGATATGAGTTTGGCGGCGAGTTTCGACTACAAAAAGCTCTTCATCATCAATTATTTCGCGCACTTCGCCGACAAACCGATAACCTCGGCGCGGAATTGTTTCGATAAATTGTTTGCCGTTTGGTTGGAGCGAGAGAGTTCTCCGCAAAGTCGAAATATTTTGGGCGAGAGTCGCTTCTTCGACAAAAGTATCCGCCCAAACTTGATTGAGCAAAGTGTCTTTATCGACCACTCGCCCTTTATTTTCCAACAACACAACTAGCGTGTCGAAAGCCTTTGGCGTGACCGAAACAAGTTCTTCGCCGTGCCACAAACACTTTTGATTGGGGTCAACCCGAAAATCATCGAATTCATATAAATGCCTGAGTTTATTATTCATAACGCCTTTGATAATTCTTTCAGAGAAAATTTCAAACCAAATTTTAGGATTCTTTCAAGACTTTTGGACAAACCTTCGTTTAGAGTCATCCACAGAGGCGAGCAAATGTTTAAGACGGTTAAATTTTGAGCAGAAAGTCGAACTGGCAAAATGTTTGTTCGCCTCACATTGTAGAAAGATTTATTGCTTTTGACAATTCAAACGATAAAAAGATGGCAAAGGTTCAAAAAAAATGGTTGGAGGTGAAAAAAGATGGCAAAAATTCAACGAGAAGTTTTTATCGAAACCCACGAAGTCAGCATAATCAGGCGAAAAAGTGTTTTTGTGCGCGCTTATTGTGAGCATTGCGAGCGTGAAGTTAGTTTGTTTCCGCCTGCCAAAGCCGCGTTTTTGACTTGTCAGGAAACTGAGCAAATCTATTCGTTGATGGATTCAAACAAAGTGCATTTCCGTTATTTCAAAGACAATAAACCATTTGTTTGCTTAACTTCGCTTTGTTTGGCGTGAAGGAGAAAAAGATGAAATTTATCAAAGTTGTAATTCTATTCTTGGTGCTTTCGACAAATTTGATGTTAGGGCAAAAAAAAGATGCGCCAATTATCAAAAATAGATGTCAGGAAAACCCGATTGATTTGCGGATTTTGCAAACTACTCCAAATTTTGCCCAGCCAATTATTGAAAATTGTCAAGAAATACCGCAATCAGATTTGTTAGAAACAAGCGCGTTTTTTCGCTTCGCTGCATTTTGAAAATTAGATAAACCTCAGAAAAACATTACGTTTTCCTTAAAACAAATCGTTTCAGTTTTTCGTAAGGCTAGTTATCAGAAGTCAATTTCTATTTCAAACGACAGAGTTAAATATATGAAAACAATCAAATTATTAGTATTTTTATCTTGCGCTTTATTCATTGGCGCACAAAATGTTTTTGCTCAAGCAATTGAGCAACTTACCGCCGAAAAATGGCGCGAGGATTTACAATTTTTAGCAACGGAATTGCCGAAACGCCATAAAAATCTTTTTCACAAATTGAAGCGGGAAGATTTTGAAAAAGCGGTCAAAGATTTAGACGCGAAAATTCCAACGCTGACTAGCAACCAAATCGCTTTGGAATTTGCCCGAATTGTGGCGATGGTGCGCGATGGACATACTTTGATGATTCCGTTGATTGAGCCATCGCTCAAATTTCGGGCGTTTCCCGTTAAAATTTATCTGTTCAAAGAAGGATTTTTTGTCCAATCGGCAAACTCAGAATATGCAAATATCGTGGGCGGAAAAGTGTTGAAAATCGGCAACACACCGATTGAAAAAGCGTTTGAAATGGTTACGCCATACATCCCAAAAGATAATGAAATGGGCGCGAAGAATTTTGCGCCGTTTTATTTGGTTTCGCCCGAAGTTTTGCAAGAGCTTGGAATTGTCAAAACAGGCGAAAAGGTTGAATTTACTATCGAAAAAGATGGTAAGACTTTTACTTTTGAGCCGAAAACTACGATTTCTTATCATGAAATGTTTGACCATAATTTTCGCAAAAATTGGGTTGATGCGCGGAATACTTCCAAAAATCCAACGCCACTTTGGATAAAAAATGATACTGAAAGATTTTCGTTTGAATACGACAAAGCTACGAAAGTTTTCTATGTCCAAATCAACCAAGTTTTGAATCGTGACGATAAAACTCTGGCGCAATTTTTCCAAGAAGCGGTTGACGCGGCGAAAGCTACCGAGATGGAAAAATTCGTCTTGGATTTACGCTTAAATGGTGGCGGAAATAACGGTTTAGTTCCGGCGGTGATTCGCGGAATTATCCAACTTGAAAAGATTGACCAACGCGGAAAATTATTCGTAATGATTGGTCGCCAAACCTTTTCCGCCGCGCAAAATTTGGTTAATGCTTTGGAGGTTTATACCAAAGCAATTTTTGTCGGCGAACCAACCGCCAACTTCGTCAATATGTATGGCGATGCACGAAGATTTACCTTGCCGAACAGCAAAATTGGGATTAGCGCGTCAACTCTGTGGTGGCAAAATATGGCGGAATTAGATCGCCGCCAATGGACTGCGCCACATGTTGCGGCAGAATTAACTTTTGCCGATTACGCCAACAATATTGATTCAGCGATGCAAGCCGTTTTGAATTACAAGCCGCAAAAATCTCTGCGCGAAATTGCGCTTGAATTGTTTCAAGCCAACGATTTGAAATCTTTCCGCGCCAAAGCAATCGAATATAAAAACAATCCTGTCAACATTTATCAAAGTGTCGAAGCGGAAATAAATACTTTCGGCTATCGTTTAATCCAACTCAAAAAATTGGACGAAGCGATTGAGATGTTTAAGCTCAACGTCGAACTTTATCCCGAATCGGCAAACGTCTATGACAGTCTCGGCGATGCGTATGAGCAACAGGGAAATAAGGCGGAAGCGATTAAAAATTACGAAAAGGCGGTGCAGATTGATCCAACTTATCCATCGTCAGTTGAGGCTTTGCGGAGGTTAAAGGGGAATTAAAATCTATGAAAAAAATACTATTGTCATTATTCCTGCTATTTTCTCTGGCATTTAATTACTACGCACAAAACAAAGATGCCGCGAAGGAATTTTATTCGGTTGACGAATTAAAACAAGACTTTGCGATTTTCAGAGACTCGTTGGAAGAAGGACATCCTGCGCTTTACAGGTATAAGTCTAAAGCAGAAATGGATGCAATCTTTGAAAATGCCTCTGCTTCGATTACCAAACAAATGAGCGATCGAGAGTTTATGCTTTTGTTGTGCAAAGTTGTGGCTCAAGTTGGTGATGGACATCTTCGAGTAGTTCCGCCCAAAGTTCATCTGGACAAATTGGATGAAAGCGCAACCGCAATTCCTTTTCAGCCTTATTGGAGTGAAGGAAAACTCTATGTCAGACGAAATTATTCAACCCTTGATGATAAAGAATTTCTTGGGGCGCAAATCATTTCGATAAACGGTCATTCGGTTGCAGATTTTATCCAAGACTATCTTTTACATTTTCCTTCTGACGGAAACAATTTAACGAATAAATATCGGATGTTAGAAAGGTCCCGCTATTTTACGCGGAATTTTTACATTTTGTATGGTTATGCCGAATCATACCAAGTCTCATATATTTCTCAGAACGAAAGCACCATTAAAACAAGTAAATTTGGGGGATTGCTTTTTGATAAACTTATCGAAATCGCCGATAAACGCTATCCTGCCAACGCGCTTCCATTAGCCGAATTTAACATTTTCGGAACAGAGCAAACTGCTTATTTAAGAATCACTTCATTTGATAAAGATAGGCTGAAAGATGCAAAAACAGACCTTCCCAAGTTCGTTAAAAACTCATTTCAGAGTCTCGAAGAAAGTAACGTAAAGAATTTGATTCTCGATTTACGAGGCAACGGCGGCGGAACTGACGAGTATGGAAAACTGCTCTTTTCTTATTTCACCAATCAGCCTTTTGATTACTATGAATCGTTGCGAATGAACAAAAACACCTATAATTTTTTCAAATATACCAACCGACCGGGAATGAAAGCACCGGACGGAATGCTCAAGACGAACAGCGAAGGAACTTTTGACAATATTCAACATCCAAATGTTGGGAAGCAAAAGCCTTTACTTCCAACCTTTACGGGCAATATTTATGTTCTCATCAATGGCACTTGCTTTTCCACTACCAGCGAATTTTTATCTTTGCTTCATTTTCATACCAAAGCGGTTTTTATCGGTGAAGAAAGCGGTGGTGGTTATTATGGCAATTCATCTGGTCCAACGCCTGACCTGAAATTACCAAACACAAAAGTTAGAGTCGAAATCCCGCTGATGAAATATGTAATGGCAGTCAAAGGTTATCAATATGCGGACAGAGGTTTAATTCCGAATCACAGCATCATTCCGACCATCAAAGATAAATTGGAAAACAAGGATTTAGAGTTGGACTTTGCGAAACATTTAATCAAACAATCACTGGAGAAAGACTGAAAAAAGGAGATTTATTTATGAACAAAACAACACTAGTAGCTTTAATTTTTATATTTTCGCTCAATCTTTTTGCCCAAAATAATCAACCACGCTCACCGCTTGACCCGACTAATTGGGGCGTGGTTTATGATATTCCCGCCACGAAAAACGTTAAGGTCAAAACTAATATTCCGTATTCGGGCAGTTTGACGATTGACGTTTATTCACCGCCAAATGCTAAAGCAAGTAATAAGTTTCCCGCCGTGATTTTCTTGAATGCGATTGGAGATAGACCAAATAATAAGCTCAAAAATTGGGAAATTTATAAATCATTTCCGCGTCTGATTGCAGCACATGGAATGGTTGGAATTTCGATGGAAGCGGACGGGACGCGGATTCAGGAATGCCTTCGTGCGCTGTTTGACTTTCTCGAAAAGGATGGACCAAAACACGGGATTGACGGCACTCGTTTGGGAGTTTACGCGGCTTCGGCAAATGTCACGCAATCAGCAAATTATCTATTGGGTGAAAATGCTTCAGAAAGTATCAAAGCGGCGGTCTTGTATTACGGCGGAGTGCCGGATTCGGCGTTTCGCAAGGATTTGCCTGTTTTATTTGTAGTTGCCGAAAGCGATTTGGCGCGGAATCCGCAACAATATGCAAGCCTTTGGCAGAAAATTAGCGAATCGCGTGCGCCGTGGACGGTGATGCTTGCCAGCCGAATGCCCCACGCTTTTGACGGTTTTGCTGACAATGACGAGGCGCGAAGAATCATTCAGCAAACCATCGCTTTTTGGAAATCAAATCTCGAACCCGTTCCGCAACCAAGTTGGAAGCCAGCCTTAGCCCGTGAAATTTTAGCCGCTAGTTTTGGCGGAAATCCAAACAGACTAGTCGAACTAATGCCGAAATGGATTGCCGAAAATCCCAATGATGCAACGGCTTATAGTCAATATGCAAATGGTTTGATGCAGCTCAGCCGATTCGACGAAGCGGGCGCGGCGTTTGAAAAAGCAATTCAACTTGGCGCAAATGATGCAGGAATTTACAGCGGTTTTGGACAAGTGCGATATTCCCAAAAGCGTTGGCAGGATGCCATCAATTATTTGTCAAAAGCCATCGAGCTCGGTATGCGGAACAGTTTGATTTACGGGCAGTTAGCCTATTCACAAATGAATCTCAACCGCAACGAAGAAGCAATAAAAATTTACGAAAAAGCCTTTGAAGTCGGAATTCCGCCGGGAGCAAATACACGCGGATTGGCTTATTACAATATGGCTTGTATCTACATCCGCTTAAAGCAAAATGACAAGGCTTTTGAGACGCTAAATAAAACTATTGACGAAGGTTTTGTTGACCGCCCAACCTTTGAAACCGACACCGACCTTGCGCCGATTCGTTCAGATGCACGTTTTTCGCAAGTTTTGGGGAGATTGCCAAAGACAGCAAATTAAATCTTTTTTTCGATTAGTTTATGTCACAAAATCTTGGTTGAAAGTGTTTTCTAATTAAAGCAAACTTTTAACTGAGGTCAAATAAATGAAAATTAAACAACTTACATTTTTGAGCATAATTTTATTTTGCATCGCGTTACCGCCAAGTTTTTTCGCAAATCCGGCAACTGAGAAAAAACTTGCAGATTATTTGCAACGCGCCAACGCTTACGGCTTTTCGGGGCAAGTCCTGATTGCCGAAGACGGTAAAATTATGCTCAATCAAGCCTACGGTTTAGCCAATCGGGAGAGTAAAATTCCAAATTCGCTGAGCACGGTTTTTAATATTGCTTCGTTGACCAAACAATTTACTGCAACCGCGATTTTACGGCTTGAAGCTGACGGGAAATTGAAAACAACAGATGAAATCGGCAAATTTTTCGACAATGTTCCCGCCGACAAAGCAACTATTACAATTCACCAACTTCTCACGCACACAGCAGGCTTGTCACGCGGGCAGGACGGCAAAAAGAATTCGACTAATCGGGATGAAGTGGTGAAAAAAATCATTGAATTATCGTTAGCGGCGAAAGTTGGCGAAAAGTTTATTTATTCCAATAATGGCTATCATTTACTGGCGGCGATTATCGAAAAAGTTTCGGGCAAAACTTATCCGCAATACTTAAACGAAAATCTTTTCAAACCTGCGGGAATGTCAAATTCGGGTTTTTATCAAGATGAAAAATGGAGCAAATTTTCGGTTGCTCAAACCTACAACGAATGGACAAAACTTCCGACTTTTACCGAGTGGAACAAGGTTTGGAATTACGGAAGCGGTGCCGTAATTTCAACGGCAAGTGATCTTTACAACTGGTTTAAGGTTCTGAGCGAGAACAAAATTTTGCCGAAAGAGGCGATAGAAAAACTTTTCCAGCAATACACCAGCTCTTTCGATGAAAACACTTTTTACGGCTACGGTTGGTATCTCGAAAAACAACCTAACGGCAAAACCTTAATCTTTCACGGCGGCGATAATCAAGGTTATCACAGCGAATTTCGTTGGTATCCGCAAGATAAACAACTTATCGTTATTTTGACCAATTACGAAATGCTTGAACCTGACGGCGTGGCGATAAACAAGCGTGTTATAGCCAATAATTTGCATCGAATTTTAGCGGGCGAAGAATATAAACAACCTCCATCTACCATTAAATTATCCGCTAAAGATTTGAAAAAATACGAGGGCGAATATCAATTCTCAAATGGCGAAAAACTGAAAATCTGGAGTAATGGCGAATATCTCAACCTTGGCGCAGAAGGTCAAGAGGTCATCAACGCTATCGCTGGTTACGAAGGCGAAACGGCGAAAAAATACTCAGAAGCAAATGATTTGACCAAGTTTATTCTCGAAAATATTGCCAAAGACGATAAAGAAATTATCAAAACGCGGGTCGAGAAAGCCGACTACGATTTCTACATTCCGTTTCTAATTGAACAATACGCAGAGTTTAAGAAGAATTTAGGCGAACTGAAAGAGATAAAAGTTCAAGGCACGACTTCATTTCCCTGGGATGCAGATAATTATCGAACCAATGTTATTTTGCGATTTGAAAAAGGTTCGATGGATTTATTTCTTGGGTTTGAGAACGGAAAATTAAATGATGTCACCACCGAAACAGGTCGTCTATTTCCGCTGATAATGCCGTTTGTGCCAAATTCAAAAACTGAGTTTTCAACCTTTGAGTTTTTGAAATCAAAACTAACGCAGGTTAATTTTCAAAAGTTAAAAGATGGAAATGAATTGAAAATAGGTAAATTGATTTTCAAGAAAAAATAGATAAAAGGTGGATTCAACAGTTTTATGAAAACAGCTCAACTATTATTTTTACAGATTTTATTATCGTTATTTTGCTTTTACTCTAGTATTCAAGCCCAAGAAAATCTGCGTTTCAAACTTGATAAGTATTTGAACGAAATTACTGTCAATAAAGGTTTTTCTGGAACAGTTCTAATCGCCAAAGGAAGTAAAATCCTGCTCAATCAAGGCTACGGTTTCACAGATTTGAAGAAAACGGTTAAGGTCAAAAGCGACACAAAGTTTTACATCGCTTCAATTACCAAACAATTTACCGCCTCGGCAATTCTCAAACTCGAAGAACAAGGAAAACTCAAAACAACAGATTCCATCGGCAACTTTTTCAAAGATGTTCCGCCCGACAAAGCTCAAATTACGATTCATCATCTCCTCGCCCATACATCAGGTTTAGCCCAAAATTACACGGCGGATGGAATTATCAATCGAGATGAAATGACTAAAGCCGTTCTCGCCGAACCTTTGAAAAATCCGATCGGCGAAAAATTTGGCTACGGAAATGATGGTTACAGTTTGCTGGCGGCAATTGTCGAAATTGTTTCGGGAGAAAGTTACGAATCTTTTATCAAACAAAATTTGTTGAATCCCGCCAAGATGAAAAACACAGGTTTTTGGGGCGAACCAAATTTGTTGATTGCCGATACGAAAAAAGAAATCTCTGCCGATATGAAAATGCCGAATTGGGGGTTTCGCGGCTCAGGCGGGATGTATTCAACCGCCAAAGACCTTTTCAAATGGCAACAAGCCTTATTTGCCGACAAAATTTTATCCAAAAAATCACGCGAAAAATTATTGACTCCAAACAATCAAACTTCGAGAGGGATGCACGCTTTTGGCTGGTTTATTTCTGAAACCAAATCAGGCAAACAAGTCTATTGGACAGCAGGTTACGAAGATTTTGGGCATAACGGAATCGTCAAAGTTTATGCAGATGGAACGGTAATAATTGTGCTGACAAATTCGGGTGATATTGATGAAAAGCCTGCACGAGATTTAGTGAGCAATGGATTGGAGCAAATAATTTTTAGTTCAAATCAATAGAAGAGGTTTTATGTCTAATACCAATTACGCAGCAGCAATGAGATTCAGCAAAACTATTTTTGTAATGATTAGTTTTTTGCTTTGTTTGGCGACAAAAAACGACGCATCAACTCTTTCAGGAAACCTCAAGCAAGGGCAATATAGTGTTGGTTTCAAAGTTATTCATACTTTTGATTATTCCAGAGCTTACAGGGGCAAACAGGGGCGACCAATGCAAGTTCCCCGGCTTTATTGGAGACGATGACTCAATGGGTAAGCGGACATTTTAAAATGGAATAAATTTAGAAAAAATAAGGCAAAAACATATTTATGAAAATATATGTATCAATTTTGATTCCCTTTTGTTTATTAGCTGATTGTAACAATATTGCAAGACAAGAAAATGAGGCAAAAACACCTGTCAAACAAGCTACATCTTCTCCGCAAAATGTTAATACTGCCTTCAAAGGCGAGAAACATTTTGAATTGGAGATTTCTCCTTCTACTTCCAATTATATGCTTTACAGACAAAAATATTTACAAAGAGAAGAAGAGTGTAAAACCTTGTGTGAAAAAACTTGTGGCGGGAAATGTTTGAAATTTATGGAAGTTCTTAATAAATGTTTCAAAGAAAATCCTAAATTAAAACGAGGGTATGGAAGTAAAGAAAATGTCGGGATATCCCTTAATAATGTTCCCTCAATAAAAACTAAATACCCTTTTTGGTTTTATGTTGCTTATCCTCAACAGGAAATGAGTTCTCCGCCACCTAAAACTGTTGATTGCATAGTTATTTGCAATTAGCACAACACTTGGGAAAAAGTTTTGAAATTTTTGAAAACAAATAAGGAAATTAATTCTGATAATTTTGACAAAAATAGCGAGGGGGATAACTATGAAATTCAAGAAAAAATACTGAAGTAGAGAGTTTATAAAATTTATGAAAACGACGGAAAAGATAAAATTAAGAAACTTAGCATCAGCATTTGGTTTGAGCGTTTTTATTTATTGTATCTGTTTTGGTCAGATATTGGCGCAAAATAACGCTCAACAAATTCTCCCTGATACGCCTGCCGGAAAGCAGATGGGTGAGTTTTTGAAAAAGTATAATTCCCAATCAGATAAAGACCCGCGTTGGCAACGTTGGTTTTCAGTTTATGGTCCAGTTGAACTTTATTCTGTGGAAACATCTTCCGATTACGACATTAAGATTTGGGCGAGGGGAAAAATAACCAAAGGTTGGGTTCAGTTTCGAGCAGTCTTAGAAGATGCGCCGCCGCATAAGTTAGATGGAATTGGAATTACCACAGGTTATCATCCAAAGTTAACAAATGATTCAGCCAAGCCAATATTATCTCCGCAACTCATTAAGAACGTGGGCGTTTATCTCGAACAGCTGAACAAAGCCGATTATTTTTCGGGCGCGGTATTAATTGCCAAAGATGGGTTACCAATTTTCCGAAAGGCGTATGGAATGGCTAGCAAGCGTTATAATTTCCCGAATCAGCCCGATACAAAATTTAATCTGGGTTCGGTAACGAAAATGTTCACCGCCGTTGCGATTGCTCAATTGGCAGAACAAGGAAAACTTTCATTTAGCGATATAATTTCTAAACATTTACCGGATTATCCAAACGAAATCGCCAAAAAAGTAACTATTCATCAATTGCTGACACATACATCGGGAATCGGGCGTGGGAAATGGCACAACGAAGCCTTTCAGGATCGTTTTATCCGCACAATTTCCGAGCAATTAGCAATGACCATCAGCCCGCCTGATTTTGAACCCGGAACTGATGTTCGTTACAGCAACGAGGCTTGGATTGTTTTGGCAGCGATTATTGAGAAAGTAAGTGGACAAAAATTTTACGATTATATTCAAAAAAATATCTACGAGCGGGCGGGAATGAAAAACAGTGGTGCATTTGAAGGCGACCGCGAAGTTGCGAATCTTGCCACAAGTTACACGCATTTTCGTTGGAAAGGCGAACGCGATTTTGAGTTTGAAGCGGGAGCGAGGCGTAACACAAATTTTATGAGTGCAATTCGCGGCAATGCTGATGGGCGCACTTTTTCAACGGTTGACGATTTAAATCGTTTTGCCGTTGCTCTCAAAAATCACAAATTAATAAACGCCGAATCAGTGAAATTGTTGATGACGCGCCATATCGAACTTCCTGCGCCCTCTTGGTCAGGAATTAAGGAAGGTTATGGTTACGGACTTGAAATAAAGACGGTCGGCGACCTGACCTACACCGGAAAAGCGGGTAGTGCGGATGGAGTCAGCACTCGTTTTGATATGTATTCAAATGGCTATACGGTCATTGTATTGTCAAATTACGATTCTGTTAGCGATCTTGTGGTAGGCGATTATATTCGGGATTTGTTTCTCGGAAGTTGATAAAAGTGAATTTAATATGAAACAAAAACTATTTTTCGTAATCTTTCTAATTTTTACTTGTGCAATTTTCAGCCAAGCGCAAACTGGTTCGTCAGCAAAAAATAACGTCCCGAATCTAACCGTCAAACAATGGCGCGAAGATTTGCGGTATCTGGTTGTTGAGATGCCTAAGTTTCACAAAAATTTATTTCACACCATCACCAGCGAGCAATTTAATAATGCAGGTAAGAAACTAGAAAAACGAATTCCTAAACTCAGTAGAAATCAGATTATTGTTGAAATTGCCCGAATCACTGCCATGGTCAATGATGGACATACCCGAATGGGATTGATTCCAAATCGCATTTCGGGGGACGAAAAAATTGGTTTTAGACAATTACCCGTTAAACTTTATTTGTATCAAGACGGTTTGTTTGTGCAATCAGCAAGCCCGCAAAATGCTACTGCCATCGGTGGGCGTGTCATCAAAATCGGTAACGCAACGGCTGACGAGGCTTACAAAAAGGCTAGTGAAATTACTTTTCGGGATAATGAAATGACGGTTAAAGACCGTGCACCTTATTTTCTGACTGTTCCCGAAGTGCTTAATGGCTTAGGTTTGATTTCAGACGCGGAAAAAGCCTCTTTTATTGTCGAAAAAGATGGAAAAACTATTACTTTGGATTTGAAACCAATAGCCAAAGATAGTGACGTGGAATGGATTGATGCCCGTGCTAATGCCAAAAATCCTAATCCGCTGTGGCTCAAAGATCCGAAAGATTATTTGTGGCTCAGAAATGCGAAAGACATTTATTGGTTTGAGTATTTGCCGGATAAACGCACTGTTTATTTGCAATTTAATGCCGTCAGGAACAAGCCGGACGAGAGTTTTGCCGATTTTTGTAAACGTCTTTTCGCATTTGTAGAGGCAAATCGGGTTGATAAATTTGTGATTGATTTGCGTCGAAATGGAGGCGGTAGTAGTGAACTGAATTGGTCGCTGATTTACGGTTTGATTCGGTCAGAAAAGATTAATCAATTTGGCAAACTTTTTACTATTATTGGTCGGCGGACTTTTTCGGCGGCGATGAATTGTGCCGATGCACTTGAAAGACATACTAAAACCATCTTCGTTGGAGAACCCTCTGGCTCAAAACCCAATCACTACGGCGATGCCGATTCGATAATTCTGCCAAACAGCGGAATTTATATTGATGTTTCGACCCTTTTTCATCAGGAATCAGGCGCACGCGACAGACGCGAATGGATTTCTCCACAGATAGCCGCAGATTTAACTCCAAAAGATTATCAAGAAAATATTGATCCGGCTTTAGAAGCTAAGCATCTAAGCAAAAGTTATCTGATATAATGAGCCGATTTGGGAAAGAATTAAATCCAGTTCTTGACACAAATTTTTATGCGAACTGTAGGCTTCCCAACTGAGCCAATCATATTTGATTTTTTGCCATAACATTTCGATCTTGTTATAACTTGGACAATAGGCTGGCAAGAAATAAATTCTCAACCCCAGTTTTGCCCATTCGGCTATTTTCTCCTCAAATTCTTCGCTTCGATGAATCGGAGCATTATCTAAGACCAACCACGTTTCTTTGGTTAGATTTTGAGCAATTAAATCAAGGCATCCAATCATCACATTTGAATCTACCGAACCCGCAAACACAAAAGACTCAAACTTTTGACATCTGTGCCACATAAAACCTAAAACATTCTGCGACTGCCCTTTGCTGACTGGAATAACTATTCTTTCACCCCGTTTTTGCCACGCATAAACCACTTTGGCTGCCAAATTAAACCCTGATTGGTCGCCATAAACTAAATCTATCAAGCCTTTGTCGGCTTTTTTGGTCAGCTTTTCCAAATCTTGGCGGGCAAATTCTTTTTCATCGGCATCCGTCCGCTTCCATAACCCTAACTTGATTCGTTTCCATAGATAGTCTTTTTTTTTATCAATCTTTTGAGCGTGAATTGACTGATTTCCTTCCCTGTTTCGCGCTTGATGGCGCCTAATTGACGGGCTGGAAACTTCGGATTCAGCATCGCCGTTTGAAAGGCTTGTTCTTGCTCTTCCTCTGTTAAAATCGAAGGGCGACCACTTCGCGCTTGATCGGCTAATTCTTTGTTTTCATTCCAATTGTCAATCCAAATTCCGACTGTCGTGCGATGCACTCCACAAATTTTGGCAATTTCATCAATCGGATACTTTTGAGAAGAAAGCAAAATCGCGTGTGACCGGGTTCTCAGTCGAAAATTATTGCTCGTTTGATAATTTTCAAGCAGTTGATTATATTCGGTATCAGACAAAGTTTCGATAAATTTATTTGGCATATTCATATTGCCATTATATCATAGAACTTATGCTTGCCTGCTTATTTTGAATCACGTTCCCAAAAAACCCCTTTCAGAAATAATGATGGAGGCTTTCAAGGCAAGTAATTCTGAATTGGCAATCAAAAAATATCAAGATTATAAAAGGAATCCCATTCATAAATACGCAGATACGGAAAATGAGATTAATAATCTTGGGTATAAATTGCTTGAAATGAATCAGTTGCCAGAAGCAATTGAAGTATTCAAATTAAATGTCGAAGCCTATCCCCAATCGTGGAATGTGTATGACAGTTTGGCAGATGCTTATCTAAGGAACAATGAAAAAGAGTTGGCGATTAAAAACTATCAAAAGTCTTTGATATTAAACCCGAAGAATGCAAACGCAATTCAAGCATTGAAAACTATAAAGGTTAATTAATTCGCTAAAAATGAGGTAGTTATTTGAAGCCTGTGCATAATTAAATATGTGTGTTTGCAATAAGTTAGAAACTTTTTTGAAAACTTCTTGGCGAAACTTTGCGTGCCAAGTATTTTTGTAACGCCAAGAAACGCCCAGTTCGCAAAAATTTTCTCAAAACTGAATTATGCACAGGCTTCAGTTATTTAATGAAACAAAAACTAATTTTCGCAATTCTAATTTTAACAATGCTGACTTGTTTGGCTTATGGACAAACTAAAAGTTTTCCCCAAATCTTAGCCGAAGCTCGCACCAAAACAGCCGCGAAAGATTGGGTGGAAGCGGCGAAACTTTGGGAAGAAGTGGTGCGGATAAATCCAGTTGAAAGTAAATTTTGGCGGCAACTGGCAGTTGTTCAATATAGTGCCAAAGATTACAAAAAAGCGATTACGGCGTTTGAAAAACTGCTCGAACTTGGCGGAGATGTGCCGCCATCTACGCTTTACAATATTGCGACTTGTTATGCGTTGCTTGACGACAAAGAACAGGCTTTGAAATGGCTCGAAAAATCTTTTGCGGAAGGCTATCCAAACCTTGAACGCGCTCAAAATGACGTTAATTTCAAAGCATTAAAAGACGATGCGCGGTTTCAAAAAATTGTCGGGTTGGCGGACACGAGCAAAATGTCGCGTGATGAAGGTTGGCGGTTTGACCTCGCACTTTTAGCGCGGGAAGTGCAACGCAAAGGCTACAATCGTCTGCCGCGAAAATATCTTTTCGCCGCATTTGAAGCCGAAATTAAACGTCTAAGTGATGCTGTTCCAACACTTACGGATATGCAGATTTCTGCCGAATTGATGAAACTTTTGGCAAAATTGGGCGATGGTCACACGGGCGTTCAAGGCTCACGCGAGCGACCCGAAACTTATCTGAGCGTTCCCGTCAAATTTTATCTGTTCCAGGAAGGACTTTTTATCACCGCCGCCGATGCGAAATATAAAGATTTGTTGGGGGCGCAAGTTTTGAAATACGGCGAGCGCACGGTTGACGAAGTTTTGAAATCGCTTGACTCGCTAATCGGGCGCGATAACGAGATGCGTCCAAAGGAATTTGTGCCAACTTTGATGCGTTATTTGGCTTTGCCGAATGCGCTTGGACTGATTCCCGATGCCAAAAAAATATCTTTGGCGATTAAAGATTTTGAAGGAAAAACGCGAACGGTTGAATTGGCAGTTGATGCTAGTGCGCCCGATGTTGGCAGGGTTTTGCCGTCAAATTGGATGAGTTTTTCGCAAACTTTGAGCCAACCTGTGCCACATTATTTGAAAAATCTGAACCCGAATTATTGGTTTGAATATCTACCCGAATCAAAAACGGTCTATTTTCAATTTAATCAGGTTGTCAACGACAAAGCGGAAACACTCGCGGCTTTTTCGGAACGGCTTTTCAAATTTATCAACGAAAATGCGGTTGAAAAATTGGTGATTGATATGCGCTGGAACAATGGCGGCAATACTTTTTTGACTCCGCCTTTGCAACTTGGGCTGATTCGCAACGAAAAAATCAACCAAAACGGCAAACTTTTTATCATCATCGGACGCAGAACTTTTTCGGCGGCGCAGAATTTTATTACGTTTTGCGACCGCAACACCAACACAATTTTTGTCGGCGAGCCAAGCGGTTCCAGCCCAAATTTTATCGGCGAAGAAGTGCCTTTTGTGTTGCCGTATAGCCGAATCCAAGTCAATGTCTCGAATCTTTATTGGACAGGCAGTTCTCCGTATGATTATAGAACTTGGATTGCGCCAACGCTTTACACGCCACCGACTTTTGAAATGTATAAAGCCAATCGTGATAGTGGGATGGAGGCGATTTTGAATTATTTACCAGTTAAATAATGTTTCAATCCAAATGTAGAAACGGAGAAACTTTGAGATGAATATTTTCAAACTAAATAAGATTTTTGCGTGTTGCCTTTTGCTTTCGTTTGCGGTTGCCTGTCGCGGACAGAATGAAAATAATTCTTCAAAAGCCGAAACATTTGCCAAAATTGAAAAAATTGCGACCGAAGGAATTAAAAATCATAACTTTCCAAGCATTTCCATCGGCATTGTGTTGGACGGTAAGATTATTTATGCCAAAGGTTTTGGCTACGCTAACCGCGAAAGTAAAAAACTTGCGGATGCGGATACGGTTTATCAACTCGGTTCGGTGACAAAAACATTTATGGGCAATTTATTGGCTCAATTGATTGCAGAAAAGCAGGTTTCGCTTGACGATTCAATTGCAAAATATTTCCCCGATTCATTAAAGTTTCCGACTGATAAGAACGGCAAAGCTATTACTGTCAAAGACATCGCTACGCATTCCGCTGAATTTCCACGTTATCCCGACAATCTAGTGCGGACCGATGGAGAACCGATTCACGGCTTTTCAAAACAACAACTTTATCAAGGTATCGAACTCGTCAGAATTAACAATCCCGTCGGAGTTCGCTATTCATATTCAAATTTTGGCTACGGCGTTTTAGGCACGGGATTGGAAAATTTGACTGAAAAAACTTTAAGCGAATTATTCACTAAACGTATTTTTCAACCGCTTAAAATGAATAACAGCAATCTTGTTTTAACCGATAAGCTAAAAGCAAATCTCGCAGTTCCTTACCGAGACGATAATCCAAATCAACGAACTGAGCCTTGGGAAATGGGCGCATTGTCGGGTGCGGGAAGCATTTTCAGTTCGGTTAATGATATGAATTTGTTTATGAATGAAATGTTAAAAGACACGGAAGTAAATCGGATTCAGCAAACGGAATATTTGAAAATTAACGAAACTTGGAACTATGGTTTGGGCTGTTTTGTCATCAATTCAAAAACGCGAAATACAAAAATTATTCATCACGGCGGAGACATTGACGGCTACGCTTCGTATCTGATTTTGTATCCCGAATTCAAAGGCGGATTGATAATTTTGACCAATTCGGGAATGGGACGACAATTTGGAGAAATTGCCGAAGGAATTAACGAAGTTGTGTTTAATGAATTGTTTAAGGGTAAAAGTTAATTGAAAAATGAGGAGTAGAAACTATGAAACTGAAAATTACATTACTGATGATTGCCCTAATATTTACGTTTGAATCATTCGGACAAACGACAAATAAAACCCAACCTGAAATTTTTGGAGCAAATGTTTTATCGGTTGGCGAAGTATTTCGCGGCACGTTTACACCTGATGGACGGACGTTTTATTTTTTCAAAAAGATTACGCCCGACCAAGAAGATTATCGGATTTTCGCTTCGCAATTAGTTGGGGGCAAATGGAGCGAGCTGCAGCGAATCACGCTCGGCGGTGAATATTCAGACCTTTATCCGTCAATTTCAAAGGACGGAAAACGGATGGTTTTCGCTTCGTATCGCCCTGCGCCCGGGGATACTTCCGCCAAACCAAACGCTCATCTGTGGTATGTTGTCAAAAAAGGCAGCGGTTGGGGCGAACCGATTTTTATCCCATCCGCCAATAAACTTGGGCATTACCATTCGTGGGCGGAGATTGGTTTTGATGGAAATCTCTATTTTCGACAAACAACGCCGGATTGGAAAGTTACTCAAACCTTTGTTTCCCGTTGGAATGGAAAGGAATACGCAAGCCCTGTTCCAGTAGCTGAAGTTGAAAGATGGAAAAACTGGAAATCCGATGTGCGAATTGCGGGCGGCTCATTTGGTCCTGATGGAAAGACGATTTTTCTTGATGTGGCAACTACAAACCCTAAAACTGGAAAAGGAGCTTCGGATATTTGGGTTTCATTCAAAACTGGTAATCAATGGACGGAACCAAAACCGCTTGGAGCAGAAATTAACAGCGACGGCTACGATGTCTTTCCTTTCTTTTCGCCAAATGGCAAGGAACTTTATTTTGTCCGCGATTTCAAAACTTTTTACAAAATAAAGCTGAAAACGGCACTTGATTCTGTTGCGCCTAACCAAAAATTGAGCAAAGTTGAAGCCGAATTGATGCAACTTGAACGCGACATCGGCGAGGCAAACATCACCCGCGACAAAGCATTTTTTGCACGAATCGAAGCCGATGAATGTATTTTTACCGATTCGGGCGGTGGATTGACGACCAAAGCCGAAGACCTTGCCAGTCTCGACGAACCTGCTGGCGAAACGAAACTCGTTTCCTACATTGTGGACGAAATGAAAGTATTTGATTACGGCAAAACGGCAGTTGTTTTCGGGCGCGTCACCACGACCACACGCGGAAAAGACGGCGAAGTTACGAGAAAAAGTAGATTTACCGATGTCTTTGTCAAACGTGATGGACGTTGGCAGATTGTCGCGGGGCATTCTTCGCGGATTCGTGAGCCGCAAAAGTAAAAGACTTGTCACAAAAATCGTCTGTGTGGTGTGTTTTTAATAAACGAAGGAGAATTTATGAAATTAAAAACAATTCAAATTTTATGTGCGATTTTATTTTTCGCATTTATTTCCCAAGCCCAAACTGCTGACCAAATTATTGCTAAAAATATTAAAGTGCGTGGTGGTTATAAAAAACTCAAGGCGATTAAAACTTATTCGTCTTTTGGCACTTATTCCGAATTTGATGCGGCGGGCAAAAAACTTTATACCATCGAAGCCCGTTCTGATCGGCAGTTGCCTGATAAAAAACGTGCTTCGTGGTCGGCAAAGGATTTAAATGTTGAAGGCGCAGAAGGTTACGATGGCGTAAATCCGCCTTGGGAATTCGATTTTATTTCCGGCAAAAGCGAACTCAGCAATGAAGAAGGTGCAAAAGCCACAAAACGCGGAGTCAGCATCAGCGAATCGTTTATTGATTACAAACAAAAGGGTAACAAGGTTGAATTAGTAGGCAAAGAAACGCTCGAAGGCAAAGATGCTTATGCGCTGAAAATAACTTTGCAAGACGGTTTGGAGCAATTTTATTATCTTGATGCCAAAACTTATTTGGTTCTCGCCCGCCGCGATGCCACGCCCTTACACGCGCAAGGCAACCCAATCGAATCAGTCACTTTTTATGATGATTACCGCCCTGTCAATGGCTTTCTTTTCTATTTTCACCACATTCAAAAAAACACAAAAACAGGCGCAAAGATGGCGGAAGGAATTGATACCCGCATCGAAGCCAATCTCAAACTTGATGCTGATTGGTTCAAAATGCCAAAGGTCGCGGCAAAGTAAATGTAATGCAATTTTACAAAGAATTTTTGAAGTCTTAGCAAAATGCCGACAATGACATACTTCAAATTGAAGAAGCTGAAAAATAGTTGAAATGATATGAAAAAAATAATGTTGATTTTAGTCTTAAATTTGCTTTTTGTAATTGGAATCACAGCGCAAACCATTGTTTTTACTAATGTTAATGTGATTCCGATGGATAAAGAGCAAGTTTTGCAAAATCAAATGGTGCTTGTCCGAAATGGAATAATTGTCGAAATCGGCAAAAATGTAAAGGTTCCGAAAGACGCTTTAAGAATTGACGGAGAAGGTAAATTCTTGATTCCGGGACTTTGGGATATGCACGTCCATTTGACTTTGGCGACAGAACTCGCCTTTCCCGTGTTACTGGCTAATGGTGTCACAGGGGTTCGTGATTTGGGCGGAGAATTCAAGAAAATAGATGAATGGCGAAAACAAATAAATGACGGCAGGTTATTAGGTCCAAATATACTTCGTGCCGGATTGTATGTTGATGGTCCAAAGGATGCGCCTGACAGGCTAATCATAAAAAATGAAGCAGAAGCACGACAAGCCGTTATAACTCTAAAAAAACAAAAGGTTGATTTTATCAAGATTCATAACGCCGTTCCGCGCAATGCTTTTTTTGCTCTTTTAGCTGAAGCAAAAAAACAGAAATTAAAAGTAGTTGGTCACATTCCGCTAGAAATTACACCGTTTGAAGCCACCAACTCCGGACAAAATGATTTTGAACATATGACTTCATTGATAGAGGGCGCAGTTGTTTCAGCTTCTAAAAATGGCAAGTCTGCCTTACAAACAATTACCGAATTTAATGACGAGGCGGCAACAAATCTTTTTCGTAAAATGGTCAAAAATAATACTTGGATGACACCAAATTTAATTGCGGAACAAGCCATTACATTTCGGGTGGAAATTGAAGCTAATCCTGATAAGAGAAGTAAATATGTGGCATCTCAACTCAAAAAATACTGGTTGGAAAATTTTATCGGCAAACCAACCGCCGCCCGCAAACTTCTGCTGCAAAGATACCTCGATTTAGTAAAAATAATGCGGAAAGAAAACGTCCGAATTTTAGCTGGAACAGATTTGGGGTTACGAGATATTTACCCCGGATTTAGTCTGCATGATGAACTGGAACTATTAGTAAAAGCGGGACTTACCCCATTTGAATCGTTGCAGACCGCAACCGCCAATCCGGCAGAGTTTTTAGACTTGCGGCGTTTATTTGGAACCCTCGAAAAAGGAAAAAGAGCAGATATGGTCTTGCTTGATGCGAATCCTTTAGAAAATATCAATAACATTCGCAAAATAAATGGTGTCTTGGTGAAAAGGCAGTATCTAATTCTACTTTGTTAGATTAAATTAACTGTCGAAATTTGGTTTTTAGCCCGTGAATACGGGCGATAGCGTAAAGCCCCGTGCGTGAGCGCGGGGTTGAAATGCAAAAAATGTCAAAGCTATCGAAGATAGCGACAGCCCATTGATTTAATCGGCTGTCGCCCGTTTTAACGGGCTTCATCGCTAATCTAATGCCTGCCCTCGCGCTCACGCACGAGGCTTTACGCTGACACCCGCTTCGCGGGCTAAAACAATAAGTTAGTGATGTCAGAGATTTGGGTGAGATTTTGATCTAACAAAGTAGAACTAAAAAAGGAAGATTTGGACAAACTGCTCAGAGATGCGGAAGTTTTAGCAACGAAATAGCCTGAGAGGAAAATGAATGAAATTTTTAGGAAATATTATTTTAAACGCCATACTTATTTTTGGACTGGGAACTTTTCTCTTTACATTTATTTCCCAAGCCCAAACTGCCGAACAATGGCGGGCGGATTTATGCTTTTTAGCCGAAGAAATGCCCAAACAACACAAAAATCTTTTTCACACAATGACCCGCGAACAATTTGAGAGCGCAGTCAAAAAACTGGATTCTCAAATTCCGAATCTTTCCCAACAACAGATAATTGTTGAACTGGCTCGGATTGTGGCGATGGTTGGCGATGGACACACAAGCCTTTCGCCTGCCCGTGACCCGAAAGTTGGGTTTCGGACATTTCCAATCAAACTTTATGTGTTCAATGACGGCGTTTTTGTTCGTGCCGCAACCCGCGAATATTCAAAACTCATCGGAGCGCGATTAGTCAAAATCGGTAATGTTTCCATCGGTGATGCCTACGAATCCGTCAAGCAAATTATTGGGCGCGATAACGAAATGGACATTAAATTTTTCGTACCATTTCTGCTGACAATGCCCGAAATTTTGAACGGTTTGGGGTTGATTGACCAGATGGAAAACGTCAAATTTACCTTTGAAAATGACGAAGAACAATGGACGGTTGACCTCAAACCATTCGGCAAAGCGGAGATGATTACGCCCGATACAGATAACAGTTGGTTGGCGAAAGATGGTTGGATAGACGCTCGTGATAGTTCAAAATCGCCGACTCCGCTGTGGTTAAAAGATCCTAACAACAAATTTTGGTTTGAATATTTGCCCAATTCCAAAACGCTCTATTTTCAACTCAATCAAGTCGGTGACAAAGAAAATGAGAAGCTGGAAACCTTTGTGCAGAAACTATTTGCATTTGCCGAAACTAAACCGATAGATAAATTTGTGCTTGACCTACGCCTAAATCGCGGCGGCAACAATTACTTAAATCGCGCACTTCTTTTGGGCATCATCAGAGCTACGAAGATTGACCAAAAAGGCAAATTTTTCACCATCATTGGACGCAGCACATGGTCGGCGGCGCAAAGTTTGACGAACGATTTAGAGAAATACACTAACACAATTTTTGTCGGCGAACCTTCGGGCGGAAAAGTTAATCACTATGGCGATTCGCGCAAAATAATTCTCCCTAACAGCGAAATTACGGTGCGGGTTTCAAGTCTCTGGTGGCAACAGGACGAGCGCGACAAACGACAATGGACGGAGCCACAAATCAAAGCGGAACTTTCATTTACGGACTATCAAAACAATCGTGATTCGGCGTTGGAGGCGATACTTTCTTATCAAATGAAACCTTGATCCTTTTTAAATTTATTGAGCCTTTAAAAACGAATTTGATAAAAATTTGAAACTTATTTCAAGACTTTGCCTCAATTTGCAGATAAGGTAAGTCACAAGAAATCCGTTACAGGCGATGGATTAGACGAATTTATTTTAACCGTTTGAGGGAGAAAAACTTATGAAATCTGAAGGAACTTTACTGCTAACAAGCCGAGAGGTGACCGAATTATTAAACGCCGAAGAATGTATCAGAGCAGTCGAACACGCTTTCAAATTATACGGCGAAGGCAAAACTGCGCCCCCCGGAATTTTGGGAATTCACGCCAAGGATGGAGGTTTTCATATCAAAGCTGGATTGATGGATTTTGAGCGAACTTATTTTGTCGCCAAATCTAATGCCAATTTTCCCAACAATCGAAAGTTTGATTTGCCCACAATTCAAGGTGTCATCATCGTTTGCGATGGCGAAAATGGACAATTATTGGCGTTGATGGATTCGATTGAAATCACGATTTTGCGAACGGGTGCCGCTACTGCTGTTGCCGCCAAATATCTTTCGCGCAAAAGATTCAAAAATCGTCACAATTTTTGGTTGCGGCAATCAAGGGCGAATTTCGTTAAAGATGCTCACGCAAATTCGTCCAATCGAAAAGGCGTTTGTTTATGATGTTGACGAATCGCGGGCAAACAAATTTGTTGAAGAAGTTTCCGCAGAATTGCCAATTCAAATCGAATCAATCCGCGATTTTTCGGTGGCAACGTTGCAAAGCGATATTATCGTTACTTGCACGCCAGCCAAAGAATTTTTTATCAAACGCGAGCATATTTCAAAGGGAACATTTATCGCCGCAGTTGGCGCAGACAGCGAAGAAAAACAAGAACTCGACCCACAAATGTTGAAAAATGCCAAACTCATTACCGACATCACCGAACAATGCGCGACCATTGGCGAACTGCATCACGCGATTGAGAAAGGCGTTTTGACACGCGAAAATGTTCACGCCGAACTTGGAGAAATCGTTGCGAGAAAAAAGGCGCGCATTTCCGACGAAGAAATTATTATTTTCGACAGCACGGGAATGGCTTTGCAGGATGTTGCTTCTGCGGTAGTCGTGTATGAAAAGGCTTTGAAAAGTAATGTTGGGGCGAAGATAAAGTTCTTTTAATCCGGTAGACGGACAAGCTGCACAATAATATGATGCAGTTTTAAATGAGTAAGACAAATAAAACATTTATTGAAAAGTAAGAATTATGAAAGCAAAACATATTGGAATTGTTGCCTGTAGCGTAGAAGGGGCAGCACTTTGTTATCGAACAATTTGCCTTGAGGCTTTATCTTTGATGGGTGAACATAATCACCCACGAATTACTTTAGATTCAATCCCAATGGTGCAACATATAATTTCAATTAACCGAGATGATTGGAAAGGCGTGGCGGATTTGATGTTGGATTCGGCAAAAACGGTCGCGCAAGCGGGCGCAGAGTTTGCCATTTGCCCTGATAATACCTGTCACCAATCCTTTGAATTTCTACTTCCGCTTTCGCCAATCCCTTGGCTAAATATTGCCGAAGTGGTAGGTAAAGAGGCTAGTTTAAAAGGCTTTCGCAAACTTGGGATTCTTGGAACTCAGTATTTGATGGAAGGTCCTGTTTACCCTGATGCACTGAAATTATTTGGAATTGATTGTGAAATTCCCGCCAAAAAAGACCGTCAGCGTATCAATCAAATTATTTTCAAAGAGCTTGTCAATGCAATTTTTACCGAAGAATCCCGACTTTATTTCAACGAAGTTATGTCAAAATTAGCAGAGCAAGGTTGTGATGCGGCAGTTTTGGGTTGCACGGAAATTCCTTTGATTGTGATTCCTGCTGACGCGCCATTACCGACTTTGGATTCAACCCGCCTACTGGCTAAAGCTGCACTAAATAAAGCGTTAGAGGATTTGTGAAAACTGAAAACATCTTATTTTTATTAGGCAAGTTTGCCGAGTCTTCAAAGCAGTTTGAGAAAATTTTACCAAGATTTCCTGTAAATCAACTCAATTGGATAAAGTTCTTTTAACCCCAAAATTCGCAATTTTCCATGCGAATCTAAATGACGACACAATCAAAGAAGATTTGATTTACGGCAACGCGCTCAGTGATTTGAAATTTGACCACAATCAATGGGCAAAAATCAGTTTAGAGTAAGAAAACAAAGTAAATTTATGAAAATAATATTTATCGGTTTAATAATCGGGCTATTTGTCGCAAATAGCTTTGGGCAAACTACGCCCGTTACAGTTGGACAATCGTTCACGATGAAATCTGCGATTCTCAGCGAAGAACGCAAGGTTTTAGTGGCATTGCCGAGAGATTATGAAAAAGGCACGCAAAAATATCCCGTCATTTATGTTTTAGATGGCGAATGGAATTTTCCGTTTGTCGCGGAGGCTGTCAAGGTTCTGGCGGATAGTGAGCGAATACCGCCGAGCATCGTGATTGGGGTCACGAACAGCGACCGCAACCGCGATTTTACTACTAAATTAACTACTAATTTTGAAAAACCGGATTTCATGAACAAGGTTGGTGGAGCGAATAATTTTCTTAATTATCTCGAAAAAGAATTAGTCCCTTTGGTTGATAAAACCTTTCGCACAGCACCGTATCGAACTCTGATTGGGCATTCGCTGGGCGGTATTTTTGCGTGGCATTCTTTGGCGAGCAGACCACAACTTTTTCAGTCTTATCTGATTTTGGATGCCAGCGTTTTTTGGGATAACGGCGCGGTGGTCAAAGAGGTTAAAGAATTTTTCAAACAGAATCCAACGGCTAAATCTCGTGTCTTTTGGGGACGTGACCGCATTCCGCGCGAAGTTTGGTTTACGCAAAATACCGAATTTTTGGCATTTTGGGAAAAGAATCCGCCGAAAAATGTGAGGTTTAAGTTTTATGAAATGGAAGATGAAACGCATTCAACTCTAGTTTTCCCTGGCAGTTACATTGGTCTGCGGACGCTCTATGCCGATTATTTGATTCCATACACGGAAAAAATGACGCTCGCTGATGTTACGAATCATTACGCCGCACTTTCCAAAGAATTCGGTTACGAAGTGAGAATTCCACAAGGACGAATTACAGGAGTTGCTGGTCAATTTAAGACGCTGAAAATGTTCAAAGATGCCATCGCACTTTATCAAATTGGTTTGAAAAGCTATCCGCCTTCGTTAGAAATGTTAGATGGTTTAGCCGAAGCATATGAAGCTGATAATCAACAAAAAACCGCGCTCGAAACTTATCAAAAGGCTGATGCACTGACCGAAGAACAGTCGGAAACTCAGCGAGCGAATCGTAAAGCCAAGATCGAGAGTTTGAAAAAACAACTCAATCTAAAATGAATGACAAATGATTAAGAACAGATTGAAATTATTTATTATTAGCCTTGTGATTGGATTTGCAATGATTATTTCCATGGAAAATCAAATTGGTTCAAAAATATTCGCTGAGAACAATCAAACATTTTTAGCTGTAAATTATATAGTTCAACAAGAAATATTGGCGGAGGAAAAGTATAAAAATATCAAGGTTTTCAAGGGAACTCCTGCTTCCAAATTATTCAATTCAATGTTTTATATGCGAGGTGCGCTTGGCGTTTCCTGTAATCATTGTCACGTCAATTTTGAAGATTTTGAAAAGGATGATAATCCCACCAAAGAAACTGCGCGTCGGATGATTTTAATGGTGCGTGAACTCAATCAAAAAAACTTTGGCGGTCAGAATGTAATTACTTGTAATACTTGTCATCGCGGTCAAATCAAACCATCCGCGCCGCTCAATTTTGCGCCAATTATAGAAAAACAAGAACCCAAATCTTCTGAGACGACAGCTAATAAAACTATCTCTAGCATAGAAATAAAGCCTACCGTAGAGCAAATTTTTGACCGTTTTGTGACAGCTACCGGAGGCAAAACTGCCCATGAAAAATTAAAGACACGGGTGATGAATGGCTCAATGTTTTCATCGGAAGGATGGAAAGCTCCGCTCAGAATCTACAAAGAAGCACCTCACAAATATTTGGTAACATTTGATCTACCCGGTGAATGGACATCATTTAATGCCTTTAATGGCTCAACCGGTTGGAGCCAAGATAATCGGGGTTTGCACGATGTTACTGGCTCGAAATTGGATCGGTTAAAAAGGGATGGCACATTCTTTTCACCGTTGGAATTAAAAGAACAATATTCAAATCTGACATTACTCGGCAAGGAAAAAATCAATCAACAAGAGGCTTATGTTGTCGAAGGTCAGCTACCAAATGCGGGTTCTGAAAAACTTTATTTTGATGTCAATTTAGGTTTGCTAGTGCGCGTTACGTGGATAACAGCAACTCTCTTGGGAGACTTACAAGATCAAATTGACATTATGGATTATAAAAAAGTGGATGGCGTTAAAATACCGTTCACAGTTATTCGCTCAGCACCTGATTTTAGTTCGGCTTACAGAGTTGAAAAGGTCAAACATAATGTGCCGATTACTATGATAAAGTTCGATAAACCGGAAAAGCCATTAAACTCAATGCAGAAATAAAATAGCGGGGCAAGTATCTTCGAAACTCCAACTTAACTATCCAATTGTTTAAAAAGTAAGAGGAGAAAAAAATATGAATCAAAAAAGAATAATTTCGCTGATAATAATTTTAATGTTCGGATGTTTTTTAGCCGCAACATTTTTCGTTCGTCCAATTTTCCAAAACAAAGTAAGTGCTGAAGAATTGGCATTAAATATGGTTGATGATTTTGACCAAGCGGCTGCACTCGCCAAATTGCGTGAGGCAATCAAAGGCAGAGAAAAAGAGCCTGCCGAAACAGTTTTCAAAAATATTCAAATCTTAAAAGGAAGACCTGCCGCGCAAGTTTTAGCCATTATGGAATTTGGTTATTCGCGCTCACTCGGCGTAAATTGCACCTATTGTCATACGCCCGATAAATGGGAATCTGAGGATAAAACTAAAAAACAGATCACCCGTGAGATGTCGGCGATGTCAGCAAAAATAAACGGAGAACTGTTGAAAGGTATCAAAAATATCAATGAAAAAGCAGTGATTAATTGCACAACCTGTCATCGTGGGAAAACAACTCCGGCGACAGACTTGCCGCCGCCAAGCCCCGCGCCAATGGCAAGCCCGAAGCAATAAGATAAGGGAAGTTAATTGAAAGAAGATTCAAGCAAAAGATTTGCCTATTGGTGAAAGGGTGGGAGTGTAAAAAGATGAAGATTTATCAAAAACTTTTATGTGCAATATTGTTTGGAGTAGTTTCGACTATGGGAATTGTTTCTGCTCAAAATAGTGAAAATGAACCGCCGAAATATCGGATGGAGCAGGTTTATATTTTCGAGGATGCCAAGCCGATTGAGTATATTTTTGTCTTGAATGGCAGTGTTGGGTTCAAAAGTGTTAAAGCCCTCAAACAGTTCATCGAAAAGTTGCCGCCCGAGACAATTATTGAATGGCGACCATCTTGCGAAATTTTGGGTGATGAACCGCTTCGTTCTTCTGAAAAAGAAATGGCGGATTTCAAGGCGTTTTGCGAAAGCAAGAAAGTGAAATTTATCTTAGTGCCTGCGGGTTGATTGATGATTTAATTACCCTAAAATTCAACTCTTGACAGAAGATTCTAAAAAAAACTGACAACAATAAACCAAAGAATATTTGTCACAAAATTAGGATATTTTTGCAGTTTTGGCATTAACGGCAAATATGTTGAACAAACGGCATTTCATTTACGTCAAATCTAAAGACGGACAATTTAGACTGTTATAAAACAAAGCATTACTCACGAGCAACAAAAATAAGTTGGGAGACAAATATGGAAGATAATTTAATCGAAAATTTACCAATCGGCGAAACGGTTGAGGTAGAAAAAGGCGTTTTGATTGAAAGGCGTTCTTTTATCAAAACAGTTACAATGGCGATCGGTGCAATCAGCTTGCCGTTTGTTTCAACGGCTAAATCCGCTGAGTTTCAAAACGAAACTTTGACCTACCAACAATTTTTACAAGAAGTTGTGCCGATTGCTAAAAAGTTAATCACAAACACTTCTCTAGTTGGGCAAAGCAAGTATTTATTGACTTTAGCTTCGTTTGCTGTCCAACTCGAAAATGTTCCGATTCCAACTATGCGCGACAGCGGACAAGGCGTGGGACCCGGAACTTTTATCGGAGTAAATGAAGCTCCTGATGCGCCTTTTACCGTTCTGCATTGGCGGATGGAGCCAAACACGGTTATTCGCACCCACGCGCACACTTACGGGAATGTGGTGACGCTCGGACTCGAAGGGGAAATCCGGATCCTAAATTATGAAATGATTGGAGCTAAAGACTTTTCAAGCGGTAAGAAATTCACGGTTAGAAAAACAACTGACCAAATTTTGAGCGTTGGCAAAACAAATTTAGTGAATCTCGAAGCCAATTATATTCACGGGTTTCAATCGGGCGGGCAAGGCGGACGAGGATTGGACATCACCACGCGGATTAAAGAAAAACAACCAACACCTTATTTGGATTTAGCCAAAAAGCCTGTGGATGAGGCGAATAATCTGTTTGAAGCAAGTTGGATAATTTGAGAGAATTGCAATCTGAATTATGAGCCGTAATTTAATCAAAATTTGGCAACCGTCTGATTTGACCGAGCTTGAATTGCAACGAGGTTTTTCGGTAAATCGTCCTGTCCCGCGACATTGGCACGAGGAATATCAGTTTTGTCTGATCGAGGAAGGTCAAGGCGACCTCACCTATCGTGGCAAAGATTTTCTGACTCCGCCCGCCAGTCTGTTTATTGTTCATCCAGGCGAAGTCCATTCAAATCGCGCGTTTGAGAGTAAAGGTTGTAGTTTTAGAACAATCTTTTTGGAAACTACAGCGATGCAAAAAATCGTTACTCAAGTTCACCGTAAAGAGAAAACCCTACCATTTTTTCCTTCAACGATGGTTTTTGATAAAAATACGATTGAGCAATTTATTACTCTGCACCAATCGCTTGAAGAATCCGCTTCAAGTCTGGAAAGAGAAACTCGCCTGCAAAATTTCTTGATGGCTTTGATTACCCAATTTGCTGAAAACCGGCTTTCATTGCCCTCATATCAAAAAGAGCAAAAAGCAATTAAACAGGCTTGCGATTATTTATCTGCCAATTACGCTGAAAATGTTTCGTTAGAAAAACTGGCGAGTATTGCTAATTTGAGTCCATTTCATTTTAATCGCGTTTTTTCGGAGCAATTTGGATTACCGCCACACGCTTTTCAGGTGCAATTACGCCTCTCACAAGCCAAAAAGTTTTTACGCGAAGGAATGAAAATTGCCCAAGTTGCTTTCCAGACAGGTTTTGCTGACCAAAGTCATCTCAATCGTCATTTCAAACGAGTAATCGGAATTACGCCGGGCGAATACATTTAAAAACAGCAAGAACGTTCAAGACTCTGATAATGAATCTCATTAAGAATTGTTAATCGTAAAACTATTTACAATTTTGCGATTAACTATTTTTTTTGGAGAAATCATTATGAAACAAGTAGCAGTTTGTCTGATAGCTTTAATTTTTGCCGTCCAATGTGCCATCTCGCAAACGACATTTCACGGAAATATTGCCCGCATAGGAGTTTACGAATCAGCAGGACCCAAACAATTGAAGGGCGTAAAATGGCAGTTCAAAACCGAAGGCGCAATTTTTAGTTCGCCCGCCATTGCTAACGGGGTTATTTTTGTCGGAAGTTCGGACAGTAATCTTTATGCTGTAAATCAAAAAGATGGTCAGCAAAAATGGAAATTCAAAACAACAGGACCAGTTAATTCTTCGCCCGCGGTCGCCAACGGAATCGTTTATTTCAGCAGTTTTGACGGCGTTTTTTACGCTTTAGATGCGGAAACGGGAACGCGAAAATGGCAGTTTAAGATGGAATTTGAAAGACGCTTCCAAGCGAAAGGTCTTCACGGACAATCTCCCAGACCACAACTGATTCCCGATACTTGGGATTTTTTTACTTCGTCACCCGTAGTTTTTAACGGTCGCGTCTATTTTGGAAGCGGTGATGGAAATGTTTATGCCCTCAATGCTGAAACTGGTTTGTTGCAATGGAAATTTGAAACAAAAGATGTGGTTCACGCTTCGCCCGCGATTGCTAATAACACGGTTTATATCGGTAGTTGGGACGGCAATCTCTACGCGTTGGATACGGAAACGGGCGCAGAAAAATGGCGATTCAAAGGCGGAGAAGACCCGATTAACTACAATCAAATAGGTTTTCAGTCGTCACCGATAGTAGTTGATGGCACGATTTATGTTGGTTGTCGGGATTCGCATCTTTATGCGATTGATGCCGCCAACGGGCGTAAAAAGTGGGATTATTATTTCGGTGGAACTTGGTCGAGTGCAACACCAACTGTCCGCGATGGCTTGGTTTATGTGGTTGCCAGTAAATTTTACGCGCTCGATGCTAAATCAGGTCGACTGAAATTTACTTTTGATGAACCAAAAACTTGGGGCGTGTCTTCTCCAATTCTTGCAGGTGATTTGGCGTATATCGGCGGTTTTAACGGGCGATTATATTCGCTCGATGCAAAATCAGGCAAACTCGTCTGGGAGTTTCAAACAGAAGCCTCAAAAAAAGATGTTTTGAAGGTCTTAAATCCTGATGGAACTTGGAATACTGCCAGTTTTGCTCCAATGTTTAATGATTTTGAAGATATGTATGTTTCGATGTATAAACGATTTTCGGTTGGCTCAATTATGTCTTCGCCGGTAGTTGACCAAGGGGAAATTTATTTTGGTAGCACTGATGGATTTTTATACGCAATTCGGTAAAGTGAGTTCAGAGTTACGCATTTATGCCTGATTCAACTCCAATGGTTTGACCCATAGCTAAGTGAAGTCAACGAATTTCACGCCTTAAGGCGTAACTCTGAACAAAAGTAATTATATGACCAAACAAATAACCCAAAGTCGAGAGGGGGAAATTAGGCTTTGGGTTGGCGATAATTCGGATGGCGCATTTGCCAATCTACAAATTACTTCAATCAAATGAATGATAGAACAGGTGTCCAAAAAGCCTGTAGGTGAAGCAGCTGGTTTATTTGAAGCGAGTTGGACAACATAAAATCTAAACGCTGTATTCTCAATCTTTGACGACTCTTCAAGAGTCTTAAAAACTAAGCAGGTTTAATCAGTTACTGCTGTAAATTTGGTTTCTAATGCCAATGCGAAATTCGGTGCGATGAAGTTAAAACCAAAATCAAAATTGTCAAAAACACAGCCGCTGTTAGAATTCCACCGCCCAAAAACAAAAGATAATTTGGATTGGCAACAGCCAGAGACGGCTGAATTGGTATAGTTGGCGGAGTCTTCCAGGTTGGTGGTGGGGCTTGGGTTTGAAAAGATTCAATTGAAATTGGCATTATCAGGCGATAACCGATTTTGGGAACGGTTTGGATAAAACGCGGATTCTGCGGATTGTCTTTGAAAAAACGCCGCAATTCGGAAATCGCCCGCGCCAGAACGTGTTCGGTGACGTTGACATCCGCCCAAACCAAGTTAAAAAACTGCTCCTTTTTTACCGTTTTGCCTTGATTTTCCGCCAAACAAACCAACACTTCCATAATTTTCGGCTCAAGCGGAACAATCTTTTCATCTTTCGAGATGCGCCCAAGTTGCGGTTCGACAAACCATTCTTCTAAAAAAAATCCTTCGTGTAAATCAATTTCAAAGTTCATATTTTTATTTGCCCGCGAAAAGACGCGAAAAGACGCGAAAAAACGAAAGATTTGACTAAAAGAATGTATTGATTTTCCTGGCTCTTTTTCGGGTATTTAGCGTGTTTCGCGGGCAACTCCTTCTTGTTTTTAATTCTTACGATTCTGAGCAGAGTCTCGTTCCGACTAATTCTGCCACAAAATTTACAGGAAATCGCCAACCTCAGAAAAACATTACATTTTCCTTAAAACTAATCGCGCCAAAACTGCGTTATGCTGACCAAATGACATCCACGAAGATTCACGAAGAACACACAAAGATATTTGTTGAAAAGAAGTTTATTCCCTTCGTGAAAACTTCGTGTCCCTTCGTGGATTGAAAAAATTATGAAAATTAAAATTATCGTTTTATTCATCTGCGTAGTTTTTCTAACCCAACAAATTCGGGCAGAAAATCTGCGTTTTATCAATGGGCATTGGTTTGATGGAAAAACTTTTCAAGCCAAAACGGTTTATTCAATCAATGGCATTTTAAGTTTTAAGTCAAGGGGCAAAATTGATGCAACCGTTGATTTACAAAATAGTTACGTCATTCCGCCATTTGCCGAGGCGCACACGCACGAGTTTTGGGACGTGATGAATTTTCAAGAACAGATTAACAATTATCTGAGCAAGGGCGTGTTTTACGCGAAAAATCTTAACAGTTTGCCGCGTTTTACGGTGCGGGTGCGTCCGTTTATCAATCTGCCAAATAGCCTTGATGTGATTTTTGCCAACGGTGGTCTAACGGCAACGGGCGGGCATCCGATTCAGATTTATGAATATTTGGCGAAAAATAATGCGATTCCGAATTTTACGTTAGCAGAAGTGCCGAATCAGGCTTATTTCATCATTGACAACGAAAATGATTTGGCGGAAAAGTGGCAGTTGATTAAAAACGGCAAGCCAGCTTTTATCAAAACTTATCTCGAACATTCGGAAGAATATGATCTCCGCAAAAATGATACGAAATATTTTGGCAAAAAAGGTTTGAATCCAAAGCTGTTGCCAAAAATCGTTACAAAAGCTCATCAAGACAATCTGCGGGCTTCGGTTCACATCACCACCGCCGAAGATTTTCATAATGCCGTTGTCGCCGGAGTTGATGAAATTTCGCATCTTCCATTGGAACGAATCCGCGAAGCAGATGCCAAACTTTGCGCCAAGAAAAAAATCTTTGTAGTGACAACTACGCTCAGTCATCGTGATACAAGCGGCATTCAAAATCTGGACGAAATTCACCGCGATAATTTGAAACTGTTGCACAAATCAGGCGTAAAAATCGCACTTGGAACAGACAATATGCCGACGGGCGTGGTTGAAGAAGCCGAAAATATTTATCGCCTGAAAGTTTTCGACAATCTGACACTAATCAAAATTTGGACGGAAAACACGCCACAAACAATTTTCCCGACTCGAAAAATCGGCTTTTTGAAAGACGGCTACGAGGCAAATTTTATCGCCTTAAAAGGCAATCCAATCGAAGATTTTTCTAATATCAAAAAGATTCAATTTCGTTACAAACAAGGACAATTTATCAAAACAAGGAGCAATTAAATGAACAAAATTATTTTACTGATTTTATTGTTGGTGCATGTTTCTTTTGCCCAACACGGTGCTACCGCAAACACAATCAATTTCGATCTAACGCCAGAACAATGGCGGACGGACTTGCGTTATTTTGCCGAAGAATTACCGAAACGACATAAAAATGCTTTTCACACGATGACGCAAAATAAGTTTGAAAGTGCCGTTAAATCGTTAAATGCAGATATTCCAAATCTGACCAACGAGCAGACATTTGTTGGGTTTTTGAAGCTAATTGCGATGGTTGGCGATGGTCATACTTCAATTAACGAGCAAAGTTTGAGCGCATCAGGAACTTATCCGCTTCGTTTTGAAAACTATCGAGATGGTTTGTATGTGCAATTTGCGGCGGCTGAATATGGCGAAATTGCGGGTGGGAAAGTTGTCAAAATTGGCAATGTCCCGATTGCAGAGGTTTTGCAAAGAGTGCGAGATTTATCTTGGGGCGATAATGGAAATGAACAGTCGAGAAACGGGATGGCTGCTTTTTTGCTTATTTGTCCGAAAGTTCTGCAAGGGTTAAAAATTGCTGAAAGTAGTGAAAAGGTTTCCCTTACAATTGAAAAAGATGGACAGCAAAAAACTATGGAAATCAAAGCAATCCAAGATATGACGAGTTTTCTTAGCGGCGGCAAATTCGTTTATGCCTACGATAAATCTACTAATCCAAAGCCTTTGTATCTGAAAAATTCTGAGAGTCATTTTTGGTCAGAGTATGTTAATGAGAGCAAGATTCTTTACGTCCATTTCAATCGAACATTAAATAAACCCGAAGAATCAATTGCTACATTTAGCAAAAAAGTCTTTGAATTTGCTGATAATAACCCTGTTGATAAATTTGTTTTAGACTTGCGCGATAACACAGGCGGTAATCTGCTTCTCAATAAACCGATTATCATTGGGCTGATAAAAGCGAAATTTAATGAGCGCGGAAAACTCTTTGTTATTATTGGTCGCCGAACTTTTTCCGCCGCCCAATATTTGGTCAATGAGCTTGAAAAATACACCAACGCAATTTTTGTCGGTGAACCTACGGGCAGCAGTCCAAATCTTTACGGCGATCCAATAATTATGACGCTCCCAAATAGCAAAATGCCGTTCAGAGTTTCGACTCTTTGGCATCAAACCGATCCAACCGATCGACGGATTTGGACTGCGCCCGAAATTTTTGCGCCATTAACTGCCGCCGATTTTCAAAACAATGTTGACCCCGCGTTTCAGGCGATTATCAATTTTATTCCAGGGAGCACGTTCAAAGATTTGACCGCCGAAGCCACTAATAATTCGGACATTTCGGCTTTTATCAAAAAGTATCAAGACTTCAAAAACAATCCGAAAAATCAATTCATCAACACAGAAACGGATACCAACGCGCTCGGCTATCGCTTGTTGCAAGTGCAAAGATTTAAGGATGCAATTGAGGTTTTCAAACTAAATGTCGAAGCCTATCCGAATTCGGCAAATGTTCATGACAGTTTAGGTGACGGTTACGCTAACGCGGGAAATCGTGATGAAGCAATCAAGGCATATGAAAGGGCTTTGCAGATAAATCCCAATTATCAGAGTTCGATAGAGGCTTTGCGGAGATTGAAGGGGCATTAAAAACGCCTTTTCAAAAATATTTCAAGAAACTTTCAAACTATTTTCAAGACATTCAAACGCTCTTTAGACATAATTGGAAGCGTTATGAAAAACCAACAAAGAATAATTTCGTTAGTTGTAATCTTCGTGTTTGGATGTTTTTTGACAGCAATCTTTTTTGCCCGTCCAAATTTTGAACCCAAAGTAAATGCCGAAGAGTTAACGGCAAATATGGATGATGATTTTGACCAAGCGGCAGCACTTGCCAAATTGCGTGAGCAAATTAAGGGCAAAGAAAAAGAGCCAGCCGAAACAGTTTTCAAAAACATCCAAATCTTAAAAGGAAGACCTGCCGCCCAAGTTTTGGGCATTATGCAAATGGGTTTTTCGCGCTCACTTGGCGTGACTTGCACCCATTGTCACACTCCCGAAGATTGGGCAAACGAAGACAAAACCAAAAAACAAATTGCCCGCGAGATGTGGACGATGCAAGCCAATATCAATACGCAAATGTTGAAAAATATCAAAAACATCAGCGAAAGAGCGACGATAAACTGCACGACTTGTCATCGTGGACAAACGACTCCAGCGTTAAATTTACCACCGCCAAGTCCTACCCCAACAGCAACTACAAAACCATAGTCTGTAATAATTTAGGAGAAATAAAATGAAGAAAAAAATAATTTTAGCAACAATAATTGCAATAATTTTAGTTGGAAATATTTTTGCCCAACAACCATCCCCACAAATGCAAGCGGCAAATCAATTAGTCAGAGCGCAAAAATGGACAGAAGCTGTCACCGCATTAGAAGAAATAACTAAAACTTCACCACAAAACGGACGCGCTTGGCTTCTACTTGGAACTTCGTATCACCAATTAAAGCAATATGAAAAAGCTGTTACAGCCTACGAAAAAAATATTCCAATTTCTAATAATCCAACTGCAATGTATAACCTAGCTTGCGCCTATTCGCGTCTGAAACAAACTGACAAAGCGTTTGAATGGCTGGAAAAATCCATTACCGGCGGAATCTTTGGGGTTAATCTGCAAACGGATGAGGATTTGAACAATATTCGCAATGATGCACGTTTTCCGAAGATAGTTGAAACACTTGACCGTAAAACAAAGCCTTGTATGTATCAACCCGAATCGCGTCAATTTGACTTTTGGATTGGCACTTGGGAAGCCTTTACCACGCAAGGGCAAAAGGCTGGTGATAACGTAATCCAAATGTTTGCAAACGGTTGCGGTCTATTGGAAAATTGGACTAGCACGCTTGGCGGTGATGGAAAAAGTATCAATTATTACGACAAAAATACCGGCAAATGGTATCAAAATTGGATTGGCGCAAACGGACAACCGACCTTTTTTACCGGAAGTTTCAAAGACGGCGCAATGAGATTTGAAAGCGAAAGTGTAATCAACGGCGCGAAGACCATCAATTATCTGACTTTTACCAAAATTGACGATGACACCTTTCGACAAGTTGGCGAATCTTCAACCGACAACGGCAAAACAAAGACGGTAACTTTTGATTTCAAATATGTTAGGAAAAAATGAGCAAATTCATTTAAAGATTTTCTGAATAAACTCAAGCAAACTTCCTATCCAACTTTGCTGAAACATCGCTGAAAGGAAAGCGTAAGTGTAGCGAACCGAAACCCAACGCGCTTGCCAATTCAAGTTTTGTGCGACAGTTGCGGAATATTCCATTTTCCAATCAGCAATTATCGGCTCGAAACAAAGTTTCGTGGTTTCTGCACTGTAAAACTTTTGGCTAAATTTGAGGATTTTGAGGTCAAGGTCGGTGATGCTTTTTAGTTTATTTTGAATTTGAACAAATGCAACTAATACCAATAAAATGTTAAGCGAAATTTGTAGCAAGAAGAAGTAGTTACCTATCCACCAAACTTGCCAAACCAAAACAACGCTTATCACAATCAGGTTAATTAGTCGTCCCTTAAAAAGCAGTTAAATAGTATTATTTACTATATTTTAGAGTAGATATTTGATATAATTATTTGCAAGTTTTTCTTTACTTTAGGCTTTTTTCCGGCAAATTTTATTATGATTGGTCATTCTGAGAATCAACAGCAGCGGCATTTATTTTTGCCGAATTTAATGGAGCTTATCAATCCTCGTCATCAACTTTGTTGGTTGGCAGACGAACTTGACTGGCAGCGGTTTGAGCTTAATTTTGCTCCGCTATATGCCAAAATCGGCTCTCCCGCCAAACCCATTCGGTTGATGGTTGGGTTGTTGATTTTGAAACAACTTTACAATTTATCGGATGAATCGGTGATGGCAGAATGGGTCTCGAATCCGTATTTTCAATATTTTTGTGGTTTCACTATTTTCCAATGGGAGTTTCCTTGCAACCCATCGGATTTGGTGCATTTTCGGCATCGGATTGGAGTTCAAGGAGTGGAACAGATTTTGGCGGCGAGTCTTCAAATTCACGGAGAAGATGCGTTAAATGAAGATGTGTCAGTAGATACGACCACCCAAGAAAAGAATATTACCTTTCCGACCGAGACTAAATTGGCAATAGATGTAATTGAAGAATGTGGACGAATGGCGGAAAAAGAAGAGGTCGAAGTGCGGCAAAGTTACAAATTTGTGAGTCAGGAATTATTGAAAGAGGCGAATTCAAGCAGTCAGAAAATGGCAGGAACAAGAAAAAAAGCGAAGCGGAAACTAAAGACTATAGCGGGCAGATTGGTGCGAGAATTGGAAAGAAAGTTGAGTGAAAAAGGGCTGGAAAAACATCGGGAGAAGTTAGATATTTGCAGTAAAGTATTGAAACAAAAGCAGAATGATAAGGACAAAATATATTCGTTGCACGCGCCAGAAGTGGGATGTATTGCCAAAGGAAAAGCGGGGAAAAAGTATGAGTTTGGGAGCAAAGTAGCATTTGTGACCGGGCAAAAATCGAATCTCATCAAAGGGGTGGTCAGTTTCAAAGGGAATCCAAACGATAACAAAACCTTAGAAAAAGTGTTAGAACAACAAGAGCGGATAACGGGCGAGAGAGCGAAAAGAGCCTACACAAATCGAGGTTTCAAAAGTCAGCAAATCGGAGAAACAGAAGTAATTGCGCCAAGCAATGGAGTCGGAAAATCGGAGAGCGAAAAAACGAAGTTGAGAAAGAGTTTTCGGAGAAGGGCGGCGATAGAACCAATCATCGGACACACCAAAACAGACTTTGGAATGGATCGAAATTATCTGAAAGGAGAAGTCGGAGACCAAATCAATGCGATTCTGGCAGGAAGTGCGTTCAACTTCAAGAGTTGGATGAGGAAAAAACTGGAGCGACTAATTTTAGTCATCAAAATAGTCAAAATATGGTGGCTCAAACAGGTCATCATCGAACTAATGCGGTTAGAGGCGATTTGAGAGTAGATAAATTCAAAGAAAGTCAAACCTTGTTCTAAACCTGTCAAATCTAATTGTATTTTTAAGGAACGACTACTTAGCGTGACAAAAATTAAATGCAATAAAGTCACTTTTGGCGGAGCATTACGCAAAGAGTTTATGTAACGCTTGAAAGTGCTTGGGTTATCTGAATTGTTCTCACTTATTTTTCTTTCTTCCATTTCAATTCTCCCAACCTAAACTGAGATATTTTAACGCTAATTGTTGTGCTTTGAAGACTCTTACACCAAGTCCGCTGGCTTTATAAATTCGGCGTGCAATGCCGATTTCCCCTTCGGGGCGCGGTTCTTGGCGGGATTCAACCAAACCTTTTTCACCCATTCTTTGCAGAGTAACGTAAATCGTTCCGCGTTTGAGTTCGCCTTCAGATGCTTCAACCATTTCCAAGCCAAACATTTCATCATTTTCAATCAGCATCTGCAAAATGATAAATTCTTTGTTTGATAATTTTGGAAAATCTTGGTTATTCATCCGTATTCACACTATCTTACAAACTATAAGACTGTCATCATACTACGAACATAATAAATTTTTGTCAAGCAAATATATTATGAAGAAACAATAAAAAAAGAGAGGAAAGCGTCGGCTCTCCTCTCATCAAGTTTTTAGGTCTGAAATTATCTTTATCTAACTCGCCCGTGAATTTTCATATTCACGAGTTCTTCAACGTCTAAGCTGTTATTTCGTTGAGTTTTAGCTCGACGAATAAATTCAGCGTCAACTTTGAAAATTTTGAGTTTAACCAATTCTTCGACCGAAAGATTGGTTAAACCTTCCGCTTTCACTGATTTAATAAATTCCGGCGTGACTTTGAAGATTTGCAATTTGGTGGCTTGTTCAACCGTCAAATTCGTCAAACCTTCTGCCTTCATATCTCGCACAAATTCGGGGGTAACTTTGAAAATGCGGAGTTTGGTGGCTTCTTCGGCAGTTAAATTGCTAAAACCCATTGCCTTCATCTCGCGCAAATATTCGGGCGAGATTTTGAAAATGCGGAGTTTGACCAAATCTTCGAGCGAATCTTTGGCAAACCCCATCCCTGCGACTTCTTTGACAAATTTGGCATCAATCTTAAAAATTCGAGCCTTGACCAAATCTTCCATATCAAGATTTGGAAATCCGGTTGCCGCCATTTCTTTCATAAACGCCGAATCAATCTTGAAAATTTTAGCTTTAAAAAGGTCTTCGGTGTCCAAATTTTTGAAGCCTGCCGAACGAATATCGTCAACAAATGCCACGGTTAGATTCAACATGGCGGCGGAAAGAAGTTTTTCGTCACTAAAATTAAATCCGCGACTTTGCATCGCCTCGGAAAAACTTTTATTTGCGGTAAAACGCCAAGTTCCCGAACCTTGGGCGTTGTTAAATGTTCCTTCACATTCAATCGTTCCGGCTTCGCGCACGATTTGAAATTTAACCGAAACATTTGAGCCATTGACCTGCTCTTTGGTTAAACCTTGAATTTCGCTGAATTCATATCTCGAACCATTTATCCAGTTACCGTTTGCACGTTCACGCCGAAAATTCAGATATATTTCTTTATCTTTATCAATTACCTTTTTGTCGTCATCATCGTCATCATCTTTATCTTTGTGTTTCGATTCATAGTAATTATTATTGGCTTTCCACGTTCCGGTCATGACGGATTGGGCGGATTGAGACGGGGGCAGACAGACGACAAACGAAAGTAAAAGTAGGGTAAAAATTGCCAGTTTGATGTTTTTCATAATTAACTCCGAAGGGTTGGATTTGATTTACATTATGAAAACACCGCAAGCAGAAGTTTTGTGACAAATTATTTTGAACCTTAAACTTTAGAGATTATTTGAAATAAGAAATCTGCCCGCGAAACACGCTAAAAACGCTAAAATTAAAACCAAAAAGTCATTAGTGTCCGGTTATAAATCTAATAGATTCAACTGTTTAGAATACTCAACTGTCGGTTTTTGTAATTGACATTCGTTAAGTAGTTGATTTAATTGGGTTTTGTCAAAAATTGAAACTGAAATTATTTGTAACATTTCGTAGAGATTTCGCTCTATTTTCAGTTGGACGTTGCTTGGCAATCGCCACCATTAAATAGGTGCAAATGACTATCCAAATTTGCGTTTTGACTGCGTTTTCGCTTTCGCCCCAAAAACTTTTGATTTTCAAATGTTGCTTGATCCATTTGAAAAACAGTTCGATTTTCCAACCATGTTTGTATAAAAGCGCGACTTCCATCGCCGTTATTTCAAAATTATTGGTCAGCTAAACACTTTGGATTTAATTACGACAAAACTGAGGGCAAAAATGTCCTGAATCATTTGAAATGGGTTAAATCGCTACCGCCCAAACCTTAAAAAAAATTGGGAGTTCTCTGTCTTCACACAAAATTTTTGCAGTTTACAAACGATAAATTCGGAAAAGTCCTTTTTTTGTTACAATTACGAAAGTTTAAATGCAATATTTTCCCACTCATCCGATAATTTACCCGAAATCCGGCGCAAAGAAACTTGGTAAATTGCATAGCTCAAAATCGTTAAAGCAATATTTATCAACAAAATAACCAACGTATTTTGCATCAAGAAAAAATCAGGTGCAAGTGTAATCAAACCTATCACGAAAACTGCCGTCAACATATCTTGAATCGAACCGTCGAAAGAAACTTCGTAAAAATTCATCTTAAAGGGAAATCTGACCGAAAGGCTATTGCCCCAAGCCATATAAAACAAGGTAATTGTAATGGTTTTCAAGATTGCAATTAACAAATAAACTGCTCCGAATTTGTAAAGAATCAGCGGAAATAAAAAAAGTGTTTGTGAGAGAATGAGCAACCCAAACGCTTTGTTTTTAGCAATAAACAAATCTTTAGGCTGAATCGGCAACAGCGAAAGTCGTTGAAAACTCGTCAAATTTTCCAACCCAAAAATATTAAACGCCAAGCTACTGCACATCATTACGACCAGAAAAATTACTACGCTAAAACTAAAAATCGAAACGTCTGCCGAAAATAAAACAATGACGTAAATTATTGAAATCAAAAGTGCAATGTAAGAGTCGAATGTTTTCCAAGAAGCAAAAAAATCTTTTTTTATCATCTCGCCAAATTTTATTGGCAAGTTTATTTTTGAGAGGAAATTTGGAGTTATTCTTCGATTTGTTTTTGCCGAAACCGAAATTGTTTGTCGAATCGCCACAAACGCGAGAAAAAATGCGGTCAGCGCAAAAATTATGAGCCATAAAATATTTGAAACTTCACCCGACACAATTTGAGCAAAAAGATTGTGCGGTAGAAATCGTGAGTTGATATTAATTTCTTTGCCGAAAATCGCCCAAAATATCACAGTCAAAAATATTAAAACACGAAAAAATCTGAGTTTCAATAATCGAACAAAAAGCGTTAATGAAAAAACGGCAAACAACGAATAAAAGAAAAGTCCAACCGCGCTAACTGCAAAGTTTGGCGAAAAAGCGAGTGGATAAATTATTGAGAATGAAACAATTAACGCAATGATAGAAGTTGGAACAAGAAAAACATTGGCTAAACAAATGAGCGAAAATTGATTTTTCGTCAATGGCAAATAAACAAAATCTGATAACTTTTCCGAAGATTTTTGACTTTCAAATGTGGGAAAGATCCAAGCTGAAAATGTAATTGCCAAAAACAAATTTAAGTCTCCCGTTTTGCCTTCTGAAAGCGATTTGGCGGTTTGATTGAGCAATAAAACGAAACGATAGCCAGCGAGTAAAATTATCAGCACCAAAATAAGCGAAAGTCTATCGTAACTGCCGCGCATTGAAAATGATTTGCGCCAATACGCAAGTAGTTGAAAATGAAGGAGTTTTATTGCCCCAGCCATTCGAGTTCCCCCGTCATATCGTTTTTGACATACTCAAAATAAATCGTCGCCAAATCTTTATTTTCGGCTTTCAACTTTTCCATTGTCGCTTGATAAACGATTTCGCCACGAGAGATTATCGCAAAAGAATCAATGATTTGCTCCATTATTTCCAAACTATGCGAGGTGATAAAAAACGTGCAGTTTTTATCCGCAGCAAACAGAATCGCCTCTTTGATATTGCGCGAAGAAGTCGGGTCAATTCCTTCAAACGGTTCATCTAAAAAAACAACTTGCGGATTATGGATCAGCGCGAGTGCGAGCGAACATTTTTTCTTCATTCCAAACGAACATTGTTCGATGCGGGTAAATCGATCTTCCCATAAGTCCAAATGTTTCAACAGTTGCTCGCCCCGAAAAGCAGAGTCATCTTTGCTCAAACCATAAATTTCACCAATCAACAAAATATGTTCCCAAATCGAAAGACCTTCAAAAAGTGCAAGGCTTTCGGGTAAAACGCCGATTTTCTTTTTTAACTCAATATTTTCGTGATTGACAGGAGAATCAAGAATTTTGGCAGTTCCGCTGGTTGGTTTGAGCAAACCCGTCAACATTTTAACCGTCGTAGATTTGCCTGAACCGTTTGCGCCCAAAAGCGTGAAAATTTCGCCTGTTTTGACAGAAAGATTGAGATTGTTGACAACAGTTTTTTCGTCATAAATCTTGGTTAAATTTTCTGTTTCGATGGCAATCATTTACAAATTCCAAACAATCTGACTCTTCAAACGCATCACACTTTTATCTTTCCCAAGCGTTTCAAAAATCGCCAACATCGAAGGTCCAACGCCTTGTCCGGTCAATAAAACTCGCGCGCCGTTGAGTAGAACGCCAAGTTTTGTGCCTTTGGATTCGCAAAATTCTTTGACGACTTCCTGCAAACTGTCGTGTGTGAAATCTTCGACATTTTCCAAAACATCGGCTAATTCGGGTAGCCACGTTTTCAGATTCGGCTCTTTGCCAAGATTTTTTTCAATTGCGGCTGAATCAAAATCAAAATCTTCGCTGAAAAATGCACGACCTTGCGCGGAAAAGTCTTTGAGTGTGAAAAATCGTTGGCGAATCAGATTTATTGTAGATTCAAACCATTCTTTTTCGTCTTCGTCATATTCTTCGCGCCAAAGTTTGTTTGTTTGCAATTCGGGTTTGACCAATGGCAATAAATCTTCGAGCGGCATTGTGCGGATGTATTCGGCGTTCATCCAAATCGCTTTGTCGTCCGTCCAATGCTTTGGATCGTTGGCATCAAAGTTGAAAATCGCGTTATTGTGATGAACGTCTTCAAGGCAAAATTTTTCGATGAGTTCGTTGAGCGTTAGAATTTCCTGTTCATCTTTCGGCGACCAGCCTAGTAGCGCAAGGAAATTGCGAAACGCGGCGGCAAGAAAACCCGCGTCTCGGTAAGTCGTCATCGAAACGATTTCGCCGTGAATCCGTTTTGATAACTTTTTTCCGCCGGGGGCGAGAATCAGCGGAAGATGAGCAAATTCAGGAACTTTTTCGCCTAATGCTTCATAAATCAAAATCTGTTTATGCGTGTTGTTAATGTGGTCTTGCCCGCGTATAACGTGAGAAATTTTCATTTCAATATCGTCAACTACGACCGCCAAATTATAAAGCGGCGATCCGTCCGAACGAAGCAAAACAAGGTCTTCCGTTTCGCTGTAATTGCGTTCGTTTAGCCCGTAAACCGCATCTTCAAAAGAGGTTTTGCCAGTTTCGGCAACTTTCAGACGAATAGCAAAAGGTTCCCCTGCTTCGGCGCGTTTGTCCGATTCCTCTTTCGATAAATTTCGATATGGATTGTCCCGCAAATTTTTGTCCGCACCTTGCTGACGGGCTTTTTCGACAATGGCTTGTTTGCGGTTCTTACTGTCCGGATCTTCTTTCGGCGTAAAATCACGATATGCGTTGCCTTCTTCTAATAATTTCAAAGCGGCGGCTCGATGTTTGTCCGCATTGGCGGATTGATAGACGATTTTTTCATCCGGCGCAAGACCAAGCCACGCCAGACCGTCCAAAATTGAGCGCGTTGATTCTTCGGTCGAACGCTGCAAATCAGTATCCTCAATCCGCAAAAGAAACTTTCCGCCCATTTTGCGGGCATAAAAATAATTGTAAAGCGCAGAACGAGTCGCGCCGATGTGTAAATACCCGGTTGGGCTGGGTGCAAATCTAACTCTGGTTGTCATAAATAATTTTCTTCGATAGCTCAAATATCTTTTTCAAACCAACCCCGCGCTCACGCACGAGGCTTTATGCTACCACCAGTTTTTACGGGCTAAAACCCAATATTGCGTAACATGGGTTTATAAATCCCAATTTTTGATAAATGTCGTAACGCTTTCCTGCGTTTTCGGCAACTCGGCAAACTTTTTTATTTTATCGTTGCTGATATTCACGATGCGTGGCGGAGAATTTCGGCTCTCATCCGATTGCAACAATTCTTTTCCGCCACTTAATGCTCCAAAATGGAAAACAACTTCAGGTTTAATTTCGGCAAACATCCGACGCACTTCCGATTGTTCGAGCAAATTGTAATCTTTGCGTGAAACGGCGATAATCTCGCACTCTTTTTGCTCCAACAACGGCAGAAAATTACTGCCGACAAAGCCACCTGCGCCGGTGACTAAAACTCTTTTTCCTTGTAATGAATAATCCATAAGTCTTTGATTGTAGTGCTTTTAATAATCTAACAAAATCGGTTGTATCTCATAATTATCAAAATCTGTCATATCTACCGCCGAATTAATTTCTTTTCCATAAACGATAATCGGAAAAGTATCTCTAAACGGTCCTTTTGAAAAAATATTTGTCATAAAACCCGCGACTTTGTAAGCATCTGCCAAAACGCCTTTCGATGATTTCCAAGTATGAATATAGCGAATAGGCGATTCGGCGAAAATATGTTTAATAAAAAGCGGTAAATACTTTTTATAGTTTTTGGCTTCTAAAAAATGTAAGTAGCTGATTTCACAAGTCTTTTCGGTATCTCTGCGATAAACACAAATTCCTAAAAGTTCGTTATCATTTGTAATCCCAATCACTTTGTATTCGTGGTTTTGGCTATTAAATATTTTCCATTGAAAAACATCTGCGTCAAAAATCTTTGAAATTTTGGCGGTTGGGGCTGACAGTTTCAGATAGTTTTTTAATTCTCCGTCAATCTTTGTCAAATTACTGATTTTTAGTTTTGAATTAGACAAAAATGGATGTCGAATTTGGAAATATTGGCGTAAAACGAATGAATATTGACAATCTTTTTCTAATGTTTGCCAACCCAAATTATTAGTCATTTCAACATACGATAATTTGTTTGGAAAGCCAATTATAAAAGTATTTTCTTCGCTGAGCGCATCTGCTTGAACTTTTATGACCATTTGCTCGAACAATTTTTTTCCCCAAAAACGCGGCGCAACCATCGCTTCTGCACACAAAAACACTTTCGTTTTTTCGCCGTTCAGATAATAATATTCCGGAGTAACTCCAAATGAACCAACAGTTTTTCCTTTTGCAACAACTTCGTAGCCAACAATATTTCCCGCCGGATTATCAAAATATTTCCACTTAAAATAATCAGCAGATTTGTCGTTTCTAAAGCATTTTCGGAATAGCTCAGAAAAGCGGGAATTGTCACCGCTGTTCGTAATTTTTTTTATTTCGATTTCTGCTTCAGTTTTCGCCATCTAAACTACATATTTCTGACAATCGGATAATTTACATACGAAAACAATTTTGAGTTGCTCTCACTTTGCAAACCTATTCTATTCAACAATTTATCAGTCTGTTTGAGCCTGTTTTTTTCAGTATCATAGACAAATTTATGTTCCTTTTGGGCAAGATTTAGCGCATATTCGTTATAAGTTGTATGAAACCCAAAAGGAATCGCAAAATGTTCAATTTCTTCATTTAATAAATTTTGCAGATACTTTTTATTATTGACAATTTCGTCGAAAATAACTGTTTCAGAACAGGTTGATAATTGTTTGTGATTTTTGGTATGATTCCCGATTTTTACGCCGTCAGCACTAAGTTGTTTAATGTCCGATTCATCAAGATAAACTTTATGTTTTGTAAATTTCTCATTATTAAAGATAGCATAATCATCATTTAACAACTTTCTATCAATTAAACAAGTTGTTGGGTCTTTTGTGAAATCTGCAAAACTAACCGATTCATCCGTAATAAAATGATGATAAATTTTCTGCAAATATTCGGCATCATTTGAATTTAACGCCATCATTAAATTGCTGCACCAGAGCCAATTTTCTTGAATCGCAGTTTGATTGGCAAAAATGGCAAATGGAATATTTCGTTGCGATAACAGAGGGAAAACATTGTCTTTGAGACTGTAAAAACCATCATCAAAAACGATTGTTGCTAAATTTTGGGAATAATCGTTGGTGCAGTTTTCGTCTGTAATATCGTCAAGCGAAACTAACTTAAAATGTTTCTGCATCCATAAAATCATCCGTTGAAAAACCTCGATTTCAGTCGAATAAACCGGATGATGATGTAAATTTTCTTTCGTGGAAACATCGTGCAAAAGAAAAACGAACCGATTATTTTTAGCAAACGGGAGAACTATATTTCGGGATAAGATGCCATCATAAATAAAATGTAAAAGTGCTTTTTTCATTTTTAGCTTAAACTTTGTTGACTGATATATTTTAAGTCAAATGGCTGATAATCCTTTGTTTGCTTAGTATAAACTTTGTGAGCCTCATTTTCTTCGACCAATTCAAAGCCAAATTTTTCGCCAAACTCATTAACCACAATATTCTTTTTGGTATGAATCAACCGCAGAATCAGTTTATCAAATTTAGCAGAATCTATCTTTTCAAAGACGTTATCAATTATCGCAAACTCAATATCTCGCCCGATAATTCGGCAACTCATCAAAAATGTGTCGAATTCGACTTGCGTTCCTTCATACTTCAAAATGACGAGAGCCGTAATTCCATAATCGCCGTATTTATCTCTAACTGTATATGATAAAACGGAATATCCGTCCGATTTGATAAATTTTTCAATCTCAGCATTAGAATATCGCTTAGTCGTAAAATTAAACTGATTCGTTTTTTGCGTCATCTGCGAAATTCTTTCGATGTCCACTAAACTGTCGCATTTACAGACAAGTTCAAGCCCCAAGGATGCTAAATATTCGCCTTGATTTGCAAACACAGATTTTAGCTCATTTCGTTTAAATTCTTGTTGATAAGATTCTGTTTTCGTGAAATCTTCTTTGGTTAAAGTTGGATTATAAAAATCGTTGAGAATTTCGATAAATAATTCGGGATATAAATGCAGTTTTTTGGGAACTTGATAAACTTTAACTTCGGGTAATTGTTCTTTGATCAAATTCACCTCAAAATCCGAATCGTCAACAAACACAAACGAGTCCAAACCTACATTAAGTTCTAACGCAATTTCTTTGATATTTTCAGCTTTTGACAGCCAATTTACTTTCTTGATTAAAAAATCGTCCGCAGACAACAACATATCGGTATGATTTTGCAGAACATTTTGCACATCATCAAAATTATTTTTGCTACAAATGCAAAGTAAAACACCGCGTTGCTTTAAGCCTTTGATTAAATATTGGATTCTTGCAAAATTCACCCCTTTTTTGCTGTTTGAGGACATTTCAATCCCGTCAAAACCATCTTCGCCGATGATGCCGTTCCACAAAGTATTATCGCAATCTAAAATCAATACTTTCTTTACTTTGCCCTTGTTTCGAGAAACTACGGTGGCTAATTTTTGTCCAAAATAGTAGTAAAATTGGGTGGTATAAAGCGACTTGAAAAGATTGAACATTCTCGTATCAAGACAATTTTCAATCCCAAGTGTCGCATAAATATCATTAACCTCAATTAAATTCGTTGACAGCGGCAATTTCTCAGATAAATGTTTGTTCAAACTGGAAGTTAGTTCATCAAAAGCGTGCGAGGCTTCTGATTTGCTATAAAAATGTGTCGCAGTAAATTTTGTGACAAAACTGAGCGGGGCTTTTGCTAAATTTGAATATACTAAATCAATTTCGGATTTAACTTTTTGAATCAGTTCATTTTTCTGAACCTCGTCAAACGTAAAATATTTGAAAAGCAGGTCTTCGATGACATTTGCCAATTCCCAAATAACGATTGTAACATCATATTTTACCGCATTTAGCGAATCTTGAACAATGTTATTGTAACTACCAAATGTAATTTTAACCTCAAATCCAGCTTTGGAAAAAACATTTCTGAGCGGAATTTCAGACGGTTCAACTGTCACATTTGAAAGAATTAAGATGCTTAAAGGAGTCAAATCCTTGGCAGACTTGAATTGATTTTTTTCTTGCGAGAGATTATTTAGACTGATTTTATTCACTTATTTACAATATTTTGGCTGATTTAGTTGTCGCCTAATTCTGCAAAAACATAATCAGACAATGCTTTGAATGACATCAAATCCAATATTTTATCTTCTTCGATTTCTATTTCAAATTCTTCTTCAACCGAAACTACTAAATTGATGTGATTCATTGAGTCCCATTGTTCCACATTTTTGTGGTCAAAATTATCGGTAATTTTATCAATTGGAATTTCGAGAATTTCAGAGATAATACTTTTTAATTTGCTGTCAATTTCAGTTTTATTCATTGTTAATAATTTTATTGTTTGTCGGATAAAATGTCCAAGCGGACTAAAAAAAATCGAATTACACTATTTCAAAACCTTCCTTCCAAATTGAAGGATATTCGTTTATTGTCAATGGTTTGCAGAAACATTAAGAGGCTTCACAAACGCCGCATACATAATTGGAATTTTATATTTTTGGGCGTAATCTGCAGTATGATTATCTGTGATGGCAATTTTTTCTTCGATAATTTCTAAACCTGCCATCGCAAAAAGTTCGCGGATTTCGGTTTCATTGCTAAAAAGGTAAATATGGTCAATCATCGGCGCGTTAATTGGAGCAGTTATGTAGCAAATTCCTTGTTTACTTAACAGTTTAGCAATCTTCTTGAGGATAGCTAACGGGTCTTCTAAATGTTCGATAACTTCGCCAATCGTAATAAAATCATACGAACTGTCCTTTTCGGTAAAATCAAAAATATTTTTGTGATAATAATTTATATTGTTGTTGGCGATAATGCCTTTCGCCAATGCTAATGAACTTGCGCTAATATCTACCAAATCAAATTGCTGAATCTGTGGAAGTGATGCAATAGCTTCGTTTAGATAGAGTCCGTGTCCACCGCCAATTTCGAGATAGTTTTTGGCTTGTTGTGCATATTTCGTAATGTTTTGACTAAAAAACTTAAACCTGTGGACTTGGTCAACCCATAAAAATTGAGCTAAAACCAACCCGTGCATATGGTAAGTCATTACGTCAGGATTGGCGTAAACTCTTTGTTCAACTTCATCAAAAGAACTGCTTGAATATTTTTTAGTTCTAATAAATTTCATTCGTTCTTTAACCATGGCATCCATCATTTTCAGGTAACATTCAACGCCGAAATCTAAGGTTTTATTTTCTTTGACAAGATAATCGGAATATTTTTGGTAGAAAAACTCTGCTTTCAAAATAACTTCATCACCAAATTCGCTCAGATGTTTAGATACTTTAGCAGCGTGTTCAGGGTTTTTAACCTGTATTTTGTTGATGATGATGTCTAAATAATTGCTCATTTTAATTTATGTTTGCCTCTTGCAAAAGTAAATCAACTAAATTCTTTACGTTATGTTTCGCTTTCCAACTTGGACTGTATTCAACTACTTTTTCAGCAAAGTTATGATGATTATCGGTTAATTGAGTAACTTTTTCTGCAAAATCATCCGCGTTACTTTTTTCAAATTCTAAACCACCACCGTATTTTTTCAATTCGTGCGACATCCAAGTATCGTTTGAAACAATCGCCGTTTTTCCTAGCGCAATCGCTTCGGTCAAGATATTTGACGTTCCTTTATCCCAAGGAAATGCGGTGTATGGAATCATTATCACGTCTAAAAAATCAAAAAGCCTTAAATAATCAGCGTCCGAAAGTCGTTCATTTATCAAAACAACATTATTTTTGAACGTCTGCGCCAATTCTTGCAATTCAATCAGTGTGGGTGGTGGCTCTTTGCCATATTCGCTATTTGCACATTGAATAATAAAACGACTATTAGTTTTTTTCGCGCATAACACTTTTTTAATCATTGACGGCAATAAATCAAAACCTTTTCCACTTCTGAAATCACCCATATAGCCAAAATCGACAAAATTTTCTTTTAGTAAATTATGTCGCAAAAAAAGTGAGTTTGCAGAATTATCAACTTCAATTGGTTGAAAAAACGGTTCATTTAACGGAATTGGGGCAGTTACAATCCGATGTGGATAAACTAGTGCGTAATCATCAGATAAAATTTCGCTATCTGTTAGCAACGTAAATCTTTTTTTCAATTTGCGATTGATTGCTTTTAGATAATGAGGTTTAATTCGCAAATATGGATGCAAAAAGGATTTCCATTTACTGATATTTTCAAACCTTGGGGATTGGCGTTTCATTACAAACAGATGTCCGCCAAATTTGTTTTTACTCAAATAGCGGTTGATGCCAATTAGTTCAAAATCAACTAAAGTGTGAAAAAATATAAAATCAAAATCTTTGTGGTCAAGTTGATTGATTGCGGCTTGCAGGTCATACGCATAAATTCCAGCTTGTAAATAAGTGTAGATTAAATCATGGTATTTACCATTTGACGGGATAGAATCGTAAGTTCCAAGTGAAAAAACTGCTCTGTAACCTGTCTCCTGCAACAGATCGGCAGGGGCATTTTTATTGATGAAAACCGTTACTTCAAAGCCTCTTTGCTCCAATTCCCGCTGCACCATCTGCGTATAGAAAAAATTATGTCCAAAGATGCCACGCAAACCCGAAGCAACAATTAAAGCTCTCTTCATTATCTCTGTTAATAAACCTCAGAATCCGCCATATTGATAAGCCATTGGTCAGATTCTTCTAAATATTTGTAGTCATCCTGCAAAACCTTTCCGCAAAAGAAACGCTGTTGTGTTGATTGCTTAAAACCAATTTCAACTCCTACGCTATCAAGCAAAGTATTGGTTTGCAACCACATCGCCGCATTTCCGACTTCTTGTTCGGCAAAATGCGAAAGGGAAAATCGGAGCATATCCGCTAAAGATTCTTTGTCATTTTCCGCCCAAACAATATCAACAATATCGCCAAAGGCTTGATTGGTAACAGGATCACGAAAGATTTTCAAAACAACATAGCCAAATAGTTTGCCGTTTTTATGCGCCGCGAAAATATCGTAATTATAACGGGCATTTTCAATAAACCGCCAATTTTGATAAGCCGTTGAGCGAGCGTTTGAAAATAAATCGGTTGGCAAATTGATTTCGGGAAACTCGTTTATTTTTGCATATTCCAAAACAAATTTTTCGCTCTTTTCGGGTGTGGCAAAATAAGTTTGAAAAGTATTGATTCGCGTCCAGCCCAACCCATTAACACATGCTCTTTCAGCCTTTTCGTTCGCCATCACGACGATTGCTTTGGCATTGTATTTTTGCAAATTTTCAAAGCCAAAACGTCACTAATTGCCCAAAAACGCCCTGTCGTTGAAATTTTGGCGAAACCATTATGTCCAAAACCCAAGCCACGCCGTTTTGAACGTGCAAGCAATATGTGCCAACTAATTCATCATTTTCATCAACTGCCACATTGAGCAAAGAGGGAAATGGACACTTAAAAAACTGCCAATGGTAATAAGCCTCGTTGACCGGACGGGCATAAAGCGAATTGGACAAAGCACAAAAAGCCGACGCGTCTGTTGGAATTGCTAAACGAAAATTTAGTTTTTGATTGTTGCTTGCTTCCATTTATCCGCGTTTTGAGTCCCTGCTTCAGCAGGCAAATTGTTGCGTAAAAGCTGCCTAAAGGTGGGACTCAGAACTTTACCATCCAGAATGAATAGTTGAAACAATCAATTCAAGTTGTTCTTCGGTTAAGGCTTCGTGCAACGGAATCGAAATTTGTTCTTCGTTAAATTTGGCTTGATTTGGTAAATCGGACATTCCACCGAAAACTGAATATTTATCAATCCGAAAATCAACAACTGAAACAGGTATTCCTGCGTCCGCCATTTTTCGTGCAAAATCGTCACGGCGTTCAACTTTGACCGTAAACAGCCAAAAAGCATGTTCGCGGTCGTCTTTGAAATCTAAAAATTTTAATCCCGAAACATCCTGCAAACGCGATTGATAAAATTTTCCAATCTCGCGCCGGCGGGCTAAACGTGGCATATAATCGGACAAATTGCCCAACCCAATCGCCGAAGCTACATTGTTCAAATGATATTTGTAACCGACATTTTCAATATCATAACCTCGTGCGCCAAGATGTGAACGAGTGCTTTTTTCGCGGTCAATCCCAAACCAACGCAAAACCGTCACTTTTTTTGCATCTTCGGGTGTCAAACAACAAATCATTCCGCCGTCGCCTGTGGTTAAATGTTTAATTGCTTGAAAAGAAAATGCGGTATATTGCGAAATTGCGCCGATTGGCTTGCCTTTGTAGGTTGCGCCAAGTGCGTGCGCGGCATCTTCAATTACCGTAATTCCATAACGTGATGCAATCTCATTTATCTCGTCCATCTCGCACGGATAACCGCCCCAATGCACGGGAATTACAGCTTTTGTGCGCTCCGTAATTTTTGATTCAAACGATTCAGGCGACATATTGCCCGTGTTTGGGTCAATATCAGCAAAAACAGGAGTTGCGCCAACCATTTTGACAACTATTCCGGTCGCCACAAAAGTTTGCGGTGGGACAATAACCTCATCACCTTCGCCAATGCCACACGCGACCAACGGCAAATGTAGCGCGGCAGTTCCACTATTGACTGTCACAGGATTTGCCACTCCCAAAGTCTCGGCTAATTGCTCTTCAAACTCTTTGGTAACCGCGCCTTCATTAAGCCAGCCCGACTTTAAAACTTCCGTCACGCGGTCAATCGCCGTTTGTGAAATATGGGTGTTGAAAAATTGTATTTCTTGATTGCTCATTTAAGTTTCAAGCGCAAAAACATTAGTGTTGTCGCCATTCCAATTAAACGGATGATGATCTGCCAAAAGTTGTTCATATTCGGCGTGTTTTTCGTGCGGAACGAGTCCGTATTCGGCAAATTTATCCAGCCACCATTGACGCGGTTTAACGGTAACGTGAACATCCAACTCATCTTGCAATGAAGCCGTTCCCAAGAAAATTGATTTTTCGCCAAGATGATTGCGGATAGTTTTAATCATTCCATCCAAATGACTTTCTGGAATATGTTCCATCACTTCAAAAGTGCAAACGATAGAGAATTTCATCCCAAAATCAATTTCTTCGGTCAAAGTTATGACGCGAAAATGGTCGGGATGTTTGCGAATATGCGGACTATATTTGTTGGCAATCGGATTGCCGTCAAGCCCCAAATATTGCTCAATTCCCATTCCGCGAAAAAACGGGTGCATATCACCACCACCGCAACCTAATTCGAGAACCGAAATTCGATAATCTGAATTATTGCTTTCTGGCAATTTTGTTAACTGCTTTGGCTTGGCGTAAAAACGAGTAATGCTTGTATTCGCTAGTAAATGCCAGCGCATCATCAAGCGCGAGACCTTCAAAACCTGCTTTTTCAGTTCCGCGTTTGTGCGGGTCTTTGATTGCCGCAAAAACTTCGTCAGGATTCTCTTCCGCAATTTCATCCATCGGAAAACCGCCGCTATTTGGCAATCGATTTTCCAGATTTTTAATTTTATCGTCTCCGTGCAAAGTCGAACCGTAGCGCAACATCGTTAGTGCAAAATCAATTTTGGCACGCACATTATTTATTCCAAAAGGCATTCGTTTTAATTATTCCTCAATTTTGTTTTGGTATCTCTTTAAATACTTGACGAACTTGTGTAAATTGGGCGATTGGATTGACCAAAATAAGTGCGAATGCCATCGCCATCGCCATTCCGACTATTCCATAATATTGCGTCAAAATAATTCCTAATACCACCGTTAAAACCGCATTGATAAAAGTAAAGATGGCTTGTGCGCCAACTCGTTCAACTCCATACAGCATCACCGATGCCGGCGTGACAATGCAAGCAACAATTGTATAAATTCCAAAGAAGGCAATCAACCCGTCAGACGGAATTATTTCGTCTTTGTCGTAACCAATAATAAATAATGGTATTTTGCCGATCAGACACAACGGCACAACCATTGCGATTGAGCCAACTGTTGCCAACAAAAGTAGTTCGGCGCAAATTCTTTCTTATCCAATCCCAATCACCACGCGCTTTTGCCTCGCCGTAGGTTGCCATAAAAGGATTTGAAAACATTTGCACCACCATCAACGGCAAAGTCAAAATTCTTTGGGCAATCCCAAAAACTGCAACTCCTTCGGGTCCGACAATTCGTGTGATAATAAATGGTTGGCTTTGAAACATTCCGATTCCCGAAAGTTGTCCGACCAAATATTTCCAACCTAAATCCATCAATCCGTGAAAAGATTTTTTGGTCACGGCACTAGGCGAGGGTTTAAACCAAGGATGTCGGACAAAAAATAAATATCCGGCATTGAACAAAGAAAAAAGCAGACTCACACCAAAAAGTGAAGCGACTAGCAACGGCAATCCGCCTTCCATTTGCGTCACAACTATCAGCGCAATCAGCGAAAAAATACTTCCCGCAATATTCCAAATATTTCCGATGTAGCCTTCTTGATAACTACCATAAACGGCATCAACCATACTCGTCGGAAACATCATCACAAAACAAATAAAGGCAAAGATTACCGCCCATTTCAATTCGTTTGGAGAAACTTCGGTGGTGTTAAAAACCCATTGCCAATTGATAAATGGCAGACTGATGGCAAACAGCAAAAGAAAAATTATGCTCAATCCGCCAAGTGTCCAAAAAGCGGTTGAAACTAATTCTTGTGCCAGTTTTTTATCGTCTTTGCCGTTTGCTTCGGACAAGTTTATTGATCAGAGCATTGCCACTCAATCCCAAATTACTGACATAAAGCCAATCAAAAGAGCATTAATCGTCAGCCAAATTCCATATCGTTCTTCTCCCAAATATCCAATCGTCAAAGGAACCGAAATAAATCCCGCAGCAATCGTAATTCCTTGCGCCATGACCGAAGACATTCCTGTCAATCCCGCCCGTTGGATGCGTTCCACACCGCGACTTTGATTGTCTTTCGAGAATAAAATTTGGATTGAATTTAGAATTGACATCAGTTGAACTACTTTTGGACAGGCTGATAAAAGAGAAGCGAACTGCCGATATTATCGAAGGCAATTTTAACCTCTTTCAGTTCATTTAATTCACGTTTGACCGATGCTTGCTTTTCGGGTGGAACAACAAACAGCAGAAACCCGCCACCACCTGCGCCAAGTAGTTTTCCGCCGACTGCTCCACTTTTTCTGCGCTCGTTCATAAAAACCGTCAATCGCCGGATTGGAAATTTTATTGGACAGTTTGCGCTTTGTTTCCCAAGCGTTATGCAGCAATTCGCCGAAAACATTGATTGGCTGTTCGGACGAAAGAACCTGCAAACCTTCGTCCACCAAATTGCTCAATCGGCTCAAATCTTTGGTAATTGTGCCTTGTTTGGTCTTTTCAATTTGCTCATCTAAAACCTCGTGAGCAAACCGCACAATGCCCGTATAAAAAAGCATTAAATGATTTTGAAAATCTTCAATTCGCCCTTTCAGCAACGGAACGGGACAAGTTTGAATATGCCCTTCACGGCTGAATTTCAGATTAACCAATCCGCCGTGAGCGCAAGTGTATTGGTCTTGCACGCCGACTCTTTCCTTGATAATTTCCTGTTCAACATAAACGGCTTCTTCCGCAAGTTGTTGACGCGAAACCATTTCGCCTTTAAGGCGTGAAAGCGTGAAGCAATCCAACCGTAAAAGATGATGATGAACCGAGTCCGGTGCGGGCGGGTAAATCGCCGATGTAATGAATTTCGACATTGGTGTCTATTTTCAAAAATTCCAGACACGCCTTAACTGATGGATGCTGAATCTCCCGCGTTTCATTGACCAATTCCATCCGCGAATAGCTCAAACGAATATTGTAATCAAACAAATCCGCCATCGGATTGACGAAAATATAGGAATATTTATCAATCGCCGCGCCGAGAGTTTGCCCACCGTGTTCGCGGAAATATTCGGGATAATCTGTTCCGCCGCCGAGAAAACTTGTCCGCAAAGGAGTTTTGGTAATTATCATTTTAAAATTGATTCATTGATTCATTGATTCATTGATTCATTGATTCATTGATTCATTGATTCATTGATTCATTGATTTCCAATGAACAAATGATTCAATGAACAAATGATTCAATCAGCTTCTAAAAACCCCAACTTCCACCAATTCGCACAAAATATGACCGATGGAGATGTGCGATTCTTGAATAAACTGTGTGTTGCTGCTTGGAACTTTGACACAAACATCAGCAATATTTGCCATTTGTCCGCCACTTTCGCCCGTCAAAGCAATCGTTTTTATCCCGCGTTCTTTGGCAAAATTGATGGCTCGCAAAACATTTTTTGAGTTTCCGCTGGTCGAAATACCAATCAACGCATCGCCTTTGCGTCCGATTGCCTCAACCTGCCGTTCAAAAATTCCTTCAAACCCGAAATCATTGGCATTAGCAGTAATAAACGATGTGTCGGTCGTCAGCGCGATTGCCGCCAACGCCGGACGAATAAAATCTTGACTCAAAATACTGGCAAATTCTGCCGAAATATGTTGGCAATCAGCCGCACTTCCACCGTTTCCGCACAGTAAAATTTTACCGTCACTTCGCAAGGTTTCAGTCAGAATTTGTGCAGCAGTAGAAATTTCTGCCACGCATTTTTCGGCGACAGCGCGTTTGATTTCCGCACTTTGCAACAGATGATTTTGGATTATTTCTTCAAACATTGGTTTGGATTGCGTTGGTATCATTTCGTTCAATAATTTCTTTGATTAAATTGGCGGCTTCCAACAAATTCTTCAACTACAAAATCAGGCTGTGTTTTTTGTTCTTCTAAAACTCTTTTGCCGTAGCCTGTTTTGACTAAAATCGTGGTCGCACTAATATTTTTGCCAAGTTCAATATCACAAACATTATCGCCAATTACGAATGATTCTGAAAGTTGAGAATCAAATTCGGCGGCGGCTTTAGTTGCCATTTCAGTCTGCGGTTTGCGGCATTGGCAATCGTCTTCAGGAATATGTGGGCAGAAATAAATCGCGTCAACTTTTGTTTCAAATTCTGCCAAAACTTCTTCCAGTCGGTTATGAATTTCGTTTAATCTTTTAATATCAAAAATTCCGCGTCCGATGGCAGATTGATTTGTCACAACTGCAATTTGAAAACCCAACTCGCGCAGCAGTTTAAGTCCTGCAACGGTTTCGGGGAAAAGTTCAATTTGTTCGGGAGACGAAAGATAATGCCTTTCGACGTTAATCGTTCCGTCTCTGTCAATCAAAACAAGTCGTGCCATTGTTAAATATTTTTCATATCGGCACGAGCCAACATTTTGTAGCCTTTCAATAGCTCTTGGATGCCGAAATCGAGGCTTCTTTTTGCCTCAAAACCCGCTTCACGAAGTCGCTGATTTGAAACGATATAGTTACGTTTGTCAGGATCGCTCCCAATTTCGGCAAAATGGATGTAAAGATTCGGCACATATTGTTTGATTTTCAATGCCAATTCTTCTTTCGACAAATTCGCATCGTCCAAACCGACATTAAACGGTCGTCCAACCATTTTTTCCGAATTTTCGATGCAATGAATAAAGCAATCAGCAATGTCGCGGATATGAACGTAATTGCGTTTGAAATCTTTTTCAAAAATCACTAAATATCCATCAGTAAAGGCTTTGTAAGTAAAATCATTGACCAACAAATCGAGACGCATTCGCGGTGCCATTCCAAAAACAGTCGCCAACCGCAGAGTAATCGCATTAGAATATTCGAGCCATTCCGTTTCAGCTTGAACTTTCGTTTCGCCATACAGCGAAATCGGGTCGAGCGGAGTGTCTTCGGTGCAAAAAACTTCGCCGGTTTGCGTTCCGTAACCGCTGTTTGTAGTTGGATATATGACGAGCTGATTATTCGTCATATTTTTGCGTAAAGTTCGCATCGAATCAACGTGAATTTCGACGGTTAATTTCGGTTCACGCTTACACGCCGGCGCACCGACGATAGCCGCCAAAGGAATGATAACATCAGATTTTTGCGTTAATTCGCCCAACAATTTCTCATCGCGCACATCACCGAAAACATATTCAAAATCGGGATTGTGGCACAGATGAAAAAGCGTCCGCTGGCGATACATTAAATTATCAAGCACCGTTACTTGATAGCCTTTGGCAAGCAAATGCTCGCATAAAATAGAACCCAAATATCCGGCTCCACCGGGGATAAAAACTTTTTTAGACATAATTTTAGAAACAAAGGCGTGTGAAAAAATTCACTTTAAATTAAACAAAAACTATCTCAAACTTTGCTATATTCAGTCAAATCACTCGCTTCACCTAAAATCGTCTCACGGCGAATATTTGAATAACTGCCAATTCGACAATTTCTGCCAATAATTGCCCCTGCCACCGAAACATTTTTATCAAGTTCGGTTTGTGACAAAATAACGCTGTCTTTGATAAGACAATTTTCGCCAATATAAACATTTTCGCCCAAAACCGAATTTTCAATTTTTACACCGTCTTTGATAAAACAACCTGTTCCAATAATTGAATTTGGACAAATTTGAGCAGTTGCAGAAACGTCCGCACTATCACGAAAATCTTCTCCCGCAAATCCGCTAACTCGATTGTTAATAATGTCTTGGTGCGCTTGCAAATATCTCGGCGGATTGCCGACATCGAGCCAATAGCTATCATCCACAAATGCCACAAACTTATCTTCGCGTTTCAATAATTCCGGGAAAACGCCGTATTCAAACGAATAATTTTCGCCTTTTGGAATGAGGTCTAAAACGCTCGGTTCTAAAATATAAGTTCCGGCGTTGACGGTTCGAGTCGAAATTTTGGTTAGATCTTCGGCGGATGGTTTTTCAAGGAAATTCAAGACGCGATTTTCTGCATCAATTTCAACTAAACCGTAGCCGATTGGATTTTCTAACTTTTGCAAAACAATGGTAGCAATGGCATTTTTCTCCCGGTGATAGTCTGCAACTCTTGCAATGTCAAGATTTATCAAATTATCACCATTCAAAATTACGGTTGGCTGCGTGATAAATTTTTCGGCAAATTTAACCGCTCCAGCTGTTCCCAACGGTTCAGGTTCAATAACATATTTTATCTTTACGCCATATTTTTCGCCGTTTCCGATGACTTCCACAATTTTGTCGGGCTGATAATTGAGCGAAAGAATAATGTCTGTAATGTTGGCACGTTTGAGCAGTTCGATTTGATAAGCCAAAATCGGACGATTGACCAATGGGACAACCGGCTTGGGCAAATTTAAGGTTAAAGGGCGCAATCGTGTGCCGAATCCACCTGCTAAAATCAATGCTTGCATCGAATAGAGTATAACAAACTATTGATTATTCGCGGAAATCCGAAATCAGAGTAAGGTGTGAGGGAGAACTTCAAAATTAAGTCCCTCCCAGTCGTTTCAATAATAATTTTGTTGGGAATTACAGCAATTGTCAGAAAAAATTAGAAAATTCTAAACGAAGACCTTTAATTTGAGTTATTCTTGTATTTAGGTGAAAGCCTAGTCCCGATCCTCCCTGACAGAGTTTATGTCTAAAGCACATCGTTCCAAAAGAGATTTACGCCCGGCGTTAGTTTTTTTAGGCGGAGACTTGCTCGCCGTTTCGATTCCGCTTGAGCGCGAGGAGGTGATTCTCGGACGTGCGCTTGAAGCGGATGTGCGGATAAATGATACCAAAGCCTCGCGTCAACACGCTCGAATCCGAACCACAATTGATTTGGAAACCAATGAAACCAAATATGTTTTGACCGATTTGAATTCAAAAAACGGAGTTCTCCTCAATGGTCATCCGGTGACTGAAGAAACCTTACAAAATGGCGATAAAATAGCGATTGGTAAACATATTTTGCGGTTTGAGCTGTTAGACGAAATTGACCGTGAATATCAACGCCAAATTCGCCGTTTGCTTTCGCATGATGATTTAACCGGATTGCTTTCCAGTCGTTCTTTCTTTTCCGAACTTCGCCGCGAATCTGCACGCGCCCAGCTTGAAAAGCGTCCATTTTGCGTTTTGATGATGGATATTGACTACTTTAAAAAAGTTAATGATACTTACGGACATCTGACGGGAAGTAAAACTTTAGAGGAAATTGGTGGTTGTATTATGCAAAATCTGCGGAGTGGCGATGTAGCCGCCCGATTTGGTGGAGAAGAATTTGCCGCATTTCTCCTTGATGCCGATCTTGCCCAAGCCCTGATCGCGGCTGAAAGAATTCGTGAATCGGTCGAAAAACAAAAATTCAGCATTCTCAAACAAGGTAAAATTATTAAAACTCACCGCATTACTATCAGCATCGGCATTGCTTGTTTTCCGGGCGATTCGCACGATCCGATTGAACTGGTTGAAATGGCTGATTCCGCCCTCTATCGCGCCAAACGTGAGGGCAGAAACCGCGTTTGCGTCTATCACGATTTACCACCCGAAGAGGTTGACAAACCTTTACCTTCGAGACGAGATTAAGTGATTTAATTGAAGCCTGTGCATAATTCAGTTTTGAGAAAATTTTTGCGAACTGGGCGTTTCTTGGCGTTACAAAAATACTTGGCACGCAAAGTTTCGCCATGAAGTTTTCAAAAAAGTTTCTAACTTATTGCAAACACACATATTTAATTATGCACAGGCTTCAATTAATCACCTTACGCAAGAGAGATTTTTTCGGCTCTGCCGTCTGATGCGCGGAAAGTCTCGGACTTTCCGTTTTGTTCAACTCAATTTTAGCTTTCAGAAGCAAAAAGTGAAGCGATTTTTGTTTCACTTTTTGCTTTCTTTTCGACCTGAACAAAGGGAAAGGAGCGAAAAACAAAAAACGCTTTTCACTCCTTTGATAAAAACTTGGCTGGGGTTGAAAATTGAACGGAAAGGCAGAGCCGTTTCCGCTCATCAGCGGGCAAAGCCCTTTCAAATAAAAAATTCTGCGTAAAGTGAGTAAATAATCAACTCTGTTGTGAATGCGTAACTCCCGATGATTGCCTTGCCCAAACCAAACCCCAATAACTGTAATCCAATGGGAGTTTGTGCGCCGTAGTTTAACTTGTTAAAGAATCAATAATTTCTTGCAACTGAGTTTCATCTAATTGATAAGTTTGGTTACAAAATCCACAAGTCATTGATGCGCCTTTGTCTTCGTGAAGCATTGATTCAACCTCTGTTTTGCCAAGTGAACCGATGAGCGTAATGGCACGTTCAGGTGAACAGTTGCACTTAAATTCAACCTCTTTTTCTTCTAAAATTTCGTAATCAATAATTCCAAGCGCAAGTTTTACAAGGTCTTCGGGGGTTGCGCCGTCTTGGATAACTTCGGTCAAATGCGGAGCGTGAGCAATCGTATCTTCAATCATTGTAATCAGATGCTCATTTGCCCCCGGCATCACTTGGAGCATTACGCCGCCCGCACATTTGACAAAAGGTTCTTTGGGTTGCAACTGAACGCCCAACATTACAGCCGACGGAATTTGTTCGGATTTCATCAGATAATACGCAAAATCTTCTGCAATCTCACCTGTGTAAAGCGGAACTGAGCCATGATACGGTTCGCGGTAACTTCCAACGTCAAAACCGATTTCGCGGATGACGTGAAACATTCCATTGCCAATAACTCCTTTGACACTTCTTGCATCAGCCAACGGATTGCGAACGTATCCGCGCACTTTGCCTTGTCCGGTAGTTTCCGCTACAATTCCTTCTATCGCGCCATCACATTCGATTTTCACGGTCAAGCGGTCAAAGTCTTTGAGACTCGCGCCCAAAAGAAGTGTCCCCGTTATAACTCGACCAAGTGCATCAGAAACCATCGGTGAGGTTTGGTGTCGGCGAACCGCTTCGATAACGGTTTCGGTTGTGATTGCTGCCATTACTCGGATTGTTCCGTCGGCGGCAATGCCATGAGTAAGTTTGTCCATAGAAATAGTTTCGACAAATTAGACGGGGAAAGTCAAATTTAGAGCAAACTGAAAATTTCTTTTCATTAGTGAAATGAGTTTTTACCCCTAAAAACCTAAGGAATTACATTAAGTTACGCATTGGATTGGTATATGCAAAAAAAAAGACACAAGATATTGTGTTTTTTTATTGACAAGAGAAAAAAGTAGGTTTATAGTTTTTAACACTTGAGGACAACATTGGACTTCATTGTCCTTGAGGAAATCGGTAAAAAGTTCTACCAAAACCCGCATTAAAAAATGCAAAACAAACGAATTTTTATTAAACTTAAAAAGTAAAAGTGTCTCTTGGTGACGCTAACGAGGTGAATGATGAGCACAGTTTTTGAGCCTGTTGTGTCGGGCAGTTTTGTCGCTACAAACGGAAAAACAAATGGAAATGGAACGGGAACAGCCGTTAAAAAAGAAATCAAACCAGTTGGCTTAAATGGTCAAAAGGTTATTAGCAAACGATACTCCTTAAAAGACTTACAAGGAAATGCAGTTGAAGAATGGTCGGATATTACCCGTCGAGTAGTTGGTCACGTTGCCAAATCTGAACACGACCCGTTACGCCGCGACCTTTTCTACAATTCGATGTTGGATGTGATGCTCAATCGTGAGTTTGTTCCCAACACACCTTGCCTCGTTAATGCCGGAAAACCGCACGGACAACTCGCAGCTTGTTTCGTCTTGAATGTTCCTGATTCAATTTCTGGAATTATGGAACACGCCAAAGCTGCTGCCACAATTCATCAGACAGGGGGAGGAACTGGGATGACTTATGAGTTCCTAAGACCCGCTGGTGCAACAGTTAGCTCAACCCGCGGAGTTGCATCAGGTCCCGTTTCGTTTATGAACATCGTCAACACGATGACCGAAGTTGTCAAACAAGGCGGAGTCCGACGTGGTGCAAATATGGGAATGATTCGATGCACACATCCAGACCTGCTTCGATTCATCCACGCCAAAAACGACCAACATTCACTTACCAATTTTAATATTTCGGTCAATGTTACTGATGCTTTTATGGAAGCGGTTGACAACAAAGAATGGTTTCAAACCGAGTTCGCAGGCGAAAAATGGACGCAATCTATTTTTGACCCACTCACTGGAAAAGATTATGCAATTTATCGCCGTTCAAATGGTGAAACAGTTACCTTTGCCGACAAATTAGCTTTTGAATCTGCCGATTTGAGCGATTGCACCATCGAAGAACAACCGCAACTCGGAATGATTTATGCGCCTGATATTTGGAACAGAATTATTGCCTCGGCACACAAATACGCTGAGCCCGGAATCGCGTTTATAGACCAAGTAAATCGTCACAATCATATGATGAATTCGATGGGACCAATTTTTGCTAGTAATCCGTGTGTAACGGGCGAAACTTTGGTTGCAGTAGCGGATGGACGTGGCAACGTAACCATTAAGGAACTTGCCGAAGACGGTAAAGATGTTCCAGTTTATGCCTTAAATGAGCGTGGTGGATTGGTTGTTCGCACAATGCGTAACCCACGAATTACAGGACACAATAAAGCCGTTTATAAAGTTACGTTAGATGATGGTTCGGTGATTAGAGCAACAGCTAATCACAAACTTTTGATTAGAGGTGGTGAATATAAACGAGTTGACGAATTGCAAACAGGCGATAGTTTGCACATTATGACTCGCTTTAATGCTTCGATTAAAGATGTCTTTCCATCTGCTAATTCTCGGTCACAAGATTATGTTTGGGTCAATAATGGCGGAACAACCTTTAATAAAGCAGAACATCGCTTAATTGCTCAATTCCATCAAAATTTAGAATCCATTCCGGCAGGTCACGTTGTTCATCATAAAGACTTTAACGCTCAAAACAACCGTCCCGAAAATTTGCAAATTATGACTGTCGAAGCGCACGACCGTTTGCATGGGGACGCGATGGTGGGGGCAAATAACCCAATGGTTCGCGCTCAAACGGAATGGAGCAAAGAAAAATGGGTAGAATATAGCCAAAAAATGTCCAAAGCTGTCAGCGGAGAAAAAAATGGCAGATTTAGCGGATTCAGCAATAAAGATTTACGGGCTTGCGCTTTGGAATTAACCAAAGAATTGGGACGCAGATTTTCAGCCAAAGAATGGGCAAAATATGCAGGTGAACGCGGGCTACCAACTCAATTTTCTAAATGGCGCAATGACCATTTAGGCGGTCTCTTAGGTTTAGCAAAATGGGCTGCTGCTGAACTTGGTTTAGAACACGGCGACAAAGACCCGCGTTCTGTCCAACTTTATTTGGAACTGACCGCGCAAGGATACGATTGTGTATTCATTGATAATCACGTTCATATCAATAAAAATTGCGAAGTTTGCGGTGACCAATTCGTCACCACCCCTTATCGCCGTGAAAATGGTGTTTGTTCTTCGAGATGCGCTCTAAATTCTTATCGAAATACTGTTCCAAATTGGGAAGCTAACAGACTTGCCAATTCAAAAGCAGGACACGAAAGAAGAAAAGCCAAACTTCGCGCCGAACAAGTAGAAACTTTCTTAGAATGTAAATCGCTTGGCAATGTGAAAAAAGAAGACTGGATGAATGCTTGTAAAGCCAAAGGAATTAGTGCAGAAATTTCCAGAAAAACAAGTCCATTCCGCAACTTTGAAGCCTTGAAAGAAACAGCCTCGATGACAAATCATAAAGTCGTTTCGGTTGAATTTGAGGGTGAAGAAACTGTCTATAACGGAACGGTTGACGAATTTCACAACTTCTTTATCGGTGGCTTTGAATCACGCACAGAACGCGGAAAGCCAATGTTTTCATACATTAACAACCGACAATGCGGCGAACAATTTTTACATTTTTCAAATTCGTGCAACCTCGGAAGCATAGATTTATCAAAGTTTTACAAGAAAATTGGCGACGGCACAAATGTTGATGAATGTCTTGATTGGGATAAACTGGCACACACTACACATCTTTGCACACAGTTTTTGGATAATGTAGTTGATGCTTGGGAATTTCCGCTTCCTGAAATTGATGATGTGGTCAAACGCACTCGTCCTGTCGGTTTGGGAATTATGGGATTTGCTGATTTGTGTTTGAAACTGCAAATTACTTACGGCGAACCAGATTCGATTGCATTGATGGATAAAGTAATGGGCTTTTTCCGTAGAGAATCTTGGAAAGCATCACTCAGACTCGGTGCAGAAAAAGGAACATTCCCCGAATTTGAAGCAAACCGCGAAGCATACTCCAAATTCTTGTATGAAGAAATTGGAATTTCGCGCGAAACTCCGTTGACTCCGCGTAATTACGAAACGACAACGATTGCTCCAACCGGAACAATTTCATTAGTTGCCGAAACTTCTTCGGGTTGCGAACCTAATTTTTCGTGGGCGTATGTGCGCCAAGACACGATTGGCACACGCACTTACGTTCACACATTAGCGGCTGAGGCATTGGGAATTTCGGTTGACCAAACCGATGAGGAATCAATTAAAGCCGCAGCACAATTTGTAGTTGACAACGAAGATAAATTGCCCAAACACTTTATCTCTGCATTGAATATCACTTCAAAACAGCACGTCCAAGTTTTGGCGGCGGCGCAAAAACATGTTGACAATTCGATTTCAAAGACTTGCAATGGAGCTAAGGACGATACGGTGGAATCCGTTGATGAACTTTATCGTCTGGCGAGAGATTTGGGATGCAAATGCGTTTCTTATTACCGCGATGGTTAGCGCGATGGACAAGTTTTGACGTCAGTATGAAAGCTGAAGAAAAGAAAACCGAAACTCCTGAAACAACTGAGGATACGGTCGGGCAAAACCAAGAATTTATGGTGGTTGAAAAACAAAAAGAAATTTCCGAACACATCGAGCGTCCACGCGAATTGCAAGGCTCGACTTGGCGAATTCCGTTTGATGGACGAAATCTCTATGTCACCGTAAATCATAATGGCGAAAAGGTTTTGGAAGTTTTTGCGACGGGTCCGATTTCCGAAGGCGTTGGTTTATTAGCATCAAAAATGCTTCGCGGCGGATTTGATGTCAAAGAAGTTGCCCGCAGTTTGAACAAAGTTACTGCAACCCACGCCGTTTGGTTTAATCAACGTCTGCTGACTTCGCCCGAACAGGCAGTTGCCGAATGTTTGCTTTTGATTGACCGACAGAATCAAAAATTTGCCCGCAATCAGAGCGTCAAATCAGCAAAATGGAAGCCGAAAAAGAAGTTGAAGCAGAGACTGAGGAACTCGTTGGAAAATCTGAAGTAGTTGCGTATTCCGAATCAAAAATGGGTAGCTTAATCGGGGAGTGTCCCGAATGCAAAGGACAACTCGAACACGCTTCGGGTTGTGATTTCTGCCGAGATTGCGGCTATTCAAAATGTAAATAGTTTCTGTCCCCAGAAAACTGCGATTTATTATTCAGCCTGTTGTGTTTGATGACACAGCAGGCTTTTTGTTTTAACTCAGGTTAGTTATAATTTTGGAAGAAATGTCAGTAGCGTCTGCGTTAGCAGATGCATAAAAGGAATTTTAATGCCAATTTACGAATATAAATGTTTAGAGTGTGGAAATAGTTTGGAAAAAATGCAGAAGGTTTCGGATGAGCCGTTGACGGTTTGCGAAAAATGCGGTGGCAAACTCGAAAAACAATGGTCGCTCTCAGGTTTTCAATTCAAAGGGGCGGGCTGGTATGTGACTGATTACGCGGGAAAAAAAGCCGATACTACTACGGAAAAAAAATCTGAAAAAAGTTCCGAGAGTGAATCAACTGTTAAGCCCGAAACTGCATCCAATACTACGCCAACAAAAGATACGAATTCCAAAACGGATTGAAATGTAGGAGTGAAGTGAGAAGCGAAGAGCGATAACTCTGAACTGATTTGAATTTGGAATCTGGAATTTAAAATTTGGAATTTTACGGAGTAAAAAGTGATGTTTTCGGCTAAAAAGGGATTGATTTACAGTTTTCTAATTCTATTTTGCATTGTTTTCACATCGGCACAGTCACGCCACAATGTCCGAGTGAGCGATGAAGGAAGTGCAATTTTGAGCGTGGTTGCCGCTCGCAAAGATGGTGAGCCTAAGCCGATTAGAACCGAAAATCTATATCTTTACGAAAACGGTATTGAACAAAAAATCAAGAATTTTTCCTACGACCCGTCACCTGCCAAGATTTTAATTTTAATTGATAATTCGCAAACGATTCGTCCCGATGTCGAAAAATTACGAAAAGCCGTGATGGAATTTGCCTACGAAATTTTTGAAGGCGACCAGCTTTACGCCATTGCTTTTGATGAAAAACCCGAAATTATTCAGGAATGGACAGATGACGCGAAAAAGATGGAAGCCTCGCTTGCTTTGCTCCGCAAAAAAGGAAATCCATATCTTTTTGACGCACTGACGGCGGGAGTGAACGAAGTCTTGATTCCACTAATGCCCGGCACTCGCAAAACCGTGATCGTCCTTATCAGTGATGGGCTTGATCGCGGAAGCACGATGTCTTTTGATAATGCTCTGTCAGAATTACAAAACAACAATATCACCCTTTACGCGCTTCAAATTCCCGATCGAACCGGCGGAGCATTTCGCCGTAATCAGCCGAAAGCCGCCGCGGTCATCGAACAATTGACCGAAGGCACAGGCGGTAGAATCTTTGATTTTGAAGACCCGCAAACTGCCGCTAAAGCCATTTGCGATGAACTCCGCAAAAATCGTTATCTGCTCTCGTATTCGCCGATAAATCTTTCGTCTTACGATGCCCGTCGGGTTTTTTTAGTCGGTGATGAAGGCATTTCAATTCGCACCAAAAATGCTCAACCGCCGAATGTAAAACCTTAATCATTTACCATTCAGGCTTTATCATTTATCATTAAAAATTATGCTAACGCACATTGTTTGTTGGAAATATAAAGTTGAAACTACGCCCGAAAAACGTGCTGAACATTTGGCGAAACTGCGAAACTTGCCGAATGTAATTGATGAAATTATTACGTTTAATGTCGGAACAGATATTTTGCATTTGGAACGCTCGTTTGATACGGGATTAACTTCAACCTTTGCCGACCGAGCCGCTTTAGACGCTTACACCGTTCATCCTGCTCATCAAGAAGTTGTGACCATCGGTCGCGCAATTTCTGCCCACGTTGTTTCAGTAGATTTTGTGGATTAGTCTTTCTAAATTTATAACGCCAAGAACTCAAAGAAATGCCAAGACGGAAATGTAATTTTAAGGTGTTTGGCGAACCTTTAAGAAATTGTTTGACCAATGCAGAAATTGCGTTACAATCGTCAAACAATTATGAAATCAATCCCCGATAAATCGTTTGGACAATTCAAAATAATTTCGTCAATCGGTAAAGGCGGAATGGGTGAAGTTTTTCTTGCCCAAGACACAAAACTCGACCGCAAAGTTGCGTTAAAGATTTTGCCATCTGAATTTGCCGAAGATAAAGATCGAATGAGTCGTTTTGTCCGTGAAGCGAAATCCGCTTCGGCGTTGAATCATCCGAATATCATTACGATTCACGAAATTGGCGAATCGGACGGAACGCATTTTATTGCGACGGAATTTATTGATGGCAAGACTTTGAATGATTACGTCAAAGCGAATCCGCTGAACTACAAATCTGCTTTGGAGATTGCGATTCAGGTTGCGTCTGCGTTGGACGAAGCACATTCGGCGGGAATTGTTCATCGTGACATTAAGCCTGATAATGTGATGATTCGGGCGAATGGTTTAGCGAAAATTCTTGATTTCGGAATTGCGAAATTGTCAGTAGCGTCTGCAACATCCGCGAGTGATTCGAGCGAAGATGCCACTGCAATCAAAGCGCCGACAATGCCGGGAATGATTATCGGAACGGCAAATTATATGTCGCCCGAACAAGCGAAAGGTAAAGTTGTTGATGCACGGACTGATATTTTTAGTTTCGGCATAGTGCTTTATGAAATGATTGCCGGACAATCTGCCGTTTGAAGGTGAAAATGCGATGGAAATGATTGGAGCAATTCTGCAAAGATGAGCCGAAACCTTTGAATCTCCGAAGTTCCAACTGAAATCAACAAAATCATCAGCAAATGTCTGCGAAAAGATAGAGACGAGCGTTATCAAACTATCAAAGATGTTTTCATTGATTTGAAAGATGTGAAGCAGAGATTTGGAATTTCAAAACAAATTGGAGCGTTCCATTGTTCCGAATGATGAGAAAAAACGCAGATTATAAAACGCCAAATTTTGACGAAACACCAAACTACAACAAATCAAACAGTTGCAAGCAATCCGAAAACTAAATATTTAGCGGCGGGATTATTAACTTTAATTCTCGCAATCGGCGGATTCTTTGGTTACAAATATCTCTCGCCAACAACCAAACAAATCGAATCAATCGCGGTGATGCCGTTTGAGAATAAAAGCGGTAATGCTGATGTTGAATATCTCTCGGATGGAATGACGGAAACGCTCATCAACAGTCTCTCGCAGATTCCAAATTTGAATGTGAAGGCTCGTTCAACGGTTTTTCGTTACAAAGGCAAAGAGTTTGATTTGAAGAAGATTGCCGCTGAATTGAACGTCCAAGCAATTTTGACGGGGCAAGTTGTCCAACGCGGCGACCAAATGACTTTGAATCTGGAATTGATTGACGCAAAAACTGAAAACGTCCTGTGGGGCAATAAATATGAGCGAAAAGCATCAGATTTGGTTTCGTTGCAGAGCGAAATTGCCCGCGATGTTTCGAGCAAACTCAAATCCAAATTATCAAGTGCAGAAGCAGCGAGTGTGGAGAAAAATTACACTGCCAACTCCGAAGCCTATCAGCTTTATCTGAAAGGTCGTTTCCATTGGAACAAACGGCAAATAAATGAATTTGAAAAGGCGGTCGTGTTTTTCAAACAAGCCATCGAAAAAGACCCGAACTATGCCCTGGCTTACAGCGGATTAGCCGATACTTATACTTTACTTTCCAATCTCGGCGATTTCAGACCGAAAGATTATATCCGCAAGCCAAAGCAAGCGGCACTCAAGGCTCTCGAACTTGACCCGAATCTTGGCGGAAGCCCACACATCACTGGCAAAAATCCTTTTCGATTATGAATATGACTTTGCAGGTGCGGAGAAATCATTCAAACGGGCGATTGAACTTGATCCGAATTACGCGACGGCTCATCAATTGGTATTCCGAATTATTATCCGCCAGTAGCAGACATGACGAAGCAATCAGAGAAATAATCGAAAGCAATCGAACTCGATCCGTTTTCGATGCGTAATCAATGTATTATGGTGCGTTATCTGCGATTTGCCGGACGATTTGACGAAGCACTTTTGCAAAACAAGAAGTTCAATGAGCTATTTCCCAATGAAGCACGATTTTCATTGTTGTAACAGTCAGTATTTATGCCGATCAAGGCAAATATGATCAAGCTGTCGAAGAATACCTTCTTGGTGCGAAGGCAACTAAAGATTTCAAACCCGAAAATATTGCGAAATTGAAAGAAGCCTACGAAAAAGGCGGCTGGGATGGCTTCGGGCGGATGCGTCAGGAAATAAGCATCGAAGAACTGAACGCCAAACAGGCAAAAGACCCCAATGGATATGTTAAAGCGATGGATTATGCCGCCGCATATGCCTGGGGCAAAGACAAAGATAAGACGATCGAATATCTGAACAAAGCGTATGACGAGCGTGACGAGGAGAATGACTCGAACTAAAGGTCAATAAAACTTGGGACTTCGTGCGAGACGACCCGCGATTTAAGGAATTGGTCAAGAAAGTCGGGATTCCTGAATAGAAAGAAAGATGGATGTTGTTCGCCGATTTTTCTTATCAATTGCCACTAGCTTATGGTCTGTTCAAAATGAATACCGTAATAAAAACTGAAGTGTTTCGACTGGAGCGCAGACTGCTAGTCTGCCCGACTTCGTGCGAAGCATCGAAGGCGGAGTTGTCGAATAAACATTATTTGAAATAAGATTTGCCCGCGAATCTGCGCCAATCTGCGCGAATATTTTTTAATCATCACTCAATATTTTCCTGATTTAGTAAAAATATGGTTTTGATTCGCGTCAATTCGCGTCAATTCGCGGGCAAATTCTTAAACTGATTTTTCAAAGGCTTAATTCAAATAATATCTAATAAACATTCAACTTGAATTTATCTCAGCAGTTCCGCCTCAACGCTTCGCTGGAGGCGGGGCAGACAGGCTGTCTGCGCTCCCAGCCAACGACATTTTTTTTACGGTATTTATTTTGAACAGACAATAAGTTGGAGGCAATTTATTGGGCAAATTTCTTTTCTACATCATCTATTCAAATCCGCAACCTCCGTCTTTATCTGCGTTCTACTTTTACCACTACCTTTCCAAAATTTAACCTCAATTTAACTTTTCGTTCACTCCAATTTAATTTTTGCCATTTAATCTCTCTATTTGAAACTAGCAATACACAAATTTCAGATGAAGAAACAAAACTCGTTTGGGCGTTGAAAAACACGCTCAAACCCTTTTCATTAGCAAAAGATTTATTTAGGAGAATTTATGAACCAAAGGTTTATTTCAACAATTTTAGTTTTAGCAATTAGTTTTTTTGTAACATCGAATATTTTTGCTCAGGCAACAGGTAGCTTGAGCGGAACTGTCACCGACCAAGCAGGGGCAGTTGTTCAAGGCGCAACTGTGATGGTCAAAAACGCCGCGACAAATTTAACTAGAACCGTTGTTACTAACGAAGAAGGACGTTGGACTTTACCGGTTTTACCCGTTGGAGTCTATACCGTTAATTACGATAAAGACGGCTTTAAAAAAGCGGCAACCGAAAATATTGAGGTTGAAGCCTCAGTTCCACGCACGATTGATGTCAAATTGGAAATCGGAGTCAGCGAAACCGTCATCATTACAACTGGCGACCAACCTTTGATCCAAACGGAATCAGCCGCCGTTGCTCGTCAAATTAGCGGCAAAGAAATTACTAATCTTCCAACCTCTACTCGCTCATTTACAGGTTTATTATCCAGCGAATCAGGCGTTTCCGCCGAACTTTCGCCCGTTGCAGTCAACGGAAACGGAAACATTTCACCATCAGTTAATGGAACTCGAACCACTTCGACCAGTTTTACTTTCAACGGAATTGACGCGACTAATGTTTCGACCAACGAAGGTAGTTTGAGCGATAATATCTCACCTGCGCCTGAAACATTGTCGGAAGTTAAATTGCAAACTTCGCTTTACGATGCTTCGACAGGTCGAAGCGGCGGCGGAAACTTTCAAGTTGTGACCAAATCGGGGAGCAACAAAACTAACGGCTCGGCTTATTTTTATCTGCAAAATAAAGCCTTAAACGCTAACGATTTCTTTTTCAACAAATTTGAAATCGAAAAGCCGAAAGCTGATCGTGTTAAGTTAGGCGGAACGCTCGGCGGAAAGTTTATCACCGATAAATTCTTTTATTTCGGCGGTTATCAATTTACCAAAGCTGAAACGGGATTTGTTCCGACAGCACGAAGTTTTACGGTTCTACCACAAGCCTTAACCGTTTTGACAGGCGCACGAACAGCCGCTAATGTTGCCGCTGCTTTTAATCAATTTAACGGTTGCACAGTTGGAACAAACTGTTTGACAGCCGCTGATATTTCTCCGGTTGCCATAAATTTATTGAATATCATAAATCCTGTAACCGGTGGATTTGTAATTCCAACGCCAAACGCAAATGCACGTTTGATTGGAGTTGACCGCGTCGGAGCAAGAGCTTTTCAATTTGGCACAGTTGCGACAGGCGGGGTTACGAGCAGAACCCTAATGGAAAATAATCCATTGGTGCAACAGTTAAATGTTCAACCTTCGTTGTTTGACCAAAATCAATTCACGCTTCGGCTTGACGGAAACATTACGCCAAAAGATACAATTAGCGGAACATTTTTCTGGGCAAAATTTCCCGGCATTGATTCATTTCCAGACCCGTCAAGTTTGGCTTCACCTTTCTCTTTGAAACGCGATGACCAAAACCGAACGCTTGCGACATCTTACACCAGAACGATTACCTCAAATTTAATCAATGAATTTCGCTTCGGATATTTTTATCTGAACAATACGCGAAGTTTGGATGACCCTTTTTTGGCGATTACCAGCGAAAGCGTTGGAATTACAAATCCGGCGTTGTTGTTTGATAACTCGCCCGGAACAAAGCGTTTAGGGCATTTCATTGGTCGTCCGGGAACAAATCTGGCGCAGTTTAGTTTTGGTGGTCCGAATGATTCATTTAACAAACGCAAAACAACGAATCTTAGTTTTGCGAATAATGTTACTTGGGTTTTGGGCGGACACACCATCAAATTTGGTGGTGATTTCAAACGCTCGCAGTATGATACTAACTTACCCGAAGAACAGGCTAGTGAGTTTGAAAAATTTGATTCTTTTACACAGTTACTGACGGGAAATGCAGTTGAAGCGGATACGCAATTTGGAATTACCAATAAGAGTTTTCGGATGAGAGATTTTGGATTTTATTTCACCGATGATTTCAAAATCAGCAGAAAATTGACTGTCAATGTTGGCGCAAGATATGAACTTTTCTTGTATCCGACTGAAAAAGATGGTCGCATTGGTAACTTTGATTTTTCATCGTTTGCGCCTTGCGACACTAAAACAGGTGGAACGCTCGCGCTGTGCGACAATCCATTACCCGGATTTATTGTGCCAAACAATGTCCAATTAACAGGTTTGGCAAATGTTGATGCTGCAATTAACGCCTCGCGCAAAGTTGATAACAAAAGCACGATGGCAAAAGAAGATTTGAACAATTTTGCTCCGCGAATCGGTATGGCGTATGCGGTAACTGATAAAATTGTGCTTCGTGGTGGCTACGGATTATTTTACGATAAGCCTTCTGCCGCCTTTATCAACACGGTTTATTCAAATTATCCATTTTTACGAGAGATTGAAATTACCGTTCCAAGTGGAAATGTCCCAATCGCAAATGCTTACAACACACAGCCAACTGCCGCAGGGTTAAATACTTGGTTGCCATTCCGTATCGTGCGCGGTTCTGGTGCCACAGGGAGTTATGTGATCCGTGATAGCACAGGAGTTGGAGTTGACCCGCGTGGTGTTTCAACAGGTTCAGCACTCGGAAATATCGCAGAAACTTTTGAATTTCGTGCAGTTGACCAAAACTTAAAAACTCCGTTAATTCAACAATGGAACTTCGGAGGACAATGGGAATTTGCTAATAACTTCGTCTTTGAAGCCCGATATGTTGGCACGAAAGGAAGCAATCTGCTCCAATCGGTGGCGTTTAACCAAGGCTATGATTTGAACGACCCGAACACGCCTGACCATATCTACGAAAGATTCAATCAATCTTATGTAGCGGCTGGTGCGCCTAATGGTGCTTTGAATGCAGGTGCAACGGCTCGTGAACGTGGTTTAGGACGTGCATTCGGTTTCTTAAATACTGTCACAGGTTTGATTGATAACAATTTATCAGCCGCCAATGGTGCAATTATTGGATTTGAAGCGAGAGTTCCGATTCTTGGTTTCAATGTTCCCGAAGCCTTGTTGCTCAAATCAAATGCAAAATCAATTTATCACGGCGCACAATTTAGTTTGACCCGTCGTTTTGCCAACGGTTTGCAATTTAATGTCGGCTACACCTTCTCAAAAGCAATTGATAATAATTCAAGCGACCCGGGAAGCACAGCAGGCGGCGGAAAACCTGACGTGCCGAATGCAGGATTTGTCGTTCAAGGCGACCAACGTAATTTGGATGCCAACCGCGCAGTTTCGGACTTTGACCGTTCACACCGTTTTTCAACCAATTTTGTCTATGATTTACCGTTCAAATCAAACAGTAGATGGGCAAAAGGTTGGCAACTTTCTGGCTTTTTCCAAACACAAACCGGAACTCCTTATACAATTTTTGCCCCTGAACCGGAACTAGGTAATGTTTCGCAAATAGTGGGTGCAGATTTTGATTCAGCAGGGAGAGCAACGCAAAGACTGATTCGCGGTTCAGGCGGGTTGTATCGTTTAGGTTTTGGTCGTCCAAACTTGTGCGGAAGCAGTTTAACCAACACAGGCGCAGACATTACCGAACAAGCCTTTACTGCCAACGGAAACATCTGTTCAGCAAATGGCGGAATCGGAAGTTTGGGCAGAAATACACTTCGCGCTCCGAATCAAAGCCGTTTGGATTTAGGACTTGTTAAACGCACGAAAATTACCGAAAGAACCTCGTTTGAAATCGGTTGGGATGTTTTCAATGTTTTCAATCGCGCAAACTTCGGAACGCCTGACAGCGAACTCGGTAGCCCCGATTTTGGTAAAATTACCAATACTGTCGGCGGTCCCAGAGTAATGCAAATGCGGGCGAGATTTAGTTTCTAAAAATCGAACAAAGGGCAGATAATCTAAAAAGGCGAGTCTCGATTGGCTCGTCTTTTTTTATCACTGAACAAAATGTTACATACATTTAACAGTATCGTAACATTTCATTGATACTCTGTTTTTCCAATTAAAAATTAACTGAGTCGATGGAAAAGTTTTCAGTCATTGATTCAAATGCAAAGCTGAGAGAATTTTCCCAGTAACTGCGAATCTTTCCGCTTATTGATCGAAACTAATGTCTGATTTAGATTGACGAATGTGCTAAGCGATGAGCTTAGTTAGCTTTAGATATATTCGTGGAAATAAAATTTGTGGTCAGAAAATTGCACAGAAAGGATTTGGGAAAGAATTAGATTTCAATTGGAAAAAAACTAATTTTGAGGAGAATGCAAAGTATTATGTCAGTAACATCAGAAATTACTATTTCACTAAAAAGAGATTTAAATTCGACTGACGAAAAAGCAGTCAAGCATCTTATGTCGCAATGGCTGGTTTATGAGGTCAAGATTCGTCGCCATCGCTCAAGTGCTGAAATAAAACTCTTTCACACGGCGGGTGCAACATCTGATTTGATTAAGGAACTAACCGAACTCTTCCCCAACGAAAATATGACCGGAATGTAAGATTCCGATCATACTTTACTATTTGTCGTTTACTCTGCTTGATGTTTTTAAATCTACTTGACGGTGGCTGTCGTCTGCGATTTTTCTCTCGGATCGAAAGGATTGGCTAAGTATCGTTTGACGTAGTCTTGTGCGTTGTTGTAATTATCGCCCAGATTTTCCGCCCGTTTGTAAGCGGCAACGGCGCGAGTCCGATCGCCTTTCGCATCGTAAGCATTGCCCATTTTGACGTTTGCCCAAACTGCCAACCAATCGGGTTTCAAATTGCCGGAAATGGTGGCTTTGAAATTATCAATCGCCAAATCATAATTGCGTTGTTCGAGGAAAAGCAGACCTAAATGATAGTAAATCCACGAATTAGAGCGGTCTAATTTGAGTGCGGCTTCAAACTGTTGTTGGGCTTCAACGTAGTTTCCATCCTTAAATTGTTCAATTCCACGACGCGCAATGGCGGAAACTTTTAAATCTTCCGAAATTCTCAGTAGTTTAAAATTTGGATCAATCACCACTTCAATCGGTCTGCCGTTTGATTCAATATTAAAATCGGCACTCGCTTCGTCCATTTGGACAATGATAAATTGACCGCATTTTCCACTCCTCTTTGAGTCGTGTTCATAAAATCTTCTAACCCAAAGTGTTGTTTCGCGTCTCGGAAATTGAATTCAATCTGAAATCTCAACGAGTAATATTCGATCAACTTTTCCCATTCCAATTCCTCATCGCTGCTGAACAGCATCACATATCCTACTTTCCGCTTTTTCAAGTCCGTTTTGACTATCACCACCACATTTAATGGCATCCCGAAACTTTTGTGCAAAAATACTCCTTGATAATAATTGACAATAATTTGTCCTTCAACTTCTGTTTTCCTCAAATATTTGATCGGCATTGCTTCGTAATTCAGTTGCTCGCCATACTTTCGGGGTGGTCCTTTGGGCTTTTGTTTGCCTTCGTATTTTTCAAATAACGGCGAGTCGCGGCGCAACTTGCTAATCAAATGCAACTCATTTTCTTTTGCCATCAAAACGGCTTGATTGTGTCCAAAATGTCCATCTAGTGCCAGATATTTGACTTTCACAAAGACTCGTAATACTTGAACTAACTTTGACAGTAACTCGTTGATTCTCAACAACTCCGCCGACAGATTCAACTCATTTTTGTTCTTGTTCAAGACTCCTTTGGGTCTCCCTTTGAGTTTTTTCAACGGCTCTTTCTTTTTACTTTTTCGCGCCTTTTTTCGCGGTTTTTTGGTTGCTTTTTCCGCCTTGCTTCGCACCGTTTGCTTGACACATAACGGATACGCTTGACGCTTGACCACATCCACCAGAGAAAAAACAAAAAACTCCAAACTCTTGACCACACAACCTAAAACACCGGAAAAGAAACGTCCAATGCCGTGCGTGATTGAGCCGGATTTGGTAATTGTGGTGGCATCTCCCGCCAAAATATATTCGTGAGAAGCCTCAAATAAATGAGGCTGGACAAACTTGACCAGCAAATCCAGCCACGGCACATCGGTGGCAAAAAAGCGTTGGACGGTGCGATAACTGCCGCCATCTTCAGTCCAACGAGAAATCCCTTTCATCGTGACTCGCCCGGTCATCGAGAAAATAGCCTGAACAATAATTGATAATTGCCCCAGCCAAGTAGTGGTCAGAAGTGGTGAACAGCACGCCAATAATGTTAATATTTCCATTGAAATGAACGGGGGTTTTAGTGTTTAATTTGGTCAAAAATAAATCTACTAAAAGACTCGTTTCATTTCATCTCTTCATTTCAAATTTTCAAATATCTTTTGGCGAAGGTATTGGTAAAGGGACGTATTTTCTTTTATTTTTAACTCATCTCCAACATTTGATAGCCACTTTTTTTCATCATTCCAAGTCATATTGTTTGGGTATCTACTGTTCAGTCAAGATTGTATTGACGGATAAAGCCGTTTCAATTTGACTCGCGCGTCTTTGGTCGTGAACTGCCAATTTACTTTTATTTGCTTGGCATTTCGCCTTGTTTGGTAACTTTCAATTTGCTTTTCCAATTCGGCTTGCGTTCCAACTCTTTTGGCGATTCCTAATCGCTTCAATAAACTTAATTCAAGCTCGGCGATATTGAGCCACGAACCGTGCTTCGGGGTATGCACAAACTCTATTCTTCGCAAGATATTTCGGGCTTTTTCGGCACTCATTATTTCATATAAAGCACTCGGTTTGTGGTCGGATAAATTATCTTCCACAATCGTTATTTTTTCTCCCTTGGGATACATCTCTTCGGCTATATATCGGATTATTCCTGCCCAATTCAAACGATTATGATTTTCTCGCACCAAGATTTCTCGCTTTCCTTGCAATGGTTCACAGGCTAAATATAAATCTACCACTCCCTCTCGGCGATACTCAAAACCTTCATACTTTACCCCTTTGGAATCTCTAAACCCTGTTCTCACTTCGCTTATCAGTTGTTTTGGCGATTCGTCCAAACATATCAGCGGATTCTTTTCATCATACTCTCGCTCATAAACGTCCAAAACTTCTTCCATCGCACACACATAATCTGCGTCCGCCGTTGGAATTATCCATTCTTTCACTTCCCACGGTTTTATCTCATTTTTTTTAGCACTTGTCTGACACTTTCGTGCGAGATGGTCTCGATTTCGCCGTTCGCCACTAAAGTTTCCGCCAACAGCCGAAAACTCCATTTCTGACTTCCATCGGGCGTATCCGAACATCTTAAAACAACCAGTTTCGCCTCCAATCTGCCATCAAGCTTCTTTTCTCTGAACTTCGTTTGTGGTTTTCCTTTTAACGCCATTTCAAAGCCTTCTTCAACAAATCTTTTCCGTAATCGCTCAATGGTTCGTTGCCCGACTTTGTAATCCCGCCTGATTTCCTCATCAGTTTTCTTTGGAGATTCACTCTTTTCGTCTAAACTCAATAAAACAAAGGCTCGTTTCACAATCTCGGACTTGCTGCTACGTTTGGCAATGACTTCGTGTAGTTTTTCTTGTTCTGCTTTTTCTAGTGTTACAATGTATTTTCCCATAATATTTGCTTGCTATTATGGACTATTTTAACGTCAATTCATATTTGACTGAACACTAGGTGGAAGATGATGATGTCGTATCAATGGTTGAATTGGAACAGAGATTAAATAATCTTTCAAGCAAGTTTGCGGAAGACCTTCAACTTCAAGATTGATTTCTATTTCTCTTCCGGCATCATCTTTAGTAGTCGGAATTACAACAACGGATTTCTCCGAAGTTTGTTTTGTTCCATTTGATGACTCCCAAATAAATTTAAGAGTCTGATTTGTTAAAAAATTTATTTCGGCTGTAACTGTAATGTTGTCACCTGCTTCTGCCATTTCAATTGTGTGGATTTTTACACAAACATCTTGACCAAAACTGAGAGTTTGGAAGAGCAAAATCACAAAAAGTGTGAAAGTAAAATTTTTCATTACCTTTTCCCGCATTTGAAGATTTTAACCTATGTAATTGTGAACTATTTACAACTCTTTCGCAAATATTCTCACTTTTCTGTTAATATTCTAAGCAAGTCAATATGTCTATTTTAATTGCCGAAGATAACAACGCCCAGAGGCATTATTTGAGCGAATTGCTCGCGCAGGAATTTGCCGCGCACGCTCCGATTCACGAAGCGCAGGACGGCGAAATTGCAGTCAAACTCGCCTTTGAACATCGCCCGACGCTTTGCATTTTCGATATTCAAATGCCGAAAGTTTCAGGTGTCAAGGCGGCGAGAACAATTTGGCGAGAGATTCCTGCCACTCGAATTATTTTTTGGACACAGTTTCCGCACGAAATTTATATCAATGAAATTCGCAAAATCGTGCGTTCGATTTCGCCGCAGCCGACTTACGGTTTTATTCATAAAAATAATCCCGAAGCGAGATTTTTGCGATTTGTCGCCACCGTTTTAGAAGACGGCGCAGATATGATTGATCCGCTTTTTAAAGATTCATTTCAGCGTCCCTTGCTGACCGAATTTGAATCGGAAGCCTTGCGTTATTTGTCGCTTGGACTTTCAAATTGGGCGATTGCGCGAAAATGCAGTCTCAGTTTGCGCGGCGTGGAAAGCCGTCTGGCAACACTCTACGAAAAACTTTTCCCCGAAAATTCAGGCGGAACAAAGGACGAAGCCTACGACAAACTCGCCTACAACACGCGCACTCGTGCCTTTTGCGAATCCCTCAAACGCGGTTTGATAAATTCGGACGAACTCGAAAAAGCCGAATCTGAATTGTCTGAATGGCTGGAACGTGACCGACAGCGATTTCAGAAGGAAGGAAAATCGTCCACAGTTAAACACAGATGAACACAGATGTTTATAAAATATTTCGTGTTTTTTCGTGTCTGTTCGTGGCTCAAATTCTTCTTTTCATTTCAACTGCCCACGCTCAAGAAACTCCTTCTCCACAAAACATTCATCAATGGGGTGCGGTGACGCTTTTTAACGGCTTGCCTTCGGACAATGTTCAGGCTATCGCGCAGACTTCGGACGGGATTTTGTGGTTCGGCACGGAGAGCGGTTTGGCGCGTTTTGATGGTCGACGGGTGCAAACCGTTCCGCTCGAAAATGCAATTTCAAACAAAGTTCTCGCTCTCAAAACTGATGATGACGGCGCACTTTGGATTGGCACGGAAATGGGCGCATTTCGTTTGAAAGATGGAAAAGTTCAACCGATTGCAGAAACAAGAAACTTTGCCGTGACCTCGATTTTGTTAGCTGAAAATGTCTTTTTAGCAACTGCCAACGGCGTAATTTTAAAAGTCTTGGAAATTGAAAATTCCTTTCAAATTGAGCAAATCTCATCCGAAAAATTGACGGGAAGTGACGGCAAACCTCTGAAAATTACGAGTCTGGCAAAGGTCAACGGAAAAGTAATTGCCGGAAGTGAAAGCCGCAGTGTTTTGTTCGTGGAGGAAAATCAAATCCGCGAAATGCGCTCGCCCCCATATTTTGTCAATGCTTTAGCCCAAGACAGAAACGGAAATGTCTGGCTCGGCGCGAATGCAAAAGAATCGGAAAGCGGTCTTTTCGCGCTGATTGATTTAAAATTTCCGCTGAATATTGGCGCAAATTTGAGCAATGTTTCGGCGGTTGAACCAAACGGCACGGGCGAAGTTTGGGTAGGAACGGAAAAGAATGGTTTGTATCGTTTTCGCGGCGAACAAGAACTCGAACATTTCACTTTTGCGAACACAGCGGGTGGGCTTCGTTCCAATTCCATCAACACTCTTTTACTCGACCGCGAAGGCGTTTTATGGCTCGGCACAAATCGCGGTGTCTGTCGTTACGATGCCGCAAGTCCTTTTAATCGAATATTTTCCGAAGACTCAAACGTCAATTTTGTCCGCACGATTTTTCAATCAAACAACGGTCGGATTTTCGCGGGAACAAATCGCGGACTGTTTTTAGCAGATAATGAAACTTGGCTCGAAACCGGAAATTTTTCCCAGAAAGCAATTTACGCGGTGGGCGAGGATTCCCAAAAACAGCTTTTAATCGGCACGCCAAACGGTCTTTTCGGCTTTGACGGCAAGCAAATTTCGGCGGGTGACATTCGCGCCATTGCCAATTTTCAAGGCAAAACTTATCTCGCAATTTTCGGACGCGGACTGGTAGAAAGCGAGAATTTAGTTTTTGCAAATGATTCGCTCGTCACGCTTTTGCCAGATGGCGACAAATTATGGCTTGGAACGGCGAAAAACGGCGTGTTTTTCTTTGACGGAAAAGAGGCGAGGCAGGATAATACGCTCGAAAAATTGCGTGGCGCGGCGATTTGGAAAATCTCGAAAGGTGTTGACAAAGATTTGTGGTTTGCCACCGAACGTGGTCTTTTTCTTTATCAAAATGGCGAATTACAAAACGTGATTGAGGCGCGCGATATGCGCGATGTGGCAGTCATCGGCGGGGATATTTGGACAGCGAGTTCAAGCGGTATTTTACACGCCCGACGTGATGATTTATTCGGTTGGGTAGTCACAAATTTGAATGTCGAACAAGGTCTGCCATCGCAGAAAATTTTCGCGCTTTTAGGCATCGAAAATCGTCTACTAATTGGCACAAATCGCGGAGTGGTTAATTATGTTCCGAGCAAAATTCCGCCGAAAGTTGTAGCAACGCGGGTTTTGAGCCAACGTCTCCACGAGACTTCAGAATTAGCCGACATCATCGCCCTTGATTTTCCGCAAAACTCTCTGCTGGTTGAGGTTGCAGGGCTAAGTAGCCGCACTTTTCCCGAACAATTTCAATACGCTTTTTTGCTCAAAAATGCCAAAGGCGAGGTTCTCGACCGAAAAATTTCCAATGATTCGCAGTTTGCGCCGATTGATTTGAAAGCGGGAATTTACACCATCGAAGTCCGTGCTTTCAACAAAGATTTGTTAGCTTCAGAGCCTCTCACGATTCGATTTTCCGTAGCTCGTGCGCCTTTTCCATGGACGGCAACCGCGCTTGGAATTCTATTGTTAATTGCTTTAGCTGGTTTGATTTGGGCAACGATTGAACGCCATCGAATTGTGCAAAAGAACCGTGAACTCGCCGTCGCCAAATTCGATTTGGCAAACGAAGCCGAGCGTGAACGCAAACGGATTGCCCGCGATTTGCACGACCAAACTCTCGCCGATTTGCGAAATCTGATGCTCATGTCTGACAAATTACCGAGCGACAATTCGGAGTTTCGGACGGAAATCGAATCGGTTTCAACCGAAATTCGTCGCATTTGTGAGGATTTAAGCCCGTCTGTTTTGGAAAATGTCGGACTGACCGCCTCCCTCGAATTTTTGCTCCAACACACAATTGAAAATTACAAATTTTCCGCGCCCGAAGATTTAGAAGAACGACTCAATTTTTCGCCAAACGTGCAGATGCAAATTTACCGTATCGCGCAAGAGATTTTAACCAACATCAAACATCATTCGGATGCAAAATTAGTTGAAATGACGGTTGATTTATCAGAGGAAAATGGTTTTATTTTAAACATCTCGGATGATGGAACGCCTTTTAATCCAACAGATACGGTCAGTAAAGGGCGCGGCATCGCCAATATCAAATCCCGCGCTGCTTTGATTGAAGCAGATGTTTCTTGGCTTCAAAATAAAAGCATAGGGACGGAATTTATACTTTCAAAAAAGGTTTAACCCTATCCCTTTTACTTTTTACTTTTGCCTTTCCTTAACTGTGGAAACCCACACCCAACAAACCGCAATCACCTAACCCAATCCTGTTGCTAATCTCCTAAAAATCATTTTCAAACCCACGCATAATCGCTTTTAAGATGAAGCGATTATCTTTCAAAAGTGCAATATTTATCGGCGTTTCGGCGTTAATTTTATCGTTTGCAATTTTTCAAATTTTTAGTATTTACAATTCCGCCAAAAAAACGCTTGCCACAGAACGCGCCCGCCTAAACGAACAAAATCGCGTAGCCTTTGAAAAAAGGATTCTCACGCCTCACCTCACAAATAATATTCAAATTTTGCAAAATACTGGCGAAACGCGCGATATTGTCCGCTTTCGGAATTCATTTTTTGCGGTGACGAACGGAGGATTATTGCAGTTTGACGAATCGGGAAAACTGGAAAAACATTTCACCGTTTTGGACGGTTTGCCGGAGAGCGATTTGACTGCTTTAGTGGTTTTTCAAGACCGTCTTTTTATCGGAACTCGAACCAAAAATTTAGTTGTTTTTGACGGCGAGAAATTTGAAAATTATCTGTGGACTGACCGAAAATCGAATGCCATCACATCATTTTTAGAGACAGATAGCAAACTGTTAATCGGAACATTTAACAGCGGTCTGATTGAATTTGACGGCAAAAATTTCAGCGAAATCAAGGTGGACGAAAAACGAATTTCGGCGATAAATTATCTCTTCAAAAACGGTGCAAAACTCTATGTTGGCACTTTTGATAACGGGCTTTGGCTTTATGAAAATAGCGTCTGGTCGCATTTCACCAAAGCAGAAGGCTTGCCTTCAAATCGAGTGATTGGCATCGCCGTCAAAGATAAAAATCTTTATGTCGCAACCGATTTTGGCTTGGCAATTTTGGAGGAAAAACGCTTTCGCACGCTCGTCACTTTGCCAACTATTTCGAGTCTGATTCTGCAAGAAAATCAGCTTCTGGTTTCCAAAGACAACGGCGAGATTTTTAAGTTTGACGGCTCGCTAAGAGAATTTTCCGCCAATAAAAATCTTATCAATTCACACCTCGCGTCAACCAATGAAAAACTGTTTCTCCTTTCAAATCAAGGGATTTCCGAGATAATCGGCGCAAAAATCAAACCTTTCAATCAGACGGAAAACTCATCATTGACCGATAATTTCGTGTCGGCTTTGGCGTTTGATAAAGACGAAAATCTTTGGGTTGGGACATTTCGCCGCGGAATTGATGTGTTTACTTCGGACGGTAAAAAGTTGCGACATCTCGAATCCGAAAGCATCCGCGAAATCAATTTTTTACAGACCAATGGTGATGATATTTCCGTTGCGAATTCGGCTGGTTTGCAAACTTTCAAAAAGGATTTTGCCGTTGAAGATTTGACGAAAAAAGACGGCTTGCCGAGTGATTCGGTGACGCATTTTTCCGATGATTTTGTGACAACTGCTAAAGGTTTAGCATTTCGTCAAAACGATAAAATTCGGGTAATTTCGGCGGTCAACGGATTGCCAAGCAACAGCCTTTACACGAGTCTCAAATTCGGCGAAAAATTTTACGTCGGAACACTCGGCGGTTTGGCGGAAATTCAAGCAAATAAAGTAGTGCGCGTCTGGAAAGATTCAAATTCAAACCTTAAAACCAATTGGGTGACGGCGCTCTGTCGGGCAAATGAGCGCCTTTTTATTGGCACTTACGGCGGCGGGATTTTTGAACTTTTACCATCAGGCGAAATCCGTTCATTCGAGGGCGAAATCGGTAAATTTGTAGTCAATCCGAATGCGATTTTTGCCGATGAAATGCGGCTTTACCTCGGCACTTTAGAAGGTGTAAAAGTCCTAGACTTGCAAACTCAAAGATGGAAAGTAATTAAAAAAGTTCTGCCGTCAGAAACAGTGATGAGCATTACGGGCAACGCGAAAAATATCTATTTCGGCACAACCAACGGCATTGCGAAAGTTGAAAAAAGTTATTTTGGAGGAGATAAATGAAAGTTTTCACCACAGAGACACAGAGACACGGAGAAAAACAAAATAGTAAAAGCAAAATTTTTAAAGCAACCAGCATTGAGCAAAACTGGTGTTTTTTCGTCCAGTATCTTTTAAAAAAAACTCTGCGTCTCTGTGTCTCTGTGGTGAATATTTTTCTGATTTTTTCTCTAGTGTCCGCGCAATCAGGCGTTTTGATTCCAAATTCCGAAAATAAGCCAAACTCGAAAGTTCTTTCGCTGGCGGTGATGAATGTCGAAATTTTGATTGACAACCAGCACGCGACTGTCAAAGTGATGCAGATTTTTGATAATCACACCTCAAATGTTTTGGAGGGCAAATACGTTTTTGCTTTGCCCCAAAAGTCTTCGATTGCAGATTTTGCCGTTTGGGACAACGATTTGCGGATTCCGGGCGTGATGATGGAACGCCGTCGGGCAAACGCGATTTATGAAGCAATTAAGGCACAACAAATTGATCCCGGAATTTTGCAAACAACTGATGAAACCGAAAGTTCAAGCGGTTTTTCCGCCAAGATTTTTCCGATAAACTCATTCGGCACAAAGCGTCTGGAGATGGAATACACCGAAGATTTGGCGGTGGAAAATCTGACCTCGCATTTTACTTTTCCGTTAAAGCCAAGCTATGGCGAAACTCAAATGGTCGGTGAATTTAACCTAAAAATTCACGTTTTCAGCGATTATCCGATTGCCCCGATTTTAGCGGAAAATTCACCGTTTCCGTTGCAAGTTTCTAAAAATGAGCCAACCGAATTTTCGGGAGAATTTCACGCTTCAAATTTTGAATTGAAAGATGATTTTTCCTGTTCATATCAAATCAAGGCGGACGAAAATTTGCTTTCGGTCATTGCCTATCGTGCGCCCGAAAAGATTTCGGCTTACGATTTGCGCGACCCGAAACTTGCCAATCCAAAACCGGACGGATATTTTCAAGCCAACACCATTTTTGCCCAAAACCCAAATGTTGAAAAACAGTCGAAACGCTTGATTCTATTGCTTGACACATCGCTTTCGATGTATGGCGACAAAATTTCGCGGGCGGTTGAATCGGTTGATTTTTTTCTCCACAATCTCGCGCCACAAGACGAATTTAACTTGATTTTGTTCAATGATGAGGCACTTGAATTTGCGCCAAAACCTGTCTCGGCTACGCCCGAAGCGGTTGAAGATGCGTTGCAGTTTGTCAAAAATTCGAGTCTCGGCGGCGGGACAAATTTGAAAAATGCGTTGCAAAAATCAACCGAACAAAATTTTTCCGATGGTGAACGTCAAATCGTTCTGATTTCTGACGCTAATCCAACGCTTGGCACAACTAAAATCATAGAACTTGAAAAGATTTTAGACGGACAAAATGCTAAATTTTACGCCTTTGCAATTGGCGCGGACTCAAACGAAAATTTGCTCAAAACGCTGACCGAAAAAACTCGCGGAGCATTTGATTCCGCCCGCGAAACTGAAGATATTTCGCTGAAATTGAAAATCTTTCTCGACAAAATCGGCACGGCGGAGATTTCAAACCTCAAGCTCAAATCGTCAAATAATTTTTACGAAATTTATCCAACAGCGGAAAATTCGTTTTTCGGCTCAAACTTTTCCATCGTCGGGCGTTACCGCCAACCGACCACGCAAACCGTTGATTTTTCAGCTAATTACGGTGCGGAAACGCTCAATCTTTCGCGTGAAATTGCTCTCCCCGAACTTGACGAAACTCACTCGCATCTGCCAAGACTTTGGGCGAGAGCAAAAGTCAACGCGCTCATCAACGTGATGAATCGTGACGGCGAGCGCGAAGATTATATTTCGGAAATCATCCGGCTCTCGGAAAAATATAAATTCGTAACGCCTTACACGGCTTTTATCGCCGCCCCTCGCGCCTTGCTTCGTCCGCGTCTGATTCAGCCCGGTGACCCCGTGATTCGGGTCAAAACGGATGAATCGGTGACGGAAGTTTTTGCCGTTTTGCCGTTTGGCGAGACTTTGCCGTTGAAGTTTTTGGCGGCGGAAAAGGTTTGGGAAACTCGATTTCTCGCGCCCGTCTGGATGGCGGACGGAACTTACAAATGCCGTCTGCTTTTGACCGATAAAAACGGCAACGGATACGAGGAAGAAAAAACTTTCGTAGTGGACAGCCGTGCGCCGAAAGTGAAAATCAATCTGGAGAAAAACACTTTTCAAGCGGGTGAAGAAATCAATTTGAAAGTTTCCGCCGACAGCGACACAAATCGTTTGATTGCCAGAGTTTATGGCGCAAAACCCGTCCAATTAAAATGGTCAAACGCCGATAAATCAAATGTCGGAAAACTGAAAATCCCTGAAAACTTAGCGTCGGGAAAATATGTTTTGACCGTCACGGCGGAAGATTTCGCGCACAACCAAACAAGCGAAGAATTGCAAATCGAGGTGCTGGGAAAATAGGAAAACTGTCCACAGATAAACATTCCGCTTCGCGTGGACACGGATAAGAAAATGAAAAATACAAATTCTATATCGAAAAAACACAAGAAAAACCGCATAAAAATCATCAAAAATCTGTGTTTATCTGTGTTCATCTGTGGACTAATAGTTTGGATTTGCACTTTGCTGACGAGCGGGTTTCTGACTTTTTCGCTAAAAATTCAAGCTGAAGATTTTCAAAGTGAAATTGAGAAGGCAATTTTTACCCGTCAGGAGTTTTTCGGGGCAGAAGCGATTGTTCCGTTGCCGACTGCCGAAGCGAGAGAAAATTTGGCGAAACTTGCCATAAGTCAGCCCGACAATTCGCTTGATTTTAGAGAAGTTAGCCGAATTTAATGAAAAACTTGAAAAGTTTGACGAGGCGGAAAAAGGGTTGATTCATTTGGCGGAAGTTGATTCGTCAAAACTTGAAAGGCTTGCCGATTTTTATCACGCCCGCGCACAATTTGAAAAAGAAGCCGAAATTTTGGAGAAAATTCTTTTCACGATTGAAGCAGAAAAGCGTGCCGGAATTTTGCAACGGTTGATTGATTTGGCACGGATTCACGATTTGAAAAAATATTTGCAAAACGATTTTCTTAATCAAGTAACACAAGCTAATCCAGATAGTTACGAGATTTTTGAAAAGCTGATTGCCAAGTTTGAAGAGGAAAAAAATTACGCCGAAGCCTTGAAAATTACTCGCCAAGCTAAAACAAATTTTCCCACCAAACAAAGCGTTTTGCGCGATAAAGAAATCGAAATTTTATTAACCGTCAATCAGCCAAACGAAGCCGTAAAAGTTTATCAGGCGGCGTTTGATCCGTTTTGGTCGAATGAGGAGACGACCAAATTTTATGAATTTTTGAGCCGTCAAGATCATTTGCGGCTTTACGGCGCGGAAATCAGGCAGCGATTTTAAGCAAAATCCGGCTGATTTTGATGCGGCGATTCGGCTGGCGCATTATCAAAATCACGATTATCGAATACGGCAATGACGACATTTCGCCGATTATTCTGAAACTCGAAAAAGCTAAAAAATCTTGGACAACCGAAGAACTCGTGACCGTCACCCGACTTTTGTTGCAGACGGACGGCAACGAATTGGCTTCGCGTTTTCTCTACACGCTCTATCTACGCGAGGATTTTAAGCAAAATAAGGAACTGCGCGGCAAGATTTTGTATCAACTTTTTGAGATGTTTTCCGATGCCGATGAACAAAAATTGCCGTTGACGAAAGGCAATTTGAGTTTTTACGAAGACATTGCAACCGCCGATACGAATCCGGGGATTTCAACCGGAATTTTGTCGCTAATTTTTTCCGACACAAATCCGAGCGGAAAATTTGCGGAGCAGGAAACTAAAGCAAACAAATACTTTAATCGCGCCGCCGCGTATCGAATTTTTGAAGAATACAAAAAAGAATCGCCCACTTCGCCCGAACTCGCGCAGATGTATCTCGACATTGTGCGACTTTACACCGCTACAAACGAGACGGAAATTGCCGAAAAAACGCTCAATGAATTTGCCGAAAGATTTGAAAACTCAGACGATTACGCAACGGTTGCGCTCAAACTCGCCGATGCTTTTGCCGCCGTCAACCGAGGCGAAAAGATGGGCGAAATTTATCAAAAAACGCTCGATTATTTGGGCAAACATCAGTCGCCGAAACCCGCGAAAGGCGAAAACATCGAAAATAATGGCATCAAGATTCCGAACCAAATTGAGAAAAACGAAGCTGATTTTTACGGCGAACCGCAGAATGTTTTCCACGACTATTTGGGACGCAGAACACCCGAAATAAGTTACGGCGATGTTTTGGAAAAATACACAGCATTGCTCGCTAAAGATAAAAAAACGGCTGAAATTCTCGCCCTTTACTCCAATGAAATCAACAAATACCCTGACGCAGAATGGCTTTACGAAAAGCGTCTGACGTGGCTCGAACAGACAAATTTAGTCGAAGAACAATTAAAGGCGCATCAGACTGCTTTGAATCGTTTTCAGACAAATAATTGGCGCGATAAATTGGCACGTTGGTTTTTGCGCCAGAATCGGAACGCCGAATTTGCCGAGTTTTCCAGCGATTTAGTCGGCAAATTAAAAGACGAGGAGATTCAAAATTATTTGTCACAATTCGTCAGCGAAAAGACTACTGCCAACCAATTTGAGCGTGAACTTTATCTCAAACTTTATCAAACGGCGCATCAGCGATTTCCGCATAACCTTAATTTTGTCAATAGCTTGTTGCGATTTTACAAATCTGAAAAACGCGAGGATGAATGGCGCAAACTTGCGTCTGAATACTTTTTTATTTCAAAAGAAATCCGCGAAGAGTTTCTCAATCATTTGGCAAAAAAAGGCGAATTGCGCGAATATATGGCAACGCGCAAACGGCGAAAATATCGTTTATGCACTCTTCACTGCTGACGCATCCGTCCGCCTTTCAAACTACGAAAACGCGATTAAAGCGTATCGAAAATTGAATCAAATTTATCCGCACACGCCCGAATTTTCTGAGCGTTTGCTCAATTTTACCCGTTCCTTTGGTCAGCGGAATCGCCCATTTTTGAGCGAATCTGCGGACATTGCCCAATCAAACGCGGATTTTGAGCCGTCATCAGCCGAGGCGCGAACCCGCCACGGCGAGATTCAAGCCGAACTTGGAAACTACAAACAAGCCCGCGAAGAATGGGAAAAATTGATTGCCACAGGCGCGGGCGACAAGGAAATTTATCTCGAAACGGCGACGCTTTATTGGGATTATTTTCAGTATCAAGATGCTTTGCAAACAATTCAAAAATTGCGAAAGAAATTTGGTGACGAGACGCTTTATTCGTTTGAAACAGGGGCAATTTTAGAGGCACAACACGAGCAAACGCAAGCAGTTAGCGAATATGTGAAAGCCCTCGGCAACGATGAACAAAAGGAAAAATCAAAGAAAAGATTAGCCCAATTATTTGCCCGCGAAAAGCGAAATACACGAAAAAAAGACGCAAGGAATTTTATTACAACAGATTGATTCGGCTTTTCAAATTGAAAAAAGACGGCGGATAGATGCTTCATTTTTATCACTTGGTTACGCCGAATTTCTCCACAAAATCAAACAATCCGAAAAAGCCGAAAGCGTTTTAAATTTGGCAATTTTAAATAGCCGAGATTCAGAGTTTCTCGAAGAAGCGCAGGAATTTTATCAGTCAAACGAGAACCTCGCGGGCGAGCAAATCGTTCTGCGCCGTTTGGCTGAAATTGCCGAAAATCCGCGCCAAAAAATCTCAAATCGTCTGTTGCTTGCCGAAAGTTTTGAGGAAAACAAACAACGAAGTTCGGCTAAAAATGAGTTGGATTTTTTAGTCCGAAATTACCCGACCAATTTTGGCGTGATTTCCGAAACCTCCGATTTTTATTGGCGTTTAGGCTTTGAAAATGAATCGGTGACGGTGTTAAACAATGCCTTGCCGAAAAGCAAAGGCAAGTTTCAAAATCGATATCGCCCAAAAACTCTCAAAGCGTTTGATTCAGCAAAACAAACTCGAACCATAGCCGAACAGATTTTGGTTAAACTTCACGAGGAAAATCGGGAAAATACCGATATTTTAAATGATTTGGCGCAACTTTGTGTGCGGACGAGGAATGCCGAATTGATGCGAAAAACTTTTGCTGAAACGATTCTCGCTATCAAACAAAGTGACGAAGATCGGCGCGAAATTGATTGGCAAATTGCCGAACTTCGCTTGCCGATGATTGATGCTTTTACCCGTCTGAAAGATTACCAAGCGGCGGTTGAACAACATATCGAAATCATCAATCGTGAGCCGGATGAGGCAAATACCGAGAATGCGATTCGCTACGTTCAGCGTTACGGTGGGGCGGATGTTTTGCTGAATTATTACCAAAAACTTTCTGCCGAAGCCTTCAAAAATTATCGCTGGAATGTGGTTTTAGCCCGTCTCTACGAGGCGAGAAAGGATTCCGACAATGCTGTCAAAAATTATCAAACGGCAATCGTCAATCAGCCCGAAATGCCCGAACTTTATTTGGCAATCGCCGAAATTGAGACACGCCGCAACAATTTTGACGCGGCTATTCAAAATATGGACGAGGTTTTGACGCTCACCAACGACGAGGCAAAATACGTCAAAAAGAAAATTGAGATTTTGAAAAAAGCCGGACGAATCAGCGAAATCGAAGCCGAAAAAGCAAAATTGCCGCCCGAACCCGAAAAGAAAGTTGAAACGGATGAATTTGCCGAAGCGCGAATTCTCGCCAACTCTGAAAAGGAAAAAGCGCGACAAATTTACCGCGAAGCATTTGCCAAACTTTTGGAAAATCCCTTGCATATTGAATTAAAAACCGCCGATCTGACGGGCTATGTGCAATCAGTCCGCGAAGAAGAATCGCTCGTAAACATCAATCAAAACTTTTGGAATCTGCGCGAAAAACTAATCGAAATTGCCGATGAAACCGATGGCAAAAATACGGGTGAAGCCCGAACTCGTTTGGGAATTTCGGATGCCGCCATCGTTGAATCCATCGGCACGATTGCTAAAAATTTCGGGACGGACGAAGAACTTTCCGCACTTCACGAAGATTTGAAAAATCGTTTGGAAAAGAGCGTAAATAACAGACATCAAACGGTTTCGCTGATTCAAGATGTTAGCCATCGTGTCGGTTTTGGCGATTTGGAAGAGTTGATTTTGCAGAAGAAACTGGAAAATGTTTCAGATTCGGACAAACCAACTCATCTGCAAAATCTAGTCAATTTTTACAATGAGCGAGGCGCGTATCAGAAAACTTTTGAGGCGTTGGAAAAATATGGAAGCGATAATTTGGCGTTGAAAGCCGAGACTGCCCGACTGATTGGAAATAGAGAAAAAGAACTCGAAGCATTGCGCCAAATTTATTGGAAACCTTCGGAAAAAATTGCGGTTGAAACGGATGCAAAGGTGACGCGGTATCTCGAAATTTTGCATACTGAAAATCGTGCAGAGTTGAAAAATTTGACCGAAACATCATCCGCTTTTCAATTGCAACTGATTAATTTTTTACTCTCGAAAGGCGAGCGCGAACTTGCTCATCAAACAATCGAAAACTCTTCATTTGCAAAGGCTTGGAAGGTTTCCCGCAATGCAGAAACTTCGCTTGCCTTAAAAGAATTTGACGAAAATTTTGAGTGTTATTTTTGCGATGCGTTGCAATTCGATTCAATCGGAAATTTGGTTAAGCAACCTCCCGACAAGCGCAATTTTTTAATCAATGACGATTGGTTTCGCCTCTCGCGTGGATATGGCGAATGGCTGTTTGAGCGAAAGGATAAAGAGATTTTGCCCTCGAAATATTTGGTGGCAATGGTCGAAAACCAGCCCAAAAATGCTAACGAGCAGTTCAAACTTGGCGAGTTTTACTTGCAAAAAAATGAGTTGGCGAGTGCCATCGAACATTTTCGGCTGGCTGTTGAATTGAACTCCGCTGACGATTCAAAAATTTCAGCCAATCTCGGCGTGACGTATTATTTGTTGGGCAAAAAAGACTTGGCAGATGAAACTTGGTCGAGCATTTCGCCGGATGAAAAATTTCTCCAAACCTTGCAAAAATACGGTTTAGCAGAAAAAGCACGCGAGAAAATTCTGCCGAATATCGTTTCGTTTTTGAAAGTGCAAAATATTGACGAAAATTCGGCGGAAATGCAAAAACTCGTCCGCGCCGTTGCGAATTCGTTCACCGATGAAGATGCGAAAGCCAGGTATTTTCAAGCAATTTTGCACCAACGCCCGACTGACACATCGCTGGCGGAAATGCTTTTGAACGAAAACTTGATTTCGCCAAAATTCATCGATTTTTTCTATCGGCGATTGATTGATGAAAACAAGGTTTTGGACTATTCCGATTATGATTTTCAGACGGTTGCAGAGCGAGTTTTTGACCGTGATGAGGCTGAATCGGTCTATGAGCAAGAGCATCAATACGAGACGGAGGAACCCGAAAGCAAGCGTTTGGAATGGCAGAAAAAATATTTGGAAATATTGCTCGAAAGACGTGCAAATGCTGAATCCAAACAACTTATTGCTGACACTGAAAAAGGATTAAATGGGCGTTTTATCCGTCCCGACTGGCTCAGACTTGCCCAAATGAACATTCAAAATCGGGAAGGAAATTTGAATCTTTCGGACGCGAAAAGATTTATCGGCATTACCGTCAGCGACTCTGCGACTGAAATAATTCCGCCGAATCTGGAGCGTTTCAATGAGGTTTTGCGGATTGCAAATGGACAGTCAGAAAACCCAACTTTCCGAAGCGTTTTTTGCCCGAATGTTGGCACTTGAACAATTTGACGCGACAAATTTTATCGGATTGTCCCGCGTATTTTTCCAAAAAGGCGAGACGGAAAAAGGCTTGCAAATTTTGCGTTTGATGGTTGAGGCAAGCGATGAATCAAGGCGCGAAACGGCTTTAGTGGAAATTGCTTCGTTAGAATCGGTGAAATCACAGATCGCAAAAATCACCGAAATCGAAGAAAATATCAATTTAAATTAAAGCCGAAACACTCAAATTGGCGGCTGAAACGGCGTTTGAATTTAAGCAAATTTCGACGGCAATTTCATTTCGGCAAGCCTTAAAACAAATAAACGCGGATGATAAATCGAATCAAATCGAACTCGCCAAACTTTTAACTGAAAGCGGGCAAAAAGCCGAAGCGGTTCAGCTTTTGCACGAGATTATTGCCGATAAAAACTCTCCTCGCACGATGCGTTGGCAAGCGCGAATGTTTTTGCAAAATTTGGGCGAAACGATTGATTTACCCGACCTTAATTTCGATGCACTCTCGCAATTTTATCAGGCTCAATCGGCAAATAACGAAACAGCGAGACAATTTTTAATCAATGCGCTGATTGCCGACAAAGACGCGGAAACATCTGCTAAACAAGAGTTTATCAAAAATTATGCACAGACAAATTTGCCTTTTGCCGCGCTCAAATTAGCCGAAACTGACAAAGCCGCCAAATCTGATGAATTGCTTCAAACTCTTTCCGAAGCGACGGAAAAGATTGGCAATTACGCGAAAGCAATCGAGTTTGAGAAGGCGAAAAGTAACCAAAACGAAGCCCGAATCAGCCGATTACAAAAACTTGCGGATGCACAAAATAAACGTGCGACGGATTTTACGGTCAACGCGGAAAACACGAGGAAATTATGAAACTGAAAATTTTTATCGCCATTATTTTGCTAATTGGAATTGCGTTTGCAGTTTATTCCCGCATTACCGAAAATGCGTTTGCTCCGGCTGAATATCTGCCGCGAGAGGCTTTGATTTATGTCCAAATTGCTGATTTACCACAGTTTATCAAAATCTGGAACGAGTCAAAATTCAAAGAAAAATACACGGCGAGTGAAAATTTTGCAGATTTTCAGAATCGGCATTTGGGCAGAAAATTGGTGAGCCGTTGGCAAGAATTTAACGATGCCGTAAATTTTCCGGTTGATTTAGAAACCGTTTCAGGTTTGGCAGAAAAACAAGCGGCGGTGGCGATTTATGACGTTGGCAAACTCGAATTTGTCTTCCTCGCGCCGATGAATGCAGAGGTTTTTGCGGCAACCAAATTTTTGCAAAATCAAGATAAATTTACCGCCGAAACTCTCGATGACGAGACTACCATTTATCGCGTCACGGTTGAAGCAGACCGCGGACGGCAAAAACAGGAATTGATTTTTACCCATCTCAAAGGTCACTTTATTCTGGCAACCAGCGAAAAACTTTTGGCGCAGACTTTGGACAATTTCAAAAATAAATTCCGAAAAAATCGTTTATTAGATGAGCCGCTTTTTTCAGCTTTGCGCTCACAGATCGAACCGCACACGGCAACCGTTTGGGTCAATCAGACCGCGTTAAACGATGATTATTATTTCAGACGTTATTGGCTGTTGTCGGACGCGAAAAATCTGAAAAACATCCGCGCCGGAATCTTCGATTTTGAAATTGGCGAGGGAAAATTGATCGAACATCGCAAATTTTTGCTGGCTGATGCGCCGATTTTTTCGTCAATCGAACCCGCCACGGCAGAGCAAATTCTGACACTCGTGCCGGAAAATATTCCGTTTTACCGATTGCAAGTGGCGACCAGCGAAACGATTGACGAAGTGATTCGGAAAACGATTTTTGAAAAGCGTGAGGATGCCATAAAGCCAAAGTCTAAAAGAGGTTACGATTATTCAGAGATGGATTATGACGATTCCGATTGGCACGATTACGAATATTTAGGCGACAATTTTGATGGAAAAATTGATGAAATTGACGATGATGAAACGGTTGAGCCAAAGACCGAAAAAGCGAATCTCTCACAACTTTTGCAATCGGCAAATCCAACCGCCGTGGTTCATTTTGCGATGCCGAATGTTTTGCCCGCGCCAATGTTCATCGAATTCAAACGGGCTTCAATTTTCGCTCTCGCCTCGCCCGAAAAATTTAATCGAAACCTTTTTGAATCCGAAATTGAAAAAAATCTTGCCGCCCAAGTGTTAATTATTGCGCCCGAAACAAAATTGAATTGGGAGACCAAAAGCGAAAATAATCAGACTTGGCGCGAACTAAATTTGCCGATGCTCGGCTGGCAGGTTGCATATACAATTCGCGGAAATGAATTGATTTTAACCAATCATTCAGAGTTTTTGCGCGAGATTTTGACGGCAAACAAGGTGCAAAAATTTGAGAAAACATCTGACAATTTCAGCGAACTGACGGTTTTGAATTTTGCAGAACGTGAGCAGGCTTACGACAAAGTTTTTGCCGAATTTTCGCGGAAAAATATTGCCGATGACTTTTTTACTAAAAATATTAGCAGTCTGTTGGATTCGATTTCAGAGGTAAAAAGAATTGGACTTAAACGAAGTTTTTCGGGGAATTTGATGGAAGAGAAAATTGTGGCGACCTTAAAATAAAAGCGGAAAGTCTTTTTTGAACTTCTCTTACGGCATTTGCGTATTTCTTACCAACAACTAATAAAAATGCCGAAACCGCTTGAAACAAATCAGACAGATTCGCGGATTGTAAAGGTCAATTCGCTGGATTCTCGACTTGATTGCACGCACATTCTTCATGGCACGGCGCAACAACATTACGCGCATTGGGCGGGACATTTATCGCTCAAAACTTTTTCTAAAGGACAGGCTTTTTACAACGCTGGAGCGGGGTATTACGCTGTTGACGACAATTCATTTTTGATTCTCAACGAACTGCAACCCTACACGATTACGATTGATTCCGAAAAACCGATTGAGCCGTTTATCGTCTTTTTTGAGACAAATATTGCCGAAGAAGTCTATCGAAGTCTGACGGCTCAAACCGTTCAATTGCTTGATGATCCTGAAAAACCTTTTACCGAGCGCGTAAATTTTGTGCAAAAACTTTATCCGCGTCAGCCTCTCGAAAGCGTTTTATCCGAATTCAGAACTTCGCTTCCTGAGAAAAAAAACGACCAAATCTGGCTCAGAGAAAAACTGCACGAATTGATGCAAGGAATTATTCGGGCGCATCAAAATACCGTCAAAGAAATCGAACAAATCCCGTCTTTGCGGGCTTCAACCCGTGAAGAAATTTACCAGAGAATCTATCGGGCGCGGGATTTTATGGCGGCTTCCTATCATCAGCCAATCACTTTGGACGAAATTTCAAAGGTGGCGTGTCTTTCAACCAATCATTTTTTGCGGTCATTCAAACAAATTTTTGGTCAAACTCCGCATCAATATTTAACCAAATTGCGTCTGGAAGAGGCTCAAAAATTACTCAGAAAAAACAATTTGCCGATTATTCAGGTTTGCCAATCTGTTGGCTTTGAAAGTCACAGTTCGTTTAGCTTGCTTTTTCGCCGTCATTTTGGCGTGTCGCCCGAAAATTATCGCCGTCAAAAAAGGTGATTTTCGATAAATGAAAGACTTGCGTTTTTGATAAATTGACTTCAAAGGTGGAGTTTAAAATGATAAAAGATTTATTCAAAAACATTAAATTATTTTCGAGCGAAAATGCAGAAAAGACCGAATTTGAAACGGGCGTCATGGTCGAGCGGAGACATTTTTTGTGGCTTCCGTTGATAGCGGCTGCGGCTTTGGTTTCGCCAAAAAGCATCTTTGCAAACGAGCATTCTGCTTTGATTGAGGGCGCGATGACTTGGGATGATTTTGTCAAAGAATGTCTTCCGAAAGCTGTTGAATTGCACAAAGATTCCTCAAAAGAAGGTCAAGACGCATATCTTTACTGGATTGCTTCGATGGTGGCACGTTTGAATTTAACGACCCGCCCTAAAGCCAAACTCGGAAAGTTTAAAAATCTGAATCCGTCCGTCGAATTTGGGGTTGGCTATCGTGGTGTTCCTTTTTTTGTGGTCGAATGGCGAATGTCGCCGAATGCTTATTTACCGCCGCATAGTCATCCAAACGCGAGTGTTTGCACGGTTGGAATCGAAGGCGAAGCGCGAATTCGTAATTTTGAAGTGGTCGGAGATGCGCCCGAATTTTCGTCGGATAAAAAATTCAATGTCCGCGAAACTCATAATGAAGTGATTTCAGCCAGAAGAATCAATGCTCTTTCCGCCAAGCGCGACAATATTCATACTTTTCAGGTTGGGAAAGACGGCGCACGCGGAATTGACATCAGCACTTATCACGGCGAAACTGTCGGATTTTCTTTTCTCGAAATTGGGAAAACACCGATTGATGCTGAACAAAAGACTTTTGAGGCAAATTGGATAAAACTTTAATTTGAAACTTCCGGCGCAAGCCAAATTTGTGCGATTCTAATTGCTAAAGCAAGCAGTCCAAGTAAAAAGAAAAGATATTCGAGAACAAGGAAAATATTGAGCAGAATGATATTTGTATTGGCTTGAGTAGCAAATCGGCGGACGCAAAAAGAGATGATGATGAGTAAAATGCTTGCCATAATAATCGAAGTTAGAAACATAAACCAACTGGTGTAAAGCAAATAATGCGGCTTTGGGATCCCTGTTAGTTTTGTCCAAAGTCCGGTGCAAATCGCTAATTCAAGCGTAATCAACCATTTACTCCAATCCTGAAGCAGTTTGTAGGATTCGACCATCGCCAACGCACGTTCAAAATTCCAAGTTTCGTTCATCTTCTTTCCTCGCAACCAAAATTTAGTCAAGATTATATTTGATTATCGGAATGCCGTCATCTTTTTTCAAACAAAAGTTGAGGTGGATGAAAATCAACTCCGATGTATAATGTCGTGGTCGGTTTCGGCTTCGCTGTTTCAATAAATAAAAGACATTATCGGGAATAAGAAATCATCCACGAAGGGACACGAAGTTTTCACGAAGGAAAGAAAATTTTGATAATTTTATCGCAATCTGTGCCGAGCAATGACGATAAACATCTCAAAAAGGAGATAAAAAACTTCGTGTTTGCTTCGTGAAACTTCGTGGATAGTCATTTCCGATAATCTTTAATTCTACTTTGTTAGACCAAATTAAATGCCGCGATTTGGTTTTTAGCCCGTGATAACGGGCGATAGCATAAAGCCCCGTGCGTGAGCGCGGGGTAAAATACAAACAATTGTCAAAGCTATCGAAGATAGCGACAGCCATTAACTGGAATCGGCTGTCGCCCGTTTTCACGGGCTTATTGGTCTCTGCAATGCTGTCCCCGCGCTCACGCACGGGGCTACACGCTGACACCCGCTACGCAGGTTAAACCTAATAAGCCCAGTATTATCAAAGATTAAGAGGAAAAGCTGGTCTAACAAAGTAGAATTAAAGAACTTTTTCAAATTCAATTCCTAGTTTAGTTACGTTTAAATTTATGAAAGCAAAAGATTTTGAGGTAATTATTATTGGCGGCGGGGTTGCCGGAATTTCCGCCGCAGTTTGGTGCGATGAACTTGGTCTTTCCGCCGTTATTTTAGAAACTGAAAACGAATTAGGCGGTCAACTTCTTTGGACTCACAACGCTATCAAAAATTATCTTGGCATCGAGGTTGAAAATGGACGCGAACTGCAAAAAGTCTTTCAAACACAGATTCAAACTCGAAAATTTGAGATAAAAACGAATTGCAGAGTCGTTGAAATTGATGCTGAAAATAGACGAGTTCGATTGGCAAATGGCGAAATTTTATCGGCACGAGCCTTAATTATCGCTACCGGTGTAAAACGGAGAAAACTCAACCTTGAAGGTGAAGATAATTTTCAGGGACGCGGAATTCTCAAATCCGGCAAACTTGAAGCGGAAAAAGTTAGAGGGAAAAGAGTTTGCATTATTGGCGGAGGCGATGCTGCACTCGAAAATGCGCTCATTTTGTCCGAATTTGCCGAACGCGTAATTCTGATTCATCGCCGCCAAGAGTTTCGCGCCCGTCAGGAATTTGTCGAAAAGATCAGACAAAACGAAAAGATTGAGATTCTCACTGAAACGATAGTGAGCAAAATAATTGGAGATGAAAAACTCAAAGCGATTGAAATAGAATCACTTATCACCAACGAAAAAAATATTATTTTTATTGAGGCTCTTTTGTTGCGTCTCGGCGTTGAACCAAATACCGAACTCCTTCGTGGTCAATTAAACCTCGATGAAAATGGCTATTGCCGGATAAATTCAAATTGCGAAACAAACATCGAAAATGTTTTTGCCATCGGCGATGTTGCCAACCCGCTTGCGCCAACCATTAGCGGAGCGGTCGGAATGGGGGCAACGGCGGTGAAAGTCATTTACGAAAAACTAATCCAATAATCTGTATTGTATGCAATTAAGCGGAGAAAAATTCAAAAAATAGTAGATTGGATACAAAAAAATGGATTATTTTGCCTAGTATTATTATTCAATGATTTGGATAGTCTAATATTTTCATAGATTTACAAGAATTCGTTAAGTCTTAATCCTTTGGAACGGCAAATGCCTTAAAAGTATGACCTTTCTTTTATTAAGCAGTAATAAATTTTAAATAACAAATTTAGGAGGAACTATGAATTTCAAAAAGGATTTCGGCAAGATTTTTCGTAATTTTCTTGTTGGATTAGCTTTTACAACATTTTTTTGCATAAGTGCTTTTGCTCAGGGAACTTCTACCGTAGAGGTACGATAACTGACCCACAGGGTAAAATTATTGCCGGTGCAAATATTAGTCTCAAGAGTGAGACTAAAAGTTTTAATCGCACGCAAGTTTCAAGCGCGGATGGGCAATTTGTTTTTGCGGCTATCCCACCTGATACTTACACTATTACAATTGAAGCATCAGGATTTAAGAAGTCGGTTATTCCCAACTTCGTTGCATCGGTTGACTCTGCACAAAACTTAGATATTTTGTTAGAAGTCGGACAAGTTAGTGAAACTGTCACCATTACAACTGAAAATGAAGCTCCGCTGAATACAACGAATGCCACAATTGGTAACACTATTGACAAAAAACAAATTATTGACCTGCCACTATCGGGACGAAATACAGCAAATCTTCTTTCGTTGCAACCAGGTGTAACTCCTGATAATGGAACGGGTAATGGTGGTGCTGTCAATGGCGGACGGTCTGACCAAGCCAACGTTACCTTAGATGGGGTGGACGTTAATGAGCAACAAGGAGGTCGTGCATTTTTTAGCATTCTTCGTGTGACACCAGAAGAATTACAAGAGTTTCGGGTAACAACCACCAATGCTGATGCTAATATCGGGCGTTCTTCAGGAGCGCAGATTTCGCTCATTACGCGTTCGGGAAGTAATGAGTTTCACGGTTCAGGTTATTTCTATTATCGTCCTGCCACCAAATTCCAAGCTAATGATTTCTTTAGTAATGCAAGCGGCACACCGGTTGCATCGCAGGAACGCAGAAATTTTGGCGGCTCATTTGGCGGACCGATTAAGAAAGACAGACTTTTCTTTTTTGGTGCATATGAAAGATTTCAGGAATTGACAGAAGCTCCCGCAACCACTGAAGTTCCTTTAGCTACTTTAGGGCAGGGAATTGTTCGCTACCGTTCGGCTTCAGGGGCGAGCGATCCGGGTTGCCCAACCGGAACTCCGGCAGGCGTTATTTGTTTAACTACTACCGAAATTAACAATGCTTACATTGCAGAAAATGGTGTTACTCCTGGAGTTAATGGAACAGCCTTAACCTTTTTAGCGGCAGCGGCAGCCAAATATCCGGCGAACGACACATCAGTTGGTGATGGATTAAATTCATCCGGTTTTAGATTCAATGCCAAAACTCCGGTAAAAAATAACTCTGTTACATTGAGACTGGATGGAAAGATAAATGATAAGCAAGATGTCTTTTTCCGGTTTAAGTCGCAATATGATAACGCCATTGCAAAAGCCGGCGGAGTTGCGCTACAACAACTCCCTGACACTCCTTCTCCGAATAATTGGACACATCCTTGGGGAATTGCGACGGGACATACTTGGACGATGAACAGCAGTATGGTTAATAAGTTTACCTACGGCTTTACTCGTGATGCTTTTACTAATGGCGGAGATTCGAATCAGAATTTTGTCACCTTTCGTTTTATCTATCAACCTTTTGCTTTTAGAAGAGAACTAAGCCGTGTAACCCCGGTTCACAATTTTGCGGATGATTTTACTTGGGTAAAAGGTACGCATACGTTGAGTTTTGGAGCTAATATTCGCTTAGTTTCTAATAGAAGAAGTTCTTTTGGTGCTTCATTTGACAACGCATCAATGAATCCATCTTTCTATGATGGCTCCGGTGAAATCCTCTATATTAGCGAAGTTACTGGAAATCCAATTTTTAGTGATATTTCAGATGCTGACGATTTACGCGATGCTTTAACTACTGTAATTGGTAGATATTCACAATATGGAACCAATTTACAGTATGATGCAAGCGGTAAACTACAACCTTCAGGACAAGCAGTTGCCCGTAATTTCAAAACTGAAGAATATGAATTTTATGGTCAAGACAGTTGGCGAATGTTTAATAATCTGACTGTCAATTATGGAGTTCGTTGGTCAACCTCAACTCCGGTTTATGAAGCCAATGGCTTGCAGGTTTCGCCGAGTGAAAGTTTGAGTGATTTCTTTGATAAACGCGTTGCCGGAGCATTTAACGGAACGCCTTACAATGGATTGATTACGGTTGATAAATCGGGACCCAAAAACGGAAAGAAAGGGTATTATCCACAAGATTGGAATAATTTTGCTCCAGCAATTTCAGCAGCTTGGTCACCAAACTTTAAGAGCGGCTGGCTCAAAGCACTTTTTGGTAGCGACGGACAAAGTACGCTTCGTGGTGGCTTTCGAATGACCTACGACCGTATAGGTAGTGCTTTAGCAGTTGCTTTTGACAGTGTTTCAACTCTTGGGTTTAGTTCAAGTTCTTCGACAGGTCCCAATCAGTTCAACCTTACTAGCAGTCTTGGACCTTTGTTCACCAGTCTCACACAAAATGTTCGTGGCTTTGGTCAACTTAATACTCCAAATACACTAACATTTCCACTTCAAACACCGCCACTTGAATTGGAGTTGATTCAACAATCTCTGGATGACAAATTGACTACACCGTATAACTATAGTTTTAACGTTTCTTTCGGACGCGAATTATGGAAAGGTATTACAGTTGAAGCGAGCTATGTTGGCAGGGTTGGTCGAAACCTTCTGATTTCGCGGGATGTAGCACATTTCAACAATCTTCGTGATCCCGCCTCAGGACAAGATTTTTATAGTGTAATGAGAACTTTGCTTGATTTAAGAGCTAAGAATACACCCATTACTTCAGTTGGAAATATTCCCTGGGCACAAAAATTCCTCCCCGGTTTGGCTGGAACATATACTATTTTGGGTGTTCCTACCGTCCTTACTGCGTCACAAGCTGCATACCGTCGTGTAGCACGAACCGCGGTCGGTGGACGTAATACACAGGATTACACATTTGTTCAAACAATCTGGGATGACAATCTAAACAGCGGATTTGTTTCAAATGGTTTTGGAGAAAACACCTTTGAGCATCCGCAGTATGCAACGTTTGATGTTTATTCAACCCTTGGAACTTCTGATTATCACGGGCTTCAACTTAATTTCCGTAAGCGTTTTAGCCAGGGATTAGGCTTTGATTTTAATTATACCTACGCCCATTCGCTTGACATAGCTTCAGGCAATGAAGCGTCAGGCACAATTAGATCAGGAGCAGTATTTATCTTGAATCCACTTGATTTGAACGAAAATCGAGGAGACTCGGATTTTGATGTTCGCCATATGATAAATGCTAACTTTATCTATGAAATTCCGCTTGGAAAAGGCAGAAGATTCTTAGGCGGAATCAATAAATGGGCGAATGCCATTCTTGGCGGATGGCAATTGACGGGTATCTATCGTTGGAATACGGGATTTCCGGCGGGACAGCCATTTGATGACGGACGTTGGGCAACTAACTGGAATGTTCAATCTAATCTTGTCGCCATCAAAGATGTAGTAGCTTCTCCAACCAAGACCGGTGAGCCAAACTTGTTCAGCGATCCACAAGCGGCTTATCAATCTTACCGTAATGCCCTTCCGGGAGAAGCTGGTGATAGAAATATTCTGCGCGATGAGAATTACATCGTACTTGACGCGGGATTATTTAAGAGTTTCAATATTAACGAAAATCACAAGATTACATTTAGGTTGGAAGTCTTTAATGTTACCAATACCCAAAGACTGACTGGCGTTTCAGAGTTTGGATCAGGCGTTGATCCGTATTTAGGGAATGCTCCATCAGGATTTGGCAAATTGACCTCCATTCAAGGAACTCCAAGAGTAGTTCAGTTTGCCTTCCGCTACGATTTCTAAAGAGAAATTTTAGCTAAAATTAAGGGTGAGTTGGGTTAATTCTCAACTCACTTTTTTTATTGTTTAGGCAAATTTTCCTTGATGTATTTTTCGAGTTTTTCTTTTTCCGCGTATTTTGGAACTTTCTCCAGAAATTGTTTGTATTCCAAAGCCGCACGGTCTTTTAAACCTGCCCCGTTGTAAAGAGTAGCGAGGCGAAGATGAATTTCTGCTTTTTCGATTGGGGCAAGACGAATCGCTTCATTTAAATAAACCACCGCTTTAGAACCCTTTTTTGCTTGTAAATATGCTTCTCCTAAATAATGTTGAGCATCGGCTGATTTAGGTTGGGTTTCAACTACTTTGGTGAGCGTGGCAATCGCTTTATCCGTATCCTTTTTTGCAATTTGTACCTTGCCAAGATTCATTAAAGCCAACATATAATCAGGTTTTTCCGTGAGGGCTTTGGCGTAAGATTCTTCGGCTTCTGAAAGTTTTTCATTGAGAAAATAAAGATTTCCAAGTTGCGTCCAAGCTAAAAAGTCTTTGGTATCGCTTTTTACAATTTGTTTGAAAAGATTGATTGCCACGTCACTTTTTTTGTCTTTGATGGCAGAAATTGCTTTATCAAATAATTTTTGATTCTCGTCACTTCTTTGATAAAAATCTTTGGCTGAGATAGTTCCGGTTTTGTTGACGAGATTCTGAGCCTGAGCCCAGTTTACAAAAAAATCTTGGTTAATCATTGAGGATGGGCTTGGAACTATATTATGCTGAAGCACTTCATTGCCGTCAATTACAACAGCTAAAACCGAGTTTTGACGCGGAACATTATTCAAAATATATGAGCCGCTATTTGAAACCTGCTGTCGCTGATTAAAACGACCATTATGATAAACAATAATATAAATTGCAGGTTTGGCTGGTGACAGAGGAAAACCCTCCAACGTCACTTTTCCGGCAACCGTTACCCCGTCAACTTTTGAGTCTTTTACCCCTCCAATTTGTTGGGGTAAATGATTCAGATCGTTCGGAATCTCTTGGGAAAAAACAGATATTGACAAAAGCATCAGATATAAAAGGTAATTACAAAATACTAAAAGCTTCATTTTAACCTCACTTCAAAACTTGTAATAGATAGTATAAACAATCTGTCAAGTTTTTGTTATCTGACGGCGATAACATCATTACCTGAAATTTCCGTAAGATAGCGAATTTCATTGATTGAAAGAGTGCAGACATTGGTTTTACTGCGAAATTCAAAACGATTACCGTTATTTTGGACACTAGGTTTAGGACTTTCAAAACCTTTTATAATCCCTTGGAGTGAAAAACACAAATTCCAAGCCCGTTGGGAAGTATTCAATGTTGCAAACTATCAAGCGATGGGTGCAGTTGACGGTAGCCGTTCGGGTTACGGTCTGACGCAGGATCCTGCTCGAACCAATGCAACTCCACCGACAAACTGGTCAAACTTTACCGGTATTCAAGGTGATCGTCGGATTATGCAATTTGTTCTACGTTATGCTTTCTAGTTAATTTGAAATAGAAAGTTTGTCAGGCTAGAGTTTCGGCTCTAGCCTTTTTTTGTCGAGAAAAATTTACATCACCATCTCCGACATTGCCTTAACCATTTGGAGCGAATGCTAAACGAAAAGAAGGTAAAAAACAATGATAACTTTCTAGATAAATAACAAAAGCCTACTCATAATAAGTAGGCTAAATTATTGATTCTAAAGATGGAGTCGAGGGGATCGAACCCCTGACCTCATGACTGCCAGACTTAAAAGGGTGATTTACAACGATTTACGAGGATTCATAAAAGTCAAGACACACTTAATCAAACCTACTTTTTAAGTTATACTGATTCATCAAAAGTTCTAATGATTTATCACAGTTGGCACACCAACGGCACACCAAATCTTTGGGAAATTCAATTATTCTTTTTTGAAAGACAAATTTCTGATATATTAGGCAAAATTTCGGGAACTTAATTTTCGAGGTGAAAAGCTATGAAGAATTTAATAAACATAAAGACCTTACTTGTATTAACATTTATCTTGCTAATAAATGTTTCAGCCTTTGCTCAAAAGAAAAGAGTTGTTACGCCTAAGAAACCTATTGAAACTGCTAAAGTTGTCGAAACGGTAGTTCCAGAAAAACGTCCCGTAACCGTATTTCTCAAAGAAGGCGAACCGTTAAAAGGAACATTCGTTAATGCCTCTGCAAACGGCGTTCAAGTTTTGATTGCCGGAAATACATTAACTTTGAAGTGGAACGACATTAGCCAAATTGTCTTTACAGATGTAATTTCAAATGAAGCGATAACTAAAAATGATTCTCAAACTAAAAATAATGAGGCAGTAGAAGGTGCTTTGAAATCATTAAGAAAACTTGCGGCGGCAACTGAAGTAGGTGTTAATTTTCAAGAATATGGTAGTCGTTTAATTGATGTTAAAACTGAAGTCAACGAACTTTTGCCTAAAATTACTGATGGCTATGTTAAAGATGAAATCATACTTGCAATGGACGCATACGCGGATGCCGAAACTGCTTGGAATGGAATGACTCGAGGTAACTCATTATTCCCTGACCTTGAACCCGGAAAAACCCTACAAAAGAAATATTCAATACCGATTGATACAAGTATAGGTATGGCACTATTACCTCGTAATGTCGTTCTTAGCACGATTTGGGCGGCGGCGCAAAAAGCATATTGAAAATGCAAGCAAAGGTGAACCTGTCAAGGAATAGCCGCGAAAAAGCATTTGTCTTTTGACAGCATTGGGGGAATTAAATAAGAGTCAACGCAAATCTACTCGAGTAAGCAAAGAATAATGCAACGGCTCGGATAAATTCTTAATAAAAGATTTTAATCCAATTTTGCACAGTCCTTATTTGTGAAATTCCGGCAGGTTTAGGTTTCGCGGAGTCTAAACCGACTAATCGGTAAGCCGTTTCAGAATCAACACTGTCCTGGTCGAAGAAAATAACTAAACTGGCAATGCGGTTTTTATGGAATTCAACAGTCATATCCGCTCCGAGCGCGTAAGTCTGAATTAAATAACCAGAACCGCTCGGTCGGTCTGTTGGAACCCAAGAGTCTGTTGGACGACCAAGAATCTTTTCGACTTCCTTCGGACTTTTTCCGACTAAAGCAGCAGCATTGAAAATAGGCTTAACATTGCTAGTTTGGCTGACAACTGGAGTTGGTGAGACAACTGGAGTTGGTGAAACAATAGATTTATTTTGAGGCTCACAGCCAAAAAACAGCGAACATAAGAAAATAACTACTGAGATATTATATTTTTTCATAATGCCGTCATAATAGCACAAATACAGTATTCACAAAAAAAAACAAGCTCGCTACTAGAATGATTATTCGTTGCATAGATTTTCTCCCGAAAAAATTTTCGAGAAACGTCAAAAAATAAATTCAAAAATACCAATAATTGAGTATTGATAACAATTTTAGAGGCTTTGGGGAAATCTTCTTTTTTCCTTTCACGCGAATCCGCTTGTGCATCACGCATTGCGGCTTTTTTTTCTACAATCATTTTCTTGACAATATCGGCGTTTCCCTTTTGTCGGACGGCGTGTTGGACTAAAAGACTTTCCACAATTTGAACATAGTGAAACCGGATGTTTGGCTAATTGCCATCATCAATTGAATTGCCAAATTGCCAAAAAGTTTTCCGTGAGCGATATTTCCATAGCCGTAAACTGATTCAAATGTTATTTCAGGGCTTTCATTTTCCAAGCTAAACAGGTGTTACAGCGCCTTCTTCAAGCCAGGAATTAACGGCGTAATCAACATATCGTCTTTGTTGAACAATTGCTTTTTCTCTTTCATTACTCTTTAAATAACTTTCTACATAATTCGGAACATTAAAATAATTTCTGTTTTTCACTTTGAGGCAATCTTCTTTTCTGCCAAGTTTTCCTTCGTGTAAATTGGCTGAAATATTTAACAATCCTTGTGCTTCGTTCGCATACTCCCGCCATTTTCTAAGCGGCTCGCCTTCCATAAATGTAACTTCCAAAACTCCGGAATCACCGCCTTTCTGCCACCTCATTATTGATGGGCAATTATAATAATGACCAACAGGCGTAAAATGCTCTTTACATAAGTGCAAGACTCCATATTTACAAGCATACTGCCGGATTTCTTCATCAGTTGCGTCAGCTAGTTTGACAAAATTTTCGAGCATTCCTCGTGAAGGCGTAACTTCTATATTTTTGCATCACGGCTAAATTTTAAGATTTCGTTTTCTATGCAATAGCTATCGTAAATTTGATACGAACTCGAAGAAACAGGTCGCTCCAAATTTGCTGTTTCAGGGTCTGACAATATTGAAAAGTTTCTTTCTAAATTATTTTATTAGTCATATTGAAATCATATTGAGTTTTTAGTTGCCCGTCAAGGTAAATGGTAATTTGGGATAGTGAACTATCGTTTTTGATGATTCGCAAAATTATTAGAGAGTAAAAACGATGATTGAATTAACCGAAAAATTTTATACACCAAAGGATTTAGCCGAAACGGCATTATGTCAAAAACGAAACAATGGCAGGAAAGGGAGAACGGAAAGTTGAAATGTTTTCGCGTGGGAACAAAAAAAATTCTTTATACCGAAAAACATATACAAAACTATTTTGACGTTTCGACAGATGAAAAAAACCGGATGCGAAATTAGATTTGAAACGAAAAACCGATAGCTTTTTCGTTAGAGCGAAAGGCATCGGCAAAAATTTTATAAATCAATAACTCTGTTTGAGAAATCAAAGACGAAAAAAATCGGGAAATTATTGGAAAAGTCTATTTTTGTTCGTTTTGTTTTCGAGTTTTGCCGAATATATAAAATAAGTTCGCTTCAAAGGACATCGGAGCATGTCCGAAGTGTTCAATTTGGCGCATAGGTTGGTAACGATTTTGCGAGATTACAAGCGAAATTATTAAAAAATTCGGGAGGCAGGAAAAATGACAATTCAAGAAATTATTTTACGCCTTCAAAATACCCGAAAAAACAGCACGGGTTACACGGCAAAATGTCCAGCGCATAATGACAAAAAAAACTCTTTAAGCATCGCGAAAAAAGCGGACAAAATAATGTTGTTTTGCCTCGCCATTGTTCCGTAAATGAATTTGAGCAGCTTTGAGCATCGAAATTAAGGATTTATTTTTTGATTCAAACCAATATAAACAAATAGGCGAAAAACGCGCTCACAGGTCAAATACGAAGAAGAAAATCATTGCTATTTATCCATACACAGACGAAAGCGGCGAATTACTTTATGAGAATGTCCGTTATGAACCGAAAGAATTTTCGACAAAGACGATATGACGAAAACGGGCGAAGAAGTTTGGAATTTAAACGGCACAAGGCGCGTTCCTTATCGCCTTCCCGAATTGATAAAGGCTGTCGAAGAAGATGCGGATGTTTGGCTTTGCAAAGGCGAAAAGGATGCAAACAATTTGGGATGCTCGGACTTGCGGCACAACTTCAAGAATTGGAAACGCGAATTTAATGAGTTATCTGAAAACCTCGCACGTCTGTTTAATCCTAGACCACGACAAAGCAGGCGTAAAACAAGCAAAGGACGCGCTCAAAATCCTATCCGGCAGCGTGGCATCTCTCAAGAACATTGATTTTTACGCAGACGAACCTTGCCCGAAAAGCACGGCAAAGATTTTACAGATTGGTTGGAAAGCGAAAAAAAGAACGGTTTGAGAGATGCGAAATAGCCGAAAGACTTTGCGTCTTGACCGATAATACAAATCTCTGGAAACAAGCGAAAGAACCCGAAGAAACAAAGGAAAGCCTGAAGATTTGAAGGATGTTTTTTAGATTCAAACTGCAAACGAATGGTTAAAGAAGCCAAACTCGACCAATCCCGAAAATGCTATTGTGGTGAGCTTTGGTTTGAAGGCGAACTTTGCATTTTGTTTGCCGAACGGCAATTGGGCAAATCCATTTTAGCCGTGCAAATTGGCCAACGCGATAAGCGAAAGGTGTGTCCGTGCCTTTTGAAATTCACGCTTGAAGCCGAAAAGCAGAAAGTTGTCTATTTTGATTTTGAATTGTCCGAAAAGCAATTTGAAACTCGTTAGCCGAAAAAAAAGTGATTTATTTTACGAATCATTATCTTTTTCCGATAACTTTTGGCGTGGCCGAAATCAACCCAAAAGCTGTATACCGAAAGGATTCAAGGATTTTGAAAGCATATTTGAATTTTTCAATTGATATAAATTTTAGCAGAATCGGATGCAAAATTTTGATTGTGGATAATATAACTTACATTAATGAAGCGCAACCGAAAAAGCGAAGATGTCTTACCATTGATGAAGGAATTGAAAAGGTTCAAGAAAGAAATACGGTCTTTCGATTTTGGCTTTAGCACACACGCCCAAACGCGATTTAATCCGACCGATAACTGTTAATGATTTGCAAGGCTCAAAGATGCTGATTAACTTTGCCGATTCAATCTTTGCCATTGGTGAAAGCACAAAGGACAAAAATTTGCGCTACATCAAACAAATCAAAGCACGAAATACCGCGATAAATTACGATGCCGAAAATGTTTGTGTTTTTCAGATTGAAAAGCCGTCAAATTTCTTGAGGTTTGCGTTTATCGAATACGGAAAGGAAGGCGAACATTTGAAACAAGTTTCGGAAAAGGACAAAGAGGCTTTGATTGAAAAGGCAAAGGAACTTTCGAGAGAAGGTAAAAGCCAAAGGGATATTGCTAAAGAACTTGGCATCTCTTTAACGAGCGTGAATCGTTATCTGAAAAAAGGAAGTGTTCCAACTGTTCCAACTGTTCCACCCTGAAACACCTGAAACGCTTGGAACAACTAAAACGGCAAATAATATGAATCGAAAAGCAGTTTTAGATTAACAAATCGAAAGTTAAAAAAAAACGGTCTAAAGATTAGATTGTTAAATCAAGATAGGTAAATTATTGAAAAAAAAATTAAAAATTTTTCCAAAAAAGTAACCTAGATTACTTTTCGAGGGGTTGACGAAATATGACGAAAAAAAATCATTTTCAATCTAAAAGTCGAATTCAAGGAAATGAGAGGAAATAAGAGGAAATATGCAAAATTTAACACCGAAACAAGAAACCGCAATTGCTATTTTAATTCGTGGCAATACAAAAAAACAAACTGCTGAAATTTGTGAAGTTGACCAAAGCACAATTTATCGTTGGCTTTCTGAGGAAATTTTCAAACAAAGATTTCAATTACTTCAAAAAGAAATTTTCGATGAAGCAATCGGAAATCTTAACGGGTTGACCTATAAAGCAATTGAATGTTTGGAGCGAAACTTAAATTGCGGCAATGGACAAACAGAAGTTAGAAGTGCTTTGGAGAATAGTCAGCAATGAAAATCCGTGAAATTGATATAAAAGACCGACTTGAACGAATTGAAAAATTGATTGCGGAAGGAAAACTCAATGCTTAAAAAACAGAATAGAAATAAAAAGCTACTGGAACTTCTTCGAGAGATTCAATCAAGATGTGAATGGAAACTTACCCCCCTACCCCCCCATTGATAAGAGGAAGAGGAGATTTGAGTCCGCAAAAATAATCGGGTCAAAATTTTGGGAATTCACAAAAAAGGAAGGAAAACTAAATGATTAAAAGCAGAATAGAAAAAATAGAAATTAAAACAAAGGGAAAAGGCAATCACTCTCCGCTTTTAATTTTGCAAAGCAAATTTTAGCAATGTCAAATGATAGGGTTTTGCCTATTTGAGCTGAAAACCGCAAAAAATTAGAAAGTTTTTTGCCGTTTCTGGTTGAAAAAGAACTTGGTGATATTTGCTTAAAAATTGGGATTTGGGAAAAAGATATTAGGCTTTTCAGTATTGAGGAATTAGAAAATTATCGAACACGAATTTCGCAGAAAATTGTTGAAATATCGGGTTCTTATCAAACCAAAAATTCGGAAAGTTTTTCAAAGCTAAGTGACGAAGAATTAGTAAAGAAATCCGAAGAAAGTTTAAGACTTATGATTAAGTTGGCAATTGACATTTACCAAGATGAGAAATGTTAGATTGTTTCAACATATAAGCTAGATTACATTTTGCCTTTAGGCTTCCTACTCATCTGTAATGTATTTGAATAAAGAATTTGGCTGACATTTTAAGACACGGCATAAGCGGTCAAGCGTAGAAATATCAATTCTTGCAAACTCAGCTTTCCAAAGCCGTGAAGCTACATCCGGGCTACTTTTAAAGCCTTTTGCAGTTGATAAGCAGTTGTTAAGCCTTGTTTTTCAGCACGTTCTTTGATTTGAATTTGAATCATTTTAGTTACTCTTAGAACTAAGTTTAGCAAATTCCAATATTACTACAAGGCGGAATATTTTGTTATGTGAAGTAGTAATTATTAACTTGCTTTTTATTATGATTAGTAGTAATATATTGGTAAGTCAGAAATGACAAATTCTTGAAAAGAGGTAACAAAAATGTTCATTTTAGAAAACGAAAAGCAAATTGAAAAAGCAATGCAAAAAGCCCGAAAAGTTAAACCATTAGTTAAGAAAATTGAATTCGGAAAATATCTTGTTCGAGGCTCGGAAGGCAATTTCTATGAGGTCAAATGTTCAAAAAATCCGCTTGGACAAAAAGAAGTTGATTGTAAATGCAAAGGCGGAAGTAAAGGCTTGGTGTGCTATCACAGCATTTCGGTTTTGGGCTTGCATATTGTTTTAGCAAGTCAAAAACAATCGGTTACAGCGTAAATCGAAAAGGCTTATCAAAGTGGCAACTCTGATAAGCCCAAAAATCCGAAAGTAACTATCCACTGAAAACCAACGGACGCGCTTATTTTATCAAAAAGCGTGTCCTTATCCAAAAGAAATATATGAGAGGACAAATAATCGAAAAATCAAAAGGCGTTTGGCTTGTTCGCATTCAAAGTAACTTGTCGAATGGCAAACGCAAAATCATCAGCTAAACAAATTCGTGGCACAAAAAAAGATGCAGAAAAATTATTGACGGCTTGGTTACGGGATATGGACAAAGGCGTTTTTATTGAGCCTTCGCGCCAAACCTTAAATGAGCATTTGGATAGCTTTTTGGAAATAATCAAACCGCGTGTTGCTGAACAAACCTTTAACAGCTATGAAATGATGTTGCGTGTTCACATTCGCCCCGTTATTGGTGAAATGAAACTCCCCGATATTAAAAATTCTCAAACCGTTCAAAAAGTCTATGCCAAAATGCAAGAAAAAGGGCTTTCAGCACGAACCGTGCGTTATGCTCATTCTGTTTTTTCAATGGCATTAAACAAAGCGGTTGAGTTAGGTTACATCGTCAGTAATCCTTGTAAATTTGTGACTGTGACGCCAAAACAAAAAAGAAACCAAAGCCTTTTACCCGAACAAGCCAAGAACTTTCTTGAATGTGCCAAAGACAATAAGCACGGTCTTATCTTTGAAATTGCCTTGTCAAGCGGAATGCGCCCCGAAGAATATCTTTCGCTACTTGCAAGATATTTCCTTTGAAAAAGGCACGTAAACCGTTCAACGTGCGCTTGTGTGGCGCAAGGGTGGTGATTTATGTTCTGCGAACCCAAAACGGCAAAATCCCGCCGAACTGTTCCTTTACCAAAATCAATTCTTCCAAAACTGAAAGAACATCGAAGAAAACAACTTGAGCATCGGCTAAAACTTGGTGCGCTGTATGAAAAGCACGACCTTGTTTTTGCAACTGAGTCGGGCAAGCCTCACAATCATCGAAACTTAGCCTTACGCTACTTCAATAAAATTTTGGAACAGGCAGGGCTAAAAGATGGCGGTTTTGTCCTTTACAGTTTGCGCCATAGTTGCGCGACCTTGCTTTTATCCAGCGGGCGAAAACCCGAAAATAGTTGCTGAAAGGCTTGGACATACAAGCGTAAAAATGACACTCTTATAGGTTTACAGCCACGTTTTACCCGATATGCAACAATCAGCAACCGATAAAAATGAAACAACGCTTTACCGAAAAGTTGGCACTTTTTGAAGGCAAAACACACAATAACACACTAAACTAAAAAAGGCAAGCATTTTAGCTTGCCTTTAATTCTTTATAAGTATTGTATTTATTAGAGTTATTTTAATGGAGTCGAGGGGGATTCCAACCCCTGACCTCATGACTGCCAGTCATGCGCTCTCCCAGCTGAGCTACGACCCCGATTGATTTCAAATTTCAAGTTCCAAATTCCAAAATTTGGAACTGGCAAAGATTGAATTTAACGAAATTGGGAGCAATCGTCAAGTTGTTTGTTTATTTTCCGATAAAGACAGGCTTTCGTTTTTCTAAAAATGCCGCGACACCTTCTTCTTTGTCTTGGCTCGAAAAACAAATAGCAAACAAATCAACCTCGCGGCGTAAGCCTTCATCCAAGTTGGATTTGGCGGCAAGTTTGACGGCTTCTTTTGCCATTTGCAAAGCAATCGGTGATTTTTCCGCAATTTTATTGGCGAGTTCAATAGTTTTCGCTTCGAGTTCTTCCCCCGAATAGACGTAATTGACCAATCCAAGATTCAAAGCAGTATTTGCATCAATCATATCGCCTGTCAGAATCATTTCCATTGATTTTCCTTCGCCGATGAGTCGAGTCAAACGCTGTGTTCCGCCGCCGCCCGGAATGATTCCAAGATTGATTTCAGGTTGTCCAAAACGTGCTTTTTCACTTGCAATTCTCAAATCACAAGCGAGCGCAACTTCACAACCGCCACCCAGACAAAAGCCGTTAATCATTGCAATCACAGGTTTTGGGAAAGCATCAAGCGAATTAAAAAGGTTTTTTTCTTGAAAAGTGTTACGTTGCGAAACAGGAGTTTGCCCTGCAAATTCGCTGATGTCTGCTCCGGCAATAAAAGATTTTTCGCCTGCGCCTGTGATGACAACCACGCGAACTTCGGAATCTTTTCGCAATTCTTCGAGTGCAACAACGCCTTCCGCGTGGACTTTGTGACCTAAAGCATTAAGTTTATCGGGACGATTGATGGTTAAAATCGCTACGTTTCCGCGTTTTTCTACTAAAATTGTTTCGTAATTTTCCATAATTCTTCAAAGGAGAAAGGGGCAAAAGTAGAAAAGTGAAAAAGTTTTGTTATGCACATCCGACAAACTTTTTCACCTTTTCAGCTTTTCACTTTTTCACTTTTATTCTTCTTCAACGGTTTGATCGTCAGCTACCCACGCTACAAAAAGTCTGAGCCAGTTTTCGGTTGGCTCAACAATTGAAACGCCGATTCGATTTGTTCCGTAAATGGCAGGCGCAACCCGCACCACCTTGGCTTTTACCTCAACCGGCATCCCGTCGGGACGATGCGAGCGAAGGTATAGGGTTTCGCCCACACTAATCTTTTGATTTAGATGAAAAAGTGCGCCGGTAGTTGAAATATCATCAGTTTCGGTTGGCTCGCTCCACGCTGCGCCATCGTCTGTCCGCCCCGAGACTACTATCGGGAGGCGTAATGCCATCCTCAGCGCAAAGCGTTTTTCCTCAAATTGAGGTTGTAAAGTAGTTGTCATTCCAAGTCAGACTCAAAAATAAATTTAATAAAACGAGTGATTAGTTTAACACAAAATTATTTTTTTGAAATACTCTTTAATTGAAAAAATAGGGGAAACACATCTAAATTTTTTGACAAAAGAATTCTACACTTGTCATAACTGATTGTCGCGTAGCGACTTATTGAATTTAGGCAGTTCTTTTAAGGACTGCTCAAGTTGGGAAAATGCGCGCGTCGCGTCAGCGACAACTGAATATATTCGTGATTTTTCAATTGTCGCTCTGCGACATTTAAGGAAAATTTAGATGCGTTTGCCCTAATTGAAAAAACGAATAAACTCGCAAATTTTTGGAATATTAAATCAAGGGTTATTTCCCGCTATTCGACTAAGCCGTCTAGCGAAAGTTATACTATATCTTTGAAGAAATTGAAATTTGGAGTAATTATAAATCTTTATGTCAAACACAGAAATTCATCGCAAAGTCGTTATTTTAGGCTCAGGTCCGGCAGGATTGACCGCCGCCATTTACGCTTCGAGAGCGCAACTCGAACCGCTTGTCATTGATGGTCCGCAACCGGGTGGGCAACTAACTATTACCACCGATGTCGAAAATTACCCGGGTTTTGCCAAAGGAATTATGGGACCTGAATTGATGGACGAATTTCGCGGTCAAGCGACCCGATTCGGCACGGAAATCATCAATGTCTGGATTGACAAGGTTGATTTAGCCTCACGCCCGTTCACACTTTACGGAAAAGCAAGCCAAGATAGCGATGAAATTACGACCATTATTAAAGCCGAAACTTTGATTATTTCAACCGGCGCATCTGCCAAATGGTTGGGCATTCCGGGCGAAGAACCTGTGCCTCTTGGTTTGGGCGGCAATGGCGTTTCTGCGTGTGCAACTTGCGATGGATTTTTTTTCCGCGGCAGACCGATTGTGGTAGTCGGCGGTGGGGATACAGCGATTGAAGAAGCAACATTCTTAACTCGTTTTGCCTCAAAAGTTTCGCTCATTCACCGCCGCGATTCGCTTCGTGCCTCGAAAATTATGCAAGAACGCGCCTTTGCCAATGAAAAGATTGAGTTTATCTGGAACACGGAAATTAAAGAAATTCTCGGCACCAAAGAAGAAGGCGTGACGGGAATTCGGATTTTCAATAATCAAACCAATGAAGAAAGCGAATTTCCGACACAAGGCGTTTTTATCGCCATCGGACATCAGCCGAATACTCAACTTTTTGCCGGACAACTCGAAATGGATGAAGTTGGTTATCTCAAAACCGAAGGTCGGACGATGAAAACCAATATTGAAGGCGTTTTTGCTTGCGGAGACGCGCAAGACAGTTATTATCGTCAAGCGGTGACAGCCGCCGGAACGGGTTGTATGGCGGCGATTGATGCCGAAAGATTTCTAGCCGAACACGGCGAAGGTCAAGCAAATATGGCAACAAACTAATTTTGCTAAAAATACGTTTCGTGAAAATCATTGAAACAAAACACCGGATTCTCCGCCAAGCGATTAAATCTGATGCTGATTTAATTTAAGTCTATGAACCTAATCTTCCTATTTGGAATGCCGGGCGTTGGTAAATTGACTGTCGCCCGTGAACTTTCAAATCTGACGGGATTCAAAGTTTTTCATAATCATTTGACGGTTGATTTGGTAGCTTCGCTTTTTGAATTCGGAAGCGAATCGTTTATTGCCTTACGCGAAAAGATTTGGCTCGAAACCTTTTCACAAGCCTTGAAAGCAAATTTTTCGGGTTTAATTTTTACCTTTGCATCTGAGCAAACTGTGCCAAATGATTTCCCGCAAAAAGTGCGAAGTTTATTGGAAGAAAATGGCGGAAAAGTAATTTTTGTCGAACTAAAATGCTCACTCGAAGAACTCGAAAAACGCATCGTACATCCTTCGCGTCAAAAATTTGGCAAACTCAATTCGGTTGACTTTTTTCGTGAATTATCTGCCAACAGCGTTTTTGATAATCCCAAAATTTCGGCTGATTTTGAGGTTGAGACTACTAATCTTTCCCCAATTGAAACGGCTAATAAAATTTTGAACCACATAGAAACATAGACCACATAAGGGTTTCTTTCAATTAAAACCTATGTTCCCTCATTACTGAGCGGCATAGTCTTTGCATACTCGAAAATTGAGGTGTTTTTTAAGAAGATTGCCCGCGAAATGACGCGAAAGACGCGAAAAAAGAAAGAGTTTGAAAAATAGATGGTTTTAATTTAGCGTTTTTAGCGTCTTTCGCGGGCAATCTTTGCTTGGTTTTGATGCCTTGCAATTTTCAGACCGCTCAGTAATGATGCTCCCTATGTTTCTGTGTGGTTAATTTATCCTGTTTTTCGGAGCATATTCCCAATGCCAAGGTTCATAATAGTAAGGATAAAATCCAAATCGCTCGGCGTTTTTGACCAGCCATTTATAAACCGGAGTTTCAACCTGAATTGCCCGATTTTCATCTTTGGTTGTGACAGGTTCGCCACCAACGTAAATATCAAGCGCACAACCCGTAAAATGCGGACTGTTCAGCGCAAGTCCGGCGCGTCCTGAATTTGGCGATTTTTGACGAAGTTTTTCCTGATACTCACGCGAGCGAAACGCCGAAATTATCTTCAAAAACTTTTCTTCCGAATTTAGTTTCAACGATTTATCTGCCACAGCCGCCGCTATCATTCGTTTGTAAGCTGAATACGCATCTTGTTTGACTTTGAGCAATTCTACATCACGAGTTGGATCATAAAAATTAGCGATTGGCGCAGTTAAAAGTTCACTTTCCGTTGGATAATCACTTCGGTTGAGGCGTTGCGATTGCCAAAATTCAATCATTTTATAAAGCGTTTCGCGATCTAAAATGCCGATCGGTTTCGAGGTTTGATTTCTGTTGCCATTTGGCGAGTGATAAGGCAAATTGTTCCGATTCAGATTTCGCATCTGTTTCGATAAGCCGTTGAATCAAAGGCACATAAAGATACCAGCCAGTTTGAGATTTACTACCAAAAGTCCATTTGAGGTTGTTTTTTAATTGTGAATTTTGCTCAATGGCCAGTTTTTACGTCAATTTTTGCAACATCGTTTGCACTCAGTAAAATTTGCGAAAAATCTACTTTGCGCGAAAACAAAACCCAAAAGTGCGGCAAATAATCCCGCCGAACACGATTAAAGAGTAAATTTTCTTGCTCAACATATTTGCTCAGATGCTTTACGAAATGAGGTTGGTTGCTATCAACTAATCGTAAACATAAACTTTCATTCCAATCCAAACCATTTCAATAAAAAGTTTATCGGCAAAACGCGGAATCCTTACGCAACCGTGGCTCGCGGGATGAATTGGAATCGAATTACTGCCATGAATTGCCACGCCTTTGTAGAAATAGTTCGGATTATAAAGATTGCCAAGCGGAGCTTTTCGCAAACCTTTAATTTGCTTTTCAATCTCAAATGTTCCGCGTGGCGTATGGGCAACCCCCCACTTTCCATCCTGTTGATACCTCTCGTCATTTCCTGTCGAAATCGGCAAAATATGCGTTACAATTCCATTTTCATTGACGAGAAAGAGAACTTGACGCGTAATATCAACTTCAAGATGTGCTTCACCCGTGAATTTTGGAGTCGGGCGCGTGGCAATGCGTAATGCCTCTAATTCCTTTTCATTCAAAACACCTGTTCGCTTGCGTTTCTCAACTTTTTGAAAGGCAATCAGAGCGTGTCTGGTCGAAGCATCGGCAATTCCGTCAACCTTCAAAATCCAATACCCCAAATCGGATAAAATCTTTTCGGCTTCTAATAATTGTTGTTTAGAAGATTGAGCTAAACTCGTATTTGCCGCAAAAGTTAAAAAAATCAAAAAAATCAAACTTGCTTTCAACATATATTTTGAAACCTATCAATCAAAATTTCGGCTTTCTGCCAGTATTTTTAATGCAATTTTTTGACCGCGAATTTTAGTTTTGAAAATTTTGTTAAACTATTGTAATTGCAATGATTTGTGCAGTTGTAAAATTTTATGTAGCCAAAGTGTTTGCTTTGTAAATGAAAAGATTCACAGTCGTTGGGAAAATTTCCGCAATAAGCCCCAAAAGTGATTGTAAATAAATCCGAATTGGCTTAAATTATCGTTGTGAAAATCCTTGAAACAGAACGCCTAATGCTTCGCAATGTCGTCAATTCCGATGCCGAATTCGTGCTTGATTTGCTCAATCAGCCTTCGTTTATCAAATTCATCGGCGACAGAAATGTGCGGACAATTTCAGAAGCCGAAAATTATATCGAAACACGTTTTACCAAAAGCTACCAAGATTTCGGCTTTGGAATGTATCTGGTCGAACTCAAAACTCCGAACTCCGAACTCCGAACTCCAATCGGAATCTGCGGTTTTGTCAAACGCGACACTTTGCCCGATGTTGATATTGGATTTGCGTTTCTGCCTCAGTTTGGCGGAAAAGGCTACGCAGTTGAGTCTGCCCAAGGCTTCGATGGAATACGGCAAAAATGTTCTAAATTTTAAACGAGTTCTTGCCATTACCACTCAGGACAACGAAAGTTCACAAAAATTACTCGAAAAACTCAACTTCAAATTTGAGAGTTTGATGAAAATGCCAAATAATGAAGAATTGAATTTATATTCGTGGGAAAAATTATGAAGAAAATCATTATGACTTTTGCAGTTATTCTTTTGACTGCCACATTTACCTTTGCCCAACAACTTTCTGCCGATGAACAAAAAATCATTGATTACATTGATAAAAATTCTGCCAGCGCAGTTCCGTTGCTCGAAAAAATTGTCAATATCGAAAGTCCGACTGAAAATCTGAAAGGCGTGCGAGAAGTTGGAAAGGTGTTTGAAACTGAATTTTCATCCATCGGATTTGAAACAAAATGGCTTGAAATGCCAGCCGAAATGAAACGCGCCGGACATTTTTTTGCCGAGCGAAAAGGTAAAAAAGGCAAACGACTTTTATTACTCGGACATCTCGACACGGTTTTGAGCGGTGAAAAATTCCGTGTTGAAGGCACAAAGGCTTTTGGCACAGGCTCGGCAGATATGAAAGCCGGAAATGTCGTGCTTTTCTACGCGCTCAAAGCGTTGAAAGAGAGCGGAGCGTTAAAAGATACGCAAATTATTGTTTTGTTGACAGGTGATGAAGAAAGTTCGGGCGATCCTGATTCAATCAGTCGCGGCGAGATGGTTTCGGCTGCAAAACGGAGCGACCTTGTTTTGAGTTTTGAAAATGGCGGAAGCAACATTGCAACGGTTGCCCGACGCGGTTCAAGCAGTTGGGTTTTGGAAGTGACGGCGAAAACCGGACATTCTTCGCAAATTTTCAAAGAAGCGATGGGCAATGGCGCGATTTTTGAAGCCTCGCGCATTTTGAACGAATTTTACAACACGCTGAAAGGCGAAAAGTATTTGACCTTTAATCCTTCGATGATTTCCGGCGGAACTACGTTGAAGTTGGCGAACAAACTCTAACCTCAACCGGCAAAGGAAATGTTGTTCCGGCTAAAGCTATTGTGCGCGGAGACTTACGGTTTATTTCGGAGGAACAGAAAGAATCAGCCCGAGCCAAAATGCGTGAGATCGTCGCCAAAAGTTTGCCCGGAACTTCGGCAAAAATCGAGTTTTTTGACGGTATTCCTTCGATGTCGCCGCGTGAAGAAAATTATGCCTTCTAAAACAACTCGACCAAGTTTCGCAAGATCTTGGTTTTGGCGAAATTAAACCTCAAGATCCGGGCGAACGCGGTGCAGGCGACATTTCTTACATTGCAAATCTGATTCCGGGTTTAGACGGACTCGGCGCAACCGGAGGAAAAGCCCATGCCAAAGGCGAATTTACTGATTTGGACACGATGCCAAGACAGATTAAACGAACCGCACTTTTGATTTATCGTTTGACTCGGTAAGGGAAAGACTGGTTGGGTTTTTAAAACTTATCTCAAATAGTCTCGAATATTCCTTCTCATTAGTGATTTTTCACTTGCACTTTTTCGCAACTTTGGGAACAATTTCAAAATGGTTGAAAATACTGAAGAGGTTTTGGCAAAATTCGGCAAGCGCGCCCAGCGATGTTATGGATGTTTTATTGCCTATCACCTCAAAGATATGTATTTGGGCGAGGATGTTACATTTTTTTGCGACTACTGCAAGGACGAGACGATGTTTCACTTTGACGATTTTTCAAAAATGCTTGATTTATCGAAACTGAAAGAAGTTTCAGAAGCTGACCATCATCATTGATTCGGATGAAAAAAGTTACCCTTCAGATTGATAGTGATAATGAACGCCGCGAAGTTACGCTCGAAGATGAGATTTGCCTTGGGCGGACTGATTCGGCGCGAATCGTTTTGCCTGATGCGGGACTTTCGCGCCTCAATACCACTTTCTTCCGTGATGGCGATGACGTTTTTATTGTTGACGAAAATTCAACTAACGGCACTTTTGTCAATGGTCAGCAAATTTTTTCCGAGCCGCATCTCTTGAATGACCGTGATGAAATTACCACGGGAACTAATACTCAAATTTATGTTGAAATTATTGAAGCTAAAGAGGTAAAGCCGACTCAGACAACCCCGTCAAAGGTTGAAACCAAACCGCCGCCGAAACCAAAAACTAAAAAACAAGAGAAAAATCTTCCGATGATTCCAATTATTGCCGGAGTTTCAATTTTTGCCATTATTTTCTTTACAGTGGTTGCGCTTTTGATTGCCAATGCGTTTGAAGACAACTCAAATACGAATGTTACACCAACTGCTCAAATTCGTTCGGGCGTGCTGATTCCGGTGCGGGTGATTGATCCTTTGGGTGGCGAAGACCCTGACTCTCTGGAAGATTTGATTGCAATTTTGGAACGGGACATTTCTGACGAAGGTGCAAATACTTCTGATTTGGAAGAAATGCAAAATACGATGCAGACTTCTACCGTGCCGACAGAAAATAAAGATGCCGAATTACAGGTTAAACCTGAATTTTTTAACGAAATGATAAATCTGGCGAAAGAGCCTCGCTCACCTTCGGGCGAGAGACCGGCAGGGTTAAATGTCATTTCCGAACTTTGTTGCGGTGTGCCAAAACAGACGGCAAAACTTAACGAGATGGTCAATGCCGGATACACTCAGCCTTTGGATTTTGCCGACCTCGCCGAAAGAAGATTAAACGGAAAACTCCTCGAACTTCCGATTGCAACCCAAGACTACGTTTTAGATGTCGGCGGAAACGCCAAAGAAGACGAATTCAACGAATTTTCGTGGAAAACCTCACCGAGAGCTATCCCGCTCACGCCGGGTTCGCCCAAATATGAGATATTAAAACGGTTAGCCGCAAATTTTGGCGGTCAACAATACGATTTGAACAACCCCAAACATCGCAAACAGATGAAAATCCGTCTGTTGAGGATGTTCAATCCGGCGGCAAAACCGATTTTAATGGAATTCGCCAAAAAATATCGAGAAAGATTCAATCGCCCTTTGCGAATCACCTCGCTGACTCGTTCCATGGAATATCAAATCTCTTTAAACGGCAACAATCCTAACTCATTCAAAGTGAGCGGTGAAGGCTCACGTCCCCCGCACACGAGCGGTTGCGCTTTCGATTTAGCCCGCAAACAAATGACCGTTGAAGAACAAAATTTTATGATTCAGACGCTTGCCGATATGGAAAAGCGCGGAATCTTAGATGGTCTGATTGAATATAATGCTAACGCTTGTTTCCACATCTTTATTTATGACGACGGCAGGAAACCGAAAGGGTTTTAAAGTGAAAAAGTGGAAAAGTTGGAATGCCTACCTTCTCGTAGGTCAAGAGGCTAAATTTTAAGCAAACTCTTTATCTTATCGGTCAAAACCAAATCTTCATACGGCTTGGTCAAATATTCTGAAACTCCCAAATCGAAAGCCTTACGGCGATGTTTTTCGCCCGCTCTGGAAGTAATCATAATCACCGGAATTTCGCGCAAAACCTCTTGTCGTTTGAGCGATGCAAGCAATTCATAGCCGTCCATTCGCGGCATTTCCACATCGGTTAAAATTATATCCGGCAATTCGCGGAAGGCTTGAATTACTTCGAGAGCCTCTAATCCATCTCGCGCTAAAATTGGTTGCCATCCGGCATTTTTAACCAAATTTGAATTTACTTGGCGGACGCTGGGACTGTCGTCCACAATCAAAACCGTAATTTGCTCTTTAGGTTTAGGAGGCGAAACTTTAATCTTTTTCGTTTTCGCAGGTTTTTGTTTGAGCAAATAAACCAAATCCAAAATCGGAACAACGCTTCCATCTCCCAAAATGGTTGCGCCGATGATGTCAGGAATATTTTTTAGCAGATTACCGAGCGGTTTGATGACCACTTCTTCGGGTTTAATTAAATCATCAACCAGCAAAGCGCACGGTTTGTCGGGCGTTGAAATTAAAAGTAGCGAGATTTTTGCATTTGGTTGAATCGGCGGAATTGAGAGGTTGAGCAATTCATTAAAATAATGGAATTTGTAAGATTTTCCATCCTGTTTGAAAATCTTTTCGCGCAAAACCGTTTCAAATTCATCGAGAGAAATTTCAACTATTTGCTTGACCAGTTTGAGCGGAAAAGCAAAAGTTTGGGCTTCGGCTTTGACCAGAAGAACACGGGTGACTGCCAACGACATCGGCAGACGCACCGTAAAAGTCGTCCCTTTTTGTGCTTCGGACGAGATAAAAATGTTGCCTTGCCGACGGTTGATGGTTGATTTGACGACATTCATCCCAACCCCGCGCCCTGAAACTTGGTTGACTTCATCGGCAGTCGAAAGACCGGGTAAGAAAACTAAAGAAAACGCCTCTTCATCAGACATTTCGTCAGCTTCTTTTTGGCTGATAAATCGTAAATAAACCGCCTTTTCTTTGAGCAATTGAGCCGAAAGTCCGCGTCCGTCATCAGTAATCGCAAAAACAATATGCGTCCCTTCGCTGTAGGCTTTGAGGGTAATTTGTCCTTTTTCGGATTTGCCCAGCAGACTGCGGGTTTCGGGCGGCTCAATTCCGTGTGCCACCGCGTTTCGCAAAATATGAATCAGTGGCTCGACAAATGAATCAAGAATTTGCGTATCAATTTCGAGATGGTCATTTTCGATATTTAGCGCAACCTGTTTTCCCTCTTCATTAGCCGTCACCCGAATCGCGCGATGAAGTCGCGCCGAAAGCGAACTGAGCGGCACCATCCGCAGGCGCAAGAGATTTTCCTGCATTTCGTCAATCAGATGGCGTTGACTATCAAAAAGTAAGCCGAGATTACTGAAAATATTGTCGAGGTCATCGTGAATCGCCGAAGTATCGCCCGTAGTTTCGATAAGTTCACGGGTGGTTTGGTGAAATTCGGTGTATTGGTCTAGCTCCAAAGCATCAAATTCGTTAGCTCCTTTGCTCAAAAAAGAACTGACATTTTGTTTGGAAAAACTAAATTTAGGCGCGCTCAAATTTGAGTTTCCGAGCGAACTAGCTTCAAAATCAATCTCTAATTTGTTGGTTGAGCGGCGCAGACGATTGGTGGTGTGATTTAGTTCTTGAATTTGCTGTTCGAGTTCGAGCAGACGCTGTTCAAAAATTGAGCGGGTGATGACCATTTCGCTAACCAGTTTAACCAAATCGTCAAGCCGTTCGATTGAAACCCGAATCACCGAACGATTATTCGGATTAGCTGCCTCAACTTGGTTTTCCGCCGTTTCGGCACTCACTTCTGAATTGCCTGTTGAAATTGTTTGGGCAATTTCTACCTGAGACGTGGTAATTTCAGCAATCTTTTCAGAGTCGGAAACGGCGGAAATTTGTTCGGCTTCAGCAGTTTGCAAGGAAGCCAAAAGCGCGTCATAGCGTTGATAAATTTCAGCAATATTCTGCTCAAGTTCGGGTAATTTGTGATTTTTAGACAAGGCTTCCAAACATTCGGTCGAAGCCAAAAGCAATTCAAAAATCTTGGTATTGCCTTCGATTTTGTGATCGGCAAGGTAATCCAGCAAATCTTCAACCCGATGCGCGAGCGAAGAAAGTTTTTTCAAACCGACAATGCCCGCCGAGCCTTTGAGCGTGTGCGAACTGCGCCGGATTTCGAGTAATGCCTCCGAATGATTCGGAGTTTGTTCTAAAAGAGTGAGATTCGCGGCGATATTTTGCAGATGGTCTTCGGCTTCCATCGCAAAAACTTCCATCATTTCATCGTCAATCTCAAAATCTGAACAGTCTTTAAGTTCTATTTCAGAATCGTTTTCGATTTCCGAAGTTTCAAAAAAAGACTCATCCAGCAAATTAGGTTCGGCTGACATCTCCGGCAGACTTTCGTAAGCCACCATTAAAACATTTTCGAGATGTGAAACTTTTTTAAATAGATTCGCCGTTTGGCTTTCGGAAAGACCTTTAGCCTCAGTCAAAATTTGAGTGATTTCATTTTCAAGGTTTTGACAGATTTCGCCGACTTCCGCTAAACCAATCATCGAAGCCGCGCCTCTCACTGTTTGCAATTGGCGTTGGGCGTTTTCGAGTTTGCCAACATTGGCAAAATCCTCGCTATATGCGATTATCCCCTCATTTAATTCGGGTAAATAGCTGACAGCTTCTTCGATAAATCCTTGTAAAAGTTCGGCATCCATTAGTTTTAATTGAGATAAAGTTGAGATGAATCACTCAAAGTGTTGCGCCGTAATTTCTTTTCATCCGGCAATTTGAAAGGCGCAACCGAGCCACGCAATTCGTCTGAAAGCACAACTAGCATTTTTACCGAATCGGCGGCGCGTTTTGAACCGACATTGACGAGTTCAGTAACTTTTGAAATATTCGCCATTACTTGCGAAATGTCTTCCGAGTTAAGAGCCTGTTGTTTGGCAGATTCGGAAATTGACTGGATGAGTCCTGCCAACCGTTGCGAAACTTGTTCGATTTCGATAAGGGCTTGTCCGGCTTTATCCGCCAGAGTTGAGCCGACCACAACTTCGTGAATGGTTTCTTCCATCGAGCCGACCACATCCTTTGTTTCAATCTGAATCATCTGCGCCAGACTCGCAATTTGCTGAGTTAAACGGTTTGAGCGTTCCGCCAATCTTTCCACTTCTTCGGCAACTACGGCAAACCCGCGTCCCGATTCTCCCGCCGCTGCTGCTTGTAGAGAAGCATTGAGCGCGAGAAGGCTGGTGCGGTCAGAAAGATCGTCAATCAATTGGACAATTTGACTGATTTCTTGCGAACGTTCGCCGAGTTTTTTAATCCGTTTAGCGGTTTCCTGCACTTGATTACGAATCGAATTCATCGCGGTGATGTTGTCCTGAACGGCTTGCGAGCCGTAACGGGCATTGCTCAGCGAATCGTCCGCCACCTGCGCTGAAAGCGAAGCATTATCGGAAACTTCCTGCACCTGCAAAGCCATATTTGAAATGGTCGAGGTCATCCGCGAAATTTGCGAGGCTTGGGCTTCGCTTCCGCGGGCAAGTTGTTCGGTGGTATCGTTAATCGCTTTTGCCGAATTGCTGACCTGAAACGTAACTTCTTTGACCTGACCAATTAGCGAACGAAGTTCGCCAGTCATAAAATTGAAGGCTTCAGCAATTTCGCCCGTTATTTCAGAGGTAGCTTGGGCGTTGACGGTCAAATCGCCTGAGGCAACTTCGGTTACTTCATCAAGCAATTTGAGAATTGATTTTTGCAGATGGTCGCGTTTTTCCTCCGTTTGGACAAGTGAGCGGAGTTTTTCGACCATATTTTGGTAGGATTTGCCGAAAACATCGGCATCCGAACGCAGTTTTATTTCCGCCGATAAATCCCCGATGGCAATTTGGTCGGCAATCAAGGCTTTTTCTTTAAGATAGCCGCCGATATTTTGGAGCAAGGATTTTAATTCGTGGCGTTCGTCAAATTCTTCTTCAGAAAAATCTTCACTGACATCGCCTTGGGCAATTTGATGAGCAAGTTGAGCCGATTCTTTTAATTCATTTTGCGCGGTTGAAAGCGAAAAGTTCATAAAAACCAAAGTCAAACCAGCTAAAATTCCGCCCAACGAAGTGAGAAGTAAGCCAACTAAATTGTTTGCTTCTCCGCCAAAATGCGAAGCATACAAAAAAACTAAGCCAACTAATAGAAAGACGACTGAGCAGAAGGATGAAACTTTGATTAAAAGAATCTGTAAAAATGATTTTTGCATAATAAAATCCTTATATTTTCAAGCTGCGGAAACGGTCAAATATCTTCTGCGGTAAATCTGCTCAAGAACGAACAATATTTTCCGATTACGTGCGGTATTTCAAGATTAGATGCGGAGCAGAATTCAAATGCGAAACGGCATTTTGCAGATTTTCCATCGAAACGGTAATTTTCTGAACATTTTTGGACGATTCTTTCAGGTTTGAAACCGATTGTTCGGCTTCTGAAATCGAATCAACAAAGGTTTGAAAAGCCTTTTCCGTATCCTCTGTTTGCTCGTTAGTGTAGGCAACAATTTTTTCTTGCAGATTCAAAAATTGAGTCACATAGCGTTCCAGTTCTTCGATGGAATTTCCGGTTTCAATCGCAAATTTTGAAAGATTTGCCACTTCGCTGGCGGTCGTTTTCCAACGAAGTTTCGACATTATTGATTTCGGTTTGAATAGATTTATTGAGGTTAGAAATATTTTTATTGGTTTGATTGGCACGTTCGGCGAGGCGTTCGACTTCTTCGGAAACAATCGCAAACCCGCGTCCTTGTTCATTCTGTTCGGCGGCTTGAATCGAAGCATTGAGCGCAACCAAACTTGTCCGATGGGCTAAATCTTCAACCGTTTTGGCAACCTTGCCGATTTCTTGCGAACATTCATTGAGTTTTTGAATCCGTTTGATAGATTCGTGAATTTGTTTGCGAAGCTGAGTGACCGCAGTCAGATTTGCTTGGGCAATATTTGTTCCCTTACGAGCTTTTTCGATGGATTGATTGGCGGAAAAAGCCGAGTGCGAAAGTTCTTCTGAGATTTTCCCCACCAGTTGCGGAATTTGTTTGAGCGTGACCGAAGCGTGATTCATCGCTTGCACCCGATTTTCGTCTTGCTGAATCACAGTTTGCAAAACTTTCTGCACTTCATTTGAAGAATTTTGGGCTTGCGTAGAAGAAAGTTTAACCTGCAAAGTGATTTCGTTAAGTTCTCCGATTAAATGATTGATGGAGGTTGAAATTGAAGCGGTTTCTTTAGTTTCGGATTTGATGAGCAGGTTTAAGTTGTTGTTTTGGATGGGTAAAACTTCATCGGAAAGTTGGCGAATCGCCGCTTGCAATTTTCCTAAATCTTGTTTGGCATGGATGGATTCGGAGACTTTGGCGAGTAGTTTTTGGAAAGTTGCGGTCAGGCGATCAGAGTTTGAGCCGGTGGCTAAGGTCGTCTCAAAATTCCCTTGCGCGACTGAGTCCATTGCGTCAACCAATTTTTGAGACTGTTGACTAATCCGAAAAAGAGTTTCCAATAATTCATCGGTTTCAGTTGCGCCCGATGTTTTAGGCATTGAATTAGAAGTTCCTCGTTCCAAACTTCTGGCTAAAAGCAAGACTTTTTCGACCGGATTGGCTACTTCGTTAGAAATCCACCAGCCGAAAACTACCACCGTCATTGTCAAAAAAAGGAAAGGCACGACAACCGCATAAAAAGTATCATTGATTAAGTAGGAAACCAGTAAATAGGAAAGTATCCCAAAAGTGCAAATAAAAAAGGCTAACGCCGTGGTTGCCAACCAGATTTTTCCTTTGAGCGAATTAGAAAGGGAATTATTGAATGTTTTTGCCATTATGTTCTCCGAGAGACGAAAAAACAGCTCGATTCAAACCGCTTTTGAATCTGCCAAACTAAACGAAGCGAGTATTTTATCTATGTCAAGTAAAAAAAGTGGTTGCGATTTGAATTCGGCTTTACCGAAAAAAGTGGGAAAAGAATCTTCAAAATCAGCAGCGGAAAAATTTATATCTTTGGCTGAAAGAGTGATGATTTCATTTAATTTATCAACTGCGAAGGCAATCGAAGTTTCGTGTTTATTTGAATGAAAAACGATGAGTCGGTTTTTATTCGGAGACTCGGTCTTTTTCCCCCAAAGTTTTCTTAAATCTATCACCGAAATCAAATCCCCACGCAGATTGGCAATACCTAAAAGCCATTCAGGAACATTGGGGAGAGGCGTAATTGGTAGTGAAAGCGAAACTTCGGCTACTTTTTTGGAATCAATTCCATAAACCTTTTCGTCCAGATGGAAAACAATGTATTTTTCGCCTTCGGAAATCGGACGTTTACGAGGTAATTCAAGTAGTGAGGAAAAATCAATTTCAGCCAACTCTTCTTGGGTTTCAAGCAGAAGTTCTTCCAAAATTTTGTCGTGATTTGAAATTTCCATAGAGGTTATTGATTGAAATTCATTGATTCATTGATTTTGAATGACTAAATGATTCAATGGAAAAATGATTCAATGCATTACGTTAGGCAAGATAAGTTTCGATGGTTTTCATTAGTGTATCAGGACCGAAAGGTTTGGTGATATACCCGGTTGAGCCTGCCATTCTGCCGCGAACTTTGTCAAAAAATCCGTCTTTGCCAGAAATCATTACCACCGGAATATCTTTGGTTATCGGATTATTGCGAATCAATTTGCAAACTTGATAGCCATCCAAACGGGGCATCGTAATATCAAGCAAGATTAAATCGGGGATGACTTCGTTGATTTTGGCGAGCGCGTCCATTCCGTCCACCGCCGAAAGGACCGAATGACCACTCTTTTCCAATTTACCGGAAATCAATTTGCGAACAGTCGGGCTATCATCCACTACTAAAATTGTTCTGCTTTGAACCGGGTTTTCTTGTGCTTTTTGGTCGTGTTCTTCAATCTCGCTCAAGCGGATTGCCAAAAAATTAACCTTTGAAGCAATCACCACATCATTGGGATTAAGTTGCGAGGCTTCTTGCAAATAGGAAAAGCCTTTTCTCAAATTATGCACATTGAGATGGGCAATTCCCAGATTTTGTAATTCGTCTGCGTTGAAATCGCGTAAAGTCTTTTCAACCTCCATTTGCTCAATGGCGCGAAGCACTAAATCTTGATTTGCTCCCTGATGAGCGAGCAACATTTCTAAATCCGAAAGCGAAAGTATAGCTTGGCACGAATCACAAATTACGGCTTGAGCCTGATTTCCAAACTCACAGAAAGGACAAGTAGCTAATTCGGCTTGCGGTTGAGGCATCGAAAAAACTTGGGCTGGAACATCATCTTGATCTTCAATTTCTTAGGTTCAATTGCTTGAGATTCTTCAACTTGATAATTTTCGACTTCTTCGGGTTTATCACTTTGCTCTAATTGGCTAACTTCGGCTGAAACAAACTCGCTATTGGCGGGAGTTTGAGTGGCAAATTCATAATCGGCAACTGCTTGCGCCTGATTTGCTTCAACTGAAATTTCTTCGGCTGCTTGAAAATCGTTTTGAACTTCTTCGACCGGGAAGGAATTTTCCGCTTTTGGCTCAAAATTGTGATGATAGGCGGCGGGTAAATCGGAGTAAGTAAGTTCTACCGTTGGCTGTTGATAATCGGCAAAAGGCTCGTCCGGTGTAAGCAGCGTAAAACCATTGGCGGGATATTGTTCAACCGAATAGGCAGGAGTAGTTTCTTCCGCTACCACTTCTACCACTTCTTCCGCTTCTTCGCTTGCCAATTCCGTGAAATCTTCGCTTTCTTCTAATTTATTTTCTTCAACCTGTTCAACTTCAGATTGCTCAACCTCAGTAAAATTGAGCAGATTCAACCTGTTCCGGCTCAGAGACTTCCACTATTTCTTCGTTTTGAGCTTCGACAAATTCTTGATTTTCTTCGGCTACTGCCAAAGTTGATTCGGATTCAATCGGTTCGCTATAAGACGTTTCGACTTCTGCTTTGACTGCTTGAATTTCAGTTTGATTTTCTTCAACCAAGGCTTGCGGTTCATCAGTTGATTCGGTCATTGATTCCGATTCTTCAGCAATTTGCTCAACCGTTTCATCCGCGAATTGTTCGGAAAATTCGGCAACTTCAACTTGTTCCTGAACATTATTCTCAAAGGTTTCGGGTTCTGAAACCTTTGGTTCAGTGTAGAAATCTTCTAGTGGTTGGACTTGAGTTTCGGCTTGGGGTTGAAAATCGTCAGCCGAAAATTCTTCTATCATCTGAACTTCTTCAGATTCCGAATTTAATTCAGTTTGAGATTCGTAATTTTCGGAAACCATTTCTTCGGTTGATTCGGAAATCGGCTCTTGAGAAATTTGTTCGGCACTTTCTTCAACGAATTCCATTGTCGCCGATTCAGTCGGTTCTGCTGCCAAAACTTCGTTTGATTCATCTGCAACTTCTTCCATTTCCGATGATTCCGCTTCATTCGATTCCGCAACCGCATCACTTTCAACTGCCTCTTCATTGACTATCGGCTGAGGCTCTTCAATTTTTGGCTCGACCTTTGGCGCAAGCGATTTCAGAGCGGCTAAACCGGCTTGAGCCGCATCGTGATTGGGATTAAATTCTAAAACTCTTTCATAACACGCAATCTTTTCATAATAGTCATTGGCTAAAAAGGCTTTCAAAATCCACGCATCTTCCAGCATTGGAGTTTGTCTCATCACTTCATCGAGCATCTGCCGTGCAGATTCGTGATTGCCCGAAACTGCCGCCGAGTTGGCTTTTTTCAAAAGAGATTGAGAAACTTGGTTTCTGACGGCTTTCAACGAGGAAAAAGCCGTTTCATTTTCAGGGTTGATATTCAAAACCTTTTGCAAATGTGAGATTTTTTCTTCGGGCGAATCGGTGGATGAAGCCAGCCACAACCAAGCCATTTCGTTTTGCTCATCGTGAACAATCCCTTGCAAAAAACATTGCTTGGCAAATTCTTTTTGATTCTGGTGCGAAGCATTGATTCCGCGTTGGACAAAGGTTTTTGAGAGTAGGGATTTGGTTTGTTGTTCCCATTCAATCGCCCGTTCATTGGCAGGGTTTATCTTCAAAACATTTTGCAGAAAAACCAAAAGTTCTTCGGGATATTCGCTGATTGAAGCTAACCAAAGCCAAGCTGTTTCGTTGTCAGGTTCGACTTCGGTGACTTGCAAGAGCATTTGTCTGGCTTCAACACGATTACCGTCTTTAGCTGATTTAATACCCGAACGAAGCAATTTTTTTGCATCCTCAGACCCGGCATCAAAACCATTGGCACTGACAGAATCATGGCTCACCGATGAATTCTGTGGAGATTGAATATCAAGTTCTAATTTCATATTTTTGGCGGTATTGATAAAGATTTTTTTGGTGAAAAGATTGAATTATTTATGGAAATCCCATAAATCCAACCTTAAGGTAGCAAGATAGATGCCATAATGAAGCCCGGCGCGAAGTTTTTCATAAATCATTCAAACACCCGTAAAAACAAGGCTAAAGTGTAGAAATAACTATTTTGGCTGAACAAAATCAGACCATAAAATAGGTTGAAAGTGACAAAAAACGAGACTTGTAGATTGACAAAAATTGGTAGATTCTACCTAGCTTGAGTTTGAATTTTGAGCGTAAAAGTGCTGAAAAACTGAGTTTCGACTTCTTTCAAAGCTAAAAGAAGTTGAAACCAAATAAGACTTAACGCAAAAATCAGACCAAAGTTTAAAGGCGATTAAGTGAGGGGACAGAATTGTTTTAGAAATGGAACGCCGGCATCTTGCCGGCATTGAGCGTGAAACGCGAATATTTCAAGTTTAATTTCTAATTGACTTTTCCTTAAACTCAGCTACGCCGCTCACGCGACGTATGCGAGCAAGATGCCGGCGTTCCTACGGCTATTGCAAAGTAAGCAAACGGTAACGCCGTCTGTCTCGGCGGCTGTTGTGAGGTGTACGGCTCTTGCAAAGTTGGGAAGAATTGTTTTGGTTTGGCGAAAAATTGTAACGCAGGCATCCTTGCCTGCGTTACTCTCATTTACGACTTTGCAAGAGTCGTAGTTGTGAGGTGCGTCCCGCCCTCACCGATGTTGACAAAATTCAAGTTGAGCCGTCATTAAAATCCGAAATTGAAGTCTTATACGGTTTCCAGTTAGAGACTAAGCGGTTGCCTGAGCAACTGCGTAAATCGTTAGCTACGAATAACGCATCGGCTAACGCCGATGCTACTGACACGCATTCGTAAAAAAGCCCTACTAGCATTGCTCTCTGTCCACCAGGAATTCTCGGTGACTAAATAAAAAATGTTGGTCTTTTGGCAGTCAACAGACCTTAACCTCTTGACCAATTGTTTGCTTGGTCAGTTGGTTGGTTTGGGTCTTTTTACTTTTCATCCTCCTCTGATTCTTCCTTTTTTGGTTTCTTGGTGGACTGCCTCACTTGTTGACTCCAGCCTGCATCTTACTTTTTTATCCCGATGAATACTCCTCTTCATTTCCCACAAACTCCATCAAATCTTGCCAACTTTCCCACACGTATCTTCTCATCAAGGTTTTCATCTCTTCCCAAAACCGCTTCCGGCTTCCGACCGTCGCCCGCGCCTTTTGAAACTCCCGATCTCCTTTCTCTAAGATAATATGAATCAAATAGGCAATTAAATTCAAATAGTAAAAGACCCCGCTCAAATTCTTCTCCCCGTGTCCATAATTATGTTCCAAATGATACCCGTGATTCTTTTGGATATTAAATTGCTCGTTTTCAATCTTCCATTTCGCTCTCCCCATCCCGATGATCTCGGCGACATTCCCTTTCGTTACTTCCAAATCCGTGATAAATCCATTGTGATAGATCTGCTTTCCTTTTTTATTCCGCTCTCACACCTCAAGATATGTGACCCACACTTGTCCATCCGCTCGCAACGGAACTTCTCTCACGATTCGCGTCCAACATATTCCTCGACATCGCCGCGAGCAATAATCCAATCACGCCGCAGAGTCGGCAAACCTTCGCGGACATCGCATTTCACCCGCTCATCCGTATAAACGCCGCTCGTGTCATACACACGCACGGAAGCATTCTCCTCAAGTTCGTCCTGCATATTGCGAGTCGGACTCAAAGCAATCTCACGAAACGGCACATTCAGCTCAATCTTCGCATCATTGCGAGTATCGCCGTTGGTCGTGACATAAATCTTGGTTGAATTAGGAAATTTAATTTCGTCGGTGGTTAGTTCTTTGGTAGTTGATTCTTTATTTTCGTTCATTGTTTTTCTCCCTTCGTCGGTATTATCCGCATCAGGTTTTTAGCGTAATGTCCCGAAAGACAACTCTCAGCATTAAATATGCTCCGCTGAAAACTTTTGCTTGTTTTTATTTTATTATTTTGTTAGTTCTACGTCTATGCAGGCATCGTCATTTCGGCTGGACTAACCGCAGAACTTTCGGCTAATCTTTGAACAATCTCATCAGCAGTCTTAATCTCTGTGGCAAATTTTTCTCTTTCAAGTTTTAACTTCTCTAGTAAAAAATCGTGTCTAAGTTCAAATTCGGCAAAGACTTCACTCCAAGTCTTTACATACATTTTGCAATTATGAACAGAATAAGTAAGCGATTTTTCACCGTGAAATTTAAGATTCTCAATAGCTCCTTCAATATACCCCGATCCATTAAAGCCATTTCCTATCAAATGGAATTCCCAAAATATATTACTGCCATTAAATTCGTCAGCACTTAAAACAACATCTCGATAATCTTCTAGTCTTGATAATTGTTTTTTCCCAAGATTTATTGATGGATGCTTTAGTTCAACACAAACGCTCTTGATCAATTTATCGCTACCAATCATTTGTCGCCGAACCATAAAAATATCCATTTCGGCTAATTTATCTGGATGGTCAATGTTCGCTTCAATCGTTTCATTTCTAATTGCATAAACAAATCGCCGAAGTGCTTCCTCAAATTTTGGTTCTTCTGCGGTAACAAGATGATACTGTTCACCAAAAATCCAGTAATGATTCTCAACTACACTTTGTAAATGAGGAACTTCATTAGCACCAAGTGATTTGTTAAAAACCAAGTCTTTCAACTCGGCAACTACTTTGTATCTATCTTCGATTAGTTTTATGGTTTTTATTACATTTGATAGATTGGTGATTTTAAGTGTTTCTGCCAAATGTTTTCGGTCTGCCGGCGTAAGTCTAACAACTTGCTCAATAATATCAAGCAAGGCATCTCTTTCTCCAGAATCCATTACTAAATTTAATAAATGAACGAAAGTTTTCTTTTGTTGAGCATTTAAGTCGCTAAAAATTTTAGGCTCAATTTGAAATAATTCACCTATTACATTTTTAAGTCCATCTTCTCTGATTTTGTCCCATTCATTTTTACCGAAATCAGGGAAAGACTCTGTTTTTTCAAGGTCATCTATCACTACACCAACCATTTCCTTCAAAAAAGGCTTTCTTTTTTCTCGCAAGTAGAGTTCAATTGTTGTCATTAACTCTTTGTAGGTGGTTTCTTCGGGTAAATCCTTAAAAAGCGTTTGAGATGGATTTGGTTTTCCGTCAAACTTATCGAAAAAATCGCTTTCAATAAATACGCTGTGAAAAAAATGGTCGCCTTTGTTGTTCAAAAGGGTTGTGTATGTATATTTCTCATTATTGTTTGAATCAAGAAAATAATATCTTGAATATTCTTCATTTAGTTTTTGACTCCATCGAATATACCTAACATCAAAAGTTGAACCATTTAAGGCAATATTTGTTTTTTCGCTTTCTCCAATTAAATCAGAATAATCAAAAGACTTACCGTTAATAACTAAATCTTTTTTGCCAGAATTAAGTTCTAAATACCAACCAAACTCACGACTCAAATAACTGTGAATATCGGTTTCAAAATTATAGGAAATTAGGTCGAAAATACTATCAAATGTTACAACAGTTCTAGTTTCATCTTCTGTTTCTATTGGTTTTGATGATTCGTAAGTGTCTAAATCTTTAGCTGAAACATTTATTTCATAATTGAAGTTTTTACTGCCATCTTTATAAACGGTATTCCAATTTGCTTTTGACGCAAACGTAAAAAATGTCAGCCTTCCGACACCATTTTTCCCGTGAATATTTGAAGTAAATCTAGCTGCACTTGGATCAATTTCTTTTTCTGATTCCAAAAACGGCATAAACTTTTTTCGTAACTTTTTATGATAAATTCCGTGTCCATTGTCCTTTATTTGCAGACTCAAAACTTTTCCGATTTCATGACTTTCAAAAGTGATTTCGACTTTAGTAGCATTTGCGTCAAACCCATTCCAAATGTATTCTGCAATCGCTTCTTTTGCGTGATATTTTTTATTTTTGAGGTATCTTCTGATGCCCGTAGATGTAAGCTGGATTTTTTGCATATATGAAAGCCTCCGACCAAAACTTAAACAGATTTCGTTCAATAAATATAATCCTAAATGAACTATGAAGCAAAAACGCCTAATTCCAATTTATGTCCAGTAAAATAATCATCAGAAACCTCTTTGAATCAAAAGCCGAAGCGTTAGTAAATGCCGTTAATTGCGTCGGCGTGATGGGCAAAGGAATCGCGTTGCAGTTTAATCAAAAGTTTCCTATTGAATATTCCGAAACAAAAAGGTTTGACAAAAAGTTCCCAATACGGTAACTTTAGATTGGTTCAGGGATTGCAATGACAAACAAACTTGAGAAACATAGAAATAGATGAACACAATCTCATACCGAAAGATTCGAGAGTTTGTCTTGTTACATCCAAACGCGGAATCTTCGCTTAGTTCGTGGTATAAAATTGCCAGACGAGCGACTTGGCAAAACATTGTCGAGGTGAGGGAAGATTATCCGCACGCTGATTTGGTCGGGCGTTTCGTGGTTTTTAATATCGGTGGAAATAATTACAGATTGATCGCCGAAATTCATTTTGATTCGCAGTTGGTTTTAATCAGACATATTTTAACGCATAGCGAATATGACAAGGATAAGTGGAAAATATGATTAGAGTTGCCGAAAAAGTTAATCCGCAAAAGTATGGAAGGCTTTTGTCGAAAACGCTTCCGACTATTATCAAAACGGAAGACGAAAATGAACGTGCGATTTCGCTTGTAAGTGAATTATTGGCAAAAGGTAATAAACTTTCGTTTGAAGAAAATGCTTTGCTCGAACTATTAGGGAAATTGATTGCCGATTTTGAAGCGAAATTTTATCAACCACGAGACGCGACTCCCCAGGAAGTTTTGCTTGAATTGATGAATGCACGCGGATTGAAACAAACTGATTTGGCAGAAGTTTTAGGTTCAAAAAGCAGAGTTTCGGAAGTTCTAAGCGGAAAGCGTGAGATTAGCAAAGCACAGATTAAATCGCTGTCGCAGTTCTTTAATGTTTCGGTGGAATTGTTCGTTTAGACTTGCGAAATGTTTATAGAAACCACCGGAAACCTATTTGAAGCAAAAACCGAAGCCTTAATAAACGCCGTCAATTGCGTGGGCGTAATGGGCAAAGGAATCGCGTTACAGTTTAAGCAAAAGTTTCCCGCTGAGTATTTCAATGCTTACAAAATCGCTTGTCAAAACGGCGAATTGGCAATCGGTATTCGATTTGGAATTTGGGAATGCGGATTGCGGATTTCAACTTGGCTAAGGACTAATCCGAAATCCAAAATCGAAATCCAAAACCGAAATGCCTGCTCCTCAGCTGCGGACTCAGCGGATTGGATTACGCGGAAGTTAAACCTTTGATTGAAAAGGCTTTTGTTGATTTTGCTAATATTGAGGTTTTGCTTTATCTGCCGAAATAGTCGATTTTATTTCACACTTCCGCACGGTCGCGGTTTTGCCTTTTCGTCACTATCCGAATCAGGTTTTTCGCGTAATGTCCAATGTGAACAACTCTCAGCTTTCGCTCCGCTGAAAACTTTTGCTTGATTGAATTTTATTATTTTGTTTGCTCTACGTTTATGTAGGTATCTTCATTTCGGCAGGACTACCGGCAGAACTTGTAACTAATAACTCCTGTTTCGCTCAAAAAAAGCGAGTTACAAGAAATGAGTTGTGAGGCGAAGTCATCTCAAGAAAAAGGATTTTGCAGGAACACTTCTGTAAATCTAATGTGACATTGGCGAGTTACTCAGAACTCAATTTATTTTGAGCGAAACAGGAGTTGTTATTGAGCCATTGCTCTTAAACCAACTTTCCATCACAGAATCTTGCAAAATAATGGTTTGGTCGCGTTCGGGACCGGTTGAAATCAAGCCAATTTCGACTCCAATTGAGTTTGACAGGAACTCGACATATTTTTTGGCGTTGTCGGGCAAATCCGCAAAATTTGTAATCCCAAGAGTTTCAGATTGCCAACCTGCAAGCGTTTCATAAACGGGCTTTATCCGCGCCAAGTCAAGCGAAACTGCCGGAAAAGTATCAATGCGCTTGCCGTCAATTTCGTAGCCAATGCAAACTTTGATTTCTGCCAAAGCGTCCAAAACATCCAATTTAGTCAACGCAACCGAATTAAATCCGTTTAGTTCAGCGGCGTAGCGGGTCGCAATCGCATCAAACCAACCGCAACGGCGTGGACGTTTCGTAACTGAACCGTATTCGTTGCCACGTTGACGAATCAAATTCGCCATATCTTCTTCGTCATCAAGCATTTCGGTCGGAAAAGGTCCTTCACCAACACGGGTTGCGTATGTCCGCACAATGCCCAAAACTCCCGAAATATGATGCGGTGGAATTCCTGTGCCAACTGCTGCGCCGCCCGCCGTTGGATTGGACGAGGTGACATACGGATAAGTTCCGTGGTCAACATCTAAAAGTGTCGCCTGTGCGCCTTCGAGCAAGATTTTTTTATTCTGCTTTTTAGCTTCAGCAAAGAAATGTGAAGTTTCTGCAACAAATGGTCGCAGACGTTCAACCAACGGAGAAATTTCGGCAAGAATTTCGTCAGCACGAAGGGGTTCGCGTCCGTAAAGAACGATGATTCGATTAGCTTCTTCCAAATTTCGTTCAATCCGCAGTTTCAAAAGTTCGGGAACGAGCGCATCCGAAACACGAATCCCACGTCGTCCGGCTTTGTCTTCGTAAGCTGGACCGATTCCGCGCAGGGTTGTGCCGATTTTTTCGTTGCCCAATCTTTCTTCAGAAGTATGATCAAGTGCGCGATGATACGGCATAATGAGATGGGCGCGACTCGAAACTTTTAATCTTTCGGGCGTGATTGAAATGCCTTTTTCCGCCATTTGGTCAACTTCTTCAAAAAACGCTTTCGGGTCAATGACCATTCCGTTACCTAAAACGCAGGTCGAATCTTCGTGAATAATCCCCGACGGCAAAAGCCTTAAAACGAAGGCTTTATCGCCAACATAGACCGAGTGTCCGGCATTGTGTCCGCCTTGGTAACGGGCGACAATATCGAATCTGTCCGCCAATAAATCAACAACTTTTCCTTTTCCTTCGTCGCCCCATTGTGCGCCAATTATAACTATTATCATTAAACGTATTCTGACTCCTGTATTTCACTTGGATAAACGCATTCGCCACATTTCGGGCATTCTTCACAAACACAATCTAAATTAAATAGAATCTCTCCAAGTTTTGAATGATTAAACAAACTCGCAATTGCCCCTAAGACATAGCGAAAAGTGATTTTATCTGAAACTATTTCTAAACACTCAACTGCGTATTTTTTACAATTTTCAACCGAATTTTTGTAATCATCAAAAAGTTCTTTTGAGATAATTTCTTCCAAACGGTTTGAGCGGTCAGCCTCAATGAAACCTAAATCAACGACATAATCAATTTTTCTCTCATTTGAGGCATTTTTTAGTTTTTTAACAACATAAGGAACAACGGCGAAGGCAGCAGTTTCAACCGAATTTTGATGCCAAACGCACTCATAAATCTCTCTCCACAACTCACTTTCTTTGTCTGTTCCAATTGAATTCTCCCATTCTTTTATCATTTTTGGAATGTTTTCGGACTCTCCAAAAAAAGTTCTAAGTTCTTTCCATTTTGGACTATCCAAATCAAGCATAAGTATTATTTAATTTCTACTTGCTTGCGCCACTCTTCCGCCAGCATCGAATAAACTACAAAATCTACAAATTTGCCGTGATGAAATCCGCCTTGGCGTTCAATTCCTTCGTTGATAAAACCCAATTTTTCGGGTATTTTGCGACTTCTTTCATTGGTTGGGACGCATTTGATGACGACTCGATTGAGCTTCAATTTGTCAAAAGCGTATTTAATTAACGTCCAACACGATTTGGTAACGATGCCTCTACCGTTAAAATCTTTCGCCAACCAATAGCCGATTTCGGTAGTTTTATATTCCCAATTAAAATTGTTAAAGCCTGTGCCACCAACGATTTTGCCGTTAAATTTGATGCACAACGGAATTGATGTTTTTTCCTCAAATTGTTTCGCGCATATTTTGGCGAACTCTTTGGCACGTTCCAGCGAATAATTTTTGTCGAGCCACGGCGACCATTGATAAAGATGGTCGTAGTTTTTCATCACGACATTAAAAACTTCTTCCGCATTTTCTGCTGTATATGTGCCAAGTTTTATTTCATCATCAACCTTTAAACTCAGCATTTATTTTATGATTTCATTCCAATCATCCTTCAATAATCCGTAAATTGCATCATCATAAACCCGCGTATGCCGCCATAATGCTTGACGCAAAATGCCTTCGAGTTGGAAACCTAATTTTTCGGGAATTGCCCGACTTCGCGCATTTTCGGTCGCACAACGAATCTCAATCCGATTCATTTTTAATTCATCAAAAGCGTAATTTATCAACACTTTACAAGATTTTGAGATGATTCCTTTGCCGGAAAAATCTTTGGCAATCCAATAACCAATTTCGGTTTTGCGACATTTCCAATCAAATTTATTAAACCCGATTGAACCGATAAGTTTTTCATTACTAAAAATTCCGAAACCTTGTCGCTTCTTTTCAGCCGAATCTTTTTGACTTTGTTTGATAAATTCTCTCGCCATTTCAACCGAATAATCCGGCACAATCCAAAGCAAAAAGGGGCGCAGATGGTCATAATTTGCTTTGACTGCGGCAAAGATTTCTTCTGCATCAGATTCGATGTAGGGACGCAATTTGATTTCGTTATTTAGCTGAAATTCCAAATTATTTTGCCTTTTGCCTTATGAACTTCTCGCCATTTGATAAAGTTGAACATATTTGCTTGCCGCATTTTCCCACGAATGGTCTTCGCTCATTCCATTAAATTGCAGTTTGCGCCAAGTTTCCGCATCAGCATACGCAAAAAGTGCTTCGTAAATCTTTTCTAAAAATTTATCTGCTCGAAATTCTTTGAATTTGAAACCGTTTCCGCTGCCATCCAAACTGTTAAAATCTTGCACTGTATCTTCTAATCCACCAACGGCGCGGACAATCGGAATTGTCCCGTAACGTAATGAATACATTTGGTTTAGTCCGCACGGCTCAAAACGCGAGGGCATCAAAAACATATCCGCACCCGCTTCGATTAAATGCGCTAAAGATTCGTTGTAACCTGTAAAACTTCCAACTTGATTCGGCACGATATCGCGCATTTTTTGGAAGAAATTTTCGTAAGATTTATCGCCCGAACCAAGCGAAATAAAATATGCTCCGGTTGAAAGAATATCCCACGCAACTTCTTGAATCAGTTCGATTCCTTTTTGCGAAGTAAGGCGCGTCACACTAGCAAAAATCGGACGGTCAAGGTCAATCGGCAACTGAAATCTTTCTAACAATGCACGTTTATTTTCCCGTTTTCCGCTTAAATCGTCTTTGTTGAAATGATGCGGAATTTCGACATCAGTTTCAGGATTCCAAACGTCAAAATCAACTCCGTTGACGATGCCGAAAAGTTTGTTTGAACGCTGACGCAACAACCAATCCAGCCCGTAACCGTTTTCGTGCGTTTGCATTTCGTAACCGTAAGTCTTTGAAACAGTTGAAATTATATCCGATGCGCTCAATCCTGCTTTCATCGCCGAAGCCGCACCGTTTGACATAAAAGCATTGCGCTCAAATTCCGAATTAAACCCAAATTTCCAAAGTTCATCTGCGTCAAAAACTCCTTGATACGCCAAATTATGAATCGAAAAAACTGTTCGCGTATTGCGCCAATAATTTTCCCAATAACGCTGATGGGCAATTTCAACCGCCGCAAAACCCGTATGCCAATCGTTAAGATGAACAATGTCAGGCGCAGGTCCAAAACTTCTGATTAAAGTCAGCGCGGCGTGATTGAAAAAAGCAAAACGCTCGTGGTCTTCGCGGTAGCCGTAAATCGAATCGCGGTGAAAAAACGACGGGTGAATCAATCAAAAAAGTCGGCGAACCGTTAGCTTCGGAATAAAAAACTTTGGCGTGATAAGTTCCGCCTTTCCAACTGACAGGCAAATCTTCAATCGCCGTCCGCCACAAATGCTCGCCTTTGGTCTGCCAATAACATGGAGTGATGAGAAAAGCGTCTTGCCCAACTTGGCGCAAAGCCTTGGGCAACGCCCCCGCGACATCGCCTAAACCGCCCGTTTTTGAATATGGAACTGCTTCCGCAGAAATAACCGCAACTCGCATTTATTGCTCAAAAAAATCGCAAATAGAAGAACACTAAATATTTTAGCAATTCTCTTTACGATTGACCATTTTTGATTGTCGAAAATTTGACTTTGCAGTAAATCCAAAGATTTGAACAGCTTTGGATTAAAATTATTTTAAAACTCTTCCAATTTGAGATTCTACAGCTAGCAAAGACGTATAATTCCAACCCGAAAACTTCGATTTTGACTTTTCCTTTCAATTTAGGAAAATCTTTAATTACTGAGATTTTGCGAAAGTTCTATAAATTGAATCGCTTTTATGTCTTATCTTTTTGAGAAATATCGAAACATACCGTAAATGCTAATCAATATCCAAAATAATTCAACGATAAAAGCGGAAAAGTTGAAGTTGAAAATGAGTGAAAAAGCTATCAAACTTGCGCCAAAAGCGTTTAAGGCGGAATAAGCCAGACTTTCACTTTTGAGTCGTGCGGTTTGAAGCAAAATATAGGTGAAAATGATTATTCCAACGCCAATTGAGCCAACCAAATCGTAAAAAGAAAATTCCATAAATTTCAGATCCCAAACTCCAGATTGTTTTCGTTTTCCAATTTGGAATTTGAAATATGGAATCTGGAATTAAAAGTTAAAGCCATTTAATCGTCAATTCTATCAACTTTCGTTTGAAATCGGTATAAGGCGGCATCATCAGTTGCAGACTGCTCGGAAGAACTTGTTTCAAAACTCCACGGGCATTGGAAAAAGCCTCAAAGCCGAATTTGCCGTGACCCTTGCCAATTCCGCTATTATTTACCCCGCCAAAGGGCAGATTATGTTGGAAAAAATGCACATCGTTATTGTTGATACAAGTTCCACCGGCGCGAGTGTTGTCTATGATTTTATTGATGTTAGCGGAATTTTTGCTGTAAATGTAAAGTGCCAGGGGCTTTTCGTTGGCTTGAATATACTGCAAAGGTTCGGCTAAATTTTGGTAAGAAAAAATCGGCAAAACGGGTCCGAAAATCTCGTTGGTCATCACTTCAGAATCAAGCGGAGCATTTTCAATAATGGTCGGTGCAATAAACTTTTCTTCTTTAATTACCTTTCCACCCGTGATGATCTTCGCCCCTTTTTTGACAGCATCATCAATATAATTTTTCACGCGGTCAAAATGTCTCTCATTGACGATTCGGGCATAGCTTTCCGATGTTTCAGGCTCTTCGCTGTAAAACTCATCCAGTTGATTTTGCAAGGCTTTAGTCAATTCTTGGCGTTTGCTTTCGTGGACAAAAACGTAATCTGGCGCGATGCAAATTTGTCCGTTATTGGCAAATTTTCCCCATGCAATCATCTTGGCGGCATTGTTGATATTGGCAGTTTCGTCAACGATGGTTGGCGATTTTCCGCCAAGCTCGAGCGTTACGGAAGTGAGATGTTTGGCGGCGGCAGTCATCACGATTTTGCCAATCGAAGGCGCACCCGTGAAGAAAATATGATTGAACGGCAACTCCAAAAGCGCAGTTGAGGCTTCAATTCCGCCTTCAATTAAGGCAACTTCATTTTCTTTGAATAATTTGCCGATGATTTCGCGCATCACGGCTGAAGAATGCGGAGTCATTTCTGAAGGTTTGATAACTACGCAATTTCCGGCGGCAATTGCTGAAACAAGCGGTCCGAACGTCAAATTAAACGGAAAGTTCCACGGCGAAATAATTAAACAAACGCCTTTTGGTTCATATTTTATCCAAGACGATGAGCCAAGCAGTGACAAAGGCGTGGAAACTTTGTGCGGTTTCATCCAACTTTTCAGATGTCGAATCGCGTGTTTGGCTTCGCTAACCACCGAAAAAACTTCGGTTAAATCGGCTTCGGCACTGGCTTTGCCGAGGTCTTTGAAACAGGCTTCACGGATTTTTTGGCGATATTCAATCTCAACCGCATATTTCAACGCCTTGAGTTTTGCCCTTCGCTCGTTCGCATTTGTATTACCAATGTTGTATTGGTTTTCGAGTTGTAAATCGAAAATCCGCTGATAATCGTTTGAAGCCATTTGTTTAGTTGCCTTAGTCGTCATTATTTTGTCCTCGAACTTGAATTATCGCAAAAAGGCGCGACTTTACAAATGTGTAATTTCGCATTTTCGACTTTTTTAGATTCAAATAAGCAACAAACGGGCAAAAAAAATGGCACCTCGAAAAAATCGTCTGACCTACCCCCATAAATCACCCAATTTCTTAGTCAAGATACCAAACTAAAAATTTTATTAAATTGTAACTGATTGGCGTATTGCCTAAAAACAGTATGCTACCATTGGTAATACCTGTCAAGAGGAGATGTTACCATTGGTAACAAAATTCCAAAAAAATATGCTATTCTGGTAGTAGCAATGAACGAATATCCGCCAAAAAAGTTTTTAAGAGAAAAGAACAAGCCTAAAGCAAAGGTGAAAAATAATGAACCCGATAAAATCCCGTTTGGACGGGACGAGGTAAAAACCGCAATTTTAGATGCAACCGAAAAATTGCTTTTGCAACGCAATCCGAACCAAATTAGCGTTAGAGAAATCGCCAAATTAGCTAATGTCAAACATCCTCAGATTTATCGTCATTTTGGGTCAAAAAATAATCTGATAACGGCTGTTTATGCTCGTAGTGCTGAAAATGTTAAGAAAGTTATCGGAAAAATTGGGGAGTTAGAAGGAAACATTGGAACATTTTTTCAGGCGGTAGAAAAAAATAAGTCTCGGCAGATTGCTTTGGCACGGGCAATGATTGACGGGGTTGATCCAAATCTTTTACAAAATCAATTTTCGGTGATGCAACATTTATTAGAATTGATAAAAAAGAGACAGAATGAATCGGAATCCGAACCGAAATTTGATGCCCGAATCGCATCGGCAGTTTTAACGGCAACGGCTATGGGTTGGATTCTTTACGAACCGTTTTTGCTCGCCTCGACCGGGTTAGAAAAAGAAAATATCGGGGAAATTAAGCAAAAGGTAGCCGAAATTCTCGAAGAACTGGTCCGAGTAGTTGGTTGAAATCTACTTTCTCAATTCTTTTTTCAAAATTTTGCCTGTGGCACTCATCGGCAAAGCGTCCATAAATTCAATAATTCGCGGATATTTATAAGCGGCAATGCGTTCTTTCGTCCAACTAATCAATTCTTTTTCGGTGATAGTTGCATCATTTTTCAAAACCACACAAGCCTTTATCTCTTCGCCCATCTGGTCATCAGAAACGCCGATAACTGCAACTAAAGAAACGGCTTCGTGCTGAATCATCAATTCCTCAAGTTCACGCGGATAGACGTTGAACCCGCCACGAATAATTAAATCTTTCGTTCTGTCCACGATAAAATAAAACCCGTCTTCATCTTTTACGGCGACATCTCCCGAATAAAGCCAGCCGTTTTTGATAGTTTCGGCGGTGGCTTCTTCTCTTTTGTAATAGCCTTTCATGACGTTGTGACCGCGATAAATCAACTCGCCTTTTTCGCCGACGGGGACTTCATTTCCCTTTTCGTCCACGAGTTTCACCTCCACTCCCCAAACCGCGGTGCCGACTGAGCCTACTTTGCGATTAACCAAATCCTGATTAAATGTCACCACGGGCGAGCCTTCCGACATTCCGTAGCCTTCCATAATCGGGACCTTGAACCGCGCTTCAAAATCCTGCAAAACCTGAAGCGGAAGCGATGCACCGCCCGAAACACAAATTCTTAAATTTTTAGCAATCGCATCATAATCAAATTTCGGTTCGCGGTAGCTATTTAATCCCCAATACATCGTTGGAACACCTGCAAAAACCGTAATTTTGTGTTTTTGCATCAAACCGAAAACGGCTTCCGGCTCAAATTTTGGCAATAAAATATTGGTCGCGCCTCGATAAATTCCCGCATTCATCAAAACGGTCATCGCAAAAATATGAAAAAGAGGTAGCACAATAATCATCGTATCGGCGTTGGTAATTTTCAGAAAATCTGTACTGAGAATAGCATTTTGCAATAAATTTGAATGCGTCAGTTCCGCGCCTTTTGGTTTGCCGGTCGTGCCGGAAGTGTAAATAATGACGGCTGTATCTTCGGCGGAAGTTTGGGCAGTTTCAAACTTTGGCGATTGTCCGGCGACCAATTCGCCAAAAGTTTTGACACCTTCCATCGGCGAAGGCATTTCCGGTTTCGGCATTATCAGGAAAAAATGCTCGCAATTCGGGGCTTCGTCAAATCCGGCTTTGCCCATTTGTCCAATTGGCAATTCTTCCGTCCCGACAAAACAAAAATAGGCTTTGGCATCGCTATCGTTGAGGTGATAGGTAATTTCGTCCTTTTTTAGCAAAACACTGAGCGGGACAACCGTTGCACCCGCCTTCAAAATTCCAAAGTAAATGATTGGAAAGTAGGGAAGATTGAAACAACTCAACGCGACTTTATCGCCGTTTTCAATCCCGATACTTTTTAAACCGTTGGCAACTTGGCACGCCGCCGCGTTTATTTGGGCAAAGCTCAACTCGGTATCCGCAAATGTAAAAGCTGTTTTATTCGGATACCGTCCGGCACTATCGTCTAAAATTACGGAAAGATTTAGCATAACGAATCATTATTAGTCGAAAAACTGATTTTAGTTTCAATTTATCCATGAAAGAACACGAAGTTCACACGAAAGAAAAATAAATTGTTTGAGTAAGTCTTTAAAAAACTTCGTGCTTTCTTCGTGAATCTTCGTGGATACCGAATTTCAAAATTGATAAACAATCGCATTGCAGTGCATTCCTGCGCCAACCGAAGCCATCACTACCGTGTCGCCTTCATTGATTTGGTAGCCTTCCAATTGTCCGCGCAAAATTAAATCCAGCATCGTGGGAATGGTGGCAACGGAAGTATTTCCCAAAAATTGAATAGTCATCGGCAGTTTTCCGGCAAAACTGTCGGCTTCAACTTCGTATAAATCCGCTAAATTATTGGCAATCGCGTGAATAAGTTTTTCATTAGCCTGATGAAACAAAAACATATCAATATCTGTAAGGCTCAAATCTGCTTTATCCAGAGCCTTTTTGACGACTTTCGGTACCCAGTTAGTGGCGTAACGATAAACTTCTTTGCCGTTCATCTTAAACCAGCAATTTCCCGCGACATCGGGGTTATTTGATTTACCGAGATAAATGCTATTGATGTCTTTTTCCGCGTGAGAAAATGTCGAATAGGCTAAAACACCTTTATTTTTAACTCCTTTTGATAAAACTGCCGCGCCGCAACCATCCGCCAAAATCATCGAATCCAAATCGTGCGGGTCAAGCAGATGCGAAGCAACTTCGATGCCGACTACTAAAATATTTTCTCCGTCGCCATTTTGAATCGTTTGATGGGCTTGAATTACGCTTTGCAACCATCCCGGACAAGCAAACAAAACATCGTAGGCAAAACAATCGTATTTGGTAATTTCCAAAGCATTTTTCAAATACGCCGCCATATTCGGAACGGTATGGAAAACCCCTTCGCCAATCAACATATTGCCCGCATTATGCGCCACAATGATGCCGTCTAAATCATTCAAATCAAGACCGGAATCGGCGATTGCAAGTCTGGCGGCTTCGGTCATTAAGGGACGCGAATCTTGGTCAACCGGAATATAACGCCGTTCCCGAATGCCGGTAATTGCTTCGAGTTTTGCCGTAACTTCTGCGCCTTGTCGTTCGTTTTTTACGCCCTTTTTATCGTAGAAAATATGGTCGTTGAAATGCTCGTTTGGCACAACGAGTTCGGGCAAAACGCTTCCTGTTCCTTTGATAATTGTCATTTGATTGATGTGTCCAATTTTTACGCAACTGCTTACGCAGTAGTTACTGACTTTTGTTATTTTGTTTTCATCAAGAATTTTGCCACAAGTCCATTTGCTCCGACAGCCCAAATAGCGTTTTTACCTTTAGCTTGCACAGCATTATAATTCTCTTTGTCCAAATTCGTCCAAGTTTTTCCGCCATTTTGGGAAATATCCGAACCGCTTGAACCAACGGCGATTAAGCCAGATTTAGAAGAAATATATGCAACTCCTGAACGATAGCCGTTGAAACCTTTTGAGGCTTTCCACGTTGCCCCGCCATCGCTCGTAAATGCAAGATTTGCAACAATTTCATCCGGTTTTTGATAATCTCCGCCGACAATCACGCCTGATTTTCCATTAAACATTGCTATCGAAAAAATGCCTTGCGAATCTGCACCGCTAATGATTGGCGAATCTTTTGCAATCCAACTGTTTCCGCGATTTACGGAATAATGAACTCGCGCCGCTTTTCCACCCGAAACGAGCCAAACATTTGATTTTCCTTGCGTGATAAGGCAAGTTCCGCTTGCCGCAAATGCCGCTTCGCCGTCTTTTGCCGGAAACATTTTATCGGTCGAAAGCGGATACCATTTCTTTCCGCCATCATCGGTGCGAAGCAAATAAAAGTAGCCGTTGACGGGATCGCCCATCGCAATTCCGTGGTCTTTATCCCAAAAGGCAAAGGCATCAAGGAAAATATTTTTATCGTTCGCCTGAAATTGTTTTTCCCAAGTTTTTCCGCCATCAATTGTTTTGTAAATTCGGGAAGTTTCGCCGTTACCAATGCTCAAAAGATACGCGGTATTTGCATCAAACGCTTCAACATCGCGGAAATCCAATTTCTCCGCATCGGGAACTTTGCCGACTGTCCAATTTTTCCCGCCGTCAACGGTTTTCAAAAATGTTCCGCCCATGCCACTCGCCCAAATTACATTTTGATTGACTACGGAAAGCCCGCGCAAACTCGCTTTGGTGTCAATCGTTTGGCGTTGCCATTGGGCGTTAATCGTCAAAGCAAAAGCCACAATTAAAAAGATGCTGTAATAAAATTTCATAAAATTAGATTTAGAAAACATTTAGCCATAAATTATCACTAAGTAAAAGATGGTAAATAACATTACCCACTAAAATTTGAGAAAGAAGTCCAGCAAATCTTCAGTTTGCTGAACGGCTTGAATTAAATTCAACGATGGCGACAAGCTGAAGCGTGTCGGACAAGAGCCAACCATTTAATTTTGAGAAATGGGTAAGGTTATTAAACCTTTGTTACTAACTGAGGTTGGTTGGGAAATAAAAGCGGTAGAAAAATAAGCATCATCGCTGGGAGCGCAGGCATCCTTGCCTGCAATGTCGCTTGAAAAGCGGCGTAAAAGCCTTTGCCTTAAATCAACTTGAATTCCGGTTAGAGTTTTGAACGTTCGCGTTCAGCAGCAAGGATGCCTGCGCTCCCAGCAAAAATGAACTTAACTTACATTGCCGGATTTATTTTTTCAAAACTATCCGCTGGTGGCAATTGATTGTAGCAATATCGCGACCTTGCTAAATTACTTTCCCTCCACCATCTCTCGCACAAATCTTTTGCCGCGTCCTGCCAATTTGGAAACTCAAATTTGAAACCCGATTCAAGCATTCTCGTTTGAACAACCCATCGGCTTTTCAAAATCAATTCGGTTTCAGTCCGCATAAAAAATGCCCCGATTTCGAGCATCCACTCAAAAGCGGGCAACCCGATTTTTGTTCCCCAAGCCTCGCGAAAAATTTTCATAAACTCTGCATTTGGAAGCGGATTCGGTGAAGCAAGATTTATTGCACCGTCCAATTCTTTGTGTTGGATCAGCCAATCAACTGCATTGAGAAAATCCTGTTCGTGAATCCACGAAATATATTGTTTCCCATCGCCCGCAGTTCCGCCCAACCCTTTTCTTACTATACCAAGCATCGTGTCGAAAATCCCGTCACGGTCAGGACTCATAATCATTGCGGAGCGCATCAAAACTTTGCGAGTTTGGGGAGTAACTGCTTCATTCGTAATGCGTTCCCAAGTCTTGGCAACATCAATACTAAAATTCCAAGCCGATGGCGCATCAGGCTGAATCTCGGCGATAATTCCGGTTATTTCATCATTTGGAGCATCAAAACGGTGGGCGTAAATAGTGGCGGTGCTTGATTGTAGCCAAACTTTTGGCGGATTTGTAGATTGACCAACTGCTTCGCCGATAACTTTGGTTGACTTAACCCGCGAATCCATAATTTGATGACGATTTTCTTCATTGTAACGACAATTGACGCTCCTTCCGGCGAGATTGATAACGACATCCGAACCGTCAATTTCGTCTTTCCAATCGCCCAAATTTTCCGCGTCCCAAGCGACGATTCGCCAATCAGCCTTCGCAGGTTTGCGACTCAGAATGACGACCTCGTGTCCGTCGGCGTGAAACTTTCGCGCTAAAACCGTCCCGACTTGTCCTGTTCCTCCAGCAATGACAATTTTCATGTCTTCAGTTTAATCCAACTTCAGACACAAATAAAACAAACCACCAAACTTAAAGCAGAAAACGAACCGCCAAAGCAAAGAGAGTATTTTTGATTTTTGTCTTACGGCAGATAACGAGCTGTGAAAGCAGAATAGACACCATTGAATTGTGCTTGCCCGATAACGACAATTTTTTCACAGATGCAATTCGGGTCAAATTGCATTATCCCCACATAATTGCCCTCAGCCTCGTTTGAAATATTGTTAATTTGAATGCCGGCTTCCGAAAAAAGGATCGGACGAGCCGTCCGGATTTAAGCGAACTAAAGCCATATTTTGGCTACCGGGAGTTTGTGAATTTGCTAATCCGGTCAAAAGGATTTTACCGTTTGACTGGAGAGCCACGCCATTTTCCGCATCGTAATTTCCTGACAAATCAAAGGTTCTTTTCCAATCAAGCAAGCCGTTTGTGATCAAACGCGCCACTGCGAAATCCTTATTCGGATCGCTGCTGTTGCGCCAGGCAACCCCTACCACCACGATACTACCGTTTCGGTCAATCTGAATTGCATTACCTCGAAACCCGGTGCTCGAGTAGCCGTTTGGGAAAAAATCAATCTATTTTTCCGCCTGAACCGAATGAATCGCCGGGTGTTGGGTCTTTGGCTGTCATCATCAGGCGAACCGTTAATGTTGTATCGTGCTACGGTCAGTCTGTTTCTTCCGGCGTTGGGACCACCTGCCCCAATTATCTTGCCGTCTAGCTGAACAGCAATTGCCCGCCCTGTAATTCCCGTCGTTGCGGCAACCCCACCGTTGCCGAAACTTGTCATCGAGTGTTCCGTTTAAATTTAGACGAGCCATGGTCCCCGCATCACCGATGGTCACAATTTTACCATCCGGCTGAATGGCAACGTCCAAGGCGTAACCGGTGTTAAGAAAAACCCTGCCGTTTGAACCGAATGAACCATCCATACTTCCGTTGGCGTTATAACGCTCAACCCGCAAGGTTGAAGAACCTCCATAACCTGTTCCGGCAATCACAATTTTGTCTTCACCACCAACAAATTGAAGCGCCATCCCATATACGGATCCGCGAACATTGGTCGGGCTGTTCCAGTTCAAATAAACAAATCCGCCGTTGCCGAAACCTAAATTGAGCGAGCCGTTGGCGTTATAACGGATAAGGAGATGGGTAATGCCGTTTATAAAAGAACTATTACCCGTAACACTGTATACAGCTAAGATTTTCCCGTCCCGTTGGACGACTGCTTTATATAATGCAAGATTCCAATTATTGATATTTGTAACGACCGGTCCACCGTTTCCAAATGTCGGATCAAGACTGCCGGACTGGGCGTTGACACAAAAAACCGCCGCAGAAATCAGAACTGCAACGACAAATAATTTTAGAAAATTGTCTCTTTTTCATTTTATTGTCTCCTAAAAATCGGCAAAATAGCCGTCCTATCTCGTGGGAGATTTCAGAAAACTCAGAAAAAGTTGGGATGTCTATTTAGTTATGACAAGAATGCGTAAAATCTTACATATTTTTTTCAAAAAAATTAAATTTTTTTTGCCCTTCAATAAATGACGCGACAAAATGAGAAAAACGGGGTCAAAATAGGAAAGAAATTTTTGTAATTCCAAATTTAGAAGCAGTTTTAGAAAATTATTTTGGAACGGCTTCTTGTATTTCAAATTCTGTTAAATCCGTTTTAGCTGTGATATATTATTTTTCGAGGTGAATTTATGCCGACTAAAAAAGTAAAATCGAACTCAAACGGGAAAAAATTGCCAACGGCTAAGGATATTAAAATGCCTAAAAATTTATCCGAAGCAGATAAACAGCGCATTGCCTCTAGTGTTCAGTCAAATATGAATTGACGTTAAAATAGTCCATAATAGCAAGCAAATATTATGGGAAAATACATTGTAACACTAGAAAAAGCAGAACAAGAAAAACTGCACGAAGTCATTGCCAAACGTAGCAGCAAGTCCGAGATTGTGAAACGAGCCTTTGTTTTATTGAGTTTAGACGAAAAGAGTGAATCTCCAAAGAAAACTGATGAGGAAATCAGGCGGGATTACAAAGTCGGGCAACGAACCATTGAGCGATTACGGAAAAGGTTTGTTGAAGAAGGCTTTGAAATGGCGTTAAAAGGAAAACCGCAAACGAAGTTCAGAGAAAAGAAGATTGATGGCAGATTGGAGGCGAAACTGGTTGTTTTAAGATGTTCGGATACGCCCGATGGAAGTCAGAAATGGAGTTTTCGGCTGTTGGCGGAAACTTTAGTGGCGAACGGCGAAATCGAGACCATCTCGCACGAAAGTGTCAGACAAGTGCTAAAAAAAATGAGATAAAACCGTGGCAAGTGAAAGAATGGATAATTCCAACGGGGGACGCAGATTATGTGTGTGCGATGGAAGAAGTTTTGGACGTTTATGAGCGAGAGTATGATGAAAAGAATCCGCTGATATGTTTGGACGAATCGCCAAAACAACTGATAAGCGAAGTGAGAACAGGGTTTAGAGATTCCAAAGGGGTAAAGTATGAAGGTTTTGAGTATCGCCGAGAGGGAGTGGTAGATTTATATTTAGCCTGTGAACCATTGCAAGGAAAGCGAGAAATCTTGGTGCGAGAAAATCATAATCGTTTGAATTGGGCAGGAATAATCCGATATATAGCCGAAGAGATGTATCCAAAGGCAGAAAAAATAACGATTGTGGAAGATAATTTATCCGCCCACAAACCGAGTGCTTTATATGAAATAATGAGTGCCGAAAAAGCCCGAAATATCTTGCGAAGAATAGAGTTTGTGCATACCCCGAAGCACGGTTCGTGGCTCAATATTGCCGAGATTGAATTAAGTTTATTGAAGCGATTAGGAATCGCCAAAAGAGTTGGAACGCAAGCCGAATTGGAAAAGCAAATTGAAAGTTACCAAACAAGGCGAAATGCCAAGCAAATAAAAGTAAATTGGCAGTTCACGACCAAAGACGCGCGAGTCAAATTGAAACGGCTTTATCCGTCAATACAATCTTGACTGAACACTAGTTACAAATTTTTAATTTTTAATTTTTACCTTTTTCTTGCCTGTGATTGAACCGCCGTAATCGCCACCGCATCCACAATATCCTCAGCTTTACAACCGCGTGAAAGGTCGTTACAGGGTTTGTCGAGTCCTTGCAAAATCGGTCCGATGGCAGTTCCGCCCGTCAATCTTTCGGTTAATTTGTAGGCGATATTTCCGGCGTTTAAGTCGGGGAAAATCAGGACGTTAGCTTTTCCCGCCACGCTTGAACCCGGGGCTTTCGATTGTCCGACACTTGGGACTAATGCCGCATCAGCTTGCAATTCGCCGTCAATTTCGAGGTCGGGCATTCGGGAGCGGACGGTTTTGACGGCTTCGATGATTTTGTCGAGCGATTTATGTTTCGCGCTTCCTTTGGTCGAAAACGAAAGCATCGCAACCTTTGGCTCAACCCCTAAAAGTGCGCGACACGAATCAGCCGAAGCGATGGCGATTTCCGCGAGTTCGTTGGCGTTTGGATCAATCACTACGCCACCATCTGCGTAAATCATCGCCCCGTTTGCACCGAATTTTTTATCGGGGACGACCATCAGGAAAAATGATGAGACGATTTTGAATCCTTCACGGACACCGATGCAACGCAAGGCAGCGGCAACCGTGTGAGCAGTAGTGTTGGTTGCGCCAGCGACCGAGCCGTCCGCTTTGCCCAATTTTACAAGCAAATTTCCGAAATAAAGTGGGTCTTTAACGGTTTGTTCGGCTTCTTCGAGTGTCACACCTTTTGCCCGACGAAGTTGGTGATAAAACTCGGCAATTTTTTTAAAATCGTGTGACTTTCGATGGTCGAGGATTTCAACGCCGTTCAGGTTGGCGTTTGATTGCATTGCCAAATCACGAATTTTTTCTTCGTTGCCGATGATTGTGATTTTGGCAATTCTTTCTTTGGCACAGATTTCAGCCGCTTGAACGGTGCGAATATCTTCGCCTTCGGGCAAGATGATGTGTTGTAAATTTTCGGAAGCTCTTTGACGTATTTTTTGCAGAATCATTTATCTTTTGAACTTTGAACTTTGAACTTTGAACTTTGAATTTATCATACAACTTTGTTGATGAAAACTTGCTCTAATGCGAGGTCTTCTTTAGACTCAAAGAAAGAATTTGGGAGGATTGGGAAAATGCCGCAAACTAAAATGGTAAAAGCTGAGGATTCACGCCCCACGCGCAGGGAAAAAGTGCAGATTAAAGATCGAATGAAAGGCTTTTTAATGTTTTTGCCGAATATGGTCAAACTGCTCGGTAAACTTCTGACCGATGGACGAGTTCCAACTGTCGAAAAGGCTCTGTTTGTCGCGGCAATCGTTTATGTTATTTCTCCAATTGATTTTATCCCTGATATTTTCCCTTTTATCGGACAGGTTGATGATGTCTATGTAGTTGCTCTAACTCTTTTACGTTTGATAAATCGGACGGATGAAACGGTTGTCCGCGAGCATTGGTCGGGCGGTGGCGACATTGTTTCGTTAGTTGATTCGGTTGCCGGACTCGCCCCAAGGCTTTTGCCAAAACGCATTTCGAGAGTTCTTTCTTCGCGGGTGGAAATGGGTTCAGCCGGAAAAATTCTTGAGTCAATTAAAAATAAAAAAGGTGATGTTTTTGTCGAAATTCCTGTCGAAGAAAAAGTAGAAAAACGATAACAAGTATTTTTTTGAGTAACAAAAAACGCGGATATATTTCTGAGCCGCGTTTTTCTTTTTGTTAATTGTTTGTTCTGTTATCGTAAATTCGTGCCGCATTCGGGGCAGAATTTAGTGGTAAATTCAACCTCAACACTACAACTTGGACATTTGGGTTTCGTAACTTGCATCGGCGTTCCGCATTCGGGACAAAACTTAGCATTGCCGAATTCGACTCCGCAGACACAAAGTTTTGGCAAAGCCTTTTCTTCCGAAGGTTTAACGGCATTGGGCGAAGCCGGAACTGCGCCGATGCTCATATCAATTTCCGAAGCATAATCGGTTTGTTGGGCTTTTTGATGAATCTGTTGACGGATTGCCTCGGCTTTGGCTTTGGCATGGGCAGAAGCCAATTCTTCTTCGTAATGCGGAGCGCAAGTTTCGCATTGATTGGCTTGGTCATTCCAACAGGCTTCGGGACAAACCCATTTTCCGCACCGCGAACATTGGTGAAAATGTTGTTTTCCTTCTTCCACCGCCGTTTGCAATGCCGAATCGTGTGCTTGACCGCCAACTGCGCGTTGGATGTCGTGCGCCGAACGTCCGGCTGAATGTCCCCAACCCAGCAAATTACTGGCGGCATTCAAAAAAGAACCAGCCATACCAACATACGAAGCCTGATATTGTGACATATAACCGTTGCCGCATTTATCACAGTGGAATTTGAACTGATAGCCTTTATCGGTTGATAAATCTTGATAATTATTAACGAATTTAATCAATGACATCGGGGTAAATCTCCTTGAAATTGCTTTTTATTGTAGCAGTTGTCAGTCAAAACAGAAACAAAAAAATTCTCAAAATAAAAAAATTATTTCTGATTGCCGACCATCTTTGCCTGATTCCAAAGCGCATCCATTTCTTCTAAATTGCTTTCTTCCAAAGATTTACCTTTCGCTTTCAAACTCTTTTCAATAAAACTAAATCTTTGGCGAAACTTACGATTAGTTTTCTTCAACGCGGTTTCAGCATCAATGTCCAATTTTCGCGCCAAATTCATTACCACAAAAAGCAAATCGCCGATTTCCTCTTCGACATTTTCACTTTTGCTGATGGCATCTTTTAATTCGTTGGTTTCTTCGGTCAATTTGTCGAAAATCTGCTCGGTGTTTTCCCAATCAAATTTAACTTTGGCGGCTTTTTTGGTTAATTTTTGACCTTCGAGCAGGGCGGGAAAATGAACGGGAACATCATCCAGAATTGAATCTTTTGGCTTTTCAATTTTGCCCGATGCCTTTTGTTGGTCTTTTTTTAGCTCATCCCAATTATTCAAAACGTCCTGCGCGGTTTCCAATTCCTTTTCACCAAAAACGTGCGGATGGCGTAGGATTAGTTTTTCGGTCACGCCTTGCACCACTTCATCAATCGTAAAATCACCTTTTTCGATGGCAATGGTCGAATGAAAAACCACTTGCAAGAGAACATCGCCAAGTTCTTCGCGTAGATTCGTGGTGTCGCCCGTCTGGTCGGCTTCCTGAATTGCATCGAAAGTTTCGTAGCATTCTTCCAACAAATACTGCGCCAAACTCGCATAAGTTTGCTCACGATCCCACGGACAACCGCCCGGCGCACGAAGCCGAGCCATTACGGAAATTAGCTCATCAAAGTTTTTGCTCATAGAGTTTAGTTTAGGAAGTTTTGGGAAGTTTGGGAAGTGGAGAAAGTTTAGGAAGTTAATGAAGTTAGGGGCGGAATAATTTCTTACTTCCGCAACTTCCTAAACTTCCGCAACTTCCTAAACTAAACCGCAAAATGCTACTATCAAAAGAGGAATTTTGAGGAAATTATGATTGGAAGAGAAGATAACGAAGAAATTGTTTTGAAGGTTACAGACAGACGCAAGTTTAATTTTGACGGAAGCGTGCGCGAAGGTGTGGAGATTGAAAAGGAAACGCCGAAAATTGAAGAGCCGAAGCCTGTAGTTGAAGAAGTTACAATGCCTCAAATGCTTGAAACGGAAGAGGTTGGGCAAATTCAAGCTGACGAAGATGAAGACTATCCCGATGCTGAAAACCCCGCCAGCTTTGTCAATTTTCTTTCAACCCTTGCCACTAACGCGGTTGCTTCTTTAGGCGGAATGCCGCATCCTGCCACGGGACAACGAACGGTTGACCTTGAAAGCGGAAAATATTGGATTGAGGTGCTTTCGATGCTCAAAGAAAAAACTGATGGCAATCTGCACCCGAAAGAAGCCGAACTTTTGACCGGAATTTTGTCGGATTTGAAATTGCAGTTTGTCCAAATAAATCGAATGGCGGAAGAAAAACTCAAAGCTCAAGCGGCACAGAAATTTTCAGCAAAAGACATTCTTGGCAGAAAATAGTTTGGGAAGTTTAGGAAGTTTGGGAAGTTTGGAAAGTTATTGATATATTGGATGTTGCCCCTAACTTCACTAAGGAGAACAAACATTCAAGATGGCAACATTTAAAAGATTCGAGGACATCCAAGCATGGCAAAAAGCAAGAGTTATTGCGAGAGAGGTTTATCTGACATCAGGCAAAGGGGAATTTGGAAAAGACTATGATTTGCGAAGTCAAATTCGTCGTTCATCCATTTCCATAATGGCAAATATTGCTGAGGGACAAGGACGAAGAACCAATAAAGATTTTGCAAATTTCCTAAATATTTCTCTTGGATCAACTGCTGAAACCAAATCACATCTATACTTGGCTTTAGATTTGAGTTATATCAGCCAAAATTCTTTTGACGAAATCTATGAAAAACTTGACGAAGTTGGGCGTATGCTTTTTTCACTCAGCAGCCACCTTCGGGAAAACTAAAAGTTTAGGAAGTTTAGGAAGCAACGGATTTTACTTCCTAAACTTCCTGCACTTCCTAAACTTCCTAAACTCAAAAATCTATGAAACTAACTTTTCTCGGAACAGGAACTTCAACCGGCGTGCCATCCATCGCTTGCGAATGTGAAACGTGCCTTTCCGAAGATTTTCGGGATAAACGCTTGCGAGTTTCAATCCTCGTTGAACACGCGGGGAAAACGATTTTAGTTGATACCTCATCCGATTTTCGTCAGCAAGCCCTTCGCGCCAAAATCAAATATCTGGACGCAGTTTTAATTACCCATTGCCACGTTGACCACGTTTTCGGGCTGGATGATCTTCGTCCGCTAAACTTTCGTTATGGCGCAATCGGAGTTTATGCCAACGAGATTGCGTGGAAAGATTTACGACGAATTTTTCAATATATTTTTCAACCGACTCATTTCGGCGGCGGACTGCCACAATTGATTCCGCACACAGTCGAACATAACGCTCCATTTAATTTTGGCAAAGACTTAACTGTGACACCGCTTGAAGTTATTCACGGTTCACTCCCTGTTGTTGCCTATCGTTTCAATGATTTCGCTTACGTTACAGATTTGAAAACGATTCCGCCTGATTCGCTTGAAGGATTGCTGGATTTGGACGTTCTCGTGCTTGATTGCGTGCGAATCAAACCGCATTCAACTCATCTGTGCCTCGAAGAAGCCCTAGCCTACATCGAAGTTTTGAAGCCGAAACGAGCTTTTTTGACGCATTTAAATCACGACATTATGCACGAGCGAGATTCGCGCCTTTTACCTGATAATGTGCAGTTTGGATATGATGAGTTGGTGGTGGAGGATTAGGAGATGAAAAGAATTTCTTTCATATTATCTTTATTAATTATTTTGCTCAATTTTTCCTGTGCAACAACAAGCCAAAATTCAACGAATCAAGATTTAGAAGTAAAAAGCGTCCAATCTCTTACTCCAACAAATAAAATTTTAGATGTGAACAGTATATCTTCAGAAATAGTTTCAAAAAGTGAAAAATCCACGCGGTTTGTAAATAATAATGAAATTTTCACAAAAATAGATGGTGAAATAACCGACGAAATGATTTTACGAGGCAAAGATTTATTGCTTTACGAAAAATCAAATACTAATAAATGTGCCACACGGAATTGCATTGATAGAATGATGAGAGAATTTGTTTGGCAACATTGGAAAAATAAAAAGCAAGGATATATCTTTGAGCGTTGGCAAGGAATTGATTTATCAGTCACCACACATATTTTTATTGAGCCAAATGAACAAGACGAGTGGATTATTAGTTGGAAAGTAGCAACAAATCATGCGGTGCTTGATAATGATATAACTGAAACTTTAGGAATAGTATCAGTTAAACAAATAAATTCTAAAAAGGGTGGCTACAAACTAGAATTCAAAAATAAAGGCGGACAAACTTTAAAAACGCTTTAATCTTTGTTTTATAAACCTTATTTCCCGACAAATCACAAGCAAAGATTTACAGTCTTTCTTCGTGCAAACTTCGTGTAACTTAGTGGATAATTTGCCTTTATGAAAGTTTTTCACGACCTAAACAATGCTAATATTTTGCGTCCGACTTGTTTGACTTTGGGCGTTTTTGACGGCTTGCATCTCGGACATCAGCGGATTATGCAAACGGTGGTTGACAGCGCTCGAGTGTGACCAAGACCACGCCGACTGTGATTACTTTTGACCCGCATCCGCGTTCGGTTTTGTCGCCCGAAAATGCGCCGCCATTGCTTCAAACGCTTGACCAGAGGCTTGCCGCATTTGAGTTTTTAGGCATCAAGCAAACGATTGTCATTCGTTTTGACCAAGAGTTTGCGGCGATTGATGCCGATGAATTTCTACGCGAAACCGTTCACGAAAGATTACAGGCAAAAGAGGTTTATCTTGGCAGAGGTTTTGCTTTTGGAAAGAATCGAGCGGGGAATATCGAATTACTTCGATACAATCTCCAACGATTTAGGTTTTTTCGCAGATGAAGTTCCCGAAGTCCAACTTCGCAGAAATCGTATTTCGTCCTCGAAAATTAGGCAATTTTTGCAAGAAGGAAAAGCTAATCTCGCGCGTCGAATGCTCGGCAGACCTTACGGCGTGGAAGGACAAATTATTCATGGCTTTCAACGTGGACGCACTATCGGGTTTCCAACCGCTAATCTGAAACCGAAAAATCGTGTCGTGCCTAAATACGGAGTTTATGCGACGGCTACGCTGATTGATGACGTTTGGCGGCGAAGTATTACAAATGTTGGCGTGAGACCGACTTTTGAAAATGAAACTGCGCCTTCGGTGGAAACTTACATTTTCGATTTTGATGGCGATTTATATGGCGATTCGTTGCGACTTCGTTTTTTGCATCGCATTCGGGATGAGCGAAAGTTTAACGGAATTGACGAACTCAAGGCTCAAATTAAGCAAGATTGCGAGGTTGCGCTCGAATATTTTTCGCACGAAGGCGTTCGGAATATGTTGAAAATAGTTTAAGGAGTTTAGCGATGAATCGGTTAAGATAACTACCAATAACTCACATCTTGTAATTTTGAGAAAACTTGTGTGATTGAAAAAACACTTTGTTGAAAACAAAAGACTTAGGAATTTCATGCTCACCCATAAACTCTATAAAATAGCTTAAATTACCCTAATATTAGGACATATTCCTATTTTTACAAGATGTGAGATAGTTACTAATTTTTATATGTTTGAAACTGAAAGATTATTTTTGCGTAAAATGACCGAAAGCGATATTGACTCGGTTTTTGCGATGCGCTCGGATGCGGAGGTGATGAGGTTTATTCGTGAGCCGCAAAAAAGGGAAGAAGCCTTGAACTGGATAAAACTCGTCTCATCCCGTTGGGAAGGTGAAAAGATTGGGTTCTGCTCAGTATTTTTAAAGTCGACGAATCAATTTATTGGTTGGTGTGGTTTGTGGCAACTCAAAGAAACGGGCGAAATTGAGGTTGGCTACGCGCTTGTCAAAGATTTTTGGGGACGCGGATTTGCCGCCGAAGCCTCCCAACCCGTTTTGGAATATGGTTTTACCGAATTAAACCTACCGAAAATTGTTGCCTGCGCTAATCCAAGCAATACAGGTTCGCGCCGCGTAATGGAAAAACTTGGAATGACTTTTGACCACATCGGCGAATATTACGGACGCGATTTGGTGCATTACACAATTACTAAAAGTGATTGGGAGACAGGGCGAGAGGCGAGGGACGAAGAGCGCGGAGCGACTTTCTAAATTTCTCGAACTTCCTAAACTATTCACAATTTTTGACTTATGTTAGAAACCGAAAGACTTTTACATCGCAAAATTACACCGGATGATTTGGATTTATTGATTGAAATGCGTTCCGATGCAGAGGTCAATCAATATCTGGGCGGGACTCGTTTGCAAAACCCCGAAAACATCGCCAAACGGATGAAATTTTATTTGGAAACGTGGGAAAAATATGGCTTTGGTTTTTCAATCATTATTTGGAAAGAGACGGGCGAGGAAATCGGCTGGTCGGGACTTCAACCTTTGGAAGATACAGGCGAAATGGAAGTCGGTTATGGAATGATTAAAAAGTTTTGGGGCAAGGGAATCGGTTACGAAACGGCAATGGGCTGGCTCAAATACGGATTTGAAACGGTTGGTTTAGAAAGAATTGTCGCCGTTGCGATTCCCGAAAATACAGGCTCGTGGCGCATTATGGAAAAATGCGGGATGAAATTTGAAAAAACCGAAGCGCATTACGGCGAAAATTGCGTTTTTTACGGGATTTCACGGGAAGAGTTTTTGAATAACCTCTCAAAATAAATTGCTTTAATTTTCTATCGCTAATTTGTTAAAATTTTATTGGGTTTCGCTGGGAACGTAAGCGACTCGCTTGCAGGTTTATTTCAAACGCTTTCGCGTTTGTGCAAGCGAGCCGCTTGCGTTCCAGTCTTTTTCTGTTTCCCTTCCGATAAAATTATGCAAAAAAGAAGCACTCCAAAAACCGTTATCGCCGCCATTGCCACCATTTATTTTATTTGGTGCGCCTATGATCCGCAAAATGCAGTTTTTCTGCACATTGTTTACACGCCGTTTCACGAAGCAGGTCACATGCTGTTTATTCCACTTGGACGTTTTATGAGCGTGGCGGGCGGTTCACTCTTCCAAATAGTTGTACCTGCTGTATTTTTCGGCTATTTCGTTTATCACAAAAAACCTTTTTCCGCCTCGATTGTTCTCTTTTGGGTTGGACAAAGTTTCGTTGACGTTTACGTTTATGCCAATGATGCGGTCGTGATGGAACTTCCGCTTTTGAGTGGCGTGACGGGGAGCGAGGGCGGTTTTCACGATTGGAATTATCTTTTGACCGAAACGGGATTATTGAATAAAACTCCGCTAGTTGCCAAACTCATACGTTTTGCGGGAAACTTAATTATACTTGTCGCAATCATCGGTTCATTTTTCTATGCAACCGAAGGCGAAGAAATTGTTTCAGAAGTAGAATTATGAAGGTAACTTTAATTACAGGTGCGTCAGGCGGAATTGGCGAAGCGTTTGCCAAGCGTTTGGCGGAGAAAAAGCATAATCTCGTATTAGTGGCACGCTCAGAAGATAAATTGCACCAATTATGCGATGAATTGATGCTCAAACACGGAATTACTGCACATTATGTCGCAGTTGATTTGAATGATTTTGAAGCCGATCAACGTCTTTTTAACGAAACCCAAAAACACGGAATGGAAGTGGATTGGCTCATCAACAACGCCGGATTCGGTTCGATGGGTGATTTTGCCGAATTACGATCTTGAACGCGAACTTGAAATGATTCGGCTTAAACATAATGGTTTTGGTCGCGCTGACACATCGCTATTTGCAAGGAATGCGAGAGCGAAAAAGCGGAAAAATCATCAATGTTTCGTCCGCCGCCAGCTTTCAACCGATTCCGTATATGTCCACCTACGCCGCAACCAAAGCTTTTGTGACATCATTTAGCGAAGCCATCGCCGAAGAAAATCGTGCCTTTGGAATCCAAGTTTTAGCCTGTTGTCCGGGCGCAACGGCAACCAATTTTTTTGATACTGCCGGAATGAAAGAACCTTTTGCCGTCAAAGGTGTGCAGACTCCTGAACAAGTAGTCGAAGAAACTTTACGAGCCTTAGAAAAAGGCAAAACAAGGGCAATTACGGGTTGGGTAAATTGGTTTTCGGCTTATGTTGCCACGATTGCACCAAATACTTTAGTAACCAAAGCCATCGGAAGCCAATTGCGTCCGCGTTTAGCGAAAATGTTGAAAAAGTAAAGGCAGTTTAGGGAATAAAATGTTGATTGATTTTTATAGGTGTTTGATTTATTATGAAAATAAGGAGTGGGGGAGTTAAATCCCCCGTTGGAAGTTTGCTAAGACTTTAAACTCTTAACAAATTTCTCAAGTTTGGAAAGGAATTGCTTGTTACTTTCGACAGATGCAAGCAATTCCTTTTCTCTTTTACGATGCCAGAAGTGACGAATCACTTCATAAACAAAAAAAAGAAACCTGAGAACTTCCAACAACAGAATAATTTCTGTCATTGTTTGGTCCTCCTTATTTTCAATTCGTCAAGTCTTGCGACCTGACGGAAATTATTATACGAAATGGTCGTAAAACATTGCAAATAGATGAGTAACAGAATTTACAATTTCAGCGCGGGACCCGCAATTTTACCAACCGAAGTTTTAGAAAAAGCAAACAACGAACTCCTTTCACTCGGCGGAATTGGGATGAGCGTGATGGAAATTTCGCATCGTTCCGAACATTTTGTCACGATTTTGGAAAGTGCAAAACAAGGTATCCGCGACCTTTTGCAGATTCCCGAAAATTATCAAATCCTTTTTCTACAAGGCGGCGCATCACTCCAATTTGCACAAATTCCGATGAACTTTTTGCCAAAAGGCAAATCGGCAGATTATATCGTTCAACGGCGCGTGGAGCGAAAAAGCGGGAAAAGAAGCGCAGAAGTTTGGCAACGTCAATGTTATTTTTTCCAGTAAAGAATCAGGCTACAAATCCGCTCCCAAACAAGCAGATTTACGATTTTCGTCCCGATGCCGAATATATTCATTATTGTTCAAACGAAACGATTGACGGAGTTGAGTTTAAATATGATTTGGATGGCGGAAATGTGCCTGTCATTTGCGATGCTTCGTCAAATATTTTGTCCAAACCGATTGATGTCTCCAAATACGCGATGATTTATGGCGGAGCGCAAAAAAATATCGGTCCGAGCGGTGTCACGTTGGTAATTATTCGGGATGATTTACTCGAAAAAGTTCCCGTAAATTTGCCTGCAATGCTTGATTATCGAAATTTTGCCGAAAATGGTTCGATGCCAAATACGCCGAATACTTGGGGAATTTATTTAATCAGCCTCGTTTGCGATTGGCTCAAAGCAAAAGGCGGCGTGGCGGAAATGGCAAAAATTAACGAAGCAAAAGCCAAAATTCTCTACGATGCGATTGATTCAAGCGATGGCTATTATCGCGGACACGCCGAGCGCGAGGCACGTTCGCTGATGAACGTCACTTTTCGCTTGCCTTCGGAAGAATTGGAGAAAAAATTTTGCGCAGAAGCAACCGCCCAAGGTTTTGACGGCTTGAAAGGACATCGCTCAGTCGGCGGAATTCGGGCTTCGATTTACAATGCTTTTCCGATTGAAGGGGTTAAAAAATTGGTCGAATTTATGAAGGATTTTTCTGATGCAAATAACTAAAGAAGAGTTTTTAACAGCACTTGCAAACTCATCTGTTGCCCAAGAGATTGCGCTTGATTTCGTGATTAATTCCGACTGGCAGGAAATCAAACCAACAAAGCCAATGAAAATTGAGAAACGCTTTCAAAGAATTCGTCTTGAAATTAAATGTCAGCAGAAGACAGATTTATATGACTGGAATTGGATGTTACCTGATGGAACACTTATTAGTCCCGAAATTCAGATTGTTGATGAATTCGGCAATGTTTTTCAATTAGAAGGTGGTCAGGCAAATGTTCATCCAGGTATCGAATTTGAGTTGCCAATAGTCTTGGTTTTCGCTCGTCCCGAATCGCTACCTGACGATAGAGTCTATGGGAAAATTCGGATTCGAAATGACCAACTTTGTTTGTCCTAAAATTATTTGGGTAAATTATGAGATGAAGTAATTAACTTTTCAAAACTCACCGTATTTTCCTGCAAGAAATCTTTACTACCTCGCGTTCAAATTTTAGAAAAATAAAATCTCCAAAGATTTTGAGGACAATAATTTATGAAAAGATTTCTACTTTTATTCGTTGCGCTTTTATCAACGAATTTCTACTCATTTGCTCAAATGCCTGAGTTTAATCCCGAAGTTAAACGGGTTGCGGTTTTCAAAAACGGTTACGCTTTTACATACCGCGAAGGCGAGGCAACTACCGACCGCAATGGTTGGGCTTACACGACCCGCACGCCGATTGGCGTTTTCGGAACAGTTTGGGGCTACACGACTTCGCCGAATACAAAAGTGGTTCAACTGCTTGCGTCCGAATCGGAAAAACGCGAAACGGAAAGAGTCAACGATATTGCCGAAGTTTTGCTGGCAAATGAAGGCGCACGGATTCGTTTTACAGATACTTACAGACAGCAAAAATCATTTGAAGGAACTTACGAAATCGTCAGCCGGAATCGAAATTTTGCGATTTCGCCAACCGGAATCACGACACAAGAAATAAACATCGCTTTCAAAACCGAAACGGGCGTGATGTTTTTTCCCCATCAGCTCATATCCGCAACATCGAAATCATCGGTCAGCCGAAATATGAGAAGTCCGAAAATGACCAAAGAAACTCGTCTGAGTTTGAAAGTTGAAGGCGCGAACGATGGCCAAAAAATGAATCTCGGCATTGCCGCCCTCGAACGCGGAATTCGTTGGATTCCGGCTTATCGCGTTGAAGTCAAAGGGATGCCAATCAAAGAAGCAAAACTCGAACTCGAAGCAATGTTGATCAATGACATTGACTGATTTGAAAAATTCGGAAGTTTATTTCGTGGTTGGCGTGCCGAGCTTTTCTTTTTCAGAAATGAAGTGTCGCCGCTTTCGTTGAATACGGCTTTTCAGGAGTTTCGAGCAGGTTTTCAGACGCGACCAAAATCGGCGCGACACTTTCAAACGCGATTATGACGCAAAGATCACGCGGACGCAATGTGCAGAATTCGACGGAGATGATGTTTCGCCAACCTTGCCCGATGAAGAAAAAGCCGACACATTTTCCGCCGAACAGCTTTATCTTTATCAGGCAAATCAAATCAATCTCAAAAAAGGTGAACGGATGAGCCAGAGGCTTTTTTCGCTGACTGTTCCGTGAGCGAAGTTTTTGAATGGACGATTGACGATTCGACGCAAACCGGATGATGAATACTGCGCGTTCTGCACCAGCCATTGCTGCAACCTTTGACCAACAGTTTGGTATGGTTTGCGGCTTAAAAATACAACGGGAATGCCTTGGACAACTGCGCCCGCCATCAGTTTCCGCGAATGGAAACCGATTGGGACAAAATATGCTGACGATTTACGCCGACGGCGGCGAAAATATTTTGCGAGTTACGCCCGCGACGGAAGTTATCGGAACGCATAAACTCGAAGAAAAATCGCGCGAACCGAAGCAAATTGCGTTATAGCGGAAGCACTTACGATTACGATTTGGTGACGGTTGAAGGCACAATAAAATTAAAAAACATCAAAAAACAACCGATTGAATTGGTTTTAACGCGCAATGTGACGGGCGAATGTGATTTCGGCAAGCGATGGCGGAAAAATCAGCCGCGAAGGTTTTAATCTGCAAGCCGTTAATCCGAATTCAATGATTAAATGGAATCTGACATTTGCCGACCGGCGAAAAGGAAATCAGATACACTTATAAAGTTTATGTGAGACGGTGATCAATTGGCAGTGGCAGTAGCAGTTGGCAGTAGCAGTGTAGTTCGATGATTTGTAAGTATTCAGTTTGTCATCAATATTCAAAAACTGCTTTCTTTGCGACTTTGCCGATCTTGTTACTTATTAACATCTGCGCACTAAACCATTGAAGTTTCCGGCATATACAATCCGCCCAATTTTTTCGCTGATGGTGTTCAAACCGTCAAAACCCGGCAGTTCTTGAATATGTTTGAAACTTTGCGGTCAATCCATTCAAAACCTTCTTCGCCCGTTAAAAAGCGTGGCGATTGTGTAATCTGTTTGCTTTTTTGGTTTTGCGCCTTGTCCGACCGGAGCCCAAAAGTTATTGATCACAAACCGCGCCAACTTTGCGGGAAAATGCGATTTTTTCAATTCGAGTTTGGCAACGCTCCAATAAAATTGCGTGTGCGCCGATTCTTCGCGCATAATCGCCGCGCAGAATGTGAGTCAAAACCGGATGATTTGCCAATTCCATCAAACGCCGATAACCTTGCGCGGTGGAAAGTTCGTTAATTGCGCCAAAAGTCATGTGCGTTGCGGTAAATTTTTTGCCGATCAAGATTGGTCAAAGTTGTTAAAATTCGGGTATTGAAATGAATAAAAATTCGGCACATTTTGGCGGATTTCGGTTTTCCAATTGTTCGCTCGTTTCGATTCCGGCTTCGTTCAAAAAACGGTTGATCACTTCGCCGTGCGTAATTTCTTCAACTCCCCAACGTTCCATAAATTTGCTGATAGTCGGGTCTTTGCCGGTCGGCGTGCGGCTTCATTTCTTCGTAATACATATCGGTCAAAATCTCGACATCGCGCATATACAGCAAAGCACGGGAACAAATTTTTTGTCCAAGTCGGATAATTTTTGACATCGTGCCAAGGGATTTCGCGAATAAATTCATCGGTCAAAGTTCGCGGTTGTTTTTCATACCAATTCAAGCACATCTTGTTTAGTTTCAAATTTCATAACTTCAAATAATTCCTGTTATAAATTTGAAAAATCAGTTTCACTCGTAAGCAGTAATTCGCAAAACTAATTCTTGCGGATTCAACAAACTCGCAAAATCAAGGTATTATTTATAATATGAGAAAATTTAGCGCTTAATCTTTTTATTTATCTTTTCGCGTCAAATATTTTTGCACAAAATGATTCGTAAGTTTTTCAGGTGAAAAACATCTGAAAAACATCAAACAATTGACCTTTGGCGGCGAAAATGCCGAAGCGTATTTTTCGTCTGACGGAAAACAACTGATTTTTCAATCGAAACGCGACGCAATTAAAATGCGACCAGATTTTTACGATGAACATTGACGGTTCAAATGTGAAAATGGTTTCCAACGGCGAAGGGCGGACAACTTGTTCGTATTTTTTGAAAGGCGGCAAAAAAATCCTTTACGGCTCAACTCATCTCGGCGGCGAAAGAATGTCCGCCAAATCCTGATTTTTCAAAAGGATACGTTTGGGCAGTTTATCCCGATTACGATATTTATCATGGCTGATGCAGATGGCAAAAATATCAAGACAATTAACCAAAACGCCCGGTTATGATGCGGAAGCAACCGTTTCGCCAAACGGCAAAAAAATCATTTTCACCTCAGAACGAGATGGCGATTTGGAGCTTTATTCGATGGACACCAACGGCAAAAACGTCAAGCGTTTGACCAATGAACTTGGCTACGATGGTGGTGCGTTTTTCTCGCCTGACAGCAAAATGATTGTCTATCGCGGTTCGCATCCGACCGATCCGAAGCTTAATCAAACGCGACAAAGCAACTATTTGGAAGAACATTTGGTTGTCCCGACCATTTTTGAAGTTTGGACAATGAACGCCGATGGCTCAAACAAACGCCAAGTTACTAAACTTAGGTGCGGCTTCATTTGCTCCGTTTTTCACGCCCGACGGCAAGAAAATTATCTTTTGCACCAATTATTTTGCGACTGACCCGCGCAAACGAAATTTTGATTTAGCGTTGATAAACGTTGACGGTACAGGACTTGAGCGCGTTACTTTCAACGAAACTTTTGACGGTTTCCCGATGTTTTCGCCCGATGGTAAAAAATTGGTTTTTGCTTCAAACCGCAATGCCAAAAATCAAGGCGATACGAATGTTTTTATCGCTGATTGGGTGGATTAAGAAGGAATGAAGGATGAGGGATGAGGGATGAGATTTTGCATTTTTCTTCGTGATTCTTTCGTGTAACTTCGTGGATGTAATTTATGAAAAAGCAATTATTTAGTTTTCTACTTTTATTATCGTTGGTCTGTTAGCGTTTCGGCGCAAAAGGCGCAAACTGCCAAAGCCGGATTTAGTCGAACAAAACTTGCGAAAGCACGTTAATTATTTGGCTTCCGCTAAACTCGAAGGTCGTCGAACTGGCGAAAAAGGCGCAACTTTTGCGGCGGGTTATGTCGCCAATCGTTTTGCCAATTCCAGACTCAAAGGCGGCATTATCAAAAATGGAAAGGCTAATTTTCTCCAACCTTTTCCCTACAAACCGCGCAATGCAAAAGGCGAAGTTTTGCCCGATGCAAAAGAGGTTGAAGCCTACAATGTGATTGGAATTTTAGAGGGAACTGATCCGGTTTTGAAAAATGAAGCCATCGTTATCGGCGCACATTACGACCATCTGGGCAAAGGCGGAATGGGCAGTCTGGCGGCCAATTCAACCGAAATTCATCACGGCGCGGACGATAACGCTTCGGGAACTTCCGCACTAATCGAACTCGCCCCCCAATTTGCCAAAGCCAAAAACAACAAACGCACCTTGATTTTTATCGCTTTCGGCGGTGAAGAAGAAGGTTTGCTCGGCTCACGGCATTACGTCAATAATCCCGTCTTTCCGCTGGATAAAACCGTGGCGATGATAAATTTGGATATGGTTGGGCGTTTGAAAGATGATAAATTAACGGTTGGCGGAATCGGCACGGCGAGTGAAATGAAAGGTTTGGTTGAAGGGATAAATGGAACAGTTGCAGAAAATCAGTCATTCTTAAATACAATTCAAACCGCATTTTATAAAAATAATTTGTGTTGTGTAAATCTTAGATTCGAGGCTAAAAGGGTCGTAGCAACAGGTGTTGTTCCAAAAGGAAGATTGGCTGATGCTGTTAGAACCGTAATGGAAACTCGCCCGGATTCAATGGAAAATAGAATAGCCGAATCGGATTCAACCAAAGAACCTAAATTTTTATCTCCGCCAAAACTTCCCTTCACCCTTCAACTCAACGAAGACGGTTTTGGACCTTCAGACCATTCATCATTTTACGGCAAACAGATTCCCGTCCTTTTCTTTTTCACGGGAACGCATCTCGATTATCACAAGCCTTCGGACACCTTCGAGAAAATCAATTACGAAGGGCTAAGACGAATCTTCGGTTATGTTTCCGAGATTGCGAAGGCGATTGATACGAATCCAACCCGCCCGACTTACACGGTGGCAAAATCTTCGGGAGCAGAAACAGGTCGGCGCAGTTTTGCGGTTTCGCTTGGCACGATGCCGGGCTATTCTGAAGGGACGGACGGGATGCTGATTGAGGGCGTGCGCGAAGGCACTCCGGCGGCAAAAATTGGTTTGAAGGCAAGCGATAAAGTCATCAAATTAGCAGGCAAAGATATTCGCAATGTGCAAGATTACACCGCAGTTTTAGGCGAATTAAAACCCGATGTCGAGTATGAAATTGTGGTGATGCGCGGGGCAGAAAAATTAACTTTGAAAATTACGCCCGTTGCCAGAAAGTAAAATTATTTATTGAGTCTGATGCCAAAATAATATGCCCAAAAGATAAAGAAAATTTGTAGCGGGATCCGAAAAAACAAATAGCTTGCACCATTTTCCATTCCGCCCAAATTTACTTGTTTGAGACTACCGATAATATTGGCAGGCAGAATGCAGAGAAAAAATATGATCAACATAACGGCTGTCAATTTTGACGTTTTTTCAATCACCAGACCGACAGCGGCAAGAAGTTCCAGAACCCCTGTCAAATAAACAGTTTCGCGCTTAAGTGGCATAAAATCCGGCATCATTTCAACCATCAAATCAGTAGTAGTAAAATGCGCTACTCCAGTTAGAATCAGCATCACTGCCAATGATGCTCTGCCAATAAACGACAGACTCCACCGATTTTTCAGCCCAAATTTATTGACACCAAATAAAGTAGCAAATACAACCAATAAAACAATTAAAGGTGCCATAATAAGTCCTAAAAAAGGCAAAAGCGGAGTTTCTTCCCAACTTTTGCCTTTTTACTTTTACCTTTTTACTTGATGGCTTACCAGCGATCTCCGCCACCGCCGCCACCGCCACCGTAACCGCCTCGACCGCCGCCGCTACCACCACGACCACCGCCGCCACCGCGACCGCCGCCGTAACCACCGCGACCGCCACCCCCACCGCCGCCACGTCCACCACCACCGCCTTCTTCGCGTGGGCGAGCTTCGTTGACGACTAAATTGCGTCCGTCATATTCCTGACCGTTAAATTGCTCAATTGCCGCAGTTGCTTCCTCAGCCGTTGCCATTTCAACGAAACCGAATCCGCGTGAGCGTCCGGTTTCACGGTCTTGCACCACATTTGCCGATTCTACCGTTCCGGCTTGGGCGAAATGTTCAAATAAATCATCGCTCGAAACCCGAAACGACAAATTTCCAACGTATAGTTTTGTACTCATTTTTTTCCTAATTTAATAACCATGGAAGCAAGAAGGCAGGCTAAATTCTTTTACAGGAAAGAAACTTTTGCGAGATGTTTTTTCCGTCCAAATGCGACGCGCCTGACTTGTCCGCGTAAAAACCTAAAACGAGACTGCTTCAAAATCCAAATAACTCTCCCACCGAACCCAAACCGTCGCCTCTCTTAACTCGTGAACGGACGCATCTACTCAGACACTCTTGAGAGCAAAAACCTCAAATAGTTTGCACGTTTTCAAAGATTTTAGCAAGTGTTTTTGAAAAAACTGTAATTTAAAGAGCAAAATAAAATTACTGTTTCCAAAACAATAGACTTTTTTTTGCATCTAAATTTCGCAATGAAGCGAATACAAAATTATTAAACAAACGAACAAGGGGAAGTTATGACTAAAATTACAACATCAACAGTTACCGCAACTGTTTTTTCCAGCATCTATCCAATTGTCAAAACCATCGAAAAAGTAGCCGAAGCGCGCCTGCCAACCGAATTTGGCGAATTTCGCATTGCCGGTTATAAATCTTTGATTAGCGAAGAAGAATTTGTTTGCCTTTTCAAAGGCGAATTAAACGAAAATGTGGCAATTCCCGTCCGTATTCATTCGCAATGTTTAACGGGCGATGTTTTTCATTCAATCAAATGCGATTGCGGTCCACAATTGCAACGGGCAATGGAAACTATTGAAAAAGCAGGGCGTGGAGTCATCGTCTATCAACAACAAGAAGGGCGTGGTATTGGAATTATCAATAAAATTCGGGCGTATGCCTTGCAAGACGAAGGCGCAGACACAATTGAAGCAAATACAAGACTTGGACTTGACGTTGATTTGCGAGAATACAATCAATGCGTGGAAATTTTGAAAGATTTGGGCGTGCGAAAGGTCAAAGCAATGTCGAATAATCCCGAAAAACTCCAAGCAATGCGCGATGGCGGGTTGGAAATAGTTGAGCGTCTGCCGATTGAATTTAAACCGTCCAAGTATACGCAAAACTATCTGAGCGTCAAAAAGTTTCAAATGGGGCATCTGCTGAGTTTAGTTTAAGATACAAGAGATTTGCCCGCGAATGAACGCGAAAGGACGCTAAAATAAAATCAAAGTCGCTACTCTGTCTTTTTTTCGCGCTGTTTCGCGCCCTTTCGCGGGCAACTTTTTATTTCCAACAATGAACAAACAAATTTTAGAAAACTACCAATCACAAAACGGTGTAAGTTTAGCAGAACTAAGCGAAAACTCACCTGTTTTGCTCATCTTTTTACGACATTTCGGCTGAACATTTTGTCGGGAAGCTGTGGCAGATATTGCGAAAAAACGTGAAACTCTGACAGCAAACGGAACGCAGTTAGCGTTCGTTTCAATGGCAAAAGAAGACAAAGCGAAAGAGTTTTTCGCCCAATACGGCGTGGAAGATTTGCCACGTTTTAGTGACCCTAAAAAGAAACTTTACCAAGAATTCGGCTTAGAAACAGGCAGTTTTACGCAAGTTCTCGGCGTGAAAAGTTTTGTGCGCGGACTTGCAATTTTGAAACACGGAATCGGAACACCCGTTGGCGATGTTTGGCAAATGCCCGGAACTTTTTTGATTCATCAAGGCAAAATATTGCAAGCGTTTATCAACGAAAATGTTTCTGATGTGCCGGATTACGAGGGAATGGTTTGTGAGATAGGTTAAGAGAAAATCAGTTTGATTATTTTTGGTCAAAAAAATTCCTTAAAGCCACCAATCTCTTTTTTGTTTCCCAAGCCAAAACAACTCGCATAATTGGATGTAAAATCCATCTCAAAAATTTCGGTTTTGCCGTAAAATTAACTTTATAAATGATTTCCGATTGATTTTCGCCAATGTCGGAATGACGGATTGAGGCGGCGAAAGTTTCAAACAAAGGTGGCTGATTGAGCATTTTAACTGCCGCAACTTTTCCTCTTTCAAAACTGACATATTTAGTTCTCAGAGCAAATCCGCCTAAAATTGTTCTGCCTTGACAAACGGAAATTGCGCCTTTGCAAGATTCGGGAAAGTCAGGTTCAAGATAAGCTTTTTGCAAAAGAGTATCCCATTCCAGCCGCCGTTTGTAATCGTGAACCAAATCAAAAACTTCGATGGCTGATGCGTGGATAACTTCTTTTATTTCCGCAGTTGGCAATGAAAATTAACCTTCTTTCAACACATTCAAAATTTATCGTGAATCCCGCCAAAACCGCCGTTTGACATAATGGCGACGACATCACCTTCGCGCAATTCAGGTGTTAAATGTTCGACAATCGCATCAGCATCCGCCAAACAAATTGCAGTTTTGCCTTGCAATTTGATGTCTTCGACCAATTCATTAACGTCTAAAACTTTGCCGAGTTCGCTTGCTTTGCTTGTATTATAAACTCCGGCAATGACAACGTAATCTGCATAGTTAAAGGCTTTAGCATAAGGCTCTTGGAAAACTGCGAGACGCGATGACCACGAGCGTGGTTCAAAAACGGCAATCAATCTTTTATCGTGATATTTTGTCCGCAACGCTTTCAAAGTTTCCAAAACCGCCGTCGGATGATGCGCGAAATCGTCAATTACCGTCACGCCTTTTTCAACTCCGCGAATTTCGACACGCCGTTTGACCGATTTGAAAGTTCTAAATGCCTCACGAATTTTATCATCTGGAAATTCCCCAAGCATTCGCCGCAATGATGACCGACAAGACAATTTCGCACATTGAATTCGCCGATCGAGTCGGGGTTTCAAATTCGCCCCAAAATTCGCCTTCATGGTCAATCTGCAAATTGCGTCATATCGCCGGAAAAATCAATCTCACGTCGCTTGCCAATCGGCTTCCGTTGGAAGTTCCGAAAGTTTCAATTTGTGTGTGAAGTTTGCCGCGCATTTCGTCCAAAACTTCTTGCGCAACCGGCGAATCAATCCCGACAATCAAGCGTCCATTTGAAGGCACAAGATTCATCAGGCGCGAAAATTGATATTTGATTTCCCAAAGGTCGCGGTAAATATCGGCGTGGTCAAATTCGACGTTGTTGACAATCGCAATTTCTGGCAAATAGTGCATAAACTTCGGCTTTTTGTCAAAATAAGCCGTATCGTATTCATCGCCCTCGATGATGAAATAATCGCTGTCCGCCACGCGAAAACATGCGCCGAAATTTTGCACAATTCCGCCAACCAAAAACGATGGATTCAGTCCGCCGACTTCGCAAACCCAAGTTGCAATGCTCGTCGTCGTCGTCTTCCCGTGCGTTCCCGCGACCACCAAACTTCTGCGCCGTCCGCGAATAAATTCTTCTTTGACGATTTCCGCCTGTGAACGATACAAAAGTTTGCGGTTCAAAACTTCTTCAAGTTCTACATTGCCGCGACTAATCGCATTCCCGACAATCGTGCAATCCGCGCCAATGTTCACATTTTCAGCCTTGTAGCCGTGCAAAATCTCAATTCCGAGAGCCTCAAGTTGCGTTGACATCGGCGGATAAACATTTTGGTCTGAACCAGTTACTTTATGTCCGCGTGCCTGTAACATTCCCGCGAGAGATGCCATTGCTGTCCCGCATATTCCGATTAGATGATAGTGCATAAAATAGTTAGTTGTTTATAAAAGGATTGTATTTGCCTTGTGTCATTGCACTTATCAAAGGCAAAACTAAATCAGAAGCAATTTGTTTAGAATCTTCCTTTAATGTGCTTGCCGAAGTTCTTTTCGTGCGGTAATAATCATCGTTCTCAAAATATCTATAATTGGAAAAATAATTACGCATTCCAAAATCTATGCTATTCTCTAGCCCTTTTAATCCTACTCCAATATCTACCATTCCAAAATACGAAGTTTTTTCATAAAGTTCTCCAAAAAAGCGTAAAAACTTAACAGTATTTCCCGCAACGATGTCAGAAAAAAACCACTTAGTTTCAGTATTTCCAATATTCAAAGTTTCTGCGGCACGACTACAAAATAAATTCCCTCTTCCATCAAAATTTACCTGCAAAAAGAGACTGTATGTTTCATGATTTTTTTCAAGTCGTTCAGACATTTTACTTAAAAAACCTTCTGGGCGATGAATCCAGCCTTGAAAGGAAAAGTTAGGAGTATAGCCTTCAGATAAAAATCTGAAGTTAATTGCTTCTAAAAGAATTTTGTCTAAAAATTGTTTATGGTTCTGTTCCGAATTTACAACTTTGTTTAGTAAATCTTCATCTTGAATCACAGGTTTTATGACAATGTTCAAATTCGCAAATCCATCATAATTAGGCGAATCCTTAGTAATTCTTTCAAGTAGTGGCAAAATGCTTGTTTTTGTTATTTCTCGCCTTTCATAAAGTCTTGCAACTTCTGGTTCACTTAAAACATAATTACCCGTTTCCCCGCGTCCATAATATCGACGCTCACCTTTGACAATTACCATATGTGGCGCACGTTCTGATGGCGGAATTACTAACACAAGATAACCTTTTGTTGCATCTGCTTGAGATTCAATAGCGGAAATTGTGTAACTTGGAACTTCTGAGACTGATGTTCTAATAATATTGTCTATTTTCTCCCGTTCTCCTTTGAGTTCAAATGGGGTTGGAATAGTTGGGCGACCACTAGCATCTTCCTCAATTCCAAAAAGGATTACTCCACCAGCAGTATTTGCCATTGCCGAAGCATCTTTAGCAATTTCAGAGTTTTTTGGTGGTAACTCCTTTTTCGCATCAAAGGTTAAGGTTTCTTCTAATGAGCCGTTTGCTGTTGCTGTTAAAATGTCTTGTTCGTTTTTTGGTATCCACATAATTTAGAGATTGTGAAATGTTACTTGCTATACTCACTCAAAAACAATTTACCTTCTTGTTCAATCAACCCTAATTTGACTCTATCCAACCAGCCGATTCTGCCTAAAACATTGCGGTCAAAATAATCGTTTTCGGCAAAATAGACGGTGGAAACGGTTTCGATGCCGAGAACTGAAAGAATTAGTTCGTGTCCAAATGCTTTGAAAGTTCCGGTGGCTGTGCCGATTGTCATTTGCAAACCACTTTCGATGTTAAGGTCTAGTCGCTCGCCGTAATGTCTTTCAAAGATACAGTAAGTTGAACCTGTATCAATTTTAGCATCTATATCAACGCTTAAATCGCCGTTCTGCAAGGTTGCGTCAACGGTAATGCCAATTTTGAAAAGACTATATTCGTGAACTACGTCAAATTCTAAGATTTCAGCCATTTACCAGCCCCCAAACGGTAAAGTTTTTGCTTTAACTCTGGTTAGAAAAGGACTTTGATAACCTTTTGCTCTAGCTTCGTCATAAACAGTTTTTGAATCACTTCCGTGAGCAACTAATTTATCGCCATCAAGAACAATAAACTTTCCGTCAAATTCTTCTTTGTGTTCTTCAATCCATTGCAAAGCAAGACGAAACTTTTCATTTTTCGCTTTTAGTTCAATGTTTTTTTCATTTTTCTCAGCTAATTCTTTGCTTTTTTCTTCTTCTGCCCAGTCAAAAAACTTCTTGCGGTCAGGAGGCGGAAGTTGTCGAATAATTTCAATTGCTTGCTCAATTGTTGGAGTCATAAATCACCTCAAAAACTATTTTCGTTCAAAAACCTATTGTCTGCAACATTCCCGCCAGACTAGCCATCGCCGTTCCGCATATTCCGATTAAATGATAGTGTTTTTTGGTTGATTTCATTGATAAAAAAGTAAATTATTATTATTGGTTATTGCTTTGGATTTGGCAATTTGGCGAGAAAATTCTTTTAAGATTTTAATCGTAAATCTCGTAAAAATTCGCGAATCGGCGAGATGATTTTGTGGTTAGATTTTTGTTCCGACAAATATTTTTCCAATTTTTGTAATCGGTCAATTAAAACCTCGCTTTGTGGCATTGATTCAACCAATCGGACTCGTTTGATAAATTCATCAATCGAAATAATTTCCAGCCAAAACGCATCTTTCAAAAACTGAAAATCCTTTTTACGTCCCGCCACAAATTTGCTGACAGCCACATCGTGAACTTCGGCACAATAGGCAATAACTTCGCCATTTTCATCCAAAAGTGGCTGTAATCTTTCTCGCCAATTTGTGGGCAAAACAACCGTTGCAAGCCCAAGCGCATCTGCATAAAAGCCGTGTTCAAGTTGAAAATTGCTGAACACTCCTAGTTTTTTGTTGATTTCTGCTCGCGTTTCGCCTTTTCCGCCTGCAAAAAGAAAATCACATTCGATAGATTTTTGGGCAATTTCGGGTAAATTTTCCGCGATGGCGTGAATGGCTTGCGAACCGACAATTATCGGTTTTTCTTCGGCTGAGATTTCGTTAATTTCCCGAATCAATTCAAACAGGTCTAATTTCCGCACATTCGCTCCAAATTTTTTCGCGCTCAGCTTCACTTAAAACACCGACAAATGGTGAAGATGAACGCAATCTTTGACCTTCATCGTTGTCTTGAGTAATAATTTTTCGGATTTCTTCAGGCGTGGATTTTTCGAGAATTTCCTGCCATTCAAGCAAGGCAAACCGTTCGCTTCCGGCAAAACTTTCACTTTTCAGCCAACGGACAAGATTGTTTCGCGCCATCTGCAAAACCTTTGCTTCATCAACGCACATCTTTTCCGCCACCGCCCGGTGAAGCATCAATGAGAAAAAATCAACAAAATTCATAGCAAGCCGATTATAACAGAAAACTATTCCCACAGATAAAATCTGCCAACTCACAATATTTTTCAATTCTCAAACAATTCCATCGCTGTCCCGCAAACTCCGCTCAGTTGAAAATAGTCATTTGCTGTTTTTATTTGGTGTCCGCCCAACCACTTCCAACAATCTATCGGGATAATCGGTCATAATGCCGTCCACACCGATTTCGATAAGCCTTTGCATATCTTCGGGCTGATTGATTGTCCAAACGTGAACTTGCAGATTGAGTTTTCGGGCAGTTTCGACAAATTCTTTGGTGACAATTTGTAGGCTGCCAAATTTTTCGGGGGTTTGCAAAGCTGACATGTTTGGACTGTAAGATTCGCCTAATCCGGTTTTGTAATATGCCAAAAACTTTGTTATTTCGGGAGTGCTGGCAGAAGTTACAACTTCGGGACATTCTCGGCGAAATTCGTCCAGACTTTTTTGGCTAAATGAAGCAACAATTACCTTTTCGCTCATTTTGCGTTCGCGGATGAGATTACATAAAGAGTTGACAATAGTTGGCGATTCGGGTTTGATTTCGATATTGAATCTCGCATCGGGCAAAGTCTCGAAAACTTCTTCTAAAGTTGGAACAGTAATTTTTTGTTCACGAAGCGGAAAAGTTTGTCCGCCGTTGGTCGTAAAATTAAATCCGGCATTGAGTTTTTTGACGGCTTCGAGCGTCATTTCGCTAATGTTTCCCTCACCATCGGTGGTGCGATTAACTTTTGCATCGTGCATTATTACGAGTTTGCCGTCCGAAGTTTCCCGAATATCCATTTCCAAAACATCAACACCGAGTTTCCACGATTGTTGAAAAGCGTAGATCGTATTTTCGGGGAAAATTCCCGCGCCGCCACGGTGCGCGATGACTAAAGGGCGTTTGTTTGTTTGGACGAAAAAAGGCTGTTTGGTGATAGGTTCACCCGTTTGAATTGATAAATAAGCGTAAATTCCGCTGAGACTTAGAGCAATGCTAAGCAGAAAAACACCAAAAATTTTAATCACCCAACTAAACATTTTTCTTAATTTCATTTTGGATTTTATCAGCCATTTTGACAAACTCCTCATCAGTCACACAAATTTTTGGGCGTAAATTTCGTCTGCACCTTCTTTCAAATTGCCTTGCACAATTAAAAAAATCGGATTTTCCATAATTTTTACCAACGATGATACGCCGGATGCCCGGACTTTACCACTACAAATGTTCCGCGACAAGTGGCGCAAACTTTTTCATTAGCAATCAATTCCGCTTCGACAATTGCTCTATCTTCAGTTGATTCAACCACTTTTGCTTTTAGATAAATTGTTGCGTCAAATGGAGTTGGACGTTTTAACTTGACGTGAAAGTCAGCCGTGACGGTGCAATCGGGTTCGGTTTTGCCGTTTTGCTTCATCAAAAATTGCGCCGCCGCCCAATTTGAATGACAGTCGAGCAACGCGCCGATAATTCCGCCGTTGAGCATTCCGGGAAAGGCTTGATGATGCGGTTCAGCCTGCCACTCGCAAACAACCTCGTCACCTTCAACAAAACTGCGGATTCGCAAACCTTTTTCGTTGGTTACGCCGCAACCAAAACAAATCCCGTTTGGGGCATAGATTTCTTGGAGAGATTTTTCGCTACTCATAATTTTCCAAGATTAGCATTTTTGTGGTTTAAAAAAAAGAAACGCCTCCCTCACGACTGCTTATGGACAAGAGTCGGTAAGAAAAGCGTTTAGCTTATTTGGAAGAGTTAAGATTTGGCTCTATTTGAAATATTCTTACGCACAAAAGCAAAATGTTCCAGCACCGCCACAAGGTCCTACCCCTAAATCGACAACCGGTCCGCTACAACAAAAAGCATTGAAATCTGCACAGGTTCCGGGGCTTGCACAAATATCCGACCCATCAGCAAATGGACTAACTCCCGGAACACAGCAAAGCATACTGGTCGTAGTGCAATTGCCGGACCCACATTGTCCATTTGATGAACAACTCATGCCGATTGCTAATAACGCAGTCGATTGAGCCATCACCGCACTCGGCGCAACAATTGAAGCAATTATCGGCAACATCAAACTTGGAAGTGCATATTTGAATAAAACTTTGCGCCGCGAAAGATTTTCAAATTCGGTCGGACGATTAGCTTTTTCGGCTAGTAACTTATTTTTCTCTAAATCGGCAATCGCTAACCAAATGAAATCTTCATCCAGTTTAATTTTCATTTGTTTGCCGATAATATCAGCAACTTCTCGGACAGAATTGATACCATCGCACCGCTTCCAAATCTCGGCGGAAATGGTGTTTAAACACAACGCTTTATTAGTGTTTAGGTCATAAACTAAACATTCATCATCAACTTCTTGAACAATAATTTCTTTAGTTCTCGCTAGGGGCATTTGGGCAGTCATAGATTCTCCTTGAAAATTGAATTGCTAAAATCGGAAGGATTTGCTAATAATTTATGCTTTTTAAGGGAGTTCGTCAAGGCAAAAGGGGTCATATATTGCTGAAATGGTGGACGGAACTACAATATGTAGTGTTCTAAATGAATATTGGAACTTTTGGCAAATATCTATCAAAGAGCGTCTTGAGAAAAGAGTTTTGACTTTTTGAATAAGGTTGAGCGATTAAATTTGAATAATTAGTCAAGTCTTTTTTTTTCAGTAATTAACCTGTTTCGCAATTAGTTTTAGTTGCTGTTTAATAGAATTTGACGTAAATTTATTTCACTTTAAGTCTTTTCAAAGAGTTTCAATGCTGGCAATTTTATATCTAGCGGGGATGATTTACTTTGGCGACCGAGTTTGTCGCTATTTTTTTCGTTTTAGTTCGATTCAGCAACGTTTGGCGACTTCATTTTTAGTCGGGCTAATGCTGAGTAGTTGCGTAACTTATCTTGGCTCACTTGCTTTTGCCTTTACTTCCCAACCGCTCGTGATCGGCAACCTTATTTTCTTGGGCTTGCTGATTGCTACTTTCAAATTGCCGCGTCGAATGTCTTCGGTTTATCTCAATTCTGTTAGTCCGCGACCTGTTGGAAGTAATAAATGGGATTGGCTGTGTCTTGGTGTTTGCTTTATTTTGGGTTGTTGGTTAATGTTTGCAACCTTGAATTTTTGGCAGGGAAGTTTTCAAATATGTTTTGCCGGCTGGACTGATTTTGGGGCGAATCTGTCATTGGCGCAAAGTTTGGCAGTCGGGCATAATTTTCCGACCGAACATCCTTTTTTCCCGGGCGAAATTATCCGATACCATTTCCTCTTTTGGTTTCAAGCGGCGAATCTGTCGTTTCTCGGTCTCAATCTGGTTTGGAGTGTGAATCTGCTCAGTTTGCTTTCGCTGATGTCATTGCTGATTCTGATTATGACCTTTGCCGAATTGATGTTTGGCTCGCGGGTGGTCGGACGAATCGCTGCTATTCTTTTCTTTTTTGCGTCAAGTTCGCTTTCTTATATTCCTTTTCTAGCGTCTAAACCGAGTTTGCGTAACGCCGTTGGTTCAATTCTGCGTTCAACTCAATTTTTGGATTCAGGCTATCCTTTTCGCGGAGAAAGTTGGGGCGCATTGTCGGTTGATGTCTTTATCAATCAACGACATTTAATCAGCGGGGTCGGCATTCTTTTTGTTGTGCTTGTCTTTTTAGTTGACTTTTACCGATACAAAAATTCAACTCAAAACGGCGAAGTTTCCCAATCGAATAATCAACGCCGATTCCAACTGCCAAAAGATTTTAAGACTCATATTTGGACTTTGCTTTTTTGCGGTTTTTTGATTGGAGCATTGCCTTATTGGAATGGTGCTATTTTTGTTTCGGCATTGATAGTTTTGGGCGGTCTTTTTATTCTGTTCCCGTATCGGCTTTATATGGCAAGTTTAATCGGGGCGGCGATTATTGTTGGATTACCGCAAGTGCTGATGCTGAAATCGGGGAATTGGGATCAGACCGGACAATCGCTATTTCGTTTGGGTTATACGATAGCCGACCCTACGGTTTGGAAGATTTTTGATTATCTGGCGTGGACTTTTGGGTTTAAGTGGATTTTGATTTTTGTTGCGTTGCGGTTTCTTTCCAAAGATCATCGGCGTTTTTTTCTTGCCGTCTCGATTTTGCTACCTGTCGTTTTTTTCTTGCAACTTAGTGCGGATGCCTTTAATAATCACAAATTACTCAACGTCTGGGGAATCTTTGCGAGCATTTACGCAGCTTACGCGGCGTGGCAGATTGGCAAAGAAGGAGTTCGCCAAACAGTATTGGTATCTATCTTGGTTTTGGCAATGATTTTTGGCGCAATCATAGATTTATTCCCGGTTCATAATGATCCAAAGTTGGTCGCTCCATACAAAAATGATCGGCTGACGACTTGGGTTTTTGAGAATACAAAAACTTCGGATGTTTTTCTGACACAAGCCCTGCTGACACATCCGATTCTATTTGCCGGACGCAAGATTTTCATGGGAAATCAGTTGTTTGCGTGGACGGCGGGTTACAATGTCGCAGAGCGCGAAGCCCTTTATAAACAAATGTTTGGGGAACAAAATCCAGATGAACTTCTGCGCCTTCTCCGCGCCAACAATATCGCTTATGTCGGGATTGATGACGGAGTGCGAGGAAATAGTTTAGTCAAAGACAACCTTAACCAAGCGGTTTTTGAGCAGAATTTCGAGAAAGTTTTTGAAGATACTGAAGAGCGATATGCCCATCTTACCATCTACAAAGTTCCATAAAAAGACTTCCTGCAAAATTCATTACAGGAAGTCTTTTTGATAGATTCGCCGCCGACTACATCGTAGGCTTAACTGGGAGTTGGAGTTGCCGTCGGAGTTGCCGTTGGTCCCGGAGTTGGAGTTGCCGTTGGAGTCGCCGTTGGAGTCGGCGTTGGAGTTGCCGTTGGAGTTGGTGTTGGCGTTGGAGTCGGTGTTGCTGTCGGAGTCGGCGTTGGAGTCGGCGTTGGTGTGGCGTTTGGCGAAGCGCAAATCAAATCGCAAGGATTTGCAACAACTAATGTCTGAAAACCGGAGCAACAACTATTATTTTGCGGATCAAATTCCGTTGAACAAGAAACGCCAGCGGTGATTACCGTCCCATTTTCCCGGCAACTCGCGTTTTGTGCAGCCAGAGGAGCAACAATTGAGGCAACCAATGGCAGCATCAGAACGGGAATTGAATATTTGAATAAAATGTTTCGACGGGATACATTGTTAAAATTAGTTGGACGATTTGTTTTTTCTGCCAGCAAATTATTTTTCTCGAAATCGTCAATTGCAAACCAAATAAAATCCTCATCCAATTTTACATTCATCTGTTTTCCGAGACTTTTTGCAACCTCTTGAACGGTGCTGGTTCCATCACATCTTTTCCAAATCTCGGCTGAAGTGGCATTTAAGCAAAACGCTACATTTGTATCGAGATCATAAACTAAATATTCATTGCCAACTTCTTGGATAAGAATTTCTTTAGTGCGGGCTTGTGGCATCTGGGTAGTCATAGATTCTCCTTAAAATTTTAGAATAGTAAGTAAAACAGTAATTTGCTAGAACTTTAAACCATTTAAGAGATATTCGTCAAGGTTATTTCCTTAAATCATTTTTCAGTAATTAACCTGTTTCGCAATTAGTTTTAGTTGCTGTTTAATAGAATTTGACGTAAATTTATTTCACTTTCTTGAGTCAATCCGAAAATCTTTGGAGAACAATTTATGCTTACCCTTTTGGCAATCGTCTTTCTTTTTTGGCTGGTCTTTGGCTATTTCGCTTATGGAAAATGGATTGCAAAACAATTCAAACTGGATGATTCAGTGGAAACTCCCGCCAATAAAGTTAATGACGGTGAAGATTTTGTGCCGACCAAGCCTTTTTATCTTTTCGGGCAACATTTTTCGGCAATCGCAGCGGCAGGTCCGATTGCCGGACCGATTTTGGCTTGTCAATCGTTTGGCTGGCTGCCGTGTTTAATTTGGATTGCGCTCGGCGTGGTTTTAATCGGCGCAGTTCACGATTTTTCGACTTTAACTTCGTCTGTTCGTCACGGAGCAACTTCGATTGCGGAAATTACCAAAGAAAAATTGGGCGGTAGTGCCGGCAAAGCGATGACCGCATTTATTTGGATTGCTTTGGTTTATGTGATTATTGCCTTCACCGACATCACGGCAGGAACATTTGTTTCGGGTGATGAAGCAATAGTCGGCGAAACAAAATTTAACCCGGGTGGCGCAGTCGCGTTTGCAAGTATCACCTATTTGGGACTTTCGGTTTTGCTCGGACTGGTTGATAGATTTTTGAAACCGCCACTCTGGCTAACGACCATTATTTTCGTGCCAACCGTTTTTGCATTGGCTTGGCTTGGCACAATTTATTCCAATGTCTTCATTCTTTCGCATCAAAGTTGGGCGTTGTTGATTTTAATTTATTGCGTAGTCGGCTCAGTCGTTCCGGTTTGGGCATTATTGCAACCACGCGGATATTTGGGCGGATTCGTTCTGTATTCGGCAATTGCGGTTGGCGTAATCGGTGTCTTTTTTGGCAATTACGAGATTCAGCAACCTGCTTTCAAATCTTTCGATGTCGGCGGAATGACGGGGACAATGTTTCCGTTTTTGTTTGTGACGATTGCTTGCGGAGCGTGTTCTGGATTTCACGGATTGGTTTGTTCGGGAACGACCTCGAAACAAATTGACAAGGAATCGCACACGCGATCTGTCGGCTACGGAGCAATGTTAGCCGAAGGTTTTGTTGCCTTTATCGCGCTCGTAACCATAATGATTTTGACGAGTGATGATGTCAAAGGCTTTTCTGCCGGAAAAATTTATGGCGATGGCATCGGTAAATTTTTGACGATTTTGATTGGCAAAGATAATCTGCCGTTTGCGATTACTTTCGGCGCGATGGCTTTTTCGACCTTTGTTTTTGATACTTTGGACGTTTCGATGCGCCTGGGGCGTTATCTGATTCAGGAATTAACGGGGATTAGAAATCGTGTTGGTGCGATTCTTGCCACACTTGTCACGGTTGCAATTCCTTTGTATATGGCATTTTACGCCAAATCGGGTTCGTATTTGGATTTTTGGACATTGTTTGGCGCATCAAATCAATTGTTGGCAGGTTTGACCTTGCTTTCGATTACCGCGTGGCTTTATCAAGCCCGTCAACGAATTGCTTTTACGCTCTTGCCGATGTTGTTTGTGTTGACGATTACGCTCTGGGCTTTGACCAAACTCGCCATCGGAAATTTGTCGGCTTCAAGCGGGTTTGACGTAAAAATGTTTAACGGATTGACGGCGATTGCCTTAGTTTCATTAGCAATTTTCTTGATAATTACGGCACTTTTGAAATTGCGAAGCGAAAGATAAAAGCTCGAACCGGCTGAAAGCCTTTGAAATGCAACAAGATTCTCCGATACAAATCAATGAAGCCTTTTACGCCGAAAAAGTTTCGCCTCAAGAACTGGATATTCTACTGGCGGAGGGCTGGCGTAATTTCGGGCAGTATTTTTTTCGCCACAGTTGGGATTTTCTCGGGCGCGAAGAGCGTCGGGTAATCCCGCTCAGGATTCGCCTTTCCGAATTTTCGCTTTCTAAAAAACAACGGCGAATCATCAGGCAAAACCAAGATTTACACACGATCATTCGTCCAATTGTGATTGATGAAGAAAAACACGCTCTTTTTGATCGTCACAAACGGCGTTTTAAATCAAATGTGCCGGCTTCGATTTACACTTTTCTTGATTTTGAAGCGGAACGTGTGCCGTGTGAGGCTCTGGAATTTTGTGTTTATGAAAAAGACAGATTGCTGGCGGCGAGTTTTTTAAACTTTGGAAATACTTCAACTTCGGGGATTTACGCAATGTTTGAGCCGACTGAAACAAGGCGCAGTCTGGGAATTTACACGATGCTGCTCGAAATTGAATTTTCCCGACAGTTCAACAAAAGTTTTTATTATCAAGGCTATGCCTACATCGGCGAATCTTTCTACGACTACAAAAAACGTTTTAGCGCGCTCGAAATGTATGATTGGCAGGGGAATTGGGTGGAGTTTGAAGAGTACGGAGTGGGGAGTTGAGAGTGAGGAGTAGTTTTATGAAAAAATTTGTATCTAAACATCAAGATTTAGAGGTTTATCGCAAAGCGTTTGAAGCAGCAATGTTGATTTTTGAACTCAGCAAACTATTTCCGAAGGAAGAAACTTCCTCGCTGACAGACCAAATTCGCCGTTCATCTCGCTCGGTTTGCGCCAATTTAGCCGAAGCGTGGCGCAAACGCCGCTATGTTGCCGCTTTTATCAGCAAAATCAACGATGCCGAAGGTGAAGCCGCTGAAACTCAAACTTGGATTGAATTTTCTGTCCGTTGTGGTTATATGGAAGCTGAGATTGGTAGAGATTTATTCAAAACCTACGATGAAATAATTTCGATGCTTGTTTCAATGGCAATTAATGCCGATTCTTGGGTTTTGCCGCCACTGAAAAAGTGAAGAGTAAGGAGTAGGAAGTGGTAAAAATATTACTCCCCACTCCTTACTCCTTACTCCCTACTGTTTTCTGAATGAAGCCTCGTGAAAATTTTGTCTTTTCGGGTAGTGCAAAAACATTCCGATAATTGCCAAAATAAACCATAAAAAGAAATATTGGTAGTTAAACCCAAAAGCCAAGACAATTCCGAAAATACTGATTGATTCGCAAAATGCCAAGCCTAAAATAAGCGCAGTTTGCAATTGCAACGGTTTTTGTTCGTCAATGGCTGTTTGGACTCCTTGGATTCGCAAGTATAACCCGATAAAGAGGTTCAAAATTGCCATAAACCCAAAAGCGGCAACAACTACAAAATTTTCACCCGCAAATGGTTTGGTAAAATCAAATTTGAACAATTCGGGTTTAGCAAAATACAAAACCATAAAAAATACGGATTGGCTAAATAAAAAAGCTGACCACAGCACAAGATTGGTTCGATAAAGTTGTTCTACGTTTTGTTTCATAAAATTTGATCTTTGACTTTTAATTTTAATCTGTTGCCTCCAATTCTTCTTCTAAAAGCTGGCGATTGTAAAGGTCTGCATATTCGCCATTTAGCTTGATTAAATCATCGTGCGTTCCACGTTCAATAATTTTGCCATCCGCTAAAACACAAATCAAATCAGCATCTCGAACGGTTGAAACACGATGCGAAACGATTAAAGTCGTCCGATTTTCGCGGACATTTTTCAGTCCATTGAGAATTTTTTCTTCGGTATAGGTATCAACCGCCGAAAGCGAATCGTCCAAAATCAAGATTCGCGGATTACGCATTACTGCACGAGCAATTGCAGTCCGTTGTTTTTGCCCGCCTGACAAAGAAATTCCACGCTCACCAACCAATTGTTCGTATTTGTATGGAAAACCTTCGATGTCTTCGGCTAATCCGGCAATCTCGGCGGAATTTTGAATTCCAGATTCCAGATTCCAGATTCCAGATTTAGAATCCAATTTGGAATTTGAAATTTGAAATTTGGAATCTTCGTCTAATTTGGAATTTGAAATTTGAAATTTGGAATCATCAACCCCAAACGCAATATTCTCCGCAATCGTGTCACTGAATAAAAACGTCTCTTGCGGAACGACTCCGATTGATTTTCTGAGTTGTTCGAGCGGATATTTTCGCACCGAAACGCCATCAACTAAAACAGAATTTTCGGGTGCGTCCATCAATCTTGGAATCAAACTAATCAGCGTTGATTTACCGCTTCCGGTTTTTCCGACCAACGCAACGGTTTCGCCTTCTCTGATTTTCAAATTGATATTTTGCAAAACAGGTTTTCCGTTGTAGGCAAAACTTAAATCACGAAATTCAATTTCGCCCTTAATATTTGATTGCGGCTCAATATTTTCCTCGTCCTTGATGGTTGGAACGGTTTCTAAAATCGCGTTGAATCGCTTCAAACTCGCCGTTCCGCGTTGGTAAAGATTGACGACATAACCGAGCGCAATCAGATACCAAATCATTCGTTGCAGATATAGAATAAACGCAGTAAAATCGCCGGCTGTAATCTCTTGGCGGACAGCCATCGGCACACCAACCGCGACAATAATCACAAAACCCAAGCCGATGAAAAACATCAAAAGCGGACGCATCGCCGCCGCAAATTTGACGAGTGACAAATTTTGTTTGGCATATTCGCGGTTAAGTTGTTGGAACTTTTCGATTTCCGCGCCTTCTTGGGCATACGCACGAACCACTCGCACGCCCGAAAGATTTTCCTGTGCGGTTGCCGTAATCGAAGAAAAGAATTCCTGAATCGTTTCAAAGCGGACGTGAATTTGTTGTCCTAAATATTTCACCGTCAACGAAACTAAGGGCATCGTGATAAATAACAAAAGCGTAAGTTTAACGCTGATATTGAGCATTATCGGCAGACAAATGCAGAGCGCAAAAATCGCTTGGCAAGAATACAAAATCATCGGTCCGACGATTTGCCGAATTGCTCCTAAATCATTGGTGGCGCGAGCCATTAAATCGCCAACCCGATTATTTTGGAAAAACTCAAGTGGTTGATCAACGAGGGCAGCGTAATAATCCCGACGCATATCATATTCGATGTGGCGCGAAGCGTTGATTAACAAACGACGTTGCCAAAAAAGGAAGAAACCACTGACGAGATTGACACCCAAAATTACCAGCGGATGATAGATAGCCCTTTGCCAAGTAAGCGTATTATTGGTGACCGCATTGCTCAAATCATCAACCGCCCGCCCGACTAAAAACGGCACCAGAAGCCCAAACAGCATTCCAAACAAAATGCAGACAATCCCTAGAATAATGTTGGTTTTGTAGGGCAAAAAGTATCTGGCAAATTTTTTAATTTCTTCCATCTTCGTTGTAGTTTAGAAAGTTTAGAAAGTTTGGAAAGTTTTGAAAGGGCAAATGGTTCTTCCTAAACTTCCTAAACCCTCGACTAAATCTTTGAATAAGTCGAGAGCGCAGTTGCAATCATTTTTCCTTTATCGTTATGAACTTCTGCTGAAACCGTAATCAAACGCTTTCCGGCGCGAATAACAGTTGCCGTGCAAGTGCAAATGCCTTCGGTGACAGGGCGCAAATAATGAACGGTTAAATCAACCGTGGTCGCTTTTTCATCACGTCCGATTGCACTAATAACCGCAAAAGCTGTGGCAGTATCAATTAAACTCGCCGTTGCGCCGCCGTGTAAAACTCCGTAAGGTTGGCGCAATTCTTCCCGCATCGGCATTCTCATCACGGCTTTTCCCGCTTCAATTTCGACCAATTCAATGCCTAGATGTCGCAAATATGGTGTGATTTTGGCAACCTCAAAGACGGTTTGTTTATCTTTTTCGTCACTCATTTTAATTCGCAAAACTTAAAAGAAACTCCTTCATTAAAACTTTACGAAAATCTTTTGGTATTTCAAAAAGACTTTCATCTACTTGTAATTTTAAGTTTTGCAACTCAATCGTAGTTCGTAAAATTCTTTGTTCATTTTCAATGCTATAAAACTCTTGCTTAACCGGAAGTTTGAAGTTTTCATTGACAAAAATCAATGCTTCCGAAGCCTCAAAACCGACTCGATATTTGGTCAGACCGTTTTCGTCATCAAGTTTTTCAAATTTCCCCTCAGTTTTTTGATTAAGCCATTCAGTAGTTAAAAAATCGTTGAGTGTTTCGCCGAGATCTCCGTTTCCAATGTTTGATTTTGTCTCTTCTTCAACATAAATTTTCTCGGCAAAGTTAATCCGAATTAATTTATTCGCGTCTATTTGCCTCACTCCAATATCGCCAAATCGGTAAGAGAACCGCGAACCGCTTCGGGCAATAGAAATTCTTCGCTCATCGTTATCTTCAATTTTTTCAACAATTTCCGCTTGATAATTTTCAGGCTCTTTGGTCAAAAAGGGAATTTCGCTGACGATTTCGGGAGCATTATTTGGCGCAGTATTTGTATTTGAATTTGATGGGGTTTGCCAAAATTTGCACGATGAACAAAAAACAAGCGTGAAAAACAATAAAAATTTGAGCGATTTTGAAGAAATCATTTTGTAAAGTAGAATTTTAACACAGAGAAAAATGAACGTGAATCAGCTAGACAGAAAATTTATCCTGAGCGGAATTTTACTCGCTCCGGTTTTGCCGTTTTTGTATCTGCAAGGGCAATATACTCGTTTGAAGGTCGGAAAATTACCAGATGCCGAAGGTGAAACAAATGGCGAAGTGATTGGAAACAATGAATTTATCAACTTTCTGGCAATCGGTGAATCAACCATTGCCGGAGTTGGTGCAAAAAATCATGCCGAGGCGATGACCGGACAATTTGCCAAGCATTTAAGTCGTCAAACTGGTAAAACCGTCCGTTGGCACGCGCTCGGCGTGAGCGGAATTACAGTTCATCGGACAATCAACGAGCTTGTTCCACAAATTCCTGATGTCCAATTCGATGCAATTTTGATTGCGCTCGGTGGAAACGATGTTTTCCAACTTTCGACTCCAACCAAGTGGCGCAACGGGATGACAAAACTGCTTGATATTTTTCGCCAAAAATATCCGAATTCAACCATTTATTTATCAAATGTGCCGATGGTGAGAGACTTTACGGCGTTGCCTAATCCGACTCGCTATGTTCTGTCGCGGGTGGCTAAAATGCAACAACTCAACACTTTAGACTTTATTTCTAATTACCAAAAGGTTCACTATTATCTGCCCCAAAGCAAATTCAAAGCAGAACATTTCAGCGATGGCGTTCATCCTTCGGCGCACGGCTATGACCTTTGGGCAGAAGAAATGGTGAGGTTTTTCTTTGCTCAAAATGAGCGAAACGATACAAAAAAATGAGACGATAGTTAGATTCTCATCATCTCATTTTTGCCTTTTACCTTATTTACTTTTGGCTTGAATTCTACCACCAAGAAGAACTCTTCTTGCGTGAACTTGAACCGCCCAACAGACTGCCTAAAACGCCACGCACAAGCTGGCGACCGACATTGCTTCCGATGGCTCTGGCGGCACTTTTTGCAAACGCGCCCAACGCACTATCGCCACCGCTTCGAGCCGCTCTGGCTTCTTCTTTGGCTACCTCTTCCGCCGCTTCTTGTTCGGCTAATTGGGCGGTTTGTTCGACTTGCGCTTGCGCTGCCGCTTCGCCTTTTTGTTTCAAAAGTTCGTAAGCCGATTCGCGGTCAACCACATTTTCATATTGTCCGGCAACCAATGAATTTGCCAAAAGTTGCTGACGTTGTTCGGGTGTGACAGGTCCAATGTGACTTTGCGGTGGAATGACAAACGCCCGTTCCACGATGGTTGGAATGCCTTTTTCGTCTAAAAATGAAACTAATGCCTCACCGACTCCGAGTTCGGTAATCGCCGTTTCGACATTGATTTCAGGGTTTTGACGGAAAGTTTCCGCCGCCGAGCGAACACCTTTTTGGTCTTTCGGCGTAAAAGCTCGAAGGGCGTGTTGAACGCGATTGCCGAGTTGTCCCAAAATGCTTTCGGGAATGTCAACCGGATTTTGCGTGACAAAATAAATGCCGACACCTTTCGAGCGAATCAAGCGAACAACTTGCTCAATTTTATCAACCAAAGCCTGTGGCGTGTCGTTGAAAAGAAGATGCGCCTCGTCAAAGAAAAAGACGAGTTTCGGTTTTTCCAAGTCTCCGGCTTCGGGCAACATTTCAAAGAGTTCGGACAACAGCCACAGCAAAAATGTCGAATAAAGTTTGGGCGAATTATACAATTTATCAGCCGCCAAAACATTGATCACACCTTTGCCCGAAATAGTTTGCATAAAATCGCCGAGATTAACGGCAGGTTCACCGAAAAATTGTTCCGCACCTTGTGATTCGAGTTCGAGCAAACCGCGTTGGATTGCGCCGATGGTTGCCTTTGAAACATTGCCATATTCGGCTTGAAACGTTTCGGCATTTTCGCCGACGTATTGCAACAAAGATCGTAAATCCTTGAAATCCAACAACATCAAGCCGTTGACATCAGCAATTTTGAAACAAAGATTCAAAACTGCACCCTGCGTATCGTTGAGTTGTAAAACCCGCGACAGCAACATCGGTCCCATCTCAGAAATGGTTGAACGAAGCGGATGACCTTGTTCGCCGAAAACGTCCCACAGCGTAACCGGACAAGAATCAAAGGTGAAACTTTCTTTTAAGCCGAGCAATGTCAAACGATCATCAACCCTTTGATTTCCGCCGCCAACTTGGGAAACGCCCGTCAAATCGCCCTTGATGTCTGCCATAAAAACAGGCACACCGAGATTACTAAAACTTTGGGCAAGTCGTTGTAAAGTAATGGTTTTACCCGTTCCGGTAGCACCTGTGATAAGTCCGTGCCGATTTGCTTTATCGGGCAATAAATAACATTCTTTCGCGTCTTTTTTCGCAACTAAAATTGGTTCTGCCATAATTTTATTGATTGGGGACAATTTGTGCTAATTTTACTACAATGAATCAAATCGTCAAATCGTTTAATGAATTAGAAGTAAATGAAATTGTAAATTTTCCGCCTGAAAGGGACTGAAGTTTATTTTTTCCAAATTAGTTTAATGCTGTTACGAGAGGGAGAAAGATGAAAGCAGAACAAATTTTTTCGATTGCAAATTTGATTGCGATGATTAGTTGGATAATTTTGGCAGTTACGCCGCATTGGAAATGGACTGGGAAAATCATTCTTTCAGGGGCAATTCCGTTGCTTTTGTCGGTAGCCTATTTAGTTTTGGTAGCGTTATTTTTCCGTTCGCCGGAAGATTTTGGCTCGCTGGCGGGAGTGATGAAACTTTTCACCAATGAATGGGCAGTGCTGGCGGGTTGGATTCATTATTTGGCGTTTGATTTGTTCGTTGGCAGTTGGGAAGTCAAAGACGCGCAAGAAAAAGGGATTTCGCATTGGTTTGTGATTCCGTGTCTGTTTTTTACTTTTATGCTCGGTCCGATTGGATTTTTGATGTATTCGATTTTGCGATTTTTCTTGGGCTTTAGAGGTAAGAATGTTGAAGGAACTGTTTGAAAAACAAAGACTTTTGATGCTGGCGGGCGCGATTTCTTTTGTCTGTTTCGTGATTTTTGCAGTTGTGGTGATGTTTGATTCAACTCAAATTTTAGGCATCAATCGTTGGATTAAACCGTTGAAATTTTTTATCTCAATTGCCATTTTTCTCTGGACAGTTGCAATTTATCTAAGTTTTTTGAAAGGCTATGAAAAATCTGCCCGCCGAATTTCTTGGGGGATAATTGTGATTTTTTTGATTGAAATGTTTGTCATCATTTTGCAAGCGGCACGCAGCACAACTTCGCATTTCAATATCAAACAACCTTTTGACGGAATGCTTTTTGCGATTACGGGTTTAGCAATTTTTCTTAACACATTGCTTGCCTTTCGTTTGCTCTATTTGTATTTCAAAGCCGAAATTGATTTGCCAAAAGCGATTCTGTGGGGAATGCGGTTGGGTTTGATTTTGTTTCTTGCGTCGAGTTTTGAAGGCGGTTATATGTCGGTGGTTTTGCGTCATAGTGTTGGCGTAGTAGATGGTGGCGCAGGACTTCCGCTTGTCAACTGGTCAACCGAAGGCGGTGATTTGCGAGTCGCACATTTTTTCGGAATGCACGCTTTTCAAGGCGTTCCGATATTTGCCTATTTGTTGGAACAGATTAAACCGAATCTTTCAACCGTTTTAACTTTCGCTTTTGCCCTCGGATATTTTGCTATTTTTACCTTTCTTTTTGTGCAGGCTTTATTAGGCAATCCGGTTGGATTTTAGATTTTGGATTGCTGATTTGCGATTTGCATCTGTTAAAATGAATCATTCGATAAATTGAAGTAAAATCCGAAATCCAAAATCGAAATGGCTGAATATATTTTAGAAAGGGAACAAATTATCCAACGACTACGCGAAGAAGTCTTTGATTTTTTCGCGGATGCGCTTAATTTAGAACGAATTACGCCACCCGAACTAAATTTTCATATCATCACACCGCAACCGATTGACATCAAAGAAGGCGCGCTGATTGATTTGACCACAAAATCAGTATAGCGAGCGGTAGCGAGTCCGCCTAAACCCAGTCAAGCTTGAAAATATCGGTGTTCGCTACCGCTCACTATACTCAGAGGTTCCAAATTTTGAAGAAATTATTCATCCATAGATGAACACAGATGGACACAGATTTAGGGCAAACACATCTAAATTTTCCTTAAATGTCGCAGAGCGACAATTTGACTTGCGCCGTGTAATTTATTGCACGGTAAGGAATAATAAAAGTTTAGTGTCGCGTCAGCGACAGTTGAAAAAGACGATTAAACTCAGTTATCACTGACGCGACAAGCCTGAATATTGAACTTGAGCAGTCCTTAAAAGACCTGCCTAAAATCAGTAAGTCGCTACGCGACAAAGAGTTACAAAAAACTAAGATTCTCTTGCCAATAAAATTTAGATGTGTTTGCCCTACTAACGCGACTTTTTTATATCAAAGTGCCAAAAATTTTGTGTTATTATTTCCGAAATGCAGAATGCCCCCAATATCACGCAACTTTTGCAAGAATGGAGCAACGGCAAAACGGAAGTTTTAGAAAAACTAATGCCTTTGGTGTATGACGAATTGCGCCGACAAGCCGCTCGGTTTTTGCTCAAATCACACTTTGCAAGCCACCGCGCTGATTCACGAAGCCTATCTCAAACTAATCGGACAAAAAGAAGTCGAATGGCAAAATCGCAACCATTTTTTTGCACTGGCATCAACGGCAATGCGACGGATTTTGGTTGATTACGCTAAAGAAAGACATCGGGAAAAACGAGGCGGAAGTGCGGAAAATTTAGCGATTGATACAGCCTTGTATATTTCTGCCAATCAAAAAAATCATTGATTTAATCGCGCTGGATGAAGCCTTAAACCGTTTGGCAAAAATGAATGCACGATAGGCGCGAGTAGTTGAATTGAGATATTTTTGGCGGTTTGAGCAATGACGAAACCGCGGACGTTTTGGGCGTTTCAAATGCTACGGTGCGAAATGATTGGAATTTAGCAAAGGCTTGGCTTAAACTCCAAATTACGAAATGACCTTTTTAGTCTGTAATTTACGTTTAACCAAATAATAAGATGAATATAGAAACCGGAACAATCATCAATCAATACAAAATCATCTCCGCCATCGGCAAAGGCGGAATGGGCGAAGTTTTTCTGGCTCACGATACGAAACTTGACCGCAAAGTCGCGTTGAAGATTCTGCCGCCCGAATTCGCCGAAGATGCTGACCGCATGAGCCGTTTTGTGCGTGAGGCGAAATCTGCTTCGGCTTTGAATCATCCGAATATCATTACGATTCACGAGATTGGCGAATCTGATGGAACGCATTTTATTGCAACGGAATTTATTGATGGTAAAACACTTAACGAATATAAACGGGCGAATCCGTTGAATTACAAATCGGCGTTGGAGATTGCGATTCAAGTCGCATCGGCGTTAGATGAAGCACACTCGGCGGGAATTGTTCATCGTGATATTAAGCCGGACAATGTGATGATTCGGGCGAATGGTTTGGCGAAGATATTGGACTTTGGAATTGCGAAAGTGTCAGTCGCGTCTGCGTCAGCGGATGCGTCGAGTGAAGATGCAACGGCAGTCAAATCGCCAACAATGCCCGGAATGATTATCGGGACGGCGAATTATATGTCGCCCGAACAAGCGAAAGGAAAAGTTGTTGACGCGAGAACTGATATTTTCAGTTTCGGCGTTGTGCTGTATGAAATGATTGCGGGACATCTGCCGTTTGAAGGTGAAAATGCGTTGGAAATGATTGGAGCGATTTTGCATAAAGAACCGAAACCTCTCAATTCTGATGTTCCAACTGAAATCACAAAAATCATCAACAAATGTCTGCGAAAAGATAGAGACGAGCGTTATCAAACAATCAAAGATGTCGGCAATGATTTGAAAGATGTCAAACGAGATTTGGAATTTCAAGACAATTTAGAGCGTTCCATTGTTCCAAATGATGACAGTAACAAAACGCAAATTTTGCATCACCAAACTACCACAAATCAAACAGTTGCAAGCAATTCAAAAACTAAATACCTCGCGGCTGGATTATTAACTTTACTTCTCGCAATCGGCGGATTCTTTGGCTACAAATATCTTTCGCCAATCACAAAACAAATCAATTCCATCGCCGTGATGCCGTTTGAAAATAAAAATTCCGATGCCGACACGGATTATTTGTCTGATGGTTTGGCGGAATCGTTGATTTTTCGGCTGACGCAGATTCCTGATTTGCGGGTTAGCCCAACGAGTTCGGTGATGCGTTACAAGGGGAAGGAGACTGATGTTGCCAAGATTGCAACTGAACTTGGCGTAGATGCGGTGATGACCGGACGGATGACCAAGCGGGGCGACAATCTGAACATCACGGTCGAGTTGGTGGATGCCCGCACCAACAAGTCGCTGTGGGGCGAGCAGTATGAACGGAAAATATCCGCATTATTGACCACCCAACGCGAGATGGTCGCCGAGATCGTGAGCAAACTGCAACTGAAACTATCGGGCGAAAGCGAGCAAAAGCTGGCGAAGAAATATACCGACAACAACGAAGCCTATCAACTTTATCTGCAAGGTCGTTTCCATTGGAACAAACTGCAAATAAATGAATATGAAAAGGCAGTCGTGTTTTTCAAACAAGCCATCGAAAAAGATCCGAACTTTGCTCTGGCTTACAGTGGATTAGCCGATACTTATACTACTTTTCCACCTTCGGCGATTTCAGAACGAAAGATTATTCGCCGCAAGCCAAGCAAGCGGCACTCAAGGCTCTCGAACTTGACCCGAACTTGGCAGAAGCCCACACATCACTGGCAAAAATCCTTTTCGATTATGAATATGATTTTGCAGGTGCGGAGAAGTCATTCAAACGGGCGATTGAACTCGATCCGAATTACGCAACGGCTCGTCAATTTTATTCCGAACTATTATCCGTCAGTAGCAGACACGACGAAGCAATCAGAGAAATAATGAAAGCAGGCGAACTCGATCCGTTTTCGCGTGCTAATAAATGAGTTATGGTGCGTTATCTGGCACGTGCCGGACGATTTGACGAAGCACTTTTGCAAAACAAGAAGCTCAATGAACTATTTCCCGATGAAGCCTTTTTTCATAATTGGAACAGCAGTATTTATGCCGAGCAAGGTAAATATGATCAGGCTGTCGAAGAATACCTACTCGCTGCGAAGGCAAACAATGCCAAACCCGAAAATATTGCGAAATTGAAAGAAGCCTACGAAAAAGGCGGTTGGGATGGCTTCCGGCGGATGAGGCGGGAAATACGCCTCGAAGAACTGAATGCCAAACAGGCAAAAGACCCCAATGTATATGTTAAAGCCATGGATTATGCCGAAGCATATGCCCGTGGGCAAAGACAAAGATAAGACGATCGAATATCTGAACAAAGCGTATGACGAGCGTCACGAAAGAATGCTCGACCTAAAGGTCGAAAAAAGATGGGACTTCGTGCGAGACGACCCGCGATTTAAGGAATTGGTCAAGAAAGTCGGGATTCCTGAATAGAATATGATGAAAAAAGTAGTTCGCTTGATATTGATTGCCTCTTTGCTCTGCGCCACGTTGTCGATAAATGCCCAACAATCGCCGCAAAATCCTTCGCCTATTACGGACACAACTCGCCCACATCCGCGAATTGCACAAACCTTAGTAGAAGGAAAACGAACAGAATTAAACACGCTCAAAGGAGCGATTCTTTTCACCAGCCCAAAGGTAAAAACTCAAAAGGCTGTTCCGCTCATCATCCATTTTCACGGAGTTTCGTGGCTGATGGAATATCATATTGCCAAACATTTTCCGACTGCCGCGTTGATCACGGTTAATCTTGGCTCAGGTTCGCGGGTTTATGGTAATCCATTTAGTCAGCCCGAAATATTTCAAAATTTGATTGACGAAGCAAGCAAAGTTTTGGAATCAAAAAAAGGTTGGTCTTCGATTACATTGGTCGGGTTTTCGGCTGGTTACGGAGCAATTCGGGCGATTTTACGTCACGAAGCAAATTTCAAATTAGTGAACAATGTTTTACTGCTTGACGGAATCCACGCGAGCTATGTTCCCGAAGGACAACGATTAGCAGACGGCGGAATAATCAAAGCAGATGACCTCGATTCATTCGTCAAATTTGCTCAAGAGGCGGTTGGCGGGAGAAAATCTTTCTTGATTTCTCATTCCGAAATTTTCCCTGCAACTTACGCCAGCACAACCGAATGCGTTGATTATTTATTGACGACACTTTCACTAAAACGCAATGCCAAATTGCGAAACGGACCAATCGGAATGCAGCAATTGAGTGAGGTAAAGGTGAAAGGATTTCATATTCGAGGGTATGCGGGAAACACAGGAGCAGACCACGGCGATCAGCTTCAGGCGATGCCCGAATGGCTCAAACTGTTGAAGATAAAATAATAGTTTAACGTTAGTTTGAAATAAGAAATTCAGTAGACATCTTTCCAAAATAACCATTGATTTGGTTGAAGTTATCGAAATTTAGTCATCGAAGATGACGTAATATTTGTAGCCCATAACGCAAGTTATGGGAAAGCATCGGAAAATTATTCTAACTCTCGAAGAGAGTGACATAAATTATGTCGCTATTTTCAATAGCTCAATGAATTTACCTGACTTTTACCCATAGTTGCACTATGGGCTACAAATATGCGCGCCAATTTCATTGGCTTTTATTTTTTATTTAGGAAAGATGTCTAGTTTTAGTCGGTGAAACCGACGATATATTTGTAGCCCACGATGCTAATCGTGAGGATAATTCCCAAAAGTTTGACGAAGCCATTAGGGATTATTCGAAATAAGAAAATTTTTCCCGCGAAAGACGCGAAACACACGAAAAAAAAGAGAAATCATAAAAAAAAGTTGCTCTTTCGCTTTAATTTTAGCGATTTTAGCGTCTTTCGCGGGCAAAATTCTTGGTTTTGGTTTTCAAACGCTTATTTCAAATAATGTCTATTGAAAATGGCGGCATAAATCTTATGTCGCAGTTATTCAACTGCTTAAAAATTGGTCTCAACTATTCCCATAACTAGCGTTATGGGCTACAAATATGTTGCCGTCTTCGACGGCTTATGTCGAACTCACGTTAGTTTACTCCAATTTTGAAAGGTCAATATTCGGAATCAAATTATTTGTCGAACGCGAAAAAACGCTTTGATACGGAGTGCTTTCACTATAAAATCCGCAGTTTCGCAAGTAGAATTTTCCGTTCTCTGCGCCACCGCTGTAATCAATTCGATAACCCTGTTTGGCGGTATTGTCGTAGGTAAATTTGGCTTGTGTGATTGGTTTCCACTCTCCGGTTTTCGTTCGCGCCCATTGATTTTGATAATAGGCTTTGCGGGTGATGTTTCCAGTTTCGGGTATAAAATTTTCGAGAAAAGAATGCAATCTCGTCAAATAAGTGTTGGTCGCGGGACGGCTGAAACTCGCAATCAAACGCCAATTTCCCTCCGCATAAAACCAAGCTGTGTAATTGGTGTAATTATTTTTGACGGGTTCGCCTTTCAGCAAAAATTTATAGGTTTCACCCGCTTTCCAGTTGTATCGCAAAAAACTTTGACCGCCCGAACCTTCATTACCAAACTCGCGGGTAACAACATCTTGTCCTTTTTTGAGCATGATAATCTTTTTGTCCGGCGGAATTTTTGTCGGATCATCGGTTTGAAACGGACTCCAAACGGAAAACAAAACCCGTCTTTCGGTAGCTGAATTAACCTGAATCCCGAAATATCCTTCGCCAAAACCATTCGCCATAAAATAAGAGCCAATCACATCATTACCTTTTGGAACGCTTATTTCGTTGTAAAAATATTCGATTCCATCGCCAATTGCAGAAGTGTCAAAATTCAAATGCACCGAAGGTCCGCGCCGTCCCCAATAAAAGAAATTGCCCTGATTATTTTTGACGAAGGCAGTCTTTTCATCTACGGCTGAACCCGAAATCAGTAAATTTTCTACCGTTGCAAAAACTGCTCCGGTTTTGCTCAAACCTTTCAAGTCTATGCGGACGTAACCCGCTTTTTTAATTCGCCATTCGCCGATTTTAGATTCTTTGTCTGAACCGCTAACCGTCAATGATTTAGTGTTTTTTTCAATCGTGCAGTTTATCTTGCTTTGTCCGTTTGGAACATTAAAAACCGCTGATAATGAAAGTTTTCCGGGTTTTACCAGATAAATATAAGTGCTGAAAACCGTCTCACTTTCCGACCAATTTTGCCAGCCTTTGTTGCTAATTGTTTCGTTACCCGTTTTGGAATGTGTCGTTATCCAAGAATTTCCGCCCAATGGAACAGTCAGTTTTTGCTGACCATTGACCGCAACCAGAAAACCTGCGATGCACAATAAAATAGCTGATATTTTTTTCATAGATTTAGTTTTTTGAAGTAGATTCAAAGTAACAAATTCGCCCAAAAGAAACAAGAGTATTTTTCAATGCAAAGATTGTGTTATCATACTAAAAAAATTAGAACAATTCATTACTGAGCGGTCTCAAAATTGCAGTCAGACAAAAGAAAGAAAATTTGCCCGCGAATGAACGCGAATCGGCGCGAATATTTTTCTTTTTTCAACTTGTCCCCCCAGAATCTGCCATTTTGTTTTTTTATTCGCGTTGATTGGCGGAGATTTGCGGGCAGAAAATCTTAAAATAATCGTTTTTAGCTAACCGCAATATCCGTGCCGCTCAGTAATGAGAACAATTAGAACAAATGTCAAAAAAAATCATCAGCTATCGTTTTATTTTACTAATCGCGGTTTGCACCATTTTCGCCCAAACGCTTCTCGCCCAAGGCAAAGAAATCATCACCCACGAATCTATGTGGCTGATGAAACGAGTCGGCGCACCCGTCCCGAGTCCAGACGGAAAATGGGTGGTCTTTTCGCTGACCGAACCTGCGTATGACGAAAAAGACCAAGCATCGGATTTGTGGATTGTTCCCGCAGATGGAAGCGCGAAACCACGCCGTTTGACTTTTTCAAAAGCGGGCGAAAGTGGCGCAACTTGGTCAAATGACAGCAAACGAATCGCTTTTTCAGCCAAACGCGAAGGCGATGAGGTTGCCCAAATTTACATTTTCAATGTCGAAGACGGTGGCGAAGCGATTCGGGCGACAAATATTTCGACCGGCGCACGCAATCCACAATGGCGAGTTGACGGCAACGCTATCTTGTTTGCTTCGAGCGTTTATCCAAATACGATGAATGATGAAGACAACAAAAAAGTCGCCACCGAGCGCAAAAATCGTAAATATAAAGCCCGCGTTTTTGATACTTTTCCGATTCGCAATTGGGACAAATGGATTGACGAAATGCAGACGCATCTTTTTGTCCAAGAATTAAAGGATGGAGCAAAAGCCAAAGATTTATTGGCGGGAACAAAACTCGTTGCAGAAAAAGGTTTTGGCGGTTCAATCGGTGCAGGAAACGATGAAATCGGCGCAAGTTGGACTCCTGACGGCGAATCTGTTGTTTTTAATGCCACAACTGATCGCACCAACGGAGCATTTGCCGAAACTACGATGCAGATTTATCAAGTTTCAGCCACTGGTGGCGAACCCAGACAAATCACCAAAGCCGATGGCAGTTATGGTCGTCCCGATTTTTAGTCCTGACGGCACAACGCTTTACGCCACTTTCAATCCAAACACGCGAAAAAGTTTATAACCTTTACGCAGACTCGTCTCGATTGATTCAACAACGGAAATCACAAAGTTTTAACCGCAAATTTTGATAAAAGCATCGGTAATTTTGCCTTTTCGCCCGACAGTAAAACCATTTATCTCACTTCGGAAGATGCCGGATTAGAAAAAATTTATTCCATGTCTGCAAGCGGCGGCGAGGTCAAACAGGTCATCGAACAAACCAAAGGCGTTTATACAAATTTGACGATTCCATCAAAAGCCTCTGCCACGATGATTTTTGCCAGTTGGGATAGTGCCATCAATCCACCCGAAATTTTCCGCATCAATCCGAGCGATAAATCACAAAAACCGCTGACTGAATTTAACAAAGAAGCCTTGGCAAAATGGGATGTTGCGCCCATCGAACATTTTTGGTTCACGAGCAAAGGCGGCAACAAAATCCACAATATGATTGTCAAACCACCAAAATTTGATGCGAGCAAAAAATATCCGCTAATTGTCCTGATGCACGGCGGACCGCATATCATGGGGCGCGATAATTGGGGATTGCGTTGGAATTATCATCTGATTGCTTCGGCGGGTTATGTTGTGATTTCGACCAATTATGTCGGCTCGACCGGGTTCGGCGAAAAATTCGCGCAGGGCATCCAAGGTGATCCGTTGAAAACTCCCGCCGATGAAATAAATCAAGCCGCTGACGAAGCCATCAAACAATATTCATTCATTGACGGCACTCGCCAATGCGCGGCGGGCGCAAGCTACGGCGGACACTTGGCAAACTGGATGCAGGCTTCGACAACTCGTTACAAATGCTTGGTTTCGCACGCAGGACTCATCAGCCTCGAATCACAATGGGGAACAAGCGACACCATTTACGGACGCGAGAAAAATTTGGGCGGACCGCATTGGGAAGGTGCAAAAATCTGGAAAGAACAAAGCCCTTCGACCTACGCCAAAAACTTCAAAACACCTGTATTAGTCACAGTTGGCGAAAACGATTTTCGTGTGCCGATGAATAATTCGCTCGAATATTGGTCAATCTTGCAACGTCAAAAAGTGCCAAGTCGTTTAATCGTTTTTCCCGATGCAAATCATTGGATTTTGAAAGGTGAAGATAGTCGTTTCTTTTATTCGGAACTTTTGGGGTGGTTTAAGAAATATTTGTGATGAAATGAGAACAAGGAGTGGTAGCGACCTGTTGCCCAATCGCTACTGCCCTTAATAAGAATCTACTTTGAATTCTTTAGAATCAATCAGATTGTTAAAACTAAAGTTTTGCAATTCCATTTTCCATTCGTAAGAAACCGTGCCGTTGCCCGAAATTATTTCTAAAAAGAGCCGATAGTTGTGCGGTAGATTTAATTTATTTTCGGCTTTAAATTCTGAAAAATCTTCAATCATCGTGTAGCGGGTTTCGCTTTGCCGAGCCGAACTATCAACCCCGCCACCGCCAATTTGCGAAGATAAAATTCGTTTATATTCAGTCCGAACGTGCTGAAAAGTATCCGCATCAAAAAAGAGATTTATGTCCAAATCTCCGCCTTTTTTAGGTGCGTAATTTAGTTTGTAAACCTGTTTTTCATCAATGGTTTCAGTTCCTGCAAACCTGAGTTTGCCTTTTTTTTCATTAAAGTTGAGCAATGACCACGACTGAGATAAAACCCCGCCCATCACGCCATTTTCAAAGATTGAGCCGTGTAATCTCAGAAATTCACCCAGCACCGAGCGCGTTCCGGGACGGATTTGTTTGGCTGAAAATTTATGACCATCATAGCCCATAATTTCAAACGGATAATCGGCATTGTTAAACTTCATCCCAATTAAACTTTTTTCGCCTTCTGAGGCTAAAACCACAATTCCTTCGGCGAAACCCGCGCCTCTTCCTTTAAAAATGGCTTTTGACGTTCCAACCACCATAGTTGATTTGGTGTTTGCGCGAGCTTCATTCGTGCCGATTGAATCAAGGTGTTTGGCGAGTATTTCTTCAGCGGAAATTTTTTCTTGAGCCGAGATTTGGATAATAAAACTAATAAAGAAAATTACACAAAAGGTTAAACTTTTGAAAATAGAAAAGACATTGTGTTTCATCGCTTCCCCTCAAATTTGACTACTAAAAATGCGAAAAGGCGGGTATCGTTTCAATGAAATCAATACCCGCAAATTTTCTAGTCGTGACTCAAACTAGAATTCAAACCGCACGGCAAATTGCATAATTCGCGGAGCAAAAGTATTGCCCTGACCAATTTGCCCGAAGGTGACAGAGTTAATGTTAAAAATATTGCTATTTTCTCCAATGTTGAAATTCACATTATTCAAAACATTAAACGCTTCAGCCCGAAGTTGAACCCGCATCGTTTCATTGAGCCGAACATTCTTAATCAAGCCGGCATCCCAATTAAAGAACAACGGACCATTAAGAAAATGTCGCGGTAAATTTCCGGTCTGACCCGGTTGATTGTGGAAAAACACCTGTCCGGCAAAAGTTGTCGGCGTTCCCAAGACATTACCGCCCGTGGCTGTTCCGTCAGGTGCAATAACCGATGGATTGATAAAATAAGTTGTGTTACCTACCTTAAAAATACCGATCAGGTCTTTAATTTGTTCAGTTGTCAAACTTGTCGTAGCCGTCTGACGAGCAGAGCGTCCGCCACGATTTAACGTCCCGCCTGCATCTCTGATTGAAATTGGCGATCCCGAACTAATATTGATGATTGAACTTACTTGCCAACCGCCAAAGATTCGGTCAAGAACTCCGCCACCATTCAAAAATTGTTTATTTTTTCCAAATGGTAATTCGTAAATGGCATTGATATTGACGGTATGAGTCCGGTCATAATCAGGTCGTGCATATTCCAATTGAGCTTGGTTGTTGTCAAGCAATGGATCAAAACGAGCCTGGGCATCGCTCCCAATATCCGTCAGAATTTTTTGGAAGGTATAATTGGCTTGGAACAACAATCCATTGGTGAACCGACGACGAATCTCCGCTTGCAATGAATTAAAGCGGAAACGTCCGCCGTTGGTTAAAAGGTCAACCGGACCGCCATTGTAATTAGGTCGGAAATTAACTCCTACGCCACCAACCTGATCAAGACCATTCGTAATGTAGGTGACAGCTAAATCAGCCACATTGCCCGTAATAATGGGACCCGTTATGGCAGCATTATTTAGAAATGCTCCAAAAGGTAATTGAGCGAAGACCGGCAAATCTACTTGTCCTGGCAAGCCAAGATTACTGGCATCCGTGCAATTGAGCAGGTTTCCGCCACCCTGAATCCGACAATTGTTTCTGGCATTGATAAAATCTTGCAGAAAACCATTGGCGTTAATATTGACTTGGTTGATGTCAATACCTCTCACCATATTGTCGCTGCGACCACCAACATAACGAATTTCAATGATCGTATCAAATCCGATTTCACGTTGATAGCCAATGCTGTATTCCATATTTCGTTGCATTTGTAAATTTGGATCAACTGCAAAAATCGTGTTGAAGAAGTTTCCGGCGTTTGCATTTCCGGTGGCAAAGCTAATCGGAGGATTATTAAATGCCGGTAAAACAAAATTAGGAAGGGTGTTAAAGCGTGAATTTAACGAGACGGTATTAGTAATTGGATTGCGAGCCGCAACGGTTAGGTTTAATCCGGCATTGCCACCCGCCGCATTGTCGCTCGAACGGACATATTCATCATTGATGTATCCCATTCGGAATCCGCCACGAATCACGCTATTTTTCCCAAGCAAAGCACCTAAGAAACCGCTTTCGACATTAGGTGAATAGGCAAAACTCACATTTGGTCCAAAGTTGTTTAAATCAGGCTTAAAGAATGACCCTTCGACACCCGAATTTTTACCAACCAAAGTATATTGTCCTGCCGGATTAAGCAGAGCCGCATTGACTTGAGCAGTAGTCGTTGCACCGCCAAAATCCGGTTCAAGATATACTTGGTCAGGATTGGTTAAGGGACTAAAATAATCCCAACGTAATCCGAAGTTCAATGATAAACCGGACATTACTCTCCATTGATCTGCAAAATGTAATCCCCAAGTATTAAATTTGAATCTTTGAATAAGAGGCGCACTAATTACCGGACCCTGAGTTGGATCTACAAAGTTAGCATTGACTGTTCCGCCACCTACGATGCCGCCTAATAAATAACGCAAAGCATCGGCTCGTCCGCGGTCAGTAGTGCTGATACCGCCCGGATAAAGGGCTGCGGCGAGGCGTGGAGTTTGGGTATTTGCGCTGGTGCTGATGTTAAAGATAGGAACGCGATTAAAATTGGTTTGAGATTCAATCCGTTGGGCATTGAATTCGAGACCAAAACGGAAGGTATGTTTGCCCATCGAATAAGTGGAATTATTTTGGGCTGTATATTGTTCCGTATTGCGACCTTGATCCTGAAAAGCGGGTTCGGGAGAAGTAAGTCCAAGCGGCAAAGCTCCAATCACGAAGTTAGTTGGAAATAAATTGCTTTCATTAAAGAAAGGCTTGCTTGAAGAAAAAGCCCCACGAAATTCATTGACAAAGTTTGAGCCGATGACAGTTTTGTAACTACCCAAATAAAAATCGGTTGGTCCGCCTTGTGTAACAAAAGGGGTTTGGGTAAAACCGCCATCCAATTGACGATCATCCGCGTTATCATTGTATTTATAAACGAAATTAACACTATTCTTCTCATTTATTTCAACGTCAAAACGAGTTGTCAAACCATTTCGGGTATCATTATCGGCTTGATTAAAAATTAAACTTTGAGTCAAATTGCCGTTTTGCAGAGTTGAATTTCCAACTCCGGGGGTTATATCCAGAAAACGGGCTTTAATGGTTGGATCAACCGCTAAAACTCCGCCTACTGATGCTGGAATTGCTCCGGTTAATCCCGCTCCGGTTAAGACATTCACAGTCCGCGAAGTTCCATCTGTGGCAGTATAAGTAAATGTGCCATCCCGAAATTGATTTAACAAAACCCGTCTGGTAAGCGGTGCAGTCTGGCGTAATAGAAATCTTTCATACGAAACAAAGAAGAAACCTTTGTCTTTATAAAAAGTCGGAGTTCCTTCGCCAAAAGCAGGAATTGGTAGCGGACCCGAAACTTTCCCACCAAATTGATTGCGGTTGAGAAAAGGTCTGGCTGTTCCCGATGAATTATTTCCGAAGGTATTCGCGGCAAACTTAGAATTTCGGTTAAACGCAAATAATGCGCCGTGAAAATCTTTACCACCACGCGGAGTTACCAGCAAAACTTGGGTTGAACCGCCATTGCCAAGTTCAGCTCCGGCATTTTGGGTAACTACTGTAAATTCGCCAGTGTCATCAACCGTCGGACGATCCTGCACAAAACCGCCGGTGCGGATAAAATTGTCCTGCACATTGATACCATCGCGGGTAAAATTGGCAGAAGATGAACGCTGTCCGTTTATTGAAGCACTGGTGACATTGACTCCGGCTTGCAAATTTAGCAAAGCCAGCGGGTTGCGTCCATTGATTGGGAGTTCTAATACTTGTCGCGGACTGACGGTAGTGCTTAATTCGGCGGTGGTTGAATTTAGCACATCTGTCCCGCCAGTCACGGTCACACTTTCCTGAATGTTACCAATTTCCAAAGTCGCATTAAGAGCAACTTCGCGTCCAACGTCAACTTTGACATCGTTAGCAATGTAAGTTTTAAAACCGTTGGCAGTAATGGTTATAGTATAGGAACCAAATTCTAATTGCGGAAAAAGAAACGAACCGTCGTTTCCCGAAACAACGGTTTGTGTTTTTCCTGTTTTACTGTCTTTAATAGTCACATTGGCATTAGGCAAAACGCCATCGGGACTATTAACAGTTCCCACCAGACGACCTGAGGTAGATTGCGAAAAGGCAACCACTACGCTCAGTAAAATCGTCAAGATAACGACTGATATTTTCTTCATTTTTCTCTCCATTTTGATTATTTTTACTTTTTCGTCTCTCAAAAAAAAACGAATTTAGTAATTTTGTGGTTACAAGTGCTGTTCCACTAATTTAGATATTCTCTAAATTCTTCTAACAAAGGTTTTATGTAGGTTTAATGGATAATGTCTAAAGGCATAAATATTGGAAATTTTGGATATTTATTCAAAATAATAAACCTCTAAGTCTTTTAGATGCAATAATTTAGATAAAATCCAAAAAGATGGACGAGCAATAATATCTCATCGGATTGCCTTTTTTATACCAATCAAAGGAAGAGTTGTTAAACTTAATGAAATTTCATCCGTAATAACATTACTGAGCGGCACAGTTTTTGCTTGCTGAAAAGTCTTTGGTTATTTGACTAATTTTTGCCCACGAAAACACCAAAAGCACGAAAAAGTTTTGGTGAATAGCTGGGTTGAAAAATATTTTGCCCAATTTTCGTATCATTCGTGTTTTTCGCGGGCAAATATTTCTTGTTTTCCAAGCTACCGCAATTTCTATGCCGCTCAGTAATCCGTAATAAGTGAAAGATAAAACTTCAAAATCAAGGGTGATAAAAAAATGAGCCTGCTTCAAACAAACAACCGCGAAGATATTATCAATCGAATCAATAAATTGATTGGCATAGAGGAGGCACTTTGGGGCAAAATGAATGTCAATCAGATGCTTTGTCACGTCACCGATCAACTCCGAATTTCGCTTGGAGATTTAGGAGAGCCTTCCGAAAAAGCGAATTTTCTCGGACGAACATTGATTAAATTTTTAGTTTTGAATGTCATTTCGATTCCCAAAAATGTCCCGACTTCGCCCAAAGTTGACCAAATGAAAGACGGCACACCGCCAACAGATTTTGAATCTGACCGCCAAACTTTGCTTTCCTATATCGAAAGATTTTCCGCATCGCCCGAAGATTTTGCGTGGACTCCACATTTCAAATTTGGCAAATTGAGCAAAAAGGAATGGGCGATTTTGGCGCACAAACATCTTGACCATCATTTGAAACAGTTTGGAGTGTAATTTATGCAAATCGTAATTACCAAGCCTAGCTAAGTGTTGTATTTACAATCCTTTACAAGTTTCAAAAATTAAGTTTTCAAAAATACGAAAACTGTAAGTGGTGGATTTACAATAATTTAACTTTTATGCCAAAGATGAAACATGTTTTCTTTAAGTCTATAAATACTTGCAAAATAAGACCTTAATAGCATTTCATTAAGGCTTGGTAATTACCACAAATTAATAATAAATGAGCTTTGGGGGTCAGCAGGAATTTGGTCATAAATCGGGTTATAGAGTTTTTCTTTAACCTTATTTTTAATTCGCTCTTTTCTTGATTCTTCAAAGGTCACTTCCACTTGCCATCGCTGGATAAACCATTCCACTATTTGCTTTGGTCTCGCTTCCGTTCGGGTGCTGAAGATGGCTTGCGTTTCAAACTTGTCGTGCGGGTCTCGAATTATCACCCACCGAATCGGAACTGCTTCTTTCCCAACCTGATACCACACACATTTGCCACTCACCACTTCGATTTTCCGATTCTTTTCTCCATACCAATTCCCAATCGTGATTGTCTTCCACTTGATCTTTGGATTATCAATTATGGCTTGCAAAGTCGGCAATCGTTGCCAACGGCAGTTTTGCGTGGTCTGCCCAGTTGTCCTTTGCGTCTCGCTCTCGCTTTTCGATACAGAGCCGCATCTAACCTCAATCTGGAAACGACTGTCACTTCATCTTTGACCGAATTTAACAAATCCAGCGCGGCAAAACTACTATCACCAACAAATACCAAATCCAATTGGGGCAATCACTTGTTGATCAACAAAATCGCTTGACGGGCGCGCCTCGTCAAGTTTCCGATGGCGAATCCCACGCCCTTCATCATATCTTTCGGAGGGACACAAAACGGTCAAAAATGGTAATGCCCAGACCTTTTTGGCAAAAGGAACTTTGGTTAAGAGCATAAATGACAACCATCTCAAGCCGCTCGCTGTTTCAAAAAATGATTTGCTGGAACGCACCGCATCCCGATAAATCCCAAGGGCTTAAATCTGCTTTCCGCGACGGCGTTCAAGTGTCTCATCAAACCCGATAACTAACTCGCCAGTTAAGCCGAATGCTTTAATCAATAGATTTAACAATATCTGTGAACCTTTCAAAGAACTCCATTGATCACGATTGAGAACCCGATGATAGTTCAAACAATGCTTCTCTTGACTCAATCCCATCACTCGCAGAGCGTTGGTCACAGTCCGGGAAACTGGAGACAGAATCGCTCCGACCAATAAAACCTTGACTCGTGTAAAAACGGGCTTGGAAAAAAGCGGGGCAAATGCTATAACAAAATTCAACAGTTCGCAGGGCATGGTAAATTTCCTTTGACTCTTTTTTAGTAGAAACAGTCAAAATTTACACGCCTTGCGTTTTCTTTTCAAATATCAAAATTGGACAAAGTCGAGCTTATTCCTAAAAAACTAAAACTCCAAATTTCACAACAAATTTATCGGGTCGATCTCCACATTAACCGTCTTCATATCGCAGAATTTTTCCTGTGCTTCGTGGAGGGCGAAATCCAATAACTCGCGCAGTTTCTTACGATTAGAGGCTTTGATGAGCATTTGCAGACGGTGTTTGCCTTTCAGTCGGGCAAGCGGTGCGGGCGCAGGTCCAAGAATTCTCGCCTGACGTTCTGAATTGGCGTTTTGTAAACACTCTTTTAAAATCGCGGCGTTATCAAAAGCGTAGTTGTAATTGGCGTGATGCACCAAAATTGAAGCCAAAGCGACAAATGGTGGATAGCTCAATTTTTGTCGGAAACGGACTTCTTCATCGTAGAAATTTTCGTAACTCTGAGTGCAAGCGTGTTGAAGCGCATAATGCTCAGGATAAAAGGTTTGAATCAAGACACGCCCTTGTAAATCACCGCGTCCGGCACGTCCGGCAACCTGCGTCAAAAGCTGAAATGTGCGTTCAGCCGAACGAAAATCGGGCAATGCCAAACCTGCGTCCACCGAAACCACGCCGACCAACGTCACATTTGGAAAATCGTGACCTTTGGCGAGCATTTGCGTCCCGACCAGCATATCAATTTTATGTTCGCTAAAATCCTGCAAAAGTCCTTCGAGTTTGCCACGCCTCGACATCGAATCACGGTCAATTCGTTCGATTCTCAGGCGCGAAAATTTTCGACGCAAAATGTCTTCGAGCTGTTCAGTTCCTTCGCCGACAAAATAGATAAATTTTGAATCACAAAAGGGACATTTTGTCGGCACTTTCGCCCGAAAACCGCAATAATGACACATCAAAACATTATCGCGCCGATGAAAAGTGAGCGTTATGTCGCAGTTCTGGCATTTTATGCTTTCACCGCAACTGCGGCATAAAACGAACTGTGAAAACCCTCGCCGATTGAGCAAAATAATTGATTGTTCGCCTTTGGAATGCGTCTCTTCAATTGCTGTCAGTAATTCCGGTGAAAAGACTTCATCCTTGCCTTTTTCCCGAAAAACATTCCGCATATCAAGCAATTCGGCTTTTGCCAGCGGACGATTGGCAATGCGATTCGGCAAACTCAAAAGCGTGTATTTGCCTTGCTTGGCATTGTGAAAAGTTTCGAGCGAAGGAGTTGCCGAACCTAGCACGACAATCGCCTGAGCAAAATTTGCGCGGACAACCGCTAAATCTCTGGCATTGTAAAAAGGCGATTCCTGTTGACGATAAGAGCCATCGTGTTCTTCGTCAACTATAATTATTCCAACATTTACCAATGGCGCAAAGATTGCCGAGCGAGTTCCGATGACGACTCTCGCCGAGCCTTTGCGAATTCTGCGCCATTCGTCAAAGCGTTCTCCGGCGGAAAGCGAAGAATGTAAAATGGCAACTTCATCGCCAAAAACTGCCCGTAATCTTCTGCAGAAAAAACAGGTGTTAGCGAAATTTCGGGGACGAGCATCAACGAAGATTTGCCGTTATCCAACGCCGTTTTCATTGCTCGAATATAGATTTCGGTCTTTCCGCTTCCGGTGATGCCGAAAAGTAGAAATGCCTTGATAACTTGCTGAATCTAAAGCAATTTTGATTTCATCAAAAGCATCAGATTGCCCATCGGTCAACTCGAAATCGTTTAATTCAGGCAACTTAGCATCTTGCAAAGGATCGCGGAAAACTTCGCGGACAAAAGTTTGCACTACGCCTCGTTTTTCTAAAGTTTGAATGACCGAAGCCGAAACATCTGCTTGCTCCAAAAGTTCGGCGAAACCAATTTCACCTTCATTTTCCAATAAGATACGGACGATTTCTTCTTGCTTTTCATTTAAAACGACCTGCTTACTACTAACTGCTAACTGCTCACTAAGGCGAACAGCCTTCCGGCGTTTCGGCTTCGTTTTAGAAGCAAGATTTCGCAAAAATGTGGAAACCCAATTTTGTTTGGCTAAGTCGCGGATAATTCTTTGGGCGGTTGATGTTCCGAATTGTTTGCCAAGCTCGCGCATCGAAACTTCTTCGTGTTCGGCTAAATAGTTTAGGAGTTGGACTTTAGCCGTTTTCGCAGTTGCAACTTTCAACAGTTCATCGCGTCCGTTGGAAGTGATTTGGACAATTTGCTCAGTTTCGACATTTACGCCTGCCGGAAGAGAGGCTTTCAAAACTTCGCCCCAAGACGAGGCGTAATAATCTGCTGTCCAATTTGTAAGTCTCAGTATTTCATCAGTTAGGAGCGGCTCTTCGTCCAGTAATTCGATGGCATCTTTAATCTGCGACTCTTCAATTTCTAAGGCTTCGTCCAAAATTTCGTGCAATTCTACTACATAACCCGTCATATTTCGTTTACCAAAAGGCACCAGCAGACGCGCACCGATTTTCACGTTTTCCTGCAAATTTGGAGGCAAACGATAAGTAAAAGTTTGTCGCATAGGCAAGGGAAGTGCGAGTTCGACAAATTGTGGCAATGGTGAATCTTTGGCAAAACTAAGCATTAAGAAAAAATTAACAGGGATGGGCAGGATGGACAAGATGGAAAGATGCTTTATTCAAATTGATTCAAATAATCGCGCACCTTTTTCATATCTTCCCAGACTTCGCGTTTTTTTGAAGGGTCACGCAAAAGGTAGGCAGGATTAAAGGTTGGCATCAATTTCATATCGTAATAATCGTGAAATTCACCGCGAACTTGCGAGATCGGTTTTTTCGTGTTCAGTAGAGCCTTTGTCGGCGTATTTCCAAGTGCGATAATGACTTGCGGACTAATAACAGCAATTTCACGATGCAAAAATGGGGTGAAGAATGCCAAAATTTCGGGAGTCAGTTCATCACCTTGAGAAATATATTTGACGACATTGGTGAGAAAACAAGTCCGCCGACTCAAGCCGATTGCGGTTAAAATTTTGTCAAGCAAATCGCCCACCGGACCGCGAAACGGTTCGTCAAAATTTGCGTCCGGCGGTCCCGGCGATTCTCCGATTACTACAACTTTGGCATCCGGTTTTCCAACTCCGAATATAAACACTTTATCGGGAAATAACAATTTTCCCTTTTCGAGCATTTCCGCATTGATTTGCTCAAGCGTTTCATTTGATTCAACGGGAAATAAGTCGAAAAGTGTTTGCATAAAATTATTGATTGACACGCCTTGTCGAGCCGATTACGCTCCAGTCGATATTTGTCTTTAATTGGTTTATGTAGCTCTGTAAATCCAAGCCTCTTTACCCGATTGAAGTCTGACCTTAACTCTCCGGTAATTATTCGGTTCATATTTATCGGCAACGAGTAGTTCTTCGGCTGAAACCTCAAAAACAGTTCCTTCGATAAAATCATTTTTTGACGGAACTAACGTCTTTTGAAATTTCTCTTCGCCTTTTGCCAGAAAAGATTCGTCTTTTATTTCGATCAAGGCAATTTTATAGTTTCTCAGAATGTCTTTTGCGCCATTCAAAAGCCGTCCGAATAATTCTATTTGAACATTATCGCGTTGAAGTGTTCCGTATGAAAAAAGATTTTCGTTCATTTTGTATTTAACCAATTACAACCCAATTTAATTTAACAAAAAAAGGATGAAGCCGAAGCTTCATTCAATCCAGAATCCAAAATCGTTAATGCCTAAGCCGAATAACCTCAATTCTGATAGTTCAATTGCGTAATACCTGAATGGTTTGGGAATTGAATTTTCATTAGTATAGAGTGTTTACGAATGTTTTAATACATATCCTCTCAAAACTATAAAAAACATTGTGGTGTTTGCAAATAAAAGATAAATTTGAAAAGCGGCATTTTCAATATTCCAAATCGGTATTGCAGGAAAAATAATACTTGCGGCGAAAATTCCAACAAAATAAGTATACAAAGTCTCGGTCTCAGGATATTTCCATGCTTTCAGAATAGTCGGTATCGTCGCGAATATATCAGCAATCGCCGCCAAAAGTATCGCCAGTATTGGTAAATCCGCCACAATCCAGACACCTAAAGCAACAAGCGAGAGGGCACCACAAACATAGTCGAATTTCGACAACTTCCAATAGCCTTGTTTTACAAGAAAAGTTGCCAGAAAAACTAGAAGCGGAGAGAACCCGGATATAAAAATTCGCACGGTTGCCCATAAATCAGCATTTGCAGAAAGTGCTGCTCCGGTTGCAATAAGCGGTGCAAATGCCCATAGTCCCCAAGTAACCAAATTGGGTTTAGACTTTCCGCGTATCATGTCAAGAATATAAACTGCTGCTCCCGAAAAACTTATTGCCGCAGATATTATCACCAACCAGTGTGCAAGCGAGATATTGAGAAAGGAATCTGTGCTGAGAATAGTAACCACATATCAATTTTATCACTACAATTTTATGAAGTCATCGATTATTATTTTTGAGTAGCAAAATAAGCCCCTTTTGACGAAGCCGAAACTTCACCCCTTTATTTTGCTACGAACAAACACGAAATTTCTGGTTACGCGTATGTTGTTCTTTTTGTCAGTTCTTTAGCTTGCAAGGCAAGAGATTTTATTACTACTACATCACTTTGAAAGTCAAAAAGTCGGCTTATATATGATTCTTTTGTTTGAATTACAATTTTTATAGTATAGTTTTTGCCAATTGAGGCGCTTTCTAATTTTTCAATTGCATCTTCAATAGTTTCATATTCACTTTGAATTTTAATTGGAACAGGCGCGCCGTCAAAATGTTCCTTTAAAAAACCGTCAATTCCGGTATTTCTTTGAACCGGAAAGGCATTGATATTTTGGAGTATCGCTAACTCTTTTTCCGTTTTCTCCAAATAGTCATTTATTCCCTTATTTAATAAACTTGACTCTGAAATTATCATTTCTTCCAGCCGCTTATTTGCCAATTCAACCGCATCAGATGAAATATCAACTCCTAAATAGTTCCTATTTAATGCTTTTGCAGAAACACAAGTTGTCCCGCTTCCGCAAAATGGGTCTAAGACTAAATCGCCTTCGTCTGTCGCAATATTTATGATTTGATTTAATAACAAAACGGGTTTTTGAGTAGGATAACCAGTTCGCTCTTTTGCTTTAGGATTTAAGTATGGAATTTCCCAAACATCAGATAATGGAACCCCTTTTTTCTCTTTACCTAATATTGCATTTCCATTTTCGTCTCTTTTATAAACAGATTTGCCATTTTTATTTCGCTCTCTGTCTTGTAAAATTTGGTCAAGATTTGTCGTTGCAGAATAGTCGGTATAAAGCGTATTAAACTTAAAATGTTCTGTTTTAGAGTAGAAGAAAATTATTTGATGGGAATTTAAAAGTCCTTTTTTGGCATTAGACCACCGCTTATATGACCAAACAATTTCACTTTGGAAATTTTCTTTTCCAAAAACTTTATCCAAAATAATTCTGATATTATGCGATGCTGTTTTGTCGCAATGCAAAAAGACGCTTCCTGTATTTTTTAAGATTCTCCTGCATTGAACTAACGTATTTTCAATCAGCGACAAATATTCTTCCAATGACTCATATTTGTCATCGAACTCATATCTTTTGGAATTGTCTCGATTGGTAAGTGAGTGCTTTTTTTGGGTAAAAAATGGTGGGTCGAAATAAACCAAATCAATTAGATTAGCCTCAATTTCTTGAAGTTTTTCTATGCAATTTCCGTGGATGATTTTGTTAATTTCCATTTTCAGGCGTTCTTTCGTTTGCGATTTCAGTCAGAATAGCTTTCAAGTCAATTCCAGTATATTGCTCCAAAAACAACCAAGCTTCGTCTCCTCCATAATATTCTCCTTCAACGCCTGCGTAAAGTGTTTTTAAAGTTTCTTGGATTCTAATTGCCTGTGTTCTTTGGGGATAATAAAACATTACTCTAATCGGTTTGTAGCCGTGTCCTCTGATTACCTGAACTCTCATATGTTCTTTTGTAATATGGTCGCCATCAGTCGTTGCATCTCTCCATTTAATTTCTAACGCCTCATTTCCATTTAAGAAATCTACTTCAAAAGTTTTTGGGCGTTGTCCAATTGTGTTTTCTACTTTAGTTTTAATTCCATCTGGAAACTTGTAATTAAAACACAAAGTTGCGGCTTCTTCTAAAAATGAACCTGCGTATTTATAAAGAAATCGCCCCGTATTTTGGTAAGTATCAATAAGTTGTCCGTCTTGAGTCGTAATACCTAAAACTCTATAAATTAGAAAATGAGAGTTATCGTCAGCTTTCATTTCTTCTTTCCGCGCTTCGATTTTGCCTTTGAGGTTTGCTGAATAAATTTCGGCGAGATTCTTTATTTTTCGTTTTAATTCGTCCATTTTCTTGTCCAATAATTGGTCTGACTCAAAGGTGAATTTGTAAAACGTATATTACCAAAAAAAGGACGAAGCTGAAACTTCATCCTTCATTCTCCAAACCATAAACAGATTTTTCGTATCTTTTCGCGGATGTTCGTGGCTAAACCTACGCCGAATAACCTTTCGCCTGAATAATTAGGGAATTAATAATAAAACGTGGAAAATTTTTAAATTCCTAATTTACGTTTTGGCTCAAAGACGATTAGAATAATTATTACAATAATTTGAAATAAAAACATACAAAAAAATGTCAAAAATCTACTACACTTTAACCGATGAAGCCCCAATGTTGGCAACGCATTCATTTTTGCCAATCTTAAAGGCTTTTACCAAATCCGCAAATATTGAAATTGAAGTTCCCGATATTTCGCTGGCGGGAAGAATTTTAGCCAACTTCCCTGAATACCTGAAAGATGACCAAAAGATTCCTGATGCCCTAACAGAATTGGGCGAATTGGCGACGAAACCTGACGCAAATATCATCAAACTTCCGAATATTTCTGCGTCTGTTCCGCAGCTTGAAGATGCAATTGCGGAGCTTCAAAAGCAAGGTTTTGCGTTGCCGAATTATCCGGTTGAACCGAAAAACGATGAAGAGATCGCCATCAACAAAAAGTATGCGAAAGCTTTGGGAAGTGCGGTAAATCCTGTTTTGCGGGAAGGAAATTCGGACAGACGTGCCCCGAAAGCGGTGAAGAATTATGTCAAAGCAAATCCACATCGAATGGGTGTTTGGAGCGCGGATTCTAAAACTTCTATCGCAAATATGAATTCGGGAGATTTTTACGGAACGGAAAATTCGACGACTGTTGAAAATGAAGGAAAATTCAGAATCGTTTTCTATGGAAATGACGGTTCTGAAAAAGTTTTGAAAGATTTTGCACCACTCAAAGCCGGCGAAGTGATTGATTCTTCGGTAATGAATCTTTCGGCGTTGAAATCTTTTGTTGAAACTGCGATTGCCGAAGCCAAAGAAAAAGACGTTCTGCTTTCCGCACATTTGAAAGCAACGATGATGAAGGTTTCCGATCCGATCATTTTCGGGGCGATTGTCGAAACTTATTTCAAAGATGTTTTTGAAAAATATAAAGACGTTTTCAGCGAATTAGAAATCGATCCGAATTTTGGTTTAGCAACGCTTTTTGAGAAAATTTCGGGTCACGCAAAAGAAGCCGAAATCAAGGCGGACATTGCCAAAACAATCGAAAACTCGGCGAAAATTGCGATGGTAAATTCGGATAAAGGAATCACGAATTTCCACGTTTCGTCTGACGTAATTGTGGATGCTTCGATGGCGGCGTTGGTTCGCGGCGGCGGAAAAATGTGGAATAAAGACGGCAACGAAGAAGACACCGTTTGCATTATTCCCGACCGAACTTACGCCGGTTTTTACGATGCGATTGTTCAAGATATGAAGCAAAACGGAGCGATTGATCCGAAAACTTTCGGTTCTGTTCCAAATGTCGGTTTGATGGCTCAAAAGGCTGAAGAATACGGTTCGCACGATAAGACTTTTCAAATTTCGGGTGAAGGAACGGTGAAAGTTGAAAGACGAAAACGGCTTTTGTTTACTGAGTCAAACTGTGCAAACAGGCGACATTTTCAGAATGTGCCAAACCAAAGATGCACCGATTCAAGATTGGGTAAAATTGGCGGTCAACCGTGCCAGACTTTCCGACACACCTGCAATTTTCTGGCTCGATAAAGACAGAGCGCACGATTCGCAAATCATCAAAAAGGTAGAAAAATATCTTGCAAAATTATGATTTAACAGGTCTCGACATCCGAATTTTGGATGTGAAGGACGCGATGCTCGAAACGCTGAAACGTGCCAGAGAAGGCAAAGACACGATTTCGGTTTCGGGGAATGTTTTGCGGGATTATCTGACGGATATGTTCCCGATTTTGGAACTCGGAACGTCTGCAAAAATGCTTTCAATCGTTCCGTTAATGAACGGCGGCGGTTTGTTTGAAACAGGTGCGGGCGGTTCTGCTCCGAAACACATCGAACAATTTTTACAAGAAGGCTATTTGCGTTGGGATTCGTTGGGAGAATTTTTGGCTTTGCAAGCAAGTTTGGAACACGTTGCGCAAACTCAAAACAATAAAAAAGCACAAATTTTGGCTGATGCCTTGGATGAAGCGAATGCGAAATTTTTAGCAACCGACAAATCTCCGGCAAGAAAAGTTGGGCAAATTGATAATCGCGGTTCGCATTTCTATTTGGCAATGTATTGGGCGGAAGCGTTGGCAAATCAAACATCGGATTCTGAAATTTCTGCAAAATTTGCACCGATTGTAAAAGCAATGAGGGAAAACGAAGCGAAAATCAACGAAGAATTGATTGCGGCACAAGGAAAACCGCAAGACGTTGGAGGCTATTATCAGCCCGTTTCAGCAAAGGCTGACGCGGCAATGCGACCTTCGGCGATGCTGAACGCAATTGTTGATGGAATTTAATGTTGATAACGTCGTAGAAACGCGATGCGTTGCGTCTCTACAGAATGCTGATTATTGGCTTTGTATCAAAGAACTGCTTTTGAGACACAGTTTTAAGACAAATTAAGCAGTTTTTAGATAAAGCCTTTCAATTTTAGATTAGTAACTATCTTCGTCAAACTCGTCCACGCCGTAAGCACGCCTGAATATATCAACAACCTGATCCATTGTAGAGGGCGCGGTAATTGCAATCGAGACCTGTAAAGTTTGCATTTCTTCAGTCGGCACAAAATTATAGAAAAAATCGTCGATTTTCTCGTAGAATTTCCTTAATTCATCAATCAAACATCTTGACCAATTTTTCATAATTTCTTTTGCTTCTAAAACTTCTTCTGGGGGTTTTATTACACGAATTTCTTTTTCCCACTCAAGCAAACTAAGTGACATGTCGCTTAGTTTGTCAATACAGTATTTAATTAAAGCAATATCACCTGGCTGACCAGGCTCTCCAAACGCCTTCTCAAGCTCTATATTCAATACTTGGTCTAATAACTGAACCAAATTGGTGTAGTCTCCCAGATATTCGTGAAACCATGCTTTAAATTCATCTAAATTCATATGACGACTTCTTTTAATAAAAAGCCCATTATCTAATTCATAATAGATGCGGTCAATTTCTATAAATCGATCCTTTAGTAATGCCGCAGCAAACTTGTATTCCCACGCGAGAGGGCGTTCAACTGCAATTTTTTTAATCTCTTGAGGTTCACCTGCGAGAATATCTAGATTTTGATATACAAACGCCTGAAGTTTTTCCCTGACTTGATTACAAAAAGTGCCAACTGCCGCTTGAATGTTATTGTGATCGGCATCGTAAGAGCCGGCTGACTGATTCCGAGCAGATCGGACGGAAGATGAAGTTTTTGTGAGTTCCGTGGCGTGACGAAAAAAACTCGGTCGCGTCCTAATTTTCCAATAAACAGACCGAACTCCAAAATAACATTATCGCGCACTGTATTTTTTTTTATCATCACGCATTAAAGTAATATCATTGGGTTCAAAGACAAAAACTGCGAAATCGAAATTTTCAAGGGCATTCAACAAACTTTCTAAAGCACTTCTATTAAGGTCAAAAACACCTTGATTCCAAATTGTCGGATGACAATCGTATTCAAGATTGTCTTGTATTGCTCTTGCTGTTTTAAGTGATTCTACCGATGAGCCAATAAATAATCTGGGTTTCAACATCCTGTTACCTCCATCTGAAAAATTTTTAGAGTTTCTAAACATACTTAACTTTATGTGCGAATAAAATATAGGAGATGTCTGTTGAATATGCAAAGTTTATGTTGCAATGCGACCTTCGGCGACGCTGAATGCTATTGTGGATGGGATTTAAGAACCCAAAATTCTACTTGACTTTTGGTCTCCTGAGTAATTTAGAAAAATGCCCCGTGTAACCTTTTGACAACTTCATTCAAATTCTCCTCTTTGACCACAAACGTCACATTTACGCCTGATGCTCCGTGCGAAATAAGCGAAATATTGATGTCGGAAATGGTTGAGAAAATCTTGGCGGCGAGCCCTGAAGTATTTCGCAAACCTTCGCCGACAATACAGATAACTGCATTATTTTCTTCGGTTTCCACTTGCCCAAGCCGTTCCAAATCTTTGACTACATTTTCGAGCGAATGAGTATTATCAATCGTCAATGCCAGCGAAACTTCTGAGGTGGAAATCACGTCAATCACAGTGCGGTGGCGTTCAAAGACTTGGAAAAGTGCCGACATAAAACCGTAGCTTCCCAACATCCGAGCCGAAGAAATCCGTAAAATCGTGATTCCTTTTTTATAGGCAATTGATTTTATTTTATTTGCAGTTTCGCCACTTTCCGTCAAAATCATTGTTCCCCGCTCATGTGGCTGATGCGAATTGCAGACGCGCACCGGAATCGAAAAATCTACGGCAGGCTGAATGGTCTTCGGATGCAGGACTTTTGCTCCAAAATAAGCAAGTTCCGCCGCTTCTTCGTAAGACAAAACAGGCAAAGTTTTGGCTTCCGGGACAATTCGTGGGTCGGTCGTCAAAACTCCTGTCACATCCGTCCAAATCTGAATTTCTCTCGCCCGCAGTGCCGCGCCGACCAAAGCTGCCGAATAATCCGAGCCACCACGCCCCAAAGTTGTCGTTTCACCACTTCGGCTGGCGGCAATAAATCCGCCCATGACCGGAATTTCGCCATCGTTAATCAAAGGATGCAGTTCAAGTTGGATAATTTTTTCGGTTTCGTTCCAGATCGGATTTGCTGCACCGTGTTCATCGTCCGTAATAATTAAACGGCGCGAATCAGCGTGACGGGCGTTTAATCCTACCGCTTTGCAAACCTCTGTCAATAAACGAGATGAAAGCTGTTCGCCGTAGGCAACTACCACATCTTTCAAGAGTTGCAAAGGTAATGAGCGGCGCGAAACCCGTTGTAGAATTTCGCCTAATTCATTTTTGGATTTTTCCAGTTCGTCAAAAAATCTAGCTTGCGCTTCTTCGGCTAATCAATTGTTTAGCAACCTCAATGTGGCGTTCAAAATGCGACTCTAAACTTTCTAATGCTTTGTTTGCTTCGTCACGTTTAGCAAGTTCAAAAGCATTCAACAAAGCGTCTGTAACTTTGCTCATTGCAGAGGTTACGACCACAGGCGAATTTTCTTTTTCACCTTTCACAATTTCAGCGACTCGCCGAAACGCCTCAGCATCTTGCACCGAAGTTCCGCCAAATTTCATTACCGTTGGTCTTAAATTACTCATAAAAACAGAAAAAGCCAGTCGTGAAAAAGCACACAACTGACCTTGAAACCCAAGCAAATCTGTCGTAGCTCCCCAACGAATTTCGTTGACAGTTTAACGGATTTAGCCGTTATAACCAACTCGTCGGATTGAGAAGAAATTTAACGAGTTTCGGCAATTTACCCCTTTCATTTCTCATCCACAAGCCTTCCCGCTCTCCGAAAAACTAATCTTGAAAATTGCGCCTCTACTTTAATTTATCAAAAATATAGAATCGTTAGACTAAAATTTGTCTATCAAATTGTCAAACCAAAAGAAAAAGGAAAGGCACGCAACCTTTCCTCAAATAGCAATGTCAATAAACCTATTTATTTTCTCGATAGAGGGTATATTGATCATCCATTCGCCCATCTTGCCCAACGGTGAAAGTGTTCATACAGGCATCATCCGTATAATCCATAAAGTTGGTAATTGGATCTAATCCCGGTTTATTTTTACAAGAATCACGTCCGTTTGGACAACCGTAAGCCGGAGATCTTTCATACGGAGTGTCAGCTACAAAATCGCCATTTCCGTTACATCCTCCTTGGAAAGTGTGATAAAGCCCCATCCAATGTCCGACTTCATGTGTTCCCGTGTCACCCAGATGGTAGGGTGCAGCACTTCCGCCCGGAAGCGATTGGTCAAGTAAAACTACACCATCTCTTAATGGAGCAGAATTATAGCTTGAAGGAAATGTAGCATAACCAAGAATTCCACCACTCGGACTGCAAGAGTAAATGTTCAAATCGTCGGCTGTCTGAACGTGCAAAGCGTTTTTCATTGGAGTTTCCGATGCGCCGTAACATCCGGTATACCAAGTCGCATTGGTCGTGCGGTCAACCGAAACCAAATTAAATGACCATCCGGTTGGCTGAAACGCCGCATTCAGAACATTCATTTGGGCATCAATCATTGATTGCGGAATATCGCCTGCCCCACCTTGAGATGCTCGGATAACATGGAAATACACAGGAATACTTCCACCTGTTTTTTCCGAATTAGCTGGTCGTCTGGCACGGCGTTGCATAAGAATCAAACTCTCTAGCTTCTTTATCTTGTTCGCTAATCCGAACACCGCAACGAGGTCCTTCTTCATCAATTAAGCCATATCCGTTACCATTACCATTTCCTTGTTGTGCCTCTACCGAGGTAAAGAAATTACCTGAAAAGGCAAAAACAGCCACGAAAATAATTGCCAATGTGCCTAACGGCAAAGCAATTTTAAAAAGTTTGTTCATCAATCACTCCTTAAGTTTTGTTGTAATTTAATATTTGAAAAATATTGCTAAAATTTTGATTGGGGCTATTTTAAAATTAGATAATAACGCTAAATTAATCGAATAATGAAAATCTGATTTTAAAAATACATTGAATTGTATTAGAAACTAAAAAGTCAGTCAATATCATATAACAAATTCAAATAGTTGTAAAAGATTTATTTTTACGGACAAAATTTCAAACATTTTGCTCATCACCTCAATTTTAGTTATTCTTTTTTTATGAAACTAGCCGAATTAGCTGAAAAAACGTTTGCCACCATTGAAACAGGCGATTCAGATTTAGAAATCAAAGCCGCCGCCGGACTTGATTTAGCCAAAGCGGGCGAGGTGACTTTTCTTGCCAATCCGAAATACACGCCCCAAATTAAGGAAACAAAGGCAAGTGCAATTTTTTTGAATGAGGGCGCACCGATTGAACGCGATGACCTCGCCATTTTGCGCTCAAAAGATGCTTATCTCGCCTACACGCGAGCGTTACGACTTTTTCACCCTGACTCGGAAATTGTGAACTTTATTCACCCGACCGCAGTTATTCACGAAACTGCGAAAGTTGCTGTCAAGATTGAAATAATGGCAAATGTCGTGATTGGGAAAGATTGCGAAATTGCCGCGAACGTCAAAATCTTTCCGAATGTGACGATTTATGACGGGGTAAAAATCGGGGAAAACTCGGTGATTCATTCGGGAGTTTCGATTCGGGAAAACTGCGAAATCGGCGAAAATTGTATCATTCACAATAATTCGACCATCGGTTCGGACGGTTTTGGTTATGCTAAAGATGAGGAAAAACATTGGTTGAAAATTCCGCAAGTCGGGCGGGTTGTTTTGGAAAACGATGTCGAAATCGGCGCAAACACGGCGATTGATTGTGCTTCAGTTGGCGAAACCCGCATCAAACGTGGCGCAAAAATTGATAATCTCGTTCAAATCGGACATTCCTGCACGATTGAAGAAGACGCTCTAATTTGTTCGCAAACAGGTTTGGCAGGAAGTTCAATTATTGGCAAGCGTGTGATTTTGGCAGGACAAGTTGGCATTGCCGGACATTTGAAAGTCGGTGATGATGTGGTAATTACTGCTAAATCCGCCACTTCGCACGATGTTGAGAACGGCAAAATTATTTCGGGCATTCCGGCGTTTGATAATCGGGATTGGCTTCGTTCGACTGCCGCTTATCGAAGATTGGGAGAGATGGCAAAAACGATTCGGGATTTGGAAAAGCGTTTGGCGAAATTTGAAAAATCAAAATAAAATCATACTTTCTACTTGTTGCCGACTCGTTTTTTTGTATTGCCAAGCAGTATTCAACTGATTCTACAAAATATCAACTTGTTCCGCCAACGGTTTTCTCTCATTGTCGTTGGTCGGAAATCCGCGAGAGGAAAGTGGTGAAAAGCGGTCAGGTGGATTTACATAATGTTCGTCTTTTTTGTGCGTGTCAACATCGAACTTGTTGTGAGCGGCAATTCCACGACTTGCGGTTTCAGCATAGTTGTATGACCCTTGGAATTTCGGAAGCGTAATAATGAGGTGGGCTACCGGTGCTACGGCATTTGCAAGCCCTATATTAGAGTCACGATTCCCAGAATTTGAAAGTTGAGTTAGAGGTCCAAGTGATCTTGCAATCTGTTGAACAGTCCCTCTAGCTTGCACCAAATTCTTAATAATTGTTTCACAAGAACCGCCTGTGCCATCGGGAGAAATTAACTTGAAAATTGGGGTGTTTGACTGTCCCAGCCTGTCTTGGGCAATCGCTTCCATTGTCTTATTTGTTACGTCCTTAAAATGAAAAATTGTTCCACCCGGACTCATTTGAAACCATTTTATAATCTTAGTTTCGTCCGTATATATATCACCCGACAAAGCCCTTGACCTGATGAATTCATCCAGCCTACCTTCATTCTTGATATTTGTAGTGTAGTCTAATATTTTCAAGCTAATTTCACTCTCTTTCTTATCAAGGCGCATCAGAAAGCGAGGCTCCCGATTGAAATAGTTACGCACCCGATGCGCCCATCTCGGCAGTCCTTTCTCGAAGACTTTAGCCCAGCCATAATTTTTGACCGCCTTGAGGATGTCTTCGGGCGACTTTTTGAGCCATTCATTATAGTTTCCAAGCATTTCTAAATTCATTTTCAAATCCTCCTTTTTATCAAATTTCTGAAAACCTGATACTCGAACCATCCTGACCTTTTATCCAATGGCGAAATAATTTAAGATCATCCGCCATCAAAATTAAAATCTGACAACTAAACTCGTCCCAACTGAATGTTCAAACTTAAAGCTCCCTGACCATTCAGGATGATCATTGTTGTTTAATCCGACCGAGTAATTTATTCTCCATTTTAAATTAGGGTTGTTGATCAGGGTCGCACCTATTCCGGCTCTTAAGAATCCTTCATCGGGATTCAAAAGACTAATATCTAAGGCATCTATAATCCAGTCGGGAAGTTTTCCCTGCATTTTGGTTTTCCATAATAATTCATTAACGAAATGGTTAATCACCGATGGCGAGATACAGACATCATCGCCAATTCCGCCCAAAGTGACAGTCAGATTGTCAATATGGATATTACATCTGGTTTGTCTGAGGGCAGTAAATTCTGCAACTGCCAGATGAAGACTGGACACATCAACGGTAATATCTCTGCCAAATCTGGCATCAAACGGCAAATTATTCTTATTTTCTATCGGACGGTCAATAATTTTCGGGCGATAAATTTCACGAAATCCAATCCCGTCGGTGGCGAGAAAAGATAAAGTCAACGCCCAATGTTTTTTCCAATCATGGCTACTTCCTTCTTTAAAAGCAGACTTACTATCAGCCATGGCATTTCTGATGGCAGTCAATAATTTATCACGGTCTTCGACGATAATATCAATCCCGTTGAGGGTATCGCGATGGACGATGACCGGAAGGTATCTTCCGAGTTTGGATACTTTTTCCCGGCTGTGAACGATATGCTCCTCAAGCAATATTTGCGGGTCGAAAGTTGTCAATCGGGCTTTAATGGCATCGAAGACAGGTTGATTTGCAACTTGACGTTTAAATTGGGGATTTCTAAAAAACGGTCCAGGTGTCGGTAACAACTGCGGGACTTTTAAGTCTCTCATCCTCTAATTTAAGCCTTTTGTCCTCTATCCTATTAGCAGTTCGTTCCGCTTCTTTTCTGGCATCAAAAGGACCTCTCATCTGCATTGTTTTTGGTGTCGGTGGCGGCATATTTTAATAATCTCCTTTTCAAAATTTTGAAATCATTTAGATAACTTTAATAAGATTTTAACTTCCCACAATTTTGCTCATTTACTTGTTCCTATAAGGCATTTCTTCCTCTTCCCCGGAACCTAAAATCAGGTGCTTTAGGAGAGAGAGCAACCTTTCATTTGGTCTAGCCAAAAACTTTCAACGTACCAATTGTATAAAAAACCGAAATTTCATAGCCAGCTCCTATTGGAGCGTCAATAAAGAAAATTTGAGGTCCTTTGCTGGTGGTCATTTCAAAGGCATTATAAATGTATTCCATCGCGTCACTCATTTTTGATAAATCTTTTCCACCCATATACTGCGCCACTCTCAAAACTTCAAGCACCTTATCCATCTTTTTAATCATCCCATAATCCTTTAACTTAAATGCCGAGTGCCTAACATTAAATCCCCACCCGTTCATATTCTTATTTTGATGTTCATACATACTTTTCGTATTGAAAGCCAGAGCAATAACTAAATCGGCTCCCCCGCCTAAACCGGGACCAAGCCGCACATTGATTAAAGAGTATTGGTGATAAATCCTTTGAGGATTTCTTAGATTCCAAACCATTCCGTTAATACTGTCAATACCTGCAAGAAAAAGGTGTCCACCTGGTTTTACACCAAATCCTAGCCAAGTTTCTTCTAATTTCATTTTTTATTTCTCCTTTTCAAAATTTATTATTACCGATAAGACCGTTTCCGAACTCCTTGATTTGTGCTATCACTCATTATCTAACTTACCCTGACGAATTTGATTGCCTTTTAATCGGCTTTACTTCGTCTTCCACTTTGATAAGACAATTTCGGAAAAAACATTTCATAAACTTTTTTCAGCTCACGAATCAGGCTGAAATTTTTCAAAATAGTTTCGGCACTCTCCGATTTGTGCTATCATTCGCCTATTACTTAGGCGTGAGATAGACAATAGTTTTTCTCGGCAAAAAAAAACTGTGAATTTTGCGAGAAAGTTATTAGAAAGTTATGAGAGAGCGTATGTCGTTGGAAACAAAGAGTTTTGAGTTTGGTGAGTTTCTGCTGGATGCGAGAGAAAAAGTTTTGTTATGCCACGGCAAGCCGCTTTCCATCACTCCGAAAGCCTTTCAATTGCTTCATCTTTTGGTTGAAAATCACGGTCATCTGGTCGAAAGAAATGAATTACTAAACACGGTTTGGGCGGATAGCTTTGTCGAAGAAGGTAATCTCACTTTTACGATTCGGTTGCTCAGAAAAGCCCTCAACGACAGCAAACAAAATCCGCGTTTTATCGAAACCGTTCCTAAACGCGGTTATCGTTTTATTGCTGAAGTAAGACAAATTGAAGCCAAAGAAAGAAACATTGGCAAATTTGAGCTAATTGAAAATCCGAATTTTTCGTCCCCCAAACTTGAACCTTATCATTCTGAAATCCAACCATCCGGCACAGTCGTTGCTTTGGCAGATTGGCGACACGAAAGAGTTGAAGAATCTGAGACTGGAAATTTTCCGCCCGAAGCTCCAAAACTTGAGCTAGTTCAGCCACTTCCGCCCATTAAACCTAAGTATAACTACGTTTTAGCCGGATTGGTGGCAGTTGTGATTGTGCTGACTTTAGGCTACGGTTTCTATTTTCTCAAAAGCAAAAATTCGCCTTCTGTCTTCCACATAACAAATCTGACCCGGCTCACCTCAAACGGCAAAACCAAACTGGCTGTTATTTCGCCTGATGGCAAGTTCATTGCTTACATTTTAGAGGATGATGAGCAACAGAGTATTTGGCTTAAAAACATTGCGACCGGCAGCGATGTCCAAATTCTGCCGCCCGCCGAAGAGACACGACTCAGCGATTTAGCTTTTTCGCCGGATGGAAATCATATTTATTACAGTGCCAAAGGATCACTCTACCAGCTTCCTATTCTTGGCGGTTTGCCGAAAATAATTTTTCAAAATTTTGGAACAAATCGTGTTTATAATTCGATTTCTTTTTCTCCTGACGGAAAACGATTTGCTTTTATCCGATCTTCATCCGAAGGAGCAGAAACTTCTTCGTTAATTATTGCCGATTCGGACGGTGCGAATGAGCGCGTGCTGGCTTCGAGCAAACGCCCCGAACTTTTACTAGGTTCAGCCGACTGGTCGCCTGACGGAAAGGCTATCGCGGTGACAAGTTCGGATGGGGGAAAAACAAAGTTGTTACTATACAAGTTGCCAATGGCGTGATTTCGTCAATTCCATCACCGAATTGGTCTCTTATTTCGCAAGTTATCTGGCAATCGGACGGCAACGGTCTCTTGGTCATAGCGACAGAAGGTCGTAGTAGTATTTCTCATCAAATTTGGTCACTTTCGTATCCAAACGGTAATGCCCAAAATATCTCCAACGATTTGAATAATTATCAAAGCCTTAGTTTGACCTCGGATGGACACAAATTAGTTGCGGTGAGGAGAGAACAAACGGCGCATATTTGGATGATGTCCAGCGAAAATATAAGTCAAGCCAAGCAATTGACTCAGGGAATTGATAGATATGACGGTATCTTTGGGCTTAGTTTTCGCTCTGACGGCAAGATAATCTATGAAACCACTCCAAACGGCAAAGGCGAAGTTTGGATGGTGGACGCGGATGGACGCAATACTAAACAAATTGTGGATGAATCCGGTTCAACCGTTGCCTCCCCGGACGGAAAATATCTTGTTTTTCAAAGCGATGATGGCAACGGCACAGGTTTATTTAGATTGAATTTGAGTAACGGTGAAAAGAAGCGTTTGACCACAGGCGCGGATGTTTGGTCAACCTTTTCACCCGACGGTAAATGGATTGTTTTTACCCATTGGGCAGAGCAGGTGGCTTTGTGGAAAGTTTCGATTGACGGCGGCGAAGCCGTAAAATTGACCAATGTTACCGACTATTCGCTGGCTCCGGCTATTTCGCCTGACGGCAAATTTATTGCTTTTTATTGGCGAAAACGTGAGCAAAAACAACCACCCGAAATTGTCATTATCCCTTTTGACGGCGGCAAAACAATTAAATCTTTCAGTCTTCCAATTCAGTATTGGCAAGGTTTCGGAAAAAATGCACTGCAATGGACTCCTGACGGGCAAGCTATCAACTATCTGGTTTTCCGCGATGGCGTTTCAAATATCTGGCAACAACCGATTGACGGAAATCCGCCCGCCCAAGTTACCGATTTTAAAGACCAACGCATCTTTAATTTTTCCTACACGCCCGATGGCAAACAACTTGTGCTTTCACGCGGAATCTTCAACCGCGATGTTATTCTACTTAAAAATACCGATTAAAGATTATCGGAAACAAAAAGCCGTGTACCGCAATTTGCCTCTTTCATTTCAATTCTTCGGAAATGCCGATTTATAGGCTTGCATCGCTTCTGCCGAACCTGCGTGCATAATTTCGGGGCGATGATATTTCCAGTATTTCGCAAACTCTTCTTCGCTCATTTCGGTATGATTTTCGCGTTCTTTTTCCTTTAAAAAATTCTCGCACCATTCGCGGATGTCCGGATTGTGATTCATTGCAGTTCGTGCGCCGTGCATTAAATTATCGCGTTCCATAAAATTTTCTCCTCAAAACTTTTTGCTATTCTTAACGTAGAAATGTTAAATCTTTAAGAGAGATTAAACCATTTCGGGACATCAGACATCAAACGTCTATCAAACTTGGAGTATTCCGCGTGAAAAAAATATTTGCATTACTTTTAACTTTCAGCATTTTTATCGTGCCGGTGTCGGCGCAAGTCAAAAAAGCAAAACTGCCGGTCAAAGCTAAACCGACCACGGTTGCCACTAAGCAACCTGTAAAACCGACGACTGCGCCGATTCAAACGCAACAAGGCATTGAGATTCCGTTTGTCAACAAAGTTTTGGCAAACGGGTTTGAAATCATTGTGTTGCCTGATAATTCGATTCCGTTGGTGACGGTTGAAATTGCCGTCCGCAACGGCTCTTTTACCGAAACGCCCGAACTGAACGGCTTATCGCACCTTTACGAACATATGTTTTTCAAACCTAATAGCGCGAGATTGATTGTTCAATGCGAAGCGGCACTCCGCCAAGGACCGCTTAATGCGTTTGGTCAACAAGTTTGCGCTAATCCGTTGAAACTAAAATCGCAAATCGGGGATGTTAGTTATCTCAACGAAATTGACCAAATCGGGATTGTCAACAACGCCGAAACGCACGAGGAAGTGGTCAATTATTATTTCACCACCACCCGTCCGCATCTTTCAACTTCGATGCGTTTTATCCGCGATTCCATTCGTTTTCCGGTCTTTGACGAGGAAGATTTTGCGGGCGAAAGAGATGTTGTTTTAGCCGAACTGACCCGCCACGAATCGCAACCCGGACTCTATCTGGAAAATACAATGATGCAAAAACTTTTTTACAAATATCCGACCCGGAAAATGCCTGGTGGAACTCGTGAAACGGTTTCTGCCGCCACGACCGAGAAAATGCGCCTCATTCAATCGCGTTATTATGTCCCGAACAATTCGGCTTTGATTGTGACGGGCGACGTTGACCCCGACAAAGTTTTTCAACTTGCCGAACAACTTTTTGGCGACTGGAAAAAAGCCGCCGACCCTTTCAAACAATTTCCGATGGTTGAACATCCACCATTGCCAAAAAGCGAAGGCGTAATTGTCGAGCAACCCGTCAGCAACATTATTATGCAAATCGGTTGGCACGGACCTTCAATCGGCGTTGACGACAAATCAACCTACGCGGCAGACGTTTTTTCATACATCGTTCAACAAGCGGATTCGCGTCTGCAAAGAGCAATGATTGATTCAAAATTAGCCGTTGTCACCAGCGTTCATTATTATACGCAAAGAAATGTCGGACCGATTCGGATGACGCTTGTCACTTCGCCGGATAAAGCCAAGCAAGCCCTCAAAACGCTTTACGGCGAAATTGATAAGTTCACCGACCCGACTTATTTTACCGATGAAGAACTGGAAAGTGCCAAAACTTTGCTTGAAGCCGAAGATTTATTCCGCCGCGAAAAACTGAGCGATTATTCGCATACTTTGAGTTTTTGGTGGTCTTCGACGGGAGTTGATTATTACCGCGGTTATCACAAAAATCTGCGGGCAATTACGCGGGATGACATCAATCGTTACATCAAAACTTATATTCAAAATAAACCGCGAATCGGAGTTGCTTTAATCTCAAGCGAACTACAGCAAGAAGCAAAATTAACGCCAAGCGATTTAATTGGAGGGAAGTAAATTTATTGATTTGTTCATTGAATCATTGAATCATTGAATCATTGTTAAGAAAAATCAATGAAAAAATGAACAAAAATGAATCAATCAATTTACTCGGAGAAAATAATGCAAAAATTCAAATTCATCATTCTTTTAATATTGGCTATCTTTTTTTCGCTGACGGCGGTTTCGGCTCAATCATCAGCGGCAGTTAAACGCTCAATCACCGATTTGGTCACGGAATTGGATGTCAACGGTTTGAAAGTTTTAATTAAACGCCGTCCGAGTTCACCCACAGTTGCCGCCGGACTTTTTGTGCGCGGTGGAGTGCGAAATTTAACCGCTCAAAATGCCGGAATCGAAAATCTGACGCTCAATGTTGCCGTCGAAGCAAGTAAAAATTTTCCGCGGGCGACTCTCCGCAAAGAACTTGCCGGAACAGGAAGCAGCGTCGGCGCAGGCAGCAATGTGGATTTTAGCGTCATGTCGTTGGCTTCCACCCGCCAACATTTTGAAAGGTCTTGGAAAGTTTTCGCCGATTTAGCCATCAATCCGAGTTTTTCTGCCGAAGATGTCGAATTGGTGCGCGAAAGGTCTTTGACCACTTTGCGCGATGACACCGACACGCCTGAAAGTTATCTGGCTCTTTTGGAAGAAAAGATTGTTTATGAAAATCATCCGTATTTCAATAATCCACGCGGCACGGTTGAAACCATGAGCCGTTTCAAAGCCGAAGATTTGCGTGCCTATCATCAAAAAATAATGCAGACTTCGCAACTTTTGCTGGTCATTGTTGGCGATTTGGATGCGACTGTTTTGCAAAAAATGATTGCCGACACTCTTGGCAAACTTCCGCGCGGCAATTATCAGGAAAAACCGATTCCGGCAATGAGTTTTACCAAACCGACTCTGGACGTGACTTCGAGGGCGTTGCAAACCAATTATGTAGAGGGAGTTTTTTCTGCACCTGCGCTGAACAATCCCGATTATTATGCGATGCGAGTCGCGGTTTCAATCTTAGCCAGCCGCGTTTTCCAAGAAGTTCGCGTCAAAAATAATCTTTCCTACGCCCCGTCCGCCGAGATGAGTAATATGTCGGCGAATACGGCAAACATCTCCGTTTCTGCCGTTGAAGCCAATAAAGCGGTTAATCTGATGTTGTTGGAAATCGAAAAACTTAAAAACAACCCGATTCAAAAATCAGACATTTTGGAAACCAGTGGTTTCTTTTTAACCACTTATTACATCAAGCAGGAAACTAACGCCGCCCAAGCTGCCGAACTCGCCAGTTACGAACTAATTGGTAGCGGTTGGCGCAATTCGGGCGATTTTCTTGACCGCATCCGCGATGTCACTCCGGCGGATGTCCAGCGAGTTTCACAAAAATATATGAAGAATATTCGGTTTATCGTCTTGGGAGATCCTTCGGTTATCAATCGCCAAATGTTTTTGGGGCAAAGCTAATTCTACTTTGTCAGATTAAAAATTAGCCGCGGATGCACGCGGATAAACGCTGATTTTTTTCTTGGATTTTAGCGATTTTATCCGATTTATCCGCGAAATCTGCGAAAATCCGCGGCTAAATTTCTTTAGTTTCAAGTTTCAAAGTTAATCTGACAAAGTAGAATTAACACGTCACCAAATAATCTTTTTCAAAAGAATGGTGTTTTTTGCCAAAAGAATCCGCGTTATAGATTGAGAAGAAATTTTCAAACGGAGGATTTTATGCAAAACCAAAATGAAAGATTAGAAGGAAGTGATTTTTGTTTGTTATTTTTGATGGCAATAGCTGTTTGGTTATGGGCGGTTTTCAGATAATTTGAGTTAAAATGCTTTTTAATGAAAAGCAAAATTTCAATTGACATCATTATTTGCACCTACAACAATGCCTCTTTGCTGCAAAAAGCATTAAAAGCAATTTCCCAACAAAAAGTCTCATCGGAAATAGATTGGCAGGCTTTGGTGGTCAACAATAACTGCACCGATGAAACGCCGGAAGTGGTTGAAAAACACGCTCAAACTTTCCCTGTTCCGCTCAAAATCATTTTAGAAACTAAACAAGGTTTGCATCACGCCCGCGTCTGCGGCATAAAAAACACAAATGGCGATTTTATTGCTTTGGTTGATGACGACTGTTTGATTGCCGAAGATTTTGTCGAAGAATTAGCAAAATTTGCCTCGGAGCATCCTGATTGCGGAGCTTTCGGGGCAAAAATAATTCTCGACTGGGAAATCGAACCACCGATTTATGCCGCCAATCGCAAATGGGCGTTTGCGGGTAGAAATCACGGCGATCAGCCCAAAAGACGCGATTGGATTGCCGGAACGGGAATGATTTTGAAACGAAAAGCCATCGAGGAAAGCGGTTGGCTGGAAAAACAATTTCTCGAAGATAGAGTTGGCAACCGACTCGTTTCGGGTGGCGATGTGGAAATGGGACTGCGAATCAGTCAGGTCAGCGAAGTTTGGTATAATCCTGCTTGCCAACTTCGGCACATTATTCCTGCCCGCCGTTTGACGCGGCAATATCTGAGAAAAATTGTTTTCGGACTCGGCGGAAGCCGGCATAATGTGGCGGCTTTAGAGTGGAAAGGCTCATATCTTGCTTGGTTTTTCTACTCGCTGATTTATTCAATCGGACTAACCATTTACGCCATTTTTGACGCAATTTCAGGATTTGTTTCATCCCCCACAGGCTCGGATATTCCGTCTGCCTTCACACCTGTTTTTGGCTGGTGGTCGGCAATGTGGACAATGTTTCGGATGGATAAAAAAGAACGAAATGAATTATTAGGCGGCGCAGTTTCAAAAAAGATTTAGACAAATTGTAACGGTTTCAGATTTTCAATTAAACGGTTTTTATGCGCCAAATTAAAATAAAGTTCCAAACCTTTTTGCATTGAATCATCAATCGTAAATGAAATATTCTCAGTAAGATAAGAATAAAACTCTTCACGATTGAGAGGGATTTCGCTTTCGTAATTGGAGATAATTTCGTCTAAATGTCGCAAACCTTCATCGCGGGCGTGTGCGAAATCAATTTCACAAGTTTCTCTTCGCGTCATCCACATTGCAAAAACAAATCCAAAGCCCGTAAATTGTTTCCAAATCTCAGCTAAATCGAATTTTCTGAATTGGTCTTTGATTTGGAATTTGGAATTTGGAATCTGGAATCTGGAATCTGGAATCTGGAATCTGGAATCTGGAATCACCAACGCCGGATCACCAATCAGCAAAGCGCAATCCGAATCCTTCAGCATTTCCTCCAAATTCGGTTCGGCATCTTTCCAAACGGGTTCAAAACCCAAAAATTCGCGGAAAATGATTTTCGTCAGCGCAACCGAAGTTTTTGAAGAAACGTCCAGCGAAACGGTTTTTACCTCCCGCAAATCTTCACCTTTGGTCAAGAGGCAAACGCTTTTCACCTTTTCTTTTGCGCCGATGCAAACATTTGGAATCAATTTCGCATCTTCCAACAGTTGATATGCAATGACCGGAACAAGAGCCGCATCAACCCGATTATTTGCCAAAAGTTCGGCAGAACGCGCCGGGGCATTGTCCATTATCAATTCGTATTTACCACGATTCGCGCCGTAAAGAAATGACCAGACAAGCGGTGCGGTGTTTGAATAACTGGAGGCGGAGATTCTCGGAGTTGGCATCTTTTTTATAATTTCAGATTCCAGATTCCAGATTGTTTTTTCCTTTAATTTGGAATTTGGAATTTGAAATTTAGAATCTTCGTCTAATTTGGAATTTGAAATTTGGAATCTGGAATCAACATCTAATCGGCTAAAACATCCGCATATTCGGCGTATTTTTCAAATGCGGATTTAGCAAAAGGACACAGCGGAATGATTTTCAACTTATTCTCGCGGGCGAATTTTATACACTCCGCTAACAAATCTTTGCCGAGATGTTCGCCGCGAAAAACGTCTTCTACAAAAGTATGAGCGATGATGATTTTGTCCTCGCCCGCATTCGTATAAGCCATTTCCGCCATTCGATTTCCGCTTTCTTGAATGACAAACTCACCGCCGGCAATATTTTCCAATCTTTCAATTTTCATCACCCTTTAAGACTACAAAGAAAACTCATCGAAAGGCAAATCTTGTCTTAAAATTGTTTTGAACTGGTAGAAATAAATAGCGGGTTCTCATAAAAATAAATAGTCTCTTACTTTTTGCCCCGAAAAACTTGCAGAACTGACCATTTTTCAACTAACTTAGAAATTCCTGTTCTCAAATAAACAGAAAAATATTTTGTTTCATTCGTGAAACAATATTTCACAAACGCCTTCTTTTGTGTTACACTTCACTTGTCTTTTAAATGAAATTGACACAAAAGGAGAGAAAAAATGGCTGGAGAAGCAACAAAAATGGCATCATAAGACAAAAGCAAGGCGATTGAATCGGCACTTGCAAACATTGAAAAGAAATTCGGTAAAGGCTCAATTATGCGTCTTGGTGAACGTCCGCACGAAGAAGTTGGGGCGATTTCGACCAATTGTTTGAGTTTGGACGCGGCAATCGGCGTCGGCGGATTTCCACGCGGCAGAATCATCGAAGTTTATGGACCTGAGAGCTTCGGGTAAAACGACGTTTGGCATCTGCAAGTCGTCGCTCAAGCGCAAAAAGTGGGCGGAGTGGCGGCTTATATTGACGCAGAACACGCGCTTGATCCGGAATATGCCGAAAAACTCGGCGTGAATATTGATGAAATGTTGATTTCACAACCCGATTCGGGCGAACAAGCACTCGACATTGCCGAAACTCTCGTGCGTTCGGCGAGTGTTGATGTGATCGTCATTGACTCAGTCGCCGCACTCGTGCCGCGTGCCGAAATTGACGGCGAAATGGGCGATTCACATATGGGATTGCAAGCCCGTCTGATGTCGCAAGCGTTCGAAAATTGACGGCAATCGTTTCGAGTTCAAATACTTGTTTTATCTTCATCAACCAATTGCGCGATAAAATAGGCGTAATGTTCGGAAGTCCAGAAACAACGACGGGTGGCAAGGCTTTGAAGTTTTACGCTCAGCGTCAGAATTGATATTCGGCGCATCGGCGCGATTAAAGAAGGCGATCGAGTGGTCGGCAATCGCACCAAAGTCAAAATTGCTAAAAATAAGGTTGCGCCACCATTTCGGGATTGCGAATTCGACATAATGTATGGCGAAGGAATTTCCCGCGAAGGCGATTTGCTCGATTTGGCGGTGGACAAGAAGATTGTTGAAAAAAGCGGGCGCGTGGTTTTCCTATTCGGGCGAACGGCTCGGACAAGGGCGCGAAAACGTCAAAAATTTTCTCAAGGAAAATGTCGAACTGTGCGAACGCATCGAACACGATGTGAAAGTCGCACTCGGTTTGATCGAAGAGAAAACTGAATCGACCCGAAAAGGCGAAAACAGTTTGATAATTTGACAGATGCGCTCGCCGTTATTTACACTATTTCACTTGCTCCCCAAGTTTTGCGGAGCGAGTGGCTTGGTAGCTCAGTTGGTAGAGCAGCGGACTGAAAATCCGCGTGTCGGCGGTTCGACCCCGTCCCAAGCCACCATTAGAATCAATAGTTTAGGACATCTGCAAAGGTGTCCTTATTTATTTTAACGTAAAACAGGCTAACAGTCTGTTTTACGTTTTTTTAGTCTTATCCTTCTCACGCTTCTTTCAACACCACTTGCAATAAACTTTCAGTGTTCTTTTTGCATTCATAAATGTTTGTTTACGAAAAACTGTTGAGTTTATCTTTCCCCTCTTGAATCCAAGTTTCTATGCGGTCGATTGATGATTCAATATCGGAAATTTTATCTTTGCATTCATCAAGCCAACCTTCCGCACGCTCACGAAAGCTATCACTATAAGCAGACGAAATATCATCTTGCAGTTTTCTGCGATGCTCTTTTTGTCTTTCTAAAGCGTCTTCGGCTTTTCGTAAATTTTCCTTATTTTTTTCGATGTTGGCTTGGATTCTTTCTTTCGCGTTTTCTCGTCTGGTTTGTCCTTCTTCCCAAGCCTTTTTCTTTTCTTCGTAAATTTTCTGCCTCTCGTTCTGATATTCTCGATAGCGTTCCCAAAAACAATCGTGTTCTTTCCGAATAGAAACAATTCTTTCATGAATTTCGGCTTTATGTTCGCCAATCATTTCGTGTTTGTATTTTGTCAGAAGGTTTCCGGCTTCACGAAGCTTCTGTCCCTTCCATTGCATTCCCTCTTTGCTGGTTTTCATTAGATCAAACGTAAACACATCAAAAAGTTTGTCCATCGAATACCAATAATCCGCATCTTTCAAATAACCGTTGATTTCCCGATAATGGTCTTTTGATTTTGATTCAGCGGCTTCGCGTTTGATGCGATAGGTATCTTCGCGTAAATTAAAGAATTTTTGCCACGCTTCGTCGCGTTCGGCTTTAGTTGGATAGCTGATTTTCGTTTTGAAATCTGCTTGGATTTCTTTGCACAATTCGATGGCATCAGCTATGCGGTGAGAATCGTAACCAAACAAGCCTGAAGCGGAAGAAACTTTGGATTCAAGTTGGTTAATTTTTTTATTCAATTCTTCGTGGGTAGTTTGCCAAAACATAATCACACGCCACCTTTTGAAAGATATTATTTGGTAATTTGTATTCTAACTCGAAATTAGCCTTTTGGTGAATATTTTCATTTCGGTTCTAACGCTTCTTTCAATGCCACTTGCAATAAACTTTCCGCGTTCTTTTTGCTTTCCCGAATGTTTAATTCCAATTCATCGCAATATTTCATCAGCTTTTCCAATTTTTCGACAATTCGCTTTTGTTCGGCTAACGGCGGTAATGGAACTGATATTTCCCTAATTGTTCCCATTGATAAACTCGGTTGAGCGGTTGCTTTTGATATGATTCAATAAACTCAGACATTCCAAAATCTGATAGAAGTAACCACATCAAATATTCAGCCGAAATAGATTCAAATAATGGTTCTGCCTTTGCTACGTTCGAGGCAAGATGCCATCGTTCCTTTTTATCAAATATTGCAACTTCTCCAATTCCCGCACCGATGAAAGTTATCAAAAGACATTTTTTAGTTAATGCAGACCTTTCTAATTTGAGAGAAATTTCTTTTTCAATGTAAAGTAAATTTTCTTCGAGCATTCGATTCGGTTTTACATTTTGAGCACGAATAACAGGAATTTCGCCAGACGGCTTCAAATTGAAATAATTCGTATATTCAAAACCTGCAAGTTTTGTTACAAAACACAACTCGCCCAATCTGCACCAAATCCAATTATTCGGAATTTCAAACGGGATTTCTTCGGGTTTGATTTCGGGCAAAGGTTTATCTTTTTTGATTTTCTTTTCCGCGATGAGTTTTTCTTTTTCGGCTTTTATCTTGCCAAGCAGAATTTCGGCGGGTTCGTCTGCCGTATCTTGCGGAACGAGTTTGCCTTGCATCGCTTCACGCAAAAAGGCTTGGCGAAGTTGGCGGACTAATTCAAGTTGAAAATCAATTTCTCTAAATAATTGTGAGTTTTGAACAAAATCTAATTTGGCGATCCATTGCCTTTGCTCATCTATCGTCAAAGTTGGAATTTCAATAAACTCAAATAATTGACTTGGAGTTAGATATTTTCTGTTTGTTGAGCCTGATGAATATTTTGTTATGTTTTCGTGAAATGGTTTAAATCTAAAAAGATTGGCAATAAATTCAGGCAAGCATTTTTCTTGGTCAATATAAGCAAGTGCCATATTGGTTGAAGCCAATGAACCAATTTGTTCTTTTTGAGTAACACCAAATGCACCGCCTTTGGTGTCAACTTTGCACCACATCAACTGATTTTCTTCGATCAGTTGATACTTTTTCATAGTTAGTTCTTTGCCTTTTACAATTCGGCGATTTACAACGCCCGCACCACTATTTTGCACACCTGCAATTACATATTCCTCGTTGTCTTGAATATCAATTAAATTTCCTTTTGCTAATTGCAATACATCGCCCAATTTCATAAAACTTCTTCCCTTAATTCATTCAATAATCTTTGGCTTTTAGCAAAACTCTTTTCCAATAATCCAAATATTTCTTGGCTTGTAAATTCGTGTTCTTCTTCGGTCTTATTCGGATTTTTGATGTCCAAATCATAACCGCGTTGTTTGATGGTTTCGATGTGAACTTTCCAGCAAACTTCGCTTTCGGTGCGGTTGTTCCACCAATCACGAATCGGCTGAAATTCATCAAGGCGAATCGTTTTTGTTTTGCTGTAACTCTTTTGACCTTCGGGCAAACGGTGTTCGTAATACCAAACTTCGCGGGTTTGCTTGCCTTTTTCAAAAAATAAAAGATTCGTGGCAACCGTTGCATAAGGCTGAAAAACCGAATTTGGCAGACGGATAATTGTATGCAGATTACATTCCGTCAAAAGCCTTTCACGAACTCTCTGCTTCACGCCTTCGCCCGTCAGCGAACCGTCAGGCAATACAATTCCTGCACGTCCGCCCATTTTGAGCAAATGAATCATCATTATCAAAAACAAATCGGCACTTTCTTTGGTGCGGAAATTCTGCGGAAAATTCGTTTCGTTGTTGTTCGCCACAATTCCACCAAACGGTGGATTTGCCAGAATCACATTTACGCGGTCTTTTTCGGTGTAATTCGATAAAGGCTGGTCTAAAGCATCGCGGAAAGTAATTTGGGGAACTTCAACATCGTGCAAAATCAAATTAGTAGTCGCCAGCAGAAACGGCAAAGGCTTATATTCCCAACCAATTACATTATCCTGAATCGCTTTCAGAGTTTCGATGCTCGTATTGTCTTTGCGTAAATGCTCAATCGCACAAGTCAAAAATCCGCCCGTTCCGCACGAACAATCAAGCACTTTTTCGCCGATTTTCGGATTAACCATTTCCGTCAAAAACTGCGTAATCGCTCGCGGCGTATAAAATTCGCCGGATTTTCCCGCCGACTGCAATTCCTTCAAAATACTTTCGTAAAGTTCGCCGAAAGCGTGTCTGTCTTTGGCGATATTAAAATCTAGTTCGTTAAGTTTATTGAGAACTTTGCGGATATTTATTCCGCTTTTCATATAATTGTTGTTGCCTTCAAAAACTTCACGCAAGATCAACGCCCGTTTATTATCAACTACGGGAATATTTCTGAGCTTCGGAAAAAGTTCGCGGTCAACAAAAACCTGCAATTCTTCGCCCGTCATTCCTTCATCATCACCCGCCCATTTATCCCAATGAAGTTCGGTAGGAATCGGTGATTTGTAATTGTCATTTAGCAATTCAAGTTCTTGGTCTTTGTCAGAAAAGATTTTGAAAAACAGCATCCAACCAAGCTGTTCAATGCGTTGTGCATCGCCGTTCAAGCCGGTATCCTGCCACATTATATCGCGGATAGATTTTAGTATTCCTTGTAAATTTGCCATTTATTTTTTGAGCGTTTTTTTATCGGTGAGTTCGGCTTCGTTGACGATTTTGCCATTGATTGAATACCAATTAGGCACGCCAAGCCGACGATTTTCTTCTTGCGCTTTGTGAACGGCGGCGTTTGCGATGCGTTGATTATGCAAGATTCTACGCAAAGTTTTTTCATCACCCAATTCCTTTACTTTGTTACCATTCTTTTCCATTCTAAAAACCTCGCTTCGTCTAAAATAATTAAGTTTTCGCCCGAACCATCGGCAACTTGTGAAATTATATCACCGGAATTATAAAACAAACTCCAATTATCACCGATATTTTTATAAACGTCCCAAAAGTTTGAATTTGAACGATAAAAACGCCTTCTAATATCGGCTTCGGGAACATTGTGTCCGCCTTTTGAAACACGAGTCGAAACCCGCTGAATACAAAGTTCGGGCGAATCCAAATAAACAAATAAAATTTCTATTTCATAATTCTGACGTTTTGCTTTCTCAATCTTTTTCCGCAAACTCAAACCTGAAAGTGTAGATTCAACAATCAATGATTCTCCTTTCTCAATAAAATTATCAATTCGTTGGCTGAATATTCGAGCGGCTTCAATCGCAACTTTTTCGGGTTGTGTCGGATTTAATTCACGGGCAATTTCATCTGCTCCCAAATAAATCAAGCCTTCTTCCGCGACAAATTCAACTGCCAATGTAGTTTTACCGCTTCCGTTTGCTCCGCCAATAATTATAAGTTTCGGCTGTTTCATACAGTAAAACAGACTGTTAGTCTGTTTCCGCTTGGAACAGACTAACAGTCTGTTCTACGTTTTAAGCAACTTTGTAGAGTTCGTTTTCCAATTCTTTTACTGCTTCGAGGTATTTTTCTTTTCCCCCAAAAATCCCTTTCACAATCTCAAGCCGTGAGCCGAATTCGGTAAAAGGAATGACATTCAAAACGTCTAAACTTTCGATGTTTTCAATTCCTTCATCGGCGTATTTGTCCAAGAGTGCTTCTAAAACTTGCTTTGCTGCTTCGCCGTATTTGGTAAAGTAATTTCGTTTTCTAACATTATTCGCCCTCTCATTCCTTGTTAATGGCGGTTGGTCAAAAGCAACGTGGCAAATCAAATCGAATAAATCTAACTTTTTATCTACCGAATTTACCAAATCAAAGACGGGAACGCCTTGCTTTTCGAGTTCTTCGATAATTGATTCTTTTTTATCGTATTCATTCCATTTATTCAGGAAATCATCGAGCGTCGCAAACTGTTCCGTAACGATTTCTTTGGTGTAATCGGTAAGTTTGCGCGTGATAAGTTTGCCGTCTTTGTCAAACGAAAGTTCACGCGAAATCAAAACCGAAACATCAATGCCATTCACGAAAACCTTTTGACGCGGAACAAAATCAATAGTTGAAAATGGATTTCTGATTTCGGGTTTTTCAAACGTAATTTCTTCTTCGGAAATTTCATCAATAATCGGTGTTTCGTCCGTCTCTTCTTCGTCAAGAATCGTGCTTAAATCGTCGCTTTCGGAAACGGGTTTAACGCGAATCGGGTCGCCGTCAAAATCTTTATCGGCGAAAAGGTCGGTTGCGTTTCTGAAATCAAGAATTGTGAAATAGTGTTTATCGTATTCTTCATTGATTCGTGTTCCGCGTCCGATGATTTGCTTGAAATTTGTCATCGAATTGATATTTTTATCCAAAACAATAACTTTGCAAGTTTGGCGCGTCAATGCCCGTTGTCATCAGTTCGGATGTCGTGGCAATTACCGGAAAGACTTCTTCGGGATTGGTAAAATTATCAAGTTCGCGTTTGCCGATGTCGTCATTGCCCGTCATTCGCAAAACATACTTAAAATTTTGTGCAACAATGTCAGCATTTTCTTTGGCTAATTCGCTTCGCATTGCGTCTGCGTGTTCGGTATCGCAGCAAAAAGCAATCGTTTTATCGTAGCGATTTGAGCCTTTCAGAAACTCCGTGATTTTTTGTGCAACAACTTTTCGGCGTTCTTCAATCACAAGTTTTCGGTCAAATTCTATTCGATTGTAAATTTTATCTTCGACAAATTCTCCGTCTTTGTCTCGAAAGCCTTTCGGCGGTCGCCAACCTTCGGCATCAACGTCAAGCGTAATTCGGATAACCCGATACGGCGCAAGAAAGCCGTCATCAATCCCTTGTTTGAGCGAATAAGTGTAAATCGGTTCGTCAAAATATTCGCTGGTGCTGATGTCGCAAGTTTCTTTTGGCGTTGCGGTCAAACCGATTTGAGTTGCAGTTTTGAAATATTCGAGAATTTCACGCCACGCCGAATCATCCCTTGCGCTTCCACGATGACATTCATCAACGACTATTAAATCGAAGAAATCCGGCGAAAATTGTTTGAAAATATTTCGGCTGTCATCATTTCCCGTTAAGCCTTGATAAAGTGCCAGATAAACTTCGTAAGCCTTATCAACATTATGATTTTTGACAACCGTCATTGATTTATCAAAATGTTTGAAATCACCGCGTTTTGTCTGGTCAATCAATGCGTTTCGGTCTGCCAAAAACAAAATGCGTTTCTTTGCCTTTGCTTTCCACAAACGCCAGATGATTTGAAAAGCCGTGTAGGTTTTTCCCGTTCCCGTTGCCATTACCAGCAAGATTCGATTTTGACCTTTGGCAATTGCTTCAATCGTGCGATTGACTGCAATTTGCTGATAATAACGCGGTTTGCGTCCGCTTCCGTCATCGTAATAATCTTGCTCAACGATTTTTTCTTCATCGGCAGTTACGATGCCTCTATATTGCTTGTATTTTTCCCAAAGATGTTCGGGCGAAGGAAAGCTATCATTATCCAATTCGGTTTCGATAGTTTCATCGGTGGCGGTTTTATCGTGAAAAATAAAACCGTCTCCATTACTGCTAAAAACAAAAGGAATATCAAGAATCCGTGAATAATCCAACGCTTGTTGTAATCCCGCGCCAATGGTATGTTTGTTGTCTTTGGCTTCGACAATGGCAATCGGAATATTCGGCTTGTAATAAAGAATGTAATCGGCGCGTTTTGCTTTTCCGCGTGAATGAAGTTTTCCGCGAACATAGATTTTACCGTCTGTAAAATAAACTTCTTCAAGAAACTGCGTGATAGAATCCCAACCCGCTTTGACAATGGCAGGAGTAATAAATTTCGTGCATATATCACGTTCTGAGAGAGATTTTTTATCAAGCATAAGATTTCGGGGAAAATCTAAACTTTAGTGAAAATTTATCTTACATTATTTTGCTAATTACTAAAAACTTTTGTGTGCCAATTGTGTGCCAAACTTAGAAAATCTTCGAGAATCTTTAACAATAAGCAAGAACAAAAAGAATCGTAAATATTGATAAATAAGGACTAGCTTAATACTTAGAAAAACGAAAAGAAATAAAGAAAATCAACTTTTTAAGCCTGAAAATCCGCGTGTCGGCGGTTCGACCCCGTCCCAAGCCACCATTAGAATCAATAGCTGAGGGCTACTTTCGGGTAGCCTTTTTTGTGTTTGGTGCAATATTCGATTGTTGAGGTAACCGATGAGCCGTAATTTCTTGGTTCCATCCAAATGAAAAGATTCGTTGCCGTGTTTTATACCATTTAGTATAAACAGGGTATTTAATAAACCATTTTGTGACGAAATAATAACCAAGAATAAGCTTTCTGGCTCTGGCACACTTTATGCAATGCTTGAAAACCAGAGCTTTCCGATAAACTCAATTTGGGAGTTTATCACTACAAAAAACAGTTTTTATTTTGAATTTAGGAGTAAATAAAATGATTAACCAAGCCCCCCAAAACATACAAATCCCAGTAACAATTTCGCTTGATGGGCTGCCCATCAAAAGCACAATCTCAATCGAAGATACTGTCTCAGTTAAAGATTCAGCTGTTTATCAATTTCAAAAGTGGAAGTATTTAGTAAAGAAACAAACAGTTGGAAATGGTAAAGACGAATTACTCATGTGGCTTGATCAATTAGCCGGTCAAGGATGGGAACTTATTAGCAGTCAACCGGCTAATCTTGGGTTCTATATATTCAAAAAATCCGCTGGCTAATAATTTTAAATACTGATGGAATCACCGAAACTGAAATTATTTGGAGAATTTCATACAAACTTTTCTCTATTTTCAGTTCTTTCTTAATGATTGTCACCAATAAATAATTGAAAATGGCAACCCCGATTTGAGTTTTGAAGGTATTTTCCGATTCGCTCTAAAACTTTTTTATCTTCATTTTTTTTCTGAGATTAGTTGCGATTTAATTGTTCTTTACTTAATCATAATAGGCTCGTATAATCCGTCAATACTGATAAATGCTAGTAAAATCAGCACCTTTTAGGAGCTATCAACATGAACATCGTTTTTATCCTTTCAATACTTTTTGTGATTTATATTGGTTTAAGTATCTTCATTCCACGCCTGCGTATGAAATATAGAATCACAAATGTCCCGCTGGGAACTGTAACCTGTATCGGTGCTTGTATTTCCGGTGTCTTTTTAATGTTGATAAGCTACGGTTTAATTCCGGGGTGGTATAGCCCAATCTTAATAGGAGGCTTTGTGATAGGCGTTGTGATTTCACTTGCCGGCGGATTCATTGATCACAAGAGCTATTCTAAATAATGTCAGAGCTACCGCCGGACAGAACTTTGGCATACTCAATGTCGGCATAAAAGCCATTCAAAGTTTTCTCAACAACCCTTCCGCATCCTTCTTATAGCCTTCGTCTTCGCGTTCGTGATTTTTGTTAAGTGGGGCTTCAATAACCCATTCGAGATGCTCTTTTGTCTTTTGTTTATCCCGTGTTGACTGATAAAGTTCTGCGATGAAGAGATGATTGAGATAAAATTTTGGTCCGAATTCGAGGGCTTTTTCCAAGCATTCAAGGGCTTTTTTGGTATCCCCAATTGAAAAAGGAAAACCCGGTGCTTTGTGATAGAGTCTGCCCAAAACCCGCCACGGTCCGCCGTAGAAATATCCTTCATCAGTTTTCATTACCCGTTCGACACAAGCCTTGATTGGTTTAATCAATTCGAGGCTTTTCATAATGCCTTTTTCTTGTCCGAAAGAGCCGTAATTAACTGCCAGCCAAAAGTTTGCCTCCAATGAATCTTCGTTTGCCGCCACGCCTTTTTCGCCATATTCAACGCCTTTTTCAAAGTTAAAAAGTTTGTCTTCGGGGTCGGCAAATTCGCCCGTCCAATAATAAATTTCCGAAATCAATCCGTAAGCCCAATCGCAAGTGGGATCTTTTTCATTAACTTCTTCGAGCAGGTCAAACGCGGTATCGAGATGCGCCTCATCAAGTTCGCGCTCGTTAATGAGTTTTCTGGCTTTGTTGAAAATAGTTTCGTGTTTCATATTCAGGTCGCTCCAATTAATAATCTTTGAATTTCAAGTTTCATTATCCACGATTCGATTTTTATCGCCAAACCTTGCGAATCTTTGTTTCTTTAAAACTCTATGGATTTTTCCATTTAGTTTAACTATAATTTGAGCCAACTCAATATGTTGATGCGTCGTAGTCAAATTTTGATCTTCCTAATGCTTGCCATATCGCTGTTATTTAGTGCCATAAACTACTTCGCTCAAACGCCGGTTGAGAAAATGCAAAAAGTTTTATCTGCTAAAGCCTCCTTTACCGAAGACGAACTCACAAAGCTAAAACAAGGAGAAATGATTGCTAAATTATTGCCTGTTCAAGATAAACGCGAGGTCGCGGTCTGCGGTATTATTTCGCTCAAAACTCCGCTTGATTTAGGTCTCAAAACCTTTCAAGAAGTAATGTCACGCCAAAACAGACAGTCTATTGTGCAAATTGGCGATTTCAGTCAAACGCCAAATCTTCAAGATATTCAAACTTTAACGCTTGAAAAAGGCGACATTGAAGACCTCAAAAAGTGTCAGGTTGGAAAGTGCGGCGTGAGATTATCGGCGGCGATGATTGAGCGTTTTCAAAAGGAAATGGATTGGACGGCAACCGATTATGCCACCCAAGCAAACCGTTTATTTCGACAAATAATGTTGGAATATGTGCAAGATTCTCTTTTGCGTGGAGACGAAGCCCTTATCGAATATAATAATCAAAGTGACGCTCTTCGCCTTCAATCAGAACACATCTCTTTGCTCAATAATTTGCTTTGGATTAACGATTTTGCCCCTGAATTTTCTAAGTATTTGCGAGATTTTCCCCGTTCCGAATTATCAAACGTCAGCAAAACAGTTAGTTGGGCTAAACTCAAATTTGGTCTAAAACCTGTTATTATTATTACGCAAACGATTAATTATACAACCGAGAAGGATGGTCTTTCACAAATTTTATCAATTTCAAAACAGATTTATGCCACCCGTTATTTTGACTCGTCTTTAGGATTGACCGCATTGATAAAATTTTCTGACTCCAATGATTCGTATTTGCTTTATACAAATCACTCTCGTTCTTCATCATTAGAGGGAATGTTTAGCAACTTCAAGCACGAGATTGTTGAACGCGAGGCGATTGATAAACTCAAACCTCTGCTCCAAGATACAAAACTATTTGCCGAAGCTAACTTGAATAAACCAATCGAAACCACCGATTCGGCAGACAATCAAAGTTTCGTAGATTGGTTTTTCGGAAAAAACTATTGGATTTGGGCGGTTTTCCTAATCATCGTCTTATTTGGATTATTTTGGTTTAGAAAAAAATTGTTAAAAAGTAAAACTTAGCGTTGCCAATAATGCTTAATTTTCATATCAAGCAGTGGATATGGAACATATTCGACATTTCGTTCGTTTTCGCGCAAAACTTCGACCATTCGCATTCCGCCCTCAGAGTTGCGGGTGTGAACAATAATCATCGTTGCGCTTTGCACATTTCGATTTTTGCTCAACCAATCCGCAATCGCGTAACCCGTATTTTCATCGTCCCATTTTTCGGACTCATAATGTTCGGGTAAGCAAATCGTGGTCGAGAAAAACTGCATCGTAACTGTTTTTTTGCAAGAGATTTTTAGCCTCATCCACGTTTTCAGCAATATCCACTTGGTCGCCGTCAAACCTTTTGACAAACCAACGATGTCGGCGAGTGTCATCGTCCAACAAAAAAATACTTATCGGATTTCGCTCGGCTCTTAAATCGGCTAAACCCAGTCTTATCAAGATACTTTTAACAATTCCCATATAATTTACGAAACATTAAATATATCACATTGCCCCGCCAGCAAAAATCGGCAATAAAAAAATCTATCAAAATCGAAAATTTTTCAAAAGGTTAAGTCGTGTGTTTTCAGAAACTTCGCTTTTGGGGTTAATTTTATGTTACGCCAAAAGCCCGTTTTTATTGGATTTCCGCAAGCAAAATAAAACTTGAAATCCTTTTGACGAGTGTTATAATCCGAATTGGCTTGAGTCTTTTTTATAAGCCTGCACAAATTTATTAAACTTCCCCATTTGGTTAATGCCACAAGAAAAAGCGACAATTCATCAGCTTTTCGTTGTTCCAAACGCAGACGAAGATTCCTTTGATTCGCGCGACGAGCCGGAAGTTTGTCCGCTCTGTTACGGAGCGGGAATGGAATTTCTCAAGGGAGGCGTTCGTCCGTGTAAATGTCGTAAACAAAAATCTCATTCAAATTTATTAGACAAAGTTAAAATTCCGCGTCGCTATGAAAATTGTCATTTTCAAAGCTACAAAATTAGTAATCCTTCGCAACAAAAGGCTTACGGGTACGCTTCAAAATTGGCGATGGAATATCCGGCAGTCGAACGCGGTCTGCTTTTGATGGGAACGTGCGGTGTCGGCAAAACTCATCTCGCGGTTTCGATTCTGAAAGCCCTGACCGAACGCAAATTTAGCTGTCTTTTCTACGAATTCGGCTCGCTTTTAAAACAAATTCAAGATTCTTACAATCCGAATACTCAAAGTTCGGAACTGAAAATTTTGTCGAATATTTTTGATGCTGAGGTTCTGGTTTTAGACGAAATCGGTGCGTCAAAGCCAACCGATTGGGTGCGCGACACGATGGCACACATCATCAATACCCGCTACAACGATAAAAAATTGACGATTTTTACGACCAATTTTTTAGATGAGCGCAAGGCTGACAAAGAGGAAACGCTGGAAGATAGAATCGGTGTGCGACTTCGTTCGAGACTCTACGAAATGTGCAAAACCATCAAAATCGAAGGTCACGATTACCGCCAAAACTTTGATAAAGCCTCATCCATCAAGAAAAAAGTTTAGTTTACTTTCAAACTTTCTACTTTTACATTTCGATTTGATTCATAAAATCTATAACCCAACAAAACTGCTAAAATTAGTCCGAATATCGCAGGGTAAAAAATGTCGGATTTTACAATCAGATAAAAATGTAAAACTCCGCCGATGGCAATTAAATAAGTAAGTTTATGCAATTTTGCCCAACGCTTTCCGCCCAATCGTTTAATCATTGCACTGGTTGAAGTGACTGCCAAAGGAATCATCATTGTAAAAGCTAACATCCCAACCGCGATAAATGGACGTTGAAAAGTATCGCTGACAATGGCTGAAAGACTAAAACTTTTATCGAAAATGCTATATGTTGCCAGATGCAAAACGCCGTAGAAAAATGCGTATAAACCCAACATTCGCCGATATTTAATCAGCGCATTCCAACCGAAAATTTTGCGTAAAGGCGTAACGCTCAAAGTTATCAGCAAAAAAACTAGGGTTAAAACTCCAGTCGTGCGAAGGAAAAACTCAATCGGATTTGTCCCGACATTTCCCCGCCAAAAATCAATGGCGAAAATTATCAACGGCACGAATGCGTTGATTGAAACTAGGATTTTGTTGAATTTTACGTCTTGCATAATTGAGTTTGGACACTGACTATTAAGATTAGATAAGATTTATTTTCAAAAACCGCTAAAACTCCATTTCTTTCTAAAGGCTTCTTGGCTAAAACAATTTTTACCCATTCCATAAAAACCTACCGAATCCTAAAAATCTTAAAAATCAGTGTCTAAAAATACTTCTTCAAATCCATCCCTTCATAAAGTTTCGCCACTTCATCGGCATAACCATTAAACATCAAAGTTTTGCGACGTTCAAAATTCTCCGATTCGTCTGCTCTGTTGCCTGTGACCAACGCGGATGCGAGACATTTGGATTAACATTTGAATAAAAGCCGTATTCATTCGGGATTGCTAAATTCCAAGTTATCGGCGGTTCAATCTCAGTCAAAGTAATTTTGACGATTGATTTAATGCTCTTAAAACCATATTTCCAAGGCACAACCAGACGAATCGGCGCACCATTTTGATTTGGCATCTGTTTGCCGTAAAGCCCTGTCGCTAAAAGGGTTAGATTATGTTGGGCTTCATCTAATCGCAATCCTTCGATGTATGGCAAATCAATTCCTGCATAGCGTCCATTCGGCATCTGCTTTTGGTCGTAATACGTTTCAAACGCCACATATTTTGCAGTTCCAAGTGGTTCAACTTTATCAAGCAATTTTTTGAGCGGAAATCCAACCCAAGGAATAACCATTGACCAGCCTTCGACACAGCGGAAACGATAAATTCTTTCTTCTTGTTCGATTTTCAAAAGGTCTTCGATGTCAAAAGTTTTCGGTTTTTGGGCTAATCCGCCGACCTCAACCGTCCACGGACGCGTGACAAAATCTTTGGCGTATTCGGCAACAGAAGATTTATCGGTTGAAAATTCGTAATAATTATTGTAATTGGTTATCTCTTTAAAGCTGTTTGGTCTATCAACTTCAGGAAACGGATTTTCCGCAGGTTTAACAGTTTCAATTTTGGCAGTTTCGACGTTCGGGCGGAGGCGGTTGATTGAAAAATTTGATAGATTCCGGCAGTTGCCAGAGTCGTTCCTGCCAATCAATCCGGCGCGCATAAATTGCCGACGATTTAGATAAGTTTTTTCGTCTGTAATTTCGCTTGATTTAATATCATTTGGCTTTTTAATCAACATATTTTGAATAAACTACGCATTTGCCCAACGAATGCGCTACCGACATTCCAACTGTTCAATTTCTTTACTGCCACCTGCTACTGCCAACTGCTACTGTGTTTTACACCTTGTTTTGCAAATTATCCGAAAGTTTTCGGGCAATGCTCAAATTTTCGGCTTCCGACATATCCGAAATTACGAAAACTAAATTTTCGCCAACTGTGAATCTCGACATTTGCAAGCCTTTTTCTCGCTCGCAAATGATTGAGTCTTCTGCATTTGTATTCGCCGGCGTGGTGGTTTCGGATGCAATTTTGAGAACTGAAATAAGTTTCCCCTTGTGATTTAAGACATAGTGGATAAAGTGTTTGCCTTCAAATTTGCAATCGTGCGCGTCTAAAATTTTAGTTTCTGAATCTTGCAAAGATTTGACGAAAGCAATTTTCTCTGGTGACACTTTGCCGGCATTTTCTTCCCAATGTTTGACATTTTTCAGACCACAATTTTCGTGACGATTGACGGCTTTCTTGGAAATTTCTGCGGCGTATCCGATTTGATTCCGCTGATAAAAGAAAACTAGACCAAACACAATTAAAAGACTTGCCAAAACAGGCGTTAAAATCTTCCAACTAAACCACGAATTTTGTTGGAATGCTGTGTCCTTCAAATTTGAACGAAGTCTGGTAACAAACGCAGAGTTTAACTGAAATTCGGGCGAAGTTTTCAATGCTAGGCGAAGTTTTTCGCGGACTTCGCGCCGCATTGCGAGTTCTTGACGGCAATTTGCACAGTTTTCCAGATGTTGAAAAACCTCGTGATTTGTTTCCACTAAAAGTTCATCGCTCAAATAGGTGTCGGCAATTTCTCGAAAATCTCTACAGTTCATTGTGCCACCTCCTTTTTCTCTCTTCCAATTCCATAATTTCTTGCATAATTCGCCAATTCAACTCGAAGAAGTTTGCGTCCGCGATGCAGACGCGACATTACCGTCCCGATTGGTACATCCAAAATCTGCGAAATTTCCTTGTAGGCAAAATCCTCAACATCTGCCAACACAACCACTTGCGAAAACTGTGGCGACACTCGTTTGAGAGCTTCCAAAACCTCTTCGTCCGTAATACTTTGCGGAATTGATGGCTCAAAAGCGATTGTTTCGGCGATTCTTTCTTCGGTGTCTTCAACCAGTTGCAGCCGTCCGAGTTTCATTCTTCGTTTGCTGTTGAGGTGATACATAATCGTCATCAACCACGCTTTGCAGTTTGTTCCAATCTCGTAGCGATGGAAAGATTTTAAGGCTTGCGTCAGCGTTTCTTGGGTCAAATCCTGAGCTTCTTCGACATTTCGGACAAGCCACATCGCCACTCGATAAAGGTCTTCTGAGTGCGGTAAAGCCTCAGTTTCAAAGTTTGCCCAACTCTCTTTTGAAATACTTTTGCCAAATCCAAACATTAACAAATTTTTCCTACCAGAAAATTTCAACCACTTGCTTGATACCTAAAAAGCCTTTAATTATTCCAACCAAGTAAATTTTTTCCGAAAATTTAACTCGTTTTGGTCGCCCTTATCGCCAATAAACTTGCGAAAAATTTATTGAAGTCCTTTTAAAAAACAACTTCCATTTATTCACATTCCTTCCAAAATAAACAAGTTATCGCCCATCATTTCCCTTACGTCCAATAATTTGTAAAAAGTTAAACATTCTTTAACTTTGAGCTTCAGTTTTTAACAAATATTTGTTATCCTTCTAAAGGCAGAGGTTCTGTCGCCCTGCTATTCCATTCCAACCAGTCTCATTTATTATGTTGTCAATAAATCAAGTTTTACAGCAAGGGCGTTATCGTATCCTTAGTCAATTTGGGCGCGAAGAGACGGGTCTTACTTATCAAGCATTTGATAATGTCCTCAAAACAAATGTCATTATCAAAGAAACGGTTTTTGAGTCGAAAGGATCGGTTAATTCGCCCAAATACTCTATTGCTAAACAGATAGAGAATTTAACTTCTATCAAACACGAATCGTTTATGCAGATTCACGGTTATTTTTCGGAGGTTGATTGTCAATATTTGGTAACAGAATCGGTAGAAGGTGAAAACCTCAAAAACCTCCTCGAAAAAAAAGGAAAGCCGTTTTTGCTTTTTGAGGTCTTAAACTGGATGGAACAACTGCTTGATGCGCTAACCAATCTTCATTCAAAAAATCCGCCGATTACGCATCGTAACATCACCCCAACTAATCTAATTTTGACCAAAGAAGGCAAAATTAAACTGCTAACCTCTTCCATAATTAATGAATTTAGCCCTATACAAAGTGAAAAACAGACGGCTGATTTAAGTTTGCCATATTTATCACTCGAACTACTTTGGGAAACGCTTGATCCTGCCTCTCAAAAGGTTATTTTCAATAGTTATGATGAAAAGTCAGCGGAGATTTTGGAGTCTTTGATTGATGTTAGAAGCGATGTTTATATGCTCGGCGCGACTATTTATCATCTTGTCACCGGAAAAATACCGGTTGATGCCCTCGAACGCTCAATTGATTTGTTAGAAGGAAAAGAAGACCTTTTAGCTAATCCAAGTAGAATCAATCCGAATGTTCCACGCAATGTTTCTACATTTTTAATGAAAGCCTTGGAAATCAAACGTGAAAATCGCTTTGATTCGGCTTCGGCGATGCGGAATGCGCTCCAGCCGATGCTCGAACTGATGCGAAAACTTGAAAGAGAAACGCAAAAGGCATTGCAAGACCCAAAAGTCAGAGAGGAGGCTTTACGCCAAGTTGAACTGGCAAGACAAGCTCTGAGGAAACAAAGAGAAGAAGAAGAAAGATTGAGACAGGCGCAAGTGGCGCAAATTTTAGCCCAAACTTCAAACCCTCAAGCAACAATTTTGCCGGAGATTGAAACAGTCGAACAAATAATTTCAAGTCCACCTGAATTAAAAACTGAGACTGTTGAACCCGCTCAAACTCAAATTCAAGAGCCGATTCCAACCGTTTCAAAAGTCGAAACAAATAGCACCTCGGTTTTGGTTGCAACTGCCCCAGATGCGGTGATGAGATCTCAACCGATTTCATACTCAACTGATTTTGAAGCCTCTCCGATTCAAATAACCGCCGAAGATGAAAGCGAATCCGAATTATTTAGTTATTCTCAATCCGAACGCAAAAAATCTTGGTGGCTGATTCCGGCGGTAGTTTGTGCCGTTTTAGCATTATTGGTCGGCGGATTTTTCGGCTTTAAGTTTCTGAACGCAAATAATTCCAATCAGCCCGTAGCCGAGCAAAATGCCGCCAGCAACGAAACCAAAGTAGAAACTCCTGCTCCTACACAAGTTGTTCCGTCTCCTAATGCTCAAGAGTTACCGATTTCGCCATCTCCAAATCCAACCGAATCGTCAACGGTTTTACCAATTGAAAATGCAGTCAAGGTTAAAAAAACTGCTACTCCAATTCAGCCGGTAGAGAAAAAAAAATCTGCCAAAACGCCTGTTCCGAAAAAGAAAGAGGTTACGGTTGATGACATTATTAACGATAACTAAACAAACTCGGATTGGTTTAGATTTTATTGAGGAAATATGAATATGAATTTCTTATCCAAAACAAAAAAAAGTTCAAAAAAACCACCCTTTCGTGCCTTTGTATTACTGATTTCGTTGATAGCATCGCTAACGGTTTTTTCGCAAATAGGATACGCTCAGGCTAAACTTACTCTAGCCGACATATTCACCGGCTTGCGTTCTAAAAAAGTATCGCTGGAGGATAGAAACAGGCTTTTGACCGAAGCCATCAAGTCTCGCGGAATCACTTTTGCGGTCACGTCTGAAATCGAAAAAGAATTACAAGAATCAGGTGCGGCTAAACAATTGATCGAGGCTGTTAAACAAAAAAGCGTGGTGGTAAAATCTATTCCAACTCCGATTCCGGTGGCTTCTCCAACCCCTGCTCCAACTCCGATTCCAACCCCTGCTCCGCCCGATTTTTCATCGTTTCAGAGAAAAGCCGATGGTAATTTCGTCAAAGGCGAATACGATCTGGCGGTTGTCAATTACAGCAAAGCCATTGATTTAAACCCCAAAGAGTCTTCGATTTATTTGAGTCGCGGATTGGTTTATTACAATCGAAAATTTTATGATTTGGCGATTTCCGACTATGGAAAAGTAATTGAAATCAATCCCAAGGAGATGATGGCGTATTACTATCGCGGAGATTCATATGAAAAATTAGGAGATTTGCAAAAGGCGGCGGATGATTACAAAAAAGTATTGGAATTGGATTCAACCAACGAAACTGCAAAGGCAAATGTGCAAAGACTTGAAGCCGAATTAGCTAAAAATAAACCTAAAGAAACGGTTGTTCCGGCGGCGACCAAAGACGAACCTTCACGCGAGCGAGTCACAAATTCGGAATCAACCGAACCGCCAAAAACACCTGAATTTGCCGAACTCGGTTCGCTGATTGGATTTGCCGTCAAAATAGCCCAGCCCGCCTATCCGCAACAGGCGCGAAATGTTTATCTCGGCGGAGAGGTAATAGTTAATATCACGATTGATGAGCAAGGAACTCCTATTTCTGTAAAGGCTGTCACAGGTCCGTCTATTTTACGCACCGTCAGCGAAGAGGCGGCTCGAAGATCAAGATTCAAACCTGCTATGATAAATAATCAGCCGGTGAAAGCCAAAGGATTTATCACTTTTAAATTCAAGCCGAATTAAATTTGGCGGAAAATCATTTATTAAATATTTTACAAGCACGATTTTCGATGGAATCTCGTGCTATTTTTTTGTTTTTCTACTCCGCTTCAATGATTTTGATGATTTTATCTTTCAAAAATTTTCAATTTGGTGAATAATTCCTCAAGTCTTTTTTTATTTCATCAATATGCTTGGAGCAAATCAAATTTTGCAGGAGCGTTATCGGATAATTCGCCAACTTGGACAGGGCGGGATGGGCGCAGTTTATGAAGCGAAAGATGAAAGATTTGGCTATTCGATGGCACTCAAAGAAATAATTATTGATTTCGACTAATGAACGGCATAAAGACTTGGTTATCAATGCGTTTGAGCGGGAAGCTAAAGCGCTTGGCGAAAGCAAATCACGAAGCTGTGCCTTACGTGTGTGGATTATTTTTCCGAAGAAGACCGGCAGTTTTTAGTGATGGAATTGATTGAAGGCGATGATTTGGGGGAGATTTTGGAAAAACGTGGAAATCCTTTTCCTCTCAAAGATATTTTCAATTGGATGGATCAATTGCTTGATGCGCTCGATTATTTACATCATCGCAAGCCGCCGATTTTTCATCGCGACATCAAACCGCAAAATATGAAATTGAATTTCACGCGGCAAAATCAAATTGCTTGATTTTGGCATTGCCAAAAGCGTTGATAAAACCTCCGCAATGACGAATCAAACATTTGTTGGGGCAACGCTCGATTATGCGCCGATTGAGCAAATTCTTCCGGCAATTACGCCGACTTTTCGAGAATTTATCGTCTTAAAACATGAAGCAAAAGCAAAAGCGGTTTTGGAGCAAAACACCGATGCACGATGCGATATTTATGCAGTTGGCGCAACTTTTTATCATTTATTGACAAACTGTGTTCCGGTTGATTCCACCAAGAGAACTCTGGAAATTTGGGAAGGCAACGAAGACCCTTTGCCGAATCCGTGTGAAATCAAATCCGGAGACTTCCGCCGACAATTTCGGCGTGGTTTGTTGAAAGCGTTGGAAATTGAACGCGAAAATCGTTTTTCTTCGGCAATCGAAATGCAGGAAGCCTTGAAAACTGCGCTATGACAGAAGCCAAATCAGCAAATCCGGAAATAAAGAGACCCGAGAACTTAGCTCAAGTAGAAACCAGCAAACTAATTACAAAAGAGGATTTGAGAATTGAATCACCAACTGAACCTCTCTTGGAAAACAAACCCGCCACCACTCAACCGATAGACATTTTTGTTCCTGATACGCAACCATCAGTTAATGATTCTGCTTTTGTGCAATTAGCTGATACTATTCCATCGGATAATATTTCTCAGTCTGAAGTGACCGGCACCTCATATTTAAAAGGAATTTTGCCGGAAGAAAGAAAAGCCGAAAACAAAGATTCTTCCTGCTGTAGAGAGACCAATTCAGAAAGATTCGGGAAATAAGGCAAAGTTGTTTTCGGGTTTTGCCGATAGCTCTGATTGGAATTTTAGCAGTTGGCGGAATTGGTGGAGTCATTTGGTTAGGAATGTCAAATCAGCCTGCTCCAAATAAAACGGTTTCAAATGTGGTGGTTTCGACTCCAATTGCTACTACAACACCTGTTTCAACGGCAACGCCAACGGTTTCACCAATAACTACACCAAGCGTTTCGCCGACAAATCAGCCGACACCAAAATCGATAGTAGAGGCAACCCCAAATAGAACACCGACACCTGTGGTAAAACCGACTCCAACGCCAACACCTGTAGTAACGCCGACTCGAACGCCCAAAAAAGATGCTAACTGTGCTTGGGTAGTAAATGGTTGTAGGTGACATTTTATATTTGAATTAGAATTTGAGTATGAGAAATTTTCGTAAAACTTTCGTTTTATCAGCCGTTTTGCTTTTAGGCTTTGGTTTTTTTGTCTGGCATTGGCAAACTACCGATGCTCAAACTGAACCTTTAACATATGAAAAAATCAAAAACGCACTGGAGATGAAATTGCCCAACAGCGTTTTTAAAAATAAGGCTCAATTATTGAAGTTTATGATTGCCGAAATTAAGAAACGTAAAGTTGATCAGCCTTTAACGAAAGAGATGGAAACATTTTTACGAGAAAAGGGAGCTACTGATGAATTGATTGAAGTTATTAGAAAGAATTCCCCGCCATTGCCAATGCCAACGCCCACACCCACACCGACTCCTACGCCTACTCCAACCCCTAAACCTTCGCTTACACCAACACCCACTCCGACACCAACTCCTACTCCTACACCTGTTTCACCTGAAAATATGGTTTTAGTTCCCTACCGCAAAGGAAACAAATGGGGCTTTAGCGACCTCAATAAAAATATCGTTATCCCGATTAAATACGATTTTGCCAGAATCTTTTCGGAGAATTTGGCAAGAGTAAAATCAGGTGATAAATGGGGGTGGGTAAATAAAACGAGCAAGGAAGTAGTTTACCCCCAAATATGACGATAGTCGTGCTTTTAACGAAAATTTCGCCCCCGTTAAACTAAATGGTAAATGGGGATATATAGATAAGACAGATAACGAAATAGTCTCGCTCAAGTATAATTAAGCATCTAAGCAAAAGTTATCTGATATAATGAGCCGATTTGGGAAAGAATTAAATCCAGTTCTTGACACAAATTTTTATGCGAACTGTAGGCTTCCCAACTGAGCCAATCATATTTGATTTTTTGCCATAACATTTCGATCTTGTTATAACTTGGACAATAGGCTGGCAAGAAATAAATTCTCAACCCCAGTTTTGCCCATTCGGCTATTTTCTCCTCAAATTCTTCGCTTCGATGAATCGGAGCATTATCTAAGACCAACCACGTTTCTTTGGTTAGATTTTGAGCAATTAAATCAAGGCATCCAATCATCACATTTGAATCTACCGAACCCGCAAACACAAAAGACTCAAACTTTTGACATGTGTGCCACATAAAACCTAAAACATTCTGCGACTGCCCTTTGCTGACTGGAATAACTATTCTTTCACCCCGTTTTTGCCACGCATAAACCACTTTGGCTGCCAAATTAAACCCTGATTGGTCGCCATAAACTAAATCTATCAAGCCTTTGTCGGCTTTTTTGGTCAGCTTTTCCAAATCTTGGCGGGCAAATTCTTTTTCATCGGCATCCGTCCGCTTCCATAACCCTAACTTGATTTGGTTCCATAGATAGTCTTTTTTTTTATCAATCTTTTGAGCGTGAATTGACTGATTTCCTTCCCTGTTTCGCGCTTGATGGCGCCTAATTGACGGGCTGGAAACTTCGGATTCAGCATCGCCGTTTGAAAGGCTTGTTCTTGCTCTTCCTCTGTTAAAATCGAAGGGCGACCACTTCGCGCTTGATCGGCTAATTCTTTGTTTTCATTCCAATTGTCAATCCAAATTCCGACTGTCGTGCGATGCACTCCACAAATTTTGGCAATTTCATCAATCGGATACTTTTGAGAAGAAAGCAAAATCGCGTGTGACCGGGTTCTCAGTCGAAAATTATTGCTCGTTTGATAATTTTCAAGCAGTTGATTATATTCGGTATCAGACAAAGTTTCGATAAATTTATTTGGCATATTCATATTGCCATTATATCATAGAACTTATGCTTGCCTGCTTATGTATTGGATTTAGTGAGGGGATGGCATTTGTTTCAAGTGATAAAAATTCTGATGATAAAATTTTTGATGATAAATACTCTGATAAATACAAATTAATGGATGGTGTGTCAAAGAGACAAATAACACAATCCAGATACGAAAGATGTTCTATCCGTAATATTACGGTTATGCAATTTTCTGATGGTCTTGCGTTCGCGTGCCGGAATAATAAATTTGGATTAATGGACAAAATGGTAAAGAGGTTATTCCGCTCAATCATCAATTTAGTCGGGACTATGATGATATTTGGAGAGATGGAAATTTGTTAATCCTTCCTAAAAACAATAAATATGCTTTGTTAAACAATGAAGGAAACACGCTTACTCCTTATAAATATATGTTTATCAAAGAATTCAGTAAAGAAGGATTAGCTAGAGTAAGAAGTGATGACTATTTTGGTTATATAAACAAAAATGGGGTGGAAGTACTCCGTTAATATATGAGAGAGCGGAACTCTTTCTGAAGGAGTTGCTCCGGTAAAATACAAAGGTAAATGGCAAATAATTGACACATCCGGTAAAACGGTGGGGCAAACTCTCGGTAAATATCGTTATGTGTATTCGTTCTTCGATGGATTGGCAGAATTTTATCTTGAGAAAAACGGAGTAGAGAAATTTGGTTTTATAGATAAAGGGGGTAGAGGGGTAATTTTACCAAAATATGACGCAGTAAGTGGTTTTAATAAGGGTGTATCCGCTGTTAAACTTAATGGGAAATGGGGGTTAATTAATCAAAATGGTGAGCAGATCAGCCCGTTAATTTATGATTCTATTAATATGATGACAGGTCTTTTTAACAACGTAAATTTGTTTAATGAAGATTTAATAGCTGTCTCCGTAAATAAAAAATATGGATTCATAAATAAATTCGGGAAAGAGATTGTTTTTCCCCAAATATGACAGCTTACAGAGTTCCAGTAATCTTCAAACAAGAGAGTGAAACTTGGCAATAAATGGGGTTGGATTGATGAAACAGGCAAAGAAATTATCCCGCTAAATATGATGAGATAAAGGTTGACTTCGATTCTGATGGCATTGCATTGGTTTCACTAAATAAAGTTGAGTTTTTTGTCGGTCGGGATGGAACGGAGTATTACGAGCCATAATTGTTAATAATCCCCAACCAACACATTTGATTTTGTCCGTTTGTTTCCTCTGTATTTTCATGCCAACACTTGATTTAAACCGAATTAAATTTGGCGGAAAATCAATCAAAAACCAATTGTTAAACCACTCAGTTAATCTGAGTGGTTTTTTTCTAAAAGTGGCTTTTACTTTATATTTTAAAGTGCTTGACAAATAAAACAACTTGATATATCTTTGCAAATCGTATGGCAATGATGCAACCGATTCAAAAAGAAGAAATTGAAACAAGCGAGCCGCCAACCTTACACGGACGGGCGATGGACAATCTGGCGTTTATCCGCGAAACGATGGAGCGTTCCGCTTCTTTTACGGCAATTCCGGGTTACGGTGGAGCATTGATGGGCGCGACTGCCATCGTTGCCACAATCATCGCGCATAATCAGGCGAGCATCCGAGGTTGGCTCATCACTTGGCTTTTAGAAGCGTGTTTGGCTTTGGTGGTTGGAATGTTTGCGATGTGGCAAAAAGCCAAAAATTCAGGAGATTCATTAAGTTCTGCCCCCGCCCGCAAATTTGCCTACGGATTTGCCCCGCCAATTATTGCAGCTATTATCCTCACCTCACTTCTTTATTTCAAAGGTCTATTTGCTTTGATGCCAACCGTTTGGCTGACGCTTTACGGAACGGCGGTGGTGACGGGCGGAGCATATTCGGTGAGAATTGTCCCGATTGTCGGCTGGATTTTTGTCGGACTTGGAGTAGTTTCCGTTTTTCTGCCGACTTCCTACGGCAATTTTATGATGGGATTAGGTTTTGGAGCATTGCACATCGTTTTTGGATTGATTGTAGCGAGAAAATTTGGCGGATAGGGCAGAAACCCGCACGTCAGTAAGGGTGTAATTTATGAGAACAAAGGGAAATTTAGCATTAGTAAATGACGAGGATGAGACCGTGAGTTTGAAGCAGACAGCGGCTATCGAAAAAGCGGCTGAAACGGTTTCCAACGAACTCGACAAACTCATTCACGAAAGAATGCGTTTGGGAATAATTTCGGCATTGGCGGCAAATAAAAGTTTGACTTTTAACGATTTGAAAAGTCTTTTGAACACCACCGATGGCAACGTCAGCGTCCACGCCCGCAAGCTCGAAGAAGCAGGCTATTTAGTTTGCGAAAAATCTTTTAACGGACGAATTCCGTTGACTGAATATCGAATTACAAGCGAAGGGCGCGAGGCTTTGAATCGGTATTTGAACCATATGGAAGCATTGATAAAGGCAATGAGGGCAGTTTAGAGTTACGCTTTTAAGCGTGAGAAACCACCGCGCTTCGCTGGCGGTTTCACGGCTAAAGCCTAATGGCATTAAGTTAAGGAAATTTAGCCGCAGATTTTCGCAGATTTCGCAGATGTAGAAAAATTAAGATTCGCGTTTATTCGCGTTTATTCGCGGGCAATTTCTTTTCTTAATTTGTTAAACATCGTTATCTTAATCCATTAGGCTAAAGCCGTAACTCTTAGCAAAATCTATGAAAACTTTTGATGTAGTAATCATCGGCTCAGGTCTGGCCGGACTCCAATGCGCTAAGTTGCTTTCGCAGCGAGGCGCAAAAATTTTGCTCGTTGACCGCAAAAGCGATTTGAAAAAAGGGATTCATACGACAGGAATTTTTGTCCGTAAAACCTTTGAAGACTTTGAGTTTCCGCCCGAAACTTTGGGAAAAGCGGTGCGAAATGTGACGCTATATTCGCCAAAACTGAAAGCGTTGAATTTAGAAAGCAAACACGATGAATTTCGAGTCGGGAAAATGGGCGTGTTATATGAAAGTTTTTTGCAAGATTGTCTCGCCAACGGCGTTCAATTTTCAGATTCGACCAAATATCTCCGAATTCAATTAACCCGAACATTTACCATCGTTAAATTGGAGCGCAACGGCGAAGAATTTGAGGTGAGAACCAAAGTTTTAGTTGGGGCAGATGGCGCAAATTCAAAAGTCGCAAAAGACTTAAAACTTGATGAAAACAAAGAGTATATTGTCGGTGTCGAAGAAATTTATCAGGGAGTGCCATTAACTGATGAACCTCGTCTGCATTGTTTTCTGGATGCCAAACTCGCTTGTGGTTATCTGGCGTGGGTGACGAATGACGGTGAGGATGTCCACATTGGCGTGGGTGGCGACTACGCTGGCGAAAATCCGCGTGAAGCGTTAGAAATATTTAAGCAAAAAGTTGTTGGCAAAATTGTGAACTTGGAAAACGCAAAATTAGTGGAAAAACGCGGCGGAAAAATCCCTGTCGGCGGAGTTTTGCGAAAGATTGCCAATGAGCGCGGACTGTTAGTTGGCGATGCGGCTGGTGCGGTTTCGCCTTTAACGGCTGGCGGATTAGACCCTGCGATGCGGCTTTCCAAATACGCGGCAGATGTCATTTGGGAAAGACTCAAACTGATAATCCAGACGTTTTATTGAATTATTCGGGCGAAACATTCCGCGCCAGATTCGTCTCGCGCCTCTGGATGCGCCGGATAATTGCAAAAGTAAAGAGTCAATTTTTATTGGAAATCGGCTGTGCTTTTTTGCGTCTGCCGATTATCAAAAATTTTGCGAGACACGTCTTTTTTGGACGCGGTTCTTTTCCTGATGTTGAAAATTTGCAACCACGAAGAGGCACTAAGGAAGCACGAAGGTTGGCGAAAGTTTGATTACTGAATTTAGAGGAAAAATGACTAAACCCTTAATCTTGATAATTTTAATCTTGATGTCTGCAACCTTTGGTTTGTCGCAAAATCCTAAAATTACACACATCTATTCAAAGGTCGGAACTGTTGATTCTAAAGGACAAGATAGCATTTGTTTTCAAACGAAAAATGCAAATTTAACAAAAAATACGCCTGTTTCAATTGTTATAAGGTTGGACAAAAAACCGCAAAAAGTTTTGTTAGCAATCGTTGAGAAAAAGTTAAAGGAAAGTTGCTTACGCGATCATGCCGGAGGCGGAGACGATAATGAAGGCAAAGATCACTATTATTCGTTGAAATTAAAGAAGAAACGTGCGAATAAATCCGAAATGATTTTCGGCATCGGCGTTATTCAACCGACAAAGGCGATTCAGGTTAAAAATAATCTCGCAAGTGTTGATTTGAATGGAGATGGACGACTTGAATATTTTCGTTCCTGCACAAGCAATGAAGGATATAACTTCACAATTTGGACAGGCAAACCGCTTCAAGGAAAAAGAATTTGGCTCAGTTATTATTATGTGGATTTTGGAACTGAGGCTGATTGCAAAAAGAAAGATTTATGAGGGCAGTAATTAAGAGGAAATTATGAGCGAAGAAACTATAAAACCAATGATGAGTGAACGGACAAAACTTGGTTTGGAAATTTTGCAAGCCGCAGTTTTGTTGGGGATTTTGGGTGATGTTTTGTTGCGGGCAACGCCCTGGGGCTTGAATGTTTTGCTCTTTATTTTGGCACTCGTGGCGGCGTATGATTCGTTCGTTTTTCGGCGCAGACATGAGTTTTGGAACATTCAAACGATTGCGCTGCACGCGGCGCTGATTTTTTTGCGCGATGTATGTTTGGCGCGATTCGATGGAGTTGAAAGTTGCCAATACTTTTGCAATTCTCACGATTTTAGCTGTTTTGAGTTTGTCGGCATTGAAAATCCGACACAATTGGCAGGCGTTTTTCATTACGGATTCGGTTGGATTTGGTCGGGAATTAACGCGGCTTTTGCGCCGTTTGCGCTTGTTGGTTGCCGATATCAATTGGAAAACTATTCCGCAAACGGGTTGGTCGAAACATCTGATTGCCGTGTTTCGCGGTTTGGCAATTGCAACCCCGATTTTGTTAATTTTTGGCGCATTTTTTATGGCGGCGGATGCAGTTTTTCAAGGCATTATCGAGAAAACCTTCAAATTGACTTCGCGATTTTATTCACCCATATTTTGTTTGCCGGATTTTTTCGTGGGGAATTTCGGGATATTTTCGCGGTTCGATAATGGGTTTCGGAAGAAAAAGTCGGTTGCTAAAGCCGAAGTAAAACCTCAAATTTCGAGCATAACCGAAAATCTGCAAAAGAAGAAACAACCGAAACTCCGCGAAAGAAGAGCCAAAAAGCAAGAACCGACTTGGGATTGGCGAAATTTGAATAATTCTGTTTTGCCAAATTCCTTTACACTCGGCGCGGTTGAAATTTCGATTGTTTTGGGCTTGATAAACTTTTGTTTTTAGGTTTCGTAATCGTGCAAATTCCATATTTTTTCGGCGGCTTTGAACTTGTCCAAAACACCCCAGATTTAAAATTTGCGGATTATGCTCGACGCGGTTTTGGCGAATTCGTCACGGTTGCCGCGCTCGTTTTGCCGATTTTACTTTTCTCGCATTGGCTTCTGCGAAAAGATAAACCGATTAACGAGAAAATTTATCGCGTTTTAGCAGGGATTCAAATCGTTTTGCTGTTTGTGATTATGATTTCGGCGGCACAAAGATTGTTTATTTTGACGGGAAATCTTGGCTACGGTTTGACAACGGTTAGATTTTATCCTATGGCGTAATGGTTTGGCTGGCAATTGTTTTTACATGGTTTTCGTTGACAGTTTTGCGCGGGTCGCGCGAACAATTTGCTTGGGGCGCATTGTGGTCAGCATTTTCGTTTTAGGAACTCTGCACGTTCTCAATCCAGATGAATACATCGTCCGAACAAATATTCGTCTAATGCAAGAAGGCAGAGCATTTGATGCCAATTACCACCAAAATTTAAGCGATGATGCCGTTCCGGTTCTGTTGGAAAATCTGAGGCGCAATGAACTTTGAGAATCAATGCCGAATCAAAGACAAATTCAAAGATCGTTTGGAAGATGCGAAAGCCGAAACCGATTTTCGTTCATTCAATTTCTCGCGTTGGAAAGCTAAAAATTGGTTGCAAGTGAATCAGGAAAGTTTTGACACGGCGGGTTGTCCGGCGCATCTTCGGTATCGGCAATATGATGTTGGGGATTAAGGCTTTTAGCTTTTAGCCTTTTTTCATTTCTATTTTTTCAACTCCACCTTTGCCGCCGAGATAATTGCCGATAAAAGTTTTTCGGCAATCTCGTTTTTTGTTCCCTTGACTTCGAGTTTGGCTATTTCTTTTTCATCCATCCGCAGCACGAGTTCAACCGTCACATTTTCGCCCGCAACGGTGTAAAGCCCGCTCGGAACGATGCCGCCTTTGGCTTGTCGTGCCGGAATGTAATTTATTGCACCCTGTTCACCGCGAGTAGTGCTGATGCTTAGTTCACGGAATTTTGGAATCAGTTTCTCCTCTAATTCTAAACTGTCGTAAAACTTTTCCTTGTCTTGCAATCGAGGTATTAAAATCATTGGCACGGGTGATGCCAGCGGAATGCGGTCTTCTCTCCGGTTGACCTCGCCGACATCGAAACTCTGGGCGTTAAAGTTTGATTTAAAATAGCGCGGACGCTGGATGCCGCCGATGCCTTTTGCCAGATTGTCAACCTTTTCTTCGGCGTATTTGAACCAATCTTCGACATCTACAAATCTATCTTCGCGCAGTTTGACATTCATCGCTTCGAGCAGAGAATAAGTCATCAGCCCTTGACGAAAACTGCTTGCTTCGTAGCTGACTGCATCCGCCGCACTGCCCATCAGCACAAAGAACCCCGTCCTTTCGCGCAGACGGTCAAGCGCACGGATTTGGAATTTATCCTCATCGCCGTCACTGCGGGTTTGTTTGGTCAAATCCACCTGAATTGCGCCCGCCGCACAAGTGTCAAATATCATCGCTTTTCTTTCCGCCTTGATTTGATTGGTCCAATCTGCCAATTCCAGACTCGTCACATATTTTTGGTCGCGCAGATTTTTGTTGCCAAGCGTCAGTTTATCGAGCGTCTCGGCTTCCATGGTCGGATAAATGTAAAGGTCTGGAAACGCGCTGACTTGAAAGGCTTCTTCGGATTTCATCGCCGTTCCGTGTCCCGAAAAATAAATGACCACGACATCTTCGGGTTTGGTTTTTTGGGCAATTTCGGCAAAAACGTCTTTGAAATTCGGCTTAGTCGGCGTAAAGCGTTTGAAGTCAACGTCTTTGACCTCAAACGGCGCATCTTTTTCGGTGCTGAGGGTGCGGATATGACCCGCTCACAGGGCTTTTTGGCCTTTATTTCAGCCGAGCAAAAAAGTCTTCGTGCGCCGAGCGCGAGGGCGTGCGACATATCTTCGGCATCTTTGGCGGCAAATCGCAAATCCATACTGCCTCCGGCATAATCGGAAATCCCCGCCACAATCGCGTAAAAATGTCCGTTGTAGGTTTGTTTCTTTTCTTCAAGATTAATAACTTCAGAACCGCGCACATTACCATTAGCTTCAGACATCAACCCGAATTCTGTGCTTTGGCTCCTGACATCGCCTTCAGTGTTCCAAGGTAACTTCCATTTTCTTAGCACCTGCATTGAGTTTATCTTGGGATATTTCAACCGGTAAATTTACAATTGAGGCTTTCGGATCAACCGACTTCCCCTCTCTTGCATTGCTTAAAAGTTCTTTCCCATTAAGATAAACTTCAATCCGCCCGATACCGCCGCCGCGATTTTCGAGTTTGAGATTTAAAGTATCCTGTTTTTGTGTAGATTGTTTTACTTCAACTGATGGATAGAGCGTGATTGAAAATTCTCCGCTACCAGATGGTCGCTTTAAAATAAATATCTTTCAGCAAACCAGGTGTGAATGATTTGCTTTTCAACTCGTTAAGCGTGATTACTTCATAACCGAACTTGGGATCAGAAACAACAAAGTGCATTAACTTCATGCATCTGATGAAGCATCAAAACTGCTATCAGAACCCGTAACAACCCAATCATCCTGATTAGGGAAGTCATAGTTGACAAAACCCTATTTTCTTTCAAATCCCATAATCTCATCGTAGCATCCCGACTTCCCGAGATCAGAGTTTTTCCATCCGGCGAAAACGCAACTGACCAAATTCTAGTAACTATGACCAACCAGAGATGCGATTTCATGTCTGGTAACTACATTCCATAACTTAATAGAATTGTCAAAACTTCCCGAAGCGAAACTTTTCTCATCCGGCGAAAACGCGACGGACGAACCTCATCTGTGTGACCAATCAGAGATTTTATCAATTGTCCGTTGGCTACATTCCATAATTTAATGGATTTATCTACACTTCCCGAAGCCAAAACCTTTCCATCCGGTGAAAACGCGACTGACCAAACCCCATTATTATGACCAATCAGAGATTTTACCAGTCGTCCAGTGTTACAACATCCCATAATTTAATGGCTTTCTCTCTAATTCCTGAAGATGCCAAAATTTTTCCATCCGGTGAAAACGAAAATGCAACCAACCCCATCCGTATGAGCAATTAAATATTCTACCTTTTGTCCGGTCTCAACATTCCACAATTTAATGGACTTGTCCGCATTTTCCCCTATGCCAAAATCTTTCCATCCGGCTAAAGGAAAAATTGATCTACAAAAGAATTATGTCCGATTAAAGATTTGATCTCGTCGAGTTCAAGATTCCACAATTTAACAGAACTATCCGCACTCCCTGATGCCAGAGTTTTTCCATCCGGCGAAAACGCTACTGACCAAACCGGAAAATTAAGAGCTAAAAACTTCAATCAGTTGACCGGTTTCGAAATTCCATAGCTTAATGAATTTGTCCCTACTTCCCGCCGCCAGAATTTTTATCCGGTGAAAACGCGACTGAAGAAACCGTGTAGGTATGTGCAACTAAAGATCTGATTTCTTGTCCAGTTTCTTCCTGCAAATTACAGAATTTGATAGATTTGTCCGCACTCCCTGATGCCAAAGCTTTCCATCCGGCGAAAACGCGACTGACCAAACCATTCGATATGAATGATAGCGAATTGGATTAATTTTCCCGTTTCAACATTCCATAATTTAATGTCATTGTCCATACCTCCCGAAGCCAGAACTTTCCCATTCGGTGAAAAACGCGACTGAAGAAACCTGGTAAATATGTCCGATTAAAGATTTGATTTCTTGTCCAGTTTTCCTGGGTTTTATAGATTCAATTCCGTCCGCACTTCCTGATGCCAAAGTTCTTCCATCCGGCGAAAAAGCAACTGAAGTAACATTACTAGTATGATTGGTTAGAGATTTGATTTCCTGACCAACTTTGAGATCCCATAGTTTTATGGATTTGGAACTTCCAGAAGGTAACTTTTCTATCTGGCGAAAAGACAACTAATGAAAACTCGAGAAACAAGATCCGTCAAAGATTTGACTAACTGACCAGTCTGGATTCCACAATTTAATGGATTTATCCGCACTTCCTGAAGCTAAAGTTTTTCCATCAGGTGAAAAAGCAACTGAGGAAATTGTATCTGTATGACCAATTAAAGATCTAATCTCTTGTCCTGTTTTGAGATTCCATAGTTTTATGGATTTATCTTTACTTCCCGAAGAAGCAGAGTATCTCTCCATCAGGTGAAAAGGCGACTGAGGAAACTCCATCTGTATTAACCTGACGGTATCTGATTTCTTGTCCGGTCTCAACATTCCATAATTTAATGGATTTATCTATGCTTCCCGAAGCCAAAACCTTTCCATCCGGTGAAAACGCGACTGAAGTAACCACATCCGTATGACCTGTTTGCACAACTAGTTCCGGCTTGTATCGTTTTTCTGCGATGGTTTGTGCGGAGGTTTGCTGTTGAAAGAAGACGAAGGTCGTAAAAAGCAGCAGGCAAATCAGCGGAATCAAAGTTGCTGGTTTAGCTGTTTATAAAGATTGTTTTTCATCGAACTACTCCTTTGAATCCTTCGGTTTATCTACGTTAAAAGTATAATCAGTAATCTTCTCACCTTTCTGATTGGTGACAGTTAGTTTATTTTCCCCGATCTTTAGATTTTTAATCGGAATGGTCAGATTGATGCTCTTTTTATTGGGCGCAATATTTTGTTTAAAGGGCTCTCCGTTAAGTTGGACGGAAAATAGTTCGCCTTCTTTTACGTCTTCGGGCAAAGCCACATTGACGGCAAGTTTCTTGGTATTTTCTCCGACTGAGGTAGTATTAAATCTTCCGCCGCCCTTTCCTCTGGGAGTTATGATGATTGAAGCGATAGTCGGTCCCGAAGATTTCGGAGTCGGCACGGGTTTGTTTATTTCTTGTCGGAGTTTGGTTAAATCTCTTTCTAATTGCTGATTTTTTTCTCTTTCGGCAATGAGCGTTCGGGTAAAATCTCCGGCATCGTCATCTTTTTCCGCGAGTTGATTTTCCAAATCTTTGAGCCGTTGATTTGAGCCAGTAAATTGTTCTTTCAGTTCAGTTTCACGCTGTTGCCAAACGCCTTCGATGCCGCCTCTTTCATTTTGCAAACGGGCCAATTCCTCACTCTTTTGACGATTGTCTAAAAAAAGTATCACTCCGGCAATCGTAAAAATGACCAATAATCCAGCCATTGCCGAACCTAAAAGCGGCGATTGAATAGTGAAAAAAGCCGCCAGTTTCTGCCAAAAAGTTTGAGTCGAAGATTCGGCGATTAAAATTGGCGGTCTTTCGTCTTCGATATAAGTTTGTAAAGCTATGGCATTGGCAATCTTTTGTTTTCTTTCCGAGAATTTTTCTAAGCATTGCTCAAACCGCAGTAATTCCTCACCCGAAAGTTTGCCTTTCGCATATTTATCAACCAACTCATTTTCTAAATCAACCATTTCAAAAAAGAGTTCGTCATTGAGAAAAAATTCATTTTCTAAATTTTTCGCTTCTTCCGCAGTCAATTCGGCGTAGAGATAACGCTTTAATAATTCTTTTTCAACTTTTATTTCGGTAGTTTCTGTCATCTCACATCACCTCCTGCTTATTAGTGTCGGAAATTGTAGGTTTGGTTACGGTTAATTTTGCAACGCATTCATTGATACATTTTTCCAATCGTTGTCGCAAAATACAGGCTTTTTTCTTAAAATTTGACTTGGTTAATCCGAGTTTCACCCGTAATTTCTCTCGAATTACTTTGTTTTTTTCGTCAGACTCGTCCGTGTAATAGCCCAGAATTAGATGTTTATCGGCTTCATTTGGAATCTTTTCGGCGATACATTTTCTTAAACAGCGTAATCGCAGATCAGGTTCTTCAAGTATCTCAATGACTGGTTGGACAGGTATTTCCGGCGGCTCAGATTCTGGAGAAAGAGGATTTTTTCTAAAATATTCCAACAAAACAAATCGCATCACCTCCAAAGAATAAGCATTGATATTCTCAATTTGCTTAATTTCTTTCCCGTTTTCTTCTTTGATGCCTTGCGAGAGTTTTTGTCTGATGGCATCAATTTTTTTAGCAACTCGGTCAAGAATTTCATCCGCCAAAGTGTCTGCTTCAACTTCGGGACAGCCTTTCCAAATCAAGGTCTTGGTCAATTTTAATCGAAGGGTCAGATATTTGTCAGAAGCGATGATTTCATCCGAATCAAGATACTTGAGCAGAATTTGAAATGTGTTTACCTTTTGGTCGTCCATACAAACAATACAAATTGATAAATGTTTGGAAATTCTGTTCAGCATATCCAAAAAGTTTGTTTATGTCTAGTATTTTAAGAATTTACCAGTTACTCTGTTCAGATGTTGAAAAGTATTCTTTTCAATTTTTAAGCCATCATCTACCAAACAGATTTTTTGAAGATTAGATAATTCTCCTTTGGGAGATCAGGTCAAGATTGATAAATACTTCTTGTCAACGAAATTGCACCACGTCCGCATAATTCGGGACATTTGACGATTGATGCGTGCGTCACGAATCAATTTGAGCAACAAGTTCGGGCAGTTTGCGGACTTCCGCTTGGCTCAACCGAATATCTCAAACCTGTGGCAATGGTTAATTTATTGGGCGATGTTTGGCAAAATGGCGAACCAAATTGGACGAGAGCGTTAGAGATTCCGAATGTAAAACTTCATCTTTACGGTAAAGCCGAACCGCGAATTGGGCGCAAAATGGGGCATTTGACTGCATTGGCGGAATCTGTGGAAAAAGCTGTGGAAAATGTGAAAAAGGCGAAGGAAAGTTTAACTTTATGGATGTAGATGCTGAAATAGAAAATTTTGCCGAGAATAAAGTCTATGAAGGTATTTTCAATATTTTCGAGTTAGAACTTGAAGAAATAAGTCGTTTTGTCGCTTTTACAAGCGGGAATATGAATACTTATTCAAACAAAATTCACGAATTACATCTTCGAGTTTGTAGCGAAATTGAAAATGTCCTCAAAATTGTTGTTCATAAGCATTTCGTATCGGCAGAGGAAGTTAAAACGCTTTGGGATACGGATAAGTCTGCATTTTTAGAAAAGAAATCCCTTACCCCAAAATACGAAGAATTAAAAAACGAGTTGAATAGCGGTAGTAAAAAAGATGTAGATAGACTTCTATTCGGTTTTCCCGATTTAGCTTTTTACTTCAAAATCGCATGTGATAAATTTAATCTTCACAAAAAAGTTATTAAATTTACAGGAATGGTTTCTCATAATATTGATTGGGAAGTGATACAACCTTTTGAGATAAAAAAAGGAGAAAAAGTTCCCGTTTGGTGGACACACTACAATAACCTAAAACACGATAAAATCAAGAATTACAATATTTGCACACTTGACGACCTAATTAAATCGATGTCTGGGCTTTATATTTTGATGAACTACCTTTTGAAATATCAAGAAAACAATCCGCCAATTCAAAACCAAAATTACGATTTGGATAAAATAAAGGAAAGTGTTGTGCCTATTGGTTGTGAATTTTGCTTTGTTCAAACAAAGTTTTTTTCCGCTTCTAATGCCCATCAAAATATAATATTCTTTTTGATTTTGCCATCTGCTTTATCGGAAGAAGAATATCAAACTGTTAGAATTTCCGATTTACTAAAGTCATTTACGTTTCAATTTGAGATGATTAAAGAACACGAAAATGAACAGGTAAAAGACATGGACTTAAAATCCTTTAGATATAAATGGTTAGCTCAAGCTAATAATAAAAATGATTTATTAAATAGTGTTGAACACGCATTGTTTTATACCTATTTGGATTATGCTCAATTCATAAATTTACAGCAGCAAAATTTCAGAAAACTAAAGCAGTTTGGAAGATTTATAAATTGACATAATAGAAGTGACAGATACCAAGTATAACAATTAAAAGAGATTAAGAAGTAATGTTAGAATTTCCAAAACCATTTCCCAATTTCCACCGTATAATCAAACAACAAAGCATTACCAAACCTTAATTTTCTTGGAGAATCCAAATGATAAATCGTAGATTGAAATCATCAATCGTTGTCTGTTTAGCTATTTTTGCGCTTAACCTTTTTACCTTTGCCCAAAATGAGACTTCGGCGTTGTCGAATCTGAGTTGGCGTAGTATCGGTCCGGCGAATATGGGCGGGCGTGTCGCGGATGTCGAAGGCGTGCCGGGCGACCCGAATACCGTTTATGTCGCCACGGGTGCGGGCGGGATTTTCAAAACAGTTGACGGCGGAGTCAGTTGGACACCGATTTTTGACCGACAAAATACGATTTCGGTGGGTGATATTGCGCTTGAACCGGGAAATCCCGATGTCGTTTGGGTTGGAACTGGCGAATCAAATGCGCGCAATTCGGTTTCATTTGGTGACGGCGTTTATAAGTCAACCGATGGCGGAAAAAGCTGGAAACATCTCGGTTTGAAGGAAACAAACACTATTTCGCGCATCATTATCAATCCGAAAAATCCCGATAATGTCTATGTCGCGGCGGTCGGGCGGTTGTGGGGCGCAAACGAAGAGCGCGGCGTTTTTATGACGATGGACGGCGGAAAAACTTGGACAAAAACGCTTTACGTTGACAATCAACACGGCATTTCCGATCTCGAAATTGATCCCGTTAATCCGAATATTCTTTACGCAGGTGTCTGGCGATTTGACCGCAAACCTTGGACTTTTACCAGCGGTTCTGAAAAAGGCGGGGTGTTTCGCTCGATTGATGGCGGACGGACTTGGAATAAAATTGATAAAGGTTTGCCCAAACTAATTGGACGCATTGGTTTAGCAGTTTCGGCGAGCAATCCAAATGTTGTTTATGCAATTTTGGAAGCCAAAGAAGGAACGCTCTATCGTTCCGACGACAAAGGCGAAAATTTCCGCCAAGTCTATCGGCAACAAAATATTGTCGGGCGCGGATTTTATTACACGACAGTTAAAGTTGACGCAACTGATGAAAATAAAGTTTATGCAGTCGCTTCGCCGCTTTTCAAATCGTTGGACGGCGGGCGAAGTTTTGCAACGAATTGCGCCGAATATTCACATTGATTATCACGCATTGTGGATTGACCCGAAAAATCCGAAGCGAATGTGGGCGGGGCAAGATGGCGGTGTCGCGGTTTCAAACGATGAGGGCAAATCTTGGGAATACGTCAACAATTTTGCGACTGGACAGTTTTACCAAGTCTATGCCGACAACACCGCGCCTTTTTACAATGTTTCGGGCGGTTTGCAGGACAATGGCTCGTGGGTTGGACCTTCGCGCAATCGTGAACCGGCAGGAATTTTGAACGATGATTGGCGGATGATGAGCTTTGGCGATGGATTTTTCACCATTCAACATCCTGATAATCCCGACCTTTTTCTCTCCGAATCGCAAGGTGGAAATGTTTATCGAACCGATATGAAAAATCGTGAACAACAACTCGTTGTCCCATTTTTCGGAGTCGGCGGCGCGGCGGAAAATGACAAGTTTCGCTTTAATTGGAATGCGCCTTTGATTCAATCGCCGCACGATAAAAATACGGTTTATTTGGCTGGAAATGCGGTTTTTAAATCAACCGATTTTGGATTAAATTGGACACAAATCAGCCAAGATTTGACAACCAACAACAAAGAAAGATTAAAAGATGCCGGCGGTCCGATTTTTCCCGAAAACACTTCCGCAGAATATTTTGAAACGATTATCAGCCTTTCAGAATCGCCGATTCAGCGCGATATGATTTGGTCGGGAAGCGATGACGGCGTTTTGCAAATGACATCGGACGGCGGAAAAAATTGGACAAACATCAGCAAAAATGTGCCGAATGTTCCCGCCGATTCATCTGTTTCGCACGTTGAACTTTCGCGGGTCAATGCAAATACGGCTTACGTTTCCTACGACCGACACAAATTTGACGATTATAAACCTTACATTTTCAAAACTACAGACGGCGGAAAATCTTTCAGCAATATTTCGGGAAATCTTCCCGCTAATGCTTACGTTTGGGTTGTCCGCGAAGACCCGAAAAATACGAATTTGTTGTATGCCGGAACGGAATTGGGATTGTATGCGAGTTGGGATAACGGCAAAAATTGGCTCGAACTCAATATGAAAAACTTTCCGCGTGTCGCCGTTCACGATATTTTAGTTCATCCACGCGATAATGATTTGATTTTGGCGACTCACGGGCGCAGTCTTTGGGTTTTTGACGATGCCACGGCGATTCAAAAAATGAATGCGGACGTTTTGCAAAAAGAGGCGCATTTATTTGATGTTCGCCCGACTTATCGTTTTGCAACAATGATGACTCGTTACGGCATCGGCGACAAACCGTTTCGCGGGCAAAATCCCCCGAATGGTGCGCTTGTAACTTATTATTTAAAGGACAAAATTGATGTTAAAACGACTGTCAAATTGCAGATTTTTGATGCGTCAAACAAAATGATTGGCGAATATAAAAATTTGTCGAAAGAAAAAGGTGTCAATCGTTTCGTTTGGAATTTGAGCCAAGAAGGAGCGCGTTTGCGCCGTCCGTTGCCGCCTGAATTTCTCGAATTTGCAGGTCCGCCGAGAGGTCCGCAAGTCGTTCCCGGAACTTATACTGCTAAACTTTTTGTCGGCGATAAATTGCAAGGCGAGAGCAAACTTGAGGTTCGCGTTGACCCAACCGTTAAAGTCACAACCGCCGATTTGCAAACCCAATTTGATTTGGGAATGAAACTGCGCGATTTGACTTCGACAATGAATGACGGTTTGCGCCAACTCGACAGTTTGAAATTGCAAACCGACCAAATTGAGGCAGTTGCAAAGGATCGGTTGCCCGAAATACCTGCCGATTTGACCAAAGCGTTTGCCGATTACAAAAAGGCTCTCAACACTTTGCTCAACAGCTTGGCGACCAATCCCGAGGACGGAAATTTTGCCGCTTCGAGATACGCCGACCAACTTTTCGGCTTGTATTTTACGATTAACGGAGGCAATTCTGCCCCAACCGCCACGATGAAGGAAAATGCTGAAATGTTAAGCAAAGAGTTTCCGAGCCAAATTGCAAAAATCAATAAATTTGTTAATGAAGATACGGCGAATTTTAACAAAGTCTTGCAAAAGAATGGTTTAGCAATTATTGTCGCAGGGAAAAATGTTGAGCCGATGAAGTAATTTGTTAATGGTTAGTGGTTAATTGGTTACGTTTCAATCGTCACAATTAACCATTTACCAAGGATTTCAAAATTTTCTTGCCACCCAAATTCCACTTGCCACACCGATAAAACCTAGCGCAAAACTCAGCGCAACATACGCAAACGCAATCAAAGTTTGTTTGGTTTGTGTCAAACTAAAGGCTTCGTATTCAAACGTCGAAAAAGTTGTGTAGGCACCCAAAAAACCTGTCACCAAAAGGAGTTTTATCGTTTCATTTGCCTCAAATTTGGTCAACAATAATCCAATCAAAAATGAACCCGTGACATTGATAAGAAAAGTTGCGAATGGAAAAGGTGAAAGCGTATTGGCAAAAATTAGACCGATTCCGTAACGGGCAACCGCGCCGAATGCTCCACCGATTGCTACATAAATAATTTTTGAAACTGTTTCCATTTATCTGATTGGGTAGATACTTTTTCGCTAACTTTTCCGGCGGAAACTTAAACCAATAAAGGACTTGAAAGACTGACCAGCGCGCAAAAGTTAGTAAAAATGAACCTTTTTCAAAGCGTCTCGATGAGGTTGTGACGTTTTGCGAGAGATGATAAAAGCGCCCAATTTTTCGCAAACGATGATACATATCGAGGTCTTCAAACGCGCCGATTGGTTTAAACCCACCGACTTTTTCATACGCAATGCGCCCAATAAAAAACGCCGAATCGCCGTAGCAAAGCCCCATTGAGCGAAAATGCGGATAGAGCCACGTCATAAATTTTGCCCAACGGCTTTCGCCCGAAAAAATAACCTCAAAATTCCCGCCCACTACTTCGGTGTATTTCATCACGCCTTTGATTTGTCTGCCGCATCCCTGTTGCGGGCGTGTGTCGGCGTGGATAAACCAAAAGATGTCACCAGTTGCATATTTTGTGCCTTCGTGGAGTTGTTTGCCGCGATTTGCTTCTGTCATTTCAACTAATTGCAGATTTTTGACTTGCGAGTAATTTTTAACGAATTTGGCAGTCAAATCAGTGCTTCCGCCATCAACTACAATCACTTCCGAGATATTCACCAAACGTGACAGAGCCTCTAAAGTCTTGGCAATCGAAAGTTCTTCGTTGAAGGTTGGAATAATAACGGAAATTTCCATAAAACTAGACGAATGATAATACAAACGCCTTTGTTTTGAAAGAAATTCCCGTTTCTTTGGGGGTAAAATTGAAAATTAGCGCGAGGCTATTGTTTTCGGCTCAATTTCTTTTTGTTCCTTCAAAAGTGCATAAACCGCTTCAAACATTTGTCGTTGTCGAAAAGTGCCGCTTAAACCGTCTGCTTCGAGGCAAATATATTGAATGTTGTTTTGCGCCGAGAAAACCGAAAGCGAACCGTCATCCACATTACAGCCTTGCGAACGGAGTTTGGTAGACGATTTTTGCACGACCACATTAAAACTTTTTTCCACGAAAAAGCCGAGATATTTGGCACTTGAAAGAAAGATAAAATTGTCGGAATCAAATTCCATATTTGAGAGATATGCGCCCTCTGCTTGGGATTGAAATGCACCGTGTCCTGCAGTTTTGACGAACGCTAAAGCCGTTAAATCACTGGCTTTATGTTCCTCGTCTTTTGAATCAACGTCCGTGTTGTTATGAACTGCCACGATAAATTTTTCACCATCGCGCAAACCTTTTCCATCGGCAAAAATGACCCGCAAAAGTTTGTCGGCAAAGTCTTTAACCAACACATCAATTTCCGCCGGAAGCGAATCGCAAGTTCTGCCGTTATCGGTAAAAATGCGATTTGGATCAAGGCTGAAAGTTTTGCCGTCAAATTTAAAGCTAATATAACGGCTCGGTCTGCCTTTATCGTCAAAAGATTCGATTTCAACCAATCTGCCACCATTTTTTTCTACTGATTCTTTCGCCAAATTTCGTGCGATTTGTTCGTTGTGATGCGGGGAAAAAAAGGTGATATTGCTCCCTGCCTTTTCGTAAAGGTTAATTTTTACTTCGGTTTCGCCCAAAAAGAGTTTTTGCGTAGTTTTTTGGGTAGTCGCTGACATCGCCGTCACCGCGAAAATTAGCGATAATCCTAAGATTTTGATAAATGATAGCGTTAATTTCATTTCCACTTCTGCATCTACGCAAAACTATTGACACTATCTAACGCGGATTTTTGCGGAAAAAAGTGTCAGTGGTAGAAAAAATAATCACCGCCAAATCCTTAAATATCGCGCAAACCATTTTTGCACCAATGGAGATTTGAGAGTTTCGAGGGTTTGTTCGGTGGCGAGGGCTTGGGTAATTTTGCCAAGTGTTGGATAAACGTGGATGGCTGAATTCAAATCTGAGAGCGTTAAACCGTGTCGCATTGCCAAAACAAATTCGTGGATGAGTTCGCCCGCGTGTCCGCCAATGATGGACGCGCCTAAGATTTTTTGACCTTTGAGCGTCACGATTTTGGCAAATCCTTGAGAATCTTCTTCCGTCTGGGCGCGATCATTATCGGTAAATTCGACCTTGAAAGTCTTTACTTTTTCGCCATATTTTTGTTTTGCTTCCGTTTCAGTCATTCCAACTCGTGCCACTTCCGGCTCGGTAAAAGTTGCCCAAGGAATGACCGAAAAATCAATCTTTTTCGTCAGCGGATAAAATAAAAAGGCGTTTTGGATAACGTGTTGGGCTTCGTAATCAGCCGTGTGCGTGAACTGAAAATGCCCGGTCACATCGCCCGCCGCCGAGATATTTTTGTTTGAGGTTCGCAAATATTGATCGGTAAAAATCTGTTTTTGGTCAAATTTTACAACCGCTTTTTCGAGTCCTAAATTTTCGACATTTGCTTGTCGCCCGACTGCCACAGTATTTCGTCTGCTTCTATTTCAAAAGTTTTGCCGTCATTTTCACAAACGACAATTTTTTTATTTTTAGTTTTGCGAAACTTAACGGCTTTAGTTTTGGTCAAAATCTCCAAGCCTTCATCACGCAAAATCTTTTCCATCAAAGCCGAAACTTCTTCGTCTTCTTTGATTAACACGCGATCAGCCATTTCAATAATCGTCACTTTTGAGCCGAGTCTGGCAAACGATTGTCCGAGTTCCAAACCGATTGCGCCTGCGCCTAAAACGACCAATTTTTTCGGCAATTCTGTTAAATGAAAAACCTCTTCGTTGGTGATAAAACCCGTTTCCCGCAAACCTTCAATCGGCGGAATAAATGGACGTGAGCCGGTCGAAATACAAAATCTTTTCGCCTTCAAAACTTGCTTTTCACCGTTTCGTAAAACGATTTCCATTTCGCTTGACGAGATAAATTGGGAGTTCCCGAAAATCACTTTAACACCCATCTTTTCAAAAACTTCGGGCGCATCGTGAGGTTCAATGATTTCGATAATTCGTTGGATTCGATTGGTGATTGAGGCAAAATCATTGTTGAGAAATTTGGAATCTGGAATCTGAAATCCCAAATTCTCGGCTCGTTTCATTTCCGCCGCAAACTTTGCCGAACGAATGAGAGTTTTCGATGGCACGCAACCCGTGTAAAGACAATCCCCGCCGAGTTTATTTTTTTCAATCAAGGCAACTTTTGCCCCCAAAAGTGCCGAGCCACCCGCCGCCACTAAGCCAGCCGACCCACCGCCAATCACAATCAAATCGTAAATTTCAGACATAAATTAATCAGGTCGCTACCGCTTCCTGTTCTGACTTTGTGATTCTACACTTCTGTGATTTGTTTTCGCACCTTTTGAAGGGTTGAACACCAATCACAATCAGCAAGACGACCACGCGAAACCCAAAGTGGCACGTTTTTCCCTGCAAAAATTAGACACGTCAAATTGATTTGGATACGAAATTGTCTATGGCGTTTCGAGAGCCAGATGCAAACAATACATCGGCATACAATGATTGTGCAAATATTGAAATCTTCCCTCAACCTTGTGCATTTCAAAGCGGGCTTCGTTTTGCCACCGCTCCAATATCATCGGCTCAAAACCGGGGTAAAGTCCGCCCGCCGTCCCGCTGGCATATTGCTTTTTGATTCCGCCGGAGGGATTAGTAATATTTAACGAATGAACGGGATCAATAGCATAGACGGCGTTTATTGGGATATGACTTCCAACTGAAGTAATGAAGTTATTAAAATCCACTATTCCGCTACTGAAAGTAAAAGCCTCTGCTTTTTGATATGAAAAGGCATTATTAGTAAGATCGGCAATCTGCTTCATAACTTCCATAAAAAATGCACCGTCATTGGCAAATGGACCTAATTCACTTGCCCCTTTTGCTCGAAGAATATAGACCAAAGCCAAATTCTTTCGAGAGGCAAGCATTTGCGCGCCCCAACGATTGATAATATGTTTGAGTAAGGCAAATTCTACAAACTTGCCTGAAAGAGGATTAGCCCAACCTAGTGGTTCTAAGGCGTGGGCGGCTTGAGCAAAGCCGTGAGTTATGCAAATTAAAAGTCCGTCAGGTTTACTGCTTTCGGGAAGGAGCATCATCACCGCCCGCTCGACATTATTCTTTTTAGCCGCAAAAATACCGAGTCTGGCAGCCTTTGAAGCAACAAAACTGTAAGTAAAAACATTAGTTTTATCACCCGCTCGAAATGAAGCCGGATTGATAATATTGATTGCCGGAATGGTTTGCAGGATTAAATTATTAGTGCCTTCCATTCCAAGAATTTCTTTGTTAATCGGACGGACGCTTGCATCACTCATCGGGGTAGCTCCTCTCTGCCGTAAATATCAGCCAAAGAATACTTGATAAAGATTTTGAATTCAAGTGTTTTAAAACTATCGGGTTATGGCAAAGTCGTTTGAAGCATTGAGAATTGCCTGCTAAACCCGCTAAAATAAAACCACATCGTCAAATTTCTGCTTCCGTTTCCTTGATTTTTGGTAATGCTTTGCTCATTATCCTATTATTGCGTATTCTCTAATTGGATCGCGTATGAGGAGTTTTTGAAAACTATGTCAGCCGTTTTAGAAAAAGTTCCAAATAATTTTACGGATGTGGTCGAAAGAGTGATTTTGCACGGCATCAGTTGGGAAACTTACGAAAGAATTTTGAGCGAACACGAGGAAGTTAGCAATAAACATTTTTCGTATTGCGATGGAGATTTAGAAATTATGGTGCTTGGGTATCAACATGAAAAAATCAAACAAAGATTATCTGAAATAATTACTAATCTAGCATTGGCATTGGGAATTGATTATGTTGGTGCGGCTTCTACTACTTTTCGCAAAGAAAAAAAGAAAAAAGGGTTTGAAGGTGACGCAACCTTTTATTTCAAAAATGCGGACCTTGTGCGAGCTAAAAATGAACTTGATTTGACCATTGACCCGCCGCCCGAACTCGTGGTGGAAATTGACATCACGCATGGTTCATTGCCGAAATTCCCAATCTTTTCAGACCTCGGAATCGAAGAAGTTTGGCGTTTTGACGGGGACAAAGTTACCTTTTATCGTCTGCAAAATGCCGAATATGTTGAAGTTGAAGAAAGCATCTGTTTGTCGAAAGTTTCAAATCAAACTGTCACAAACTTGCTTTTTTCTGCTAATGAAATGAAAAGTTTCGAGTGGATAAAATTGATTCACGAAACAGTAGAACGATAATTTCAGATTCCAGATTTCAAATTCCAAATTAGCTCGTGGCTCAATCTGGAATTTGAAATCTGGAATCTGAAATTTTACCAAAAAATATGTTAGCCGTTTTAGAAGAAGTTAGAAAAATTGAAGATTATTTAGTGATGGACGATGCCGAAATTGCTGAAAGGGTTGAGTTTGCACGTCAAGAACTCGGCAAGCGAGTCGTTATTCTCGGTCATCATTATCAACGCGATGATGTTATCAAACACGCCGATTTGACGGGCGATTCGTATCAACTTTCGGTGATGGCGAGCCAAACCGATGCCGAATATATCGTCTTTTGCGGTGTGCATTTTATGGCGGAATCGGCTGATATTGTCGGCAAAGATTCTCAGCACGTTATTTTGCCGGATTTGGGCGCAGGTTGTTCGATGGCTGATATGGCAAATGTTGACCAAGTTGAAGATTGTTGGGAGCAATTGCGAGAAATTGGTGTGTTGAAAAATAAAGTTGCGCCAATAACTTATATGAATTCAACTGCGGCGATTAAAGCCTTTTGCGGACGTAATGAAGGCGTTGTTTGCACTTCGTCAAACGCTGTTCCTTTGTTTGATCATTATTTGAAAGAATTCGATAAAATGCTTTTCTTTCCCGATCAGCATCTCGGCAGAAATACGGGCGCAAAGTTTGGAATTCCGCTCGATAAAATGGTTTTGTGGAATCCGCATTTGGAACTCGGCGGAAATTCGGAAGAAGATTTGCACAACGCGAAAGTTATTTTGTGGAAAGGGCATTGCTCGGTTCACGGGCGTTTCAAAGATTGGCACGTTGATAAAGTCCGCGCAGACGTTGAAGGGATTAAGGTTATCGTTCATCCCGAATGTCCGATTGAAGTGGTCGAAAAATCAGATTTGAACGGCTCAACCTCTTACATTATTAAAACGATCGAAGCGGCCGAAAGCGGAACGAAATGGGCGGTCGGAACAGAAATAAATTTGGTTAATCGGCTGGCTAAACGCTTTCCTGACAAACATATCCAACTTCTCGCCCCTGATTTGTGTATGTGCGCGACAATGTATCGAATCGCGCCGCAAAATCTGTGTTGGGCGATGGAAAATCTGTTGGATGGAAACGTGGTCAACGAAATTGTGGTTGATGATGAAACCAAACATTTTGCCTTAGTTGCTTTACAAAGAATGATTGATTTGACGGAAAAGAAATGATGACTAAATTTTTGACGATAATTATTGGCTTGTTTATTTTTCAAAATATTATGGCACAACCAACCGAAATTAAACCCGCGAATCCTGCCGATGTTGCTTCGGTTGACGCGATTATGAAAGCCGTTTATGACGTAATTTCGGGCGACCCGGGACAAAAACGCGATTGGGATAGATTTCGCACGCTTTTTTACAAAGAGGCACGGCTGATTCCGACCAGCAAGAATCCTGAAACCAAAATTTTCGGGGCAAATCCTTTAACACCTGAAGATTACATCAAACGAGTCGAGCCGATTTTTGCCAAAGATGGTTTTTACGAAAAAGAGATTGCCCGTAAAACTGATAATTATGGCAATATTGTCCACGCCTTTTCAACCTACGAAGCGCGTCGTAAAAAAGATGACGAAAAACCTTTCTTGCGCGGAATCAATAGTTTTCAGCTTCTTTTCGATGGAACGCGTTGGTGGGTAATTTCAATTTTTTGGCAAGCCGAAACTCCTGATAATCCGATTCCGCCAAAATACGAACGAAGCCAAGTCGAATATTTATCGTCCGAAACTTTGAAAGGCTATCCGTTTTCCGAATCGGTGCGGGTTGGAAATATAATTTATCTTTCGGGACAAATCGGGACGGACGCTTCGGGAAAACTCGTGATGGGCGGAATTTTACAGGAAACTAAACAGACGTTGGAAAACATCAAAGCCGCGCTCGAAAGACAAGGCTCTTCGATGGACAACGTGGTCAAATGCACGGTGATGATTGCCGATATGAAAGAATGGGCGGAGATGAACAAAGTTTATGTCACCTTTTTCAAAAATAGATTGCCTGCTCGCAGTTCTTTGGGCGTAAACGGATTGGCTTTAGGTGCGCGGGTTGAGATTGAATGTCTCGCAACAGTTAAATAAATGGCGGAAGTTAAAGAAAAATTACCCGAAAATAAAAAAGGTAAATTCTACGTTGATTCCCAATGTATTGATTGCGATGTTTGCCGTGATACTTCGCCAAAGAACTTTACTCGTTATGATGAAAACGGTTATTCATTTGTCTATAAACAGCCTGAAACCGATGAAGAATTAGAACTCTGCGAAGAAGCAATGAATGCTTGTCCGGTTGAGGCAATTGGCGATGACGGGACATAAAAATTTTATGAAAAGTTGCAACAAAAATCTAAACTTCCAAACTGTGAAAGTCTGGAAGTTTTTTGTTTGCAATATTTTTGCCAACTCGACAGTATAAATTTGGCATCAATCAATTTGGAATTTTCAAAAATCAATAACAATAAAAATAGCTGGGGGAACAAATATGAAAGTTAAATTATTTACTTTATTTTTTACGACTTTAATGATGGCAAGTGGCGTTTTAGCCCAAACTTCGTGGCTTGATCGTCCTTTAACAAATTGGAATTCGACCATTGGAGTTGTGCCAACTGCGCCGCGTTCAACGGGCGATGCACCAACGATTGCGCGTTGTCCTGATGCCGTCCGCAATCCTGAAAGCATTGCTGATAGAGCAGTTACCCGCGCCGGTTGGTCGCTTTTTGGCGCATCACAAACTTACGGTGCAGTTACTCTAATTAACGGAATGGCGAGCCTTGACGGAATGTGTCGCCCGAATCAATTCAACACATTTATTTTCGTGAGTAATAAATTTGCGGGAACGCTTTCGCCAACCGTGATGAATGCACGGACAGATGGAGCATTGAGCGAAGCTCGTTTGAATAGCCCGACCAATATTTCGGCAGAATTTACCCGTTATACTTCGAGCGATGCGCTGTGTTGTCCTTCGCAAACAAGCTCTGTTTTCTACACAATTACTAATGGTCGGGTAGCGGCAAACGATGTCAATACCGAAGCAACTTGTCAAAATCAGAATGAGCCGGAGAACCCAAGCGAAAGCGTTATTTCCGGCAAAATTAACTATAATCCGAGATTTGGACGGCAACGAAATTCCACTATCACGCTTCGTTTAGTTGATACGACTCAAACAAATGCTAATCCAATTGTAATTGCTGAACAACAAATCGAAGTCAGTAATACTCAACAATTTCCAATTAACTATGAATTGAAATATGAGCCAAGCAAAATAAATCAACGCAATCGCTATGCGATTCAGGCGGAAATGGTTTCAAACAATCGAACTGTCGCCCGAACTGAAACGGCTTATCCTGTTTTAAATCAAGGAACTTCAAATAATGTTGATATTACTTTGGTTTCAACCGGCGGTGGCAATCAACAAAATAACAGTATTTTACGCGGAACGGTTTCTTATCGGGAAAGAATTGCGCTTCCAAGTAATGCGAGTATTACGGTAAAACTATTTGATGCGTCAGTTGCCGAAACATCTGCAACTCCAATTTCCGAAACAACTTTCAGCAGTAATAATCGTCAAGTGCCGATTCCTTTTGAATTAGGCTACAACCGCAATCAAATTGACTTAAACCGCCGTTATTCATTGCGGGCAGAAATTACCATTGATGGAAAGTTGGCGTGGACAACCGATACAAATGTCGGAGTTTTGACGCAAGGGAATCCGACCGACAATGTTCAACTTACCCTTGTCCAATCACGCCAAACAGCAACCGCAATTACCGGACAAACTCTGAGTCTTTCAAAATTCGGAACGGGTTCAATTCAAATTGAAGGACGAAACAATACATTTCTGATTCGTGCAAATGTTGGGGTTAAGACGGACGGAAGCGCAGATGTGACGGTTGCAGGAATCACGGGCGGAGTCACTTTTAGCGGAAAACTGACCTATTTTGACCAAACCACTTTGCGAATTACGGTTGAAAATTCGGGTCAGGCAAATGCCAGCGGTGAAATTGAAATCAAATACAATGGTCGCCGTATTGATTCGATTACAGGCAACAATCTGGTGCTTGACGGGCAAAATGTAACTCTCAAGTTTTAAGTCAAAAGTTGAATTCAAAAAATTAAGGACGTGATTTCTCACGTCCTCTTTTTATCCATCAAATCAAAATTTACTATGGTTGATTCATCGGTGGCGGAACAAATCCCGGCAAGAAACCAAGTGCTGCCGGAAATGTTGTCGCGTTTGGTTTTACCCCGTTTGCCACCCAATTATTGATGGCACTTACCGCAGTTATCAATTGCGGTCCGGTAAAAGCACAATGACCGTTGCCATCGGTGTAAGTTTGAAAAAGCAGATTGCCGCGTCCGGCATTTTGCACGGTATTGGCATATACAAATTGGTGAGAAACAGTAACTAGCGGGTCAAACTGCGTGTGAATCGTCAAAATTGGATTCTTAATTTTACCTGAATAATTAGCATTGTGTTCCAGATAGTTTCGAGCTGCCGGTGGCGCAGAGATATTTCTTTGTCCATTCATCGTATTAAGCCAACTGTCAATTTGGGCAGATGGAATTCCAAATCCCATCAAATAAGCTCTTTCCGCAGCAGTCAAACCGTAATTACGATTGAGATTTTGGACAATCGGTCCGCCCGCTCGACGTTCTATTTCTGAACGATATTCGGTCGCAAAAGCCATATCGGTAAATAACCAGCCCGGATAAAAATTCGGAGGCGGAGGAGGAACAAGTCCGCGTCCCGGAGTGCCAACAACCAAACGTAAAAACTCAAATTTAGGGAAATTTGCCGGACTGCTGACTTCGGTAAATAGTTTTGGAAAAACTTCGGTTTCAAAATCAACATCATCGCGGACATCGCCAACCGTTCCCCAAGAGGGTGGCATCCCAAAAACGGTTTGATATGCCAGGGTTAAATCCCCCGCCGAATCCCACGATTGGGTGGTTCCTGCCCCAACTGAACACGCACATAATGCTCCATCATAGATTCCGCCAAATTGCTCCATACTTTTGAAAGTAATAACCGTTCCCATCGAAAAAGCCCAAACAATTGTGCGATTAGGTTTGGCAATATGGGCGCGGAAATAAACTGTCAAATCTTTTAAGTCATGCACACCTTCTTCGACTGCCCAACCATTGTCTTTGTAAGCCGAACCTGCCAGCGCATAACCTTGTCCAAGCAAAGCAGTTGCCAATGCCGGACTTGGCGCAATATCGGCGTTTCGGTTATCAACCTCGCCCGGGTGGTCAGCTTTATCCCGATAACCGTGTCCATAAACGAGTAAAGTGCCGTTCCAAGTTGCCGGAACAACGATTCGATATGGTGCGCCGTTAATTTCTCCTGAAACATCAATGGGACCCTGGGCAACCGAATTTATAACAACTAAATTCAGAAATAGTAGAAAACTAATTCCGAGAAATAAGACTTTTTTCAACATTAAACTTCTTCTCCTCTTGAAATATTTTTGGCGGATTTTTAAGACTTTCTGATGTTTTACTACTTATTGAAAGTGAAGTCAATCCGAAACTTGTTCATACTTGACTAAAGACTGTCCACAATTTCTAACTCGGATTTTTTCAGAAAATTGTATCAGGCAGAAAATAAAAAAGCGATCTTGCCACCGCTTTTCCAACCTGTTTTGGTCGAGTTTTTATTTCCCTTTGACCGATTCCAACTCCGCAATTTTTTTGTTGCCGTAGCTTTCACAAAGGACGATTTTTCCGCTCCTGTTTTTTTGGACATTAGCAAGGAAAATTTCAAACTTTTTCGAACAAACTCTTTTTCGCCTGTTTAACGTTTTCCACAGCTTTTTCCACAGATTCAGCCAATGCTGTTAAATGTCCCATTTTGCGTCCGATTCGTGGTTCGGCTTTGCCGTAAAGATGGAGTTTTATGTTGGGAATCTCTAAGGCATTTATCCAATTTGGTTCACCATTTTGCCAAACATCACCCAATAAATTAATCATTGCCACAGGTTTCAGATATTCGGTTGAGCCAAGCGGAAGACCGCAAACTGCTCGAACTTGCTGCTCAAACTGATTGGTAACGCAAGCATCAATCGTCAAATGTCCCGAATTATGTGGACGCGGGGCAATTTCGTTGACGAGTAATTTTTCGTCTTTGGTTAAAAAAAATTCAACGCACATTGTCCCGACATAATCAAATTTATCAGCAATATTTCGCGTAATTTCAACCGCTTCGTTAAAGACTTTTTCCGAAACTATCGCAGGGGCAAAACTGACATCCAAAATATGATTAGCGTGAGCATTTTCAATCACGCCGAAATGAGCAAAATTGCCTTGTGCATCACGGGCGCAAACAACGGAAACCTCTTTTTCAAATTCGACAAACGATTCGAGGATTGCTTCTTGATTTTTCAAATTTGCAAACGCCGTTTCAATGTCTGCGGTGGATTTTAATTTGGCTTGACCTTTGCCGTCGTAACCGAATCCGGCAGTTTTAAAAACAGAGGGAAACGTTGCATTTTCAAAGTCTTGCAGGGTTTTGATGTGTTTAAATGGCGTGACAGGAAAACCGTTTTCAGCTAAAAATTTTTTCTCTCGCAGACGGTTTTGGGTAATATGCAAAACTTCGCCTTTCGGGTGAACTTGGACAAATTTTGAAGCGGTTTCGATGCAAGCGGACGGGACGTTTTCAAATTCAAACGTGACGACATCAACGCTTTTGGCGAACTTGGCAACTGTGTCTAAATCTTCATACTGTGCAGTAATTTCAATGTCGGCAACTTGCCCGGTAGGCGTGTCGGATTCAGGCGAAAAGGTTGCGACCCGATAGCCCATTTTTCGCGCTTCGATGGCAAACATACGTCCAAGCTGTCCGCTCCCGAAAACGCCGATAGTTGAATTTGGAGGGGTTATTTTTGCCACAAATGATGTTAATTAAAAATTGAAGAATCCTGCTTCGAGAGGTTGGTTAAATTTAATCTCAGTCACTTTAAAAATCCAATCGTATTCGTAAGTTCCTTTACTGTTCGAACCCATATAATGAACTTTTGAAACACTAGGTAATGTTATGCCTTCGTAGTTTTTAAAATCACTAAAAATCTCTGTCAATTCCAATACAAAACCGCTGCTTTGTCCCAGCACTCCAAAGGTGGGCTGTTTACCGGCAAACTCTTCTCGATAATGAGAGCGAATATGTTGAAAATTTTCAGCATCAAAAAATAGTCGGATTTTAAATGAGTCGGAAGTTCCTTCAGGATAATATTCGACAACGTGTGTTTTTCGACCGTCTATTTTCTTTGTTCCGGCAAGATTCATTCTACCTTTCTTCAAATTTTCTTCTAAAAAACTCCAATTTAAAGACATACTTCCCAAAAAAAGCCCGCTTTTGAGAATGCTGGAATGTTCCCACAGAAAATCTCCTAAAGGCGACCTAACTCCGGGAGTTATAAAAGGAATGTTTGTCTTGCCATCAAAAAAGCCGATTTTTTCAAATGGATAGCTATCTGCTAAAAAACTCGAAATAAAAAGCAGATTTGATGAATCTGAAACAATCGCTACTTTTCCGAAAGATTTACGCTCAGGAAGTTTTGAACGAAACTCACTAGAGCCGAGTAACATCATATTTTTCAACTCTTTACGCTTTTCTACCGTTCCGATAGACGCAGTATGTTTTGAAACAACTTCTTCAAGTTTTAGTTGCTGTGCGGCGGCTAAAAAAGTAAAAAACAATACCAAAGAAAAGGCAAAACAAACTATTCTTGCAGACATAAAATATGCTCTCCGATTAGATTTTTGATTTTTGCAATATGTTTATACCACTTAATAAAACGCACGTCTATCTTTTACTTTTAAGTTTTTCTTTTACTTTTTCACTTGTCAATTCGCGCAAAGCGTCCGCCGCAATCCAACGCGCTGATTTTGTGTTTTGGGCTTTGATGCACTCGGCGGTTTCAATGGCGAGTTTGTTCAAGTGAACATTGCGTTTACCAATTTGACGAAGCGACCAATTAACGGCTTTTTTGATGAAGTTTCGCTCATCATCTGCTTTACTTTCAAGGATTGGCAAAAATTGAACAATCTTTTCATCGTCCGCCTTTTTATCGTGAACGGCGAGCCACGCCATCAAAACGATTCCGGCGCGTTTGATAAATTCTTCTTCACGCTCCGACCATTCAAAAACCTTTTTGTAAGCAAACTCGGTTTTGCAAAAAAGAGTTCCACAAGTCGAATCGCAAATCGCCCAATTATCAAAATCTTTGACCCAATCATCCATTTGTTTTTCGGTAACTTCTTTTGGATTATCAATCAAAAAAGCAATTGCCCGTGCCTCGTGAATTTCGGTTTCCCAAAGTTCGAGTGCAAGTTTATGTCGGTCATTTGTTTGCTTTTTAATTTCTTTGGCAAGATTTTTAAGGACTGGCGCAGAAATGCCGAAAGCCTTTTTGGTGACAATCCCAAACCGCGCCATTCCCGCGATGTTGGCAGGATTTTCGAGCGATTCGAGGGTTTTGATGATTTCAGAAACAGTCATTTACATTGATTTGAAAGCCGCAATAAATGTGTCGTGAAAATTGCAAGCGTAGCTGAATGAACTTGATTGTGAGTGCATCGCTAGTCCAAATTTTTTAGTTTCCTCATCAAAAAAAACTTTAAAGCCTTCGAGCGTTTCAAGATTTTCTTCCAACACAATCCAAGCGTCTTTTAATTCACTGCCAAATTGTAACTTTCTCTTCTTCGGGCGCACCAAACATTTTTTCAAGTCGCAATAGTGATGATTTGAAATTGACCAATCACCGTTGATTTCTTTTTCGATTATTTGAGTGATTTCTTTCGGAGTCATAATCAACTTAATTCCGCATCCAAAACCGTCTGCGTCTGCTTTTCCCTAAATTCCCTCAACTTCCCCCGCAATTCAGGTCTTGAATTTGCCAAAATCGAAATTGCCAAAAGTGCCGCATTTTTTGCACCAGCCGTGCCGATTGCCAAAGTTCCGACGGGAATTCCGGCGGGCATTTGGACGATTGAAAGAAGCGAATCCATTCCCGATAACGCTTTGCTTTGGACGGGAACGCCGAGAACGGGCAAAACCGTTTGGGACGCACATATTCCGGGCAGATGTGCCGCGCCACCTGCGCCCGCAATGATGACTTCGATGCCGCGAGATTCCGCCGCTTTTGCAAATTCAAACAATAAATCGGGCGTGCGATGTGCGGAAACGACTTTGCATTCGTGCGGAACATCGAAATCGGTCAAAATATCTGAGGTGTTTTTCATCGTTTCCCAATCGGAGGTTGAACCCATAATTACAGAGACCAAAGGACTTTCGACTTTTGACTTTTGACTTTTGACTTTTGACTTTATCTCGTTAGGATTCGTTTTTCTCATTATTTTTTATTCCCACGCGACTTGCATTAGTTTATAACCTGTCGGGTCAAACTGTTTTAATTGGTCTTTGGTAAAGGGATAAAAGTCATTTTTCCCCAAATATGATTCGGTTAATTCGGCAAAGTATTCGGCTTTATTGTTCAGCGCATAATGCCGTTGTTTTGCGCCGTTAATATGTGTCACGCTATTATATTTTCCGCTGGAGACCGCGCTTTGATACGCCAGATTGATTTTGTCCTGCATTTCTGCAAGGTTTAAATCATCGTGCGCGTGGGCTAATTCGTGCAAGACCATAAAGGGTTGGTCGCCCTGCCAATCAATAAAATGTCTGACATTACTAATCTCAATAGATTTTTCCATTTCTGCCGGATAACCGTTATTTACCAGCCAATCTTTTGAAGGATGATAGACCATTCCTCCCGTAGTCTTTTTATATTCTATCCAAATTGGAACTTTCTTTAATTGTTGCAAATGTTTGGGTTTTAGTATGGTTGTGATTAACTCCAATCTGTCAGCAAGTATCTTTAAGGCTTCATTCGTTTCCTCTTTACCTACCAATTTCGGATTGACCATTATCTTAAAGCCGGACAAAAACATCTCCTTAAAATTTTGAATTGTTACAGGCGTTGCTGTCTCTGATGAAAGATTTGTAATTTTCCAAAAATTGTCCGCTGACGTTAGCCGTATTCGCTAATTTTAACTTGTTGTTTGTGCCGTCATTGACTATATCTAAAGATTTTTTCTCACTTAACCATTTGGTAGTTAATCGGTAATAACCATTTTCAACTGAGGTGATTTTCCAAAATTGTCCAGAAGCATTGCTGGTTGTGGCTAATTGTAATTTGTTATTGACACCATCGTTCACTACGTCCAACGATTTGCTCTCACCCTGCCACTGTGTAGTTAATCGGTAATAACCGTTGCCGACAGATGTGATTTTCCAAGATTGTCCGGTGAAATTACCTGTATTGGCTAACTGCAATTTGTTATTTGCACCGTCGTTAATGACATCTAAAGATTTACTTTCGCCTTGCCATTGTGTCGTTAAACGGTAATAACCATTTTCAAATGTTTGCGAATAAACGCTTTGACTGAACAGCAGTAGGAACAGAAAAAATAGTTGGATTTTGAATTTATTTTTGCTTGGACTTGTTTTTTTCATATTCTTGGAAATATTTGTCAATTTTTTCAAAACATCTACCTCTTTTCATTACTAACCATCTTCTAACTGTTTTTTTATCAACTTCGATAACAATGCCGCCAAAATGGGCTTCATCAGCGTAACATTTTACATCGTCAATATAGCAAGTATGACCTTCATAAATCTCTTTCGTATCAACATAATGTCCCCAAAATCCGCCTGATAAATTTACATTGTAAAAACTCAATAAACGACCATTTTCATCAGAAGTACGCAAACTACAATCTGAACAAATATAATTTGGGTAACGAAAAGACTTTTTAATTTTTCTAAAACAAATTGGACATTTCTTTGTCTTAAACATAAGGAGTTTTCTACTCAAACTTTCACTACCTCAACTACGATGCTACCGAAACGATGTTCGTTGGCGAAACATTTGATGCCGTCAATATAACACAAATAACTGTCGTAGTTTTCGTAAGTGTCTGCCTAAATTGTCATCTCGCCTTCTCTCAAAACTTATTACATACCAAAGAGCGCGCAGTAATTTTCCGAAACTTTTATCTTCTCAATTCTGCCTCAGCCGCAATAAATCCAAAACTCGACCATTGATTTCCCGCCGTAATTTGGCGAAAGATTTTCATTGCTTCATCTTTTTTGCCGTTATACAAAAAACAATTTCCGACACCGTAGCCAGCCGAAGCGTTGCCCAGAGTATTCGCATCTTGCGCGAATAAATCTTCGGGTTTAAGTTTGCCTTGATAGAGTTTGATGAGTTTGTAGTAATCGTCATTTTCGATAATGTCGAGATTGTCTTCAACTGTTGCAATCGTTTTGTTTGCTTCTTTCAATTTACCCAAACGCCGATAAGTCATATAAATCCAATGAATTGTAGCAACTGCCATATCATTATTTTTCGAGACTTTGAGACATTTTTGATATGCGTTCAAGGCTTTTTTGAAATTGCCTTGAACATAATAAGCCAAGCCGAGATGATAAAAAATGTTTGATTGCAGAGTCGAAGTCGGAATATTTTTTGCATTCGGCAATCCATCGGGTTCAATTTCATCTGTCTTGCCTTTGACGAGTTTTGCCGCGAGTTCAAAGTCTTTGATTGCCTCGTCAAAACAGCGAATTGTGATGTAGCGATGTCCGCGATGACGATAAAACCGCGCATCTTTGGGAAATTTGGTAATGCCGTCCGAGAAAATTTTGATTGATTCTTTATAGTTTCCCAAATAAGCAATTCTGCGTCCAAGCCAAATTACCGCATCAGCGTTCGGGTTTTTGTCATAATCAGTTTTCGCTTCGGCAAGTTTCGTTTCATAAACCTTTTTGGCATTTTCAGAAATGACGGGAGCAACAATTTTCGCAGTTTCCAAACAATTTTGGGCAAAAGCAATTGAACTGAAAACAACGAGCAAAATTAAAATCGGCAATATTTTCATACGCCGATTTTACAAGTGATTTAGAGAAAATGCACGACTCAGAAAAAGACAAAAGATTTTTTTTGCCCGCTAAAGGACGCGAAATACACGAAAAAAAGAGAAATCTGTTTTAAAACCTTTACGTCTTTGCGTTAAAAATTCTTCAAAAACCCAACTTGAGATTTCCGCGCCTTTTTTGCTTCGGACAAAAATCCAACCAACATAAAATCGTGAAAAGTATTTTCGTATTCTTCGTATTGCGCTTCGATTTTTGCGTCCAGCATTTTCAAATAAAACTTGCGATTATCCCACAAAAGCATATCGTTTGTGCCGATTTGGATAAGCGTTGGCGGTAAAATTGAAACATCACCGTAAATTGGCGAAATAAATGGATGCTTAGGATTTTCGTTTCCGGCATAAACTTTTCCCGATTTGCCAAGACTTTCGTAAGTGAGCATCACGTCTGATTCTGCGTTTAATTTGATAGCTAGATTTTCGAGCGTGACATCAAACCAGCCTGACATCAGAATCAATTTTTTCGGCAACTGTTCGCCTAACTCATTCAATTTATAACAAGTTGCAACCGCTAATCCCGCCCCCGCCGAATCACCAAGTAGAAAATAATTTGGCAGATTCAAACTTTTCAAAATTGCAATGACATCGTTTAATCCATTTGGAAAAGGATTTTGCGGAGCGAGTTTATAATCAATCAAAAGCCCCGCCATTTCGGTTTTTTGGCATATATCAGCAAAATATTCCCAATGTTCTTTGTAAGGTCCTGAAGTGTAACTTCCACCGTGTAAAAAAACTAAGACTCCGCTACTTTCATTGAATTTATTAAACCAAGTTGCTTTTGTGCCTTCAATTTCAATTTTCTCAAAAGTGCCTTTTTTAGCAATATTTGCGGGTGGTTCGGAAATAATTCCCGATTGTTTTTCTTCAAACGAAACCTCACGCAAACTATTTTTATACTTCTCGCGGTTGAGATAAATTTTGACGATTGAATTTAAAAGGCTCATTATAAATTTTTCTTGTTGGCAACTTTACTGGAAATTTGATGGAAAAACAACAAAACATTGTTCTTCCAAAACTGCTGTTTGGTTTCAAAATAACCGCAAAATATTTTAACTCAAGTCGTCTTTTCGATATGAAAATGAGAATAATCAACAAATTTTGCATCTGTTTCGGCATCTGTTTCTTAATCGGCGTAACCAATTCATTTGCCCAACTTTCTTATACAATTATTCCTAACGTCAAATTTGGGGCGATAACGGCTCGAACAAGCGAGGCTGATCTCAAAAAAATTTACGGCAAGAATAATGTCAAAGATACTGAAGTTGGTTTGGGTGAAGGCGAGACCTTACCGGGAACTGTTGTTTTCCCAAACGATGAGAAAAGAAAAATCGAAATAGTCTGGAAAGATAAACAAAGGAAAAAATCGCCCGATTTTATTCAGTTTTATGGTGAAAAAAGCCTCTGGAAAATAAATAATGGTGTAGGTTTAGGGACGAGGCTGAAAGAATTGGAAAGGCTCAATGGAAAACCGTTTGAATTAGCTGGGTTTGAATGGGATTATTCAGGGACGGTTCTCTCTTGGAAAGGCGGAAAACTGGCGAAACCATTTGGCAGGGACGGTCAAAAAGTAACTTTGAGATTGAATCCAAACTATGAAAAATCACCGAAAAAAGATTTGGATGCAGTAGTCGGGGATGGCGGATTTTCCTCAAGTCATAAATCAATGCAGAGATTAAATCCGAAGGTTGATTTTATTATTGTGCAATTTCCATAATCAACTATCTTCAAATTTTACAACCGTTTGCCGCTCCCGATTAACCTTTAATTGCAAGATATCAGGGCGCGTGTAATGTCCGACCATATCCATATTTTGCCGTTCCTCGCGCACTCTCGCGTGGTCAATTTCAGCTACGACAAGTTTTTCCTCATTGCAAAAAGGCTCAATAATCCATTCGCCGTCGGGACCTGCTAGACAAGTTCCACCATTTGCCAAAACATCGGGCGCATTTGCCAAAATTTTATCCAGATGAATCGTGTCGTTTGGAAAGTCTTCTTTTCGCATCAAACAACAAACCGAAGTTACAAACGAACGCGATTCTTTGGCAATAAATTTCGTCACGTCAACATTATGAATTCCACCGGGAAAGACGCAAACGTGAAAATCTTCGCCCTGTCCGTAGAGCGCGGCTCTCGCAAGTGGATTCCAATTTTCCCAACAATTCAGACCACCAACCGTGAACGCATTGAGCCGATGCACCCGTAATCCGTTGCCATCGCCATTTCCCCAAACCAACCGTTCTTCGTAAGTTGGAACTAATTTTCGATGCACCGACCTTATCTCGCCGTTTTGGTCAATAAAGACCAGCGACGCATACAAACTTTCGCCGCGATTATCGGGCTTTTCAATCATTCCGAGATAAATTGCGATTTTTTTATCCTGCGCCAATTCGCAAACAGAGCGTAAATCTCCGCGCTCAATTTGAACAGCTTGATTTGAATATTCGGCGAAAAATTCTTTTTGGATGCGTGAATTAAATCGTGCACCGTCAGTTAGTTCGAGCCAAAAAGGATACCCGCCGACACAACCTTCGCCACCTAAAATAACAAGTTCCGCGCCTTGATTTGCCGCACCATTTGCATAGCTCAAGGCTTTTTCAATCGTCTTTTCACGTTTCATCCAAACGGGCGCAAATTGTGCTAATCCAATGGTTAAAGTTTGCTTTTCCATACTTTCGTATTCTCTATCAGGCTTAAATTTACTTCAATTTCTAAAAATGTGATAATCAAAAAATGCTAAATTCATTCTCTTTTTCATTACCCGAAAATCTTTTGCAAGCTGTGGAAGATTCATTTGAAGATTGGAAACGTAACGACAAAATCAATCGTTTATGGAACAAAGACGCAACCGTTTGGACAAATACAGACGAGGCAAAATGGCTCGCGTGGCTGGATGTGGTCGGCGTGGAATTAGCCGATTTGCAAAAATATCGTGACTTTGCGGAGGATGTCAAACAATTTGAAAGCGTTGTGTTGCTGGGAATGGGTGGCAGTTCGCTGTGTCCCGAAGTTTTGGCGATTACCTTTGGCGTGAATAATTTTCATATTTTAGATTCCACCGTTCCCGCCCAAGTCAAAGCAGTGGAAAACAAAGTTAATTTGGCTAAAACTCTGTTCATTGTTGCTTCAAAATCAGGTTCGACCTTAGAGCCAAATTGTTTCAAACAATATTTTTACGAGCGCGTGGCAGAAACAGTCGGACACGAGAATGCAGGCAAACATTTTGTGGCGATTACCGATCCAAATTCAAAAATGCAGACGGTTGCCGAGCGCGATGGGTTTCGTCAAATATTCTTCGGCAATCCCGAAATTGGTGGTAGATTTTCCGCGCTTTCGCCTTTTGGAATCGCGGCGGGAACTTCGATGGGCTTGGATATGGAAGATTTTTTAAGTCGTGCCAATGCAATGGTTTCAGCGTGTAAAAATGAGAATCCAAACGAAAATCCGGGCGCAGTTTTGGGAACAATTCTTGGGGTTGCCCACGCCCACGGACGCGACAAATTGACGATTATTACTTCGCCGGAAATTTACGATTTGGGCGCTTGGCTTGAACAATTGATTGCCGAAAGCACCGGCAAAAATGGCGTTTCAATAATCCCCGTTGACCGCGAAGTCGTGCAAGAAAGCTATGGAAATGATCGCCTGTTTGTTTATCTGACTCTCAACCATTCGACCGAAATGCAAGCCGTAACCAAGCTCGAAAGGCAAGGGCAACCTGTTGTCAGAATTGAACTTGCCGATGTCAAAAATCTCGGACAAGAATTTTTCCGTTGGGAATTTGCAACGGCAGTAGCGGGTTCGATTCTGAAAATCAATCCGTTTAATCAGCCCGATGTTGAATCCGCCAAAATTGAAGCGCGAAAAATTACCGAAGAATACGAGCAAACGGGCGAATTACCGGAGGAAACTCCGTTTTTTGAAGCTGATGGAATCAAATTATTTTCGGATGACAAAAATATTGCGGAATTAAATTCGTTGGTTGAAGCAAAGACTTTGGCAAATTATCTAAAAGCGCATTTCAGCCGAATTGTTGAAAATGATTATTTTGCTTTGCTCGGTTATATCGAAATGAATTCGGAAAATGAACGATTATTGCAAAAAATCCGCCACCAAATTTTAGAAGAAAAACAAGTCGCAACTTGTCTCGGATTCGGTCCAAGATTTTTGCATTCCACCGGACAAGGCTACAAAGGCGGCGCAAATAACGGCGTTTTCTTGCAAATCACTTCCGATGACGCGATTGATTTCCCCGTTCCCGAACAAAAATTTACTTTTGGCGTAGTCAAATCTGCTCAGGCTCGCGGAGATTTTCAGGTTTTGGTTGACCGGGAAAGGCGGGCATTGCGGGTGCATTTGGGCGAAAATGTGAAGGAAGGGTTAGAGAAAATTTTTGAATGCTTATAAAAAAGTAATTTTCTAAACCCCAACTTTCTCAAACTTTTCTGCTTCCTCTTCATCCACCAAATACGGAGTAACAGTCGGTTTATCCAAATCTTTAGTTCAAATTTGAATTATGCTAAAATCCAAAATATGGAAATTACGTTGAATTTGCCCGAAAAGATTTATCAGGATGTTTCAATTATCGCCAAAAAATCAAAGCGCAAAGTTATTGATTTGATTGTTGATGTGGTTGAAGAAAAATACTCAAATCAAACTTTAGCAACACCTTTAGCAAATCTTTCGGATGAAGAAGTTTTGGCTTTGGCTAATCTGCAAATGCCGAAAAAACAATCGCAACGGCATAGCGAATTACTTTACAAAAATCAAGCTGGAACGCTTAAACCCCAAGAAAAACAAGAGCTTGAATTTTTTCAACAAGTCTATGGCGTAGCTTTGTCACGCAAAACAGACGGAATTTATGAAGCTATCCAACGCAATCTGATAAAAAGCCCCGAAGACAAAAATGAATTTAGAAGAATTTTATAATCTGCTTGATGAAATTGGACAAAGACCTGCTTTATATTTGGGCGAAACCTCGCTTACGGTTTTCAGAGGATACTTTTATGGATATTTAGAAGGCTCTAAATTGTTGGAAGATGAAGAGATTGCTGTTGAATTAAGAAGTTTTCATAACTGGGTTGCGATGAGACTTGGATTTTTTGAAGGAACATCAGGCTGGAAAAATATGTTACTTCATTCTGAAAATGGTAATGAAGAAAAAGCATTTGAAAAGTTCTTCGTTTTGCTAGATGAATTCAAAAACCGGAAAGAAAGAATTATCTATGAGGCTCAAATAAACTCTGACAAAACTTCTGTGGTTTTAGCTCAAATAATTAAATATACTAATGACAAAGGATGTTTTATTCGTTGGATTGATGATAATGGTGTTTCAAGAAAAGATGAGTTTTACTGCTTTGACTTGGAAAATGCTTTCTTCTTTGCTGAACATTTCGGAGTAAGCATCAAAAAATCCGATTGGAAAAAAAGGTAATTTTGTTATTTCTAAATGACAAAATTACCTTTTAGATTCTTCCTAAACCCCAACTTTATCAAACTTCTTAGCTTCTTCTTCATCCACCAAATATGGTGTGACAGTCGGTTTATCTAAATCTTCCTGCAAAACTTTGGCAATTACAGGGAGACTCAAGCTGCGGGTTTTAGCAATTCCCGGAACTTCTTTGCCTTTCGCATAAACGGCGTGTCGTCCGTGTTCTTCATACCATTCGCCCAAAGATGCGGTTTTGTGCATTTCTTCAATGATTTGCCGCCAGCCTACGCCCGTATTGTAAGCGCAGAATGAAACTTCGCCCTCTTGTGTGCCGTAGGGGATGACGCACATTTCGGTTCGGCGGAAATCGTAGGTGAAAAGGTCTTGAAACCACATTCCTTCGACACACAGAACTCGCCATTCGTCCGATTTTTCCTGCTTCATCCGGTCATTTCTATCCGAATTTGAAGTAGTTGAAGACGGTTTGAAAAGATTCAAAATATTGGAAATCGGGAAGCCTTCGGGAGCGTATTCAGCGTCATAATTTCGCATAATCGCCATTCCGAGTTGTGCCATCGTCAATTTTTTCCCGCGAGCCGTATCGGTAATCGTGGCAACGTCTTTCATAAATTGTTCGTAGTTGAAAAACTCGAACAATGAACGCATTTCGCCCGTTTTATTATTTACGATCATGAGCGTAAAAATCCCGCAATTCGGGTGACAGTTACAAGACGACCATCCCCACGGAGCGTCCGCGCCCTGCAACATATCCATCACCGAAGTAAAAGCGGAATAAGAACTTAGCGGAAACCAATCGCGCAATGGTTCAAGCGCAATTCTATCGTTTAACTGACTTTTCAAATCGTGCGTCATTCCCGCCAGCGTGTAGCGTTGCTCTTTGCGGTCTTTGTCGGAAATGTCTTCATCGCGTCCTGTAAAACTAACAGGTTGAAAAGCAATTGTCTGAACTTTATCAATATTTTCGGCGGCAAATTTAACAATATCGCCAATCGCATCGTTATTGATTGAATTAACAATCGTGGTCACGAGCGTCACTTTAATTCCAACCGATGCGAGATTTTCAATCGCTTTCAATTTGACATCAAATAGATTGCCAACGCCGCGATGTTTATTTTTCTCTTCCGAAACGCCGTCAAATTGTAAATAAACGCCGTGTTGTCCGGCTGCCTTTGCTTGCTTGCAAAACTCAATATCTTCGGCGTAACGAATGCCGTTAGTCGCGGCTAAAATTCGATAAAAACCAATCTTGCTGGCGTAGGCAACCGCGTCCAAAAAGTATGGCGACAAAGTTGGTTCACCGCCCGAAAATAGAATGATGATTTGACGTTTTGGCTTGAAAGAAATGGCGCGGTCTAAAATGGCTTTGGTGTCTTCAAAAGTTGGTTCGTGAACGTATCCAACTTGGTTCGCGTCCATAAAACAGGGGTTGCACATCATATTGCAACGATTGGTTAAGTCAACCGTCAGCACTGCGCCGCGTCCGTATTTGATGTCCGATGTGCCGTGTTTGTGGATGTGCGAATCTTCCGCCGATTTGAAATCGCGTCCGAAAAATAAAGATTCGATACGCTCCAAAAACTTTGCATCAGTGGCTAAAACGTCCACAAATTCGCCGTGTGTCGGGCAAGTTTTCTTCATCAAAACTTGTCCATCTTCTTCCACAATTTGCGCTTTGATTTCGCCCGGATGCGAGTTCATCAGGATTTCAAGCGGAATTGATTTGTCAATCACACCTTCGCGCACTTGTTTAACGCAGGTTGGGCAGAGCGAATCGGTTTCTCGCGGGAATCCAAGCGGTGGCGCGGTGCGTTCGTAAGATTTCAAAAGCGGTTCAGCCGCCCAATTCGGTTGGATTGATTTACCTTCGGGGAGGGATTTATTGACTTTTTGAAAAGTTTTCCAACCAATATCCGCTAGTTTCGAGATGGCTTTTGAGCCTCTCATACTTTTTTTGCCGTTTTCATTACGTCTAAAATTATCGCTAAACATTTAGGGGAATACCTCGCTATAAAAATCATCAAACTGATAAAAGCCTAGCAAATTCCGACCTCATTGCCAAATTTGTTGGTTTAGTTTTTCATTGATACTTGGGAAAATGTCTGAAAATCAATTTAATCTAAAAGTTTCTGCCAGTTAAATGCCGCAAAAATGAAAGTTAATTATGTGAAAGAGGTGTCGCCTGCTGTTCCTAAAGGTTGTCAGGTGGGCAGACCTAGCCCGCCTCTAAACCCAATCATCATTAAATTTATAGAAAATGATACGCACAGGCTTCAATTATTTATCCAAAGATTTTTAAATGATAAAGACAACCTTTGATTTCAGTTCAAAAAGCGTTAGAATTGATTCTCTGACCGTTGGGGGCGACAGGCTTCGACAGGGGTTAGTCAGGTCTTTGGATGCACGTCGGGCTTGTTTGGTAGCTCGTTAAACCACTGAACAAAAAACAAATGCTAATCAAGAATTAGCTCTTGCTGCCTAGTTAAACACTAGCCACAAGTGTCCTGCCACAAGTTAGTTTGAAGCGAGTGAACAGGGCATAACACAGTTCAAACTGGTTTGCGCCGACCGTCTGCGGGCGCGAACGAGATTTTAGTCAGACTGGCTCTTGGAAAGGTTTTGTTAATTTGCTCACTTTCCGATAGCAAGATTTAAGCAAATTGAATAAGCGTGTAGATTCCCTAGGTCACAACTCTTGGATGCGGGTTCAATTCCCGCCGCCTCCATCACTTCAATTTTGAGTTTCTTCCATTCCCTAACTATTTCTTATTTCAAAATGCAATCTTATTGAATCAATTTATCGGTCAACCTGACTGATTTCTTTTTTCCGACAAACTCTCAAAAAAACTCTTAACTTCGTTTTCTTCAATAAACACAGGCATTTCGGCAAATTTGCAATGTTTGGCACGCTCATTGCTTTATAGGTTTGTGCCTGATGGCAAGTAGTTTTAACAAGAAGGAGATTTTTATGAAACCAATTGCGAGAAGAAATGATTTAGTAGTTAAACGAGATACCGGCGAGCTTTTTATCGAAGATATTCTAAACCAGACGCAGATTCATCTTAATCCCACTTCAGCTTATGTTTGGGAAAGATGCGATGGCAACAAAGACACCACGGAAATTGCCGCTGAAATGGGACAAGAACTTGGCGTTTCAGTCAGCGAAAACGTAATTTTGATGGCGTTACGTCGTCTGCAAGGCGAAAGACTTTTAGAAACCGCTTACTGATTTTTTAAACCTTGAAATAATAATTTTTAGACCGACTTGTTTCCCCCAGAAACACAAATGCTTGGACGTTATGAGACTTTCAAAGTCAAAATAATTTCCAAGCATTTGTGTTTTTGTAGGCTCAAATTTTTTGACTTTTGCTTAGTCAAAACATATCCTTCTCTTTCAATTTGATGAAAGAAATTTTTAAAAATAATAATTCAGTAAAAACATTGCCCATCGGCATTTTTGATTCGGGCGTTGGCGGATTAACGGTTTATCGCGCTCTGCACAATCGTTTGCCAAATGAGCATTTCGTTTATCTCGGCGATACGGCACGAGTTCCCTACGGCACAAAATCGCTCGCCACAGTCGAACGCTACGCGCTGGAAAATGCCGTCTTTTTGGCTTCACGCGGAATCAAAATGTTGGTCGTGGCGTGCAATACGGCTTCGGCTCTCGCCTTGCCGAAAATCCGTGAAACGATTGGGCTTGACGTGGTTGGCGTAATCGGTCCCGGCGCGAGAAAAGCCGCCCAAATTGCCAATCGAATCGGCGTAATTGCCACCGAAGCCACCGTTTCGAGCGAGGCTTACGAAAAAGCTATTAAACTTGCAAAGGAATCTGCCGAAGTTATTCAAACAGCCTGTCCGCTTTTTGTCTCTCTGGCAGAAGAAAATTGGACGAATGAACCTGAAACCCGTTCGATTGCTAAAAAATATTTAGCTAAAATTATTGATTTTCAGCCGGAAGCGGTGGTTTTAGGTTGCACCCATTACCCGATTTTGCGCGAAGTGATTCAGCAAACGCTGGGCGAAAATGTTAAACTGATAGATTCAGGCGAGGCTTGTGCTGAGGAAGTTGCCGAATTATTGAAAGAGAAAAATTTGGCGAATCCGAATGAGGCAAAAGGCAAACGTCATTTGTGCGACGATTTAGACCATTTTTATGTCACGGACGCGGCTTATCGCTTTGCCAAAGTAGCCGAAAGATTTTTGGGGGCAAAACCGACTAAATTGGAAGATGTTGAACTTTCCGAATTAGCCAAATAAATCTGTCCACGAAGGCACACGAAGATTTCACGAAGGTTTTTGGTTGCCTGCTTTGACAATCCGAAAAGTTCAGAATTAACCAACTAAATATGTTTTTACTTCGTGCCTGTTTTGTGTCCCTTCGTGGATGATTTGATGTTCATTTTGTATGCCGAATTTAACCGATTTTGAATCAGACAGCGAGATTTTGACTGAGAAGAAAGAGAAGCTCGAAAAGCCCAAACTCTTCAAGGTCATTTTGCACAATGACGATTTTACGACCATGGAATTTGTGGTCTTTGTCTTGCAATATGTTTTCAAACGCGAAGAAGCCGAAGCCTTTACGATTATGTTTAATGTTCACGAAAAAGGCATCGGCGTAGCGGGGATTTATACTTACGAAATTGCTACAATGAAAGCTGAAAAGGCGATGAATCTAGCCCAAGCGCGGGAGTATCCGCTTCTTTGCACGGTTGAAGCAGAGTAAAATGAACATCTATCTTGATTTTGACGGAACGGTCGTCGAACACGATTACCCCCAAATCGGCAAACTCAGTCCAAACTCGCTTGAGGTCATAAAAAAACTCCAAGATGCTGGACACTCCATCATTTTGAATACGATGAGAGTAGAATTTGAAGATGATTCGATGCAAGAAGCCCTTGATTTTATTAACCTTAACGAAGAAGTGATAGGCATCAATATTTCCCGACAAACCGAGCAAAAAATCTATCCTCAAAGATGGAATTTGGATAAAATTGAAGATGACATTTACATTGACGACATCGCTCCCAATATTCCTTTGGTTAAAGCCACAATGGTTGACGGTCGGATGGTTGATTGGTTGAAAATTGAAAAACAGTTGCTAAAAAAAGGAATTTTGTGAGTAAAATGGAGATGTTATGCAAACAAATTTGGAACAAGTAATCGAAATTGTTGATTCTTTGCCAGATGAAGATAGAGAAAACTTGCGTAAATGGTTAGAAAAAAGAGATACCGAAGATTTCGTAAAAACTACCAATCAAACCCGGACGCTATTTGGCTTGTTATTTTGTTTATAAAAAAGACCGTCGCACATTGATTTTGTCAGCAAGAGATATGACTGACGCGGAAAGGAAACGATATGGGAGAAAATAAAAGTTCAGTTTCAAAAGCAAGTTCTTATCAAGAAATCGGCGAGTATTGGGACGCGCACGATTTAGGCGAAGTTTGGGACAAAACCGAAGAAGTGAATTTTGAAGTTGATTTGCAATCAGATGTTTTTTATTATGCGGTGGAAAATACGCTCTCATCAAAACTTCATTCCATTGCCGAACGGCGCGGCGTGTCGGCGGAAACTTTGGTTAATCTTTGATTGCAGGAAAAGGTGAATCAGGAATTAGTAAAAAAATGATTTATGTGTGTTTTAAGAGCAGATGGTAAGGATTTTGCCGTTGACAAATTTCTCGAAAAGAGTTCATTAAAACCTTCAATAGTCTATTACAAAGGCACCAAGTCTTGGGGTAATCGAATCAATACCACTTCCGGTTTTAATGTTGGCGTGAGCAAAGCAGAATTTGATGATTTGAAAGCTCAAATTATTGACGTGATTATTTTTCTGAAGAAAGAAAAAAATGAATTGAAAAGATTGGTAAAATTCGCAAATGTCGAAAATGTTTCGATTGATTTTGCGATTTCTACCCCGTTGAAAGATATTGTAATTTGGACACACAGTTTTCCTCTTGAGTTATTGAAACTGCTCGGTTCAATTGGAATTGAACTTGATTTTACGATTTATCCAGAGAGTTATTAAAATATGTTGACCAGAGAATTAGAAGAAACATTGAGTTTAGCGGTTGACGAAGCAGTCAAGCGGCGGCATGAATATGTTACGTTGGAGCATTTGCTTTTTGCTTTGTTGGATGACAAAGCAGCGCGGGATGTTCTGTTCAATTGCGGGGCAAATTTGGAGCAGATCGCCAAACTTTTGGATGAATATTTTGGCGGAGTTTTGGAGAAAATGCCCGAAAATATCCAACTGATGCCCGAATTGACTTCGACCTTTCAGTCCACCATTCAATACGCGATTTTGCAAGCCGAAGGGAGCGGACAGAAACGGGTTGACGGCGGAAATATTCTCGCCGCGCTCTATCAAGCCGAACAAAGTTATGCTGTCTATCTTCTGTTACAGCAAGGTGTTACGCGGCTTGATATTTTAAATTTCCTTTCGCACGGAATTTCCAAAATTGATGCGGGTGAAACAATTTCCGAAGGTTTTGATAGCGATGAAATTGACGGACAAACTCAGCAACAACGCAAAAAACCGCTCGAAAGTTTTACGGTAGAACTGGTGGAAAAAGCTGCCAAGGAGAGATTGATCCAATCATCGGACGCGAAGAGGAGATTGAACGCACAATTCAGGTTTTGTGCCGCCGCAAGAAAAATAATCCGCTTTATGTTGGCGAACCGGGCGTTGGGAAAACTGCGCTTGCCGAAGGTTTAGCGTTGAAAATTAGCGAAGGAAATGTTCCCGAAGTCTTGCAAAGATGCCAAAGATTTTTTCGCTCGATATGGGCGCGGTTTTAGCCGGAACTCGTTATCGAGGCGATTTTGAACAGCGTTTCAAAGCCATCATTAACGACCTCAAAAAAGAAGAAAACGCGATTTTATTTATTGACGAAATTCATACGATTGTCGGAGCAGGCTCGGTTTCAGGCGGTTCGATGGACGCGAGCAATATTTTGAAACCCGCGCTCGCGTCAGGCGATTTAAGGTGTATCGGTTCAACTACTTACGCGAATATAAAGCTGCTTTTGACCGTGATCGAGCATTGGCAAGACGCTTTCAGAAAATTGAAATCAACGAGCCGACTATTGAAGAAACTTATCAAATTTTGCAAGGTTTGAAGCGATTTTACGAAGCGCATCACAACGTCAAATATTCGGACGAAGCCTTGCGAACCGCCGCCGAACTCGCCGGAAAATATATCAATGACCGATTTTTGCCCGATAAAGCGATTGATGTGATTGATGAAGTCGGCGCGGCAATGAAACTTTTGCCTGAAGACAAACGTCCAACTGTCGTGACGGTGCAAATGGTGGAAAATACGATTGCACGAATGGCAAAAATTCCGCCGAAAACAGTTGTCGCCGATGAAAAAGACAGATTGAAAACGCTTCGTGATGATCTCAAAGGCGTTATTTTCGGTCAAGATGACGCGATTGCAAAGGTGGTGGACGCGATTCAAATTTCGCGGGCAGGGCTTGGGCATCAAACCAAACCCGTTGGCTCATTTTTGTTCTCAGGTCCAACCGGAGTTGGTAAAACCGAACTTGCCAAACAACTTGCGGAACAACTCGGAATCGAATTTTTGCGCTACGATATGAGCGAATATGCCGAACCGCATACCGTTTCGCGCCTCATCGGTGCGCCCCCTGGATACGTTGGATTTGACCAAGGCGGACTTGCTGACCGAAGCAATTATGAAACATCCGCATTCGGTCTTGGTTTTGGACGAAATCGAAAAGGCGCATCCGAATCTTTTCAATCTGCTTTTGCAAGTGATGGACTCGCGCAACTTTGACCGATAACAACGGCAAAAAAGCGGATTTTCGCAACGTGATTTTGATTATGACGACTAATGCCGGAGCGAGAGAATTGTCATCAGGTGGAGTCGGATTCCGCAATCAATCCGAAACCAAAGGACAGGCAAAAGGCGCAATCGAACGCACTTTTACCCCCGAATTTCGTAATCGTCTTAGATGCTTGGGTGCCATTTAAGGCGTTGGATTTAGACGTGATAAAACTCGTGGTTGATAAATTTATCAAAGAATTAAACGGTCAATTGATTGAAAAACGAGTGGTTGTCAAACTGGACGAAACGGCGAAAGAATGGTTGGCGAAAAATGGCTTTGATGCGCGTTACGGCGCACGTCCGATGTCACGTCTGATTCACGAAAAGATTAAACAACCGCTTGCCAATGAGATTTTATTTGGTGAACTGGTTGACGGCGGAAGTGTGATTGTGAGTGAAAAGGATGGCGAATTGGAGTTGAATTTTTAAATAGCCTAAAAGAAATGGATGCAAAAAAGTTGGTGGGAGTCGCTATTTATGCTTGCGATATTGGGGAGTCATTGACTACGCGAGTCCAAGTTATTACGCTCAAGTGAGTAAATTTGCAGTTTTGTGCGGTTCGTGTTCGATTGCCAAAGAGGTTTTATCAGGCTTGCAGATTGGAGGCAATTTAGAGTGAATGCGAAGTTTGGCGCTGGCACTTGCCAAAAATTCACGCGAACACAACGGCGCAAATGTTTTAACTTTGGGAAGCGGACAAAACAAATTTTCAGAGGTCAAAGAAATTGTCGAAGCGTGGCTTTCGAGCGAAATTTCGGAAGATCGTCATAAAAAGCGGGTTGGGAAAATTGAGGCGATTGAAAGGCAATATAAGAAATAATTCAACTATTTTTTGAGTTTATCAAAGAATTTGTGTCTAAATTTTGCTACTTTGGGCGCGACCACCGCTGCACAATATGGTTGATTCGGATTATTTTCAAAATACTCCTGATGATAATCTTCCGCCGGATAAAGGCAAGTAAATTCAGTAATTTCCGTCACAATCGGTTCTTCCCAAATATCAGCATCATCTAATTTATTGATAACTTCTTCGGCAGTTTGGCATTGCGCTTCGGAATGATAAAAAATCGCCGAACGATAGGATGAGCCGATGTCGTTGCCTTGCCGATTCAAAGTAGTCGGATCGTGAACCGCGAAAAAAATGTGCAAAAGATCGTGAAAAGAAAGTTCTTCGGGGTCAAATTTTATTTGCACAACTTCGGCGTGTCCGTCGTTTCCGAGCAAACTTGTTGATAAGTTGGATTTTCCGTGTGTCCGCCCGAATAGCCCGAAACTACATCTTCCACCCCGCGCAAAGCGTCAAAAACTGCCTCGACACACCAAAAACATCCTGCTGCTAAGGTTGCCGTTTCCAAATTTTTTGTTTCCATAGATTTATTTCACCACAAAGATAAAAATGATTCAAAGCCGCGAAATTATTCCAGACTTTCTTGTCATCAAGAAATCAATCGTTTATCTTTATTTGGCGTATAGAAACGGTCTTTAATGAATGATATTAACGAAACTTTGCAAATAGCCAATTACGAAATCATAACCGCCATCCAAAATCTTCTAGCGCAAAAAAGTCCCATCGTGGTTGCTTTAGATGGAGGTAGCGGGGCTGGTAAATCTACTTTGTCCGCTTTAATTGAGGGTGAATATGAGATCGCATTGATTCCGCTGGATGATTTTTTTTCTGCCGATATTCCTGATAGGCAATGGGACAAATTCTCTGTCGGAGAAAAGTTGAAGAATGTATTCAATTGGAAAAAGCTCCGCGAATGTGCGATTGAGCCTCTCCTCAAGGGAAATTGTGCCAAGTGGTATCCTTTCGATTTTGAATCAAAGCGTCCTGATGGTACATTTCAATTACAGACCAATAGGATTGAACAAAAGCCGTCAAACGTCATCTTGATTGATGGAGCATATTCCGCCAGTCCTGAAATTGCCAATTTGATAGATTTGACTATCTTGGTAGATGTGCCGATTGAGGAACGGCATAAAAGGCTCAATGTCCGCGAAAAAGATAAGGATTTTCTTGAGCAATGGCACAAAAGATGGGGTGAAGTAGAAGCGTATTATTTCACTCAAATACGACCTGAAAATTCCTTTGATTTGATTGTAAAACTACTTTAAATCATCAAACGAAGCAAAAGCATCGTGATTGATTGGTTGGCGAACAATTCCGTTGCCTTCTCGAATCGAAAGAATTGTCTTCAAACCTGCCTCGCTTGCCGCATCGAGTTCTGCCAAAACATCAGAAACAAACAAAACTTCGGCAGGCAAAAAGCTCAAACTTTTGGCAATTTTTCGATAGCTTTCGGATTCTTTTTTACCGCCGATATTAGTGTCGAAATAGTTGGAAATAAACGGATTGAGGTCGCCAAATTGGGTATACACAAAAAGAAGTTTTTGCGCCAAAATGCTTCCCGAAGAATAAATTGCAATCGTTTTTCCTTCAGCTTTCCATTTCTCAAACGCTTTTGGCACATCCGCGAAAACTTCGGATAAAAGTTCGCCTGATTCGTAACCTTTTTGCCAGATTTTTCCTTGCAGAGATTTGAGCGGAGTTGATTTGCGGTCAATTTCAATCAAAAACTCAAGATAATTTGTCACCGATTCAGGCGAATTTTCGTCAAACTTCCTGCCGTAAATTTGGTCTTTAAAATCTGTGTGATATTCAATTTCAAGCTGTTCAATTTCGTCCTTGAGGGCATTGAAATTTTCGCGCAGATAATCACCAATTTTCGCTTTCGCAAACGGAAAAAGCGTTTGATGGACAAAATCAATCGGCGTGGTTGTGCCTTCGATGTCGAGAAGAATTGCTTTCATTGTGATAAAAGAATTTGCCCACGAAATATACGAAACAAACGAAAAAAAAGAAAAATCTTTCGTGTTTTTAGTGTGTTTCGTGGGCTAAATGTTTTGTGGAATGTAACTTACGCCAAAGCAAAGCGGTTGATAATTTGCGTCCGTGCCGCTTTCGGTATAAAAAGGTGTCCAACCCGAAATGTCTTGAAAAAGGCGAATTGCCCGAACCGTTTTATCACCGCACAGATTAAACCAATGCAGAGTCCCACGCGGAACTCGAATCAAATCGCCCGCTTCCATTTCGATTGAAATTACCTCTGAATCTTTCGGTGCGATATGAAAAAGCCCGTGTCCTTTGACGATAAAACGAATTTCGTCTTCATCGTGCCAGTGTTCACGGTTGAATTTATTGAGCATCACATCCAAATTCGGCGTAGTCGGGACAATATTTATCACGTCCGCCGTCACATACCCGCCGCGTAACTTTAACTTTTCGATTTCGGGCGAATATGCCTCCAAAATCTCTGTTTCGATTGCATCAGGCGAGACGCGAGTTTCTTCTGCATCCCAACGTTCATAGTCAATGCCGATTGACGCGAGATATTTGGTTATCTCGGTAGCATTTTTTAATGTTAAATTTTTATCGGGAACATTTACAATTGCCATAATTTTATTTTAACAAAAAGGTATAAATAATCGCACCCAAAATGGTTGAAGTAAGAAAAATTGACAATGAAACGATTTTTTCTTTTTTTATCGGCTCGGCATCTTTGGAGATTTGATTTTTGCTATTTCCGCTTAATCCCTCTTTTTAGCTTGCAACTCCAATGGTTAAAAAAGTCTGTAAATTTTCTCAATCTGCGCTAAAATGCTTTTATGAAAGCGTTTTTTCTTTTATGTTTTTTGTGCCTTTTTGCTGCAATTTCCCAAAATGCCCAACCTGTTTGGCAAGCTAAACTTGATGCAAAAGTCCAATTTTATCAAACTACCGATTTTGGCGTTTTGCTGGTCGGAACGGATAATTCGCTCTATGCAGTTGACGGAAATACGGGCGAAATTGTCTGGCGCAGGAAACACAAAGGTTTGGACGAAACCTCAATTTCCACCATTCCTGAGACGGATTTGGTTTTGCTTGCATTGGACGAAGGGGATAAATCCCGACTCGAAGCGATTGATTTACTTTCGGGCGACATCGTTTGGCGCAGCGAAAAGGTCAAAGGCGATGTGATGCACCTTGCAGTTGAGCCAAATAGCGATTTGCTTTGCGTAATTTTGGTGAGAAAAGCAAAAGGGAAATCGGATGATGAATTGAAACGAAAGCCGATAATTCACGTTTTTTCGCTTTCTAACGGCAAAGAACTTTGGAAGCGTGAACTCGGCGATGACGTGGAAATGATGCCGACCGAATTTGCTGAAAACAAAGAAGTTGCCTTCACGCTCGACAATTATCGTCCGCCGTTGATGCTTGATGGACGGCTTTATGTTTTTTATGAAGGCGCAACCATTTTTGACTCTCGCAACAGGCAAAGAAATTGAGCGTGATACATTTAGAGTCAACGAAAAAGGATTGGCTCTGACCGAAGCCGATGCGATTTTTGATGAGCAAAATATTTATCTTTCGGGACGTGGGCGGGTCGGGCGATTGACCGCCGAAGTGGAAAAACCGTCTGGAAAGCCGATGATTTGGGCGTGACACCGGAAATGTTTTTGCTCGACAATGTTTTATATGTGCGAACAGGCGGACAATTTACGCGCATCAAAAATGGTGAGATTGAGGAAAAAGGACCTTTTGGAATTTCGGCAATTGAGACAAGAAAAGGCAAAACTTTGTGGCGATTTAAAGGTGCGGATAAGGGGTTGACGAATTTTGTTTTCACCGATGCGAGAACGATTTTTATTGCTGATAGAGACGATTTGATGCAGATTGATGCAAGCAATGGCAAGCGTTTGCAAAAGCAAGAACACAAGATTGAAAAGGCACAGTTTATCGTTCAAAACGAAGCCGGACAACTTGTGATTGGTGGTAGAGAAATACTTTCAGCGTTTCAAATTTCAAATTCAAAGTTTCAAAAAATTTGGTCGGTGAAACACAAACCACCATCACGCGGAATTTTCCGAATTGTCGGTGCAATCGCGCTTCGGGCAACTGCGCTTTATTTTCGTTATGGCGGTTTGGTGAGTTCATTTTATGGAATCGGGCGAAGTGCTTTCAGTTTGCGTTCGACACTTTCGCTTCGTTCCAATCTTTTGCAAAATCGTTTCGGCTCATTTGATTTGACGAGTTTGGCGACCAATTATGCTAAAAGCTATATTTCCAATCAGATACGGCTTTACGGTGTTGCTTCCCGCGCCCAAGATTTCAACGGCTTGCAAATAAATCGGCCAAATTTAATCAGCCGAATTACGCCTTCGCGGGCGGATGTGCAGGAAAGATTGTTTGACCGATTAGACCCGACACGTCAACTCGACAAACTTTCAAATTATCTGCTCAAACGCAAACAACTCGCCGAATTACGCGGAAATTTTATGTATTTCTACACCGATTTGCCCAAACCTTTTGACAAAAAAGGCTTGGTCGGAGTCAATGTCCACAGCGGACAAGACGGCAGATTTATTTTAATTTCCGAACCCGATTCGCGGTTTGTGACTGATGAAACCAATGGTTTGCTTTATTCGGCGGATGGGAATCGGTTGTTGGCTTTTGATGTGTTGGAGAGATAGAGTTTAAATGACCACAAAAACAAAAAACTGGAAAACTTACGAAGAAGTTGCTAAATATTTATTGAACGAAATTGCTGCCGAGTTTGAATTAGAACAATTTGAAGGTAAACAATCAATTAAAGGAAAAAGGTCGCAAAATTCTTGGGAAATTGATGCCAAAGATATTAGTGGAAATAACGAAACCTTTTTTATAGTAGAGTGTCGTCGCAATACATCTTCACGGCAAAGTCAAGAAAAATTGGGAGGACTTACCTATCGAATAATTGATTCTGGGGCAAAAGGTGGAATTATTGTAAGTCCTCTTGAGTTACAAAAAGGGGCGAAACTAATAGCCAAGGCTGAGAATATTCATCATGTAATGCTTAATGAAAATTGCACGACTTCTGAATATATTTTGCGGTTTTTAAATAAATTAAGAGTTGGAAAACACTTGCAGAGTAGTGTCTCTCCAACAGGAACGGTAATCGGAACTATTTTCAGAAAGGGTGGAACAATTGAAGAACTTGGTGAATTAAATAAGTCACAAAAATTAGACTAAATTTAAAGATCTTCACCAATCTGTGCTAATCTGTCTCTAAATTTCTTTTCGTCCATTAAAATCTATGAAAACCAAACTTTTTCTTTTTCTGTCTCTGTGTCTCTGCGTCTCTGCGGTGAATATCTTCGCCCAAAAGTCGAAAGAGAAACTTAACCCCGAAATTAACAAGATGCTGAAAGAAATTTCGGCAAAAAATATTGAGGCTTCGATTCGCAAACTCGTTTCGTTTGGGACGCGAAATACTTTGTCTGAACAGGACAATCCGACTCGCGGAATCGGTGCGGCGCGGGATTGGATTTATAGTGAGTTTCAAAAATATAATGCCAAATTGCGGAAATTGTTTGGAGGTTGAAAAGCAAACTTTTTTGCAACCGAAAGCGAATCGAATTCCCGAACCGATCAATTTAACCAATGTCATTGCAACATTAAAAGGCACAACGAATCCCGAAAGAGTTTATGTCGTTTCGGGGCATTACGATTCGATGTGTTCTTCAGCCAACCGATGCTAAATGCGATGCGCCGGGAGCAAATGATGATGCTTCGGGAACTGCCGCCGTGATCGAATTAGCGCGGGTAATGTCGAAACGAAAGTTTGATGCAACGATTGTATTTATGGCAGTTCCGGGCGAAGAACAAGGCTTACTCGGCGCGGCGTATTATGCTCAACAGGCGGTTGAAAAGAAAACGAATATTGAGGGAATGTTCACTAATGATATTGTCGGCGGAGCAATGAAATTTAAAAATTCGCCTGACCGCAACAAAGTTCGTGTTTTTAGCGAAGGCGTTCCTTCTGATGAAACTCCGCAACAGGCAAATACTCGTCGAAGCGTCGGCGGTGAAAACGATTCTGCCTCGCGTCAAATTGCCCGATTATATCAAGGAACAATCGGACAAATATTTAACTAAATTCAGCGTTTGGATGATTTATCGGCGTGACCGATACGGACGCGGCGGCGACCACATCCCGTTTGTTGAGCGCGGTTTTGCCGGAGTCCGAATTACCGAACCAAATGAAGATTACACTCGCCAACATCAAAATCTCAGAACCGAGAACGGCATTGATTACGGAGATTTACCCGAATTTGTTGATTTTGAATATGTTGCTAATGTGACGCGAGTAAATATGATTAGTCTCGCAAGTCTCGCGCTCGCCCCCGCGAAGCCGAAAAATGTGGCGATTGTAACCGCACGTTTGACCAATGACACCGATTTGAAATGGGATGCTAACACAGACAGCGACATTGCAAGTTACGAAATTGTTTGGCGTGACACGACCAGCGCGGTTTGGACAAATGCGCTAAATGTTGGAAATGTGACAACTTACACAATGAAAGAAATGTCGAAAGATAATTACTTTTTCGGAGTTCGGGCGGTTGATAAAGAGGGAAATAGGAGTCCGGTAGTTTATCCGCGACCGGGAAGATAATCTGAAAATGATTTAGATTTATTTTCGTGATATTTTACAACAACTAATTATTTCTACTTTGTCAGATTAACTTTTTAACCTTTCAAGAAGTTTTTTTTCGCTGGAAGCGCACACTTCCTAGCGTGCCAGGTCGCTGAAAGCGGCGTAGAGGTGTTTACATAGAATTAGTTTGAATCTCTATCGAGGTTTTTGAACGCTCTCGCGTTCAGCACGCAAGGATGCGTGCGCTCCCAGCAATTATTTTCTTTGATTTATCCGCGTGTTCCGCGAAAATCCGCGGCAAATGTTTCTTTGCTTTTTAATCTGACAAGGTAGAATTATGCAACCCTCTAGTATCTAGAAATAGACAAATGATTTTCTGCTTGAATAAAGGTACTGTTTTTTGTGATAATAGAAATGCAGAATCTTTCTGTCATCTATTCCCAAAGCCACCTTTTAGATTTTCGACAAACAGAATACCAATTTTTCCAATGGCAAATATTTTAATCGTTGACGACGAACAAAGTTATAGACAGTTACTAAGTCTCGTTTTTGAAACTGATGGACATAGCGTTGTTACGGCGATGAACGGACGCGAAGCCCTCGAAATCCTCGAAACCGAAGTCACGGATTTGATTATTTCCGATGTCCGAATGCCTGATATGGACGGCATTTCTCTCTTGCGCGAAGCCCGCGAGCTTTACCCCGACATTGGAATGATTATGATGACCGCTTTTGCCACGGTTGACACCGCACGCGAGGCTTTCAAACTCGGCGCAGACGATTTTGTGCAAAAACCTTTTGACGTTGAAGAACTAAAAATCATCGTCAAAAAAACGCTCGATAAACAAGAATTGGTGGTCGAAAACCGAGCCTTCAAACGCGCCCAACGCGAAAAAGGAAGCGTCAAAAATATTGTCGGACGTTGTGAGAAGATGCAAGCCGTTTATCAAATGATTGAAACGGTGGCGGAAGTTCAATCAACCATTTTAATTACGGGTGAAAGCGGGACGGGGAAAGAATTGGTAGCCCGCGCGATTCATGATCTTTCACCCCGTGCCGAAAAACCATTTGTTTCAATCAATTGCGGGGCATTTACCGAAACTCTGCTCGAATCCGAACTTTTCGGTTACGTCAAAGGCGCATTTACCGGCGCAAATCTCAATCGCAAAGGTCTTTTTGAAGCGGCTCATAAAGGCACGATTTTTTTAGACGAAATCGGTGAAATGTCGCCTGCCATGCAAGTCAAACTTCTTCGCGTTTTGCAGGAAAGACGAGTTCGTCCGGTTGGCGCGCATGAGGAACTTTCGATAGATTCAAGAGTTATCGCGGCGACCAATCGAGATTTGAAAGCGATGGTTGGCGATAATACCTTCCGCGAAGACCTTTTTTATCGAGTTTCGGTTATTCCAATCGTCCTGCCGCCTCTGCGCGACCGCAAAGAAGACATTGCCGAATTGGTCAGCCATTTTATGAATAAGTTTTGTCAGCAAACCGGCAAGCAACTAACGATTAGTCCAAAAGCCTCGCAAATGTTGGAAAATTATGCGTGGCACGGCAATGTCCGCGAACTCGAACACACGATTGAACGTGCCGTGGCACTCGAACGAACCGAAGAAATTCAGCCCGAAAGATTGCCCGAACATATTTCCAATTACAATCCGGCGCGCATCAATGCCGAATTTGAATTCCCCGAAGAAGGCATCAATTTTGTCGCGCATATCGAAAATTTGGAGAAAACTTATATTGTCGAAGCCCTCAGCCGCACCAGCGGAAATCAGACCAAAGCGGCTGATCTTTTACGGATTCCGGTGCGCTCGCTTCGCCATCTGCTCGATAAACACAGCATCCGCACACTTTCCGCCCAAATGCGGGGGAGTGATTAGGTAGGCAGTTGCAGTTGGCAGAGGCAGTCGGTTTGCACTAAATTTAACAACAATTAAATAAATCCAAAACATCAAGACGTGGAATTTTGCGTCTTTTTTTTGCTTCTTGTGTTAAACTTTTCCGCAAACAATCAAACTTGGGAGAACTTAAATTGTCCACAAATTCTGAATTGGAACACGCCAAAAAAGACTATAAAATTTGGCAAGTTATAGGTGCATCGTCCGCCGGAACGGTGATTGAATGGTATGACTTTTATATTTTCGGAAGTCTAGCCACCGTTATCGCTCCGCTTTTTTATCCACCGGGAAATGAAAATATTGCCTACATTATGTATCTGATGACGTTTGCGGTCGGTTTTATTGTGCGTCCGTTTGGCGCATTGTTTTTTGGACGAATCGGCGATTTAGTCGGGCGTAAATATGCTTTTTTGGTGACGCTTCTTTTGATGGGCGGAGCAACGGCGGCAGTTGGATTTTTGCCAACTTATTCGCAAATCGGGATTTTTGCGCCGATTTTGTTGATTTTAGTGCGTGTTCTGCAAGGCTTGGCGCTTGGCGGCGAATATGGCGGGGCGGCAGTTTATGTCGCGGAACACGTTCCCGATGAAAGTCGCGGATTTTACACAAGTTTTATCCAAATTACGGCTTCATTTGGTTTGCTGATTTCATTGGCAGTGGTGATTGGATTGCAAAATTGGATGACAAAGAATCATTCGGCGCGGACAGTTTTACGCGCGGGGTTGGCGGATTCCGTTTATTGATTTCAATTTTTCTTGGTTGCTAATGTCGCTTGTACATTCGTCTCAAGATGAAAGAATCGCCGATTTTCCAGCATATTAAATCATCGGGAATGGCTTCGGCAAAACCGATTTAGTTGAAGCATTTACGAATCCCGAAAATCGCAAACGCGTTTTAATTTCGCTGTTTGGCGCAACTGCCGGACAAGGCGTGGTTTGGTATACCGGACAATTTTACGCTCTGTTTTATATGCAGACGATTTTGAAAATCGAACGCATACCAGCCAGCTATATCATTGCCATTGCGATTATTTTGGCGATTCCGCTGTTTATCTTTTTCGGCTGCACTTTCGGATAAAATCGGACGCAAAAAAATTATGATGGTGGGTTGTTTGTTGGCGGTTTTGGCTTATTTTCCGATTTACAAAGGAATGGTTTATTTTGCCGGAAACAATGTTGTACGCAATTCGAATCAACGACCTGACCCGATAACCAAAGAACCGAAACTAACGCCCAGTCAGCATTGTTACTGATTCAAACGGTCAACCGATTGCAACGCCTGTCACAACTGCCCCAAATCCAAATGTGCCGATGCTGATTTTGTTGATTTTTATCCAAATGGTTTTGGGTAACAATGGTTTATGCCCCGATTGCGGCGTATTTGGTCGAAGCATTTCCGGCAAAGATTCGCTACACATCTCTTTCGTTGCCATATCACATCGGAAACGGAATTTTTGGCGGATTGCTTCCAACTATCGGACTGCTCGCGTGTGCGTGGACGGGCAATATCTACGCAGGTTTGATTTATCCGATGATTGTTGCAGTCAATTACATTTATTGTCGGAACAATCTATCTGCCGGAAACGCACAATGTCAAGATTTGGGATGAACTCGAAGATAGACGCGAACACGGTTTGCCCGAACATCCCGAAGTTGAAGGACATCCTGAACTTAATCCTGATATTGAAGGTCCGGCTTAGTCAAGCGATTATGAGTTTGCCCGCGAAGAGCACGAATCTGCGCGAATAATTCAGCTTAATTTGGTTCTTAATTCGCGTTTTTTCGCGTTCATTCGCGGGCAAATTTCTTTCCTTTCGCCTTTGCGTTAAAAATTTCTTGAATTAAAATTATTCCATTATGTCTGAATCAACAAACATCGAATCAACCCAAATCGAAACTCGTATCTTTCCGCCATCTGCGGAATTTTCTGCACAAGCACATATCAAATCGTTTGAAGAATACGAAAAAATTTACGCCGAAGCCGCCGAAAATCCCGTTGCATTTTGGGAAAAACAAGCTGAAGAATTGCATTGGTTTAAGAAATGGGATGTCGGATTGGAATGGAACGAACCGCACGCGAAATGGTTTGTCGGCGGAAAGTTGAACATTTCTTACAATTGTTTAGACCGACATTTGACAACTTGGCGCAAAAATAAAGCCGCAATTATTTGGGAAGGCGAAACGGGCGAAATTCGCACCTTGACTTATTTACAACTGCATCGCCAAGTCTGCAAATTTGCTAACGTGATGAAAAAATTGGGGATAGCAAAAGGCGACAGAGTTGCGCTTTATATGCCGCTTAGTTCCCGAATTGGCGATTGCGATGCTCGCTTGTGCGCGAATCGGTGCGACTCATACCGTAATTTTCGGCGGATTTTCGGCGGATGCGATTCGTGACCGCGTGAATGACGGCGAATGCAAATTGATTGTCACGGCTGACGGCGGTTATCGGCGCGGTTGCAGAAATTAAATTAAAAACAATTGTTGATGAAGCCGTCGAACAAATGTCCAAGCGTCGAACATGTCGTGGTTTTCAAACGAACTGGTTCAGAAGTCAAAATGAAAATCGGGCGTGACCATTGGTGGCACGAGTTGATGCAAATTGTCGATGATGAATGCGAAGCCGAACAACTCGACAGCGAACATCCGCTTTTTATCCTTTACACAGCGGGCACAACCGGCAAACCAAAAGGAATTTTGCACACCACCGGCGGTTATCTGACACAAGCAACTTATACTGCCAAAATGGTTTTCGATTTGAAGGACGAAGACGTTTATTGGTGCACAGCCGACATCGGTTGGGTAACGGGGCATACTTACGTTGTTTATGGACCGCTGGCAAATGGCGCAACCGTTTTTATGTATGAAGGTGCGCCGAATTTTCCCGATTTTGACCGATTTTGGCAGATGATTGACCGTCATAAAGTGACGATTTTTTATACTGCGCCGACTGCGATTCGCGCTTTTATCAAATGGGGCGAACAATATCCTTTGAAACACGATTTGTCGAGTTTGCGATTGCTTGGAACGGTTGGCGAGCCAATCAATCCCGAAGCGTGGATGTGGTATCACGAAATTATCGGCAAAGGAAAATGTCCGATTGTGGATACTTGGTGGCAGACGGAAACGGGCGCGGCGATGATTTCGCCTTTACCCGGTGCAACGCCGACAGTTCCCGGCACAGCGACCCGACCTTTGCCCGGAATTATTGTGGATGTCGTCACCAAAGCGGGAAAATCTGTCGGCGCAAACGAAGGCGGTTATCTCGTTATCAAACATCCATTTCCGTCAATGCTCCGCACAATTTGGGGTGATGATGAACGCTACAAAAAAACGTATTGGTCGGAAATTCCCAACGTCTATTTTGCCGGAGACGGCGCACGACGCGATGAACGCGGATATTTTTGGATTATGGGACGGGTTGACGATGTGATAAACGTCAGCGGTCATCGGCTCGGAACAGCCGAAATTGAATCCGCCCTAGTTTCCCACGAATTTGTCGCCGAAGCCGCCGTTGTTGGTCGCCCTGACGACTTAAAAGGTCAGGCAATCTCCGCCTTTGTCACGCTTGAAGGCGGACGCACAGGCGGACGACGAACTCAAAGCCGAACTCCGCGCCCACGTTGCCAAAGAAATCGGCTCACTGGCAAAACCTGACGACATTCGCTTTACCGATATGTTGCCAAAAACTCGAAGCGGGAAAATTATGCGCCGATTACTACGCGAAATTGCTTCGGGAAATGCGGTGGCGGGTGATGTAACAACATTGGAAGATTTGAGTGTGTTGGAAAAATTACGGCAGGATGAGGAATAGTGGCAGTCGCAGTAGCAGTGGAATTTTGTTCGGTCGCTAAAGTTGATTTTAAACTATAAGTCTTGTAATTCATAAACAAAACTGCCTTCTGCAACTGCGACTGCCTACTGACTTTAAGCCGCCGCGTTATACCTAATTTCTTGCAAAATACCCAAAATTTGCTTGGCTTCTTTTTCGGGGAAAATTCCGATAATTCCCATCGAATCAAAGTTTGTGTAGGGTGATTGAAACAAAAGTCCGGCATCCATCACGCCATTTTTGGTGAGGTAGTCAATTATCAGATTAACGAATTCGATTTGGTTTGAATTGAATCGTTTGCCGTCGAGAAAATCGTTAAAAACTCGCTTGGCTTCTTGGCGGTCTAAGCCGATTAAACTGCGGATAAAAATTCCCAAACTTTCCTGTTTACCGTAAGCATTTTCAAAATCTTCGCGTGTGCCAAAATTGCCTGATTCAAATAGAATTCGTTCAAGTTCGACAATATCCGCTGGCGTGATTGGTTTGTTGCGTTTTAGTTTTTGCAATGCGAGATTATTTTCTTCGGTCAGCAAAAAGTGCATTATTTTTTTGCGGTAAAGCGTTAGATTTGTGCCTGTCACCGTTCCTGTCATTTCCAATTCTTCACCTAAGCCGAGTTCATCGGTAAAATCCGTGTAAATCACGGCGCGTTTGTAAGTGTCAATAAATTGAACAAGTTCGCGCAGACGTTTGCGAATATTTTCGAGCATTGGCAAAGTTATGTCTTGCCAAAAACTCTCGTTTTGCATTTCTTGAATCAGCACGATTTCTTTTTTGATAACAGGCAAATTTTCTTTTTGCTCTAAAAGTTCAGCAATTTCAATGAGTTGTTCTTGTAATTTTGTGTAGTTTTTGTGATGTTGCAAATGCGCGAGTTGAGTTTTGAGAATTAAAAAATCGAAGCGTTTGGCGGTTTCGTCTTCGGGTAATAATTCATTGGGTAAATTGGCGATTATCTGCGTTAATTCCCAATAAGAATCGGGGTCAATCGCTTCCCAAGCCTTTTTGTTTTTGAATTTTTCGACCTCGCGCAGATGTGGGCGGACGACAAAATTTTGTGGATTGATGGCTTCAACTTGGAGATGCAAACGCTCGGTTATTTCGTCATCCAGCGTTTTTAAATCTTCTTCGCGGTCGGGCGTTTTGCGAATAGAATCAATCAATTCCACCCGTTTATTGAAAATTTTGGTTGAGAGCGATTCTTGCAATTTCGGTTCGGCGGTGACGGCGTTTTGATTAAAATATTCAAAGTTTTGGCAGTAATCGAAAATGTAGAAATTTTCTTTGTCGTTGCCGTTGCCGTAAAGGTTTGGGCAAAGGCGTGTGCCGCGTCCAATCATCTGCAAAAATTTGGTTTTGGAACGAATTGTTTTGAAAAAAACGAGGTTGCAAACTTCGGGAATATCAATTCCGGTGTCGAGCATATCAACCGAAATGGCGATTTGCGGAAGTTTTTTCGGCGTGGAAAAATCATCAATCAATTTTTCGTTGTAGGTTGCATAATTGTCAATGACACGCGCAAATTCGCCTTTCAGATGCAGATAATTGGCATCAAAACGCTTTTCGATTTCGACGGCGTGTTTGTGGTTTTTGGCAAAGATTATCGTTTTGCCGATTTTGTCGCCGCCTTCGACCCGCAAACCGCTTTCCATCAAATTGCCGATAACTTTATCAATTGTGTCCTGATTAAAAAGCCACGAATTTATCGCGGCGGAATCAATTTGGTCGGGTATTTCGCCTTCTTCGTTCCATTCAATTTCTTCCCATTGCTCTTTTTCTTCGTCCGTCAAATCATCGTATTTGATACCGTCGCGGGTAAATTTGGTGGGGATGCTGATGTTGACCGAAGGCACTAAAAAACCATCGTTGACTGCTTCTTCGAGTTCGTAAGCATCTGTCGGGACACCGCTTTGCAAATCGAAAAGACGATAAGTATTTTTATCAACTTCCGATTTTGGAGTGGCGGTTAAGCCAACTAAAAACGAATCAAAGTATTCAAAAATCGCTTTGTATTTTTGATAAATTGAACGGTGCGCTTCGTCAACCACGACCAAATCAAAATATCCCACGCCAAAACGCCGTGCTTCGCCGTCCATTTTATCTATCAAACCCATCATCGTGGGATAAGTCGAAACATAAACGCGGCTTCCTGTTTCTTCTTTTTCGGTGACTAGATTGACGGGGTTTGAATTTGGCAAATGTTTTTTGAATGCGTTGCAGGCTTGTTTAACCAGCGCGACTCGATCCGCTAGAAACAAAATGCGTTTTGCATAATTTGCCCGTTGCAATAAATCGCAGAGCGCAATGACGGTGCGGGTTTTGCCTGCGCCCGTTGCCATCACGAGCAAGGCTTTGCGGTTTTTCTTTGCTTCAAAACTTTCGGCGATGCGTTGAATGGCGCGTTTTTGATAATGGCGGTTGACGATTTCTTCGTTGATGTCATCAGCGACCAGATTTTTGCGAGTTTCGCGCCTTTGAATCATCAATTCGAGTTCGTCTTTGGTAAAAAATCCTTGGACATTGCGCGGTGGATAATTGGTATCGTCCCAGAGAAAAATTTCGTAGCCGTTGGTGTAAAAAATTATTGGGCGGCGATTGTATTCATTTTCAACACAATCGGCGTAGAGTTTTGCCTGTTGTTTGCCGACTTCGGGACCTTTGGCTGTCCGTTTGGCTTCGATAACTGCCAGCGGTTTTCCGTCATTTCCCCACAACACATAATCTACAAAACCAATTCCTGCTTGATTTGGCATTCCTTTGACTTCGAGTTCAAAGGTGCAATCTTTTTCGAGCGTCCAACCCGCTTCGGTAATCATTAAATCAATGATATTTTTGCGGGTTTCGGCTTCGGAATAATCGTGCGAATCGGGATATTTTTGATTTCGCTTTTTGGCTTCGGCAATTTGTTTGCGGAGTTTTCCGAGTTCTTCGTCAATCGTGGGCGTGGCGGTAAGTTGTTGTTTGCGTTCAGCTTCGGCGAGTTGTTCGGCTTTATACTTTTCGTCAATCGCTTTTAACTGTTTGTAAGTATTGGCTGAAATGCTGATTTGTTTGGAAGGAACGCTTTGTGCGTCAAACTGCAATCCATCGAATTGTTTGACATCGCCCTGCGTATAGCTTCGCGCCATCCAATAGAGAAAATGAAAAAGCTCGCCAACGGTGCGGACGGCTTCGATTTCGGTGATGCGCCGTGTCCCGTGAACGGCTTGATTCCCGACCCGGCGGACATAATCAATTTTGGTAAAAACAGCGGGTGGTAAATTATTGCGAAAATCTTCGGCAAACATTAACGAACTCAACTGGTTATCATACGGGGCGGTTAATTCGCTATCGTGGTCGTAAATCCAATTAACGGCGAGTTCGAGCGTCCGTCGAGCGTGAAAGCACGAAGTCGCAAAATCGGTGCGGGCATTTTTTTCGGCAGAACGGGCTGATTCAGCAATTTCGAGCCATTCGGTTTTTAGGAAGGAGAAGTTTGAAGACATAATTTTACGGATAATTATTTGGATTTTCGACAGCTAAACCTTCGGCAAGCGCGGCGTTGTTTAAATCGTTGTCGGCAGAGACAAAAATTATCGGTGGAAAGTTAAAAGCCAAATTGTTTTGATTAACATTGAGCGCAACTGCCAACTGGACGGCATCATAACCGCGTAATCCGTGATTATTTGCCAAATTCATTGCAGATTTAACGATGGCAAAAGAAATATCGGTCAACAGATATTCGGCGATTAAATCGCCTTCCAAAGTAGAAATTGCAGAAACCGCATCTGCGGCTGGAAGTTTCCCGCCTCGCACTCTTCGCGCTATGGCAGAAACAACTTCGACTCCGGTAATGTTGGCAATAAAAACAGAATTGCCTGAAGTAGAAACCGTAGTATTTTCAACCCAAACAGAGCCGACCTCGCTCATATATCGTTTAACTAAACCGCTACTGTCAAAGAAATAATCTGCCATTTTTAGCGTCTTTCCTCGATGATAGTTTCCGAAATTGGTTTGCCTTCAATTTTAATCGGTTTGAAAGCCTTTCGTTCTGCCGAAGGGGTTTGGCGAGTTGGAATATGACTGATTACACCTTTCTCCAACAAATATTGCTCGTATTCTGCGCGGGTTGGCGGATTCTTTTTCGGCGATAAAATCGAATCAAGCATTTCGCGCACTTTTACTTGTTCTTCGGGCGCGAGTGATTTTACTTCTTCGATAACCTTTTCTAATAGCCCAACTGACATAATTTTTACCTCTCACTTACTTTATCATCAAACAATTCGCCTTTGAAAGCCTTTTGCTGCAACGATTGGAACAGATTTTCGAGTTTTTCGGCTGATTTTAATTTCTCAACTTTCAAGGCTTCAATCTTTTTCACCACTTCGGCAAATTTGTTTTGTAATTCGATTGGGGGAAGTGGAATTTTTATTTGTTGCCAGATTTTACTTTGGTTGATTGTGCAATAGTTGATCTTGTAACGTAAGGAAAATATCTTGCAACCTTGTTTTTTCGAAAAATTTAAAGTAAAACATGTAAAATAATCTGATGTAGCATTTTCAATCATTTGGACGAAATTTATGATAATGATGATTCAAATAATAGCATTCGTAATTCGTTTCATTCCGAATTGCTCAATGCATAACTCAACTTTCCAAATTCACAGAAGTCTGACAAATCGCTAAATTCAGTTTGAAATTATTATGGTATGCTATTTAAATCTATTTCGTGAAGCCTTTACCAAATCATTTATATTTCCACGTTGAACAATTCGCATTCGCAAAGTATCGCTCATATGAATCATCTCTACGCCTTCATTTTTTGAGTGTGTATAAAGTTCTTTTGCGCAATATGCTCCATTTTGAAGTGGTTTAACCATCATTCGATAATTGAAACAATCTCCCAACCTTTCGGATTCCGCACCGGATCGCCAAACATTTCAAGGAAAACGGATTGCAGTAAGCGAGTCGAGTTTCGTGAGCGCAAGACGGCGTTTTGCCAGTAGAGAATCTGCGCTATCTAAAACTTCGGCGATTCGCTTTTGTTCGGGGAGTGGGGGGAGTGGGATTTGGAGACTTGCCAATTTTGTTGCATTTACACCCGCTTGAGCAGTTCCACTTGAGCGCGAAGAGATTTGTCGCCAATAATCTGCTGTTTGAAAATATTGAAATAAATACTTTGGATAAATTTGGTTATTTGGTCTAACTCTAATCAAATACGAAGCAAAAACGCTTTTTGACGGACAATCATTTATCAAATAGCTTTTTCCTGTGGTCGCACCTGTTCGAGCAAATACAATATCACCATCAGCTAATTCATATCGTTTTCTTTCCTGTTCGCTACAAACACAAAAAGGAACACTTTGCCAATTAACAAAACCATCTTGAATATCGGTTATTCGGAGAAATTTGGTTTCCGTATTTTCGAGTGTTGCTGATGCGGTGTGACCATAATCAATTGAAACCGATAAGTCACCCAACAAATTAACATTCCAATTTTCTTTTAACTTCACATTCACGCAATCATCGCCTCCAATGCTTTCAAATTTATCCTTTGCATATTTCTAAAATGGTTATCTAATCGCGTTCTGAGTTCAAACTTTAGTTTGCCACTCGTTGCGGAGAAACACGCTGAAGCGCGAACTCAAAACTTAGACTCACGTTCTGAGTTCAAACTTTAGTTTGCCACTCGTTGCGGAGAAACACGCTGAAGCGCGAACTCAGAACTTTAACTATTTTCTATTTTCTATTTCCTATTAAATTAAACATCTTTTGGATTTAGAACATTTATCATCGAAAACCGTTTGAAATCTTTTTCGTTAAATGTAACCAGATATTGAACTTGATGGGCAATCATCGAAGCCACAAGTTTTGTGTCGTGAACCTGAACTCCTGTAATTTGATAATCGGAAACAAGCCGCCGCCATTGGTTAAAAGTTGCCAAATTATCAGGCAACAAACGAAAATGTTTTTGAATTAAGTTAGTCTTGCGTTCAGTTTGAGCAATGGAAAATCCAAAACCTCCTCTGGCAGATTGCGGGCGAGTGCAAACATTCCAAAATTCGGCTAAAACTTGCGGTGTGTAATAAATTATCTCGTTTTGATGGCGAAGTTTGCGGATTGCTTCCAAAACCGTTTGGCGTGAAGAACTATTTTTTTCGGCAAGTCGCAGAAAATTATTTGAGTCAAATAAATAAGCCATTAGTCGTGGTCAAAATAAATATCTTCGCGTGAAAAAGTGCCGTTGTATGAATTTTCTGTTTCTTCGGCAAAGGCAATCATATCTGTTTCAAATTCGGCTTCATTTGTGTCCGGTTTCAAAGCTAAATCCTTTTCGTTGTTTGGCAAAAGGCTCTGCAAATACTCATCAACCGAAAGACCAAAACGCTCGGCATTCTCTTCAAGCAAGGCGATTGTTTGCGGGTTTATTTTTTCAAGTATTCCATTCATGATAGGTTAATTATATCATTCAATTGAGTTAACATTCAATTTATTTAAACTTTACTTCCATTCAATTATCATTATTCTCTAAGCCACTTTTTTAGGTCTGCCGCCTTTTTTGCCATTTTCCGCACTCGCTTTGCGTTTGGCAGATGAACGCGAACTTCCGCCTTTGCGTCCGATTTCAGCGAGGTGTTCTTGTAAATTAGTCATCCATTTCGGAGTGCCGAAAACCCCTTTCAGAAGACTTTCAATATAAAACTGAACGTCTAATGTTTCCCAATGAATCTGCGTTCCCTGCAATACTAGTTCAAAATCGGCTAAGGCTTTATCATCATCGGTTTGCAGACCTTGAATCAAATTTATCGGAACTAAAAGAGTTGACCCGTTGTGCATTTCCAAAATCAAACGTCCGCTTTTTTTATCATATTTTGCCGATGATGCTTTCGGCAGCCGCGCCATTGTTTCCTCTCCACGCTTTGTCGCCTCTTGGTATTGCCGCTCAAATTCCTCTTCGGACATTCCTATTTTTTCAAGCAAATTATCGTTATCCATAAATTTCTCTCCATCTTTCAATTAACATTTGTCTATTTTCTGTAACAACTAATAACGCCTGTTGCAGTTGTCTTCGATTAAATCCATAGTTATTTCGCAGAGCTACTTCATCTTCAAACTCAATTATCGCTTCATTGCCCTGATGTTTAATGTGGACGTGCATCGGCAGATGGTCTTTTGTGTAAATTAATATTCTAAAACCCTCTTGTTGCAGTATTGTCGGCATAAAATTATATTCTAACCCGCTTAGGTTTTTCAAGATTTTTGTGAAATTAAAATTTCCAACGCTTTCAACTCCACTTGAATCCCACTTTCCAAATCATTCAATTCTCGCAAAATCTCGCTTGGCGCGGCGTGAATAACTTCGTCATAAACTACTTTTTTATAACGATTTATGCTCAAATCATAATCATTTTCGGCAATCTCACTTTTTGGCACAAAGAAACTCTGCGCGGTGCGGGTGCGCGAACTTTCACCATCCAAATTTCGCCAACGATTGATGAAATCAGGCAGATTATTATTCTCGTGTTTGGTTGCGTCCAACTCGTTGCGTTTATCGTCCAAACTAAATCCATCGGCTTTCATATCGTAAAACCAGACATTTTCCGTCCCGCCCGAATTTGTTTTGGTGAACATCAAAATCGCCGTCGAAACTCCCGCATAAGGTTTGAAAACTCCTGATGGCATCGAGATAATCGCATCAAGTTTATGGTCTTCGACCAACATTTTCCGCAAATCACGGTGAGCGTTTGACGAACCGAACAAAACGCCATCAGGCACAATTACAGATGCGCGTCCGCCCGTTTTCAAGAGCCGCAAAAACAGCGCGATAAACAGCAATTCGGTCTTTTTGGTTTTAACAATCTGCAACAAATCTTTCGCTGTAGATTCGTAATCGAGTGAACCCGCAAACGGTGGATTTGCCAAAATCAGAGAAAAAACCTCCTCATCGCCCGCGTGTTCTTCGGCAAGTGAATCTTTGTAACGAATGTTTGGATTATCAACGCCGTGAAGCATCATATTCATCGAACCAATCCGCAACATCGTGTTATCAAAATCAAATCCGTTAAAAAGCGCATTATAAAAATGTTTTGAAAGCACATTATCCGCAAAAATTTCTTTGTGATTCTGTTGCAAATATTCATTGGTGGCGACCAAAAACCCCGCTGTCCCACACGCCGGATCGCAAACAATATCCAGCGGTTTCGGCGCGGACAATTCAACCATCAATTTGATAATGTGGCGCGGTGTCCGAAATTGTCCGTTTTGCCCCGATTGCGCGATTTTGCCGAGCATATATTCATAAACATCACCTTTCGTATCGCGGTCACTCATCGGAATATCATCAATTAAATCAACCACTTTCGATAGCAAAGCAGGTGTCGGAATCGAAAGCCGTGCATCTTTCATAAATTCCGAATAGGTTGTATTATCACCCATTACTGAGCGGTCTGAAAATTGCAAGGCATCAAACCCAAGCAAAGATTGCCCGCGAAAGACGCTAAAAACGCTAAAATAAAACCATCTATTTTTCAAACTCTTTCTTTTTTCGTGTCTTTCGCGTCATTTCGGGGCAATCTTCTAAAAAACACCTCAATTTTGAGTATGCAAAGACTATGCCGCTCAGTAATGATTATCACCCCGAAATTCTTTGATAAACGGAAAAACTTTAGTTGCGACAATCTCAAACATTTCTTTCGGATCGCCAAAATTTTTAAACCGCGACCACCGCAAATTTTGCTGTTCATTGGTAAAAATCGGATTCGCAATTTCTTTGTTGAGAAAGTTCGCCTGAAATTCGGCGGCGGTGTGAATGTCGTCCAAACGCTTGATAAACAGCAAATAGGTAATCTGCTCAATCACTTCCAGAGGATTAGCAATCCCACCCGTCCAAAACGCATCCCAAACCTTATCAACTTTTGATTTTAATTCACCTGTAATCATATTTTTGAGTTAAGATATTGTCAGAAACAGTCTATAAGAAATCCGCGAAATTTGTAATCAAGGATAATAAAATTTGGCTCTTCAACAATTTGGGAGGAAACACCCGTTTTAGCTTAACCTCAGTTTTGTTCCGAATTAGTGGCGAGAATAAAAACTGTTATACTCAGGTAAAAAATAATTATGTCTAATAATTTCTTAATTTACGGAGCAAACGGCTACACCGGCGAACTGATTGTGCGGTTTGCGGTCGAGCGTGGAATGAAGCCGATTTTGGCAGGGCGAAATGCCGAAAAGGTTGAATCTTTAACCAAACAACACGGGCTTGAGTTTCGCGTTTTTGCCTTGGAAGAAACCAAAAAACTCGATTCGGCTTTGCGCGAAGTTGCCTTTGTTTTGCATTGTGCGGGACCATTTTCGATTACCTCAAAACCGATGGTCGAGGCTTGTCTGCGAACGGGGCGGCATTATCTCGACATCACGGGCGAAATTGCGGTTTTTGAACAAATGGCGAGTCTTGATGAAAAGGCAAAAGATGCCGAAATGATGATTATGTCGGGCGTTGGCTTTGACGTTGTGCCATCGGATTGTCTGGCAAAACATCTCAAAAATCGTCTGCCATCGGCGACCAATTTGACGCTTGCTTTTTCAGGTTTGGGCGGAATCTCGCACGGCACGCAAGCCACCATGACGATGAATGTCGGCAAAGGCGGCGCAGTTCGGCGAAAGGGTGAAATTACGAGCGTTCCGGCGGCTTAGAAAACCCGCGAAATTGATTTTGGCGAATTCAAAAAACTTGCCGTGACAATTCCGTGGGGCGATGTTTCGACTGCCTTTTATTCAACCGAAATTCCCAATATCGAAGTTTATACCGTTGTCCCCGCAGAGCGTATAAAATTGCTCAAACTCAGTCGTTATCTTGGCTGGTTGTTGGCGACAAAGCCTTTGCAAAATTATCTGCAATCAAAAATTCCTACGGGCGGACCTTCGGATGAAGCCCGCAAAAATGGCAAAACTATCTTGTGGGGCGAAGCGTCTGACGAGCAGGGAAATCGAGTTGAAGCCCGACAAACAGGCGTTGAAGGCTATACGCTGACGGCTCTGGCAGCGTTGAAAATTGCTGAGAAAATTTTGGACGGAGATTTCTGCACAGGCTTTCAAACTCCAGCGAAATGTTACGGCGCGGATTTGATTTTAGAAATTGCAGGAACTACGCGGGAAGACGTTTTGTAAGTGGCAGTAGCAGCAGCAGTGGCAGTTTATATTTGATTATTGACTGCGACTGCAACTGCTGCTGCTACTGAAACTACTCGTTAATATTATCCAAAGCCGAAAACTTCCAACCCGTTTTGGTTTTCTCAAAATAGTAAAGAATTGGGCGGTTATCGCTACTTTCAGGCTCGCTTTTGAAAGTGCAACTCACAAAATAACGATTTGAGTTTTCCTCGTTTTCGATGTTTTGAGCCTGAAAACAACGCTTAGAATTGGCTTCCAAATTCATAATTTTGTCATAGCGTTTGATAAAATCAGTCTTAGTTTTAACGGCTCTGAAACCAAAAGGCATCGAAAGTGGAAATTTGGTCATACTTGCCACTGCGTTTTTATCGCCTTTGACCACCGCCGATTTGAATTTTGCCCAAAAAACATTGATGTCCGATTGAGCCTGCGCCGCACTTGAAAAGATTAAAACTCCTAAACAGATTGCTAACAAAAATTTAAGTTTCATTCGGTTATGTCTTCACTCAAAAAATTTCATAAAACCCATATTTGATGGTTATTGTATATCAAGGACATTCAATAATCTAAATCAAACTGAATTTGGTTTTATTTTGAAATTAGCTATCTCGCTGGACCATTAGCAAGTACTGCCCATTCGCCATATTTATTTAGGTAGAAATCATAACTATAATAAATCTCAGTATCTTCTGTAGTGCCATTTCTCCATTGGCGGTGCGGCGTGTATCTGACTCCCACGGGATAAACCGTTTCGCCATTTGGAATGCCCTCAAACTCATCTTTTTTATTCGCTATTCGAGTAGTTCCAAAATCAATATTTTCAAAAGTTACCGTGACCGAATCGGGAGAACCTCCAGCCCCAGTTGCCAATCTTTCTTCTCTTTTGGTGACGACTTGTTTGACTATAGTTTCCGTTAATTGACCGAAATTTCCATCATTGCTGGTATTATCTCCACATTTGAACGCCAGAGTGGACAGCAAAGCAAAGATTAAAATCAAATTAAGAATCGCATTTTGTGTTTTCATGAATTTAACTGAAAGGGGCTTGACCTATGCCGTTAAAATGTAATTCTTTCGACTTTGAACGTCGTGCAGCCTGTTGGTTTGGTTACGTTACCCGAAATACCAAGCCCGGTTTGAGTTACGCTGCCGGATAAATCTCCAATCAAATATCCGGCGGGTTTTTGATCCCAGTCAACGCCCTTTAGATCAATCCATCCTTTTGTCCCGTCATAGGTTCCTTTCATCTTGAAGCTGCCTAAGACAGTCATCTTTGCACCATCACCCAACAGAAATGTAAATATTCCATCTACATTAGTTCCATCTTGGGTATAGAGACTCAAAACCAAATTTGTTAATCCCTGGGCACAAGTGTAAGTTCCTTTCCATGCGCCGTTTATTTGTGCACCGTCGCCAGGTTTACCTAAAAGCCTTGGCATTTGCTGGTCATCGTTTTGATCAATTTTTGGAGCTTCGATGACAGGCGGATTTCCCTTCTTTTTACGCATTCCTGCCATAAACTCGGCTCTCGTTACTTCGTTATCACCATTCGTGTCAAACTCAATGCACTGACAAGCCCCAAGTTCTCTTCCACTAAGCCATCCGCTTTTATTACCATCATAGTTCTCGAATAACTGTTCATCGGTCATCTCGTTCTGAACCGGCTCAGGCGCTTTGGCTTTTTCAGGGTCTGTGATCGGCTCAGGCACGTTAATTGGCTCGGGCTTCTTCACCGGCTCAGGGACTATTATCGGTTCCGGCTCTTTTACCGGCTCGGCTTTCTTTGCCCCCCGCACCCACGCTTTTTGAACAAAATAAATTCTGTTTCCATACACGCATTGAACCATATAACCATTGGTTCGAACTTCCGTGATCACGCATGGTTCGTAATTGAGATCGCCGACTAAGCCCCCGGTTGAAACTTCAACTTTGTCCCCAACTTTGAAGTCATCTACGCTCGCAGAATTATGATTTTCAGCTGAAACATAAACAAAACTGCTGATCATCACTGTCATTGCCGTCAAAATTGCCAGCGGCAAAAATCTACTCCAATGTAAATTCATTTGTTTTTTCATTGTCATTCTCCACTTTGCTAAATTATTAAAATTAAAAGCTATATCTCTTTACATAACCAGCTTAATCAAAGCAATCACCCACAAGACCATCCCGACCATACTCACCCGATACGCCCACATAGCGGGTTTTTCATATTCAATCGGGACGAGATTTCGCCGCGAGAGGTTCAATGCCCATTTCGCTAAAAAGAACGCGATAATATCTGCGATTAACGGAATAACGATTCCGACAACAACCAGAATTAAAGCAATAATTCCGATAGTTTTGACATTTTTGGCTTGAGCCAGTTGGTCGCCCGTGGGCTGGGTTAAATTCTGAACATTCGGCGTGTATTCATTAAGATTTAATGTTGACATAATTAGAAATCCATCCTTTTTTAGTAATCAGTAGTGCCTTTAAAATCCTTCTATCTGTTAAAGCAAGATTAATCAGAAAAAAGGTTCAAAAAACTTCAGAAAAGATGAAAAACTACTGAGCGGTATAAAAATTGCATTGGACACAAAAGGGTGAAAAAATAGATATTTAAGTGTGAATCAAACACTATTCAACACCATTTTGCGTCCACTTGAAGCGATGTTGGCTTCAATGTCACCAAGTATAGACCAAGAAGCAGCTTCGGAAAATCTTTTTTGCTGATTTTGTGCGGAAATTGATTTTTGGCTATCTTTACCAAAACAGTTCTTTGAGAAGTTTGACGGTGGAATTAGAAACCAATGCGGTATGCCGTGATTTGGATTTGCAACCGACCGCATTTTCAACCTTGAAAGATGGATTTTCACGCTTTCAGAGCAAATATTTCAAGCAGTTATATGAGACTCTTGTGGAATGGGCAAATCTCTCTAAAGTGGCATTTATTGAAGAGTTGGGGATTTGCCAAGTGATAGATGGGAGTTTATTTCCGATGCTTTTATCCATTACTTGGACTAATTATCGGGAAAAGAAAAATGCGTTCAAGGTACATTTAAGTTTTGAATTGAATCGAATGATGGCGACTGAGTTTTGGGTTGGAAGCGGGAATTCAAGTGAGCGAGCATTTTTAGAGAAAGTGGTAACAGCGGGAGTTACATACATCGCAGATTGAGGCTATTTCAGTTTTGCTTTAGCGGATAAAGTGTTGCAAGCCAAAGCGTTTTTGGTGATGAGGGTGAAGGATAATCTGCTTTACGAGGTAGTTGAGAGTGGTGTCATCAATTTAGCGGAATCGAAATTGTTTTCATCGGGTGGCGGATGAAATCATCATTTTCACGAATGACGAAGCGAAATAGGCTGCGTTTAATTACTTTTACGATAGCTGGAAGTTATTTTCGGATAGTCACGAACCGGTTTCAGTTAAGCACGCTAAACATAATTATTTTATATGCTTACAGGTGGCAGATAGAGTTATTTTTCAAGTTTATGAAACGAACGATGAAAGGAATACATCTGCTCAATCAGAGTCAAAACGGAGTGGATATCCACTTTTATCTGTTGTTGACGACAGCGATCTTGATGTTGAAATTCAAGCAAAGCAATCAAGAAAATGAGGATTTAGAAGAAAAAGTTGAGGAAAAAAGAGAAAAAAAAGGGTTAAGCCCGTCGGAATGGATCGAAGAAATCGGAAAAATATTTTACAAGTTGTGGAAAATCAGCAAGAATTGGCTCTTGATAGTGAAGAATTCGCTAAATCAAATAGTTGATTATGAACTACTTAAATTGCTGAATAGCTACTAGCAAATCTTATGCCGCTCAGTAATGGAAAATACTGTATAATTAGTGTCCCGCTGAAAAAAGGTGATAAATGGAAACAACCGGCGAAATTACCAAGCTCTTGCAGTCGAAAGACATTTCGGCTCTGGAACAAATATTTCCGATTGTCTATGAAGAACTACACTCTTTGGCAGCGGCTCTTTTTCGGCGCGAATCCCGCGAAAACCACACCTTACAGCCGACTGCGCTCGTTCATGAAGCATTTATTAAATTGGTCGGTAATACAAACTTTGTTTCGTGGCAAAATAAGGCACATTTTATGGGTATTGCCGCCGGAGCAATGCGGCAAATATTGGTCAATCACGCACTTGCTCATCAAGCGGAAAAACGTGGCGGCGGAAAAACTTTGGTTACATTTGATGATGCGGCTAGTTTTTTTGAGACAAATAATCTGGACATTCTGGCTTTGCACGAAGCACTTGAACGACTTACTCAACTCGATGCAAAACAAGTAAAGATCGTTGAACTTAAATTCTTTGGCGGTTTGACCAACGAAGAAGTAGCGGAGGTTTTACAAATCTCAATTTCGACCGTCAAACGCGAATGGGAAATGGCGCGAAGCTGGCTTTATCGCCAATTGAAAAACACTTCTTGAAGAAAATAATATAAATGAGTTCACCAAAAATGCGTTCACAAATCTCCTCTAACCAATACAGTAAAATCAAAGAAATTTTTTATACTGCACTCGAACTTGAGCCGGAAATGCGTGAAACCTTTCTCGCCCAAATTGATGAAGATTTGCGTAGTGAGGTCGCGTCGCTTCTTGTAGCGCGCGAAGAATCAAACGGATTTCTCGAGGATTTTTTGATTCTTGATTCTGTTCAAAATTCAATTTCTACACATCATTCTGAAAAATTTATCGGACAAACAATCGGCAAATATCGAATTATCAACGAATTAGGGCGTGGCGGAATGGGTGTAGTTTTTCTGGCTGAGCGAGAAGATTTTCATCAACAAGCGGCTCTAAAACTAATCAAAGGCGGAATGGATTCTGATTTGATTCTGGCGCGGTTTATCAAAGAGCGCGAAATTCTCGCCACCCTCGAACATCCAAACATCGCTAGATTAATTGATGGAGGAATAATTGATAACGGCACGCCTTATTTGGTGATGGAATATGTGGCGGGCGTTTCGCTTGATCAATTTTGCGAGTGTGAAAATCTGACAATTGAGGTACGCCTCAAAGTTTTTAGTAAAATTTGCGCCGCCGTTGCACACGCTCATCGTAATCTGGTTATTCATCGTGATTTAAAGCCATCAAACATTCTGGTTAATGAAGAAGGCGAGCCTAAACTGCTCGATTTTGGCATCGCAAAATTGTTTTCATCCGAAAACTTAGGCAATGAAACAAATACGAATCTTCTGGCTTTAACGCCTGAATATGCTTCGCCCGAACAACTACGCGGCGAAAAACTGACAACCGCCACTGACATTTATAGCTTGGGCATAATTTTGTATGAATTACTAACCGGAAATCGTCCGTTTGAAACAAGCGGAAAGAATCTGTCAGAAGTTTTAAAATTAGTCTGTGAAATTGAACCGAAACGTCCTTCGTCCGTATTTAGTCTCAAGTCCCAAGCCGAATCCAATCTAAAATCCAAAATCCAAAATCCAAAATCGCTCCAAGGTGATTTAGACAATATAATTCTAAAGGCTCTGCAAAAAGAACCTTCGCGCCGCTACCTGACGGTCGAAAAATTCGCCGATGACATTCACCGTTACCTCAACGGCTTGCCGATTTCAGCTCGTCCCGATACATTTTTTTATCGAACTGAAAAGTTTGTCAAACGAAACCGAATTTCAGTCGTCGCCGCCCTAATTATTTTTATGACGCTCATCGGTGGAGTTGCAACCACACTTTGGCAGGCGCAAATTGCACGGGCGGAACGCACGAAAGCCGAACAGCGTTTTAACGATGTGCGCCGTCTGGCAAATTCCTTAATTACAGAATTTCCGGCAGAAGTTGATAAAAGCGCAACGAAAGCGAAGGAACTTCTCGTTACCCGTTCGCTTGAATATCTCGATTCGCTAGCTCAAGAAGCGAATACCGACACTCTCTTGCAGAGAGAACTGGCAACCGCTTATGAAAAGATTGGCGATGTCCAGGGCAACGAGTATTTCGCCAATCTCGGCGACACCAAAGGCGCGTTGAAGAGCTATCGCAAATCGCTCGAATTGCGTGAAGCGATTTTTCAAAAAGACACGGAAAATGCCGAAATTCAAAGCGAACTCGCAAACAGCAATGAACGCATCGGCGATGTTTTATGGTCAATGGAAGATTTGCCCGGGACGCTCGAAAATTATCGCCAGACGTTAGCGATTCGGAAAAAATTGTCCTCCGCCGCACCCGATTCCGATCAGGCAAAATTGTCGCTGGCATTGATTCTTTTCAAAAGCGGCGACCTGCTCGGCAACGACGGTTTTTCAAATTTAGGCGATGTCAAAGGCTCGCTCGAAAATCATCGGCAGGCACTTGAAATTCGTGAATCGTTGGCGGCGAAAGAACCCACAAATCTTGAATTCCTTGATCATCTTTTGTCGAGCTATACAAATATGGGAAATGTTTTGCGCCTCAATGGAGATGTGCCAAGTGCCGAGCAAAATTATCGGCGGGCGTTGACACTTGCCCTAAAGATCGCGGCGCAAAATTCGTCAAACACCAATTATCAAAGCGGTGTATCTTTATCTTATCTTTATCTGGGCGACATTTTGACGCAAAATGGTAAATATGACGAAGCCGTTTCAAATTTGCTCGAATCCTTAAAAATCCATGAAAAAATCATCGCGGTTGACGCGGAAGACGTGCAGGCGCAGCGTAATCTGGCGGTTATTCATCGGCGGCTCGGAACGGCTTTCTTAAAAAAAGGTGACACTCGCAAATCACTCGAATATTACCGAAAAGCGTTTGTCATTACAGAAAAACAAGCCGCTGCCGACCCGAATAATATTTATATGACTGGCATTTTGTCGCTCAGTTACACGAAAATCGGCGATGCGCTCGCGCAAGCGAACGATGCTGATGGAGCGATGAAAAATTACCAAGCCGCGCTCGAAATTAGGAAAAAATTAGTTGACGACCATCCTGAAAACACTAAAAGCAAAGCGGATCTAGCAAATATCTACACCGGAATCGGAAACTTATTGTTGCGAATAAATAGGCTGAATGATGCTTTGAAAAACTTTGATGAAGCACTGACAATTTACAAAGAATTGGTGATTTCTGATAAAAATAATACCATTATGCGTTATGAACTGGCGGAAGTTTATGCTGAAATCGCTTCCGCATATGTGCGACAAGCTTTAAGTCAAAGAGGTTCTATAAACGACAGACGAGAAAATTGCCGATTAGCAAGACAATCATCTCAGTTTAGTTTTGACATCTGGAATGAACTAAAGCAAACGGGAACTTTAAACCCTATAAACGCAAATCATCTGGAAGAAATCACCAAGGAAATTGTTCGTTGTGACGCGATTTTAGGAAAGTGAAAATAAGTTTAAGCAAGATTGCAGATGAGTTCGTGATAAATCAATTAAGCACTCAAAAAAATTAAAACTCCTAAGTAACAAGTCCGAAATAAAGTGACGCATTATAAAAACAGAATGATTTTGTTCGCAAAATATTTAACATTTCAATCGGCAAAACACTTGAATCAATATTCTTGTTCAAATTTGAACCGAATTTGGTTAATTTCATTTTGCATCACTTTATTTTGACCGTGTTACTAAACAGATTGATAACAAAAATTTAAGTTTCATTTAGTTGTGTCCTTTTACGAAAAGTTTATAATCAAAAGACGAAGGGATTTGGCATTTTTGCTTCATAATATTTATGAACAGACGTAACTTTTTATGGAATTTGGGCTTGACTTCGACGAGCTTAGGCTTTGCTTGCAGGAGTTATTCAAGCCTGGTTGAGACTTTTGTTGAGACGGGAAGTTTTTCCGAATTAAAATCAGTCGGCTATGGCGAACTGATCCCGACCGCCACCAAAAATACCGGCGAAACTTTTCTCGCTCTGCCGAAAGGCTTTGAATACAACGTGATCGGCAAAATTGATGTTCCAATGTCCGATGGCAACAAAACTCCTGCCAGACATGATGGAATGGCAACTTTTCAGGTTGGCAGAGAATTAAGAATTGTCCGTAATCACGAAATTACAAATGGTAGCAAGCCGATTCCAAATTCTTCGATTGGCGCAAATCCTTACGATGAAATGGCGGGCGGCGGCACAACCACGCTCATTATCAATCCCGAAACTCGTGAATTAGTCAGAGATTTTGTTTCTCTGAGTGGAACTTTGGTCAATTGTGCAGGAGGTCCAACCCCTTGGGGAAGCTGGATTTCGTGCGAAGAAACAACGCTTGGGCAAAGCATCCGAACTGACATCAAAGGCAATCAAACAGGAGGTTTTGCCAAACCACACGGCTATTGTTTTGAGGTTTTTGCCTCGGCAGATAATTCCGTAACCCCTGTTCCCTTAAAAGCGATGGGACGTTTTGTCCACGAAGCTATCGCTGTTGATAACAAAAAGGGCATAGTTTATCTGACCGAAGATGCAAATTCAGCCGGATTTTATCGGTTTTTACCAAACCTCAATAAACGATTGGCAGAAGGCGGTGTCTTGCAAATATTGAAAATAAAGGATAAAGACGCTTTTGATACTCGCACCGGACAAAAAGCGGGGATGAGTTGGACGGCAAATTGGTTGACGATTGACAATCCTGATCCGATTGAAGCCGATCTTGATCCGGCGGCAGTTTATAAAGAAGGTTTGGCAAAAGGAGCAGCAACTTTTGCCCGTTTGGAAGGGATTTGGTCAGATAAAAAAGGGCGAATTTATTTTGACTTAACCAGCGGCGGCGATGCCAAGGCGGGGCAAATTTGGCTTTATGAACCGATAAAAAATGACGAAGGACATTTGACTTTACTTTTTGAATCGCCAAGCCGTCAAATTTTGGATATGCCCGATAATATTTGTCTCCACCCCAAAAACGAGTTGCTCTTTATCTGCGAAGACAGCGATTACGCCGAACTTGGCAGTATCCCTGACAACTTTATGCGGATTTTAACCAAAGACGGAAAGATTGCCGATTTTGCCAAAAACATCACTGAGAAAAAGGAAACCAGCGAATTTGCCGGTGCAACTTTTTCTAAAGATGGCAAAATATTGTTTGTAAATTTGCAGACAGTGGGCGCGACTTTTGCAATTTGGGGCGATTGGGAGAGTTTTAGGAAGTAGGCAGTTGTAGTAGCAGATGGCAGGAAAGTCAAATTACTGCCGTCTGCCACTGCCTAGTGCCGACTGAACTACCCTGCTGTTTCAAAAAGAGCCAAAATTTGCTTGCCTTCACCTGAACGGGGGTCAATGGTGCGAATATGTTTGCGCCCTTGCATTTCCCAAATGGCGGTAATATTTCCCTCTTTTTCAACTGCGTGATATGAAATATCTTCAACTATTTCGGTAGTTTCTGCCGTTGCCGGGGCGGTTTCTTCCACCGCTTCGGTTGCTTCGGCTGTTGCTGTTTCTTCTGACATAAAAATCCTCTCTTAAATTGCTAGCTTAAATCTTTTTGTGATTACCTAAATTTTGGCACACGATTAAGCGAAACACAAATTAAACCACTATTTTCGCTTTAAATCCAATTCATAAAACCAAAAATCATTATTCGGCTGGTCAATTTTCAGTTGCTCCGTCTTGCCGTTTTTATCAATTGTAAATGTCACCCAGCCCCGCGGGAAGTTGTAATTGACCGAACTGCGCCATTTAATTTGAAAAGTGTCATAGTTCCAATGTTCCAAATCCGCTACAAAATTAGGTGCAGGAATCATTCGCAAAACCAATTTGCCGTTTTCTTCGGTGACGGTCACATCGCCATACATTTCGCTCGAATAAGTTGTGGCGTAATCTTTTAGAGCCAAAGTCGGTTTAGTATTTTGAATTCGTGAAGCATCAATCTTGGCATTTTCCGCTTCCTCGGCTTTCTTTCCGGCATTGACTCTTTGCAATACTTCCGCCGACCAATCGCGTTTCGGCTCAACATTTAAGAAAACATCAAGTATTTTATTTCTCAGAATCGTATAGGCTGCTGCCTCGGAATTGGTCAATACGACAACGCCAAAATTTTCCTGCGGAATCATCGCCGTATAAGAAAGCATTCCATCCAGTCCACCGCCATGTCCGACCATTTTTTTGCCGTGATAATCACTCAATCCCCAACCTAAACCATAGCCCGAAAATATTTGATTCGGAGCGTTTGGAGCAGGAAAAGGATTAATCGGCGAGAAAGTATTTTGTTGCCACATTTCACCTGCTTGTGGCGGACTGAAAATCTGTTTGCCTTCAAATTTACCGCGACCTAATTGCAAACGCATCCATTGGGCAATATCGGCAGCCGAAGCGTTCAAACCAGCCGCGCCAATCGCATTATCAATATTTCCAAGCGGTAGAACGCGAAGTTTCCCACCATTTGATTCATTGTGCGGTGAGGCGAAATTATCCTTAATGTCTTTGACGCTAGTTGTTGTCCGCAACATTTTTAGCGGTGTCAAAATCCGCTCTTTGATAAAGTCTCCCCAACTTTTTCCCGAAACTTTTTCTACGATTCTGCCCGCCGTGATAAACATCAAATTTTGATAACCGTAGCGGGAGCGAAAACTCGAAGTCGGCTTCAAATATCGCACTCTTCTGATAATTTCATCTGCCGGATAAGTCGTGTCATACCAAATCAAATCACCGCTGAAAGTATCAAGTCCGCTCCGATGCGAAACAATGTCCCGAATTGTCATTTCGCGGGTCACATACGGATCAAACATCTGAAATTCGGGATAGATATTTGGTTACTTTATCATCCCAACTGCCGATTTTCTTTTCGTCAATTAAAATTGCCAAAGCCGCCGTGGTAAAAGCCTTTGAATTCGAGGCAATCGCAAAAAGCGTATTTTCATCAACCTTTTCAGGTGCGCCGAGTTTTCTGACACCGTAACCTTTGGCAAAAACAACCTTGTCATCTTTGACAATTGCCACGGAAAAGCCCGGCACATTCCAATCAGTCTGCACTTTTTGTGCGTAGGCATCAATTTCTGCAAGTTTTTGCTCAAGCGTTTGGGCAGAAACGAAAGTTGTAAAAGCGATAAATAAAAGAAGAAAACTGAATCGAAGAAAATGTTTTTTCATAGTTTTGGAATTCAATACTTCGGACAGTTTTTGATTCAATAAATAATGCAAATTATTGAAAAATCAACGAATTTGTTATTTAAATCAAAGTTAGATTTTGAGCTAAGTTTGATTTAAATAATCGCTGAAATTTAGAAAGTCCGTCTTTATTGGCTTTCAATAATCAAAAAACTGTCCGAACCATTGGGAATTGATAAATCGGATTTAACAGCGAGTTTGCCACATTTACGGTAAAAAAGTCTATTTTCCAAAGAAAACTCTTGCAATTTTTTCAAAAATGATTTTGAATGTTAAAAGATGTTTATACAATTATTTTTGGACGATTATTTGAACAAAATCCAAAAATCCGTTTGACCGACATCAAAAAATGATGTAGAAACTTATAATTATTTTTTGCTTTTATACAGGCATAACATTTTATTTTAATATCTTCTGCTCCGCAAAAACTTTGCCCCTTGGCTTTATTTATATTGATAAAGTTCGGCTTGTCCGATTATTTAAACTAAACTTTGGAGGAACTTAATGAGAATTTTCTCGTCTCGTATTTTGATTTTTGCCCTTTTGATGGCATTTTCGGCTTTCAATCTTTTCGCCCAAGAGGTTTTTGACCCAAGTGCTAATGATTTACCGGAAGGAAAACATATTACCCCGATGCGTCAAGGTGGCAAGTTTGCGGAAGACCTGAATCCGATTGCACCGGGACAAGCCAAGAAAGGAATTGGTTTTGCTTTAACCACCGGTGGAACAACCGCTACCAGTCCGATTACCTATCATGGCGGACCTGTCATGAATACTCCGGTAATCTACATCATTTTCTACGGCAACTGGAATCAAGCCAGCGGTTCTAATACACCTGCCGGACGACAAATCATTCTCGATTGGGCAGCCGGTGTTGGCGGTTCATCCCGTTATTCAATCAATGATTCTTATGATACCAGCGGTAATAATGTGAGCGGAAATGCTACTTACGGCGGATATACAATTAGCACAGGTAGTTACAAAACTCGTTTGCGTGACAGCGATATTTTGAACGCAGTTAAGACGGCAATTAACAGTGGAACATTAGGCGCATTCAATCCAAATGGTGTTTACTTCTTGGTAACTTCATCTGATGTGACAGCTACTTCAGGTTTTTGCACACAATATTGCGGATGGCATACATATAACAACTGGGCAGGCAAGGGCAATCTTAAATATTCATTTGTTGGCAATGCCGCCCGTTGTTTAAATGGGTGTGCTGCCCAATCAACAAATAGCCCGAATGATAATCCGGGAGTTGACGGTTCAATTTCGATTCTGACCCACGAATTGGAAGAAGCCCATACCGACCCTAATTTGAATGCTTGGTATGATGCGACAGGCTATGAAAATTCAGACAAGTGTGCTTGGACATTTGGACATTTCCAATTCCAAGCTCCGAACGGTTCGTGGGCAAACGCGAGCTTTGGGGGACGTAATTTCTTGATTCAAAGAGGTTTATTACACACCGGATCAGGCGATTTCTGTGTGCAAAATGCCCTTCAAAATTAGTCATCTTTTTGACAAAGCTAAAGGGTAGTAGGTCTCAAACCTATTACCCTTTTTTTATTTTTTTGAGCCGATTATAAGTGAAATATTGAGTCAATAACTGTCGTTAAATTTCAACTTAAAAATTACACCTTAACGCTAATTGCACAAGTCGCGGGTTGTTGCTCGTTGAGATGATCTTTCCAAAATCTCCGGCGCGTCCCGGCAAGATTAAACCTGTGTTTGCGTCAATTGCACCGCCGGATGATAATACCGCGCCGAAGCCGCTGATTGGGTTGGCAAAGTTGACCGTGTTGAAAAGATTGAAGAATTCGGCGCGTATTTCGATGTTTTTTGTTTCATCAATACGAAAACGCTTGCTGATGGAGAAATCCGTGTTGAATTGTTTTGGTCCGCGCAAAGGGTTTCGCCCGACGTTGCCAAAATCCGTGCCGGTTGCTCCTGCAGTTGCCGTGCCGATTGAGCTTGGAATGATTTGACCGCTTAAAATTATGGGACGCTGAAAGACGTAAGGATTGAAATAATAACCGTTTGGAATATTGTTTGTCGCTGATTCCCGCGTAGCACCTGCCACCCAATTCGGGCGGTCACCACCGCCGTTATTGCCAAAAAAGAATGTCGCCGCACCGCCATCCTGAATGTTTATCGGCAAGCCGGACATCGCCGTCACAATGCCCGACATCTGCCAACCGGAAAACAGATTTTTGGCGAATTTTGAACGAAATTTCGGCGATGGCAATTCCCACACAAAACTCAAAACAAAACGGTGCGTGCGGTCAAAATCCGATACGCCGCGATTTGAAGTTTTACTGCGCTGGTCGCCATCGAATTGGCTCGTCTCGTTGTTTTCTATTGCGTCAATCAAGCCGTTTGCGCCTCCACCACTGCCCGCGCCGGAAGCGTTGTCAATAGATTTGGCGAAAGTGTAAGAAGCGAGAAATTGCCAGCCGTGTGAAAATCTTCGTGTCAAACTCAACTGCATCGAATTGTAATTTGACTCGGCGGAGGTTTGGTTTTGAATATATCCGACATTTCCGGCTTGCACGCTGACACCTTGAAACGGCGCACGAAGTTGGGCATTGTTTGGCGTGTTGGTCGTAATGACTGCGCCGGTTACATCGTTGATAATTGGATTTTGCTGACTGGCGAGACGTGCCTGGTTAATGGCGGCGAGGCGAACCAGCTTTGCGCCGTTTGTTCCAACGTAGGCGATTTCGAGCAAAGTATTTTCCGAAAGTCCGAATTGCAGGCTTCCGTTGTATTGCTGAAAATACGGCGTGCGGTTGTTGCGGTCAAATGAAATTCCAAACAGAAGCGGTCCGGTTACGAGGGTCGGGAATTGGTCTTGCGATGGCACAAAACCAAAAGGATTGGACAAATTTGTGCCGCCTCCAAAGCGGGCAAAGTAAAAAGGCGGCGTAAAAACATTGCCGATTAGAGATTGAAACGAAAGACGCGAATAAAAGATACCGTAACCCCCGCGAACAACAATACGGTGTTCTTTGAAAGGCGAATAGGCAAAACCGAGACGCGGCGCAAAATTGTTCGGGTCAATGCTGTAAAGGACGCGCTTGCCGACATTTGGAATTTCCGCTAAATCGTATTGCGCGATTGGGTTTCCGGCTTGGACAATACCGCCGACGGGCGGACCGGCAGGGTTGCCGTTTGCCATTAGCAGTTGGCGCGGACGATAGAGCGACGCATCAAAAGTCGAAATGCGCCCTTCGGTGTCGTAAGGCGGCAAATCCAATTCGTAGCGCAAACCGAGATTGAGCGTCAGTTTGTTGGAAAATTTCCAATCGTCCTGCACAAAAAAATTGTAATCGGTGGTTCGCAAATTGCGCTCTGTAATGCCGTTGCCAAATCCGGCGGCAGTTGTCGGGCTAATCAAAAACTCGCGGAAAGTCAAAAAATTAACAAACCCTCGTGCGAAAAGACCGCCGGTGATATTAAATTCATAATCACGAAGTTCCGCGCCGAATCGGATTGAATGTTTGCCGCGCGTGATGGAAACGGTATTGGCAAAACTCGTCGTCGGGGCAGAGGTTTGCTGGTCTTGTGCAAAGCCCGTACCGAATTGAATACCGCCCGCCGCCCCGGCGATGCCGAAAAGTGGCAAGCCCGGAAAAGCGTCTGCCGTCGAGCGCGTGATGCCGAGTTCGGAATCCAGCAAAGGTTGCCGTGGAAAACTATTGCCGCGAATGAGGTTGTAGCCGATTCGTGCTTCGTTGGTGATGTTCGGACTGAAACTATGGATGTTCTGAATCGAAAGAATCCGATGCGCGTTTTTTTGTTCGACGGCAAAACCGGGAACATTTGAGCCACCGAAACGTGCTAATTCCTGTGGCGCATCCGAAAAAAAGAATTTGATGCTCAACCAATTTTTCTCCGAAATCCGAAAATCAAAATTCGCATTAAATTGTTCGTCACGAAAAAGCGAGATGGCAGAACCGTTGTAACGCCCGTTTGCCGAATTCGGCGTGGGAATGACAAACTGCCCGTTCGGGAGTCGTGCATTTAATAAACGTAATGTCACCGGATTGATTGGAGTGTTTGCAGGTATAGCGAAAGCATTGCGGAGCATTACTTCGGAACGGTCATCGGTCAGGCGCGGGTCAGTCAAGACATTGACCGAAAGACTGTTGTTCCGTGATGCGCCGTTGCGGTCACGGGTGGTTTGATAGGAACCGAAAAAGAAAACGCGGTCTTTGCGGATTGTCCCGCCGAGTGCAAATCCGAAAACATTGCGTTCCAGAACGGGACGCGGCACACCCGCCGCTTTCAGAAACGGATTGTTGGCGGTCAGCGCAGTCGTCCGAAAATAATCATAAATCGTGCCGCTAAATTTGTTGGAGCCGCTTTTGGTGATAACCTGCACATTACCGCCGCCCGTCCGCCCGAAAGTCGCGTCGAAAACGGATGTTTGCACCTTAAATTCAGCAATTGATTCGAGTGCCGGATTGGCAAGCGTCAGCGCGTTGCTGATTCCGGCGTTTGCCTCTACGCCGTTGATTTGAAAATTATTCTGCGTTGTCCGCGCTCCGTTGACCGAGACATTTTGTGTGTTGCGCCCGACGACTGTGTTGTCAGTCAAATAGGTGGTAGTGCCTGCTGTCAGACCGAGCAGTTGCGTAAAATTGCGCGTCGCCATCGGCAGATTCGAGATTGTGCGCCCATCAAAAACCTGTCCGAGCGTCGGACTGTCGATTTTAATAAGCGGCGTGGTGTTTTTGATAGTAGTTTCGGCGGTGATTTCAGCAACGGTCAGGACGGCATTGACAGAGGTAGTTTCGGTAATGCTGACCGTAACATTTTCTGCGCTAAAAACATTAAAGCCTTTGGCTTCAATGCGGACACGATAAACGCCCGGAGCGAGAAAAGCAAAAGCAAAATTGCCCCCTCCATCGGTGGTGCGGGCGCGTTTTTCGCCGGTGGCTTGATTGATAATTGAAACATTCGCGCCAACGATAAGTGCTTTATTTTGGTCTGTTACCGTTCCGGCAACTCGTCCGGTGGTTTGCGTTTGAGCGAAGATAGATGACGACAGAAGGAAAAATAAAATTGTAAATATTCTGTAATTCATTTTACTGTTCCGAAAAATCTAACTTTTCAGAAAAAAAGACGAACACGCGCGTTTCCATACGCTCTCTGACCATTTTGAGATAATTGTCGCCCGCGTAAATCTCGAATGTGTGCGGGATGCCGCGCTCCGCGAGTGCTTTGGAGAATAGCGCGGTGGTGATTCGAATATGCGGGAACTCCTCTTTTTGCCAGTAATCCAAAAATATGCCGCGCAGAGAGAGAAGATTCGATTTATATTCATCCACCAGATAAAGCGGCATTTTCGCTTTCCATTTCGCGGCGACCGCTTCGTTTCGCACGAGTTTTCCGTTTTCTTCGCGGTATAAAAAATCGCCGTAAAACGGTTTTTTCTCCGCGTTTGGAGAAAATGCGGCGGAAATTGCCGGAAATGCCCTCGCCCAAAATTTGTCCGGGGTTCTGGGAAGATTCAGAAAATCTTCCTTCGATGTGAACTTCGGAATTTCCGTCCACGCAGGAAGCGGTTCGAGAAATTCTCCCTCCATTGCCAAACAGCACGGACTCAAAGCATAAATCGCGCTGAAAATGTCCGAGTGCTTCATCCCCAGCGAAACCGCGCCGAAGCCGCCCATCGAAATTCCGGCAATGCCTCGACTCGATGCTCGCGCCAGCGTTCGATAGTTGGCATCAACGTAAGCCACGACATCACGAAAAATATAATCTTCCCAGTTTCCGGTTGTCGCCGAGTTCACATAAAAACTTCCGTTAAAAGCGTTTCTCGCGTTCGGCGCGACGACAATCATCTCCCGCGCCTTCCCGCTATTGATCAAGCCGTTCAGAACCGGCACAATATTAAAACCCGCGTCTCGTATCCACAGATGCCTGCCAATGCCCCCACTGTGGAGCAGATAAACGACCGGATAGCGTTTCGTCGGCGCGGTATCATAGCTTGGCGGCAGATAAATGGAGACGTTCTGCTCGACTCCGTCGCCAAGAAGATTTCCCTTGAGCGACGGCGCGGGGATATTAGCTTCAACGATCTTCCCCGCCGCCGTTTGTTTCGCGGCTTGTTGCGCCGCAGACGGACACGCGAACAAAGCGTAAATGAATAAAATACAGACGAGTCTTGACAGTTTTTGAATTGACATAAATTGATTCCCTGACTGGAGCGCAAGCGTCCTCGCTTGCAAACGCCGCGTTTTTCAGCGACGTAAAGGCATTTGCTTTTCAATCAACTTGAATTCTGTGCGAACGCTTTTTCGCGCTCCCGGCGATTACCTAATCAAATCAAACATCACGACATTGGTGATGACCGGACCCGATACAAAGAAAAGGCGTTTGCCATCGCGTGACCAGGCAAACTCTCTGATGCTTTCGGATTCGGTTTTGAGCGAAACCAGAACTTTCGGCTCGCCGCCGTCGAGCGGTTGGTTCACAATTTGCTCAATCCCGTTATTATTCGATTTGTAAGTGATGGATTTGCCGTCGGGTGTCCATTCGGTATGACTCCACAGCGGATTATCCTTAATCATCGCATATTCCTTGAACGGTTCGCCGCCGTCGAACGGGATAATTCTCAGAATTGGTTCCTGGTCGGAACTTCTCGTCAGATAGGCAATCCATTTCCCGTCCGGCGAAACTGACGGATGAAACGCCGGATGGTCGGTCAATCGTGTAGGTTCGCCACCGTCTGTGGGTATTTTCCACATTGACCATTTTTCTTTGGGCTTAGTGTAAAGAATCCAATCTTCCGTCAGGCGAAAAGGTGGGAAACATTCCGCCATCGGTTAATTGTTTGCGATTCGTGCCGTCCATATCCATCTTCCATAAACCTTTTCCGCCGAGATGAAATAGAATTTGGCGACCATCGGGCGAAACTCTGGCAAAAGCCTCCATCAAAGGGTCATTTGTCAGTTGTCTTTGATTGCTTCCGTCAGCGTCCATTATCCACAAATCCCGCTCGCCGCCAGCCCTTGAGTCGCAAACAACTTTACCGTCGGGCGTTGTGTCCATTCCCCAATAACCGTCTTGTCTCGTTCCAAAAGTTATCTGTTTAGGGCTGGTTGGTTCGTCTTGAAGACTCAATTACCCAGATGTTTGAATGCGACTCGCGCCGCACGCTGACAAGCTTATCGGAGTTTGCCGACAGACTCAGCGTGTCATATTCATTATCGTCGTTATAGATTCTTTGCGGCACGCCGTTCGGATATGAAACGTGCCAGATTTGCCGTGTCGCATCCAATCCATTGTCCTTCGCGTTCATCAGCAAGCCGCTGCCATCGGCAAGCCACGCCATTCGCAGTATCGCATTCCAACGCTTTTCCGTCATCGGTTTTTGTGTTCCATCAGCAACGCTCACTGCAACCGGATATGCTTGTCCAAATCCTCCGCCATCGCCGCCGGGAGAGGCAATAATTTTCCCATCGGGCGACCATGCCAGACCGGTGTTTCCTAAGACCGGCAATATGAAAAAATCCGGGTGGTTACGAATGGCAAGCGTCTGTTCTTCGCCCGAATCGTCCGCGTTAGCCAATATCAATTTCTGCTCGCCCTCTCCGCCACGCACGAAAGCAAACCGCTTGCCATCGGGCGAAAAAGTGACCGCACTATTCACCCCTTCCAAAATCTTTCTTGCCGTTCCGCCAAGCACAGGCATTTGATACAACACATCCGACTGAACGTAATAAATAAAACTGCTGTCAGGCGAAAAGACCATTCGCCCGTATCCTTTTCCACTCGGCGGAGCTATTTGCAAGGGATTAACGGCGGCGACTTGTCTGACCCAGAGACTTGTCTGACCGTTATCATCAATCACATATGCGACATAATTACCATCGGGCGAGATAACGCCGCCACCTGATTTGCCGTCGGTCGTGAGTTGTTTGATGCTGACCGATTTAAAAGGCGACGCGGGCGGTTGGCGGAGATAGGAAAATAATCCGTAAGCCAAACTGCCGATGAGTGCGAGACCAATAACAGTTATCAAGGCAGACAACCTTCCGACACGGCGGCGAGGCGACGCAGTAAGCAGTTTTTTATCTCCGTGTCCGTTTTCAACCGTTTCTTCGATAACTAAATGAACGCCTGCCGTTTCTTCGGTGTAAACGGTTGCGCCGTTTTCGCTGACTTCCTTCTCGAAGATATAGCCGCGACGCGGGACGGTTTTGATGTAGCTTTGCGATTTGTCGTCGAGAGCGAGGCGAATGTCTTTCAAACATTGTACGAGCGAATCGTCCGTAACCGCCATTTCCTGCCAGACGACTTTGATAATTTCGTCCTTGCTGATAAGCCGTCCGTTGTTTTCGATTAAAAATTTTAAGACTTCAAAAGATTTCGGGCGCAGTTTGATTTCTTCGGTTTCGCGCAATAAACAACCGCGAGTTAAATCCAAAGTAAATTGGTCGAAGGAGTAAATTTGATGAATCGGCTTTTGCATTTCAAAGCCTCGAAGTGATTGTTTTGCAAGGAAAGTGAATCAAAGTCGGACTTTCTCCCCTCTTGACTCACCGTTTTTGCCGATAACTGAAACTTCGGCAGGCAAAATTTTTGCTCTCCATACGAGATGTCAAAAAGCGGGAAAATGTTACACAATTTTTACTGTTTTTGCTCTAAGCCAAAGGTGTCTCAATTTCAAATCTAAATTTCGTCAAAATTTCCCGAAAATTTCCCTGTTTTTTCGTTACTTGCCGTTCGGATTACGGACTACGATGAGCCATCTCGAAAGAAGTTCGGAAACAGTTTGGAGCAATTTTTCAAACGAATTCTCAAACCTTGATTGAGAAATAAAAAATTGGAGAAAATTTATGAATTACAAAAGAATTATGAAATCGTCAATCATCGCCTCGTTGATAATTGGCATCGGTCTCTTGGCTGGCACACCGAGCATTGTCAAAGCGCAAGGCAATTCTGAAGTGAATCAACAACTCGCGCAGGTTCGGTCGGCAACGGCTAAATATCACGATATAAATGTAGCAATCGCGGACGGCTTTGTCCCGATGGCAATGGGACTTGCGTTGAATAAGGAGAACGGGACGCATGGAATTGGTTATTTGAACGTCCCCCGTTTCCTTACAGGAAGTTAATCCTCGAAGAACCCGAACGATTCTAAATTATATTCCCACAGGGAATGGCAACCTACGGCTAGTAGATGTTGTCTATACAAATCGTGTGATGTTTCGTGATACTCGTCCGCCGGCATCACCCCCGGATACTGCCCCGTATTTTTCCGTTGCAATTGCCAGTCGTCCCTCCATATTTTGAGGAAGTATCCGGGCTCGTTTTCGCTCTTCGGTCAGCAGCCTGAACGGACATTGTTCTCGGGACGCTGGTTTTATGTGACTTGGGGCATGGGTTTGGTCGCCGAATCCGAATGGCATGTTTGTCGCAGCCAATCCGCGGCTAAGTTGCACAGGAAATAATTGAAAACGGAGCGACGAAGTAACCGACTGGTGCCAAGCGTCCTAGTTTGCAATGAGCGCAGAGCGCGAAAAATCCTTTGCCCACTGAGTTCTAAATGATAAGCACAATTACGACGTTCACGCGAACGTATGCAAGCGAGGACGTTTGCGCTCAAGTCATCATTTTGTAGAGGCGAAAATGAAAACATACCGACGCATCGAGATAACGGCTTTCCGCCGTCGTGTAACCATTGTTTCAGGCAAACAAGCGGGTGAAAATACCGATGAGCAAACGAATACCGATGTTTTGTTGAATAATATCGGGACGCAGGAAATAATTGAAATGGAGTCCGAAGAAGGACAAGCGATTTTATCCGAAGCGGTGCGTTTATTGAAAGAAAAACTTTAGATAAATATAATGGACAAAATAACTAAAAAACCGTCAAAGTTGAGGTAAAAGCGGAGAGAAGGAGTAAATCTACTAACTTTTTTTAAAAAATGAACCATTTTTCAGCAAAATGTCGCGTTAATAAGTAGAGCCAAAATTTTTTACTGTCTTTTCAAGCGATTTCAAGAGACTGTAAAATTGAAGAGTGAAATGATGACTAAAAATGTTTGACAGTGTTTTACATTATTTGATATAAATTAGATTGGCAATTTTTTTATTATCAAACTTGCAAAATACCATATTTTTTTAAAAAAGTTGCTAAAATAAAGCCTTTTAGTCTATAATCTCAAACACTCCGTTAAATTTGCCCCGTAGTTTTTTAGGAAGGATAAAAAGATGTTTAAAAAAATCACATCCAAAAAAGTATCAACAATCCATTTTGTAGCTTGTTTGATTGCAATTTCGGTTTTGGCAACGGTCTCTGTGACAGCCCAGACTTATCCGCAATATCCGCAACAACAGCCGTATTACAATCAACAAAATCCAAATGAATATGACGAGAATTATTCGTCTAAAAGTCCGTTTAAAATTGAGATTGCGCGACTTGAAGCTAGTGTCTATCGTCCAGGCGAAGAACCGATTCCTCTCTCGCAAATTCCGCGACTCAATAAAGGCGATGTGCTGAAAGTCAAAATTGCTAACGAGGCGGTCAATGGAATTATGCCGCATCAGAGCAATTGGGATTGGACTCTTTTGGTCGCTTTTATCAATCCGAGCCGCAATAACGCCAGCGAAGAAACTCTTTCCGAAGAAGTCAGATTACGCGATAAAGGTTGGTATAGCGATAATTTCTTTACCGTTCCTTACGATAGCCAACCGATGATTTTCTTATACCCAAAACCAAAATATCGCAAGAAAATTCTGGAGTTGATTGAAAAAAGACCTGATGAAGTTCGCCAAATGGGTGAAAAAGTAATTGAGATTTCCAGCGCGTATGCACATATCAGTTCATTTCTGACCCAAGTGCAATATATGATGGCAAGTCCCAATTACGGTAACGGACTTTTAGAACAATCTATCGAAGGAATGGCGAGAAGTTTTAATATTCAAATGCCTTCTTGCTGGCGGTCATCCGGTTACGGTTACGGAGGCTATTCAGGATATAGTTCGGGATATAATAGCTACGGCGCAGGGGGATCAGGCTATAACGATTTAGCCAGCCGGGCGCAATGTCTTTCGCGGAATATCCGTCTTGAAGACCTTAACTTTAGCGTTGGCAGAATGTTGCAACAAGGCGGTTTAATGGCTCTGGCGCAATTAAAACAATCGCATCCCGAAATCTCCAAATGGATTGCTTTAGCGGCGGTAGCAGTTGATTTTATTCTGAAATTAACCCGCAAAACTGCGATTCGAATCATTCCAGCGGTTGTTTCCACTCCCGATAATCCGATTTATACCCAAAACGGTTATAATGGTGGTGGCTATAACAACGGCGGTGGTGGTTATTATAATGGCGGCGGTAATAATACTTATTACAACGGGGGCGGCAACACGACTTATTATCAAGGCAATACGGCGGGAAACAATTTTGCCCAAGGCAATGTGGGCGATGCGAATAAAATTTCTTTGCTTGCCAATTATCAGCCGAATGACAAAGAGTTTGTGACGGTTTATGCCTACGTTCCGCATAAATGGCAAGCCGAACCTGAGCCGAAAATTGCCAATATTTATGCTCCGCAGATGATTGAACCGTGTTTCCATTCGGGCAAAAACCTGTTGCGGAATATGGATTTACGAATCGAATGGCTGTCGGATACTTTTACGCGCGATTTCAAATTGATTTTGAATGACAATAACGGTTGGAAAAAAGAATACGATTTGCGTAAAAATTTAGGTTTGAATGCTTGGGAAGCGGATATTTCAAAAGACGACATTGCGGCATTGCCGAAAAACAACGTCTTTGAAGCGAAAATCATCGGCAAACGCGGATTTACCATGATTGAAAGCCCGACTTTCCAGATTCCGATTGCGAATGGCGGAACTTGGGAAGCGAGTGTCAAACCGGGTTCAAATGGTAAGAGTCTGGTTACTTTGAAAAGAGTTGCAGGCGATGCGCGTTGTTCACAAAATATCGTCTATAAACCTTCGACCGGACAACCCGTTATCTTCCCGATTACCAAAGAAAACAGTTTCTTGAAATTGACGGAAGATAGAAACGAAATCACTTTTGAAGTGGACGCGAGTTCTGCTTCGGATACAATTCAAATCCAACAATATGGTGGCGAATTCTTGAATGTTACAATCAAACCGTAATAAGTCTCAGGCTTAAACTGAAAAACTCCGTTTCAATATTTTGAAACGGAGTTTTTTTGTAAACGCTGGGAACGCAAGCGACTCGCTTGCAAGGTTGCGAGAGCAACCTCAAAGGTATGGTTACGCTCAAGTTGGATAAAAATCGGATGCTTGCGTTCCAGTCAAAGACTTCATCAATCAATTCAAATCAAACAATAAAAACTCGGTTTCAGATTCCAAAGCCTTGATTTTCAACCAGCTTTCGTCACTAATCGCCGCGCCGTCACTGGCATTGAGAAATTCGCCGTTGATTTCCAAACTTCCTTTGACGACCTGAATCCAAGCGTGTCTGTTTTCGCTAAGAGGGTGCGAAACAGTTTCATCTTTCTGCAAAATCGAGGCGTAAAGCGAAACGTCTTGATGAACTGTAATCGAGCCTTCGCGGGCATCGCGTGAAGCAATAAGTTTCAACTTCCCACGTTTTTCATCCGCCGAAATGAGTTTTTGCTCATAACTCGGCTCTAAATTTTTTGCTTCCGGCAAAATCCAAATTTGGTAAAGATGCGTTTTATACTTTGGCGAACTAGCTTCGCTGTGCAAAATTCCCGTTCCCGCTGACATTCTTTGAATTTCGTGCGGACGAATCGTAGTGCCATTGCCCATCGAATCTGAATGCGAAAGGTCGCCCGAAATAACGTAAGTGATAATTTCCATATCACGATGCCCATGTTTCGGAAAGCCCCGTTTCGGCTCAATAAAGTCTTCATTTATCACCCGAAGGTCACGAAAACCCATAAATCTTTCGTCATAATAATCGTTGAATGAAAATGTGTATTTTGTATCAAGCCAACCGAAATTGTTGGAGCCGCGTTCATCTGCTCGTCTAATTTTAATCATAAAAACCTCCAAGTTGCTTTTAGAATACAAGATGAAACGCCGTTTGTAATCATCAAACAAGGTGAAGTTTTTCTCATCAATTTGGGTGAGATTTCTCGCAAAGTTTGAAAAGCTAAACGCAAAGGATTGACCTCAATTTTTGGCAATTGAAAATTATTTTGCCGAGTACCCTTTGTTTTAAGCATCGTATCTGTTATATTTTGCCAAAATCATTTCAAAAAACAAATCAGACAATAAGGAAAAATTATGAGTGACGTGCATGATTCGGCAGTAAAAATGGAAACCAAAGGCTTTTTCGGACATCCGTGGGGGCTTTCAACCCTTTTTCTGACAGAAATGTGGGAACGATTTTCGTTTTACGGAATTCGTCCACTACTGACGCTTTTTATGGCAGCAGCGTTGATGGATGGCGGATTTGGCTTTGAGCGTAGTCAGGCAACGGCAATTGTCGGTATTTATGCTTCTAGTGTGTATTTGGCTTCGCTCCCCGGCGGTTGGGTTGCGGATCGTCTATTGGGATTGCGTCGGGCAATTCTCTACGGGGCGGTTTTGATTTCAGCTGGACATATTTCGATCGGGCTTTCAGCCTTGGCAGGCGGGAAAGTCACCTTTTTTCTTGGTTTAGTTTTAATTGTTCTTGGCACAGGATTGCTCAAACCGAATATTTCCGCAATTGTTGGTGATTTGTATCCCGAAGGCGGCGCACGACGCGATGCCGGATTCTCAATTTTCTATATGGGAATCAATACAGGAGCATTTTTCGCCCCGCTGATTACCGGATTGTTGGGAGAAAAGTTCGGCTGGCATTTAGGCTTTGGGGCTGCCGGAGTCGGAATGTTGCTCGGTTTATTTGTTTATGTATGGCGCGCCAAATCAACCCTTGGCGACATCGGATTAGAACCAACTAAACATCCTGATCCGGTAGTTCAGGCAAAGCGGGAAAATCAAGTTAAAATAACACTCGCAATTGGTTTGGGTATTTTGGCATTGGTCATAATTCTTGCCGCGACAGGTGGTATCACTCTTGATGCACAAGTTTTGGGGCAATATATGGCGTATGTCCTCGTCGGACTGGCTGTTATTTATTTCGCTTATTTGTTTATTGCCGGTGGTTTGAATAGTGACGAGAAAAAGAGAGTGATAGTTATTGCTGTCTTGTTTGTTGCTGCTGCAATTTTCTGGGGAGCATTTGAACAAGCCCCAACCTCGCTCGGTCTTTTTGCTAAGGATTTTACCGAACGGACCCTAAGTCCATTAGGAGTTTCGATCTTAATAAATTCAATCTTTGCTTTACTTGTTGTAGTTTCCTTACTCTTTGCAAACTGGTTGAGGAAACAAGGTCAGATTTCAAATATACTAAAGTTTGCCTTTTATTTATTGAGTGCTGTAGTCATTATAACCCTAAGATACATTGCCACTTATACACCAAGTAGTTTCGAAGTTCCAGCTACCTGGCTGCAAGCAATAAATTCACTCTTTATTATTTTACTGGCTCCAGTATTTGCTATTGTTTGGACGGGACTCAGCAAACGTGGAGTTAATATCTCAAGTCCGGCAAAATTTGCGCTCGGATTACTTCTCGCCGGAGCTGGTTTTTTGATTATGATTTTCGCCGCAAATATTGTCGTTGGAAGCAACGGGGCATTGAAGGTTTCGATGATGTGGCTGGTGATGACATATTTTTTCCATACTCTCGGTGAATTATGTGTTAGTCCGGTTGGACTTTCGTCAATGACCAAACTCAGCCCGCGCCGCTATGTCGGGCAAATGATGGGAATTTGGTTTCTCGCGTCATCACTTGGAAATCTGATTGCCGGACTCGTTGGCGGTAGCGTTGACCCTGAAAAACTTGAGCAAATGCCGGTTCTTTTCACCTACACAACCGTCGCACTCGTGATTTCGGCAATTGTTTTGGCATTACTGGCAATTCCAATTAGCCGAATGATGCGAAAGACGGACGAACAAGACAAAGGGATGATTGAAGAAGGCGAAACCGCTTCAGTTTGAGTTTTTTTCGACTAAAAATTGAGAATGAAAAGCGTGATGAATCAAATCACGCTTTTTTCTTTTGCCGGAAAGTTTATCTTGTCATCACTCGAAATTTCTGCCCCGAGTTTTTGAATCGAATGAACCTTAAACCTCTCATCATCTCTTTCGGGGAAATCATCCCGATAATGTCCGCCGCGAGATTCTTCGCGCCAGAGTGCGCCCATTGCGACCAATTTCGCCACCGTCACAAAATTCCGCGAGGCAATGCCAAGTTTTGCCTGTTCGATTTGTTCAAATTCGCGCACCGCTCGCCGTAAATCATCGGCATTTCTGCCAATCCCAACCCGTTCCCACATCAATTTTTTGACCCGCTTGCGAACGGCTGTTGATATTCCAGATTCCAGATTCCAGATTCCAGATTCATCTTGCTCCAATTCGTAATTCGTAATTCGTAATTCGTAATTATCCGCCAAAGCGGATGCCCCCGCCCGTGCGCCGAAAACTAAGCCTTCTAAAAGCGAATTTGACGCTAAACGGTTTGCGCCGTGAACGCCCGTGCAAGTGACCTCTCCTGCGCCGTAAAGCCCTTTGACAGTTGAACGTCCATCCAAATCCGTCCGCATTCCGCCCATAAAATAATGAACGGCAGGCGAAACGGGCAATAAATCTTTGGCAATGTTCAAGCCGTAAAAATTGCAGGTTTCGTGGATTTTTGGGAAACGATGTTTGAGATATTCTTCGTCCTTGTCGGTCATATCGAGAAATGCGGTGCGTGTTCCTGTCCGTTTCATTTCCGCGACAATCGAGCGCGAAACCACATCACGCGGGGCAAGTTCGCCGAGTTCGTGATAATTGAACATAAATCGCTCACCAAATTTATTTCGCAAAATTCCGCCCTCGCCGCGCATTGCTTCGCTCAAAAGAAAACGCGGGGCTTTTTCGAGATTCAAAACAGTTGGATGAAATTGGACAAACTCAATATCGGCAATCTCCGCACCCGCAAAATATGCCATCGCCATTCCGTCACCTGTCGCCACTTCGGGGTTGGTCGTGTGCAAATAAATTTGTCCTGCCCCGCCTGTGCAGAGAATAACGGCTTTGGAGAACATCTCACGCGGGGCTTTGAGCAAAGCGTCAATGTAGCGCACACCGCAACAGCGTCCATCTTGAACAATCAAGCCTTCGGTTGAGGTAAATGGCAGAATCGAAATATTTTTTTCTTGTCGAGCGCGGGCAATCAACGCCCTAGAAATTTCCTTGCCCGTTGCGTCTCCGTGGGCGTGCAAGATTCTTCGGCGGGAATGCGCGGCTTCTTGGGTAAAAGCTAATTTTCCACCTTCGCGGTCAAATTCCGTTCCCCACGAGATCAATTCCTGAATATATTTTGTGCCACCTTCGACCAAAGTTTTGACCGCTTCAACATCACACAAACCCGCGCCTGCGTAAAGCGTATCTTCCTCGTGCAGTTCGGCATTGTCATCGTCCGAAAGCACCACCGCCACGCCACCTTGCGCCCATTCGGTATTTGAATCGCTCGTTTTTTGTTTGGTAAAAACTGTGACTTGTGCGCCAGCTTGGGCAATTTCAATCGCGGCTCTAAGTCCAGCAATCCCGCTTCCGATGACGATAAAATCAGTTTCCAAAGCCATAGCAAAAATGTAACAAATTTAAGAGTTTATGACGAGTTTAGAAACAAAGAAGCCCGTCAGCATTCAACCGACGGGCTTCTTTTTTATTCAATTGTAGCGAACTTTTATCCTTGCGGAATAGTCAGTTCTTGACCCGGAAAGATTTTATCAGGATCACTTAATTTATCGCGGTTAGCTTCAAAAATTGCATTCCAGCTAACGCCATATTGTTTGCCGATTTTGCTTAGATTATCGCCTGATTGGACGGTATAGGTATTTGCCGCAGCTTCCGGGGCTGAAACATTTAAGACCAAATCACCTGCGCGATAGTCAGGATCAATTCTGGCGTATTCATCCCACAGGGCTTGTTTTCCTTCAGCCGTGGCTGCCGCGCCTTCGATGTGTAACACACCCTCACCTTCATTGACAGTCAGTCCGCCGACTCCAAGCGTATTCGCTAAGTCTATAAGAGATTGATATTTTTCAATAAGAGACATAGTTTTTCTCCTCCTTTTTTATTTTGCTTCTGCAAGTTTGTTGTCAAATTTACCCGGTTTGGCTTCGTTAGCCGCAGCAACGCATTGTGCAAGTTTGCCTTTGGGAACTGTTCCCATCCCGGTCGCGGTTCCGTCTTTAACGGTTACAGTTGCTCCGGTACATCCGGCTTTCTTCCAGTTATCTTCGATAGCGGTTTTAACTTTCGTATCATCGCCCGAAGCCATTTGAGCAACCGGAGTTGGAGTGGCAACCGTCATATTGTTGGTAACTGATTTAATACCTTCAACTGCTTTAACCGCAGTTTCAATCGCAGTTTTAGTAGCTGCGTCAGTGGCAACACCGGTAATTGTGGCAACACCATCCTTAACCGCAACGGTTGCGGTTGGATACTTAGCCTTAACGACTGTTTCAACAGCTTTTTGTAAATCAGCATCACTTTTGCCACCACAAGCAGCTAAAGTAAATGCCAGAGCTAAACATAACATCACTAAAATTGTTTTCATTCTTTCCTCCAGAAATCTGTCTAATTAAATGTGAATTTCAAATCTCGCACAATTACCTCAAAGCAGAAAACATTTTGTTTCAAAGATTTAACTGCTTTTTTGAAACTCTCGCCGAGACACTTTCATTGAAAATTCTTGAGAAAGTTATACGGATATGATTTTTTTGTCAATCCAAAACATAACTTTTTTTGCAAAAATTTAATAAAATTCTAACACAAAATTTCTTCAATGATAATCTTGGCTAGGTCAAAAGACGTAAACTCAGGTTTTACAACCAGATGCCAGTCTGCCAAACAATAAAATTTTTGTCGCTCATCAAAAAGTTTTTTGACCGTTAATTTATCTTTTGCCAAAGGTCGCACTTGTTTTGAAAACGAAATGTTTCGCCAGCAATGTTCAAAATTTGATTCCAGCCAAACTGTCGTGCATTTGTGATTTTTGATAATCGCGCGATTCGTTTCGGAAATCCAAGCCCCGCCGCCCAAAGAAATAATCTGCATTTCGTCTTGAGTTAAAATTTCCTGCAAACTACTGGTTTCGACTTCCCGAAAATACGGCTCACCCTTTTGCTTAATCAGTTCGGCAATGCTAAGCCCTTCTTTTTCCTCAATATAACGGTCAAGGTCAATTTTTTCAATTTTCAACAGATATGACAGACATTTAGCTACGGTTGATTTGCCAACCCCCATAAAACCTGTCAAAACGATGCGAGTTTTACCGTTCATTTGCTAATTTCCGCCAAACTTTGAAAAAATGCGGGAAAAGAAACGCTTGCCCATTCCGCGCCGATAATTTCGGTTTCGCCCGTGGCAAAAAGCCCCGCCACCGCAAACGCCATCGCAATTCGATGATCGCCGAAAGAATCAACCATTGTGCCTTTTAATTCGGATTTTTCCACCCGCAAACCGTCCGTAAATTCTTCAACCTCCGCGCCCATTCGCCGTAAATTTTCCACTACTGTTTTAATTCTATCGGATTCTTTGACGCGAAGTTCTTCCGCATTACGAATTTCCAGACCGTTTTCGAGTTGCGTGCCGAAAACCGCTAAAATCGGAATTTCGTCAATAATATTTGAAATAACATCGCCCTCGATTAAATTAGTTTTAAGTTTCGGCGTTAAATTTTTACTTCCGCGCACGCGCAAATCTCCAACAATTTCATTGCACAGCGTTTGCTCGTCTAAAATTTCAATCTCTGCGCCGAGACTTTGTAAAACATCCACAATTCCGCGCCGGGTCGGATTCAAACCGACATTTTTTAAAACAATTTCCGAATTTGGCAGACACGCACCCGCCACCAAGAAAAATGCCGCCGAAGAAATATCCGATGGAACATTCAAATCTCGCGCCGTTAATTCGGAACGCCCATCAATCGTAATTTCGTGAACAAAACCGTTTTCAGTTTCAATAAATCTTTCTTGCAAATCCGCGCCTAAATATTTCAACATCAATTCGGTGTGATTTCTCGAAGTTGGAATTGGTGACTTTGCCGGAGGATTGAGGACTTTCGTTTTTCCGTTGGCAAAGAGTCCCGCCAAAATCACGCAGGATTTGACCTGTGCGCTGGCAACTTTTGATTCGTAAATAATTGCTTGCAAAGGATTTTTGCCGTGAATTTCGAGCGGCGCACGATTTTCGCGGGAAATAATTTCAGCGTTCATCATTTTCAAAGGTTCGATAATTCGTTTCATCGGGCGTTTTGACAATGATTCATCGCCGGTCAAGGTCGAAGAAAAATTTTGACCAGCTAAAATGCCTGCCAACATTCGCATAGTTGAGCCACTATTGCCGCAATCCAAATCTTCTTTTGGCGGATTAAATCCTCTTTTATCAACGCCTTGCAAATAAACTGTGTCGCCTTCACGTTTGATCTGGACACCAAGTTTTTCGAGACACGAAAGCGTTGAAGCGCAGTCCGCGCTGGTTGCAAAATTCGTGATTTTCGTTACTCCATTTGCCATTGCCGAAAACATCGCGGCGCGGTGTGAAATTGACTTATCACCCGGCAGAAGAATCGTTCCTTGCAAATAATTTGCCGATTTAACCTTCATTCTGAGTATTTTACGCTGAATTTTGCTGATTTGTCTTGACACGAAAGGCTTTAAACGGCTAACTTAACAGATATTAGCGTTTCAAATACAAAAACCGCGTAACTATTTAGGGATTGGTTGATTGAATCATTGAATCATTGGAAGGTTGAAAGAGCGAATCAAATCAATGAAAAAATGAATCAATGAGCAAATGAATCAATGATTCAACGCTGGCAAAAACTGTAACTGTGGAGAAAAAAGAATTAAATTTACCAAGCATCATCGAATCGGTAGATAAAGCCGCTTCGGAAGCAGAAGAGTTTGCCCGCCAAAGCGGTTTCAGCGATGAAAGCCTGTTTGCAATTGATATGGCGGTGCGCGAAGCGGTTGCTAATGCGGTCAAACACGGCAACAAACTCGATGCAACCAAACGGGTTGAGGTCGGGTTTAGTAATCTGTCGAAAGGTTTAGAAGTAATTGTCAGAGACTTTGGGAGAGGGTTTGAGGTGGAAGAAGTTCCCGATCCGACCAATCCCGAAAATCTGATGAAAGCAAATGGACGCGGAATTTTATTTATGCGGACATTTATGGAAGAAGTCGAGTGGTTTAACCACGAAAAAGGCGGTATGATTGTAAAAATGTGCAAGTTGCGCTAAAGAAGATTGGATCATTGAATCATTGATTCATTGATTCATTTTAAGATTGCGTGAAGTGTTCCATTCAAAAACAATGAGTCAATGAGCAAATGAATCAATGACCAAATTAATTATTAAATAACACGAGGAGATAAAAATGGCTGAACTTAACATTTCTGAACGTCAAGCGGGTGATGTAACAATTCTCGATATGGACGGCAAAGTAACGATTGGCGAAGGAAGCGTTGCACTTCGCGGTACTATCCGCCGTCTGCTTGGCGAAGACAAAAAGAAAATCCTTCTCAACTTAGGTGGAGTTGGATACATTGATTCGAGCGGAATCGGCGAATTGGTTTCGAGTTTTACGGCGGTCAACAAAGAAGGCGGTCAGCTCAAACTTTTGAATCTGACACAAAAAATTCAAGATTTATTGGCTATCACCAAACTCTTGACAGTTTTTGATGTTTTTGAAAACGAAGGCGAAGCCCTGAGCGGTTATAATTAACCAGCCAGAGTTTTTGTCTGACAAAATTGCTCCAAGTCTTTTGCGAAAAATGAAAGACTTGGACTTTTCGTTTTTACAAAGGCATCTCTGAGAATCAAAAAAGCATCTTTAAGAATTAGCAAAGGCGCAGAAATATAAGGAAAATTAAAACCAAGTTCCCCTTGTTCTTTGTAGATTTTGTGACCTTTGCCTGTAAGTTTTAAAATACTAAAAATCGTAATGAAAAAAGTTTTATTTATTCTTCTAATTTTGGTTTTTGTCAGCGTGGGGTTTTCCCAAAATGCAGTTAAACCCTTTGATTTAACCGAATATGGAGTCAGGATTGAGCCTGACCAGCGTTTAATTGTGATAATGACAGCACTCGAAGCCGCTGGACTCGAAACTCCACTGAGCAAAAACGGTCAGGAATTTCGCCTCAAATTGCGCGAAGATTTGAAAGATGTAGATGAAAATTTACGAAATAAATTGAAGGCTTTTGTGACAAGCTATAAATCGCGCAAACCAAAAGCTACTCCTGCCGAACTCGCCGCGCCGTTTGTTTCTTTGGCGTATGCTTTGAGTCCCGCGCCGGATTTGACCGAACCTGCCCGGACTAGCGATTTGCCTGATGATTTGCTGGAAGTGCTTGATTTTGCTTCATTAGCCAGAGAATTTTATCGCAAAAGCGGGTTTGAAGCTAAACTGCCGGAGTATGCCAAACTTTATCAAAATGAAGGTGACAAGATGCGTTTTACGGCGACTGAAATGATTAGCAACTTGCTTGATTATTTACATACCAAACCGGAACTTGTTTATCTTGAAAAAGTAAAAACCGAAGTTGCAGACCCGAAAAACCCCAAAAAGAAAGTGCCTGCCATCAAAACTGTTGAAAAGGAACGTCGTTTTTTTATCGTCCCCGATTTATTGGCAACTGCCGGAACGGTTAATTTCCGCAATATCGGCGATGATTATTACGCCATTATTCCGCCGACTACCAATTTACGCAATTCCGAAGTTCGCCGCGCTTATTTGCAATTTGTGCTGGATCCTTTAATTTTTAAAAACGGCAAAGAAATTACGCCGTTTCGAGATGGAATTAAAAACCTCTTGGAAGAGCGCAGAACAGCGGGTGCAGAGGTTTCGCCGGATGTTTTTTTAGCCGTTTTGCGTTCGCTAATTGCGGCGGTTGACGCACGCGAAATTGAGTTTCAAAGAATTCAGTTTGCCACTTTGGTCGCCCGTCAAAAAATTGATTCGGCAAAAGATATTGAAGCAAAAAAAGCAATTTCAGCCAAGCTAACCGCCGATAAACAAGTCTTTGCTGATGAAACTGCGGTTGAACTTTCCGAAGCCTACGAACGCGGCGCAGTTTTGGCTTTTTACTTTGTCGAACAATTAAAAGGGCTTGAAGATTCGGGTTTTGATATTTCGAGTTCGTTGAAAGATATGCTTCAGACGATTGCCCCTTTGAAAGAAAAAGACCGTCTGACGCAATTTTCAGAGACACGAAAACGCGCCGTTATTGCCCGCGAAGAACGTAAGAAAAAAGCGGCGGAAATGGCAATTAAAAATCAAGCGGCAAGTCAGGTGGCGTATGAAAAAGCGAAAGTTTTGAAAGTAAAACTGGAAGACGTTGACAAAGTTATCGGAACTAAAGAATACGAAGAAGCTGATACGCGTTTGAAAAAGCTGTTGGATGAATTTCCGGGTGAACCGACCATTTATTACACGCTCGGTCGGGTAGCAAGTCTTTCGGCTTCAAACAAAGTTTTTGACGAAAGTTTGCGAGATAAACGCCTCGAAGATGCCAAACTTTATTACACCAACGCCATTCGTTCGGCAACTGACGATACTGATCCGGCTTTAGTCCAACTTTGTTACGTTTCACTTGGCAGAATCTTTGCCTTTTATGAGCAAACCAATTATGCCATTCAATTTTTTCAGACGGCTGTAAAGTTTGGAGAAGTGGATAAAAAAGCATACGCCGAAGCCTTAGCCGCCATCAAAGAGCTAACCACACCAAAAAAACCGTAACGGATGAAAAAGCTAGTCATTGCAATATTTTGCCTGTTATTGATGGCAATTGGGAGTTTTCCACAGACGGGGAAAACTCCTGTTAAAACCTCCCCAATATCTACAATTCCGCCAGCCGTTCCAATTACTGAAATCCCTGAAAACGAATGGAATGAGATAGTTAAAAGTTTTGAGACGGAAGATTGGAATAAAACTTCTCTGCTCGCGTCACTTTCGTTAAAAAAAATCACAATCGAAAATGAACAGAAACAACTCGCCCGACTTCGCTATTTTTATCTTTTTTCGTTGGCGGGAAAAGTTTCAAATGGCAAAATGACTTTTGACGAGCTAAAAACAATCTCTGAAACTCTCATCGGACAAGCATTTTTGATGCCGAGCCGAAAAGTTTTGGCTGATTGCAAGAAAGCCTTAAACTTTATTTGCCCCGTCAAAGGTTTTTCCCAAACTTGGCGAGTGACCGCCACCAACCGCGCTTTTACCTCAATTTACTCATTTGAGTATGTGTATTTGCCTGCAAAATTTGAGGTTACAGCAAATAATGGAAAGGAAATTAAGCTCGGTGGAAAACTCAAAAAAATTGAGTTTAATCCGAAAAAAGATGCGACTTGGATAATGCGTCTCTATTTTGAACAAGGAATTGCGTTAATCACCGCCTCAAATTAAAATTAAAGCGAAAGGTTAAAAGTTGGAAAAGTTTCGTGATATTTTTAACCATAAAATTCAGCAAAAATTCTAAAATAAATGAGCGAAAAACAATTTGAAGGAAAATCAGCAATCGTCACCGGTGCGACTCGTGGCATCGGACGAGCGATTGCGTTGGAATTGGCAAAACGTGGTTGCAATGTGGCTTTTAACTTTGCGCGAAGCGTTGACGAAGCCGAAACTTTACGCGGTGAACTTGAAGCGTTGGGTGTCAAAGCCTTTGCCAAACAATGTGATGTGGCAAATACGGAAGCCTCCGCAGAATTTGTCAAGGAAGCCATCGCCGAGTTTGGCACAATTAACTTTTTGATAAACAACGCCGGAATCACCCGTGATGGTCTGATTTTGCGGATGAAAGAAGACGATTGGGACGTGGTGATTGACACAAATCTGAAAGGGGCTTGGAATTTTTCCAAAGCCGTTATGCGTCCGATGATGAAAAATGAAACAGGCGGCGTAATCCTAAACATTTCTTCAATTAGCGGCGTAGTTGGAATGCTTGGACAATCAAATTATTCGGCTTCAAAAGCAGGAATGATTGGTCTCACAAAAGCCCTTGCCAAAGAAGTTGCGAGCCGAAATATAACGGTCAATGCGTTGGCATTAGGCTTGATTGATACCGATATGGCAGGTGCTTTGAACGAAGAATATCAAGCGAAATTGCTCGAAATGATTCCACTCAAACGATTCGGAAATGTCGCGGAAGTTGCTGAAATAATTTGCTTTATGCTCTCCGATTCAGCCAAATATATCACCGGACAAGTTATTCAAGCTGATGGCGGAATGGCAATGTAGAAAAGATTTTAGAAAGACTTAGCCAAACACCTTATTTTCAACGGCTTGACGTAAATATTTTTCAATCTCATCACGCACCCGCCGAAAGATTTTAAGTGTGGTTTCCTCATCTGCCTCGCCAATTGCAGGCGGGTCAACAAATGAATGATGAATTACTTTCGTTTTGGCAGGGAAGTAAGGGCAAGTTTCTTTCGCATTATTGCAAACGGTTAAAACGTAATCAATTTCTTCCGTTAAGAATTCGTCAACCGATTTTGAGCGATGTTGTGAAATATCAATACCAATTTCTGCTAGAACCTTTATTGCTTCGGGGCGCACAATGGAAGGTTTTGTTCCGGCACTAAACACTTCATATTTGCTTTTCGTAATATGTTTCAATAATCCTTCTGCCATTTGTGAACGAGCAGAATTTCCAGTGCATAAAATTAAGATTTTTTTCTTGGTACTCATCGTTTTTTCAAGCCAAGTCAGTAGCGTTTGCCTAAGCAAATGCGTTTAGCTCTAACAACTTATTACGCATCGGCTAACGCCAACGCTACTGACAAAAACTCTAATTTTCTTTTAATAACCAACTAAAAACTAAAACCGAAGCAGTCACCCCCGCAAACTGGGCGATGATAAACGGCAAAACATTTATTGGGGCAATTCCTGCGAAAGTATCAGAAAGACTTCGGGCAATGGTGACAGCCGGATTTGCAAACGAAGTTGATGAGGTGAACCAATAAGCCGAGGTAATAAAAGCCGCCACCATAAACGACACTAGATTCGGCTTAAACTTTGTTCCTGCTTGAATTACGGCGAGCAAACCAAAGGTCGCTACAAACTCGCTGACCAGTTGCGAATTGCCTTCACGAATTTTTGTCGAAGCAAAAAAGACGGGCAATTCAAACATATAGTTTGCTACGCCAACGCCAAAAATACCGCCCAAAATTTGCGAAATTAAATAAATCGGTGCATCTTTCCAAGCCAAATTTCCTCGCCACGCTTCGGCTAAACTGACCACCGAATTAAAATGTGCGCCTGAAATTCCGCCAAAAGTGAGAATCAAAAAAACAAGCCCCGCTCCTGTCGCTAAAGTGTTGGCTAAAAGTGCAACTGCCGAGTTTCCCTGCGAAAGTTTCTCGCCCATAATGCCCGAACCGACTACAATGGCAAGTAAAAAAGCTGTTCCGAGAAATTCGGCAAATGCACGTTTCGCTAAATTGAATTTCATATATGCTAACACAGATACATAACAAAAATTGAAGGCAATTTAGCAACAATTTGTTTTGGATGAACGAGATATACTAACTTTTTCAGCGGTCGGAGCTGCAACAAGCGGAAGCCGCAATGTCTTTTTCGCTCGGTGTCGCCTACCACAACAAAAACTTCCCAACGATTTCCATCTGGGTCTTGCACCCAAGTTTTGTCTTGCAGGGCATAACAACAATCGGTTTTCATTTCGTCCAAAGTAATCAAACCGCTTTCCTGCCAACGTTTGCCCATTTCCAAAACTTCTTCGCACGATTCAACTTGCAAGTCCAAGATGTGAAACGAACCGCCTTCGGTAAATGGACGTTGATTCATCGTCAAATTTAACGGCGGATTAGCGACATCAAATTTTGCATAATCTGCTACGAACTTTGAATGGCTCAACCCAAACATTTTAGTATAAAAATCAATACTGTTTTCTACGTTGCTGACATTCATCGAAAGATGTGTTTTCATAATAATTGCTCCTAAAGTTTTAATTTCATATACGCTAAAACATATATGTGAAAGCGAATATATTCTCTATAATCAAATTTGTCAAGACATAAATTTCAATTTTTTGATAAAATTTTTTTATGAGAGTGAAGATTATCTGGTGGAAATGGAAACATTTTTTTGGCTTTGGCAGAAAAACTCGGCTCGACTTTTGAATTTGATGCGTGAAGACGAAATTTGCGTCTGCTTTTTTACCGAAGTATTGGATGAAAGTCAGCCGAAAATTTCCGACATTTTGCATATTTGCGAAATGCTGGAATTAGTTCGAAGCCGACGCGAAGGTAAATGGATGCACTATAGAATTATGAGCCTGAAAACAAAATTGCCGCGAAGAGTTTTGCGTGAAACTTTGGAATGGTTTGAAAAATCAAGACGATATGCAGAAAGATTACGAAAAATTTATGTAGCGTGTTGTGGCGTTTCTGATCCTGTCACAATTATTCGTGCGCCAAAGCCTGAAACATTCGCTCAAACAAATATGAGTTATGAGCGAAGAAGAATTGGAAACTTATTTGTTGTGATTTATCTTTCGATTTTCGTAAGGGACAATGACGACAACCATTGCCGCAGCAGTAGCCACGTTTTTTGAGCAAAAGTGGGCGGTCAAAACCATCAAGCCGTTTTCAAAATAATAATCAATGCCTTCAGTAAATTTTTCGCTTTTGAAGCAGTGACGATTTTTTTTCGAGTTTCTTCTTTCATCAGATCATAAATACGCTCTAAGATAATTGCAAGATTCTGAAATTTATAATTGATATAATCCCAAAAATTCTTTATTCCCGTCTGCTCCTAAAATCGGCGAATCAATCAAACCTAGATTTTTCAAGCCAATATTCTTCGGCGAAATTATTAATTTTTTCGATAACTTCGGCGTGTTTTGCTTCATCTTTGACGATTCCGCCTTTGCCGACTTCGCCTTTGCCGACTTCAAATTGCGGTTTGATCAGAACGATAATTTTACCATTTTCCGCTAATAGATTTTTAAGTGCGGGAAGGATTTTTGTAACGGAAATAAACGAAACATCCATCACAATTAAATCAAATTTTTCTGCAAAATCTTCCGGCTTGAGATAACGCGCATTGACGTTTTCGCTGACTTCAACACGCACATCATTTCTGAGTTTCCAAACAAATTGATTTGTCCCAACATCAATCGCAACCACTTTTTTTGCTCCGTTTTGAACAAACAATCGGTAAAACCGCCCGTTGATGCGCCAACATCAAGACAAACATATTTGCTTAAGCATATTTGAAATTCTTGCAAAGCTTTTTCAAGTTTCAGACCGCCGCGTCCAACATATTTTATTTCGTCAGTTTTGCCTTTGATACGAATTTCATCGGTTGAGCAAAAATTCTTGCGAAGGTTTTTCGATGCGTTTTTCATTGACCAAAACCACGCCCGCCATCACGAGTGCTTGCGCCTTCGTGCGCGAATCGGCAAAACCTAAGTTCGACCAACAATTTATCAATGCGTTCACGTTTCATCACAAGTTAAATTTTTGTCCTTGAAAAGCAATGTTAAAGCCTTTCTTTTTTACTTCTTTAATTTTCTTTTTATTGCCTTGCACGAGCGGATTTGTGTGATTGAAATGGATAAAATAAACCTTCTTTTTTTCGCTCAACGGCAAATCTTTCAACAATTCCATTGTTTCCGCAACAAACGGATGCGGAACTTCGCTCATCGGGCGATTTATCTCGCCATCTGCATAAAAAGTGCCATCAATCAAAATGTAATCGTTTGATTTTACAACATCTTCCAGCTTTTCTGACCATTTTTGCCACTTATCAATATCGGGAATAAACACGAGCGATTTTGAATTTGCAGGTAATTCTAAAACCGACTGTTTCGGAAAATTCGTCACGATGTGGAACAAGGAAAGGTTGCAACCGAAATATTTTTGTAAAGTTTTAGTTATTTGTTTGTTTTCAAGCGGTTGCAGAGCAATATTTTTAATCTCAACGAGTTGCGACCACGGCGCATTTGCCCGCGAGCATCTGCTTCATTCGCGGCATTGCATAAACATTTACTTCTTTCGTGAATTCATTGATTCTCTGCCGAGATACATCAGCCCCGTGTAATGCCCGATATGCGCGTGTGTCAGGAAAATTCCCGTCAGAGTGTTGGAAATAATTACCCGAAATGTTCTTTCAAAAGTTGAAATTGTTCGGGAAAATCCGGCGTAGCATCAAAAATCCAACGCTCATTTGTTTTAAGGATTGACCAATGCAATCGAAGAAACCGTTTGTTGCAGATGTTTTGATTTTTCCAAGCCTTTTGGCAAAACGGCGAATCGCAACCAATCTGCGGAACTCCGGCATCTTGCGCGATGCCCAAAACGGTGATGTATGGCGATTTGGCGAATGTTGCCGAACAGAAAATCGTCAAAATGCAAATAAAATCAGTAAAATATGTTTCATTGTTCGATACTTTCGGCTTGAAAATCTTTTAATTCAAAATCTTCCGCCGTATAAAAAATCTGAATCGGACGACAGCAGACTTCGCAGTCTTCGATGTAGTTTTGTTCTTCAACTGATAAGTCCAAAACCATAGAGATTTCCTGCCAACAATACGGGCAAGTAAAAAAATGTTCAATTTCCATTAAGTTTTTCTAATTTTACGCATCTTCGTGTTTTAAATTTCTAATGATAGAATTTAACAAAATGAAGACAGAAATGAAACTCGGAATTTGCAAAATATGCTTGGTTTGTTTTGGCTTACAATATCCTAGTGATTTTGTGGGGCGTTTTTCTTCGTGCTTCCAAATCGGGCGATGGTTGCGGACAGCATTGGTTGACGTGTCACGGCGAAATTGTTCCGTCCGCGCCGGAATTGAAAACCATTATCGAATTTTCTCATCGAATAATGAGCGCGTTAGACGGAATAATCGTTTTAATTTTGCTCATTTGGGCGATTTGGATTTGGCGAACGGATAAAAATACGAAGCCAATTTTGCGAAAATTGCCGTTGGCTCATTTGTTTTTGTGATTGTCGAAGGATTAATCGGTGCAGGATTGGTTTTGACGGGAAATACGGCGGGTTCTTATTCGGCAAGCCGTCCGTTTTGGGCAATGGGGCATCTCATCAGCACCTTTATTTTGTTGACTTTTATGAGCCTTACGGCGTGGTATGCGAGCGGTGGAAAGTCGTTTTCGTTCAATGTTTCGCGCAAAAAATTATTACTTTTGGGGCTTGGAGTTTTCGGAATTTTGCTAGTCGGGATGAGCGGTTCGTTAGCGGCTTTGAGCAATATGTTGTTTCCTTCAAACAGTTTAGCCGAAGGAATTGCCAAAGATTTTTCCGAAACTTCAAATTTTTTATTGCGTTTGCGAATCAGTCATCCGATTGTTTCGATTGCAACAAGTGCTTATCTATTTTTCCTTTCGCTGTGGATTACAAAAAACTCACAAAACGCTCGGACGAAACGCTGGGCAAATTATTTAGCACTTCTTTTATTTGTCCAAATAATTTTCGGCGGGTTGACGCTGGTGACGCTTGCACCGATTTTGATGCAAATCGGACATTTATTTTTAGCTGATGCAGTTTGGATTACTTTTGTTTTGATGTGGGCAGGATTTTTGGCGGAGCAAAAATAAGACAAAAGGTAAAAGGCAAGAAAGCGGATGTTTCTTTTGAAAACTCCGCTTTTTTATTTGCCTCAAGTAATTTTGACAAAATTTTGCCTTTTTACTTTTTACCTTTCAGCCTATTTATTAGCTGTGTTTGTATTTGCCATAGCAGGTTTTGCATTGACATTTGTTTCGGTAGTAGTTGTTTTGGTTGTGCTAGTCGAACCTGAACCTGTCGCAACTTTGTATTCTATCCGACGATTCTTGAATTTATTGTCCGCCGTATCGTTAGGATAAGTATTTGATTCACCATAACCTTTGGCTGTCAGCATTTTTTCTCCAACGCCTTTTCCAATCAATGCTTTACGAACCGAATTTGCACGTTCTTCGGAAAGTTTCATATTCTTGGCATCATCACCATCGGTATCTGTATAACCGCCAACTTCAATGACCGTATCAGCAGGTTGGGCTGTTAGCACTTTAGCTGCTTCGTCAATAATTGCTTCAGCATCTTTAGGAACGATGGAGCTATTTGAAGCAAAGTTGATAACCGAAGCGTTCAAAGCAGTTACTACTTGCTCAACCGTTTTAGCTTCAGCCAATTGTTTTTTGGCTTCTTCGTTGGCTTGTTTAGCAAATTCATCTGCTCCGGCAATTGAAACCGGCAATTTCCAGCCTGTAAAGAGCGATTTGATTGAATCAATCGCGGCTTTTGGAAGCGAGGCGGCTTCGGTAATTGCGTTGCCAACAAAAGCCAATGTGCCGTCTTTCCAACCCTTCAAATTTGGCAATAATTGAGTGAATTTACCCCACCAACCTTCGCCAAAAGGTTTTGCTCCGGCTTCAAGTTTTAAGCCATCGAAATTGATACCTTCGCCGAGTTCAGCCGTCAATTTTGCCTTGATTTCGTCCAAAGTCTTTTGGTCTGAAACTGTGCCTGTCACCGTATATTTGCCATCTTTGGCGACAATCTTAAAGGACGAATCCGCCGCTTTGGTGGTTGAATTGGTAGCTTTATTAGCATTTGTATTGCCTGTCGGCGCAACCGGGGCTTTGCTGCAAAACCAAAATCCTAACAGTAACAGCAGACCAAGCAAAATCAGTGGTAACAACCATTTCAAGATTCCGCCGCCATCGCCATCGCCATCGAAAACATCGCCGACTGCGCTCATCGCGCCACTCGCAGCATCGCCAACCGCGCCGACTGCTTTTTTACCTGCATCAACGGTTGCGCCAGCCGCATCACCGACCATTTCCGCACCTTTTCCGACCACAGCTTTTCCAGCATCAACGGTTGCTCCGGCGGCATCGCCAACTTTGTCAGCCGCCCCGCTCGCAACTGCGCCGACTGCACCCACCGCACCAATTGCTGCACCTGCTACCGCGCCGCCGATTCCCGAAAGGAAATCACCGATTTTTGAAAGTAAATCTTTTTCTTCCGGCACTACTCCGTCCGGCGTAAGTTTATCTACCACGTTGGGAATCATATAAGCCAAAGCAGAAGTTGCATCAGCCTTGCTAATATCGGCTTGGCTGGCAATTTCGCCAATTGCGTCTTCCCCCAAAGCCGATTCCACTTGTTCATTAGAAAGTTCAGAATTGACTCCTGAACTAATCCACGAAGCCGCCGTATCACCCAAACCGGCTTTGCTGAAAAGGTCTAAAAATCCGGCAAATCCGCCGCGATTTTGGTCAGTCATTAAAGACAACAACGCTGAAAGCACACTTCCTGCTTTATTGCCCAGTCCAAATTTTTCGCTTGCTCCACTAATAATCGAATCAAATAGAGACATCTTTTTATACTCTCCTTAAGTTAAATTTATTTGATAAATTTTTTATTGCCTAAATCATTAAACAGACCACTCCGAATCATTGTCGGATTCAATCTGTAAAACTTAGTGCAAATGTTACTGGGGGACTTCCAGCGTCTTTAATTTTCGCTTTCACGCCATTGAACACCACGTTTTACCAATTCGTCAAGCGAATTTTGCACTTCCAGTCGTTTATTTTCAAATTCTTCGTCATTTGTATCTTTTGAAACGTAAATCGGTTGAGCGATAAAGACTTTAGCTCTGGAAAACGGTTTGGGAATGTGCAGTTTGTCCCAGCTTTTAATCTTCCAAAATCTTTTCGCCTCAATCGAAAAAGGCATAATCGGATTTTCGGTTTTTTTGGCTAAAAGACACGCTCCGGCTTTGGCTACATAGCGCGGACCTTTTGGTACCGTCCAATGTAAATCCCGCTGGAAATCCATCACGCATTATGCGAATCATTTCGGTTAAAGCACGAATTCCGCCGCGAGTAGAAGAACCTTGATAATTCCATAACCAAAGCGTTGAATAAAACGAGCAGTATATTCACTATCAAAACTCTCCGAACTCATCACCACAATTCCGCGATGACGAAAAAAATATGTCCCTAAAAAAATTCGATTGTGCCAAAAAGTGTAAATCGGAATTTTGCCATCGCGCTCAATTTGTTCAAAATTTTCCAGAGCCTTCAAATTCAAAACGAAGCGTTTTAGCAATCAGATTAATCAAAATATAAAACGCCAAACCCGCCGCACGGATTATCAATCTTTGTTTGAAAGAATATCGGGAAAGGTCGGAAAATTGATAAACTTTTAAGTTTTTATCTAATTTCTCTGTCATCTGTTAGAAAAAAGCCACCCTTTGAGATATTATGTGCAACAAAGGAATTTATTTTAACGTAAATTTTTGTAAAAGGCTTTTGCGCGAACTCAAAATTGAAAAGGTAAAAATGCAAAGACAAATTTTGATTATTGATGACCACGATGATTTAGCGAGTGCGCTCAAAGAAGTGTTTGAAAAAATTGGACATCAGGTCAAAACTCTCGAAACCCGCGCTGAGGCGATTTGTCTCGAAGATATTAGAAGTTTTGATATGGTTATTACCGATTTAGACGGTGCCAGCCTTATTTTCGAGCCAAATCCCAACGGAAATTCTGCGCCGTGTTTGCCAATCATTTCTTCAACCAATTCAGATGAACAAATTAAAGCCTTTAAACTTTGCGCCGCTAATTTCAGACGCGATGAATTTAATGAAGATGAGCTTAAAAACTTAGTTGAAACGATTCTCAATTACAAAATTCAATTTGTTGATAAAGTAGAGATTGTGCAAAATCTGCATGAAAAAATTGAATTTGAATTGCCGAGTGCAATATCCACGATGCACGCCGTTTTGGATTATCTGATGAAGCGGGTAGAAAAACTCGGCGTAATCAATCCCGAACAATCTAATCTTTTCATTGCGCTTAGACGAAGCCTTCGTCAATGCCGTCAAACACGGCAATAAATTTGACGCAAATAAGTTAGTCAGAGTTACTGCTGAAGTTTCGACTAAAGAAGCGCGTTTTACAGTTGAGGATGAAGGCGAAGGATTTGATGTCAACGCAATTCCTGATCCGCTTGACCCGCAAAATCTTTTCAAAACTTCAGGTCGCGGAGTCCTTTTTATCTACAATATTATGGACGAAGTGAAATACAATGAACGCGGCAATCGGCTGGAAATGGTGAAAAAATCTGAGGTCGTCAGCCCTGAGTCCAACGCCTGATTTTCAATCTCAAATCAAATATTAAAAGCAGATGGAAAAACCTTTTCAACTTTTCAGATTATCTACAGGTTGTGTGGCAAATTCGTGTGATGAAAAATTCCCGACCTCTTTTTCCGCCTGGAATCAAGAAAAACTAAGTCTTTATGAAATTGGAACGCATTTCGGTTATGTTTTTGCGGGCGAATCGTTTTTAGAAACTGAAACGGGAAGTTTCTCATTGAAAAGCGGAATGTTTTTCTGCGTCCCGAATGAGCTGGAAATATCAGGCGGCGAAGGAATTATCATTACTCGAATCGGCTACCAAGGAATGTTTTCTCTCGGCGGGGCAATCGAAGAAAAAGGCAGACTTCGTTATATTGACGGTTGCCACGATACGCTTTTGATTCCACCGATAATCAAAGGCGATCCGTGTTTGAACGCGCTTTATTTTCCCAAATCAATTACCCAAACTCCGCATACGCATCCATCTGTGCGAGTCGGAATAGTTGCCAAAGGTCGTGGCGAATGCGTTACGCCTGATGGGGTTTTTCCTTTGCAAACTGGAGAAGCCTTCATTATTCCGCCCGATGTCTTGCACAGCTTTAATACTGACGATGATGAAATGGTTGTTATTGCGTATCATCCTGATAGTGATTTTGGAGCAACTCATGAAGAGCATCCCATGATCAATCGGACGATGGTAGCAGGAGTTTCAGCAGCGAATTTGGAAAATATTCGCACCAAAGGAGATTGAAAAAGATGATTTGTCCGCATTGCACACAGAGCATTACCTACAAAGAGCGTAATTACAATGTTTGTTCAAAATGCCATAAAGAGTTTGCTTTTGAACCGAAAACGCATTCGCTCCAATTAAGCGATGCTTATTTTTCAAATGTGGTAAAAAAACTTAGCAACAATGACAAACTATTTTTCACTCCGCAACAACTGCAATTCTCTCTGAGCCGAAAGAAAATCAAAAATAGTTTAAGTATTTATTGGCTGTTTATTCCGGCGAGTATAACTATAATAATTGCCTCATTTATTTACTTTCCGATAGCAATTGTGCTTGCCTTATTTTGGTTTATTTTGATAGCTGCTCTACAAATTCGGTCTCAGAAAATTATTTCCCTACCGCAAGATTTCAGCAGTTTTGATTATGATGTTTTAAATCGTTGGAAAGCAATTTACGGGAAATATCCTGATAAATTGATTCGTAATAATTCGCCTCCCAGCGATTTCAACTTTGATTTAAAAGGCGTTTTGCTTTGTGAAGAAAGCGAAACGGCGATGTGTTTGCTAACAAATCACGCGACTAAGAATTTGGCGGTGATTACCAATCCCAATCAATTGAGTGAGTTATTACAAAAACACGGTGCATTGCCGATTTATGTTTTGCATAATGCGAGTAGTGCAGGTTATCAATTCGTGGAAAAAATCAAACAACAATTTAGCAAGCAAACGCAGATTTTTGATATTGGATTACGTCCGCAGGCGGTGATGAAGACGAACTTAATGAAATTTCGGGAGACGGGAAGTTCTACTCATTTCAATAGTTTAAAGGCGGATGAAAATAAATGGCTCAAAGATGGATATTACACGCCTTTATTTACATTACGCCCGGAAAAATTGATTCAATATGTTACCAAACAATTGGAAAGCCGGGCGAAATTTGTTGTCGCGGATAAGGCTGAAGAAAAAGCTAAAGCAATCGGATTTATGACTTGGGCGGGAGAGAAGTAGGCAGTAGCCGTGGCAGTAGCAGTAAGCTGAATATTTTTTAAGTATTTACATGAAATTTGAGAAAACATTACAGGCGAGTTTGGTGAATCTGCAATCATTCGGCAGACTTTATTTCACGCCGAAACAGCTTTACTATGAGTTTTGCCGCACGCTTCGTTTGCCATTTGCCATTGATTTGCGAAAGTCTCTTCCGATTTTTGATAAGGTTTCGAGTCTCATGAGAACGCCGCAAACTATCGAAACGCCAGCTTCTTGGAATGAATTTGGAGCAAAATTTGCCCAATATCTGAAAACTAACGAAATTACAGGGCTTCTGAAGATTGAATCGAAAATAGATTTTGTAGAAAAGTTTCCCAGCGATTTAACGCTTTACGGTTTGCCGAAAATTTTAATTTGCGAATCGGACGAAATTGCCCAAATGCTCAGGGCAAATCAATTTCATCTGCAAACGCCGTGTGGTGTTTTGAGTTTGAGCGAGGCAAGCCCGCTTCCCACAGGTTGGCAAAAAATGTTGGGGCGAGCCGAAAATCCGCAAGCATATTTTTTGCATGATGCAAGTTTGCGAGCGTTTTCCGTTATCAAAAATTTACGTCAGACTTTACGAATTAAAGATGATGTTTTGCTTCGTCCATTGGGTTTGCGTCCTGTTCATGCCCAACGTCTGCGGCTTTTTTCAATTAAAGCTGATTCTCGAAATCTTGACCTTTCAGAGTTAAATTATTTGAGCGATGAGGAGAAAAATTGGCTGTTGGATGGGAATTCGGTTGAAATTTCAGCGGTTTCCCCTATCCGACTTTTGAGAATTTTGCGAAGGATAATTTTAGGTTTGGAAATTCCAACCAGCGATTGGCAATTGAAATTACCAAGTAAAAGTATGGGATTTATGTGAGAATATAAGTATAGTGAGCGATAGCGAATCTTTTTATAATCGCTCAAGTTAAGTAATGATTAACTTGCTCGCTACTGCTCGCTATACTGATTATCATTTGCTAAAACTATGCCGACAAATTATCAAACAATCGAATACACCGATGAACTTTTAGCCGATAAAACCATTTGCCGACGCTACAATAACGGGCGAATCGAATGGCGAAAACGGCTTGATGAGACAAAAATCGAATGGCGCGATAATCAATCCACCTCCGGAGTTGACGAATTGCTCGGCGATTCCATTATCAAGCGCACCTACGGCACAAACACGATCTACGCCCGCGAACAAGGCTACGGCAGAACGCTCTGGTCAAACAATTTATTGACCGTCAACCGAACCTCATTTGGTGGAAAGATTGGAGCAATTTTGACCGCAATGGGCGGTGCAATGTTGCTCGGAGGTCTGGTTATCCCGCCCATCATGCTTGGCGCAGAAGAAGAGGAACAATTACGCCAACAGCAAGCCTTACAGCAACAACAATCTTCAAGTAGTAGTTCGTCTTCGGGCGATAGTGGCGGAAGTTGGGATGATTCAAGCGATTTCGGGGATGCAGACGGAGATTTTGGTTAGGAAATTTGAAATCCATAGAAACATAGAAGACATAGGAAAATTGATGCAAAAAAAGGCAGAAACACGCGCCTGAGCAAATGTGTCAACCACTGAATTGAATCAATCTGCAAAATAAACATATCAATTTGATAAAGTAGAATTAATTTCCCAAAACACTATGTTTCCTATGTCTCTATGTGGTTCAAAAAATATTGTCGCTAATAATTTATGTCGCGTTTTTCCGCAATATTCTCAAATAATTATCCTCAAAATTTACACGATTTTGCTGTTGAAATGGACGGCGAAAACTTCTTTTCATTTTCAAATAAAGCCATTTTTGCTCTCACCTCGCACACCCACGGAAACGCCAAATTTTATCAATTTGAAAAACTTTCCGCAGTCGGCGAGGTAACAATTTACAACCGCGATGAAATAAAAAGAGAACTCAATTCAGACTCAAATTCAAACGGCGAATTGTTGCTTGAGCTTTACGCAAATTATGGAATAGAAGGCTTTAGCCGAATCGAAGGAATGTTTGTTGCCGTAATCTATGATGGTGAAACGCTACTTTTAGTCCGCGATGCAATCGGCAAACGTCCGCTTTTTTATACCCAAACTAAAAATACTTTTGCCCTTTCATCTTCACTCAAATCGTTACGCAAATTTTCGCAACTTGATGTTAAGTTAAACCTTCACGCCATCGCTTCATTTTTGACGTTTGCTTATTTGCCCGAATCCGAAACTCTACTCGAAAATGTTTTTGAACTTCTCCCTGCTCACGCCTTGCGAATTTTTCCGAATGGCAAAACTGAATTAACCAATTATTACGAGCCGATTGAACAGATTGACGAAACGCTTTCAACCCAACAACATATCAAAAATCTGCGGCAAACTTTGGAAAATTCAATTCTTGACAAATTGCCGGAATTGGATGAAGAAATCGGTGTGTTTCTTTCCGGTGGAATTGATAGCAGCTTGGTTGCGGCTTTAGTTGCTAAATTTCGTCCTCAAAAAGTTCGGACGTATTCGATAGCTTTCGGCAAAGAAAATCCAAACGAAACGGCGTACTCGGATTTGGTCGCCACCCATTGCGGGACGAATCACAGAGTTTTGAGTTTTAACGGCAAACAAATTGCAAAGTATTTAGCCGAAACTGTTGCGTTGCTTGATTGTCCGGTCGGCGATCCGTTGACCGTTCCGAATTTTCTGCTGGCAAAAGCGGTGGCGGAAGATGGTTTGACGTATGTTTTCAACGGCGAAGGCGGCGACCCGTGTTTTGGCGGACCGAAAAATTTGCCGATGCTGATTTTTGCTTTGCAACAAGAAAAGCACCAATCTCTTTCGACAATTTATCTGCACTCATATCAAAAATGTTTTGACGATTTGCCATTTTTGCTTTCAAATGATGTCCAAAATCAACTAAAAGATTCGTTAAACTTAGAAAGATTTGTTCAGCCATTTTTAGGGAATTCACAAATGAATTCGTATTTGAATCGTCTGCTGTATGTCAATATTCGCACGAAATTGGCTCATCATATTTTGCCGAAAGTTGAGCGATTAACTTCATTTTGGAATTTGCTTGGACATTCACCGCTCGCCGATAAAGCCATTGTTGACAACGCTTTAACGATTCCCCCTGAACTCAAATTACACGGCACGATTGAAAAATGGATTTTGAAAGAGGCGGTGAGGGATTTACTGCCCGCAACGATTATTGACCGCCCCAAAAGCGGAATGCGTGTTCCCGTCCAAAATTGGCTACGCGGTGCGTTGAAAGATTTATCCAACGATTTACTTTTTGGCAAAAAGGCTCGTCAGCGTGGACTTTTTCAGGAAAAAACGATTTGCGCTTGGTTGAAAGGCGATGGTTTAATCTATGCCCGACAAGGCGGAAAACTTTGGCTTTTACTGACGCTGGAACTTTGGTTACAAGCGTTTTTGGATGATTGAGAGAAGGATTTCCCGCGAAAGAACGCGAAAAGGCGCGAAAACTTTAGATTTAAAGATTGCGTCTTTGCGTCTCTGCCTCTCTGCGTTAAAATTTTCTTAATGAAACTTACAACTGCACAAATAAAATCAATCTCTGCATTAGCAATTTTATTTGTCTGTTCTACCTTTGCTATTCCAAATCTCGCTCAACCAACTCTGCAAAATCCAAACCGAATAAAAGACTTTGGCAAAAGTTTGAAAAAATATGAAAAGAAAGGCGAAAAAGATGTAAAAGATAAAAATGCCTCAAATGATAGAGACGCAATTCGGATTGAAACAAACTTAGTTGTCAATGATGTTTTAGTTGTTGATCAAAAAGGAAACGCAATTGCTGATTTGAGACAACACGATTTTACTATTACTGAAGACGGTGTGTCGCAAGATATTGGTCTATTTTCTTTTGGCGAAAATGCAAAAATTCCGCGCTCTATTGTTCTGCTGATTGATTACAGCACGAGTTTGTTGCCCTACATAGATAACAGCACCGAAGCCGCCAAAATCTTAGTTGATAAACTGAGTCCAAACGACAAAATGGCAATCGTGACGGATGACATAGAACTTCTGGTCGATTTCACGAGTGATAAGCTATTGTTGAGAAAAACATTGGATGACTTGGTGCTAAAATGTCTGTCAGGCAATAAAGTCGGGAAAAGCCTGCCTTTTAGCGCATTGCTATCGGTCTTAAACGAACTGTTTAATGAGGAGGAAGTTCGCCCGATCATTATTTTTCAGAGCGATGGCGATGAATTTCCTTTTCTAAAACCGATTACATATTTTTCGGAAATGACAAAAAAATATTTTTCGGGATTATGCAAAACGGATAAATGGTATTGCGAACGGGATTTTAGCTTTGGAGAGGTAACGGAAAGAATTGAAAAATCAAATGTAACTATTTATTCGGTTATTCCCGGAATTCGCTTTGCCGGTTTTTCGGCAGAAGAACAGTTGAAAAGAGGCGAAATCAGTACTGCCAATAGGTTACGAGTAATTCTAGCCAAACCCGATGAGAAATTTATTGCTAAATTTTCCAAAGAATATGCTCCAACCGAAGCCAAAGAGAAGACTGCTTGGCAAACTTCTATGACTGAAACTGCAAAGTTATCGGGCGGTTACGCCAGCCACTTAGAAAACCCTAAAGATGGTGAAATGGTTTATTCAAATATTTTTCAAGTCATCGAAAATCGTTATGTTATAGGCTATTATCCCAAAAATGAAACTAAAGACGGCAAACGCCGAATTGTCAAAATCGAAGTAAAAGGACATCCCGAATATATCGTGATGGGGCGAAAATCTTACTTTGCTCCATTGGAAGAAAAATGAAATTCCACAATAATTTCTTTGAGTCTCCGCGTCTCTGCGTTAAAATCTATTTGGAGAAATAATATGAAAAAATATACGGCAATCGTTGAATTTTGTGAAGAAACTAAACTTTTCATTGGCTATGTTCCGGGTTTTCCGGGCGCACATACGCAAGCCAAAACGCTCGACGAGTTGCAAGAAAATCTTCGGGAAGTTATTGAGATGCTCTTGGAAGACGGCGAACCGAAAATGACGACATCTTTTTTTGGCATTCAAAACATTGCAATTGCATAATTTATGGGCAAAATTCCAATCCTCAAATCAACCGAAGTAGTTACTATTTTGCGAAAACATGGTTTTGTTGAGGTGCGTCAGCGCGGTTCTCATAAACAATTTCGGCACGAAGATGGACGCGGAACTACCGTTCCAATGCACAAAGGACGTGACATTTCCCCTTTTCTGCTTCGGTAAGATTCGCCGACGACATAAATCTGACAATTGAAGAACTCCTGAGCAAGAAATGAAAGTTACAATTGCACAAATCAGTTAAAGGAGTGTAAAACCTTATGTCAAACAGATACGCTGAAAAGATTAAAAGACGTAGAGAAGAACTTAAAGAAAATAAACCGCTGACATTTTCCTCGGCACCGAACAAAATTTGGTTTTCGCTGTTGCTTATCGCAGTAGCTTCGGCGGTTGGCTATCTTTCGTATCAGGCGTATTCGAGTAATTCACCGAACGAATGGATTATTCCGATTGTAATTGTCTCTAATACTTTTATCCGGTTTAATGATTTGGTTTTTTCCGAAGTTTTATGTTCAATCTCTGCCGAATGAAGCAGGTAAAACCTTTGACCGTGAAAACGCAAAACTCAAACTTGAAGACGACACACGCAAAACTTTTGCTCAAATTGTCGGCGGTGCGGTGCTTCTCGGCGGTTTGGTTTTTACATTCAATACTTTTAGGCTTCAGCAATCAACTTATCAATTACAGCAAGAAGGACAATTTACCGATAGATTTACAAAAGCTGTAACACAAATCGGCGATGAAAAATTAGAAGTTCGTTTAGGCGGATTATATGCACTTGAAAGAATTGCCAAAGATTCGCCGAAAGACCACTGGACAGTAATGGAAATTCTTTCAGCTTATGTGCGTGAGAAGGCAAAAAAGAAAGAAAATGTTAATAAAAATATGAGAGTAACAGCAACAAAATTGAAAATGATAAAATTGACGAAACTAAAGAGAAACCAAAAATTGCCAACAGATGTTCAGACCGCTTTAACTATTATTGGACGAAGAAAAATCGAGCAAGATTCAACACTTCTAAAAGACAGAATAAATTTAAGAGCGAAACAAGTTATTCTTTTTGGACCAAATTTAGCTGGAGTAATTTAAATGGGGAAAATTTACGGGAAGCCAATTTGAGCAGCAATTCGGTCGGCGAAAGTTCACAAGGGCAGATTTATTTAACGCAAATCTAAGGGATTCAAATTAAGAGATAAAATTTAAGAGATGCTGGTCGATTTAAGATTTGGCAAACTTTACTAGGGCATTATTAATCAAAACTGATTTGTTCAGAGCAAAACTCAGGAGACACCTTTTTTAAAGGATGTATCGTTAACCCAAACAAATATAACTCATGTTACGCACGATATTTTGAAAAACAGAGAAAAATGCGCTAACTATATTATATTGTATTTAATTGTCAGATTTTCGAAGATCTAGGTTTCTTTGAAATCAACCAGTTAAGAACGGTATTTTTTCACTGAAGCTACTTTATCTTATGCAGATTTTGAATTTTGATAAAACGGATTTAAAAAGACCTTTGCGTAACGATGAGACCTGACATTTAATCAACAAGTATAGCCATTATCAATGAGAGAATCAATTAAGTTACCTTCTAGATTGACCAGAATCAAAAGCCTGAATTACTTCGAAAAATCTAATTCAACCGAAGAAATCTATTTTCGATAGAAAAGTAAGAACAAAAACGAAAGTATTGACAGATGAAAGTTACAATCGGACAAATCAACACGACAAACGGCGACATTGAGGGAAATATCGCGAAAATTTTGCAGCGCAATCGAAAAGGCAAAGGCTGACGGCTCGGATTTGATAGTTTTTCCCGAAGTTCTGCACGCACGGCTACACTTCGCAGGATTGGTTTCAAGACCGCGATATGATTGAAACCGCGCTTAAACCGCTTGAAACAAATCATTCCCGCAACTGTTGGAATAACGGCGATTGTCGGCACAATTCGCCCAAATGAAGACAAAGACGGACGGCAGACTTTATATAATTCGGCGGCGGTTATTCACGATGGCAAACTCTTGGATTTGTCGATAAAAATTGTTCCCGAATACGATGTTTTTGACGATCCGCGATATTTTGAAGCCGGACGAAAAGCCGAAAGAATTGTTTGAAATTGACGGAATAAAAATCGGCGTAGTCGTTTGCGAAGATTTTTGGAACGACAAAACTTTTTGGAAAGAAAGGCTTTACGACAATGACCCGACGGAAGAAGTCAATTCAGACAAGGCGCGGATTTAATCGTTTCGATCAACGCTTCGCCGTACAACAAAGGCAAAATCAAACTGCGTTGCGATATGGTCGCGCATCGCGCCAGTTTGCAGAAAAAGCCGATTGTTTTTGTAAATTTAATCGGCGGAAACGATGGAATTATTTTCGACGGCGCGATCGTCTGATTGCCGATGAAGCAAGGCGATATTATTTTGCAAGCAGCGGCGTTTGAGGAATTTATCGAAACGGTCGAATTGGACGTTCGCAAACCCGATTCACGCGGCATCACGGGCAGCGAAACTGAAGCGATACGCGATGCTTTGGTTTTCGGAATCCGCGATTATGCGCGAAAAAATAGTTTTACAAAAGCCGTTTTGGGTTTGTCCGGCGGAATTGATTCGACGCTTGTCGCGGCTTTGACGGCAGAAGCAATCGGCGCAGGAAAATCTTCTGTGCGTGATGATGCCGTCGCCGTTTTCTTCGGAAGGAAGCATCAAAGATTCGGAAGAATTGGTGCGAAAATCTGGGTTGCGAATCGCGCATCGAACCGATTTCAGGCGCGTTTGAAGTGCTTTTGTAAACAGATGAATTTCACAAACCGAAAAAAGGCGGCGAAAATCTGGCGGCGGAAAATATGCAATCGCGTCTGCGCGGCGTGATTTTGATGGCGATTTCCAACGCCGAAGGTCGCTTGCTAGTTTCAACCGGCAACAAATCTGAATTGGCGGTCGGATATTGCACGCTTTACGGCGACACAAACGGCGGTTTGGCGGTTTTCGGCGATGTTTTGAAAACCGAAGTTTGGGAAGTTTGCGCGCCATATCAACGAAATCATGCCGGACGCGAAATTATTCCCGAACAAGATCATTGACAAAAAACCTTCCGCCGAACTCGCGCCGAATCAATTTGACCAAGATTCTCTGCCGCCTTACGAACTGATGGACCCGATTCTGCATCAATATTTTGAAAACAAACTTTCGCCGACGGAAATTATCGCGCACGGAAATGATGCAAAGTTGGTTTATGAAATTCTGAACAAAGTCGAACATCCGGCAAACGAATTCAAACGCCAACAACTTCCGCCGACGATAATAATTTCAAAAAATGCCATCGGCGTTGGTCGCAGAAGACCGATTACGCATAAATATCGAAGACAAATGAGGTGACTGTGACAGTTTTAAAAAGTGTTATAATTGAAAGTATTTGGGGGAAACTTTACTGAAATTATGTCTGAGGTATGTTATGAAAAACTAAACACATATTACCACATCAATGATTTTACTTTTTGCGTTGCTTGTTTCTATTCAAGCACAAACTTAAAGAAGAGAAGAAGGCTCAAAAAGAAGCTAAAAAACTTGAAAGAGAACAAATTGAAAAACTTTTAGACGTTTACAAGTCCGATAAATGTTTCTTTTTCAAATCTAAAACTATCTATTATTAAAATTGATAGAATGGCGAAAAATGAGAAGAAGAAGCAAACTTTAATCAGATATACTGCCGAAGGTGTGAAAGGGGCGTTTCCAGAACTGATAGGTTACAGAATAATTTTTGCTCAAGCGACCGACAAACATCTCTTTACGCAAATTTACCAGTTGATCAAAAACGAAAGCTTCCATACAGTTACAAAAAATAAGATGATAAAAAATTCAGTATAGAAAGTTTGGAGAAAAGCAATAAAACGACAGCAAAAATATGGATTCGCCAAAACTTTTGGAAAAAGGATGCG
>CAVZXI010000003.1:0-133548 GCA_963779235.1 Pyrinomonadaceae bacterium
TATTTTAACTATTGGAAGTCGATAGTTCCGTAAAAGTGTGATGCCAATAGCGATACTGATTTCATTCCAACTTTCGAGTAAATAGATAGCGGGAACGTCTGAAACAAGTTGTTTGGAAAACAAGGAGAAAATATTATGAAAGCCGCATTCACTTTAGGATTATTTATCGTGTTGACATCGGTTACAGTGTTCAACAGTTTCGCACAACAGGAATTTACTGTGACCACTACTACTGCCAATACCGTTGCGTCCAAATCAACGATTGAGATGCCCGGACTTGCCAATAATCCGCTGGCAATCATTGTGGCGACACCGCTTGGCGATGCAGAAACGTTGAATCCGCATCCAATTGGGGCGTGGTATTACAACAACAAATGGAACATTTTTAATACCGACCACGCGAATATGCCAGCGGGGTTAAAATTCAAACTTCAAGTTTTCCTCAAACCCGATTTTAATCACTTTTTGCATATCGTTACCAAAGTTAATCTAATCGGTGAGGGTTCAAGATTGATAATCCGTCACTCAATAAAAATCCAAATGCACAGGTCAAAATTTTACAAAATTACGCCCCTGACAATCGGACAGGTTTTGCACTCAATAAATATGAGGCCAAAGCTGGCTATAATGCTTCGACCGGAAAATGGTATATCGCCAATGTCAACGGCAATCCTTTGACTCCAAATACTGCCTACAATATAGTCATAACTTCCGGCGGAACAGTCGGCTCTACCCCTTCAACACCGTCAACTACGCCTTCCTCAACGCCAACTATGGTGACAAGCCAGACTCCAACAATTACAACAACGAACGAAGACCCCACATCAATTACCTTGATGACACCTGAACCGCTGGCAAAAACTCAAACAACCAAATCTTTTCCGCTGACCTTTGATAATTTGAATGATTTTGTCAGAGAAGGCTTACCTGATTCAGCCCCGTTGCCTTTTGGAAACATTGACCACGTGGCAGCAGTTATGGCACAGCAGATTTCCAAAGGCGATGAAAAATCTCTCCCGATGTTATTGACGGCTTTGCAAGTCGCTGGATTTACGGTAATTAACGAAAATGGAAAGGTTTTGTTGCAACCTGCGGACGGCATCGGGCAAGGATTAGCAGTTTATGATTTTGAAGCAGTCGGAGCGTTAAGATTCTCGCGGGAAGACCGCCGAATCTGTCCTTAGAAAAAATAGCCGGAATAATTACCAAAGACACGCCGCAGATTTTGGGTTGGAAATTGACGGAATTGATGCTTCAAGATTTGCGTTTGCAAGCCGACAATTCAGAAGACAAATTCATGCGTTTTTGGGCGCGACTGATTATTGCACTTGGAAAAGTTTCTGCCCAACCGGTTGATTTGATGACGGTTACGCCGAGCAACGCCAATATTACTATGCTTCAGGCAACTTTGATGATTCGGCGATTGCAAGGCGATTTATATCTTTTGAAAACTCAGTCTCCGCCAATCGGACAAATTCGTCCACTTTTTTCAAACCGAAATTCATTCGTTTCGGTCAATTGGCGCGAAAAGACAATCTACGAGTTTTTCAACCATTTTCAGAGTCCGATGAACCTTGCAAAATGACCAGTGAAGAAGCTTACATAATGAGCGGACTATCAAAAGTATTGAAGTGGGGAAACCGTAAGATATGGGTGAGATTTTTAAGAAAGGTTCATCGGGGGCAGCAGCCTACAGCAAAATTAGTAAGGGTTTGGGCTATGCAAATATTTTATTGAGTTGGGGCAAACTTGTCGCAGCGGTCACCAGTTTGCGCGGTGAAATCACGGTTAAAAACCACTCCCGTTGACTCGCACAATGAATTCAACTCCCGGTCAAAAACGCCTGATGAAAGTCCGAATTTGGAACAAAGTCGGGAGAGCGGAGATGCTCAATTGTGTGCGTTTGTCACTTAATTCATTGGCTGGAGTAGATTTTGCGATGCCTGTTAGCGGTCCTTTTGCTCATAAATCAGTCGAGTGGCATTTTGCCGGAGATAACCAAACTAGAGTCAACAACTCTGAAACACGCAATATCCAAAAGTTTGTTGACTTTGAATTCCCCCCCGCCGGAAAAGACCGTAGTCCCAAAAGCAAGAGACCGATGCGAACGGAGAATCACAGATGTATATCGTTGGCGCACCGAAAATTCCTGCCGTCCTTTATCAAAAACATCCGATTAAGATTGAAAAAAAGCTAATGTGGTAGTTGGGATAACGCTCAAATCAGCTAAGGATGTTGGAACAAACGTGATTGACATTTTGGGACTTGTCATGACTCTTCCGGGCGGTATATTGGGTATTGCGACGGGCGTTATGACTGAAACGGGTTATCGTCTGCCATACGCGGTAGCATTTGCAACCATTCCCGTGATTGACCACGACGAATGTGATGGACAATGGCTAGGAACAGTTACTTATACAAAAATCCTGACCGATAAGTCAAAAGGTCCGAAGCCGGGTTCAGATAATACATTTCAAAAAACTGAAAGCAGTTATATCTCTATTGACCACACGGACTCTGAGTGGAATAGTTCATGGTGAACAGCAAATTTGGACATAATTCGTGGGAACATTCATCGGCAAACGAAATTGCCATTCTCGATGAATACTCTTCAGGCAAAGTTCTTTGTTCGATAAAACGCGGTTTGCAGGGTTTTTCCGGACGGGCTACGACAACCAGTTATGGCTCCGGCAGCGCACAAGGGACTACATCGGTCTCTTTCTATTTTGCCAAAGATTTTTACCAAATTGGAGTAGAACCTCTCACTGTCAAAACGACTTTGCAATCTAATTGGACGCAAGCCGCACCCGGAAATTGTGCCGGTAAAAAAGGTGAGTCCCACAGTAATTCCACAGAGCGGGAGTATGAGTTACCGACTATCTACGGGAAAGCCAGCTATGGTGATGACCCAAATATCCTGTCGGGTAGTGTTACCACGCCTACAGACTATGGAAACGGGCATAAAGTTGTCGAAACAATTACTTGGAACTTGAAGCGATGTAGTAAATAAAAAGGAGCAAGCGTGAAGATAATAATTTTAATAATCGTGATACTCATTTTTTCTGCCGATACATTTTCGCAAACGGCTTGCACCAAAGAGATGGCGTATCAAACAGTTGGCAAATGGGGAAAACCAAAAACGGATGATTTGGCGATGGCTGACCGTAGTTTTCCCAAAGCTCAATACAAGCCGGTCTTGGCAAAGGCAAACAAAGTTATTGACCTTTTTATGCAAGCAAATCCCGAATTCAAAGGCATTGAGGCATCGGCTAAAAGAGTCATTCGCGGAGATTCGTATTTGCCCAACGGAGCATTGCCATTCGGGATTGATATTTTTTACGCCAGTTATTTCTGCGTCCCAAACGATACTTACAAAGTGGAAATGCGCGGAAAGGTTATCATCTTTAGCGGTTACGGATTTACAACCGTCTATTTCAACAGTCTCCGCGATGTGCTGGAAAGGGTGCAAGATGGAAGCCCTTTTCTGACAACTGACGGCGAAGAAATATTTGAATATAAAAAACAACTCGGCAACTTCAAAGGATTCACGATGATTAACCCGCGAGTGCGCGAAGATGGTCACGAAGCCATCATCATCACGCCCGACAATCGCTTGCCTTATAAACCCGTCACCCGCGAACAATATTTGCAAGCACGACTTAAAGATTATCAGTCTAAGGGCAGTATTTTTGCGCATGAAATAGCAGGGCTTAATTCAATAATTGGAAATATGTCGTCCGCCGACCGCCAAATGCCGGCTCTTGTCCGCGACATTACCGCTGCACCGGGCAGAGCAAAATTATTTGTAACCGAAGCCGAAGGCGGCAGACATTTAGTGACGGTTGACAAGAGTTTTTTCAATCCGACTCTGCCACGCGAAACCATTCAATTTATTACGGTTCATTGGAATTGGAATGATCAAGATCCCCCCCAAGGTGGAGATGATTCAACAGTTTAAACAAAACTTCGACTTTGCAGCTTTAAAGCAAATGTTGGGGAAATAATCAGATAAAGGTTCTCTGCGCGAGCGGACGAACTTTCTAAAAAAGGAGAAAATAATGAAAAAAATACGAATTTTGATTTTAGCTTTTTGTTTGCTGATTCCGGCATCAGCATTTGCCCAAACATCAACCGCCAACAAAAGTTGGAATTCATTTTGGACGAAATTCAGCACGGCAGTGAACAAAAAAAACCAGGTTGCTTTGAAAGGTTTGATGGCTTCGGAGCGGGATTTCTTTTCGGGTGGCGGCGGTGAAACGCGAAACGAATGGCTGGCTTCGGTGTCGTGGGCAGAATTGAAGAAATCCGTCCGACGGGGAACCAAAGTTGATAATTCCGATGGCAAACCCGGTCGTCTAACCAAAGATAATCATTTAGTCTTTGCGTTTATCGGCGGGAGATGGCGATTTATGGGTCCTATGGGCGATTAGAACAGAATTGATTTGAGTAACAGAAGTTAAATAACATACCCCACATTAAGTGTCAGTAGCCCGCCCGTCAGGAAGGGCTAACCAAGTTTAGCCCTCCTTCACAGTCAGACTACTGACACTTCCATAATTTAGTGGGGTAGTTTATTTTGACCTTATTAATTCTACTTTGTTAGATTGGGAAAAAAAAAGATTTTTAGCCGCGGATAAACGCCGATAACGCGGATAAAACGATTAAAATTTCATAGAAATTAAGAAAAACTCTGCGTTTATCCCCGAAATCCGCGGCTAATTTTTCTTACGGTTTTAATCTGACAAAGTAGAATTAAGCAGAGGATAATAAAGATAATAAAATCTTGAGAATCAGTCTAGTGAGCGGTAGCGAACATCGTTATTTTCAATCTTGACTGAGTGTTGAGAGACTCGCTACCGCTCGCTATACTGATTTTGTGGTCAATTATTACACCATAAAACGCCCACCTACTTACTAACTAATTTTATTTTGCTTGACCGCTTATATTTTTAGAAAATATGTTAAAAACTTCAAAAATCCGTTGCAAAATTCTTTTCTAAATTTCGTGAACTAATTTTGCTCCTAATTGCGCGTAATGTGCAGAAGTAAATTTTACCAATGGGTGAGATTTTTTCGGTTGAAAATAAAAGGAGAAATTATTATGAAAACATCGAAAATTATTTTAGTGGTAATTGCAGTAATTACCTTATTCGCAATTAACAATGTATCCGCGCAGACACCGCTTCCAAAACGATGCAAAGCTGTCGCCAATGAGGTTTATTTTGTTGATTCCGGAAAGATGGTCACCGAAATTCATCCCGGTAGCAATGGTGGCAACGGTTATCAACTGAACATTCTGGGGTCGAATGCTGATAAGTTGCAGGTTGTCAAAGAGCCCTATATGACAGCAGTTTATCTAGTGCCAAACTACACCAATTCTACTTCAGCGAAATGGCAAATCTTCTTCGCTTATAAAAGAGGACAGGTCATTTCCGAAGTAAGAATGTCAGCCCCCGAATGCACCGGACGCGTTGCCCATAAGTATCAATTGACTCAAAGCGTCACGCTGCTTAGTCAATAGGATTTTTTTGAGCGCAATCATCCGAGGCTATTTCTTTGGGTGATTGCGTTTTTGAAAAGGAAAGGGAATCAATTTAGGTGAACAATCTATGACTAAGCGGCTCAATAGAAATAGTATTCACACCAGAGGAAAACATCATGAAAACTAAAATTTTTTGGAATTTAATAATGATACTTGCGCTAAATGTTTCCGCAAGTTACGCGCAAGAATTCACTTTTACCACCACCGCAGCCAATCTTGGCGGGATCAAAGCATCAATTGATATGCCCGGATTGACGGGTAATCCGCTGGCGATTATTATAGCGACACCGCTGGGAAATACCGAAACCTTAAACCCGCATCCAATCGGGGTCTGGTATTACAGCGGTAAATGGTATCTTTTTAACACAGACAGTGCGAGGGTGCCGGAGGGAGCAAAATACAAGATTCAATTTTTCTCAAAACCCGGTCCTAATCAATTCTTGCATATCTTTACTCAACAAAATATTGGTGCCGAAGGCTCGTATATCGATAATCCGCTCCTGAATAATAATCCGAACGCACAATTCCAGATATTACAAAATCACTCGCCTGAGATTCGTCCATACAATCCTAATCGGTTTAAAGCGAAGGCTGACTATAGTTCTGCCGCCGGAAGATGGTATATCGCCAATATCGGTGGCGAACCGCTGTATCCAAAGACTGCCTACAATATCGTAATTAATCCTGGCGGGACAGTCGGCGCAAATACAAATCCGAACACTAATTCAAACACAAATCCGAATTCAAATTCAAATCCGACCAGCCCAATTCCATCAAAAGACAAATTGAGTCCGGGTGCTGATGCGAAAAATACAAGTAAGCCGCCCACACCGTCGTCATCGCCCGGTGGCGCAACGGAGGCGACTGGTGCGCCCAAATCGCAGGAACAACCACCGACCGAAGCGGAGATCAAGGAAAAACTTGATAAAGCAGCCGATGCGCTGAACGATATTTCAAAGGTTATTACAAATCCTGGGCAAGAAGGCACCGACCCGGGAAAAGCGGCACAATTACCGCCGGGGACCGCCAAAATGACGGGTTTCGACGTGACAACGCATGGATTGCGGTTTTTAAACGATTTCAGGAACAGCGTATTCGGACCTCCAATCAAGGTCACTACCGGCGGTTTGTGCGGAGGCATGTCATACACGGCATTGGACTTCTATATTGCCAAAGTGGCGACCCCCAAGCAGGACTACAGACCGGCTCACAGTTCCATTCTCCAGACGTATCTCTATCAAAGACAGGAGACATCGCTTCTGGAGAATTTGGACAAATGGGTGGCTTACCACGCCAACCCTTTTGGAACCCGGAACCTCGAGATCTTCAACTGGGGTTTGCGTGAACAGCTGGCAGTGCTCCGCACCTACATTGATCGCGGCGTGCCCGTGCCTCTCGGACTCAAATGGACCGGCGGAGACCTCGCCGGCAAGGATCATCAGGTATTGGCGATCGGCTACGAAATGGGGAGATATAAGGGGGACGTGGGGAACTACAAAGAGGACCTCAAGATCTTTCTCTACGAGCCGAATCATCCTGGAAAAGTCATTACTCTTGTCGCTGATGCGAGCAAACTGGAGTTCTACTACGCCGAGCGCCCTGATAAGCGCTGGCGAAGCTACTTCGTGGACGATAAATACAGGGCAATGTCGCCTCCAACCATCCCGAATCCGGTCGAGTTTAACCAGGTTGAAGACGGCTTAGTCCATGCCTTGCGTCTCAACTTTCAAACCGGCGTTGAGGAGCTTCGTGGCGGAAGTCTGCACGTCAATCTGAAGATCCTGTTCACGGATGGCACGGAGCAGAATTACCAGAACATCAGCCAGGGCGGGCGGTGGCTTCCGGGATATTGGGAAACCGTCGAAGTTGCCCTCACTACTCCAAAGCGATTCGAGGAGATTCGCAGCATTATGATTAACACAAACAACACGATCGGGATTACGGGCGATCGATGGGACATGGAGAGCGTCGATATCTACGCTATCGGCGGCGGATTCACGCGCTATATAGCGTTAAAGAATTCTGCGCCCTTCAAGTTTGCAGGGCTTCCCCTGTTTCTCTTTCCGAAATAGTGGCGGAACATCGACTGGTCTGCCACGCAGAGGCTTGACCGCCAAGGAGTCAGTTTCGACGTAAGCTCAAGAAGCGATAGCAGTTGAACAATCACGCCAAATCACAATCGTGATTGTCTGGGCTAGGTAGTAATTTTCCGAAATCCCAAATGTTTAACCGAACCTCGGATTACTTAACGGAAGGCGTTGCTCATTATGGTTTAATGGCTGATTTTTTGCGAGATGTTAAGCAACGAAGTCCGCAAACTCACGAAAATTTGATGAACTCCGCCGAGCATTTTGCCCGAAAGTGGGAAAAATCTGAGAGGCAAAGAACAAGTGTTAAATAACATAAACGAGGTTTGAACTGCTTCTAAAACCAATTGAAATATGAAAAACAAAACCAATTTAATCAACTTTCTACTGTTCTTCGGAATATTGTGGTTTGTCTTTGGTTGTGCCGACGATAATTCAGATAAACAATCGAATCCGACCAAACAAAGACCGCCAAAATCTGAACCCGCCAGCATTTCGCTTCATCAGGCGGAACTTGTCAGAGAATTTGAAGGTAACGAAGTTCGGGCAAACCAGCTTTACAAAGGCAAACGGGTTCGCATCCACGGAAACGTGAACACGGTTGCCACCGCAAAAAATGGCGGTTTTGTTTTAACTTATAAAACTTCCGTCAGCACTTACGTTCCCGCCCAATGCTATTTCAGCGAAGAATTTAGCAACCAATTAGCCAAAATTCAAACTAATGATGACGTTGAGGTAGAAGGAACTGTGCGGGGATTTATAAATTCGAGATTTTCGGTGGCTTTAGAAGATTGTTCAATCTGGTAAGGCTAATGAAAGTATGAAAAACAGCCAAGTCAGTTACAGATTTTTTTGCTTTTGATCCGAAAAATTCATTTTCCAAAGTCGTAGACTGATTCTGTTAGGCTTTGCGCGTAATGGGCAGATATAAATTTTACAAATTTGTCAGATTATTTCTGTTGAAATAAAAGTAGGTTAATATGATGAAAATTAAATTCAGTTTGATTTTATTGGTTTTGCTGACATTAACAAGTGTCAAGAGCTTTGCTCAGGAATTTGTCTTAACGACCACCAAAGCCAATGTCTCCGGCAATCGGGCGATAATTGATTTACCCGGATTAAACGGTAATTCAGATGCCATCATCCTCATTACCCCGCTGCCGTCAACCCAATCGTTAAATCCGCGGACGGTAGGCGTTTTTTATAACGAAAATAAATGGGAAATTTTTAATTTGGATCAGACGGCGATGCCGGTCGGGGCAAAATATAAACTTGAATTTGTCTTAAAACCGACTGCCAATCAATTCCTCCACATTGTCACCGATCAAAATATCCGCGGCGAAAATTCCGATATTGATAACCCGGCACTCAATAATAATCCAACCGCCCAATTTAAAATTTCGCTCAATTGGTCTCCCTCTACTCGGGGAGGAGATTACAACCGTTTTGAGACAAAGATAGGCTACAACACCGCTTCGGGAAAATGGTATATCGCTAATATTAATGGTAAGTCTATGTATCGAAAGTGGGCTTACAATATTCTCATCACCTCTGAAGGAACAGTAAGCACCATCAGTTCAATTCCGCAGCCAACGCCCCAACCCGCTACCGGAGTTTTGATAACTCCACCTCCGACACCAATTATCACCGCAGTCACACCGCAACCGACTCCAATTATTTCGACCACAAGTTCAACCATCCCGGTTATAAATGCCTCGACCAAATCAATTCAGTTAGCTTTTGACAGTTTGAATGATTTTGTCGAGAAAGGCTTACCCGCCTCAGCCGCTTTGCCAACGGACAATCTTGATCTGGCGGCGATAATAATGGCTCGGCAGATTTCCAAAGGTGACGAACAATCTTTGCCAGTTTTATTAACCGCTTTGCAAACATCCGGCTTTATTGTCATTGATGAAAACGGTAAGGCATTGCTGAAACCTGCCGATGGCAAAGGGCAAGGGTTAGGATTCTATGATTTTGAAGCCGTTGGAGCCTTGAAGTTGGCAGATCGCGGAATAAATATTTCGCTCGAAAAAATGGCAAGCGTCATTACCAAAAACACGCCGGAACTTCCGGCTTCGCAGTTAGCGGAATTGATGCTCAAAAACTTGCGAACCCAAGCCGAAAATAACGACAATAAGTTCGTTCGTTTTTGGGCTAGACTAATCATCGAACTTGGTAAATCTTCCGCCCAACCGATTGATTTGATGACCGCCCCGGCAAGTCAGGTCAATCTCAGTTTGCTTCAGGCAACCTTACTGACCAGACGGCTGCAAGGTGATTTTTACAACCTCAAAACCAACCAAACAGGAATGAATAAACCGCCCTTTTCTCAGGGAAATTCATTCGTCTCCGCTTTCTGGAAAACGAATGATTTACCATTTTTCCGTCCGGTTTTCTATTCTGAAAAAAACAATTCGCCTTGTAATTTAACGGGTGATGAAGCTCTGATTCTTGATGCGGCGGCAATTGAAATATCTTTCTGGAACGGCTGGCAAATGAGTCAGTTGGGCGACTCACTAAAACTTAAGCAACTCGGCTACGGCTTACAGGGGGCAAATGCTGCCTTGGCGTGGCTCAAACTTGTCGCCTCCGTGACAATGATGAAAGGCGAGATTATTGTGCAAAAGCCGCTCCCGTTGGTTAGAACTAAAAATTCAAATACTCAGGAACTAAGTAATAAACGGCTGATGGTTGCCCGCGTCTGGTCGGAAGTCGGCAAGACTGAAATGCTGAACTGTGTGCGCCCGCTAATCAACGCGGCTACCGGACTTGATTTTAATCTTCCGACCAACGGACCGCTGGCTGATGTCGCTATTGAATGGAATTTTGAAGGTGAAAATCAAACCCGCGTTAATGATGCTGCCACCCGTAATACGGAAAAGTTCGTCGTTTTTGAAACTGAAAAAGGCGCACCCGCTAATCCGCAAAAACAGGTCACGAACAATCTCGGCTTATCAAAAATGTGGCTCGTTGGCGCACCGAAAATTCCCGCCGTCGCTTATCAGACAAACCCAATCAAAATTGAGAAAAAAGCTGAAGTTCTGGTGGCGGTCACACTCAAATCCGCCAAAGATGTCAAACAGAATTTGATTGACTTTCTCGGGACGGTCATCAGCGTGGCATCAGCAAAGAAGGCAGATGATCCGTGGGGACTTTTGGGTCTTATCGGGTCAGCCGCCGAAATCGGCTATCGCGCACCTTATATTGCGGCACGGGCGATGATTCCCGTGACTGACCACGAACCGTGCGATGGTCAATGGCAGGGAACGATTTCCTACACCTATATCTATGAAAGTAAGTCAAATACGATAACAAAACCGCCTCCTGAAGGCTATGCAGGCGCAAAAGGGACAGGACACAGTGGTGGTTATGAAAACCAAAATATGACTATTACTCAAAGCGGAACAATTTCTGTCAATGGTAATGAATTTGTCGGAAATTCTTCGGTAGATGAGATTTTCTCTGTGGAAAAATTTAGTTCGGGCAAACAGTATTGCCACGGCGGTCTTGGTGGACCAAAAGGACCACTTGTAGCAGCGAGTTCTATAAGTTCTCAAACCCGTTATGGCGGGGGAAATAGGCAAGGGATAGTAAGCGGTTCAATTAGCCTGAATAAGGATAGTTATAAAATCTCAATCAAACCTTTAACCATCAATGGAGTTCTTCAATCCAGCAGCGCAACGTCATCTACCGGCGGTTGCCCTCCCGGTTCTCCATCTACTTCAAATAACAGTTCTCAAAAATGGCAATGGGGTTCCAACGATTATATTAGCGGAACAGGCAAATACGAAGCTGATAGAAATATTCTGTCGGGAAGTTTTACCGAAACCAACTCATTACCCTCTTCGAGCAGTCCACCCACGCAAAAAGGGATGACAATCAGCACAAGCACAGGAACTACGACCACCGTTAGAACCATTACCTGGAATTTGCAGCGATGCAACAAGTAAATTATTGTCAGGCATTTTTTCTGCAAGAGGTTGAACTATGAAATTGAAAGAAGGCTCATGAAAAATCAATAAAGTTCTTATGAAAGCTCCTCATACTTTCAACCGAAAGATTCTTTTTTCAAAGTCGTGAACTGATTCCGTTCCGCTTTGCGCGTAATGGGCAGGAATAAATTTTACCAAGATGTAAGATTTATACTATTGAAATAAAAGGAGAAAAATTATGAAATTACAAAACACAACCAATAACGCATTGTCAATTTATTTATTGTTGGCAATATTTCTGCTTGTTTCGCCGCTCACCGCCGCCGCGCAGGGGAAGATCGCCTTTACTTCTGACCGCGACGGCAACAAGGAAATATATGTGATGAATTCAGACGGCACGAACCAAACCCGCCTGACTAATACTCCGGCGGACGACTTTGAGCCGACGTTCAGTCCCGACGGAAGCCGAATCGCTTTTGTTTCTAATACCCCAATCGGCGTTAACCCCAACTTTCAGATTTATGTGATGAACTCGGACGGCACGAACCAAACCCGTCTGACTAATACTACGTTTAATGATTTTACTCCAGTGTTCAGCCCTGACGGAAGCAAAATCATTTTCGCTTCCAACCGTCTCCAAATTACCGGTGACTATGAGATTTTTGTGATGAACTCGGACGGGACAAATCAAATCCGTCTGACTGACAGTCCGGAGGGATTACGCCGGGTCGTTCAGCCCTGACGGAAGCAAAATCGTTTTCACTTCCAACCGTGACGGCAACTTTCAGGTTTATGTGATGAACTCGGACGGGACAAATCAAGTCCGGCTGACTAAAGGTGTGGAAAATTACGGCTCTCCGAAGTTCAGCCCTGACGGAAGCAAAATCGCTTTCCATTCCAACCGTGATATTTATGTGATGAACTCGGACGGGACAAATCAAATTTCTTTGACTAATAATCCGACCAATAATCAGTGGATTGCGATTTACCCGACATTCAGTTCCGACGGCAGTAAAATCGCTTATCAGCGCACCGTCGGCGGCAGAAGGTATGAAATTTATGTAATGAAATCGGACGGCACGAATCAAACCCGTCTGACTAACAAAGGTTCGTCGAGTGATGAAACCCCGTCGTGGGGCAGATAGCAGAGGAGGCGGGCGGCACGAAAAAGCCGTAATGTTCTCAAAAGATTGAAAAATAAACTTAATCTTTTTCAAAACTTCTTGAACTAATTTTACTTCTGATTGCGCGTAATGAGCAGGAATAAATTTTACTAAAGAAGTAAGATTTATTTGGTTGGAATAAAAAGGAGAAAATTATGAAATCGTCAAAAATTATTTTAGGGTTAATTATCCTAACGGCAATCGGGTTATTCATTCCGCCAACCGGATTTGGTCAGATGGAAAAGTTAGGAATAGTCAGCTACACCGCGCCGAAAGGCTGGACTAAAACGCCAAAGGAAAACATCGTTGCCTTTAGCGAAGTCAATCAAACTACGGGCGGTTTTTGTATCATCACACTTTACGGAGCTACTCCGGCACAGGTAATCCGTCCAATGATTTCACAAGAGAGTGGAATAATTTAGTTGTCAAAACTCTGAAGGCAGAAGCAAATCCGAAAACTGAAACGCAGTTGGCTGATGGCTGGACAATCACGGCGGGCGGGGTGGCGACTGAATCGGAAATCGGCAAAGCAGTAGCATTTTTGACCGTTATCAGCGGTTTCGGCAAAACTGTTAGTATTCTCGCGGTTTTTAATGACCAAACTTATTTGGACAAAGTATCTGCTTTTGTCAGCGGAATAGATTTGGACAAAACCGTTGCACCGACTACAAATCCAACCTCCAATCAAAATAATCAATCGGGAAAATTTGGCTCAATGACCTACACCGCACCGATCGGATGGAGCGAACAACAATTTGTAGACGGCGTGGTTTTTAAACCGCAAGACTTACCTGCCAATGAACATTTAACCATTCAAATAATGATGCCACTCAATGCTTCGGGAACTCTGGAACAAGCCCTCCAACAAAGTTTCAATGAAGCCGCCGTGATGTATAAAGCAACTACGATGAATTATGCGGGAACCGGAAAAAATTATGACAAAAACGAAGTCAAAAAATCATTTAACGGCTGGGAATATATTCGTGGCAAAGGCGGCATCAAGGTTCAGGACGGAACTGAATTCGGAACTGAATACGGACTTGAATTATTTGTCATTAAAATAAATAATCGCTTTGAACGGATTGCGATTTTTGAATCAAAACCGGGTTGTCCGCCTAATTATTCCAGATACTACACTTCCGACCGAATAAATTACCGTCGCGGGATTGAAATCTCTTGTTCTCAATGCAGTTTGCCGATTCTAATGAGTCCGCATTGAAATCGGGTTCAACCAAAGGAAACGGGATTGTCGGCATCTGGCAAGGCGTTATTCAAGGAACCGGAATGGCTGGCGCAACCGGCGTATCTATCGAATCTTTTTCACCCATTTTTCTAACTAACGGACAGGTTTATTTCGGCGGTAATTTTCCGATTGAGGGATTTGATGGCTTAAATACCCGAATCCCGCCGGAGCGAAACGGGCGTGATTGGGGAACTTATACCTTCAGCAATGGACGAGGAATGTTAAAAATGCCCTACGGCGAAATTCCGTTCAGAATTGACGGAAATAAACTCGTCATCACTAAAAATCAAATGGATTGGTCATTTGTCAAAATAAATCAAGTGGACGGTGCAACCTTTAACGGAACTTATACGATTAGTGCTGCCGAAGGAAAAATTGTTTCGATCACTTTCACTTCTGATGGCAGATTTACCGACAACGGCGCAATGAAAGTTTTGTATCACGAATATATTAATTGCATAAATCCCGCAACTGCCCCGGGTTCAGGCAATTACGAGGTAAAAGATTATACGATTACTTTTAATTATTCGGACGGACGGAAAATCAAATTAGCTTTTATAGGCAATGATTACACCAAAGGCAATCCAAGTCCGCCGATTCTGAGAATGAGTTTTGATGACAATAAATTGATAAAGCAATGAAATTTGCATCTAACTTTTCGGCATAACCTTGAAATTTAGTTAAAACTAAATTAACATTGACAATTAAGTAAAGATTCTCGTTTGAGAGTCGCAATTTTTTATATTTTGAGGAGAATAAAAATAGATGTCAGCAGTTGCAGCACCGAGCGTTGAAATGAATGTCACGCCATCGGCAATTACAGAAATTAAAGGTTTTTTGGCAGGCGAAGATGATTTACCGGAAACCGCCGGACTTCGCGTGCGAGTTGTGCCGGGCGGATGTTCGGGCTTTTCATATAGTTTGAATATCGAAGAAGAGTCTAAATCAGGCGATTTCATTTTGGAAAAAGACGGGATCAAACTTTTTGTAGATATGTTCAGCGCACAATATTTGAATGGTATTACAGTTGATTACGCTTCAAATATGATGGGTTCGGGTTTTACTTTTGAAAATCCAAATGCAACCGGCGGTTGTGGTTGCGGAACTTCATTTTCAGCTTAATTTTAAGTCTGAAGTCTTGAGTTTGAAGTCTTGAGTCCGAAAAAGGATTCAAGACTTTTTCATTTTTTTGGAAAGGGCTTTCGATTGAATCTATATTGAGTTATACAAAACAATCGGATGGGAATGAAGGCGGAGAAGGTAGGCGGGGGACTTGCTAAGGAGCAAGTCTGTTTATCTGCAAATTTGCAGGACAACTTGGCTTATCAAATGTCCATCATATCGTTGGCTTTTGTATAGAACTGTTTGCAATTAAACCCATAGTCGTTTTTACTTTGATAATGGCATATACAACAGATTTAACATTAGCACAATTTGAGGTTTTAGCAGAATTGTCACCCCAGAGTAAAACGAAAAAAGGCTTTATTACCAAGCATTTGATGGTCAATGCTATTCTTTACCAACTGAAAAACGGTTGTCAATGGCGTGATTTACCAGACAGCTTTCCAAACTGGCAAACGGTCTATTCACAATTTCGGCGATGGCGACTTGATGGAACTTGGGAAGAAGTTTTGACAAATTTAGCGAAAATAGAGCGCAAAAAGCAAAAAAAAGCGAGTATCCAAGTTTATTCTTAGGAGATTCGATGTGTGCCAAAAACACGGATACGGCAAACATTGAAACTAAAGGATATTGTCACTACAAAAGCACGAATGGAATCAAAAGACACTTGTTGGTAGATGTGTTGGGGAATCCGTATTTTGTTAAATGCACAGCGGCAAATATAAGTGATGATGATGGTTTACTGGAAATAATCAGAGATCACAAAGAGTATTTTATAAATCGCCCGAAGGATACATTATCACGATTTTGTTGGATAATGGTTATCATAAAGAGTTCTTGGAAAACGAGATAGAGAAAATAGAAAAGCGATTAAGAGATAAAATAAGGATTGAAATATCAGCCAAAATCACGCCGGAGCAAAAGGCAACATCAAAACAAGAAAATCCGGCAAAACAAGGATTTGTGGTGATATTCAAGCGGTGGATAGTGGAACGAACAAATGCGTGGGTCAATCAATGTCGAGTGCTGTGGAAGAAATGCGCAGGTTGTTGGTAACGAGCGAAACGGAGATTAGAATTTGTGCAATCCGCTTGATATTACGGAGAATTGCTTAATGAAGAAATTGTATAAAGCCTTGCCAAATGCTATAGGTTTTAGGTTAAAATAAGAATAGCAACTTGCTTTTCATTCATCTTTGAGTGAAACTTATTACATAAATTGCTAAAAATCAATTCCAGTTTTAATCCAAAAGATTTCGCATCTTTATTAGCCCCAACAGTTAGCGAACTCTGACTAAACTTGTTTGTTTTAGCTTTGAGGCGGGAAAGACGACTGACTGCCAAACTCTCCTGAGTATAAATAGAATAAAAAATTAGGAGCTTTGCTTTGATGAATTTGAAAAAGTTTTCGTCTGTAATTTTATTTTCGGTAGTTTTGTCATTATTTTTTGTTGGTCAAATATTTGCCCAATCACGTCCGAGAGTAATAGGTGATGAAAAAAACAATCAACCCAATAAAACTACTGAACCTTCCCGTGAAACCCAACCCGTTACACGCACCCCAAATCCGGTTTCGCGTCCAGTTTTAACTAATCAAATCAGAGTAGTTGGGCAAACAAATAATTCCGCTCCATTAGTAAAAAAAACCGTTTCATCTACTCCAACCAATTCTGCGCCTGGCAATTACGCTGGCAACCAATCACTCGCCGCTTTCAACCAAAGGCTGATGGGAGCGATGCAATCACGTATCGGAATTCCCTATCACTACGGCTCGGACGGTCCGAGAAGTTATGATTGCTCAGGTCTTGTTTGGAGCGTTTTTCAATCCGCCGGTCTGGATTTTACCAGAACCAGTGCCGGAAGTTATTACCGAACCTTTGAGCCTGTCTATGGTGATGAAAGATATAAGTTTGGGACACTTGTCTTTTTTAATGGTCTCGGTCACGTTGGAGTCGTCATTGACCAAAATACTTTTTACCACGCATCTTCAAGCAAAGGTGTTACCTTTTCAAAATTTGAAGGTTATTGGTCAAAACGTATTGTTGGATTCAGACGAATTCCTTTGAACTATAATTGAAAAACGCTCTGGAAATTTTTTTCAGAAAAAAAAGCGAATTGCTGAAAATGCAGTTCGCTTTTTTGTTGGACTGGAAGGCAAGCGGCTCGCTTGCCACGTCCGCGAGGACGTAACCAACGCAATCATTTTCCAAGTTGATGACAAAGGTTTGTTCGCGCTGTCGCGCTCAATGCAAGCGAGCCGCTTGCATTCCAGTCTTTACAACATCTGCAAACATCGGTCTAAATCCTCAATCAAAACGTCCGCCTCTTCCAATCCGATATAAAATCTAATCAAATTGACTTGCGAATCATTTTCACCGACAAACGCACATTTCGGCATTATCAAAGATTCGTGACCGCCCCAAGAGACCGCGATGAGAAAATATTGCAGAGATTCGCAAAAGTTTTTGATAGCCTTAACATCTCGATTTTTCAGCGCAACCGTGAACATTCCCATCGGCATTTTCATTTGCTTTTGGGCTAAATCAAATTGAGGATTATCTTCGTCAAACGGATACCAGATTCGTTCAACTTTGCCGGAGTTTTTCAAAAACTCGATGATTTTAATTGTGCTTTCCGAAGATTGTTTTAATCTAATCGGCAAAGTTCGCAGACTTCGGAGCATCAGCCAAGCGTTTTGTGGCGCAAGAATATTGCCGAAAGTCATAAATTCGTGGTGAAATATCCGCGTAATTTTTTCTTTAGAACCGCAAATCGCACCCGCCACCACATCGCTGTGACCGTTATAATATTTGGTCGCGGAATAAATTACCAAATCAATTCCAAATTCAATCGGACGCTGACACAAAGCGGTGCAGTAACTATTGTCTATAATTGTCGTAATGCCTTTTGCCCGCGCAAATTCGGCAATTTCGGCTAAATCTTGCAGTTCAAAAGTCCACGAATTTGGCGATTCGAGATAAATTACTTTCGTTTTTTCGGTGCAGGCTTTTTCAAAATTTTCGAGTTTAGTTGCATCAAAAAAAGTCGTCTCAACTCCGAATCTTGGCAAAATATTCGTCATCAAACGCTCTGCCCAAGTGTATGGATTTTTGACCGAAATAATGTGGTCGCCCGCGCTAACTTGTGACATTACAGCATTTGTAATCGCCGCCGCACCGCTTCCAACCATCAAACAATCTTCCGCGCCTTCCAACGCCGCCATTTTTTGGCACAGAATATTGACTGTCGGATTGTTCCCGCGTGTGTAGAGGTGCGAATCTTTTTCATTGATAACTGCTTCGGCAAATTCATCAACAGTTTGATAGGCAAAATTGGAAGTTTGAATAATTGGCGGAGCTACGGCGTTAAAATATTTCTCGCGGTCTTCGGCAAACTGGTTGATGATAAATGACTGGTTCATATTTCGATTGATTTTTTCATAACACAGAATACAGGACAAAAAAGTGAAAGTGAAGACAAACCAATCTAAAAGACTTTATCAACTTTTTTGCCCCATCAATCAATTTTGTAATTTTAAGTTCCCCAATAATAAGTAAATTGTGCGTCAATTTCGGCGATGACTTTTCCCCGACTTAGTTTTTTCAATTTACCCTTCAAAACAACTTCTTTGGAATCAGGTTCCGAAGTATCCATCAGGTTTAGTCTCGTGAACGCACCTTTGAATTCATAACTGATGCCGTTAACTGCTTTGGTCTTTAAGATAAGGGCTTTGTCATCAAGCGTTGGAAGCATCAATTTATAACTTGTCCCACGCTTCCCTTTAAGTTTAATAATTCCGTATGTAGGTTTTTCTTCGCGCCCGTGACGTAGTTCCAGATAATCAATGGTCTTAAATTCCTTTGAGACATTGGATTTTAGCGTATAAAACCCCTCTATTTGCTCACGCCCATCCACATAATATTCTTGGGCGGCTACCGTTTTCGGTAGAATGAAACCGAAAACAAAAAAAGCGGCAATGATTAAAAAAATTGTATTCTTCACAATGGTTTTTTCCTTTTCTGCAAAATTATTGGCAAGAAAAATAATTGAAAACCCGACTTTTCCAGCTTAGGAATATGTAAAAAATAACTTATAACACGTTGAAATTTTTAACCTTCTTGTCGCCAAGCGTAGCGAGAATCGCTACGAATGTTCAAATCAATCATTCCAACGCTGAAAGTGTCGAACAATCAATGAGTTATGTTCGTCACCTACGGCGACGGCACGCTTTCTTGAACTAATGTAGCGATTCTCACTACGCGGCGAAGCCAGTGTTAGTCATCTTCGATGACAAAACCAAATCGTTATAACTTATTTTTTACACGTTCCTTAGGAAAGCGCAAAAAATAACTTATAACAAAACGTAGAACAGAACTATATGTTCTTTGAAAAATAAATCCGACCATGAAAAATTCTTTTTTGCTGGGAGCGCGGGCATTCCTGCCTGCTGAGCGCAGGGCGCGAATAAGTCTCTGCCTGAAAATCAACTTGAATTTTACTCGAACATTTTTGAACGCTCTCGCGTTCAGCAGGCACGGATGCCTGCGCTCCCAGCTATGACGTTATAACTTATTTTTTACACGTTCCTTAGTTATTTAAACGGATAATTGGGGCGAAAAGTGTCATTGGCTGGAAAAGAACAGAATACGGTTTAATGTTTGAGTTCGACAGCCCGTTATATTTTAGCTCGCATCAATAACAAATCTTCAGCTTTCCTCTCTAAACTTTTGAAAGCGGCAAAATCTGGATGATGTTTCCACTTTTGCAACAGATACCGCCGAAGTTCGACTTCTTCCTCGACATTCTCTCTCGCTTCGGCACAAATGCCGTCCGCGCCTGCTCCGAAAACTTGACGATACTCAACTAAAACGTGCGGAATCCATTTGAGTTTATTTGGAAACGCAAGAAAAACGCGCAAGAAAAAATCCCAATCTTCACCCCAACGACATTGCTCGTCCCAACCACCAACGGTTTCAAGAATTTCGCGGCGATGCACCATACAATTTGTATCCGCGCCTTTCATACGCCAAACTTCTTCTGCCACGTATTGCTTTCCCGGTGCGGCTTCCTGCGAAATTAACAGCCATTTACCATTTGCAGTTCTCTCGTAGCAGGTATAATTCTGTCCGCAATACCATAAAACGCAATCGTCGTTTTGCTCAATTGTTTCTCGCATCGTTTTCAAAAAGCGCGGATGCCAAGTATTGTCCGAATCAAGATAAGCAACAAACGGAAATTGAGCTAATTCGACACCATAATTTCTTGCGGCTGACGCGCCTTGATTCGGAGTAGTAAAAACTCTGATTCTGGTATCTGAAAACTCTTCCAACAATCGCAAAGTGCAGTCTGTTGAACCATCATTGACGACAACAATTTCCCAACCCGATTCTGTTTGAGCCAGCACACTTTGAACAGCTTTCCAAAGCACATAAGCGCGATTATATGTCGGTATGATTATCGAAAACATTGGATTTATAATCTTAATTACCCAAACTCCCGAATAGCAAGCGAAGCTGTTGAACTTTATTTTTAAAAATCAAAGTTCCCTTTGCCTTTTGAAAATAAAGTAAATAATGCTTCCAATTCCTAAAAACAGCAATCCCACAATTGCTTCTTTCGGCTTTTCAATCAGCGTATTGATAACAATAAATGCAGACATTGCCATAAAAACTATCGCGGCAATAATCCCACCGATTGATTTTTGTTTGACAAGGAAAAAATAGGTTGCGGCGGCGAGAAAAAAGAAACCTGTATCAACAAAAACTACAAATGAAATTAGGTTTGAAAATGTTTGCAATAATATCAACAAAAAAATTGTCCAGACCGATTGAAAGATAATTGCCCACATTGGCGTTTGATATTTGGGATGGATTTCGGCAAATTTCTTGAAAAATAATCCGTCTTCTGCCATGGCAAAATAAATTCGCGGCGCTGTTAAAATATAAATTCCAATCGTCCCCAGCACCGACAAAATTATCAAAAATGAAACGAATTTCCCGCCTAAAGTCCAAATTGTGTTGATGGCATCAGACGCAACCATTTTAGAAGACGCGATTTGTTCAATCGGTAAAAATCTGAGATAAGCAACATTGATGGTCAGATACGCCAAACAAACAATCGCAATCCCAATCACCAACGCTTTCGGCACAATTTTCTTGGCATTTTGCACTTCGGAAGCTACAAAAGTCGCGTGTTGATAGCCCCCAAATGAAAATGTGACACCGATTAACGCGAGTCCAAACGCAGAAATTAACGATAAATTTTGTGGATTCGGCGGAAAGTTTGTGTTGAAAAAATTTACATCTTGATTTGTGCCGAAAAATATTCCAAGGAACACAACAAATAAAATCCCCAACAATTTTGCCGAAGTAAAAATACTAGCAAAAAGACTGCCAAACTTTACCCCGAAAACATTCATAACTGTTAATAACACAATGGTTATAATCGCTACAACAACTTGAATATTTTCAGAAATCGGAACAAACGAACTCAGATACGAAGTAAAAACTAAAGTCAAAGCCGCTAACGAACCGGTATTGATAACCGCCAACATTGACCAGCCGAAAAGAAAAGCGGGTAGCGTCCCAAAGGCTTCCTTCAAAAAAACATAAAATCCGCCAACTTGGGGAAACTCGGCGGAAATTTTGGCAAAAGTTACTGCTCCACAAATCGCAATCAATCCGCCAACTGCCCAAACCAACAACATCAAACCTTCACTCGGAAAATAGCCTGCAATTTCGGAAGGAGTTTTGAAAATACCAGAACCAATACTCGAACCAATCGCAATCATCGTCAATGCGTAAAGTCCGATTTGTTTTTTATGGTCAGCTTCCATATTTTGATTTTTGATTTTTGATTTTAGATTGTTTTTTCTGTTGACCGCGACTTGTCAAAGGTAAAAACCAAGTAACCCGTCGGAACAATCTATTTGCAGAATATCCATGACCTTTTCCAAGTGTTCGCCAAAATGTTCTCTTCCTTCAGTATCTTCCATTTGCACCTTTTCAAGTGCCGATTTGAAATGACTTAAAACCCAAAGTTTATTTGAATTTTCAAGCACTCCGATAATCAAATGGTCTAGCAACTCGTTAAATACTTGTGCTAATCGCGTTTGCTCTGCCGCTGTATCTGCGCCCGGAAGATTTGTGAACTTTTTAGCTTCTCGCAGGCTTTTAAGTTCCTGCACTTCCTGATTAGAAACTGATATTGGTTCATCAATAATCTCAGACAAAGGATCGTAGCTCATAATTTTTAATGATTATTTTCCAAAACAATGGACTTTAAGCAAAAAATAACTACCTTAATTTTCCTGTAAAACCAGTCCGAACTTCGTGTGCTTCCGCCACTTCCCAAACGACTGCAACTTTTTCGATAGCGACATACGCAATTTTTTCTTCATCGCGCAAATATAAAATGCCATCTTTGACATCAACAACTTCGCCTCTGACCGAAGCATTTGTCCCGCATGAGACATCAACTTTTTTTCCCATTAACTGTGTTAAAAATTCTTGCACGTTTTTATTTCCTCATTTAATCATTTTTTCATTGATTCATTAAAAGACAAAAGCAATGAGCAAATGTTTCAATTAATCAATGATTCAATACTTTTACAAACGACTTGCGTGTAAAGCTAACCGCCCTGCCTGTTGCCAACGACTCTGTTTTTCTTGATTTGAAACTGTTGTAACTGCTTGATTTTTACTATTATTCAATGCCGCTGCAATTATTGCCAAATCTTTTTCAACTTCTGTTGCTTCAATTTTTTTGCGCCGTTCTTGCCAACGTCCGATGAAACCTGTGTCGAGTTTGCCTTCGATAAACTCTGCATCCTCAACAATTGCGCGGAAAAATGGAAGCGTTGTTTTGATTCCGCCGACTTCATATTCTTGCAAAGCGCGGCGCATTCGTCCAATCGCTTCTTCGCGGGTTCTGCCGAAAACGCAAAATTTTGAAATCATCGGATCGTAGTAAATCGAAATCTCTGAACCTTCATAAATTCCGCCATCATCGCGGACACCATTTCCGCTTGGGACACGCAAACGGGTGATTTTGCCCGGACTTGGTAAGAAATTATTTTCAGGGTCTTCGGCATAGACTCGACATTCGATGGCGTGTCCAATCATTTTAATATCGGCTTGGGTGAACGACAATTTTTCGCCCCACGCCACACGAATTTGTTCGCGCACGAGGTCAATGCCCGTGACGAGTTCGGTGACAGGATGTTCGACTTGTAACCGCGTATTCATCTCTAAGAAATAAAATGACTTATCCAAATCTGATACTAAAAATTCAACCGTTCCCGCGCCGACATAATTGACGGCTTTGGCAACTTTGACGGCACATTCGCCCATTTTATTTCGCAATTCAGCATCGTTGATTGGTGACGGAGCTTCTTCAATAACTTTTTGATGTCGGCGTTGGATTGAACATTCGCGCTCGCCAAGATGAACGTGATTACCGTGTTTGTCTGAAAAAACTTGGATTTCGATGTGACGCGGACGCACGACAGCTTTTTCGATATAAACCGCATCATCCCCAAAACCCGCAAGTGCTTCTGCTTGAGCGTTTTCGAGCGCAGACTTTAGTTCCGATTCTTCAAACACAAGGCGCATTCCCTTGCCACCGCCACCCGCTGAAGCCTTGAGCATTATTGGAAACCCAAATTTTCGCGCAGTTTCGAGCGCATCTGCATAATTTTTCAAAGGCTCAGTCGTGCCGGGAACAACAGGAACTCCAGCGGCAATAGCTAAAAGTCGCGCCGAAATTTTGCCGCCCATTCCTTCCATTGCTTCGGGTGGAGGACCGATGAAAGTTATGCCTGCTTCGGTTACTTTACGAACAAATTCGGCGTTTTCCGACAAAAAACCGTAACCAGGATGGATGGCTTCTGCGCCTGATTTCTGTGCCACATCTAAGATTTTTTCCCAGCGCAAATAACTTTCGGACGATGGCGGATTGCCGATGTGATAGGCTTCGTCAGACATTCGGACGTGCAAAGCGTTTTTATCGGCTTCGGAATAAACTGCCACAGTCGCAATGCCCATATCACGACAAGCACGAATGACTCGACAGGCAATTTCTCCGCGATTGGCAATTAAGATTTTTTTGAACATAAAAAAAGTTGTGCAGTTTGAACACAACCTATTAAAGCTAAAAACTTCTGCTAAATCAAACTAAAATTGAATTTGCGTGTTGTTTCGGGTCGTAGCGAACCCCAATTTTTGCTCCCGGAGCATATTTTATTTGATCGGTAATTTGTTCAAATAAAATAATTTCCGATGATTCATAATCCGCCCCGTGAACGCTGTATGAATAATAGACAATCTCGCCGTTTTCCGCTGCTTCGGCATCAATAATTGCCCCATCCGTGATTCTACCAAAACGGTTGAGATATTCCCTCCGTTTGGCTTCTAAATCTATTACTTCTTTTTTTCTAAAAATATCAAAAATACCCATTGTTCAATCTAAAATTAAAGGAGGTTTATTATATTTTGCTCGTAATTTGTTGATTGCCGCTAAAATCATTGGACGTTCAATAATTTTCGCTTCAAGCGGGCGTTTGCCCGGAATATCGAGCATAATCAGCCCGAGTAGAATCGTTAAAAGTCCCTGTCCCGGAATGCCGGGTAAGGATAATACAATCCCTAAGCAAATCAAAAAAACACCTAAAATGTTTTTCAGAATTACTGCTCCCCAACGCACCAAAAATGAACTATTCGGCAAAAAATCCTGCTTATAATGCGAACTAAAATAATTGGCGGGAATTTTGACCATTACGATTCCGATAGCGGCAAAACTCAGCCCTAAAGATAATAAAAATAGCCCGACCCCCAGCGCGATTTTATCCCACGTCAATGAATTCCAAGTTCCTGCCAGCCATTCCATACTTTGAATATTTAATTTGTTTCCGCAGTTCGCCTCAATTCGGCCCAAGTGTGATACATCCTTTGAATAAAAGTCCACAATGACCCAATAGCTAAAACCCAAAGAACTTGCGACATTCGGTTAAATAGAAAAAAGTCGGAATTCCAATCCCAAGTCGAAAGTGCGCCAATGATAAAAAGCACAATTCTTTCAGGTCGTTGTAAAAAACCAACATTAGATTTGATACCGATGGATTCGCTCCTTGCAGTGGTGTAGCTGACCATCACCGAAAAAATCATCCCGACTCCGCCCAAAACAACATTGAGAATCGAATGTTGCGGTCGTATTTCCGGCATAAAAAAGCATAATGCCAAGAAAACAAACCATATCGGAAACGCGGTCGAGCGTTGAATCCAAAAAACCGCCGAAAGGGGTGACATTGCCGGTCAGACGTGCCACATTGCCGTCCAACATATCAAAAAGATTGGCAACCAATAACACAATTCCCGCCCAAAAGAATTCACCGATACCGAACAGAACTCCGCAACCGACGTTTATCATCACTCCGATAGCGGTCAAAATATTCGGATGCACTCCCATAGACGCAATCCCGCGCACCATCCGGTTGATGATCCACATTGCTCCGCGTCCGATGCTTGCTCCTATCATTTCTTTGAGTCGTAAGTCTTATGTCAAAAGGACTTATGACTTATAACTTCAGACTTACGACTTTCATTATCCCTGTTCGTGAATCGTCGTCAATTTTGTAATTTCAAAATTACGCCAGCCGGTTGGGGTTTTCACCTTCACCTCATCGCCTTCTTCTTTTCCCATCAGGGCTTGTCCAATGGGCGAAACCGTTGAAATCAAACCATTTTCAGGTGCGCTTTCTTCCGAAGTCACCAATTTATAAGTGACTTTTTCGTCACGGTCAAGGTCGAAGAGAACGACTGTCGAGCCATAAGCGGCGCGATCAGTCGGAATTTTCGACAGATCAATTGATTCGAGTTCGCCCAGACGATTACTCAATTGAATAACTCGCGCCATCACAATTTTTTGACGATCCATTGCGGCTTTGTATTCAGCATTTTCGCGCAAGTCGCCATATTCACGCGCTTTTTGAATTTCTTTCGGCAATTTAAAGCGAAGTTCTTCTTCAAGGGCTATCAATTCTTGTTGTATTTTTTTTCTAACTGCTTCCATAATTTCAGATTTCAGATATGAAATTCAAAGATTCCAAATTAGTTTTAAAATCTGGAATCTGGAATCTGGAATTTTTAAAGTTTCGCCTCATTCGGCGCAGCAAAAGAAATTCCGATGTCGCGGGCGGTGCGAACAAGTTGTCCTTCAACATTGACCATTTTGATATTTGCAATCGCTTCAGCCAGCGGAACAGTAATCACTTCGTTGGCTTTCAAAGCCACCATTTTTCCGGTTTGTCCATTTGCCAAAGCTCGAACCGCACACGCTCCAAAATTTGTGCCTAACATTCTATCAAAAGCGTTTGGACTTCCGCCACGTTGGAGATGTCCCAGCACAACACAACGCGATTCTTTTCCCGTTGCTGCTTCGATTCGCCGTCTCAAATGACTCCCGACTCCGCCCAGCCGCAATGCTTCCGTGTCCAAATAAATCGGTTGGGTCCCGACCTCAACTGCGCCTTCCGCCACCACGATATTTGTAAAACGTGACCCTGTTTTTTCACGCTCACGAATTTTATCCAGAACTGAATCAAAAGAAAATGGGATTTCAGGAATCAAAATCAAATCTGCGCTTCCGGCAAGTCCTGAATGCAAGGCAATCCAACCCGTATTTCTCCCCATTACTTCCAAAAGCATCACCCGGTCGTGCGAAGCAGCAGTCGTATGCAGGCGGTCGAGGGCTTCGGTCGCAATGTCAATCGCCGTCATAAAACCGAAGGTTAATTCGGTGGCAGATAAATCGTTATCAATCGTTTTCGGCACGCCGATGACAGGAAAATTGCGCTTGTGAAACTGTTCGGCAATCGCCAGAGTTCCTTCTCCGCCAATCACGATAAGTGCTTCAATTTCGAGTTTTTTCAGGTTGTCTAAGGCTTCTTCAATCGGCAATTCGGGAAAATAACTTTGCCATCAACAATTTTAGCAAAAACTTCCTCGATTTCGAGTCCCAAGAATTGTTCCGCCGCGTGGAAGAATTCCGCCAACGCTTTTTTTTGTTAATTTTGCGAATTTCGGTTCGCCTAAAATTCCCTCAAAACTATCCTCAATGCCGATACATTTCATCCCAAATTCGCCGACCGCCGTTCTGACAACAGCGCGAATCACTGCGTTCAATCCTGGGGCATCGCCGCCACCCGTTAAAACTCCAATTTGTTTATACATAAATCAATGATTGCTTCTTTGATTTCAAATAAACAAAGATTATAGACTTCGTTGTTAAATAATACAAAGTTGGAAAGCACCAGTTCAGATGTTCTTAACAAATAAAAGAGTTGTTTGTTTAACCTAAACCAAATATAATCGTAACCATAAATCGTTGTATAGCTATATTTGACTTAATGTTTTCTGAGAATTTGCGCTTATTTTTTTACAAAAGTAAGATTAGCATTAACAAAAATTTATGAACCCCGTGGACTTTCAAAAAGTGAAGGCTGTATTTCAATCTGTTTTGGAGATTGAGCCAAAGAAACGTGCGAAATTTCTTGATAAAACTTGTCGAAATGATGCTGATTTACGCCGTGAAGTTGAAAGCCTGCTCAAGAATCACGAAAGCGGTTTTATGGAACAAACTGCGATTCAATATGTGGCTGATTTGGTCATGGCGGATAGTCTTTCAGTGGGGGAAAAGATTGGTCGTTATGAAATTCTTTCTTGTTTAGGCAAAGGCGGAATGGGTGAAGTTTATCTGGCTCACGATAAATCTCTCGGTCGGGATGTCGCCATCAAAGTCCTCTTGCCAAAATTTACCTCTGATAGAGAAAGAGTTAATCGTTTCAAACTCGAAGCCAAAGCCGCATCGGCACTAAATCATCCGAATATCATCACCATTCACGAAGTCGGTGAGGACGAGGGGAAAATGTTCATCGCCACCGAACATATCAAAGGCGAAACTCTCCGTAGTCTGATTGAACACCAAACTTTATCGCTTGCTTCATCCATTAAAATTGCCGAACAGATTGCGTCTGCTCTGACATCCGCCCACAAAGCCGGAATCATTCATCGAGACATCAAGCCGGAAAATATAATGATTCGTGAAGACGGATTTGTGAAAGTTCTCGATTTCGGACTCGCCAAACCAACCATCACCAATGCCGAAGCGGAAACGATGGATTTAGTCGAGACAAAAAAAGGAATGATAATGGGCAGCGTCGGCTATATGTCGCCCGAACAAGCGAGAGGCAAAGAAGTTGATGCCCGAACCGACCTCTGGAGCGTTGGCGTAGTCTTTTATGAATTGCTGACGGGCAAAACTCCGTTTCAAGGCGAAACAATGACCGACATTCTTGCCAACATTATCCACAAAGAACCGATTCCAGTTTCCGAACAAATCCAGAACGCTCCAACCGAACTTTATCGAATCGTCAAAAAATCATTGCGAAAAGAAGCGGACGAGCGTTATCAATCGGCGAAAGATTTGTCATTAGATTTGAAAAACCTGAGACGCGAAATGGAACTGGAACACGAATTGGAACTTTCAGTATCGCCCGAAAGACTGCAAGAGATGCGTTCGAGAAGCAACGACATTCGTGAAACAACTGACAAAGACAAAGAAACCGACGAACTGCAAGACACGAAGATACTTTCGAATCCAATAGAAACGCAGACAAGCCTTGGGGTTGCAAAAGTCAAAACCAGATACAGAACCGGGATCCTGGCGACCATTGGAATCTTCCTCGTTGCAGCACTCGGCTATTTCGGTTACAGCTCTCTCAAGCCGAAGAGAATGGTAGATACGCTGTTCAACAAAACCTCAGTAGAAAAGATTCCACTCAAAGGCGACAGTTATAGCTTCGCGCTCTCTCCCGACGGTAAATATTTAGCATTTGTTGATGGGAGATCAGGTTTTGACGGGAAATTGATTTTACGGCAAATTGAGACGGGGAGCGAAAAAGTGATGTTTGAGGTTGAATCAGGCGCAACTATTTGGATGAAACGTTTTTCCTCTGATGGAAACTACATTTTTTTTGAAGGATTAGACCCCGAAGGAAATATGTTTTTAAGACAAATTGCGATGCTCGGCGGCGAAACAAAAGATATTCCGATGGTGTTTGATACAGAATCTTCTTTTTCTCATGACGGAAAAAGGAGGATTTTTAACACTCCTTTCGACAAAACAGGTGAAGCTAAAATAATTATCTCGGATTTAGACGGAAAAAATGAGAAAACCGTTTATTCAACCAAAGAATTTAATGTTTGCTGCCCAACATTTTCTCCTGACGAAAGCAAGATTGCGTTGTTTTATAACGATAAAAGTAAACGAGACGGGATTGATTACAAATTGGGCTGGATTCCTGCAACAGGCGGGGACATAATCCAAATTGGAACTACTACCTGGGATACGTCCTTGTCAACGAGTGTCCCCCTTCCTCAATATAAATGGCTGCCGGATGGTTCGGGATTTATTGTCATCAACAGGGTCATGCATAAAGAAAATGCCCAAATTTATTTGGTCAGTTTTCCCGACGGCGAAGTAACACCAATTACAAATGATACAAACACTTACGACCTTCTTTCGGCAACCGCCGACGGGAAGTCAATCGTTACTATTAAGATAACCGGACAGACTGCCATTTGGGAATATGATTTACAAACCAAAAACGCCCGCCAAATCACTAAAACTACCAACCTGTTAAATGTTTCAAATGTTATAGAACACAGTTTTGGGATTGCTGCGATTGATGACAATAAGATTTTGTTCACCAAATCAGACGGCAAAGGAAACCTAAATTTATGGCAAATAAATGCTGATGGTTCGGACGAAAAAATATTAGTCTCAGAAAAAGGTAGAATAGAATCTCCGATTGTTTCACCGGACAGAAAATATATTTATTTTACGACCAATACCACGATTGGACCTCTTCATTTTCCAACAAATGCAATTTGGCGAACAGATATAAATGGAAAAAATCTTGAACAATTGACTAATCAAGAAGGTGTGATTCAAAGACTTCATTCAGTCCTGCCTGACAATAACGCGATTATTTTTCAGGAGTGGACTCGATGGATTCCCGATGCGAAAATTAACAAGATGGATTTAACCACCGGACGTATCACTAATATTTATGAAGACGAGAGCCTTTATATTCCGCAATTTGAAATGTCGCCCGATGGCAGAAAATCGCTTTATCTGACAGCAACGCAACCTAACCTTGAACCGTTTGAAGCCAACAATGTATTATCAGATTTTGATGGTTCCAAATTTGTTTCAACCAAGAAACTTAAATTTCCTAAAGAAGTAGATGCTTCTTATTGTTTTGCCAATGATGATTTCTTTTATTACTTCAACTATCGAAATAGAACCGATATTTGGAAGTATGATTTGAAAACTGGCAAATCAACGAAAGTTACGAATTTCAATTTTGACACAATTTACAATTTCACCTTTTCCCGCGATGGTAAAAAACTCTACCTCGTGCGCGGAAATACGACCGATGAAGTGGTGCTGATTAAGAATATAGAGTGAGGCTCACGATTCACAAGACTAGATTTTTTTCACCCTCGGTGGCTCGTAATATTCACCATATTCGGGATAATCAATCGTTTCAAAACTTCCGGGACGAGTGTTTTTAGTCAATAGATTCAAGGCATCGGTTAAGACTTTGCGTTGTAAATCGGGCATTTGCGGTTTGCCCATACTATTTCCAATTTTGAAACCTTTCGGATAAAGTGCGCGAGGCGGACGCATTTGATTGGAGACTTCGGGCGAAACGGTAATTAAAACCGTCGGAGTGCCTCGCATTTCGATTTCACGTTGAACCGCGACAACTGTCCGGTGACAAACATTCGGTCAGCCGCCGGTCAGAATCACCGCATCGGCGCGAGAACCACGGTCAATTTCATCGGCAATTTGAACGGCGGTTCGCTCATACATATCTTTAAGTTTCATCGTGTAGCCCATATAACCGATATGTTTTCTAGCAATTGCGCCAATGAAACCTGCTTCTTTTAATTCACGAAGACGGTCAATCGGAAAAACGGTGTTGATGTCGGCATCTGCGTCCGTGTGGTTGTAATGATGATGCGTGACCATCAAATTTGAAGACTCGATCTCTTCTCCCATCACGCGATAACTCAAATCGCCCAACTCATCAGCAATATTAAACGCCTCTTGATCTTTTTGATGAACTCCGGCGGCAGTTACAATCGCAATCGTCGCCTGTTTCAAATCCATATCAAACGGCGTAAAAGGAACACATTTTCGGGAAATTATTGACATCTTTTAGTCTCTCAAGAGTTATTATTCTTATTTCCGACCAGATAAGCGAGTCCATATCCAAGTGCCGCACCTAACCCGCCACCAAGTGCGCCACCAAGTGCGCCACCGAGTCCAAAGACAACTCTCACTAAAATCACACCGAGTCCAACCCCAACAGCTACACAGATAATTTGTAGAAAAGATAATTTATTTTTTTCGTTTGCCATAATCCTCCTTTTAGTGGTCAGTGGTCAAAAAGAATCTGTTCACTGACCACTGACACTGATTACATTTTTTTCAAAACATCAAAAAGTTCTTCGTTATCAGGCTGATCGCCGATGTCGTGAATATCAATGTAGGCAATTTTGCCTTCCTTGTCCACAATAAACAAAGCCCTTTCGCTAATGCCTTGAGCCTCCCGCCAAGCCCCGTAACTCATTGCAACTTCACCTTTTGGATGAAAATCTGCGAGTAAATCGTAAGTAAGTTCGCCGAGCGATTTTGCCCAAGCGGTATGGCACGGATTACTGTCAACTGAAATGCCCAAAACTTGAGCATCATACCCTGCAAAGCGTTCTTGATCGGCTTCGTAGGATGGCATTTGAGCCGATCAGACAGCCGTCCAAGCCAATGGGAAAAACGCGATTACTACATTATTTCCGCGCAAATCCGAGAGTTTAACCTTTTTACCTTTTTCAAGGTGAGAAGCTAACTCAAAGTCAGGCGCATTATCTCCAACTTGTAACATTTTGTATCTCCTAAAATTTTATTTACTAAAACTATTTTAGCTTAACAATTTAGCAAGCCCGAATCAAATTCGTGTATTATTATCAAACAATGCAAACTCCAACTTTCGCAGAGGCTTTTAAATTCTGGCTCAAACTCGGCTTTATTTCCTTTGGCGGACCCGCCGGACAAATCGCCGTGATGCAAAAAGAATTGGTCGAAACTAAAAAATGGATTGATAACGATGATTTTCTCCACGCCTTGAATTATTGTATGTTGTTGCCGGGTCCTGAAGCGCAACAATTAGCAACCTATTGCGGTTGGAAAATGCACGGCATCAAAGGCGGAATCGTGGCAGGCGCATTTTTTGTCATTCCCTCAATCTTCTTTTTGCTTGTGCTTTCATACATTTACGCCAATTTTGGAAGCGTTCCGCAAGTTGACGCAGTTTTGGATGGATTCAAAGCTGTGGTCGTCGCAATCGTGGTCGAAGCAGTTTTGAAAATCGGCAAAAAGGCTTTTAAGTCGAGATGGCATATCGTCATTGCCGGACTTGCTTTCGTGGCAATCTACTTTTTCTACGTTCCGTTTCCGTTGATAGTTTTAGGGGCGTTGATAATCGGATTCGTTTATTCCAGATTCCAGATTCCAGATTCCAGATTGGAAGAACAATCGCAAATCAAACATCGCAAATCGCAAATTTGGAAAATCATTTCTGTTTGTCTCGGATTGTGGCTCATTCCCTTCGCAATTCTTTTATTTATTTACGGTTACGAAAATCTATCGGTCAAACTTTACCTCTTTTTTACCCAAGCGGCGTTTGTTACATTTGGCGGAGCATACACGGTTTTGGCGTATGTTAATCAGGCGGTTGTGGCTAACGGTTGGGTGACAGCGGCGCAAACGGTGGACGGGTTGGCGTTGGCGGAAACCACGCCGGGTCCGCTGATTATGGTTTTGCAATTTATCGGATTTATGGCGGGTTGGAATGCGACAGGCTCAACCACTTTTGCCGTAATCTGTGCAATACTGACAACTTATGTTACATTTTTACCGTCGTTTTTGTTCATTTTCGCGGGGGCGAATTACATCGAAAAACTTCGCACCAATAAAAATTTGAACACCGCACTTTCATTTGTCACAGCTTCGGTGGTTGGAGTAATTTTGAATCTTGCTCTGACCTTTGGGGCAACTGTCATTTATCATCACGAACATTTCGATTGGTTTGCTTTAATCCTTGCCATTGCTTCGTTTATCGCCCTTTATTTTTTGAAAATGGATGTTTTGCTGATTGTGATTATCGGCGGACTGTGCGGATTGGCGAAATATTTCTTAATCGGTTAAAGTCTTAGTTTATGTCAAAAATCTCAGTCAACAAAAAAGGGGCAAAGCGCGTTCGCGGCGGACATTTGTGGATTTACAAAAGCGATTTAGTCCGCATAGAAGCCAACGGTGGCGACATCGTAACTGTTGTAGATGAAGGAAATAACTTTATTGGCAAGGCTTTTTACAGCGACAAATCCGAGATAAGTTTGCGAATTTTTACAATTCGACAAGAAACTATTGATAAAGGATTTTGGAGACAAAAAATAATTGAATCCGTCAATAGACGAAAAAACTCTCGACTCTCGACTCTCGACTCTCGACTTACAAACGCCTTTCGTTTGATAAATTCTGAGGCTGATTTAATTCCTTCTTTAATTGTTGACAATTACGATGGAAATTTAGTCATCCAAACACTTTCGCAAGGCACGGAAAAGTTGAAAGAAATTTTTGTCGAAGTTTTACAAGAAGAATTTCAGCCAAAATCAATTATCCAAAGAAACGATGCCAGAGTTCGCCTGCTCGAAGGGTTAGAACAAATAAATTCAACACTTTACGGCGAAGCTGCAGATGAAATAACTATCGAACAGGACGGAGTAAAATTCTACGTTTCGCTTCTTGAGGGACAAAAAACAGGTTCATTCCTCGATCAGCGCGAGAATCACTTTGTTTCCCGCCAATATGCGTTTGGACGTGCGCTTGACTGCTTTACTTTCAACGGCGGTTTTGCTCTCAACTTAGCGAAAACTTGCGATTCGGTTTTGGCATTGGATATTTCCGAAGAGGCGATTAAACAAGCAAGGCGAAATGCCGAATTGAACGAAATTACAAATATTGAATTCAAAACGGGAAACGTCTTTGATGCTTTGCGAGAACTCGAATCAAAAGGCGAAAAATTTGATACGATTGTGCTTGACCCGCCTGCTTTTGTCAAAAATCGGGCGGCTTTGAAAGGCGCAATTCGAGGTTACAAAGAGATAAATTTGCGGGCGTTGAAATTATTAAATGAAGGTGGAATTTTGATAACTTGCTCGTGTTCGTATCATTTTACCGAAGATATTTTTCTGCAAGTTTTGGATGAAGCCTCGCGCAATGCTCATAAGCGTTTGCACCTGATTGAAAAAAGAATGCAGTCTGCCGACCACCCGATTTTGCTGGGGATGCCTGAAAGCTATTATTTGAAATGCTTTATTTTGCGGGTTGTGGGGTAAGTTGCAGTTGCAGTTGCAGTGACAAGTAATCATAACTTTTCGCCTAAACTTGTCAACAACAATCATCGAAACTGCCTCCCGCTACTGCCACTCAATTTTCTTAGCCTTTTGATAAGTTTTGACTTCCTGCCGCTGCTACTGCTACTTACACTAACCAATCGTCGCGTAGCTCTTAAAATTCTCAGCCAACTTTTTAGCCTCCGGCAAAGCCTCAATCGCCTTCAAAACCTGCGGATCAACTTCGAGTAAAACTTGCGAACCGGCTTCACTGGAAAAATTTGCAGTCGCTAATTCTTCGCGCAAACGAATTTTGACATAATCCAGATTAGCGTTGATATTTTCTACTGAAAGCCCAAGTTTTTTGTCTTTGGCAACAAAATCGCGGAAAACTTCAAGGATTTTATCGTTTATCGAAAGTTCATTAGCTTGCAAAATATGGTCGTTTTTTTGTTTATCAACTTTTAAAGATTCCAAGCCTTGGGCTTTTCCGGCAACTAATTGACGGGTAAAGAAAAATGCGGCTTCATTCAGACGAAAACGCAGTTGGTTGAAGGTAAGCGGCGGGGCTTTTATATCAGGTTCAATACCGCGTCCGCCGTAAAGAATCCGACCATTGGCAGTCGTTACCGGGTCGCCTTTGGGTTGTGGTTCGGCATCTGGAGTTGGTTTGGCTGAATCTGCCTCCGCATCCTGATGAGTAAAATATTCGTAAATTGAACCTTTTGAATAATCGCGTTGGAGCGAACGCCCGAATGGTGTGTAATATCTTGCCATAGTTAGAGTTAAACCCGTTCCGCTTGGCAATTGGAAAACTCTCTGTACCAAACCTTTGCCAAAACTATCGCTTCCGACAATCATTCCGCGCCCATAATCTTGCACCGCACCCGCCACGATTTCAGAGGCGGAAGCCGAGCCTCCATTGATTAAAACGACCAACGGCATTTCTTCGGTTTTACCGCCAACTGTCCGTAATTCTTCAGTTTTGGCATACCGCGAACGCCCTTTGACTGAAACGACAACTTGTCCGCGGGGAACAAATCGGCTGACGACTTCAACCGCTTGCGGAAGCAATCCGCCCGGATTATTTCTGAGGTCTAAAACGATTTGCTTCATCCCTTGTTTTTTGAGGTCGGTCAAGGCTTGATCGAGTTCTTCGGAGGTTGTCTCTTGAAAACCGCCCGTTAAACCGATGTAGCCGATGTCGTCTTTGAGCATAAAATAATTGCGAATCGAAGGAAACGGAACGCCATCGCGGGTAATTTCAAAATCAATCGGCTTTTCATTGCCAACCCTTTCGATTTTGACATTGACCTTGGTCCCGCGTTCACCACGAACATTTTTGGAAAGTTCTTGGCTCGTCCAAGTTTTAGCATCTTTGCCGTCAACTTCGACAAATCTATCGCCATATTTCAAACCGACTTTTTCCGCCGGAGTGCCGGGAACGACCGCTTGCACATACACGCCGTCACGATGTTGGAGAATGGAAACCCCGATGCCGTAGAAACGCGACTGTTGGTCTTCGTAAAGTTTTTTGAATTCATCGCGGGTGAAAAATGATGAATGCGGGTCGAGCGACCAAAGCATTGATTGAATTGAACTTTCCGAAACTTTTTCGTGTTCGACCTCGCGGACATAATTTGCGTCAATCACTTCCAGAGCCTCTTTGTAATCCCCCGCAATTTTTTCGTTGGTAATTTCACCGCTAGCGGCAGATTTGCCCGGGAATCTGCCCAAAAGTCCGCCCAATATTGCGCCGGCTAAAATAATGAAAGTTGCAATTAAAATAAATCTTTTGTTCATCCGTGATTCTCCAAAACCTCTCTGCCAACTATATCATATTTGAGGACGGGAAAATAAACTAAAAATTTCAGTTTTTTCCGCCTTTTACGACTTCTAAATTCAAAATACAATTAAATTGCGAGGACGATTCCGATAGCAGGATTTTCTTATAAAAAGTTATTTTGAATGAAAAAACAGAAAATTCACAGGGATTCAAGGGATTTAAGGGATATTTGGAATTTATTCGGGAAAACTTATCTCCTCTATCTCCTCGATCCCTGTGAATTCTTACTTTTTAACCGAGATTAGGTTGAATTTAGCCATAATTTATTTTTATAAGAAATCCTGATTCCGATCATTACTGAGCGGCATAAGATTTGCTAGTAGCTATTCAGCAATTTAAGTAGTTCATAATCAACTATTTGATTTAGCGAATTCTTCACTATCAAGAGCCAATTCTTGCTGATTTTCCACGACTTGTAAAATATTTTTCCGATTTCTTTGATCCATTCCGACGGGCTTAACCCTTTTTTTTCTCTTTTTTCCTCAACTTTTTCTTCTAAATCCTCATTTTCTTGATTGCTTTGCTTGAATTTCAACATCAAGATCGCTGTCGTCAACAACAGATAAAACTGGATATCCACTCCGTTTTGACTCTGATTGAGCAGATGTATTCCTTTCATCGTTCGTTTCATAAACTTGAAAAATAACTCTATCTGCCACCTGTAAGCATATAAAATAATTATGTTTAGCGTGCTTAACTGAAACCGGTTCGTGACTATCCGAAAATAACTTCCAGCTATCGTAAAAGTAATTAAACGCAGCCTATTCCGCTTTTCGTCATTCGTGAAAATGATGATTTCATCCGCCACCCGATGAAAACAATTTGGGATTTCCGCTAAATTGATGACACCACTCTTAACTACCTCGTAAAGCAGATTATCCTTCACCCTCATCACCAAAAACGCTTTGGCTTGCAACACTTTATCCGCTAAAGCAAAACTGAAATAGCCTCGATCTGCGATGTATGTAACTCCCGCTGTTACCACTTTCTCTAAAAATGCTCGCTCACTTGAATTCCCGCTTCCAACCCAAAACTCAGTCGCCATCATTCGATTCAATTCAAAACTTAAATGTAGCTTGAACGCATTTTTCTTTTCCCGATAATTAGTCCAAGTAATGGATAAAAGCATCGGAAATAAACTCCCATCTATCACTTGGCAAATCCCCAACTCTTCAATAAATGCCACTTTAGAGAGATTTGCCGATTCCATGAGAGTCTCATATAACTGCTTGAAATATTTGCTCTGAAAGCGTGAAAATCCATCTTTCAAGGTTGAAAATGGGGTCGGTTGCAAATCCAAATCACGGCATACCGCATTGGTTTCTAATTCCACCGTCAAACTTCTCAAAGAACTGTTTTGGTAAAGATAGCCAAAAATCAATTTCCGCACAAAATCAGCAAAAAAGAGTTTTTCCGAAGCTGCTTCTTGGTCTATACTTGGTGACATTGAAGCCAACATCGCTTCAAGTGGACGCAAAATGGTGTTGAATAGTGTTTGATTCACACTTAAATATCTGTTTTTTCACCCTTTTGTGTCCAATGCAATTTTTATACCGCTCAGTAATGGATTCCGATAGTCTTTCTTTTATCTTTATTTTTTCTGACAAAAAGATAAAAAATATTTTTTGTGGCAAACTATTTATCAATGCAAACCGCCGATTCTAAAAATGAATTATTCAAACTGCGTGATGAGATAAATCAAGGAGCGCGAATTATTTCGCTCAGTGGTTTAACCTCAATCTCTGCAAAATCTTACGTCCTTTCCAATTTGCAAAGGGAAAGCGGAAAAACCTTTATCATTATCGCCGATTCAAACCGCGAACTTGAAACTTGGGAAAATGACCTTGAATTTTTTAATTCCAAATTCCAAATTTCAAATTCCAAATCGAAGGACACAAAACAATCTGGAATCTGGAATCTGGAATCTGGGATTTTAACCCTTCCATCTTTTGAAACGGATGTTTATTCACGGATTTCTCCGCACGCCGAAACCTTGGAACAACGCGCCTTGGCTCTCTGGAATTTATCGAGACAAACTCCAAATTTTGTTATAACTTCTGCTAAATCTTTAGTGACAAAGATTTTGTCTCCGCGTGAAATTCAAAATCTGGGCGCAAATCTGAAACGTGATGAAGATTTTCCGCTTGAAAAATTAATCGAAAAACTGATTGCTTGTGGCTATCTGCGCGAAGAGCCTTTGAAAAACATCGGCGAATTTTCGGTGCGTGGCGGAATTGTTGACGTTTGGTCGCCGGATGCGGAAAACCCCGTCCGTATTGAATTTTTCGGCGATACAGTTGATTCAATTCGAGAATTTGATGCTGACACCCAACTCTCAATCGGACAATTAAAAGAAGTTTCACTCGCTCCGATGCGTGAATTTTCGGCAACGCCCACCGATTTAAAAGATTGGGCTTTTTTCGCTAAAGAAAAGTTTTCCGATGAAAGATTTGCCCGAAACTTGAAAGACCGCACCCAATTTGCCGATGAAGGCGAAACTTTTAATGGTTGGGAGTTTTTGATAAATCTAACTTTTCCACGCACTTCCAGTCTTTTTGATTATTTAAAAGACTGCGTTTTAGTGATTGACGAGCCGACCACGATTGAACTTCATCTGAGCGAATTCTACGAGCAATTAGAACGCCGTTTTGCTGAAAGTTGTGAAATTGACGAAATCGGTTTAGAGCCGAAAGAAATGTTTTTTTCGGGCGAAGATTTACGAAATAATTTGAATCAGCAAAAACGAATTGAACTCAGAAGTTTGGGACTTTCAGCCGGCGAAACGGACGAAGATTTTCAACCAGCCAAACAACTTTTCCTATTTCCGACTGCTGAAAAATCAACCGAATTTAACCTCCAATCTCGCGGAACTCGTAAATTTCAAGGCAACATCGCCTCGCTCGCCCAAGATTCCAAACTCCAAACTCCAAACTCCAAATTCGTCTTTCAAACTCACGGAATTGCGGATAGGTTTGCAGAAATTCTGCGCGACTACGAGGTTGCAATTCCTTCAAACAACATAGTTTATGGGAATCTTTCGAGCGGTTTTGAAATTCCCTCGCTCAATTTAATTTTCCAAACAGAAGCCGATATTTTTGGACAAACGAGCGAAGTTTCGACCTCCAATCAAAAATCGAAAATCGAAAATCGAAAATCCAGACTCGGAGCCTTCATTTCCGACTTTCGGGATTTGAAATCGGGTGATTTTGTAGTCCACGTTGATCACGGCATCGGGCGTTTTGAAGCCTTGCAATTGATTGAAACAAATGGGGTTGAGCGCGAATTTATGTTGCTCATTTACGCCGAAAAGACCAAATTATTTGTGCCTGTGGAGCGAATGGATTTGGTTTCACGTTACAGTTCGGGCGAGGCAACTTCGCCGACTTTAGACCGACTCGGCGGACTCGGTTGGCAAAAAACTAAGGCAAAAGCTAAACGGGCGATGCGCGATATGGCGGACGAATTGCTTCGTCTATATGCCGAGCGAAAACTCGTGCAAGGTTTTGCATTTTCGGCGGATTCGCCTTGGCAAACCGAGTTTGAAGATGCTTTTCCCTACGAATTAACGCCTGACCAAAAGGTTTCGGTTGAAGATTTAAAAACCGATATGGAAACTGCAATCCCAATGGATAGAATAATTATCGGCGATGTTGGATATGGTAAAACCGAAGTTGCGATGCGGGCGGCGTTCAAAGCCGTGATGGACGGCAAACAGGTTGCGGTTCTTACGCCGACCACCGTTTTGGCATATCAACACGCCGAAACTTTCAAAAAACGCTTTGCCGCGTTCCCCGTCACGATTGAACTTTTGTCGCGTTTTCGCTCTCAGAAAGAACAAAAATCGGTAGTCGAAGCTACCGAAAAAGGTTCGGTTGATATTTTGATTGGCACGCATCGGATTTTGTCCAACGATGTCAAAGTTCCGAAACTCGGTCTGCTGGTGGTTGACGAAGAACAGCGTTTCGGAGTCGGACACAAAGAAAAATTAAAGCACCTCAAAAAGAAAATTGATGTCCTAACTCTTTCCGCTACACCAATTCCGCGAACTTTGAATATGTCTCTTTTAGGAATGCGTGATATGTCGGTGATTGAAACTCCGCCGCGTGACCGTCTCGCAATCAATACCCAGGTCGTCCAATTTTCCGAAAGCGTCATCAAATCCGCCATCGAACTCGAATTATCCCGTGATGGACAAGTTTTCTTTATTCATAACCGCGTGGAAACGATTTTTGCTATCGCCGCGCATCTGCAAAAAATTGTGCCGAATGCAAAAATTGTGGTTGCCCACGGACAGATGAACGAAAAGGAAATGGAGCAAAGCATTTTGGATTTCGTTGACCGCAAATTTGATGTGCTGGTCGCCACCACAATTATCGAAAATGGGATTGATATTCCGCGTGCCAACACCATCATTATCAATCAGGCTCAAAATTACGGATTGTCGCAACTTTATCAGCTTCGCGGTCGCGTAGGGCGTTCAAACAAAAGGGCTTACGCCTATCTCGTCATTCCGCCAGAACGCGAATTGTCGGATGTGGCACGTCGCCGACTTTCCGCCATTCGTGAATTTCAGCGAACTCGGTGCAGGTTTTCGAATCGCCGCTCTTGACCTCGAAATTCGCGGTTCGGGCAACATTTTGGGCGGACAGCAATCGGGACATCTGGATGCGCTCGGCTTTGATTTATACGTCAAAATGCTAGAACGCACGATTGCCGAAATTCGCGGCGAGGTGATTGAAGACGAAATCAGCGTTTCGATAAATCTGGGGGTTGATGTGGCGATTCCCAAAGATTACATTTTTGAAACTTCGCAGAGATTACGGACTTACAAACGAATTTCTTCGGCAGATTCGGAGGAAACTTTGCGTCGGATTTTTGACGAGATTCAAGACCGCTACGGCAAAATTCCCGATGCGGTTGAAAACTTGTTTGAATATGCGAGATTGAGAAAATTGGCTGAAGAAATGCGAGTCGTTTCGATTGATAAATCAGGCGAAGGTTTTGCCATTAAATTAGACCAAAACGCCAAAGTTTCGCCGGAAAAACTAGGACGATATTTGTCGGAAAATAAAACTGCAAACTTTTCACCAAACGGAATTTTGCGCGTCACGGAAAGTGGAAATTTGATTGAACGGGCGCGGGAAGTTTTGGAAATAATTATGGTCAGATAAAACTTATGTTAGAATTTGAGTTGAGGTAGAAAATTATGGAAATAAGTCCGCAAGAAATAATCAAGACGGTTCAAGAATTTCCAATTAGTGTGCAAAAAGAAATTGTCAAGACTTTGCAGAAAAACCTGAAAAAAACTAATTATTCAAGTCCCAGCGAAGATGAAATCGAACAAATTTTGCTTGCCAAAGGTCTGATTAGCGAAATCCCAAAACGCTCAAAAGACACAGACGAAGAAACCTACGAGCCAATCGAAATCATCGGTGAACCGCTTTCCGAAACAATTTTGGAGGAACGCGAATAAGTGTCGGCTCTCTTTTTCGACAGCAGTTCTTTGGTCAAAAGATATGCCAAAGAAATCGGCACAAATTGGGTTTTCAGTCTGGTGCGTCCGTCTGCCAAAAACCGCCTTTACTTAGCTCGCATTACAGGGGCGGAAGTGGTTGCCGCTTTGACCAAAAGAATGCGTGTCGGTTCACTGACTCCAACCGCCACCGCCAAAGCCATTGCCAGATTTGAACGCGAATTCTCAAATCGTTATTTGTTGGTTGAAGTCAGTCCAAACATCATTCAAAGCGCAATGAACTTGGTCAAAAATCATACTCTTCGCGGTTATGATGCAGTCCAACTTGCGTCTGCCTTACAAGCCAATCAAGACCGCATTTCAATCGGCGGCACTCCGCTAATTTTTATTTCAGCCGACAATCATTTAAACCTTGCCGCCACCTCAGAAGGTTTAACAGTTGATAATCCGAATAACTATCCATAAATGCAACGGAATTTTGCGGGTTTCGGAAAGCGGAAATTTATTGGAAAAGGCGCGGGAAGTTTTGGAAATGATTAGAGTTAGCGAATAATTTTCTGCAAAACCTTCACTTTTTGAGTCTTTTCGTAGATAATCAGATGACCGAAACAGGGCAGTAAACTAAAAGTAATGCTGTTTGGAGTTCTAAATCGGTAATTGGAAAAAAAAGCGTCATCGCTGGGAGCGCACGCATCTTGCGTGCTGGACGCGAAAGCGTTCAAAAGACTCGACGGGAATTCAACTTGATTTCTTTGCCAACACTTTTACGCCACGAAGCGCGACGTAGCACGCAAGGATGCGTGCGCTCCCAGCAAAATCGTTTTTTTTCCGATAAAGCACCTTTCAAAGTATTACTTTTGGTTCACTACCCGAAAAATATGACCGAACCTTCAACCTGTTGAGTAAATTATGTTTGAAAAAGGCGATAAAATAAAAAATTACACGCTTGAAAAATATCTTGGAGAAGGTAGTTTTGGTGAAGTTTGGTTGGCGACCAAGAACATCGAACTTTCGGATGAAGGTATTTTAGTAGCTTTGAAATTTCTCAAATACAAGCCTTCAAAAAAAGAAACAGAAGCGAGTTTTATCAGCAAAGTAAGGCGCGAAGTTGCAACTTGGATCAGAGCCAGCGGACATAAAAACATTGTTGCGGTGCAAGATGGTTTTCAGTTTCAAACCGATACTTTTGTGATTGTCAGCGATTATGCTGAAGGTGGAGATTTGCGAAATTGGCTGGATAAAAACGGCGGAAAGTCTCCCGATTTGAAAAAAACCGTTGAAATAATGTGTGAAATATTGGAAGGTTTGCAACATCTTCACACGCAAACGCCCGAAAAAATCATCCACCGAGATTTGAAGCCCGACAATATTTTGTTCAAAAACAGCTTGCCTTGCATTACTGATTTTGGAGTTTCGAGAATGGCGAACACCATGACCAACAGTATGGTCAAAGGCACCTCGGCGGGAACGCCTTTGTATATTTCGCCCGAATCGCTGGAACAAAAAGCGGCATCGCGTTCAATGGATATTTGGTCAATGGGCGTGATGTTGTATGAAATGCTGTCGGGAAAATATCCGTATTCCACCGAAGAAAACAATGTCTATGGTTTACTGCTTGATATTATCCAAAATCCGCCCCAACCTTTGCCGTCAAATATTCCAAATGAGTTTCAAAAAATTGTTGCCAAAGCATTGGAGAAAGATGTTACCAAGCGTTTTCAGACTGCCAATGAAATGCGCGAGGCTTTGAAAAACCCACAACAATTTAGAGTAAAAGATTCGGCAACCATCTTTGACGAAGATTTTGATAAAACTGAACAGTTAAAGATTGAGCAAGAGAAACAGCGTCAGCGCGAACAAGCAGAACAAGCCAGACTTGAAAAAGAAAGACTTCTACGAGAAAAGGAAGAACGAGCAAAACTGCACCGCGAAGCAGAAATCAAAAGACTGCAACGAGCAGATGAAGAAAAGAATAGACCAAGCAATGCACAAACCTTTACAAACTCAATCGGGATGGAGTTTGTCTTAATTCCTTCGGGTTCGTTTATGATGGGTTCGCCAATTGCTGAAAGTGGTCGTGGTCAGGAAACCGATGAACTCAGCATCAGGTAACAATCAGCAAAATCTTTTATCTGGGCAAATATGAAGTAACGCAAGCCCAATGGAAAGCGATAATGGGAGGATAATGCCGAGCAAAGTGTGATTATGGAAAATTAGAAGCGGGAATTTGTCGGGGATAATAGACCGATAATTTGTGTCAGTTGGGAAGACGCACAGGAATTTATTAAAAAGTTGAATGCGAAAGGTGAAGGAACATATCGATTGCCGACGGAAGCCGAGTGGGAATATGCTGGCGCGGGCAGGGACAATGACAGCCTTTGCCTTTGGGACAGTGGAGTTCGGAGCAGATGAAAACTTAATTAGGAAAATACCTTACGGGAATTCGGCGAATCGGGAAAAGATTAGGAAACGCACGATAGTTGGAACCAAACAGCCGAATAATTTCGAATTTATGATATGCACGGCAATGTGTGGGAGTGGTGCCAGGACTGGTATGGAGATTATCCGAGTGGAATGTAACTGATCCAAGGGTGCGAGTTCAGTCTCGGTTCGCGTGTTTCGCGGCGGCGGTTGGCTCTACGGTGCCATGAATCTGCGCTCGGCGCTTCGCGCCAGGGTTACGCCGTCGGTTTACGGCACCGCGGTTTGGGTTTTCGGGTGGTCAGGAATTAGTTACGCTTTAGCCCTTTTACCCTCTTACGCTTTACAAAAATTTTGGGTAGCTTGAAAGGAAATTTCGTCCGTAGCGAAGCCGAGACGAAATTTATCTTCAAGCGGGGTTGGAGCAGGGAAAGTCAAGTTGGCGGAGAGGAAAAACCTGTCGCGGGAGCGACTCAAATTTTTAGAAAAATAAAGGGCAAAGAAAAAAGTTAATGGCTGGGAGCGCGGGCATCCTTGCCTGCTATGTCGCGCTTCGCGGCGTAAAAGTGTTGGCAAAGAAATCAAGTTGAATTCCCGTCGAGTCTTTTTTTGAACGCTCTCGCGCTCAGCAGGCAAGGATGCCTGCGCTCCCAGTAATTTGCTTGAATTGCAATTAAACCAAGCGGGCGCAAGCAACCCTTCCAGACCTGAAATTGTGAATAAGTTGAATGGTAAAACTTTATCGTTTTTCAAGCTAAAGTTGAAAAAGACAAGCTAAAACCAATGACAGGTGAGGAAGGGTTGCTTGCGCCCGCCGAAGTTTATTTTCATTCAACCTGAATTGAAAACTCTTACAAAACTACTTCAAAATACCGAAAGCCAACTTCTACTGGTGGCGGGAAGTTTTGGAAACGGTTAGAATTAGCGAATAATGTTTTGCAAAACTCTTCACTTTTTGAGTCTTTTCATAGATAATCTAATGACCGAGAAATGTAACTAGACCTTAAAAAATTGTTGAATAAATTATGGCTAATATAGGCGATAGAATCGGATCATATATCTTAGAAAAGCTGCTTGGAAGCGGTGGCTTTGGCGATGTTTGGTTGGCGGATAATCCACAAGATTTGCTCTACCAAAAAGTTGCAATCAAACTGGCGAAAAGCCAACACGTCACCTTAGAGAAGATTAAATCTGAGGCTCTTTTGTGGCGTAGTGTGAGCGGAAATGAAAATATCATCCCTTTCATCGAAGCCAAAAATTTTGATGGACAAATCATCATTGTCAGCGAGTTTGCCGATGGTGGCTCTTTGCAAGATTATTTGGACAAAAACGGCGGTAAAATTGGAATCCCCGAAACCGAATCAATCCTTCGGGATATTCTCAACGGTTTGGAGCATCTGCATAGCAAAGGAATTGGGCATTTTGATTTGAAACCGGCAAATATTCTCATCAAAGGAGACAAAATTTGCTTGGCGGATTTTGGACTTTCAAAGACTTTAGTGACTGAAAATACTTCCAGAGGTGCGGGGACTCTTTCTTATTCGCCACCCGAACTTTTTGATAACAAACGAACTCTTCAATCGGACATCTGGTCGGTCGGCGTAATTCTACAAAGAATGTTGACGGGGAAAATGCCTTTTGAAGGCGAAACTCAGCACGCCTTGATTTTTTCAATCATTCAAAATGAACCTCAGCCTTTACCCGATGAAATTCCGCCGCTTTACCGAAACTTGATTTCCAAATGCTTACAAAAGGATATAAAAAAACGTTTTCAAACTCTCGCAGAGATGCGCGAGGCTTTGAAAAATCCTTCATTCAACAATGAACCGCCGATTGTCCAACCTGTTTTGCCCAGAGACACAATTATCGACCCCGATCCGATTATAGAAATAGTCAGCCCTTCTTTGCCTCAGACCTTGACCAACTCAATCGGAATGGAGTTTGTCAAAATTCCGGTGGGAGCGTTTATGATGGGTTCAACCGTTGCCGAACAACAAGAAGCCTTACAATTTGTCAGACAATTTAGGTCAACCGCCACTTTAGATTGGTTTAAATTTGAATCACCCCAACGCCAAGTAACCATCGGCTCCGAATTTTATTTGGGCAAATACGAGGTGACTCAAGCAGAATACCGGAAAGTGATGGGAAGAAATCCATCCCACTTCAAAACTTGTCCGCGTTGTCCGGTTGAACAAGTTAGTTGGAATGATGCCAAAGAATTTATCAAAAGGTTGAATGCCCAGAATGACGGTTATGAATATCGTCTGCCGAGCGAAGCCGAGTGGGAATATGCAGCCAGAGGCGGAAAAGTGGAGCAAATATTTGGCATTGGGAATGGAAACAGCATATCTTCTTGGCAAGCAAATTTTGATGGCAATTATCCATTCGGCGGGGCGGAAAAAGGAAACTATTTGAAACAGACCACCGAGGTCGGCAGTTATCCGGCTAACGCTTTTGGTTTGTATGATATGCACGGCAACGTCTGGGAATGGTGCGAGGATATTTACAAAGATAATTATTTCGGGCTAAATTCTGATGGCTCTGCAAATGTAAGTCTTGGAGATTCAAATTTGAGGATTCTTCGCGGCGGTTCGTGGTATGACAACGGGATTGATTTGCGTTCCGCCTTTCGTAGCCGAAACTCACCTGCAAGTCTTAACAATTTCATCGGTTTTCGGGTTGCCACCCGCGTCAGGTAGTCGTTCGAGAGGAAGAGTTGCTCAAAAATATGGTAGATATTCAACTAGATTTTCAAAATCATTTTCTTCGCTAGACTTGATTATAATTTCCAATTCTTCAATTGCATCGCCAATCGGCATTGATTGTGGGACCAGGATTAGTCCGAAAATTGAATTGCCAACTTTAAGCCTTTGGTATGCCGCATCTGTCATCGTATTAACATCGTGAGAAACAATGACACGCTTATTTTCCCAAGCCCAAGCTAAATGATTCTCGTCGGATTCCGCAATGTTTCCAAGTTGAATTGGCGTGACAAAATCAAGGTCAGGTATTTTCTTGGTGAGACCTTTTAGAATTCGGTGGTTGAAGTCATGATCAATAAGCAACTTAATCATGGGCATTATTATAGTGAACGCTAGGTGAACGGTCAAGTTACAGCAGAATAAAGTCTATTTCAAAAATTTCACAGATTTTAGCTTATTTTTGTTTTTCTTCCCAACGAGCAAGAAGTTTATCTTTGAGCTTTAATTGGTTCTCTTTGTAACCTGGTCTTGATTCAATTTCTTTTCTAATTTTTTCCGCTTCCTTTTCGCGTTTGGCTAAGTATTTATCGAACTTGGCTTTATTCGACAAATAGTAAGCAATTATGGCGTAAATATCCGCCACTGTGTAAGCATCGGACGGAAATGAGTCGTAAATTGATTCAGGAATTTCGCCTTGATTATGAAGATAAATAATTCTATCCACCGGCAAACGAGTGCCTTTGATGCGAATCGTGCCATCTTTTGAAATGGTTAGGGGAATTGTTTGGGTTGTTTCTAAAATCATCACTAACTCTAAAGTTACAACTTTGTTGTAACACCAAAATAATACCATAATTACCCGTGAATTACTTGTAAATTACTTGTGAATTACGGGTGATTTACTGGTAAATCAACAAAAATTTGATATTCTTTGTCTTAATGAATACTCGTTACAGCCGCCAAATTCTATTTCAGCCAATCGGCAAAACCGGACAAAAAAAGCTGATAAACTCTCGCGTTTTGTTGGTCGGATGCGGTGCGCTTGGGGCTTCTCACGCAGAAATGTTGGCACGCGCGGGGGTGGGAAAGTTGCGAATCGTTGACCGCGATTTTGTCGAATTTTCCAATCTGCCACGCCAAACTCTTTACCGCGAATCGGATGCAAAAGAGCGTTTGCCAAAAGCGATTGCGGCAAAAAAAAGGATTGCGGAAATCAATTCCGAGATTGAAGTTGAAGCAATTGTTGCCGATGTCAATCAAAATAATATTGAAAGTCTGATTGAAAATTGCGATTTAGTTTTAGACGGAACTGATAATTTTCAAGTCCGATACCTCCTCAACGATGCTTGTGTCAAACATTCTAAAACTTGGATTTACGGCGCAGCGGTTTCGAGTTACGGAACAACGATGACGATTCGCCCGAATAAAACGCCGTGTTTGCGTTGCATTTTTGAAGAGATTCCCGATGCCGGAAGTTCGCCGACTTGCGACACGGCTGGCGTGATAATGCCAATTATTTCAACCGTTTCCGCCGTTCAAATAACCGAAGCCTTAAAAATTCTGACGGGCAATTTTGATAAACTTCATCGTTCATTGATGCAATTTGATGTTTGGCAAAATGATTGGCGGAAGATTAAATTGCGCGCTCCCTTGGCAGATTGCGTCTGTTGCGGAGCGCGAAATTTTGAGTTTCTCGAATCTGAAGATAGAGAATTTTTTACCACTCTTTGCGGGCGTGACGCAGTTCAAATTTCTGCGCCAAAGCCGACACAGATTGATTTAATTTCGCTCGCTGATAAACTAAAAAATCTTGGTGAAGTTAAACAAAATGAATATCTGGTGCGCTTTGCGGTTGATAATTTTGAGGTCACGGTTTTTCAAGATGCCCGCGCGATTATCAAAGGAACGGATGATTTAACGGTGGCAAGGTCGGTTTATGCCAAATATGTGGGAGTTTAGGCTATGAAAAAACCTTGTGAATGTTGCGATGAGATAATTCCAGAATTTCAAAATCTTTCGACAGAGGAAGAAGAAATTGTTCGACAAACTTACCGAGAAACTGGACCGATTACAGCTATTTATAAACTTCGTGAATTTACTAATGCAGGTTTAAAAGACGCTAAACTTTGGGTTGACCATTGCGGAGAATTTGTTCATCGAAAAACGATTCCTTGTCCTTATTGCAGTGAACCTTTAAGAACTCATAAAGCCAAACAATGCAGACATTGTTTGCGAGATTGGCACGATGAAAATGAATTGAAATGGTTAAAATAAACGAAAAGGCGTGATTTCACACGCCCCCAAATTATTCTTATTTTTTATCTTTTTACTTTCCAATTACATCTCGCTCAAATCAACGGTAGGATTGTAGGTTGATACTCCAAGTGATTCCCGAACCACGCTGGGAATAGCTAATCGCCATCCTCCTTCGTTGATAATTTGGTTCATCATTCCTCCAACCACATTTTTGGTGGAATCATCCAAAACCTTATCATTTATCAGAGTTCCAACTAAATAACCGCCTTGAAAAGCAATGGTGACAAAAACAAAACGCGCCCCAACCACCCTCGCAACCGTAAATAAACGTTGGGTTAAAGAAAGTTCAGCCACCATTATTCTGGCACCGTTACCGCCCACAAAGCCGCCTACCCCGCGAAAAGTCTGAATCGGAACCATATTTTTGGTAAATTCCAAAACCGGAAGCGCACGATAGGTCATAAATTGACTTGGCATTGCTCCGAATCCTTGAAGAATCCATCTAAAAGGCGTTAAACCGCCTAGCGATTTAGCGATTGCCCCGCCTGCCAACATATTACAAGCAGTTTTTAGCGCAAATTTTGCCGCGCTTTCCTGATTGCCGTCAAAAAATTTCTCCGTGGCTGCCTCTGCTAAACTCGACAGCATTGACCGGAATTCACTCTTATCGGTTGGTATTTCATCAGTTGGATGAAACACAATTACTGGACTATTATTAGACATTTATTTATCCCTCACATTTTTCAAATTTCATATAAATTCAAGGCAATTTGCCCTTTACATCTTTAACTGACAGATTTTGAAAAAACGTGTCGAAAAAAAGTTTAAAATGCAAAAACATTTGTAGTGTGAGATACTTTTCAAAATCATTTTCCGCTTTAAATATCGGAGACTATTTTTATGAAACATACCCCAAAAGTCGTAATCATCGGCGGCGGATTCGGTGGATTGCAAGCCGCTAAAGCATTGAAAAATGAGCGTGTTCAGGTGACCTTGATTGACCGCAAAAATCATCATACTTTTCAGCCTTTGCTCTATCAGGTGGCAACGGCGGTGCTTTCGCCGGGTGAAATTGCGTCGCCGATTCGTCGGATTTTGCACAAGGCGAAAAATATTGAGGTGATTTTAGGCGAGGTGGTTAGCTTTGATTTGGAAAAACAAACTGTCAATTTAGCTGATGATTCCAAAGTCCCGTTCGATTATTTGATTATAGCGGCGGGGGCGCGGCACGCTTATTTTGGACACGATGAATGGGAGAAGTTTGCACCGGGACTGAAAACACTCGAAGATGCGTTGGAAATTCGCCGACGAGTTTTGTTGGCGTTTGAATTAGCCGAAAAACAAGCTATTCAGACAGGCTCGCACGACTCTTTGAATTTTGTCGTTGTCGGCGGCGGCGCGACTGGTGTTGAGGTTGCGGGCGCGATTGCGGGAATTGCGCGGCAGGCTTTGGCAAAAGACTTTAAGGCGATTGACACGACCACGGCGCGAGTAATTCTTTTTGAAGGTTCGGACAAAGTTTTAGGGACATTTTCGCCTGAACTTTCGTTGAGCGCGAAAAAACAGCTTGAGGAAATCGGAGTCGAAGTTAATCTGAACAGTTTTGTGACCGATATTCAACCCGGACGAGTTAAGGTTGGCGAAAATTGGGTGGAATGCGAGGTTGTCGTGTGGGCATCGGGAGTTTCGGCTTCACCTTTGGGCAAATTATTAGGCGTAGAAACTGACCGCGCCGGACGAGTTCCCGTCAATAAAGATTTGACGATTCCGAATTATAAAAATATTTTCGTGATTGGCGATATGGTTTCGCTCCTTCAAGAAAACGGCAAACCTGTTCCCGGAGTTGCACCCGCCGCAATGCAAATGGCTGATTTGGCGGCGGAAAATATTTTGCGGGATTTGCGCGGTTTGTTCTACCACGATTTCAAATATTGGGACAAAGGCTCAATGGCAACCATTGGACGAAGCCGGGCAATTGCCGAAGCCGGGCGCTTTAAAATGTCGGGTTTTATTGCGTGGTTGGCGTGGCTATTTGTTCATTTGATTTCACTTATCGGTTTTCGCAATCGTTTGTGGGTTTTAACCGAATGGTTTTGGGCATACCTCACTCGTGAACGTGCTGCCCGATTGATTACGGGGGACGCAGACGAATTGCAAGATGCTTTGAAGTTTCTTGAAGCAAAACCCGTTGCCGAAGTTCTACCTGAAAAGCCAAAGAAAAAAGCGGTGAGAAAAAAATCGTAAATGTTTAGGTCAAAATAATTTTTAACGAGTTGAACGCCAGCATCTTGCTGGCAAACATCGTGAAACGATGTAGCTGAGTTTAAGCAAAGTTCACTTCAACTTAAACTCGAAATGTTCGCGCCCTGCGCTCAATGCCGGCAAGATGCGCGGCGTTCCAGTCAAAAACCGAATCAATTACAAAAAAGTCAACCAATGCCTAATTTAGCAAAAAACGAAACCATTTTAGAAACAAACCGTTTAATTCTAAAAGTTTGGAGGCTTTCCGATGCCAATGCTTTGTTTAAAATTTTAAATGATCCCGAAATCGTCCGCTTCATTGGCGATGGAAATCCTTTTAGTTTTGAAAAAACGGTTGAATTCTTGAATTGGGCGGAAAATTATCAACGTCGAAATGGTTTTAGCCGTTGGAAAGTGGTTGAAAAATCAAGCGGTGAAATAATCGGCAGTTGCGGTTTTGCGCGTCCGCACGGAACGGTGGAAATCGAACTCGGTTATCTTTTCGCCAAGCAATATTGGGGTCAAGGCTACGCCACCGAAATTACTAAAGCTACTTTGCAATACGGCTTTGAGAAACTCAAGTTTAGCGAAATAATTGCGATGACCGATTTGCAAAACCCTGCTTCACAAAAAGTTTTAGAGAAAATCGGTTTTACAAAACGCGGTCTGGAACTTTACAATGACCAACAGAATTTGGTTTATCTGGCAAAAAAATCTAATGAATAAAATTTTTAATTTCTTTTTTCTTTTTCTTCTCTGCATTTCAATTTCAAAGGCAAGCGAGCCGACAATTTGGACGGTCAACACGCGCTCCGAAATTCTGAAAGGCGACTCAAAAGGTGTTTCGATTGATGAAAACGGTGCGATTTCGCTGGCTCCGCGCCTGAACGAAGTTTTTAATACCCAACAATCTTACATTTGGTCGAGCGTTGCCGACAATTCAGGCAATGTTTATCTCGGCACCGGCAATGACGGCAAAATTTTTAAGGTTGATTCAAGCGGCAAAGGTTCTCTTTTCAGCGATTCAGCTGAATTGGATGTCAATGCCCTTGCAATCGGAAAAGACGGTGCACTATTTGCGGGAACTTCGCCGGATGGCAAGGTTTATCGAATTGATGCCAGCGGAAAAGCGGACGTTTATTTTGACCCGACCGACAAATACATTTGGTCTTTGGCAGTTTTGAACGATGGAAGTTTAGCGGTTGGAACAGGCGAAGTCGGCAAAATTTACAAGGTAAAATCGGCAAATGCGACACCTGAAAATTCCCTACTTTTTGATTCGAGCGAAACGCATATTATTTCGATGGCGGTTGATAAAGCGGGCAATCTTTTTGCGGGAACTGATTCCAACGGAATAGTTTTGCGAATCACGCCGGATGGCAAGGCGTTTGCGGTTTTGGATGCGGCGTTGCGTGAGATTCACGAACTTGCAGTTTCGCCTGACGGTTCGGTTTATGCGTTGGCGTTGAGCGAAGCGGCTTCGACTGCTCGTCCAAATCCGACCACCGCTACCGGAACCGGCGCAGACGGCTCAACTGCTGTGGTTGCAATAACTTCAACGGAAGGCGTAGAAACACCTGCACCGCCCAAAAGCCGTTATGATTTAAGTGCAGCCAAAAGCGCAGTTTATCGAATTGCAACCGATGGTTCAAACGAAATTGTTTGGAGTTCTGCCGCCGTGACAGGCTTTTCGCTTTACGCGCATCAGACGGGCAACGGCGTGCTTTTAGGAACATCCGACAAAGGCAGAATTTACAACGTCACCAAAGACGGGCGCGAAACTTTGCTTTTGCAGACCAATGAAGGACAAGTTTCCCGCATCATTACAGACGGCAAAAAACTTTATGCAACCTCTTCAAATGCCGGAAAACTTTACAATTTTGGCGGCGAAACCGTTGCCGAAGGAAGTTATGAATCGCTTGTTAGAGATGCCAAAAATTCGGCTCTGTGGGGCAGAATTTGGTGGAACGCCGGCGGAAATGTGACGATTCAAACGCGGACAGGAAACACCGCTAAACCTGATGAAACTTGGAGCGATTGGAGTGCCTCGTTGACCGATTCCAAAGGCGGACAAATTTCCAGCCCGAAAGCCAGATTTATGCAATGGCGAGCGAATTTACGAAGCTCCGCGATGCTAAATGACGTTTCGGTTTCGTATCTCGCCAACAACATTGCGCCGGAAGTTCTTTCGATTCAGCTTTTCCCGACCAGCGTTGGTTTATTGGCTAATCCGCCACAACAAGTTGATCCCAATATTGAAAATTCAGGACTTGATTCAGCAGTTTTTGGAATGCCTTCGGCGGGAAATATTCCCCCACGGCGAGCCTATCAGCGCGGGGCGAGAGCCTTGCAATGGACAGCCGAAGACCGCAATGGCGACCGGCTTGAATACACGCTTTTTTATCGTGGCGCAAATGAGCAAAATTTCAAACTTCTGCGCGACAATTTGCGTGATAATTTCTTTACCCTTGATGGTTTAGCATTAGCAGACGGACGTTATATTTTCAAAGTCATAGCTAAAGATTTGCCTTCCAATCCGTTACCTTTGTCTCTTTCAGGCGAAAAAATTTCCGAGCCGATTGATATTGATAATACTGCTCCAAACGTGGTCGCATTCGGAACTCCGCAAGGAGTCGGCGAAAAGGTTCGAGTTTCCTTTGATGCAACCGATGTTTCGAGCTTTATCAATCGCGCCGAATACAGCATTGACGGTGGCGAATGGCAGACGGTTTATGCGGATGACGGCATTTCCGATAGTCCGAAAGAGCGTTATACATTTGAAGTTGCTTTGAAAAATGCGGGTGAATATTCGGTTACCTTGCGAGTCTTTGACCAAAGCGGAAATGTTGGAAATGCAAGAGTTTTAGTCCGCAGATAAATTTGCAAAGGAAAGGAACAAAATAAAACAATAAATGTTTAATTGGACGGAACGCCAGCATCTTGCTGGCAAACGTCGCGGAAGCGATGTAGCTGAGTTTAAGCAAAGCTCATTGAAGATTATACCCGAAATGTTCGCGCTCTCGCGCTCAATGCCGGCAAGATGCGCGGCTTTCCAGTCCAGACCTAATCAATTACAATTCTTCATTATTTTGCAAGTAATCGTTTTCAAGTTACAATTCTTGGAGATGATAAAACTTCTCGCCCTAGACCTTGACGGAACTTTGCTCAATTCGAGCGGAAAAATTTCGGATGCCAATAAAAACGCGATTCAAGCCGCTGAAAAGAAAGGCGTTTTGGTGACGATTGCCACCGGGCGAAGATTCCGCGATGCGCGTCCCGTTGCTTTAGAAATTGATTTAAACGCGCCCGTTGTCTGCCACAATGGAGCATTGCTGAAATATGCCGAATCGCTTAAAACGGTTGCGGCTTCGTTGATTGAGACTGAAACGGTCTTTGAAATTATCCGAGTCGGCAAGAGTTTCGGCGGCGATGCGTTGGTCAGTTGTAATCCTGACACTTTCGGAACTTTGCTTTATGACACAGTTTCGGCTGAAAATGCCCCTTTAAAAAAATATATTGTGTGGGCAAAACTTCTGCATGGAAACGATGCGGAAGATGCAGTTCGACACGTTGCACAACTCGAAGAAGTGGTTGGGAATGAACAAGTTATCCATATTTCGTTTTCGGGAACTTGTGCGCCGATGTCCGATTTATTAAGATTTTTGGAAGACGAACTCGGCGATTCGGTCAATATTTTGGCTACTATCTATCCACACCTTGATTTTACGCTTCTGGACATTTTGCCTCCACAATCTTCAAAAGCTACGGGTTTGCATAAACTCGCGGAGATACACGGCTTGACGGCAGAAAACGTGATGGCAATCGGCGATAATTTCAACGATTTAGAGATGCTCGAATATGCTGGAACACCCGTGGTGATGGGCAATGCCTCGCCAATTTTGCTTGAGCGCGAAGACTTTTTTTCTACCGTCAGCAACGACGAAAGCGGAGTGGCGGTAGCGATTGAGAGATTTATTTTGTAATATTGAAAAAAAGATTTTATTAAATTGGAAGGAAAATAATGGCAAATAAAATTGCAGTAATTGAAACAAACAAAGGAACTATCAAATTTGAACTTTTGGAGCAAGACGCTCCGAAAACTACTGAAAACTTTAGACTTTTAGCTGAAAAGAATTATTACGATGGCGTAATTTTTCATCGGGTTATCAAAAATTTTATGATTCAGGGCGGCGATCCACTCGGTATGGGTTACGGTGGCGAATCGGCTTGGGGCGGGAAATTTAACGATGAAATCAATCGTAGCTCAGAACTTTATTCGGGTAATTACGCCAAAGGCACGGTGGCGATGGCAAACGCCGGACCCAATACTAACGGTTCGCAATTTTTCATAATGCACATTGATTACCCTTTACCGCCTTCTTACACCAAGTTCGGAAGGGTCATTGAAGGTCAAGAGGTGGTTGATGCGATTGCGGAAGTTGCCGTAAATGGAAGCGACAAACCACTCGAACCAGTTGTTATGAATAAGGTTACGGTTACAGAAGGAATGTGGTAAATCAAGGCAAAAGTAAAAAGGTAAAAGGCAAAATTGCGAACAGTCATCCAAAGAGTTAAACGTGCTTCGGTTACAGTTAACGGTGAAATTGTTGGCAAAATCGGGAAAGGAATTTTAGCTTTACTGGGTGTTTCCGCCGATGATACAGAAAAGGAAGCCTTGTATTTGTTGGAAAAGACTTTGAACTTGCGAATTTTTGAAGATTCGGAAGGCAAAATGAATCTGTCTTTGCTTGATATTCGAGGCGAACTTCTGGTCGTTTCGCAATTTACGCTTTACGGCGATGCCCGAAAAGGTCGCCGTCCATCTTTTATCAAAGCCGCTCTGCCAGAAAAGGCAAACCGACTTTATGAATACTTTGTATCCGAAGCAAGTAAACAGTTGTTACGTGTGGAGACAGGAAAATTTCAAGCAATGATGGATGTGGAACTGATAAATGATGGTCCAGTCACAATTTTGCTCGATAGCGAAAAGAATTTTTAGACAAATTATGTTAAGAAATATTTTGAAAATGACGGTGTTAGTTCTGTTCACGGTTTTACTAATCTCTTGCAACAAAACCGCCCCAACTAAAACAGCTGAAGTTAAAAAAGGTGTCAAACCAATTGCTGATAGTGAAGTAGCAATTATTGAGATGGAACAGCCTGTCTATGGCAAATTTACGATTGAACTTTATTCTAATATTGCCCCCGAAATGGTCAAACGATTTAAGGAGTTGGCTCGGGAGGGTTTTTATGACGGAACTTATTTTCATCGAATAAACCCCAATGTAGTGCAGGGCGGAGACCCTTTGACCAAAGATAATAATCCCGAAAATGACGGCACGGGAAAATCTAAAAAACCAAATGTTCCGGCGGAATTCAGTGATGTTTTATATGATACAGCAATTGTCGGCGCGGCACGTGGACCGGATGTCAATTCGCAAAACAGTCAATTTTTTATCACCCTCAAACGATCAGAAGAGTTTGACCAAAAATACACAATTTTTGGTAAGGTGATTGAAGGAATGAACAATATTCGGACTATTGCCGGCGCGCCACGCGAGGGCGAACGTCCGCTTGAACCAATAAAAATTAAGTCGGTCACGATTCAAGCTAAACCGTAGTTGAATTTATGGCACACGATTTGCACTTTAATATTAGATTTTTTGAAAAATTGTTTGATTAGTCGTATATTAAATCAAACAAAAAAAGACTCTCATTGCTGAGAGTCTTAGGTGAATTGGAATAATTCGATCTATATCAGGCGACTAACCATATATATATCCAATTATATTACCAAAGACATCATAGATAATTTCTATGATCGAACGACCACCAGTATGAGTTTCGCCATCGGCAAACGCAGTAATAGTGGTAGTAACAATTAGCATTAAAGCTAATATTAGTTTTTGTTTTTTCATTATTTTCTCCATTGAAAGTTAATTTGAGGCTAACTTGATTGGAAAATGAAAGGATGCTGAAATGCATCCCAAATATACAATAACATAGTTTAACAATGTTTGTATATGAAATATACACTTGTAGAAAAATTAGATAATGCCGCGGTTTCTCGTTTGATTGAGGAGGCGAGGAATGCCGAATTGTCTCGTAACTTTGAGGTTTGGCAAAAGGTATTTGAAGAAGTTTGGTCAAATATTGAAAATGAGCCTGATTTTTCTGAATTTGAAGAATCTCAGCAAGCTGAACTTTATCGGTTAGCTGGGTACTTTTTAAGTAATGTTGGGAAAGTTAAAAATCTCCCTTTCTACCAAGAACGCGGAAAAGACTTACTTACCAAAGCCATCACATTTTTTTCCCGTCTAAATAACAAAGACAGAGTAGCTGAAGCAAACATTATGCTTGCGCTTTGTTATTTTTATGAAGGTGCAATTATTGAATGTGAATCAATCCTTGACCAAGCAGAAGTTGAGTTTGATGGTAGTCATCTTAATCCAAGGTATCTTCAAATTCGTATCCATCAGCTAATCACGCTGCATTTGAAACGTGAGTTTCAAAATGCTTTGAAAATCATTGACGAAATCATTGTCCCGATGGAGTTTTGTGCAGATGAAAAACTTTGTTCACTATTTCATCAGAAAGCGGGATTAATCTATCGCGGGATTCATCAGTACGATAAAGCTATTTATCACTATCACCAAGCCATAAGATTTGCTGAGGACTTGAATAATTTAGAATTCATTTGTAACACCCACAACAATCTTGCCTTTCTTTACAACAAAACCAGAGAATTTGAGTTAGCTCATTTGAATTCAAATGAAGCAATTGATATAGCATACAAAAATGATTTTATTGGTTGGCTTCCCCATTTTCTTGATACCAAAGCCCTGATTTATTTTGATGAAGGTCATTATGAATTGTCTTTGCAGACCATTGATGAAGCTATTTCAATCTTTAAACGGGGCGAGGACGCAAATGGTCTAACTGAATCGCTTTGGAATAAATGTAAATTTTTACTTCATCAGAATCGAAAAGAAGAGGCAATTTTACTTTTCACCGAAATGATTCCGATTGCCAGCCAACAAATGGGCGAATTTGCGGTTAAGAATTTCACCAAAGAGTTTTCTGCGCTTATTCATATCAAACAAGGTGGCTCTTTGGACGAAGAAACCAAGCGTTTCAGACGGGTTGAAATTGTTAATGCCATCCTTGAAGCAGATTATAAACTTCAAGACGCAGCGGAATTACTCAAAATCAATTTGGAGGCTTTGACCAAAATTTTAGATAAAGAGTTTCCTGAACTTTACGATGAATTAGACATTCTGCATCAGAAAAAATTAGACGATAATTTTATCCCCAGTGATGAAAATACGACATTTTCGGCTCCCAAACATATTAACCGCTTAGTCTTACAGAAGGTTGAAATAATCTTTGAAAACGAAACTCCGAAAAACTTTGAAACATTTTATTTTTCAACTGAAAAGATGTTTGAGGCTTTTGGAATTTTAGGCGATGCGGTGATTGCTGTTTCTCCGATCAGTAATTTTGCGGCAGATGAATTTGTTTTGGTCAGAAACACTTCAAACAACAGTTACTTATTCGGTAAAACCGAGTATGACAAGGACTTAAACCTTCATTTCTTAGTTGACCAAAACGAACCGATGCCGCTCTCGCTCGATGATGTCCAGCTCATTGGAAAAGCAATCGCTTTTTGTCCTTTTGATGAAATTGATAATGATAAATTGGTTTTTCAATCGTTAAATTCTGTGAAAACGATTTAGCCGTCAATTCCCTTCTCTTCGCTTGCACAAAACATAAATGAAATTCATACTTTTTTAGTCCGGCTCGCGTAGCTCAGTGGATAGAGCGTTCCCCTCCGGAGGGAAAAGTCGCAGGTTCGACTCCTGCCGCGAGTATCTTCTCCAAATGAATCAATTTCCGAAAATAATTTGCCGAGACAATCAGAAACTCAAGTTTGCCCGAAGTGTTCGAGAAGGGCGCGAAAATGACTTGATTTTTGTCGAAGGTTTGCGACTTTCCGAAGAAATTCTAAAAACCGATTTGAAAACTCAGAATGTTTTCTTCGCTTCAAAATTCTTGCAAACTACTCGTGCGAAAACGATTATCGAAAGTTTTTTGATACAAAAAGTAGAGGTTTTAGAAATTGATGAAAAGATTTTCGATTCGCTCTCAGACACCAAAACTTCGCAAGGAATTATTGTCATTGCCAAAAAACCTCAAACGGGCAAAGCAATCATCGAAAAGAATTTGAGTGCTATTCCATTTTTACTCCTCTTGCACCAAATAAATAATCCTTCAAACTTGGGCGCGATTCTGCGAACAGCGGAAGCGGTTGGAATTAACGGTGTTATCACGACCAAAGGCACAACCGATGTTTTTTCCGTCAAAGCATTGCGCGGAGCAATGGGCGCAAATCTGCGACTTCCCTTTTGGACGAATGCCGATTTTTCCGCGGCAATCGGATGGACAATGGAGAAAGGGCTAAAATCGGTCTGCGCCGACATAAGAAGCAAAAAGAGTTATTTGAAAATTGATTGGAATCTGCCGAGATTATTGGTTATCGGCTCGGAAGGACACGGTTTGAATGAGGAGGAACGCAATCAAACTGCTGAAAGTTTGATAATCCCGATGGCAAACGAGGTTGAGAGTTTGAATGTCGCGGTAGCTTGTGGAGTGATTTTGTTTGAAGCAAAAAGACAACGGGAAGCTAAAAGTTAAAAAGGCAATAGTTTTAAACCGTGACAAATTATTTTCTACACTTCCCTAATTCTACTTTGTTAGATTAAATTAACTGTCGAAATTTGGTTTTTAGCCCGTGAATACGGGCGATAGCGTAAAGCCCCGTGCGTGAGCGCGGGGTTGAAATGCAAAAAATGTCAAAGCTATCGAAGATAGCGACAGCCCATTGATTTAATCGGCTGTCGCCCGTTTTCACGGGCTTCATCGCTAATCTAATGCCTGCCCTCGCGCTCACGCACGAGGCTTTACGCTGACACCCGCTTCGCGGGCTAAAACAAATAAGTTGAGAAAGATTTTGAAATTTGAATGAAGAGATGAAATGAGGAGTCTTTTAGTAGATTTATTTTTGAACAAATTAAATACTAAACGTTCATTTCGATGGAAATATTAACATTTTTGGCGTGCTGTAAGAGTTCGGCATTAATGGTGGGGCAGTATCTTATTGTCAGGATTTTTGAGTGGGCGGTGACGATGGGGGATTTCCGGGACTGAAGAGGAGACAGTTCGCCTGTCAGCGTTTTTTGCCCGATGTGCCGTGGTGGATGAGGTCAGTTTGTGAGACTCATTTTGAGGCTCCGATATATTTGGCGGGAGATGGAGGGAGGGGGGGTGGTGGGGGGGGGCGCCCGGGCCGGCGCGCGGCCCCCCGCGGCCGGCCGACCGTCCGCGCCCCGGCCCCCCCCCCCCCCCCCCCCCCCCCCCCCCACACACCAAAGTGATGTCAGAGATTTGGGTGAGATTTTGATCTAACAAAGTAGAACTATTTGGGCAATTTTTTAAAAAGAATTTTTATTTTAGCCTTCTTGAGTTGTAACTTGTTCGGATTCTAAATGTTTCGGGGTGCGTAGAAATCCAATTAAAAACCAAATTATGCCGTGGGTGACATAAATCAGGGACAATATCAATAAAACATATCTCGAATAAAGCCAAACTGACATTCCAAAGGCAGCCAGCCCAATTATCAAATAAATACTGCTTCTGCCTGTTCCGGCTGATTTAAAACTCGAATAGCGCAAAGTGCTAACCATTAAGAATCCTAAAATTGCCATCAAAATCATTATCAAAACGGCGTAAAAGCCACCAGTCACTTCACCGTAAGTATTTAACGGCATTGGGGTAAAGTGAATAATTGAAGCCACTAATCCGGCAGCAGGAGGAATTGGTAGACCAACAAAATTTTTCTTATCGAGATGCGCCGAACCTTCTTTTAAAACGCGTGGGCGTAAGGCTTGCAGATTAAATCGCGCCAGACGAAATGCTCCGCACATAACATACATAAACAACACGAAAACACCAAGACCGTGAATCTGACTTTGTTCATTAAAAACCGCACCAACCGCCCAACTATATGCCAAAACTATCGGGGCAATTCCAAAGGTTAAAACATCGGCAAATGAATCAAGTTGGACTCCGATTTCAGTTGTCGTTTTGGTCATTCGAGCAACTCGTCCGTCTAAAGTATCGAAAAGTATCGCCAAACCGATAGCAATCGCCGCATAATCAAAATAAACCGATGCTTTTTCGGGACTGATTGTAATAATTTGAAAGCCTCGCAAAGACCAAATTACCGCCAAGAATCCCATGGCAATATTCGCCGCCGTAAAAGATGACGGAAGTAAATATAGACCTTTTCTCAAGCCTTTATGTTCAGTTTTTTGTTCTGTTTCCATTTATAAATTGGTTCATTTATTCATTTACTCATTGATTCATTATCGTTATAAAAACAATAAATCAATGGATAAATGAACAAATGATTCAATTACTTTATTCTAGCAATTATCGTTTCGCCGCCTTTTACTTTATCATCAACCTTAACCAAAACGTCAACATTTGCAGGCATTTGCAAATCTGTCCGCGAACTAAATTTGATGAGTCCGAAAAGTTGACCGCGTTCCAGATTATCACCTTCTTTGTTCCAGCAGACAATCCGACGCGCTACAATTCCCGCAATTTGGGTGCATGTCACCGAGATTTTTTCGCCCTCTATCAACAAAGAATTTCGTTCGTTGACAAGACTTGCATTGTTGCTCGTGGCTGGCATTTTTTTGCCGTAAATATAATCAATTTTGGTGATTTTTCCGGCAATCGGCGAACGATTAACGTGAACATCCAACGGTGATAGAAAAATACTGACAAACTTCCCTGCTTCATTTTCCTCAACCCGTGTCACGCGCCCATCTGCCGGAGAAACAATGATATTCGGCTCAGTTGGAATGTTGCGATGCGGATTGCGAAAAAAATAAATCATAAAAAATGTCAGCAATCCAAAAATTATCACGCCAATCCACAGCCCGAAAAAAGCAAAAATTATTGCAATTAAAAGCGTAATTCCGACAAAGGGATAACCTTCTTTAACCATATTTCAGTAGCAGTTGGCAGAGGTAGTTGGCAGTCGTTGTATTTGCTCTGTTAAATTTACTGCCTTAGTTTAATTCTACGTTAAATTGAACTTTTTGAAAAACTAAAAAAGCCTGATGCGAGAAAACATCAGGCTGCCAAGGAGGATGTCTGTCTCAGGGAGACCTTATCGAACGGGATTTTCTTTGGCGTAACTGTAAGCACACCAAGCGGCGATGATATGCACTACCCAGCCTAACGTGCCAGCCGAGCCAATCCACGACACGCCCGTCAAAACTAGCCACAAAATACCAACTAAAATTCGTCCGTTATAAATTTGCCCGACACCGGGGATTAAAAAACTTAAAATTCCTGCTATTAAAGGTTCACGCATGGTTAAAATCTTACCTCCAATTTAGAAATACGATTAGATAAAAAATTAAGTTCCAACTTTTTCAACTTTTACAATCTTTCCTCGAAAAATCCGTAAAGCCATTTTCACTTTCGGATGATTTTCGGCATATTTCATCAAGTCTGCTTCGGTTGGATTTTCGGGTAGAATTGGCATTTCGTCTGATTCATTTGAATAATCCGGCAAATCAATGGTAAAACTCGGTTTAGCTTTAGCGGGCGCAACCGCAGTCCCATTTGTTGACATAATTGGGGTTGAGACGTTTGATGAGGTAAGGTTGGCTACAATGTTTGACGCATTTTTGATGGTTTTCAAATTGTCACCTTCACGCAAAAGTCTTTCTTCAAAAGCCGAATCTAGTTTTGCATCTTCGATATGTTCTAAATCTTCCGCAGCAATTTCCGGCAGACGCATCGGTAAATTATCGTAAAAATTGGTCTTTGGGGTGGCGAGGGGCGATCGTTCCAAAACTTCTGTTTTTACTTCTCGACTCTCGACTCCCGACTCTCGACTCTCAACTTTTGACTCTTGAGTTTTTGTCGGAAATGGAACTTCTTCAAGTGGAAAATCAACTTTGGGAATCTGGAATTTGGAATCTGGAATTTGGACTTCGCTCTCGACTTCAATTAAAGTTTTTTTTTCCTCAACGGGTGTAAGGTTTTCGAGTTTTGCCAAACGCTCAAGGATTTGCTCAATCGCGGTAACTCGTTGTATTTCAATTAGTTTAACGAGTCCGATTTCGAGAATATAACGCGGTTGAGTGGCACTTTTAAGTTTAGTTTCGGTATCGGCAAGCGAATTGAAAAGGCGAACTAAATCCGATTCGGAAAAATGTTCGGCGTATTTTCGCAAGGCTTCTTGGTCTAAAATTGATGAATCAAGCAAACCTTCTGCGTGATTCGTCACTTTTGCCACCAATAAATCTCGTAGAAATGTCAGCAAATCCCGACAAAAGTTTCGCAAATCCTGTCCGCGCCGAATCAATTCTTCGACCACCAGCAATGCCTCTTGCGATTTGCGATGCGCGATGGCTTCAACTGTTCGTGTTAAAATTTCCGAACTGGCAATTCCCAACGCATTGATAACATCTTCAATATCAATAGTTTCGTCTGAAAAACTAATAACTTGGTCAAAATTGCTTTGCGCGTCTCGCATTGAGCCTTCTCCTGAACGCGCGATCTCGCGCAAGGCTTCCGCTGTAACTGTAACTTTTTCCACTTCAGCAATTAAGTTTAATCTCTCGTAAATTTTTGCAGTCGCAATCGTCCGAAATTGAAATTCTTGGCAACGCGAGAGAATCGTATCGGGGACTTTGTGTAATTCGGTGGTTGCCATGATGAAAACAACATTCGGCGGAGGTTCTTCGAGGGTTTTGAGCAAAGCGTTAAATGACGAAGTTGAAAGCATGTGGACTTCATCAATGATAAAAATTTTGTAGCGGTCACGCGCTGGGGAAATGTTGATATTTTCGATAATCAGGTCACGGATTTTATCAACCTGAGTATTGGAAGCTGCGTCAAATTCCAACACATCTATCGAACGTCCTTCAGTAACCTCTTTACACGAAGCGCAATTATTACAAGATTTAGCGATGGGTTTATCGGTTGAATGACAATTTAAGGCTTTGGCTAACAGACGTGCCGTTGTCGTTTTGCCCACGCCGCGTGCGCCCGAAAAAAGATAGGCGTGATGCAGACGGTCGTGTTCGACAGCATTCCGCAAAGTGTGCGTTATGCTTTCTTGTCCGGTTACTTCTTCAAATGTTTGTGGTCGCCACTTGCGGGCAATTACTTGATACGACATCTAATTTATAGAAATGAATAATGCAATAGTTTATTCAACTTCCGCCAAACTGTCCATTTGAGAGTAATAGACTCCTCCAATATTTATTTTGCCACTTAAGACAAATGAAAAATTTGAGTAACTTGAAATTTATTTTCCCCTAATGAAATGTTACCAGCCGTAACTTCTTGGACGATTATAGTTGATGAAAAAACAATTTGGAAAACATTCGCTCAATGATTCAGTAGCGTCGCTGTGAGGCGATGCGTTTCAAGTTGATTAACCAATCACACATTGGCTCACGCCAACGCTACTGACTCAATTCCAATTTCTAACAAGTTTTGTCAGTAACTATAAATTAAGGAAATCGCCAATCTGGAATAAATGAATGGATTCAGCGGAATCCTTAGCGATTATCCTGACAGAGCAACCAAAGTTTTTAGAAAAAATTAGACCACAAAGTTTTAGGAACGAAGGTATGGTCGGCGAGTTTTCCCAAAGTTACGAAGCGCAACCACTGCCAAAATCACAGCGGCGAATTCAGCAATTAAGAAGTACATGAGAAGTGGTTTAGGAATTCCATCGAAGGCTATGCCGATTAATCTGCCCACCACAAATCCGCCAAAAGAAAGTGCTTGTAAAATTAAACCAAGCCGAATATAGTCGGGATTAAAGTAGCAAACGAAATAGAAAATTCCAACCCCAATGATGCAACCACCATAATTAGCTCTGAAATCAGTAATAGCTGAGGCAGTTGAAAGTTGAATATCTACCAGAGAGGAAGTCTCAATGGGAGCAAGCAAACAGAAAAAACCAATCCCTAGAAAAGTAATAGCAGTAATAAAAAGTGAAAATTTGGCGAGTTTCATATAGAGAATTATAGAATAATTTGAGGAAATTAGTCTTTAAAAAAATGGAGGCTTCAGACTTAACCGCAACACAAGCTGAAATTGTTACCGTTGCTCGATTCCTCGCCTAGCGGAGTTCGCAACTCAAACCTTGTGCGGAGCCTGAAGCCATATTGGAGGGATGAAGGATGAGGGATGAATAAAGCCACTCCCCGAACCCTCAATTTCATCCCTCAAAATTTAGGAAATAATGGCGCGAAAGAGTTTTTCTTTTCATCCTTCATCCTTCTGCCCTCATCCCTCAAAAAACGGAAAGGGTGGGATTCGAACCCACGGAACCCTTTTGAGGTTCACTACATTTCCAATGTAGCCAATTCAACCGCTCTTGCACCTTTCCCGAGATATTTCAAATTTCAAATTTCAGATTCCAAATTATTTTTTCAATCTGGAATCTGGAATCTGGAATCTGGAATTAAAATGGCGGAGAGGGTGGGATTCGAACCCACGGAACCCGTAAAGGTTCAACAATTTTCGAGACTGCCCGATTCAACCACTCTCGCACCTCTCCTTCTTTTAAAGTGGAAATGTAAAAAAGTAGAAAAGGGGAAAAGTTAGTTGAATTATTCAAACAAACTTTTTCACTTTTTCACTCTTTCACTTTTCAACTTTCAAACGTTTAGCTCTGAAAAAATCCTGCATTAACTTTCTGCATTCATCCGCTAAAACGCCTTTTGTAATTTCTATTTGATGATTCAAAGAACTCGTCTCGCAAAGTTGAAAAACGCTTTCAACCGCTCCAAATCTTTCGTCCGTTGAGCCGAAAATCAATCGTTTCACTCGTGCCTGAATGAGCGCACCGGCGCACATGGCGCAAGGTTCTATGGTCGTATAAAGAGTCGTTCCCGTCAACCGATAATTGCCGATTTTTTTTGCCGCCTCGCGCAAAACTAAAATTTCAGCGTGAGCCGTTGGGTCGCACTCGGTTCGGGTTCGATTCCCCGCAACTGCTATAAGTTCACCCTCTTCATTTATCAAACACGCGCCGATTGGAACTTCGTCCAACTTCTCGGCTTCAATCGAGGCATTTATCGCCACCCGCATCCAAAATTCGTCTGTTTCACTCATCAAAGCAATCAATGAATATAAGAATTCAAACTCACTTAGTCAAGAGGAGCGAAAAAATTCTTGCAACAAAACGCCAAAGTGATAAACTAAAAAGGAGTTAATTGCTCGCCACGCTTTTCTGCAAAACTATGAAAAAAGTAATTCGGTCTGAGGAAAAAACAGCCGAAGAAGATATTCACATCAGCCACGTTGATACATCATTTCTTTCGCTCAAGGATGCGGTTCATGTTAGGAGTAAAAAGAAAGAGACTAATCCGACTGCGATTCCCCAAAAACTTTCAACGTCCGAATTTAATATGGCGATGGTGCATTTCTATCGCGGCGAAGTCCAACGCTCAAATGCTTGGCGAACTCGTTTGGATACCACCACCAATTGGGCGGTAATTACTGCCGGGGCAACACTTTCGTTCGTCTTTAGTTCACCTGATAATCCGCATTTTGCCATTCCGATTAACTCAATTTTAGTCGCTATTTTTCTTTTTATGGAAGCCCGCCGATACCGATATTATGAGGTTTGGGCTTCGCGGGTGCGGGTGATGGAAACCGGATATTTCGGTCCAATGCTTTCGCATCAGACGATTCCGCCGGATAAAGAATGGGCGGATCACTTGGCGGCAGATTTGATTTCCCCCCATTTTACGATTAGCGAATGGGAAGCAATTGGAAGGCGTTTAAGAAGTAATTATTTGTGGATTTTTATGTTGCTCGCGCTGTCGTGGACGCTCAAAGTTTATATCCACCCCTTTCCCGCGCCTACTCTCGAAACCTTTGCCCAACGCGCCCAGGTTGGACTTGCCCCGGGTTGGATGGTGATTTTTGTCGGGATGATTTTCAATGCTCTAATGTTTATTTTAGCCATTGCCACGCTTCGTCTAAAAGATGCGGCGAGTGAAGTTTTGCCGCTCGACAGCCTCGAATGGCATCCTTTGAAACAAGTTTCCGATTGGGCTGAAACAAATTTACGCCGCCGGAATACGATTCGACGGGCAAAGAAGGCGCGTCAGCGGATTCGCTCGGTGCAGACCGATTCATCCAAAAATATTCATTCAACGGCAAATTGAGGTTCAAAGACAGTCGCTTTATTGGCATCCTGTTGCGGTAAATGTTAAGTTTTGACACGTCCGTGACCATTGTAACTGACAACCATCTCTTGAAACACAGAAGCAGTTTCCGACCCTGAATAATTGCGAATCAGAACCGCTTGATCGCGCCTGTTGAAAGTGGTTTTTGAGGTTGAATAAACTGTGTTATCCACATTCAAAGTTTTAATGTTCTTAATAAATATCTAACACATAAAACAACACATGGAATCACCACAAAATTTAGGATAGTAAATTGGTTAATATACGGCATCCAAGTAAAATATCCATCCTCCCAACCTCCTCCCATTATCCATCCAAAGAACAAATCAAACCTATAAAGTAAGAAAGATATAATTAAATACATTGACGAAACAATTAAACCTTCTGCTATACTTTGTATCCAATATTTATCTAATGAAAGTATTTTTTGAGTTATTATTACCAGTAAGGTTATTGGAACTATAAAATTAATTAAAGTTAATGGAAATGATATATAACTGACTGAAAGATTTGGACTAGAATCCCCCCTATTTAATAAAGAAAACATGTATATCAGCCATTCAACTCCGAAACTGAGTAGTGCAATAATCGCTCCACTAATGATCAAAATGATTTTTCTCATTATAAATCAACCTCCTAATTTTCAATGTTACAATCCCAAATCTTTTCCAGGTTGTCCACAATTTTTTTGAATTCCATCATTATATGGTTTAACCAATGATTCATCTTTAGTTTTGTCATTTGCCGTGGCGGTAATAATTTTTTCAGGCTTTCGCCCAAAAGGTGTCCCTTTGTAATATTCAGTAAGATATTTTTTTGCAGCCCGCAACCGCTTCTTTGCTATCTCTTCCTTTCGATCTTTCTTTCCCAAATAAGAAATGATGATGATTTTCTTGTTCACGGCATTTCCTTGTGTAAAACTATCAAAAATGGCAGATGTGTATTCACAATTAATTGATCTGTTAGCCTCAACAATTTGATGATCTGAATTTACTTGTGAAAAAGTGCATTTGCACAGGAATACAAATGTCAACCAGAAAATAACGAGACGTAAGAAATTTATTGTCATAATTTTATCTCCAAACTTGAAGCCAAGAACTCAATAACAGGTTTAAAAAAGTGAAAGTTATCTATTTTGGGGAAGATAGCTTCCGTGAAAATTTACGATGTCAAAGAATATATTCCTCTTTGAGAATGGTATCAAGAAAAATTTTTAGCTTTCAAACATTTCAGACTTGGAAGTTATCCATTTGTTTGCTATTTTTTTCTTTTAGTTATTGAAATCAAACAATTTATTTTTTAAGGAGATTTTTATGTCAGTTGAATTAGAAGATCGCGGTCAGGCTCTCGAAAATGAGTATTTTCATCGCCAAGAGCAAGAACTAATTGCAAAAATGAAAGCCAAACTTGCGGCTGAAGCGCACGAGGCATCTGCCTTAAATTGCCCAAAATGTGACGGCAAATTAGTGGAAACGGACTTTGAGAATATCAAAATTGATACTTGCAACAAATGTCTCGGAGTTTGGCTTGATGCGGGCGAATTGGCTCAAGTTATGAACAAAGATAAAGGCGGTTTATTTGGGAAATTATTTGGCTAAATTATGAAAAGAATATACTTATTTAATCTTTGGTTAATCATATTTTTCGCCTTAACTTTTAGTGCATTTGCCCAAGATGCGCCAAAAGTTGAAAATTTTAAATTAGACAGTAAATTGATGTCACGCGAGATGCCCTATCGCGTGATTCTACCGAAAAATTATGAACAAAATAAATCGGAAAAATTTGCTGTAATTTATTTGCTACACGGATTGACCGGACATTTCGATAATTGGTCGGATAAAACCAAGCTTGCCGAATATGCCAGCTTTTACAAGTTTCTGATGGTGATGCCCGAAGGCAACAATGGTTGGTATTCGGATAGCGCAACCGTTCCGAATGACAAATATGAAAGTTATATTATCCAAGAACTAATCCCCGAAATTGATAAAAAGTTTCGCACCAATTCAAATCGGGAAGGGCGAATTATTGCCGGACTTTCGATGGGCGGTTACGGTTCGCTCAAATTCGGCTTGAAATATCCCGATAAATTCGGGTTGGTCGGTTCGTTTAGCGGTGCTTTGGGCGCGGCTTCGTGGTCAGATAAAACGATGGGCAATAGTTGGAAGGCTTTAACCGATTCGATAATGAGCATTTATGGAGCGGAAGACAGCCAGAATCGAAAAGACAACGATATTTACAAAATCGTGCGGGAAATCACGCTGGAAAAAGTAAAATCTTTGCCATTTGTTTATCTCGATTGCGGAACGGAAGACGGCTTGATTCAACAAAACCGTGATTTCAACGCTTTACTGGTCGAAAAGAAAATTCCGCACGAATTTCGGGAATTACCCGGCAAGCACGATTGGGTTTTCTGGGATTCGCAAGTGCAGGAATTTTTGCGTTTAGGCGAAAAATATTTGAAAAAGGTTGAAGCAATAAAAAATCTTCCTTTTAAAACGGAATAATTATGTTGAAGAAAATTTTAGTAATTTGTTTTTGGATATTGATCATAGCCGGTATTCCGATTTTGGCTCAAAAAACTGTTGTCAAAGACACCAAAGCAAAAGCGATGCTGCTCGGCAAACATAAACTTTCATTGCAATGGATTAGTTGGGATTATTTTGGCACATCAATTGTCACCAATAAAAAAGGCGTTTTCTATCTGAAAGGCGAACAAAGACAAAAAGGCGGCGATGATTTTCTGAAAATTGACGGTAAAATCACTCTGATTGAAAAAACATCATTTACCTTTGTCGGGAAAATCGAAACCAGCGTGAGTCATATCAAAAACGGCGAGGTTTGCGAACGAGATGGCGAAATGACTTTTCGTATTACCGGAAAACGTAAATATTGGCGATTGATGCAAATGGATAATCCCTGTGATGGCGTGACGGATTACGTTGATATTTATTTTCGCTAAAACTCAATTCCCTGTTGAGCGTAAATTCCGGCATAAAAAGGATGTTTGATTTCGGTCATTTCCGTCACCAAATCAGCGGATTCAATCAATTCGGGCGGGGCATTTCTACCCGTCAGAATCAGATGCAGATGCGGTTGTTTTTCACGAATGGATTTGATTTCGTCTAAAACTTTTTGCACATCGAGGAATTTATAATCCAAAACATAAACGAGTTCGTCAAATACGAGTAAATCATATTCCTCACTTCGCATTTTTTCTACGCATAATGCCCAAGTTTCTTCGCTCGTTTTGATGTCTTGCTCAGGGTTCTGGGTGTCCCAAGTGAAGCCGTCGCCCATCGTGTGAATTTCAATTCCTAATTTTTCCAGCGATTCGTGTTCGCCGTAACGGTCTGTCTTCGCCTTCATAAATTGAATCAAGCAACAGTTCAATTCACGTCCGGCAGCTCGCACCAAAACGCCCAGTGCAGCGGTGGTTTTGCCTTTCCCGTTACCCGTATTGACCATCAAAAGCCCGTGAGTTTTTTCCCGATAATCATCGCGTCGCCATTTGTAACGCTTTTCTTTTGTTTCCGACATTTATTAGATTTCCCCTTTGTTCGTAAAATTTTAGGGATAAACTGAACAAACAAGATTTTATCCTGCTCATCCTGCCTATCCCTTTTTGAAATTCAAATTAAGCAAAACTTCAGCTCTAATTCGTCTTGGTGAACTTTTTCAACCGCCTCGGTCAATGCTTTAACAATTTCGTGTTCTTTGTCGTCCCAATTGCCTCGAATCGAACAACCAGCCGCGTTTTTATGTCCGCCACCGCCAAATTTTTCCGCGATTTTGGCAACATTTATATCGCCCTTGCTTCGCAAACTGACGCGATAAACTTCCCTCTCAACCTCGCGCATATAGGCAACTGCTTCGACCTCTTTTGCCGTCATCGGAATATTGACAAAATTTGCATTGTCGCCATCTACCGCGCCCGAAAACTCTTTCATCAGAATGGTTTGGCGCAAACAAGCAACTCGTCCCGTATTCGTCGCGTCTGACCGTATTCAAAACTTCCCGCATCAATTCGATGCGTCCCCAACTGATAACCGTTATAAATCGCTTCGGAAATTTCGCGCGGGTTTAACGCCAACTTTGACGAATTCAGAAGCGACTTTCAAAGTTCTTTCGGTCGTGTTTGGATAATGAAACGAGCCGGTATCGGCCACCAATGCCAGATAGATGCAATCGGCAATTTCTTTGGTGAAATGCTTCCGCCGATGGCTTTGCAAAGATTGTAAATCATTTCGCCGACTGCCGAAGCCGTTGAATCAATCCAATTAATTGTCCCAAAATATTCGCAGGTGGCGTGATGGTCAATATTGACGGTAAATTGTCGGTCGAGATTGACGATGTTTGGACGTTCAATGTCGGAGCATTCGATCACAAAAACTGCATCGTATTCCCGATCAATTTCGTTTGACGTGGCGAATTTCTTCTGCCCCCGGAAGGGTTGAATAAGAAGGTGGAATTCCATCGCTGACAATAACTTCGGCAGTTTTGCCCAAAGAGCGTAACAGCCAACACAATCCCAAAGAAGAACCAATTCCGTCTCCATCGGGGCGAACGTGCGTGGTAATTCCAAAAACTTGCTTATTTTCAATCAGTTCTACTACTTGACTTAACATTATCAAACAGACGCGAGCCTTGAATTATGAGTCAGTCTGAAATTTTCAAACTCTCAACTCCAGATTCCAAACTCTCGTCTTTTTCCTTTAATTCTTCTATTATTTCGGCAATTCGCTCGGCTCTTTCTTCGACCGTATCGCGGGCAAAATGAATGTGCGGGGCGTGGTGAATATTTAGATTCAAAGCCACTTGCGAACGCACATATTTTTCCGCGTGATGAAGAGCCTTCATCGCCTCTCGAATCTCTTTATCATCCCCGCTGATTACTACAAAAACTTTAGCATCCCGAAGGTCATCAGAAACACGAACATCGGTCACGGTCACGGCTTCGACTCTAGGGTCTTCGAGTTCGTAACCGACAATCTCCATAATTTCTTCGCGCAAACTCTGTGCTATTCTTTCAGGTCTTCTCACTTTATTTAAAATTCCAAATTCTCCGTTAATTCCAGATTCCAGATTTTTCTTCTAATTTGGAATTTGAAATTTGAAATTTGAAATTACAGTTCCGTCGCCGCGATTTTCTCCACGATAAAGGCTTCGATTTCATCATTTACCTTAATATCGTTGAAATTGACCAAACCGATACCGCATTCAAATCCTTGACGAACTTCGTTGGCATCTTCTTTGAAACGTTTGAGCGAATCAATATCGCCTTCCCAAACCACCACACCATCGCGGATAATCCGAGCTTTGGCTTGACGTTTGATAAGTCCATCGGTGACGCGACAACCTGCCACCGTTCCGACTTTGGTAACTTTGAAAGTATCTTGGACGAGTGCTTTACCAAGAATCGTTTCTTTTTCAATCGCATCGAGCATTCCAATCATCGCGGCGCGAATTTCTTCTTCGACCTTGTAAATGATTGAATGCAGACGAATATCAACCTCTTCTTGTTTGGCAACATCTGCCGCTCTCGATTCAGGTCGGACGTTGAATCCGATGATGACCACAGCCGTTGAAGTATCGCTGGCTTGGGTTGCCGAAGCCAACAAAACATCCGATTCGGCGATTGCACCAACTCCGGCGCGAATTACGCGGACTTTGACTTTTTCAGTCGAAAGTTTTTCCAGCGTAGCGCGCAGAACTTCTACTGAACCTTGCACGTCAGCTTTGAGAATAACCAGAAGTTCTTTGAATTCGGCTTGTCCGAGTGATTCAAGTACCGCGTTTCGTGGTTTTCAACATTGCCCGTTGTCGCGCTTGCATTGCCCGTTGTCCGGCAATCGAAACAGCTTGGTCAAATCTGCTACCACCTGAAAAGCATCTCCCGCTTGCGGAACGCCTTGCAATCCGAGAACTTCAACCGGTGTCGCAGGTTGCGCTTCGGTCACAATTTCGCCGCGGTCGCTAAACATTGCGCGGACTTTTCCGTGAACTTGTCCAACAATAAATGGATCGCCCACTCGCAAAGTTCCCTGTTGCACCAAAACGGTGGCTACCGAACCACGTCCTTTATCCAATTTGGCTTCCAAAACCACGCCCGAAGCACGACGAGTCGGACTTGCTTTCAAATCCATAATATCGGCTTGGAGCAAAACAGTTTCGAGCAAAGTGTCGAGATTCTCGCGCTTTTTGGCAGAGACCGCAATCATTTCAACATCGCCACCCCAATCTTGTGGTTGCAATCCTTGCACCGCTAAACCCTGTTTGACTTTGTCAGGATTCGCGTCCGGCTTATCAATCTTGTTGATTGCCACAATAATCGGCACTCCGGCGGCTTTCGAGTGGTCAATCGCTTCAATCGTCTGCGGCATCACGCCGTCATCCGCCGCGACCACCAAAATCACCACGTCTGTTGCTTTTGCACCACGCGCTCGCATCATCGTAAAGGCTTCGTGACCAGGTGTGTCAAGGAAAACTACGCGACGTTTTTCGTTTGGATTATCGGGATTATTGACAAAAACGCTGTATGCGCCGATGTGTTGGGTAATTCCGCCCGCTTCGCCTTCCGCCACATTTGCCGAGCGAATTGCATCGAGCAGAGAAGTTTTACCGTGGTCAACGTGTCCCATCACAGTTACAACGGGCGCACGTGGAAGCTTCAACGTCATCCGAATCAGAGGCAATAAGCTCCTCAAATTCCTGCTCGACTACCATTTCTTCAAACGGCACAAAACTCACGTCATAACCGAAATTTTTGCCGAGTTCGGCAGCGATTTTTTCACCAATCGGCTGATTGAGAGTGGCAAAAACTCCACGTTTGATGAGCAATTGAACAATATCTTTTGGAACAATGCCGAGTTTTTCGGCAAAATCTCTGACCGTTGCTCCTTCGACCAGACGGACAGGTTTAAGTTCTTGTGGAGCAACTTTTCCAACTTGGTCGAGGATGCGTTCTTCAATCGAACGATGTCGCGGAGCATTGATTTCCCTTTCGTCAAAGCGTCCGGTTTTGGCATCGTGTTTGCGGTCAGCCCCCTTCTTACCTGAAGACCGACCAAATTTTTTCCGTGCATCAGCGGGTGGCGTATAAACTGTTTGCGGTGTCGCAGTTTCACCCGGTGTTCCGCGCAATTCGGGACGTTTTCCGCCTCGATCATCTTTGCGGACATCTCTTCTGCCACGATCCCGGTCACGTCCGTGTTCGGTCTGCACCCGTTCAATTTTCTGCACCGCCGGTTTTTCCGTGACCACTCGTTCGCCTTGTTTTAATCCGGCTTGAAGTGCTTCTTTGGTCAAAGTAAGTATTTTGACTTTAGTTCCGGTCGGCGAAAAGACTTTAGCTTTAGGAGTTACTTCTTTCGGCTGAGGCTCAATCACTTCTGGAGTTTCCACTATCGGCTCAACGATTTCAGGCGTTTCTTCTTCTAATTCAACTTCAACCGGAGCAACAGCTTCAACCTCAATCGACAATTCTTCGACCACCTCAATCGGCGGAACGATGACTTCTTCCTTCACCGGTTCGGCAACGACAGGTTGTTGCTTTAACCTGATCGGTTTGATAATCGTTTTTGGTTTTTCTTTTTCTGCCGTAACAGCAGGCGCAGTAGCAGTTGTAATAACTTTTTCCTCTTTCTTTTCTACAACTTGAGGGATTGGCTCAACGGCGGGAGTTTCCACTATAGTCGGCGTTTCTTCGACAGGTGACTCAACCGTCTTTTCTTTTTTAATGACTTTGATGGCGCGTGCCGGCGCAGTTTCCTTTTTCGGGAAATATTTATTCCGAATTTTTTCTGCCAATTCTTTGTTGACAGAATTCGACGGAACGCTCACGTCTGCCCCTTCACGGCGCAACTCTTCCATGATGCGTTTGGTGTCTTGTTTAAGTTCTTTTGCTAAGTCGTAAATACGGACTTTATTGCCTACGGACATTTATTTCCCTTTTATTAAGTTGTAGAAAAAATTTACTCTTTTTCAGTTGAAGCAGTTTCCTCAGCTACATTTTCTTCCGCTGATTCCTCTTCATTTTCCACAGTCGTCAAACTGTTTTTGGCTTCAACCACATCTTTCGCCGAAGCAATAATTCTTTCTGCTTCGTCCAAACTAACATCAAGCGTATCAACCAAATCATCAATCGAAGTTTTGGCTAAAGTCTCAACATCTTTGATCCCTTTGGCTTTCAAATCATCGGCTTGAGCGGCAGAAACGCCTTCCAAAGCCGAAACCGGAACAGCTTCGCCGGAAGCCATCATTTTGCCCATCTGTTTGGCAATTTCTTGTCGCAATTCGGTTTCATTTTTGATGTCAATATCCCAACCGACCAGACGGGTTGCCAGACGAACATTTTGCCCGCGTTTTCCAATCGCCAACGAAAGTTGGTCTTCGGTAACAATGACTTCCATTTTACGTTTATTGATGTCAGAAATTCGCACTTGGCTGACCTTGGCAGGTGATAGGGCGTTTGCCGCAAAAACCGAAGGCTCTTCCGACCATTCGATAATGTCAATTTTTTCACCCCGCAATTCTTTGATAATTGATTGCACCCGCGACCCTTTCATCCCGACACACGCGCCAACCGGATCAACATCTTTTTCATTTGAAGTAACCGCGATTTTGGCACGATCCCCGGGTTCTCGAACGGCAGATTTTATCACCACCGTATCATCGTAAATTTCGGGAACTTCCATCTCAAAGAGCCGTTTCAAAAGTTCTGCAGAAGCGCGTGAAACTCGAATCTGCGGACCTTTCGGGTCTTTGGTAATATCGGAAATCACCACGCGGATTCGTTCACCTTGATTCCAATTTTCGCTTCTAACTTGTTCATTTTTAGGCAACAGAGCTTCTAAATTGTTGCCCAAATCAATAATCATATCGCCGCGTTCAAAGCGTTTGACCGTGCCATTGATGAGTTCGCCTTTGCGGTCAATATATTCTTCATAAACTTTATCGCGAACTGCTTCGCGCACTTTTTGCACTAAAATTTGTTTGGCAGTTTGCGCGGCGATGCGTCCCAAATCTTCGGTTGGCAAAGGAAGCAAAAGCATATCTCCGATTTCAATTTCGTCTCCGGCAAGTTCTTGGGCTTCTGCGAGTGAAAGTTCGGCTGAGGGGTTTTCGACCTCTTCGACCACTTCTTTTTGCGCCGAAATTTCGATTACTCCGTCTTCATCGTTCCAATCAACTTGGATACTTTCGCCGGTTTTATCTTGCGATTTGAATTGTTTCCGAGCCGCCGCTTTAACCGCGTCCTTCATCGCTTCAATCACTAATTCACGGTCTAAACCGTGTTCTGTGCATAATGCTTCAATACTTTGCCCGATGGATGTCATAACTCCTTTATGGAGTAGTTGAATAGTTGCAAAATTATTTTTTCAACTATTGACTCTTAACTACTAACTTTTGCTCTTTTAAATTCTTCCTCAATGTCAATTTCTAAATTTGCTTTGGCGATTTCTTCAAAACTAAATTTCACCTCGCCGTTTGTTTTGTCAGTAAAAATTATCGTTTCGCCTTCAATCGCCTTGATTCTGCCGCTAAAATTCTTTTGTCCGTTAATAGCAGTTTTGAGTTTAACTTTCGCCAAACTGCCGACAAATTTTTCAAAATCTTGAACACTATAAAGTTCGCGTTCCAAACCAGGCGACGAAACTTCCAACCTATAATCCGGCGAAATAAAACTCGATTTATCTAAAATCTCGGTCATTCCAAAACTAATGGCGGCGCAATCTTCGTGCGAAATCCCTTTTGGTTTATCAATAAAAACGCGAATAATCGGAATTTTAACTGAGCCGACAACTTCCGCCTTGACCAGTTCGAGATTATTCTTACCTGTCACTTTTGCAGCAATTTCGGTAATTTTTGCTGTCAGAAAACTCTTGTCCATTCGCTTTCAACCAAAATAAAAAGTGGGCGCAAACCCACCGAGACTGTCCTACGCATTGCAGGAAACGATTATCATACACGATTATACAGATGGACACAAGCCTCTAGCGAGCGTCCTTTTTGGCAAGATTAAAAGCAGTTTCCAACTCAATAAACTTGCTTTCCGCTTTCTTCAAATTTTCTTTGGAAGCATCTTTGGCAAAACCTTCTAAAATTGAAGCAAACTCTCTGGCAGTAGCCGCCCCTTTGGTCGCATTTTCGCTGGTTGCCTTTTCAACCCCGCCTGATCCGACTTTAAGTGCTTTTTTAGCTTCTGCGATTCCCCAATGCGTAATTCGGACAAAATCTGCTCTTCTGTCTTCGGAAATCCAACCTTCTTGATTGAGGCGTTCAAAAATATTAGAGTAGTGTCCGAAGAGTCCTGCTTTTCGGACCAAATCCTTGAAATCAACTATCACCGAATCTTTGCCATCGGTTACTTCCAAAAGTTTTACTAATACCTCATGATAAGCGTCCATAACTTAAATAATTGAGCTGAAAGTTAATTTTTGCTCTGCTTTTAATTTATCAAAAGCAAGTTTTGCGACTCCTAAAATTCCCGCGTCATCGCCCAAGATTGCCTTTTCAAATTTAGCCCGTAGGCGCGGTTCTCGATAAGTTCGTTGTTCAATCTGTTCTTCTAAATGCGGCATAAATAAATCCCAACCTGCCGCCGCGCCGCCACCAATGGCGATGACTTCGGGATTTAATACGTTTATCAATCCTCCCAAAGCAATGCCAAGATAAAAACCCTGTCGGCGAAAAACCTCTAAAGCCAGTTCATCGCCTCGCAAACCTGCTTCATAAACATCTTTTGCGGTCAGCCGAGTTTTGTGTTGCAATTCCGACTTTGGATATTGCGATGCCAATTCTTGAGTTTGGCGAACAATTGCTGTTGCTGATGAATATTGTTCAACACAACCACGACTTCCGCAACCGCAAGGCGCACCAAAAGGCTCAACACAAATATGTCCGATCTCGCCCGCTGTCCCGTCAACGCCCCGTAAAATTTTGCCGTCAATGATGATTCCGCCACCGACCCCGGTTCCCAGCGTAACACAGATTGAATTATCAAAGCCCTCGGAAGCACCTAACCAATTTTCGCCGACTGCCGCCGCATTTGCGTCATTTTCGAGAATTGCATGAAGATTAAGTTCATTTTCTAAGGTCGCAATAATTCTAAACCCGTCTAAAGCCGGAACATTCGGAGCTTTTAGGATAATTCCTTTTTCTGCGTTGACGGTGGCAGGGGCGGCAATCGCAATGGCAACCACTTCTCCCAAATCTTTTACATATTCACAACATTCATTTGCCGATTCGACCATCGCCCGCACAATTTCATCGGCACGGTCAACCTTAGGCGTGTCACGTTTGGTGCGATATAAAATATTCCCTTCGTGGTCAATCGCTGCCATTCGTAAATTTGTCCCGCCTAAATCACAAGCGATTACGATTTGTCTATCCATTTTCAAGTTGTAGTGTTTAGTCACTTGCTGAGATAAATTAACACAAAAATATATTTAAATTACAGCGAAAACGCTGTCAATCTTATCTGACAGAGTAGTTTCCTGCAAATAATTGTAGAATTATGATTTTCTTCCAATCATATCTACGCCGACTGCCGCTACCAGAATTGTCCCTTTAACTATTTCCTGCACAAAATCGCGGATATTCAAAAGCGACATTCCATTATCCAGACTCGCCATAATCAATGCGCCAAGACACGCCCCGAAAACCGTTCCGCGTCCGCCCATCAAACTCGCACCGCCGATGACGCAAGCCGCAATCGCTTCGAGTTCTTTGAGAGTTCCCGCATCAGGAGTTGCACTTCCCTGTCGTGCCGTAAAGACAATCGCCGCAATTCCAGTTAAAACGCCCAAAAGCATATAAACCTTTAAGATATTCAACCTTGTGTTAATTCCCGAAAGTCTTGCCGCATCAGTATTTCCGCCGATGGCGTAAAGGTAACGCCCGAAGGTTGTCGAATTGGTAATAAACACTCCAAAAATCGCCACAATTACAAAAATCAGAACCGGAAGCGGAATCCCATTTGACGAATTCATCGCAAAAACAAAGGCTAAAATCCCAATAATCGGCAAAATTGTTTTTAAAAGTTCGCCTTTGAAATCGGCTTCGCCCAGTCCGTATTCTTTTTGTGATTTGGCGCGTTGGTAAGCTAAAAACATAATCGCCAGAATCGCCAAACCCGCTAAAACCCAACCTGTGACAAGAGTTAAATTGCCTTGCCCAAAAGTTTTAAAAATTGGGTCTGCCACCGCCACAGTTTCGCTGCGGGAAACGCCTTTGATTGCCCCGCGCCATGCCAGCAGTCCACCCAACGTGACGATAAACGCCGGAATTTTGCCGTAAGCGGTCAGGACTCCGTGAATCAATCCGATAAAAACTCCGACTAAAATCGCCAAAATTATTGAGGGAATCAGCCCGTAACCCCAATTGGACAAAGAGATTGCGGCTATCCCGCCCGATAAAGCCAAGACCGAGCCAACCGACAAATCAATCTGTCCGGCAATAATCAGCATCAACATCCCGACTGCTAAAATACCGGTCACGGATGTTTGCAGCATCAGATTCGACAAATTGCCTGACGAGAGAAATGTCCCGCCTTTAATCCAACTAAAACCGAGCATATGAGTCAAATGATTTATCCAACCATCCAAACCCAGAAGTTCCCAGAAACTCGGACAATTTTGCGAAGTTGCGTAATGAAAAAACAGCCAAATTAGAATCAAGGCACCCAACATCGTGTAGGCTCGTAAAGCCGAAGTTTCAATTTTGAAGCCACTTTTTTCTACTTTTTCACTCATAATTTTCTTAATACAGTAAAAACAAAAATCTTCTGCATTTTTACCTTTTACCTTTTATTTTTTACTTATTGCCTTAAACCGTCGCTGTCGCCGCCGCCATTACTTTTTCCGGTGTGGCTTCCGACTTGGAAAATTCACCCGTTAATTTGCCTTCGTGTAAAACTATAACTCGGTCTGAAAGCCCCAAAACTTCGGGTAGTTCAGACGAAACCATAACGATTGCCAAACCTTCTTTTGCCAGTTTATTGATTTCTGAATAAATTTCTTGTTTCGCGCCGACATCAATTCCACGGGTTGGCTCGTCTAAAAATAAGACTTTCGGATTGGTTAATAGCCACTTTCCTAATACAACTTTCTGCTGATTGCCCCCTGACAGAGTTCCGGCAATCGTGATAGGAGAATTAGCTTTGACCCGAAGCGATTGCATTTTTTCTTTAGCGGCTACTGTTTCGCGTGAACGATGTGTAATAAATGCACCTGAAATCTGTTTCAAACCTGCCAAAGACATATTGTCAACAATTGTTTGTTCGAGTAATAAACCAAATCGTTTACGGTCTTCGGTCACAAAACCAATGCCGTGTTTGATAGCTTCGGACGGAGATTTTATCGAAACCCGTCTGCCTTCTACCAAAATTTCGCCTTCGGATTTGCCGAGCCACGCCCCGAAAATTGACATCAAAAGTTCCGAACGTCCTGCGCCCATCAAACCCGAAATCCCTAAAACTTCGCCTTTTTTAACGCTGAAAGAAACATTGTCAACCAGTTTTTTATTGGGATTATCAAGGTCAAAAGTAGAAACGTTTCGCACTTCCAAAGCCGTTTCGCCGAATTCGTGCGAAATCTGCGGAAAAATATCGCCGACCTCACGCCCGACCATCAGAGAAATGACTTTATCTTTCGTCAAATCTTTCGCGTCGTTTGTGCCAACCGTTTTTCCATCGCGCAAAACCGTGATTCTATCGCTCATTTTAAAAACTTCATCAAGTTTGTGCGAAATATAAATCATTCCCACGCCACGCGCTTTGAGTTTGCCTAAAATCTCAAAAAGCGTTTCGACCTCCGATTCGGTCAAAGCGGCGGTTGGCTCATCCAAAACTAAAATTTTCGCATCTTGAGACAAGGCTTTGGCGATTTCGACCAGTTGCTGCTGACCGATTCCCAAGTTTCCAACAGGTGTGCGCGGATCAATCGGTAGATGTAAATCTTTCAATAATTTTGAGGCTTTCTGATAAAGTTCCGACCAATTGATGACACCGAATTTTGACGGTTCTTTGCCCAAAAAAATGTTTTCGCCAACGGTCAATTCTTTGACCAGCGAAAGTTCCTGAAAGATGATGGCAACACCTGCGTGTTCCGAATCACGAATGGTTTTGAATTGCCGAATTTCGCCCTCAATAACAATATCTCCGCCGTAAGTTCCAAAGGGATAAACACCCGACAAAACCTTCATCAAAGTTGATTTACCCGCACCGTTTTCACCAACGAGCGAATGAAACTCGCCTTCAGAAAGGTCAAACGTCACACCGTCCAGAGCTTTCACACCGGGGAATTCTTTGACGATGGAACGCATTTCAAGAATTGGTTTTGATTGATTCATTGATTCATTGATTCATTGATTCATTGTGCCAATGATAAAATGACACAATGAACTAATGAGTAAGTTTTATTGTTTCGGTCTTTGGTCAACCGGAACATTTTTATAAACGTCTTCATAAGTTACAAAGCCGTCTTTGATAACCGTGGTCAGCAAATTGTCTTTGTCAACCACCGTAACTTCTAACAAAATTGCCGGAATTTCCTTTTTCAGATTGTCATTCATAAAAGGTTTGGCATCAGACAAAGGCTCTTTTTTCGCTAGTTTAATCGCGGCTTCAACGGCGGCATTAGCCAGTGGAATAATCGGCTTATAAACTGTCATTGATTGTTTGCCTTCTGCAATCCGTTGAAGCGCAGATTTTTCCGCATCTTGTCCGGTAACGATGATTTTTCCGGCTTTATCGCCCAGTGCGGAAATCACTCCGCCCGCCATTCCGTCATTTGAAACCACAAAAGCATCTATTTTACCGGCGTTTTGAGTCATCGTGTTTTCTGTAAACTTCAAAGCCTCTTCGGGTTTCCAATCGGTGATGTGTTGGTCAGCCACAATTTTAATGTCGCCTTTATCAATCGCGGCTTTCAAAACATCCAACTGTTCTTTTTTCATAATGTGAGCGTTATTGTCGGTTGAACCGCCATAAACCATTACATAATTGCCTTTCGGAATTTTTTGCAGAGCATATTCGGCAATTTTGCGACCAATCACCGGAACTTGATGCGAGATATAAACGTCAATTTTATCGGAATTTATCAGACGGTCGTAGCTGATTACCGGAATGCCTTTCGTCTTTGCCATTTCGACCATTTGGGCGGCTTGAGTGGCATCGTGCGGCGCAATCACCAGCACATTAATATTTTTGGTCAATAATTGTTGAACATCGCTCAACTGTTTTTCCGCGCTGTTGTTGGCAAAAGTGAGTTCGCATTCTACATTCATTTTTTTGCAATGCGCCTCAAAAGCATCGCGGTCACGTTGCCAACGCTCTTCTTTGACGGTTGCCATCGCAAATCCGATTTTCACTTTTTTATCAGTGCCGGTCGTAGTTTTGTTTGTTTCAGCAGGTTTATTGGCTTGGTCTGTCGGCGTTTGAACACAAGCCGAAATAGCCAAAAGAGCGAAAATTAGGTTTAGTAACAAAAAACCTTTAATCCTTTTCATTAAAATTTACTCCTGTAATAATTCTGGAACTTTGTTCGTAGTCTGAACAATAAAATAACTATAAAACGAAATTTAATCAAAATCTGAGAAACAATAAATTGAAATTATTGAATTTTTGTCAGTTTCAAGGCGTTTTTCGCCTCTTTATTTTGCATAAACCACTTCCAGACATTCCCCGTCCGAAAATTTTCGATTCCCAAAAGCGTAATTCCGACATCAATTCCGATGACATCCGAACCAACCCAACCCGTATTTGGATTAAAAGCATCGGCAAAACCGTAGCGTCCGTAAATTTTATCACTATACTTTTCTTTCATCTCCTTCAAAGCAGGCAAAGAAATATCCGGCACAAACATCAACGAAGCCGCCGGAGCGTAGGGAACAATCGTTCCATCGAGCGCAGGTTCACGCGGCGGACCGCCCCAAGCAATATAACCATTCGCGCTATCTGAAGCCGAAATTCCCCACAAATTACTCGCATACCCAGCAAATTCTTTGCTCAAATCTTTGCAAAATTCACGTTGTGCGCGAGAGGCAATTTCAGAATTATCGTGATAATTGGTTTTGAAGTTTTTGTAGCGTTCACGTTTATTGCGAAAATCAAACCACGCTTGCGAATATTGATGAATAAAAAGTGACGAAATGGCGGCGATATATTTGTAATTTTTGTAGGTTCGTTTGTCCCGTTTGAGCGCATACCAACTCTGCCAAGGAATCGGTTTGGTTGGCGAACCGATTGCCAATAAATACAAACTCGCATTTTCGCTGTAATCGTGCCAGCGGTTTTTCAAAAAACCTGTTTCGGGTTTCCAACCGTGTGATAAATAGTATTTATCGCCGTCGAGCATCCACTTAAAATCAATGCGCTCATAAATTTGTGTAGCAAGTTGAACGATTTGTTTGTCATCTGCAAAACATTGGCGAACACTCAAAACTCCACCCAAAAGCAATGCCGTATCAATCGAAGAAATTTCACTCTGCCAACGTCTTTCGCCCGTTACTTTATCTAGCCAATGATAAAACCAACCGTTTTTGTGAAAAGCGCGATTGGCATAAAAGTCGAGTGTGATTCGAGTCCGTTCCTTCGCTTGCGTAGGTGTCACCCAACCACGTTCAGACGCAATGCACAAACCCGTCAAAGCAAAACCTGTCGCCGCCGAACTCGCAATATTATGACTCGGATGCGTTGACGGATGCGCTTCTCCGTTAGTTTTTGCACGGTCAAGCGTCAAACCCGTTTTCGCATCAGATTGCTCCCAAAGATACATAAATGAACGCTTTGAAAGGTCTTCCAAAAATGCGTCATCTACGCTGGCAACTGTGAATTTATAGCTATTTGCCGCTGATTTCGTTTGGGGAAAAACGGATACTTGAGCAAATAAAATTGCTGAAATTAGAATTAAAAATGATAAATATTTTGCTGATTTCATTACTACTTAAAACTAAATTTTGCTTTTTACCGTTTTACTTTTTACTTTTTACTTGGTATTCCCATAACGTCTAGCCACAACTTCAGGCGTGTCAAGATTTTTCCCTGCCTTCAAATTCATCGCCAACCGAATAAACTGAGCCATTGACCACGCCAAAGGAGTTGCCGACCTTGCGCCCTCGCCAAATGGAAAAACGCCGTTATTTTGACTCCAAACTTGTTCGGGAATCATCATTCCATCGTTGGCGAATTTTTGCATTGAATCAAGACGTTCTGTGGCATTTAACTTTTGTTTGAATGCCAATTCTCCGCTAGTTACATTTGCACCCGAATTTCTAAAATAATTTTGCAGAGCAATTTCGTATTGTCCACGTTCTCCGGTCAGCAACGCCCAAAGATGACCTTTTCCAGTCCAAGTTTTGTCGTAATTCCAATTTCTTCCATCCTCGTATTCGCCGTAACCATCGTGATTGTAACGATAAAAACCTGCGCCGTTTGGCGTTTCGACTTTCAAAACTTCGTCCACAACTTTCAGAGATTTAACAATTAACGGGTCATTCGGCGATTTGATGCCGAGCCGAACAAGTTCCAAAAATCCGGCATCAACAATTTCATTTTCGTTAAAAATTCCCGCACCGTTGTTGAGTTCGATTTTTTCGCCGGCATCAGGCGTTCCGTTTTTCGTCAAACGCAGATAATAATTGCCGTCACCGTATTTTCCAGTTGTTGTCGCCGTCCATTTTTCGACATTTTGCTCCCAATCATCTGCTTTTTCAAGCCAGACTTTTGCGGATGATTCATCACCATTTTTGCTTGCAATATCCGCCGCACAGACTAATCCTGCAATTTCGGCGGCAATGGTGGCAGGAGAGTATCCGCCTTTTTCTTCCCAACGCTCTTGTTTGGTGGTTGGACCTGTTTTGGCAATAAAATCGGCGGTTGGTTTGATGTGTTTTTCGTAAGTTTGGTGGTCATTTCGTCCGAGTTGATACGCCAAAATAAGTGGATATGCAACCTCATCCATCTGCAAACTATCGCCGACAACTCTGCCATCGAGCCAAGTCATTTGCGGATAACTTCCGTCAGGCTTTTGCTGTTTGGTAAAAAGATATTCCAACGCCCGATTTGCCGAATCTTTATCGCCCATTGCGATATACGCTGAGGCAACCTGATACAAATCGCGTGACCAAACGAGATGATAACCGCTGACATACGGACCATTTGCATCACCTTTTGGAATCCAAGGTTTGCTTAAACTTGCAACATTTCCACCGCGAAAAGTTTTATCTTCTAGGGCGCGTAAAGTCATTGCGGACATATCAAATTGAGCTTGATATTTTTGCTCAACTGTTGGCAAAGTTTTGACATAATCACTCCAACCTTTTAAGTATTGCGAATATGTTTTGGGGAAACCTTTTGCTAATGAAGTTTGAGCAGTTTGCATTGCTTCATTCGGAGTTTTGCCGAAACTCAAAGCAAATGTAACTTCACCCGTTTTATCCAAATTTACTTTGGCAAGTTGGGCGACATTTCCATTTTCGGCTTTCGCGTTTGGTGTAAAAATTTTGCCATCTTTCTGCAACTGCTCAAATCCATCATTTACGCCGTAAAATCCACTGGAAATTTCGGTTAAAGGTTTATTTGCCAACAATGCCGAAGAAATTTCTCCGTCTTGTGATAAAAGTGATTCACTCTCATTCCAAGCCGTGTCGCTCATTCCGCTATTATTCAATGAAGGGTTGTAATAAGCGTAAAGTTGTAAATCTTTATTTTTTGCTTGAAAACTAACTAAGACTTGAACAGTATTACTTTCTGGGTCTGTAATTGTGACTTGAAAAATGCGCCAATTTAGTTTTTCTCCAACTGACATTGTGCCAAAACATAGACATCTAGAATTTTCTGTTTTTTGAAGTATAAGCATCGTCAAATGCAATTGATGGGAGAATTATAGTGTGATTTTTCAAATCTCTTAATCGTTCAACCTTTTTCGTCTTCGGATTAACCACCACAAATTGTAACCATTGCACATTTGCCTTATCCGCCGTCGGATAAAAAACCTCCGTCAACGAACCGCCTTGCAGAGTGAACCAAACTTTTGAATTCAAACTCAAAGCCGTCCCGATTCCCTGTTTCCCTGCGCTTTCCCAATCGGCATCTTTGCCTTTTTCTTGTGCGATAAGAGGATTTACCACATAGAAACATAGGAACATAGAAAGCATAAGGTAAATTAGACTTTCTTTTTTATTGATTTGAATAACTTTGCGTCTTTGCATCTTTGCGTCTTTGCGTTAAAAATCCTACTTAATCACCGTAAAAAATTCGCTCATTTCGTCTTTGATGTTTTGCGAATCTGTGCCGACCATTACTCTAAACTGTCCTTCTTCAACGACATAGCGCATCTGGGCGTTGTAAAATCCTAAATCCGATACTTTGATAGGAATTTCAACTTTGCGTTTTTCGCCCGCTTTCAGAAAGACTTTTTGGAAACCTTTTAACTCTTTGACGGGGCGCGAAAGGCTTGCAACCATATCTTGGATATAGACTTGGACGACTTCTGCGCCATCGCGTTTGCCTGTGTTTTCCAAATCAACTGAAACTTTGATTGTGCCGTTTTTGCTGATGCGGGTTTCGCTGAGTTGCATATTCGACAGTTTGAAAGTAGTGTAGCTCAAACCGTAACCAAATGGAAACAAAGGGGTATTTGGCGAATCAAGATATTTGCTCGTATATTTTTCTTTCTCGTCAAATACGGTCTGCCGGTTGGCAAAGAGTTGTAGTAAATCGGGATTTGTCCAACATTGCGGGGAAAGTGACGGGCAATTTTCCACTTGGATTAACATCGCCAAAAAGCACATCGGCAATCGCGTTTCCGCCTTCCGTTCCGGCAAACCAAGTCTCTAAAATCGCGGGTGAATTTTCGGCTTCCCAATTGATTGTCATAGGTCTGCCGTTCATCAAAACTATGGCGTAAGGCTTGCCTGTGGCGTGAATTGCTTTGATAAGTTCACTTTGACCTTTTGGCAATCCGATGTCGGAACGCGAAGCGGCTTCGGCACTCCATTCTTGGTCTTCGCCCGCTGTGATGATGACAAAATCGCTGTCTTTAGCGGCATCGACGGCATCTTTAAAACCTTTTGTATCTTCGCATTTCAAATCGCAACCCACTTGCATAATTTAACTTTGTGCCATTTCCAAGTTTATTTTTCAAGCCTTCCATCAACGTCACGGCATCAGCGTCTTTCGCATCCGCCGACCCAATTTCCGTTCATATTTTTCTTGTCGTTGGCAAGAAACCCAATTACGGCAATTTTTTGACAGATTTAGAAATTGGCAAAGTGTTGTTGTCATTTTTCAGCAAAACCATTGATTTTGTAGCAATTTCTCTCGCGGCTTTACGATTTTCGGCGGTCAACATCGCGGCTTTTTCCTTGGCAGGGTCAACCAGTTTGTAATCAAATGCACCGACTCTAAATTTTGCACGCAAAACACTTCTGACTGCATCATCAATCGTTGTCATTGAAATTTTGCCTTCTTTCAACAACTTTTCGCCGTTTTGATTGATGGTGCGGGAAACCATTTCCAAATCAACGCCCGCATTCAAAGTTTTTTGCGCGGCTTCGGTTTCATCGGCGGCAACTGCGTGATTTACCAATTCTTTGGTCGCGTTGTAATCTGTCACAACCAACGCTTTTGACTTCCATTCGCCTTCTAAAATTGTTTTCCAAAGTAATGGATTAGCGGTCGAAGGAACGCCATTTAAACTATTAAATGAAGTCATAAACGAACCGACTCCCGCATCAACCGTCGCTTTAAAAGGCGGAAGATAAATGTCTCGAAAAGTTTGTTCAGACATATCGGTTGTATTGTAATCGCGCCCCGCTTCCGCCGCACCGTAACCGATAAAGTGTTTAGCACAAGCCATTAAGCGGTCATCCGCACTCATATCGTCGCCCTGAAACCCTCGCACACGAGCGTAAGCGATTTTTGAGCCGAGAAAAGTATCTTCGCCTGCGCCTTCCGCAATTCGTCCCCAACGCGGATCGCGGGCAATGTCCACCATCGGCGCAAATGTCCAATGCAACCCCGTGGCTTTCGCTTCTTTCGCGGCGATATGCGCTGACCTTTCAATCGCTTCTAAATCCCAACTAGCCGATTCTCCGAGCGAAATCGGAAACATCGTGCGATAGCCGTGAATGACATCAAAACCCAACAAAACGGGGATTTTCAAACGTGATTCCATTGCCGCTTTTTGCAAATCGTTTGCACCTTTGAAACCGCGCACATTAAGTGTCGAGCCGAGCAAACCTTTTCGCGCTAACTCAAGTTGTTCGGGACGTGCCTCGCCTGTTCCCCAATCGCCGTCAAGTTGTTGGAGTTGTCCGAGTTTTTCCGCCAAAGTCATTTTGGCAAGCAAGACATTGATTTTTTGTTCAACTGATTGTTTTTGTGAAAAAACAAGCTGAGAATTCAGACTAAAAAGTAATAGAAGCACGAAAAGTTTTGTGGCTTTCATAGAAAACTCCTTCAATTTTGTATCTACTAAATCGTTTTATTAAGTTATAATGCAATAGATTTTGCATTATGAAAAATGTTCTAACTATTTTTACATTTATTTTTGCCTGCTCAAGTTTTTCAGTCTTTGGGCAACAAAACTTTGACGTTAAAAAGTCGTTGGCTGAAGCCGCTAATTATCTGCAAACAGGTAATTTTGCCGAAGCCGAAAAGGTTTTATTGCAAGCAAAAAAAACTGCTCCGAATAATGCCGATGTTCATAATTTGCTTGGCATTATTTACGATCAAAAAGGCAATTTTGTTAAAGCTGAAACGGAATACCGAGCATCAATTCGCCTTAATCCAAAAGCTGTTTCGCCATTGGCGAATCTTGGCATCTTATTAGCAAAAACCAAACGCGAAAAAAATGCCATTTCCACCTTCGAGTCGGCTTTAAAACTTAATCCGAATCATCCGCAAAGTATTATTAATCTTGGTTTTCTCTACAGTTCGATTGGAAATTTTCCCCTTGCTGTTGAATTTTTGGAAAAGGCTAATCTAATCCAGCCAAATAGTTCCGATATTCTTTTCAAACTTGGCACAGCACTTTATCAAACCAAAAAACTTGATGAAGCAATCAATATTTTTGAACAACTAAACTCCGGGTCTCCAACTGCCGAAACTTTTTATTACTTAGGTTTAATTGCTTTCGAGCAAAACACATGATGAGATTGCTTATCAATATTTTGAAAATGCTCTGACACTCAAACCCGATTTTGCTGATGCCAATTTTATGCTCGGTGAAATATTAGTTAAACAAAACCTCTACGCCGAAGCAATCAACTTTTATGAAAAAGCCATCTCTCAACATAAATCAAAGGATGTTTATTTTGTTCGACTTGGTGGAACATATTTGATTCTGAAAAATGTTGAAAAAGCCTTTCAAGTTTTCACAGTAGCCTCTGAACTTTTCCCTAAAATTCCTGAAATCAAATATTTCTTGGCAATTACCGCACGCAGTCTGGGCAATTATGATTTAGCCATTACTGAAGTTAAAAAAGCCCTCACACTGAAAGAAACCGCTGATTCAAATGCCTTACTCGGCGCAATGTTAAATGACCGAAATCAATCAATAGAAGCCGAAAAATATTTGCGAAAAGCAACCTTGCTCAATCAAAATCATTTTAATTCGCATTACGATTTAGGTCGTTTGCTGGTCAAACAACAAAAATTTGCCGAAGCATTGCCGATTTTGCAAAAAGCCTCGTCTTTGATGCCTGATAATCCCGAAGTTCGCTATCAACTTTTTCTAAGCTATTCACGTCTCAAACGAAAAGCCGAAGCAGATAAAGAATTTCAGCTATTCAAACAACTTTCCGAGAAAAAATAGTTAGAGTTACGCCTTGAGGCTAATGGCATTAAGATAACGATGTTTAACAAATTAAGAAAAGAAATTGCCCGCGAATAAACGCGAATAAACGCGAATCTTAATTTTTCTACATCTGCGAAATCTGCGAAATCTGCGGCTAAATTTCCTTAACTTAATGCCATTGGCCTTGAGGCGTGAAATTGGTTGACTAGATTCAACTACGGATTTAACTGTCCGCGTTGAATCACGCATAAATGCGTAACTCTAACTTTAACTAAATTTTAGAAAATTCGATTTGGTCAATCAACATTCTCCCGGTTTTCGGGCGACTAAGAGCATCGTCAAAAACTATGACAAATTCCTCGAAAGGCTTTGATTGATTTTGGTCAAAACTTCGCTTGTCTAAGGTTAAAGAAATCTTTTGCCATTTATCCGTAATATTTTCAACTAAAAACGTGGCTTTTCCACGCTTTTTGTCTTTCAATTCAATCCTGATTTTTGAAGTAAAACCTTTGCTTGAATCACCTTTGAGATAAAAACTCAGCGTGTCAAACTCAGCCGTTTGAGCTTTGCTAATTTTCACCCAAAAACCGTTGTATGCCGGATTCGGAGAATCCACATCGTAATCCAATTGTAACGATTTGCCATTGGCTAATCCCAAAGCGTCATCTTTGGCAAACGACATTTTGCAACTTTGAGTTAAATCGCTTGCATCTTTATCCCAAGTGCCAAAATCTTCGCCTAAATTAGTCGGCTTTTTGCCTTTGTCAAAATCCGCTACCACCAAAACCTTCGTTTGCGAATTGACCTCAAAATTGAAGGCAAAAAAAATTAAAACGGCGAATAATAAAACTATGTTTTTCACTAAAATCGTAGAAAAATGTGCCAAAATCCCGCGTCAACTAAACCTAGTTTTCCACGAAACTCTGACACATTTTATCCCCCATGTTTAGAAACTAAATCTAATTTGAACCTCACCAACTCTTCCTGATAATGCGTTAGTAGCCGTGCCAAATTGATTTAATTGAATACGAGTCGGATCACTATTTGAATTGAATGGTGCCAAATTGAGAGTGTTCAGAATATTGAAGAAATTAAAGCGTAAGTCAATATTTGAATTCTCGTTTATGAAACCGCCCAAACTGATTTTTTTGGCGAAAGTCATATCAACATTGAAATATCTTGGACCTCTAAAGCTATTTCGACCAATGCCGGGACGATTGGCAAAAGGACTGTTTCCGTTAAATGCCGTGCCAAAAATTGTTGTTCCCGCGACTCCAAAAATTCCGTTCGGTCGAAGGAAATTATCGTTTGAGTTACTTGCCGGTTGTGCGCCGCTATACGATGTTGGACGCGGATCACAGAATCCGTTACTCGAACTGGTATTTCCATTTAAGCAACCAAAAATCTTTGGTGTCCAAGGAAAACCGCTATTCCAAGTAACGATTGAACTAACTTGCCATCCGCCAAAAAGCTCTTTTCCCCAAGGATTCTCGATATATGGAATGTCCCAAGTAGCTGAAGCAACGTAACTATGAGTCACGTCAAAATCCGATGGACCTCGTTCTTCTTTTTGGTCAACCGGAAAACTTTGATTGGTGCAAGCACAAGGAGCTTCAAAAGACGAAGTGTCAATGCTCTTGCTCCAACGATAATTCATATCAAAGGATAATTGTCTGCCCAAACGACCTTGCAGACGAGTAATCATCGCATTGTAACTTGAATTGACATCAGGGCTGGCAAAATATGCCGCGCTAATATTTGAATTGGTTGTGGTCATAATGTGAAGCGGAAGAATCCGCACAAAATGACGACCTTGGCTTCCTTGATAACCAACGGTAGCTACTAGATTTGCCGGAAGTTCGTATTGTCCTTCTAGTGAGTAGCGAAAAACATACGCAGTTGGTAACTCCTGTGGCGCACCGTAAATTTCCGCCGCCCCTACATTTGGTAAACCATTTGTAGGATTTGTTCCGCCTCCAAGTAACGGGTTGGCAGGATAACCGAAAATCGTTCCATCACTGCTGGCTACATATGCAATTTGTCCGCCTAGGAAGGGAGCTCCGAATTCATTATCAGTTCCGCAACAAAGTCCGAAGTTCGCGCCATTTGGCGGATTTCTGCGAGCATTTGCCAAAAGCGCATTTGGAAGGCGGTCATACCCCATTCCACCTCCGCCACGAATAACGAGTTTTGAACCCAGCCAATTCGGATTCCACGCAAACCCAAGTTGCGGACCGAAATTATTAAAATCTTTTTTATAGAGTTCTTTGGCAGTCGTGATTTTAGCTCCTGCCAAACCACCATTTGCATCAAGCAACAAGTTGCCAAGCACGCCGTCAGAAGCCGCCACGGGAGAATAATAACTCCATCTAAGCCCAAGATTGACCGATAAATTCGGACGAAACTTCCAGTCGTCTTGAACAAAAACTGCTAATTCACTGGTCTTAAATTTCGTATTGTTTGCTGTAGGTTTTCCACTTAAATTTGTTGTAATTTCCTCAAAAATAGGCGTTCCATTGGCAAAATTCCAAAGGCGATGGAAGGAATAAAGGGGTCTCGCGCCGCCAACCTCGCCGTTACTATTCAGATCTTGGCGATATTCTCCGCCAAATTTTAGAATGTGATTGCCCCAAACATTAGTCAAAGTATCTCTAAAATCAAATTGTTTTTCATTGATTACGCCCGGAGTGTTTGGTCCACGTGGAAATCCGAATCTCAGGCGATCACTGAAGAAACCTTCAATTTCCACTCTTGGGAGTCCTAAATTTGCATCTGGATTTGACTTAGTTTCATCAAATCCCCAACGGGTTAGATTAAAACGTGCTTCGTTTGTCATCGTTGCTGAAAGCGTTCGATTGTAAATAAAGCCTAACGCATAACTTAGTCTTTTTGATGTAATGTCAGCTTGCGGACGGCTCTGCGCTCTCGTATCAGAATTCGTAGCTGTATTGGGAACAAAATATGAAGAAAAGGTCAACTTATCTCGTTCGGTTACTTGATAGTCAATCCGACCGTTGAACTGATTTCCACTAAATTCGTTCGTATTAAACAATTGCGCCCATTGAACATCCGCGATGCCATCTCTCGTTGTGGGATTATCAAAGCGAACATATGAATTATATGCTCCGGTTATCGAACCAATATCCATTCCGTTTCCAACTATGGTGCAGGGAACAAAAATTCCATCACAAGTCGGAGTCAAAAGTTGTGAAATTCGAGGTTCAACGCCCGCGGCTCCCAACACTTTTGCTGTCACAGTATTAGGACGTGCCGCAATTACGCTCGAACGGAAAGTTGAAGTTTCAATCAATGACCGATAAGTATTGTTTGAATTTTCTTTCAATCCTTCATATGTGAAAAAGAAAAATAGCCGATCTTTGACAATCGGTCCGCCAAAACTTCCGCCGTATGCCTTATATTTTCGCTCAACTCTTTGCGGTCCGTTTGTGTTAAGACTACCAATCGTCCGCGGCATCGTATTAAAAGCATTTAAACCCGGATCGTTAAGTTTGAAAAATGCGCTTCCGTGCCATTGATTAGTTCCATTTTGTGAAACAACCTTTATTTGTGCGCCGCTATTTCTTCCATCTTCGGCAGAATAAGTTGAAGAAGTAACTATTACCTCTTTAACGCTTTCTTGACTTGGCGTAATAACTGCGCCACCGCCCCACGTTTGGCTATTGACGCTGGTTCCGTCAATCTGATAATTATTGGCGGAAACACGCTGTCCATTTGCCGAAATCGGCTGGACATTTTCAGTAGCGAAAATTGAGCTATTTGAACCGCCCGGACCACTTGTATTTGGCAATCCTTGCGAATTTCCATTTGAACCGCGAGAACCCGAACCAAAAACTCCGGGAGCCAGTCGAGCCAATTCAAAGGGGTCGCGTCCAGATTGTGGAAGCGCCAAAATTTCTTTGGTCGTAATTGACTTCCGAATATTGGCATCCTCTGTCTGCAAAGGTTGTTCACCCGCATCAATCGTCACTACTTCAGAAATAATGCCGGCTTCTAAAGTTATGTCAAAGCCCTGCAATTGTTCGGCATTAACGATTAAATTATCAAAGACTTTTTTCTTAAAGCCGTCTTTTTCTGCTGTGATTTTATATTTTCCCGGGGCAAGTCCCGAAAAACGATAAAATCCGCTCTCGCTGGCAGTCGTTTTTTGCGTTTGATTGGTATCGGTATTCAATAATGTTACTGACGCATCGGGGATAACTCCACCGTTGTTATCGGTCACAGTGCCTTGAATACCAGCCTTAAATTGCGCTAAAGCAACCGTGCTAAAACCTAAAATCATCAATCCGCAAAACATTAAACGGAATGACTTGTTAATACTTAAACCCATTTTGGAAACCTCTCAAAGAAAATTTTATTTAAGATAACGTAACCCTGCTTGTTCTTTTGGTAAAAGACGAGGCAAGTTCTGTCTGTGAAAAACTCACCTCAATTGCTCTCACCCATTGAGCAAAATTGACTAAATTATGAGTAAATCGTTTTAGTAAATCGTTTTAGTAACTTCAAAAGTTATAACATTATCTAAAACTCGCGTCAAGATTAGTTTTCATATCCTCCATTAAAAATATTAATTTCTGGCGTTTAAAAACTCCTTGCGTTGAATTTGTCGCTGTGAGAAACTGCTTCCGTGCCGAAAAAGAAACAACAAAGTCAAAAAAATGGCGAGCCGGGTGGTAATCAACGCGGAATTAGTCTGAAAGAGCTTGCGGCTCATCTTGGTTTATCCATCACTTCCCTTTCGTTGGTTTTGAATGATAAGCCGGGCGCAAATTCGATTCCAAAAGAAACAAAAGATAGGATTTTCGAGGCAGCGGATAAATTTAATTATCGTCCAAATTATTTTGCCCGTTCTTTACGTGCTCAAAGAAGTTTTACTTTCGGAGTGATTGTTCCCGAACTCAGCGACGGGTATTCGGCAATGGTTTTAAATGGTGTAGAATCGGTGCTGGCTAAAGAGGGATATTTCTACCTGACCGCCAGCCATTTGCATCGGGATGATTTACTCAAACACAACCCGCAAATGTTGATCGAAAGACAAGTTGAAGGAATAATTGCGGTTGATACTCCAATTCGTTTTCAAACAGATTTACCGATTGTCACAGTTTCAGGACACGAAGAAATTGAAGGTGTGACCAATGTCATTTTGAATCATCAACACGCCGCCGAACTTGGGGTTGGACATTTCTTTACCCTCGGACATCGTAAAATTGCCGTTATCAAAGGACAAGATTTTAGTTCGGATACGGAAATTCGTTGGGAAACCATCACTGAAGCGGCAAACCGGCGCGGAATTAAATTAGATTCAGATTTAGTCGCCCAACTCGAAGGCGATATTCCTTCGCCTGAAATTGGCTATGTCGCGGCCAAAAAAGATTCTTTCTAATAATCAGCCATTTACCGCACTTTTCGCCTTTAACGATATTTCGGCAATCGGGGCAATTCGGGCGATTCAAGAGGTCGGTTTGCGGGTCCCAGAAGATGTGTCGGTTTTGGGTTTTGACGATATTTATGCTGCCGCATTTCATAATCCGGCTCTGACAACAATTCGCCAACCGCTTTTTGAAATGGGCAAACTTGCCGCTCAAACACTTCTTAAACATCTGGATAAAAATGAATTAGACAATATTCCGCAAACTTTAACGGCTGAACCTCAATTGGTTGTCAGAAATTCAACTGCTCCGGTAAAAAAATAATTTGCTTTGGCTTATTTGGTCGAGTAACAAATAGATTTTCCCAAACATTCTTAAAAATACAAAGAAAATTTAGATTAACGGCATAGCTTCTAAAATAATAAGCCAAATATCTCGTAAAAACTAAAAAACTGGTTGTATTCTGGGTTTAATTTAAACTATACTGTCAGCATAGTTCAGTAAAGTGGTTGCGAATTATTTAGACGAACCCTAAAAAGTCTGTAAGTCTATCAAGAAATTAGTATTAAAATTCGTTTTGATGACTAATTTTCATTGACATTGGAAAATAATTCGTGTAAAAAATACAAGGTTATATTTTTTGGAGTTAGTATTCCATTGCAATAAAATTTGAGGAAAGAACTGAAGTAGTAAAGTTTAGAAAACTTAGAACAAAAGTCTAAAAGGCTTTAATACCAACAGGCTTGATACAGGAGGATATTTAATCAAATGCTCGGCAAAAACATTATTCACAAAGCAACAAGTTTAGTTCTAGCTATTACCATTTTGATGTGTCTACTCGATGGTCGCATTAGCGGGAACCAAAGACATTACAGGCGAAATTACCGTTACCGGACAGGTTACTGTCAATGGTCAATCGGTTGTTTCAAATTCAACCGTTGTTTCAGGCAGCACCATTGTCACAGGCGCAAATTCATCGGCTATCATCAGTTTAGGAAAAACTGGTCGTCTTGAAGTATTAGCCGGTTCAAATTTAACTTTAAAATTTACTGATAACAGTATCACTGGCATTCTTTCAGAAGGTAAAGTCCGGGTTTCAAATAACGCCGGAATTGCAACCACGATTACCACTAAAGATGCAGTGGCTATTGCAGATGCAGGACAAGCGGATGTTTTCACGGTTGAAGTGGAATGTTCACACACCCACGTTGATACAATTTCAGGATTGGTCACGATGAGAACCGGCAACAACGACAAACAAGTTGCCGCCGGAACTGATGCAGTAGCAGGTAATTTGACCCAAACAGGTTGCAAACCTTGTATGAAACCGAATCCGAATCCGGGAGTATTCCCCGTTGCCGGTGGCGGTTGGTTAGCTCCATTATTGATAGCCGCCGCAGGTGGTGTAGCTGCTGCAATTCTTTTAGGAAAGCCCGGAATTGATGATATTAACGGACCTAGTAGTCGTAGTCAGCGGTATCAGATAAAAATTTTGAACATTAGGCATTTGATTTTTTGAGTGTAGGATGTTCATACTGTTATGCGAGTCATATTTCAAAATGTGACTCGCATTATTTTTGTTTTCTTTTGTGAATCTTTTAACAAACTAATTTTTTATGCATATTGCAGTTATTGGAACAGGTTACGTTGGATTAGTGACAGGAGCTTGCTTTGCCGAATTCGGCGTGGAGGTAACTTGTGTTGACGTAGATGAAAAGAAAATCGAGGGCTTAAAAAATAACATAATGCCGATTTATGAACCGGGGCTTGGATACGATTGTCGAAAAAAATTTCAAAGCCGGACGGCTTCATTTTACAACTGATATTAAATCGGCGGTCGAACAGGCTTTAGTCGTTTTTCTTGGCGGTTGGAACTCCGCCAAAAGAAGATGGCTCGCCTGATATGAGCTATTATCAGCAAGCCGCTAAAGATATTGCCGAAGCAATGAATGGTTACAAGGTTTTGGTCACAAAATCAACCGTTCCGGTCGGCACAGGCAAATGGCTTCGCGAATTTGTCTCGGAAAATCAAACGACGAAAACGAATTTCGGAGTCGCTTCAAATCCTGAATTTTTGCGTGAAGGCGCGGCGATTGATGATTTTATGCGTCCTGACCGAGTTGTGGTCGGCAGTAATGAGCCGGATGCGATTGCGATTATGAAAGACCTTTATCGTCCGCTTTATTTGATTGAAACGCCGATTGTGATTACTTCGCTCGAAGCGGCGGAACTCATCAAATATGCGGCTAATGCTTTCTAGCGACAAAAATCACTTTTATCAACGAAATCGCCAATCTTTGCGATGCGATTGGGTGTGACGTTCACGATGTTGCCCGCGGAATGGGAATGGACAACCGCATCGGACGCAAATTTTTGCATCCCGGTCCGGGTTACGGCGGTTCGTGTTTTCCGAAAGATACCAAGGCATTTACCAAAGTTGGCGATAAATATCGGGGTGGAAACTTCGGTTGTTGACGCAGTTATCAAAGCCAATGAATTATCAGCGTCAAGCGATGATGCCGAAAATCGAAAAACTTGTCGGTGATTTAAATGGCAAACAAATCGGCGTTTTCGGGCTTTCATTCAAGCCTGAAACCGATGATATGCGCGAATCTCCGGCGACTGACATTATCAAAGAAATGCAAAAACGCGGCGCGACTGTCAAAGCTTTTGATCCGGTTGCGATGGAAGAAGCCAAACACTCTTTGCCCGACATCGAATACGCAACTGATGAATACGATGCCATCAAAGATGCCGATGCGTTGGTAATCATTACCGAATGGAATCAGTTTCGTGCGCTTGATATGGAAAAGGTCAAACAATTGCTCAAATCTCCGAAAATCGCTGACCTTCGCAATATTTATGAGCCGCAAATTATGCGCGAACTTGGCTTTGAATATGTCGGTGTGGGCAGATAATAAAGGCAAAAGTTAAAGGGCAAGATTTCTCAAGTTGAGAGTTTTGCCTTTATTTTAATAGTTTGAAATTTTGAACTATTGGCTATTGTTAGTTTTGTAATTTAAATCCTTTCGGCACAAATTCAATTGAGATAATTTCGCCTGTTTTTGCCGAATCCTTATCGCTTTTAAAAATTATTGAGGCGTTATTTTCCCTCACCAAAGTTCCGCAACCCAGACGATAATCGGACATTTCTTCGACCAGCGATAGCAAAATAATTCCATCAAAGGAATTGGATCGAAGTTTGAATAAACCATTTTGCGTTACTACGAAAAAATCAACCTTGTTTTTGCCACAGAAGATTTTCGTCAAACTGCCTAAAACTCTTTTTTCATCCGGCTTTGGTCGCCGTAGAATTGCTCTGATTTCATCGTTGATTGCCTTTTCGCGTAATTTTCGTATCTCTTCATCGCTCAGAGGTTTCTCCGTCACAATGTCATCATTCACATATTTCGTCTTTTGATTACGAATCCGTTCGAGTTGATATTCGGTTGAATCAATTCGCTGAATGGTGTTTTGTGAATAGAGTCTTGCGCCTTCGCTGGGCGTATTTTGAAACACTTGAATGGCTAATTTTCTAGCTTCGCTAAATTTTTCCTTTCGCAGAAGGATTTCGGAAAGGCGAATCTGATATTTTTGATTGCCCGCGGCGGTTTGCAAGACTTGATTGATAAATCCAAGTGATTCGTCCAATTGCTCATTGCGGACAAAATTAACAAATGCAAGGAGCGCGTAAGATTCAGAGAAACTTGGGTTTAGCTCGATTGCTTGCTTTAAAGCATCCCGCATTTGATTTGCCAAAGTTACGTTATAACCCGAAACAAATCCGTATTCGGTCATCCCGCGTTTGCTCAAAGCGAGTGCGAAACGGTACTGGTTAAAATAATTATCCGGCTCAATTTTGATGGCTCTTTCGGCGAGTTTTTCAGCTTCTTCGTAATAATAGCCTTGCGCCTTGATTAACGCCAGCGTGGTTAAAGCTAAACTCTGATTTGGTTCAAGTTTGAGGGATTTTTCAATCAAGGTTTCGGCTTCTTTGAAACGGTGTTGGTAATAAAAAAAATCTGCTAAAACAGCGTAACTCTTGGCTTCCAAAATATTTGAAACAGTTAGAGTTTCGGTTGGCGGTTTAATCTCAAGTTTTATCGTTTGACTGACCAAATCATTCATTTGGATAAACTTGGAAAATTCTTCCCTGACTTTGGCAAAACTCGTCTGAAAAGATTCGACCAAAGCCTTTTTGGAATCGCTTCCCAGCTGTCGCATTTCGATAAACTTCTCAATTTTTTCTAAATTTTGTTCATCCTTTAACAAATATTGAATCAATGCCCAAGATTCAGCCCGAAAAATACTTTTTCGATCATTGCCTTGATTTTGCAGGGTAAAATGGTCGGTTTCAAATACAATATCAAAAGGAATTAGCTTGTTTTGTTGCAAAATTTGGACGTTTTTCGGTGAATTTCCAAATTCTACATTTTGTCCGTCCCTGATTTTGAGAGTTTGAAAATATTCTGCCAGACCTTCAAACAACCAAGCCGGAAGATTTTTTCGCCCGATATTATTTTCCAACAAAAATTTGGCGTAGCCTTCGTAAATTTGTTCAAGGGCTACCGAATTATTTATTGATAAAATCGCATAATTTGCATCGTCGCCCGCTAAAAAATATTTGTTGGAGATTTTCGGAGTTTGCAGTTGATAAGAATTTAAGGTTGAATCATCCTTAAAAACGATAACATTGGTCTGAAAAGGCGTTTCGATGTTCAATTTAGGAAAACTTTGGCGAAAAACTTGGTGAAAATGTTCGAGTTTGAAAGCAACTTCGCGGATTTCGTTTTCATTGGCATTTCCAACTAAATTGAAATGAGTTGAACGAATTTCAAGCCATTGATCTTTGGCGGAAATGATTGTAACCAATGAAATATTTACTACCAAAAGGAAAACTATTCGCCAAAAAATACTGCTTTTCATAATTCGAATAATGATTTGGTCATTAGAGATTATCGGAAATAACTATCCACGAAGTTTCACGAAGCAAACACGAAGTTTTTTATCTCCTTTTTGAGATGTTTATCGTCATTGCTCGGCACAGATTGCGATAATTACCAAAATTTTCTTTCCTTCGTGAAAACTTCGTGTCCCTTCGTGGATGATTTCTTATTTCCGATAATGTCTATTGATTCATTGATTCATTGCTTTTTTGTTTTCCAATGATTCAATGATTCAATGATTCAATCTGACAATCCCGCACTCAATTCTCCAATTTAAAAGATTTCGGCACAAAATCAATCGAAATTAGTTCGCCCCTGATTTTGGCTTTCGGGTTGGTGTCTTCTTTGTAAATAAAGACTGCCGGAATGCCAAATTGTTTCATCCCGCACCCAAATCGGTCGCCTCCGACATCGGGAGTATGTGCAGTTATCTGTAATGTCTTCAATGCTTTGAGTTTCAAAAGCTGGCTTTCGATTTTCATAAAGAAATACATCCCTTTGTCATCACACTCGACCTTTTCGATAAAACCCAGCTCGCGTTTTTCGCCTGTTTGCGGTTGCGGCAAAGATTCTTTTAATGCGTTCATCATCGCATTTCGGCGAGTCTCTTCAAAATCTTCCGGGGTTGAATTTGAAAAAGTCGGGGGTTCTTTTTTAATTGGATTTTCCGGAAATGTCGGCGTTTCAATTGTTTCATTTGAAGGTAAATTAACCGTGCTAATCGGCTCAGATTCGCTTTCATCCACAAATCGAAAATTATTCGGGACAAAATCAATCGCCACCAGTTCGCCTAAATGCGCGGATTTGGGAGCATTCGTAATTTGATAGGTCAAAACTGAATTAAACGCGGATAAATTGGCGTTGCAACCGACCGGAACATTTTCTGCCCCGCCGTCAAAAGAAACTAACGCCAGATTTTGAAAATCTTTGCTAAATACTGAAGCCGTTCCGGTTTCAGTTTTAACGGCGTAAGTGATAATTTTTCCGGCACAAGTGATTTTAGTAATCCGTCCGATGATTTGTTTTTCGTTTGAAGCCGGCTTTTTGAGTGCCTGATTTATCGAAATCAGTTTTTCCAATTCTCTGACTTTGGCAATTTCTTCGGGTGTCGGCTGTTTTTGATTTGGAGCTTGCCGCTTGGTCAAAACGGTGCGCCCCGTGCCATTATTTGCCGTTTTCATCGCTTCTTCATATTGTTTTCGAGAGGCTTCATTTCGGGCTTTGACGTTTTGCATCATTTGAATTTGACTCAACAAACTTTCCGCCCGCGATTTTATTTCCGGCTCGTCAGATGTTTTGGCAATTTTCTCGGCAATTTGCTGTGCATCATCAAATTTCTCTTGGCGGGAGAGGATTTCCGCGATTCTTAAAATAATTTTTTGATTGCCGGGTTGCACGCTGAGAGCCTTTTTTAATAGTTGAATCGTTTCATCTAATTGGTCGCTATTGACCAGACTGATGAAACCAAGCATCTCATAACTTTCTATAAAAGAAGGGTTTATCGCTATTGATTTTTGCAGAGCGTCCCGCATTTTGCTGACTTTTTCCTTGTTAAATGACGAGGCGTATCCAAATTCATCCCTCCCTTCGCGGCTCAATAGAAAGGCGTAATAATAATAAGCGATATGATTTTTGTTATTATCGGCGATGGCTTTTTCCAAATAATTTTTGGCTTCGTCAAACTTTTTCTGGCGGAATTTGACCATTCCCAAGGTCGTATTTGCCATACTCGAATTCGGTTGCAGGGCAAGGGCTTTTTGCAAAAACGGTTCGGCATCGTCCCAACGATTGGTGTGATAAAGCAAATCGCCCAAATAGGCGTTAGTGTCGGTTTCGGAAAGCGGAGAAACTTTCATCTCGGTATCAAAAGTAAGTTTTTGTTTAAAAGTAACGGTTTGATACTTATAGCCCGCCAGATTGACATATTTTTTTAGCTCTTTCTCCATCTGTGCGTAAGTCATCTGAAAAGCATTCTGAAAAGCCTTTTCCGGCGAAATATCTTTTCCTACATCTAGCAAAAATTTGTCTAACCCTTGTTTGATATTGGCATTAGGATTTTGCAATAAATAATGGAGCAATGCCCAAGATTGAGCATAAAAAATGCTCCGCGAATGATTGCCTTGTTGATGAAGGGCGTAATTGCTGATATTAAAAAGCGTATCAAGTGGCATCAATTGGCTTTGGGCTAAGAGGTCAATATGTCCTTGCTGAAATAATCCTAATTTCACTTCCTGGTCTTTTTCGATGGCAAAGGTTTGATAATATTCGGCTAAACCCTCGTTAAACCACGGCGGAATGTCGGATTTTCCAAAGTTTATTTCCAACATAAAATGGACATATTCGTGAAAAATCGTGCCGTAAGTTTCAGCATCTTCGCCATCGGTCGAAAGCGTGATGTAATTAACGTCAGTGCCGGGCTGGAAATAACCAGCGACAAAATTGTCAATCTTTCCGTCTGCGCGTTTGGGCTTAAACGGTTTGTAAGCCGAGCCGCTTTTGAAAACAATAACATTGGTCGGAATGGCGGCATCAAAATTTGCAGTTTTAAAAAGAATGCGAAAAGTTTCGCGGAATTGTTCGAGTTTGGTAGCAACTTTGCGAATGTCTTTTTCACCCGCATTGCCGATTAAATGGAAGTTTTTTGACTCAACCCGAATCCATTCATCTTTGGCTAAAACCGAAGTGTTCGACCAAACCAAGACCAATCCGAGCAAGAAAAACGCGAATAAAAATTTACAACTTTTCATTTTTAGTGAAGCTCCTTTCAACAAGAATTTTATTCTCTTTGTGTAATTTGTCAATGTTTTTGGTGATGAGATTTTACGAGTGGCAAAGCATTAAGCTAAAATTTAGCTATGCCAAATGCCGAGCTATCCGAACTTCTTTTTATCGCAATGATGTTTCTGATTGTGATTATTATTTCTACGGTTTCTATTTTCCTTTTTGTCAGACAATATAAACGTGAGAAAAGCGCAAGCAGCGACACAGAGACGCGGAGACGCGGAGATAGGGAGAGTCAGAACAAGGAGCAGTAGCAATTTGGTAATCCGAAATCCAAAAATTTATGCAACACCCAAATATTTTAAAACGTGAAAAAACTATCTTAATCGTAGTAGATATTCAAGAAGCCTTTCGCTCGCCGATTCCCGATTTTGAGGAAATTGCCGTCCGAACTTCGATGGCGGTGCGCGGATTTCAAATTTTAGAAGTCCCGATTATCGTCACCGAACAATATCCGAAAGGGCTAGGCAGAACGGCGGAGGAAATTCTTTACAGTCTGCCTGACAATTCGGAAATCATAGAAAAAACTGCGTTTAGTGCTTGCAGTGCAACTTCTTTTGTCGAAAAATTAAAGTCTTTAGGGACAACCCAAGTTGTGCTGGCAGGAATCGAGGCGCATATTTGCGTTAATCAAACCGCGCACGATTTATTGAATGAAGGTTTCCAAGTTCATCTTTTGCAGGATTGCGTTTCATCCCGCAAAACGCACGACAAACACACCGGAATTGAGAAAATGAAACAAAGCGGAGTATTTCCTTCAAACGTGGAGATGGCTCTTTTTGAATTGATGCAGGATGCCAAACACGAGAAGTTTAAGGAAATTCAAGCGTTGGTAAAATAATGAAAGTTATTCAGAACAAATATAGGAGGATTTTTGAACTGCCATTTTTTTGACGGAGGTGTTAAAAAAAATGAGCAGGTCAAAAAGGAAAAATTCAATCGGAGGCATTCTTCTTTCCCCAAGCGAAAAAGAAGATAAACGACTTTACAACCGTCGGTTTCACGAGTTTGTAGACAAATTCTTGAATCTGACATTGATGTAGAATTACTTCCAAACTTACGAGAACATAGTAATCCATGGAGTATGAACAAAGATGGAAAGCGATGGTTTAACGCAATAAAGTATCCAAAAAGAGTGCGGAAATAATCTAGACAACGGCAATTTTTATTTTCAAAAAGAACTTTGCCATTTTTTCTTATCTTAATATCTCTTTGACCTCAAGCGACCAACGATTTACCATTAACAATTAACAAAATCTATGGAAATCCTTTCAAGTCTAAATCCACAGCAACGAATAGCCGTTGAAACTACTGAAGGCGCGGTTCTTGTTCTAGCAGGGGCGGGTTCGGGTAAAACTCGCGTGATTACGCTCCGCATCGCGTATCTGATTGCCGAAAAAGGAGTTGCGCCCTTTAATATTTTGGCTGTCACTTTTACCAACAAAGCGGCAGGTGAAATGCGGGAACGTGTCGAAATGAGTCTGAAAGGTCGCGGATTGCAATCTGCGCCTCTGATTTCTACTTTTCACAGTCTTTGTGTTCGCATTTTGCGCCAAGATATTGAACATCTTGGCGAGGGTTTTAACAAATCTTTCACAATTTACGACACGGATGATTCAATAAAAGTAATCAAGGCTTGCGTCAAAGACATCGGTTTGGACGAAAAACAACTCGCCGCCCGACAGGTATTATCGGCAATTTCTTCCGCCAAAAATCGCGGCGAAGATTTTGAGATGTTTGCTTCTTCAATCGAATACACTGATGAAAAACGAAATGCTATCGCCCGTGTTTTCAAACTTTACGAGGAACGTCTGAATAATTCTAACTCGCTCGATTTTGACGATTTAATGATTAAAACCGTCAAATTATTGCGAAAATCTACCGAAGTCCGCGAAAAATATAATAATAAATTCAAATATATTTTGGTTGACGAATATCAGGATACGAATCCTTTGCAACTTGCTTTGGTCAAATATCTGACCGAAAAACAACAAAATATTTGCGTGGTGGGCGATCCCGATCAATCAATTTACAAATTCCGTCAGGCTGATATTCGCAACATTTTGGAGTTTGAAACAGCATTATCCGAATACCAAAACGATTCTGCTCGAACAAAATTACCGTTCAACGCAAAAGATTCTTGATGTCGCGCATTCGGTCATCGCCAACAACACACAACGCAAGGATAAAAAACTTTGGACGGACAAAGATTCAGGCGACAAAATCAATTATTTTCAGGCACTTGACGGCGATTACGAAGCGCGTTATGTGGCACAAAAAATTGAACAACATCGGCGTTATAATCCGAAAGAAAAGATTGCAATTCTTTATCGGACAAATGCTCAATCGCGTCTTTTTGAAGAAGCTTTGCGCCGCACCAGAATTGATTACAACATTGTCGGCGGTTTTTCTTTTTACGAACGCGCCGAAATCAAAGACGTTATTTCTTATTTGAAACTAGCCCTTAATCCGTTTGACGATATTGCTTTGAATCGGGTTATCAATACGCCGACTCGCGGTCTGGGAAAATCATAGTTTGGATGAGCTAAGTGTGAGAGCAAAAGACTTTGGCACTTCAATTTGGGAAGCGATTGCGATCATCACTGACGAAAAATATGACCAGCCGCGGAATTTAACGCCGAGGGCTTTGGAATCGTTGAAAAAATTCAAATCAATCATCGAAAAACTCTCCAACAAAGTCAGCGAATCTGTCGCAACTGAACGTCCTGTCACAGATGTTGTAATTTCGGCAATTGAAGACACGGGCTACGCAAATATGTTGCGCGAAGAAAATTCGGATGAATCGGCGGGACGGCTGGAAAACCTTGAGGAATTGGTCAACGCAGCGGTTGATTACGATAAACAAGAGGCGAACGGTCTTCGGGATTTCATTGACCACGCGGCACTTAGTTCGGATACGGATAAATTTGACCGCAACGCCGCCGTCACGATGATGACCGTCCATTCAGCCAAAGGTTTGGAGTTTCCGGTAGTATTTTTAGTCGGAATGGAAGACGGAATTTTTCCACATTCACGGAGCATCAATGACCCAAACGAACTTGAAGAAGAACGTCGTTTGGCGTATGTTGCAATCACTCGCGCGGAAAAAATGCTTTATATTTCACACGCTCAAAGTCGTCGGACTTATGGCTCGGAAATGACTGCTGAACCTTCGATGTTTTTAAACGAAATGCCGCTTGATTTGTTGGAAGATATTTCGCGCGGCTCATCTTGGCTTTCATACGCAAGAAGTTCGACCTACAAAACCGCTAAACAAACCGCCAAGGTATTGCGAGGCGAGGAGCAACAATACAATAAACCTAAAAACCTTTACACCGGAAAGACTTACAATTCGACCGACGCGATTGCGGAGTTTTTTAAGAGTCGAGGGACGAAGGACGAGAGTCGAGAGGATGAGAAACCGACTATTTCAAAGCCGTCCGCTTTTGAAAATCTAAAGTCAGCCTCATCACAAAACACTCCCTACTCCCCACTCCCTACTCCCCACGCATTTGTTCCCGGCAGTCACGTCCGGCACGCTAAATACGGCAAAGGCTTGGTGTTACGGCGCGAAGGGACGGGCGATAATGTCAAACTTACGGTCAGTTTCCCTGGTTTTGGACAGAAAAAATTGATAGAAAAATTTGCAAACTTGGAGAAGGCATAGATCAAAAAGATTTGATAAAATACATCAAAGGCTGATTTTATGAAGAAATGTCCGCAATGTCAGAGCAGTTATACCGATGACACGCTTTCTTATTGTTTGAGTGACGGAACAACCTTGATTTTCGATGAAAACATTTCGGAGCAAACCTTACAACTTCCTGCAATTGCAGTGACTGAAGTAAGTCCAAATCGAACCGATTCAAATGTTCAAACTGAGCCAATTACTCAGCCAACTGTTGAAAAACAAGGCGTTAGCGCAGTTTGGATTTATTCGACCATTGGTTTATTGTTACTTTTTCTGCTCGGCGGAGGCATCGGCATTTGGGTTTGGTTGAATAATGAACCAAAGGAAAAGACCGAATTGAGCAAATCACCTTCGCCGACTCCTGAAAAACAAAATCAACTACAAACTTCTCCAACGGCTAAGCCAACTTCCGAACCAACTGTCAAAAGTTTCGCAACTCCAACGCCAAAAGAGACTTCGACAGCTACGCCGACACCCACACCAACTCCAACAGAAACAACTTATCGAGTGGTCGGAGTTGCCAGCCACGATGTTTTATATTTGCGTCCGAGTGCGGGAGATTTGAAAAGTTATTTGGCAAAAATTCCGCCTAATGCAACAGGGTTGAAAGTAGTTGGTGGTGGGGTAAAATCGGGTAAGGCAACTTGGTATCCCGTCATTTACAACGGAACAAGGGGCTGGGTGAACGGTAGATTTATCGCAAAGAATTGATTTATTTTAGGAACAGAAGGCAACAAAGTTTATACTTGTCGAATTACGATGAAAGTTAAGGTCAAAAAAGATGTTTTGATTGCACTAATGAATAGTAAAAAAGATTTTGCTATTGCTCAAGAGCAAGGTTGGTATCGGATTCCGGTCAAAAGTGCGCCTCAAATTGTCCGCGACTACAACCTCAATTATCTTGCCTTTTATCAGACAAAACTTTTTGCAGACGAGGCATTCTCAATTCGCTGGTTTGGTGAAGTGCAACGCATCTCAGTTGTGAAACGAAAAGAATTACTCCCCGATTTAAAACTAGACCCCAAAGCCGATAATGAATATTTCAAAATTGAATTTGATAATTTACAACTACTTCCAGAGCCGATTGTCAGTCATCGCCTACGAAGGATTTTATTTATTTCAACCACTTTGAGGCGTTTCCAAACCGCCAAAGAAATTAACGATGTTTTTCAAGAAAGTCCAATCGAAGAAACAGTTTGGGATGCTCTAAAGTCGGAAAAAATTACTGCTGAACGTCAATATCTGGTTGGAACAGATAAACAATTTTTCTATCTTGATTTTGCTCTTTTCTGTAAAGATCGGAATATTGATGTTGAATGTGATGGCGATACTTTTCATTCTAAACCCGATGATGTAAAGCGTGACAAAAAGCGAAATAATTTGCTTGAAAGTTTAGGTTGGTCAGTTCTTCGATTTACTACCGATGAGATTTTTAACCATTTGAAAGAAACCATTACCCTAATGAAACAAACAATAAATCGTTATGGGGGATTAGAGGAAATCAACGACCCAAGTATGTTTAAACGTTTTGCTTTTGAAAGCGGTCATCAACCTAGTTTGTTTGAATAGAGAACTCAAAGATTAAATTTCCAAGTAGCCAAAACTTGACAGGTTGCGCGTGTTTTGGCATTCTAATTGTTCGCTTTTAATAAGGCGGATTTTAGTCGGTTAGCTCAGTGGTAGAGCACTACCTTGACACGGTAGGGGTCGGGAGTTCAAGTCTCCCATCGACTATTATTTACAAACATTTAATCGTCATCAATTCGGTGGCGATTTTTTGTTTTTAGTTCACTCCAATAATTCCTTTCTAGTTTCCATCCAAAGAAATCTGCACCAATTTCAGCGAAAACTTTCCAAATAACATAAACTAGAAGGTTATGAGTTCTATCAAAGAAAACAACGAATCGTTCAATCAGTTTGGTTTGAGCGATGAAATAATCAAGGCAGTCAAAGAAATTGGCTACGAAACACCTTCACCTATTCAAATAAAAACTATTCCGATTTTAGTTGCCGGAAGCGACATTATTGGTCAAGCGCAAACCGGAACCGGAAAAACTGCGGCGTTTGCCCTACCGATTTTGCATAATATTGAGGTCGGCAGTCGCGCGCTACAGGCGATTGTTCTCACGCCGACTCGTGAACTTGCCATCCAAGTAGCCGAAGCGATTCATAGTTACGCCAAATATCTGAAAAATGTGCGAGTTCTGCCTGTTTATGGCGGACAATCTATCTTTCAACAAGTCAAACATTTACGAAGCGGCGTGCAAATTATTGTTGGCACACCGGGTCGAGTAATGGATCATATCAGGCGCGAAACGATTGAATTTTCTGAACTAAAAATGGTCGTTTTAGACGAAGCAGATGAAATGTTGCGGATGGGTTTTATTGACGATGTGGAATGGATTTTGAGCCACACACCAAAGGAACGACAAACTGCGCTATTTTCCGCTACGATGCCAAAAGAGGTTCGCCGAATTGCTGAACGACATCTGCAAAATGCTGTAAACATTGAGATTGAACGCAAAACTTTAACCGTTCCCGCGATTAAACAATTTTACATTAACGTTGCTGAAAGTCAGAAAACTGATGTTTTAACCAAAATTTTAGAAGCCGAATCAACCGATGAAGAATCAGTTTTAATTTTTCAACGGACGAAAATGGGTTGCGATAAACTGGTTGATAAACTCAAGGCTCGCGGATATTCGGTCGAAGCAATGCACGGCGATATGAATCAAAATCAACGCGAAGCCGTCATTAAACAACTAAAAGCCGGCAAGGTTGAAATCGTAGTAGCAACTGATGTTGCGGCTCGCGGATTGGACGTTGAACGAATCGGAATTGTCGTCAATTATGATATGCCCGGCGATACTGAATCGTATGTTCATCGCATTGGACGAACGGGACGCGCTGGACGAACCGGCAAATCAATTTTGTTTGTCACACCGCGCCAAATTCGGATGAAACGCGACATTGAGCAATATACCAAACAACAAATTGAGCCGCTCAAACTGCCGACTCAAGCCGATATTATGGAACGTCGAGTTTCCAGTCTCAAAGAAAAAATAATGTCGGTCTTGACTGATCAAGATTTGGAATTATACCTATCGTTGGTCGAAGATTTTGCCGAAGAAAACGGCTGCGACATTGCCGAAGTTGCGGCGGCGGCAATATTTTTGGCGGTTGGCGATAAAACTTTAGAGGTCAAAGCCGAACCGATGGAAAATACCAAATTCCATTATCCCGAATCGGGAATGGTCAAATTATTTTTCAATGTCGGGCGCAAACATCGAGTCTCGCCCGCCGATTTTGTCGGAGCAATCGCCAACGAAGCTAATGTTCCGGGCAAAGCCATCGGCGCAATTGATGTCAATGATAGATTTACGCTAGTTGACGTGCCAAAAGAGTTTGTTGCTCAAGTTTTGAGCCAAATGTCGCACAGCAAAATCAGAAGCCAATCCGTTGATATTCGGCTGGCAACTGAACCCAATGCAAATTTTGAAACTGCCTCAAAAGCTCCTAGAAAAGCACCTGAGTTTCCTAACGACCGCGCCAAACGAAAGAAAACTCGCACTAAATTTAAGCCAACTGAGCCGCGAGATAGAAATCGTCCGCCGAAACGAAAAAGTAGAAAAAGTGGGCGATAACTGAAAAAAATCATTGAATATTGCCAAAACTTGCATTTGCCTCAACCAAATGCTAGTATTTCATCTTTACTCGACAGGCGAAATTCCTGTCAACATTTTTTGATAAGATGCTAACTAAGAACTTTGCTATAACTCGAACTACTACGACACGCTTCTAATGGCGTGAAAACCGTGCTTTTATTAGCACAAAGCAAAGTCGCTCTTATCGAATCAAATCAAATAAAAGTAGTAGTCTGTTAGTTGATAATTGATAGTTGATAATTGATAAGAGCTTCAAACACAAGCATTAACAATTAAGGATTAACAATTAACAATTAACAAAGTTATGCAAATAAAATTTGGCGAGAAAATTCAGGAGTTTTCCGAAGCGATTTCCGTTTTGGATGCGATTAAGGCGTTTGACCGTGATGTTTTAAAGAACACCATTGCGGCGAAAGTGAACGGTGCAGAGGTTGATTTGTCTGTTCAATTAGACACAACTGACGAAGTTATTTCGATTGAGCCGATTGTCACAAACACCCGCGACGGTTTGGAAGTCATCCGACATTCAACCGCGCATTTGCTTGCCGCCGCGATTCTTGATTTGTTTCCCGATACAAAACTTGGCGTTGGTCCCGCGTTGATGGACGATGCGCGTTATGGGTTTTATTACGATGTGATTGCTCCGCGTGCTTTGACCGAAGCGGATTTGCCAGTTATCGAAAAGAAAATGCGCGATTTGGCGAAACGAAATCTCGTTTATCGCCGTGAAGTTATTGCTAAAAATGAGTTGGTCAAACTGTTTGAAGGTCGTAACGAACCTTTGAAATGTGAATTGATTAACGAAAAAGCCGACGCAACTGCAACTGCTTATTATATTGATGGAACGCAATTTGTTGACTTTTGCTTAGGTCCGCACGTTGGACACACTGGCAAACTTAAAGCATTCAAATTGTTGGCTTTATCTGGCGCATACTGGAAAGGTGACGCGGAAAATGAGCAGATGCAACGTATTTACGGAACGGCGTTTGCAACTCAAGAAGAGCTTGATAATTGGGTTAAACAACGCGAAGAAGCCGAAAAACGCGATCATCGCAAATTGGGCAAAGAGCTTGATTTGTTTTCGATTAACGACGATTACGGTCAAGGCTTAATTTTCTGGCATCCGAAAGGCGGAGTGATGCGGATGGAGATGGAAAATCTCTTGAAGGAACAACTCCAAAAACGCGGTTACAGCTTCGTTTTTACGCCGCACATCGCTAAACGCAAACTTTGGGAAATCAGCGGACACGAAGAAAATTATGCCGATGGAATGTATGCTCCGACTTCGATTGAGGACGAAGAATATCGTTTGAAACCGATGAATTGTCCGTTTCACATCGGAATTTACAAGGCTTCGCCAAAATCTTACCGAGATTTGCCGCAACGATATTCTGAAATGGGAACGGTTTATCGAGCCGAACTTTCGGGAACCGTTCACGGTTTGATGCGCTGTCGCGGTTTTACGGTTGATGATGCTCATCTTTTCGTCCGCCCTGACCAAGTGCGCGAAGAAGTTGCCGATTGTCTCGATTTTGCGATTTTCGTTTTCAACACCTACGGCTTTGAAAAGGTAAAATTTGAACTTTCGGTGCGCGGCGGAGCTGAAAACAAAGGTTATCTCGGCGCGGACAAGGATTGGGAAAACGCTGAAAATTCGTTGGCGAATGCCTTAAAAGAACGCGGAATTTCTTACGAAAGAATCGAAGGTGAAGCCGCCTTTTACGGTCCCAAAATTGACATCAAAATCGAAGATGCCATCGGTAGAATTTGGCAGCTTGGCACGATTCAACTCGATTTTAATCTGCCCGAAAGATTTGAATTGGAATATGCAGGCGACGATGGAAATAGGCATCGTCCGGTAATGATTCATCGCGCTTTGTTTGGCTCGATGGAAAGATTTTTTGGGGTTCTAATCGAACATTTTGCAGGTGCATTCCCGTTTTGGCTCGCGCCCGTGCAAGTTGCAATTTTGCCGATTACTGATAGAATCAGCGAATACGCCGAAAGTATTTTGAAGGAATTGAAAGAATTAGGTTTCCGAGTCGAAGCAGATTTTCGCTCAGAAAAAATTGGTGCGAAAATTCGCCACGCACAATTACAACAAATTCCATTTATGTTAGTCCTTGGCGACAAGGAATTGGAAGAAAACAAAGTTACGGTTCGTGAGCGCAGACAAGGCGACATCGGACAAATGACTTTGGCTGAATTTAAGGAAATAGCTCGGAAATTGAAAGAAACGAGAGCTATCGGATTTGAATAAATTGAAAATGCAAAGTTGAAAATGCAAAATAATTTTGCATTCTTTATTTTTAATTTTTAATTCTAACAAAGGAGGTTTTTATCGCAGTTTTTAGAGGTCGTGGAAATCGTCCACAATTCAAGAGAGAGCCGTTGCACCGCACAAATGAGCGAATTCGGATTCCTGCCGTTCGTGTGGTGACAGAAGATGGTGAAGCACTTGGCGTAATGGATACGCGAGATGCGGTTCAAAAAGCCCGCGAAATGGGCTTGGATTTAGTTGAAATCGCGCCCAATGCTCAGCCACCTGTTTGCAAAATTATTGACTACGGAAAGTTTCTTTACGAGCAGAAAAAGAAAACTCACGAAGCCAAGAAAAAACAGGTCAAAGTGGAAGTAAAAGAAGTGAAATTTCGTCCCGGAACGGATGATCACGATTACGGATACCGCGTAGAGCGAGCGAAAGGCTGGCTACTTGACGGCGATAAGGTGCGGGCGGCAATTGCATTTCGTGGACGCGAAATGTCTCACCGCGAACTCGGTTCAAAAATTCTGGCGCGGATGCGTGAGGAATTAAAGGAAGTGGCGGATGTCGAGGTTTATCCAAAAATGGAAGGTTATCAGATGTTTATGATTCTCGTTCCGAAAAAGAATATGCCAAAACCCGACAAACCGAAAACTGAAAACCCTGCGGAAAAACCGGAATAAGATTTTATTTGATAACGAAATTAACAAGGAGTAATAATGCCAAAATTAAAAACACATAAAGGCGCAGCAAAGCGTTTTCGTTCGACTGCTTCAGGCAAGTTCAAACGCGGACATTCGCACGCTCGTCATATTTTGACAAAAAAAACCACCAAACGTAAACGTGGTTTGGATAAAGATGTATTGGTTTCGGAAGGCGATCAAAAACGTGTCGAAACGATGTTGCCATACGGAAGAAATTAAAGAAATTTACTCATTTGCCCATTGTTAGATTGAATCATTGTTATTGCGATTATCCTTAAAAATGAATCAATGAATCAATGAACAAATGATTCAATTGGAGGAAACATGCCAAGAGTAAAACGTGGAAATAAGCGCGTTGCAAAGCGCAAAAAAATATTAGCCTTAGCCAAAGGCTACAGAGGAACAAAGTCGAAACTTTATCGTTCGGCGAAAGAATCGGTTGAAAGAGCCTTAAAATTTGCCTATACCGGCAGAAAATTGAAAAAACGTGATTTTCGTTCATTGTGGATTGTCAGAATCGGTGCGGCAGCCCGTTTGAATGGAACAAATTATTCAAACTTTATGCACGGTTTGAAGGTTGCCGGAATCGAACTAGACCGCAAAGTCTTAGCCGATATGGCAGTCAATCAACCGGATGGATTTGCCAATTTAGCCGGACAAGCCAAAGACGCAATCAGCAAACAAGTAGCGGCTTAAAGTTTAAGTCAAATATAAAAATGCCACCTTAGATTAACTCTTCGGTGGCATTACTAATTTGTACAAATCAAAATTTGAATAAATTTTAACGATTAAAAATCATCATCGTCCAAATCATCAATTAGGGTTTCATCCACTGCTTCCATATCAAAAACTTCTTCGGGTTCATCAATAAAAGGTTCGCCGTCCACGTCTTCGATTGAAAAGCCGTCCATCTCGGATTCAACCAAAGGAACATCCATCGAATTATCGGGTAAATCCATTCCGCCCGTAATAATCGGAACAAATTCATCTTCGCGCTCTTCTTTTTGATTGACGGTTGGATCATAGTCAACCTCGACATTGCGATAGAATTTCATCCCTGTTCCAGCCGGAATCAGTCGTCCCATAATGACGTTTTCTTTTAAACCTCGTAGATAATCAATCCGACCTGAAATTGCCGCTTCGGTCAAAACGCGAGTGGTTTCTTGGAAGGATGCCGCCGAAATAAATGAATCGGTCGAAAGCGAAGCCTTCGTGATTCCCAAAAGCATCGGTTCGGCACTGGCAGGTTGTCCGTCAATTTCCGTCACCCGACGATTTTCGTCTTCGTACCGGAATCGGTCAACTTGTTCTTCGAGCAAGAAATCGGTATCGCCGACATCTTTAATCCGCACCCAACGCAACATCTGACGAACAATCACTTCGATATGTTTATCGTTGATAGTAACCCCTTGCAGACGATAGACTTCTTGCACTTCGTCCACCAAATATTCTTGCAAGGCTTCAGTTCCGAGAACCCGCAAAATATCGTGTGGGTTGAGTGGTCCTTCCATCAACGGTTCACCCGATTTAACGAAATCGCCTTCTTGCACGTTGATGTGCGTGTTGCGCGGAATGTCATATTCGCGTTCGATTCCATCATCGCCAACGATGATAATTTTGCGCTTACCTTTTGAAATCGCGCCAAATTTAACTGTTCCGTTAATTTCCGACATCATCGCAGTTTCACCCGGACGACGCGCTTCAAAAAGTTCGACCACCCGTGGCAAACCGCCCACAATGTCTTTGGTTTTGGTGGTTTCACGCGGAATCTTGGCAATCGTATCGCCTGCTTCAACCGCTTGTCCATCTTCAACAATAAGGTTAGCCCGAATCGGCATTTGATAGGTTTTCAAGACTTTATTGCCATCGCGGATTTCCAGACGCGGCTGATGTTTTTCATCCGAATCTTTGACCACCAGACGTTTTTGCGAAGAAACCTTATCAATTTCTTCCTCTACTGTTTTGCCTTCTTTGAGGTCTTGATATTTCACGGTGCCTGAAACTTCGGACAAAATCGCAAAGGTAAATGGATCCCAAGTCGCCAAAACATCATCTTCTTTGACTTTTGCGCCATCCTTAACTTTGACGTGCGCTCCATAAACGATTGAATATCGAGCCACTTCACGTCCCCGCTCATCCATCAGAGCCAATTCGCCTTGTCGCTTACTGGCAATGATTTCGCCTTGACGGTTGATGATGGTTTTTAGTTCGAGATATTTAACCGTTCCATCCATCGCGGCGGCGTGTTTGGTTTCTTGTTCGAGTCGCGCCGTTCCGCCAACGTGGAAGGTTCTCATGGTCAACTGCGTGCCGGGTTCGCCGATTGATTGGGCGGCGATCACGCCAACCGCTTCACCGATTTCGACGGTTCTACCCGTCGCCAAATTACGTCCGTAACATTTGACACAAACACCGCGCCGAGATTCGCAGGTCAACACCGAACGAATCCGCACACCTAACAAGCCTGACATTTGAACTTGATTAGCGAGGTCTTCATTGATTTCAGCATTAGCTTCAACAATGGTGTTGCTATCAACCGGATCAATAATGTCGTCCAGCGATGAGCGTCCGACAATTCGGTCACGCAGCGATTCAACTTCTTCACCGTTTCGGATAATTGCTTCCGCCCAAATTCCTTTGACTGTTTCGCAATCACCTTCGGAGATAATTACGTCTTGCGCGACATCAACCAAACGGCGGGTCAAATAACCCGAATCAGCCGTTTTGAGTGCCGTATCTGCCAAACCTTTTCTTGCGCCGTGCGTCGAAATAAAGTATTGCAAAACGTTCAAACCTTCGCGGAAATTAGCCACAATCGGCGTTTCGATGATTTCTCCGTTTGGTTTTGCCATCAATCCGCGCATCCCGGCAAGTTGACGAATTTGCGCTTCCGAACCTCTCGCTCCCGAATCAGCCATGACCAGAATCGGATTGAGTTCGTTGCGTTCTTTTTCGCGCTTATCCATCGCGATGAACATTTCTTTCGCCACATGATCGGTGACATCCGACCAAATTTTGGTTACTTTGTTTGAGCGTTCCAATTCGGTCATCGCGCCTTCTTCGTGTTGTTTCTGGAATTTATCCACTTCCACCCGCGCTGCCGCAATGATGGCTTTTTTGCTCGGCGGCGTAACCATATCGTCAATCCCGACTGACATTCCCGCTTTGGTCGCATAAAGAAATCCCATCGTTTTCAAATCATCAAGCAAAGCCACGGTTTGCTCGTGTCCGAGCCGCAGATGACAGAAATTGACGAGCGATTGCAAGCCTTTCTTCTTCAACATTCCATTGACAAACGGCAAGCCATCGCGCAACAGACGTTCATTGAAAATTACTCGTCCGACAGTCGTTTCAACCAGCCGATTGACATCTTTCTGAACATTCGCCCGCATCACATCTTGAGTGTTGTGTTCAGTCGTCAAATCAATGAAATCGCCTTTCAAGCGAAGTCTGATTTTGGTTTGGGTTTCGACAAATTTGGCATCCAAAGCCAACATAACTTCGTCAATCGTATTAAACGCTTTGCCTTCGCCTTTCAATCCATCACGACTCCGAGTCAGGTAATAACAACCTAAAACGATGTCTTGCGAAGGAACGGCAATCGGTTGCCCCGAAGCCGGCGAAAGCAAATTGTTGGAAGCGAGCATCAAGACACTAGCTTCAATTTGAGCTTCCGGCGAGAGCGGAATGTGAACCGCCATTTGGTCGCCGTCAAAGTCCGCATTGAAAGCGGTGCAGACGAGCGGATGAATTTTGATCGCTTTTCCTTCAACCAAAACCGGCTCAAAGGCTTGGATTCCGAGACGGTGAAGCGTTGGGGCGCGATTTAACAAAACCGGATGTTCTTTAATCACTTCTTCCAAAATGTCCCACACGACTGGCTCTTGGCGTTCAACCATTTCACGCGCTTGTTTGATGGTCGCGGCGTGTCCGTCTTTTTCTAATTTGTTATAAATAAATGGTTTGAATAATTCCAAAGCCATTTTCTTCGGCAAACCGCATTGATGCAATTTGAGTTCAGGACCGACTACGATAACCGAACGTCCCGAATAGTCAACCCGTTTTCCGAGCAGATTCTGACGGAAACGACCTTGTTTTCCTTTCAATGTTCCCGACAAAGATTTCAACGGACGATTGTTTGCGCCGCGCAAAACGCGACCACGACGACCATTATCAAAAAGTGCGTCAACCGCTTCCTGCAACATCCGTTTTTCGTTGCGGACGATGACTTCCGGAGCACGCAATTCAATCAATTTTTTCAAACGATTATTGCGATTGATGACGCGGCGATAAAATCATTCAAATCCGAAGTCGCAAAACGTCCGCCGTCCAATGGCACTAGTGGGCGAAGTTCGGGCGGGATGACCGGAATGACATCCAAAATCATCCATTCGGGTTTATTGTTTGACTTCAAAAATGAATTTGAAACTTTCAGCCGTTTGGAATATTTCAGTTTCTTTTGCTGCGAATTTTCTTCGCGCATCTTTTGACGAAGTTCGACCACAAGTTCTGGAATGTCAACTTTCATCAAAAGTTCTTTGATGGCTTCCGCGCCCATTTTGGCGACAAATTGATGCGGATGATCGCGCATCAATTCACGATAGCGTTCATCGGTCAGCAAGTCTTTTTCTTTGAGCCCCGGAACTTCGCCCGGGTCAATCACGATATACAATTCAAAATAAAGAATTTTTTCGAGGTCGCGCAAAGTGATGTCCAAAAGATGTCCGATGCGTGACGGCAAACCTTTGAAAAACCAAACGTGTGAACACGGACTCGCCAATTCGATATGTCCGAGACGTTCGCGGCGCACTTTGGCTTGCGTTACTTCGACTCCGCATTTATCGCAGATTACTCCGCGATGCTTCATCCGTTTATATTTTCCGCAGAGACATTCCCAGTCCGAAACAGGACCGAAAATGCGAGCGCAGAACAACCCGTCACGTTCGGGTTTAAAGGTGCGGTAATTGATTGTTTCAGGTTTTGTTACTTCGCCGTGTGACCACGAACGAATTTTTTCCGGCGAAGCCAGACTAATCCGAATCGCTTCAAAATGTGGTGTTAATTGTGTCTTATTTTCCTGTCTTTGAAACATTTTTTTCTCCAAAAGTCTTGAGTCTTGAGTCTTGAGTCTTGAGTCGGAACTTTCTTGCTTACAACTTAAGACTTATAACTTCAGACTTCTACTCTAGTCCAACGCCAACGCTAAGAACCTCGCCAACGCCTGCTGTGAGAGCTTCTTTATCAATATTTTCTTCGGTGATGAGTTCCACATCCAAACACAATGATTGAAGTTCGCGCACCAGCACGTTGAACGATTCAGGAATTCCCGCTTCAAAATTCGCTTCGCCTTTGACGATGGCTTCATAAATCTTCGAGCGTCCTGCAACATCGTCTGATTTACAGGTTAAAAGTTCTTGCAAGATATGCGCCGCGCCGTAGGCTTCCAACGCCCAAACTTCCATTTCCCCAAATCTTTGTCCGCCGAATTGAGCTTTACCGCCGAGCGGTTGTTGGGTAATCAGCGAGTATGGTCCGATTGAACGAGCGTGAATCTTATCGTCAACAAGATGCGAAAGTTTGAGCATATAAATGTAACCAACCGTTACTTTTTGCTCAAATTGTTCGCCGGTTAAACCATCATAAAGACGAGTTTTGCCCGATGGTCCAACCATATTCGGCAAATCTGAGTTCATCCGAAACGATCATTGGCTTTGCCGATATATTCTTTAATTTCCGGCTCTCGCGCCCCGTCAAAAACAGGGGTTGCAAAATGCAGACCGAGCATTTTTGCCGCCCAACCCAAATGCGTTTCGAGAATCTGTCCGACGTTCATCCGCGATGGCACGCCCAGCGGATTAAGACGATTTCAACCGGCGTTCCATCCGGCAAATACGGCATATCTTCTTCCGGCAAAATGCGGGCGATAACCCCTTTGTTACCGTGACGACCAGCCATTTTATCGCCGACTGAAAGTTTGCGTTTCATCGCGATAAAGACTTTGACGAGTTTGATAACTCCCGGCGGAAGCTCATCACCTTGTTTTAATTTGGTGATTTTTTCCTCGTAAATGTCGCTCAAAATATTGATTTGACGCTCGGTGCGTTGTTCGTATTCCTTAATTTCCGCTGTCACATCCGAGCCGCTACGCGGCAACTTCCGCTTTGCGAAGAATTTTGATCGAAATCCCTTTCAACATTTCACGAGTAATGGTTTCGCCTTTTTGAATCAAGACTTCATTGTCGTCAACCAAATCTTTAGCCAATTTGCGACCATCAAAAAGTTCATAAATCCGTTCATCGCGTTGTTCGCTCAAGATCCGAATTTCGTCTTCAAGATTGCGACGCAAATCGTCTTCTTCCAAGGCTTCGATGTCGAGCGAACGCTCATCTTTTTCTTGCCCTTTGCGGGTGAAAACTTGAACATCAACCACCGTTCCGTCAATTCCCGGAGGTGCAGTCAAACTTGCATCTTTCACGTCTCCGGCTTTTTCACCGAAAATTGCGCGAAGCAATTTTTCTTCCGCCGTCAGTTGAGTTTCACCTTTCGGCGTAACTTTTCCGACCAGAATCGAACCCGGTTTGACCTGTGCGCCGATGCGGATAATGCCCGATTCGTCCAAATCGCGGAGCATATTTTCGCCGACATTTGGAATATCGCGGGTAATTTCTTCGGGTCCGAGTTTGGTATCACGCGCTTCGATTTCGAGTTCTTCAATGTGAATCGAAGTGTAATAATCATCTTTCACGAGTCGTTCTGAAACCAAAATCGCATCCTCAAAGTTGTAACCGCGCCACGGCATAAACGCCACCATCACGTTTCGTCCAAGTGCGAGTTCGCCTTTATCGGTGCAAGGTCCATCGGCAATGACCTGACCTTTCAAAACCCGTTCGCCAACCTGAACAATCGCCCGTTGATTGATGCAAGTGTTTTGGTTAGAGCGTTTGAATTTGACCAGCGAATAAATATCCGCCGTCACTTCACGCGAAATCGTGCCGTCAACATTGTGGTCGGCTTTGACGATAATCCGTTCCGAATCAACGTAATCAACCACGCCGTCACGTTTGCAATGACTACCGCGCCCGAATCCCGCGCCGCAATGTGTTCCATTCCGGTTCCCACAAATGGGGCTTCAGCTCGCAAGAGCGGAACTGATTGGCGTTGCATATTCGCGCCCATCAGAGCACGGTTGGCATCGTCATTTTCTAAAAATGGAACGAGCGAAGCTGCAACCGAAACGAGTTGTTTCGGCGAAACGTCCAAATATTGAATCACCGCACGTTCGGCGGTTGTAAATTCTCCCGCAATTCGCGACAGCATTGCGTTCATTGACGATATAACCTTTTTCGTCCAACTCAATATTTGCCTGTCCGATGATGTATTTATCTTCGTTCCAAGCCGTTAAATAAAATGGTTCGGAAACAAATTCGGCGTGGCTTTTGTCCCTCTTTCAATTTGGCATTTGCCGCTTCGACATCTTCGAGCGGAACGTGGTCTTTCGGCTTAAATGGCGTATCGCCGCCATTATGAATTTTGACGAATTCGACCACCCGACCATCAATCACTTTGCGATACGGCGATTCGATAAACCCGAATTCATTGATTCGCGCAAAACACGAAAGCGATGAAATCAAACCGATGTTCGGACCTTCAGGCGTTTCAATCGGACAGATTCGACCATAGTGAGTCGGATGCACGTCGCGGACTTCAAATCCGGCACGTTCACGCGACAAACCGCCCGGTCCGAGTGCGGAAAGACGACGTTTGTGCGTAATTTCCGAAAGCGGATTGGTTTGATCCATAAACTGCGAAAGTTGTGACGAACCAAAGAATTCGCGCACCGCCGCCGTCACGGGTTTGGCATTGACCAAATCACGCGGCATAGTCGTGAACATATCTTGTTGAATGGACATTTTTTCTTTAATCGCCCGTTCCATTCTTTCCAAACCGATGCGGAATTGATTTTCCAGCAGTTCGCCAACCGCTCGCACCCGACGATTGCCCAGATGGTCAATGTCGTCTTGTTTGAAAAAGTCGCCTTCCTTCTTCATTCGCAAAAGATATGCCACAACTTCGGTAAAATCTTTGGCTGGAAAGAAGCGGATCCGTAATTCGGTCGCGTTCGGGTCTGCCCATTTTGATATTGAATTTCAAGCGTCCAACGCGTGACAAATCAAAGCGTCGCGCATCGAAAAACATTCCTTCCAACAAGTTTGTAAGCCGTTGGAACAGTCGGCGGATCGCCCGGACGCATTTTGCGATAAATTTCCAAAAGCGCGTCAACCGGTTTGCTGATCGAATCTTTTTTCAAAGTCTGGACGAGAACAGTTCCCATCGCGTCTTTTTCAGGGAAGAAAACGGTGAAATTTTCCACGCCTTCCTCGATAATTTGTTGCAGTTTGGCAGACGTAATTTCGTTGCTGGCTTCGAGAATAACTTCGCCGGTTTCGGTATTTACTACATCTTCTAATGCAAATGCACCTTCAAAATCAGTCTGACCAACTTCTACTTCTTTGATTCCGAGTTTTCGCAATTCCTTAATCGCAGAAGACGCAATTTTCTTTCCGGCGCGAACTACGGCATCATCTTTTCCTTTGATTTCGTTTCGCCGCGCATTCCAACGAGGTTGGTTTCGCCTTCTTCTTTGACCTTAACAAAGACTTTTCCTTTATCCAGACGAACTTCGTCAATCGTGTAAAACTCGCGCAAAATATCGGAATTGGCAAAATTGGAATTTTTGATGATTTCTTCCAAAAGACTGTCATTCAGCACCGTTTTCATATCAATTTGCGGTTTGAGCCACAGCCCCAGCGCACGCAAAAAGATGGTGGCAAGAATTTTACGTTTGCCCAGACGAGCATGCAAAATATTCTTTTGGTCGTATTCAAATTCAATCCACGAACCGCGATACGGAATCACTTTAGCAATATAAACGCCCTTATCACCTTTGAAGAAAACTCCCGGCGAACGGTGCAATTGCGAAACGATGACGCGCTCCGTGCCGTTGATGATAAAAGTTCCATTCTCGGTCATCAGCGGAATTTCGCCAAAGAAAACGTCTTCTTCTTTGATGTCACGGATGCTCGAAATGCCCGTTTCGGGGTCTTTATCATAAACCGTCAGCCGAATTTTGACTTTGAGCGGAACGCTGTAACTCATCCCACGTTCCTGACATTCCTGTTGGTCGTGTTTGTGTTTCAATCCAACCGGCTCACCGCAATTTGAGCAAAGTTTTGGGCGAACTGCGTTAAAAATTCCACAGTTGTTACACAAAACTTCGGCGGGATTGAACGGGTCAACTTTGATTTTTGCACCACAATCTTTACAGTTTGCCCGCAAATGTTCGAGACCTTCGAGCAGTCCGCATTTGCATTGCCAGTTGCCAATTTGATATTCGACAAATTCCAGCATTGCCGTTCCACGAAAATCTGAAACGGGGAAAATTGAGCCAAAAACCGACTGCAAACCGATGGTATCGCGCTCTTCGGGCAATAAATCCATCTGCAAAAATCGGTTATAAGATTCCCTCTGAACTTCGATTAGATTCGGAATTCGGGCGGCGGTTTTAATTTTTGAAAAATCTACTCGCTCAGGCGCACGACTCGTTCTGCGTCCAAGACCGTTGGTTTTTGTTTGAAGCGGATTAGCAATCATAATCTTTTTTTTCAAAATGAAAGCCTTGAAGAAAATTTTTGTTGATTTAAATGGCTTTTGCTGATAGGATGCGTTTAGTAAGGCTTTCCTAAACACTATTTTCAACAAAAGACGGCAAATGCGGTCAGGGTAAAGTTTGCCCAGACCGCTTAAAAAGCAGTTATGCTTCGTTTATGTTTTTTGAGAGTGCCAAAAAGGACACCAACTCTCCAATTTAGTCTAACGAGAAAAATTTCTCTTCTAAACCCAAGAAATTCAACTATTTAGCTGAATCCCACAAATTCCATGAGACGGCAAGCCCAGTTAAAAAAACTCGTGCTTGCCGTTCAGTTTATCAAGGAAACTATTTAACTTCAACTGTCGCGCCAGCTTCGGTCAATTTAGCTTTCATTCCTTCGGCTTCATCGGCTGAAACGCCTTCTTTAACCGCTTTCGGTGCGCTGTCAACCAAATCTTTAGCTTCTTTTAAGCCCAAGCCCGTGATTTCACGAACAAGTTTGATAACATTGATTTTAGCTTGACCGGCGGCAGTCAAAACTACATCAAACGAATCTTTTACTTCTGCTGCCGGAGCATCTCCACCACCAGCGGCAGCAACCATTGCCACAGGAGCGGCAGCGGCGGCTGAAACACCAAAAACTTCTTCAAGTTCTTTCACCAATTCCGATGCTTCTAATAATGAAATACCTTTCAAATACTCAATAACATCTGCTTTTGTAATAGCCATGATTTTTAATTTTTCCTCCACATAGGGTTCTTTGTTTATTGTTAAATTTGCCGTTCAGAACCCACGGGACAAAGTTTGTCGGTTTGCATCTCCTTAAAACTTTATCTGAGCCGTAAAAGCGATCTGACTTTTCGCTTCGACTTTTTCTACCTTGGTTTACGGCTTCCGAAAAATTTTTATTCCGATTTTTCTTCGGTTGCATCTGCCACAGTTTCTTCTGCGGTTTCTGTGTTCTCTACCGCTTCAGCACTTGGTTCGGAAACTTGTGCGGTTTCTTCCGCTTGAGCTTCCTCTGCGACAACAACTTCTTCCGAATCACTCAGCGGCTCAACCGCAACCACAGCTTCAGTTTTCTGCTCTTCGGTTGACCGTCACCTTTGCTTTCACCGATTTGTTTGATAACGACCGCCAAATTACGCGGAACAGCATTGATAACTGTTGCAATCCGTTGGGCTTGAGCGTTAATGACAAACATCAATTTTGAAATAAGCTCTTCTTTTGATGGCAAGTTGGCGATTGTTTCGACCTGCTTGGCATCATAAACTTTTCCTTCAACAACGCCTGCTTTGAAAGTATAAATATCAGCGTTGTCTTTAACGAATTTCGTGACGATTTTCGATAAAACAATGGCATCGCTTTCCGTCCAAGCAATTCCGGTGACACCTTTGAAATGCGGAGTCGCATCTTCAAATTGCGTTCCTTTGACGGCGATTCGTGCCAAAGTGTTTTTGACAACTTGATATTTTGCACCCGTTTCGCGCAGTTTATGGCGAAATTCTTGGTCTTTGGTGACGGTTAATTTGTTAAAACTAACGACCATCGCCGAATTCGCGGTTGTTCAACTGCTCGGTGAGGGCGTTTAAATCTTTCTGTTTTGTTTCTCTATTTTTCATCTTCTTTACTCGCTCCTCACTAAACTAAAGCTAATTCATCGAGCAAAACGCCCGGACTCATAGTTGCCGCCAAATTAACTTTTTTGACGTAACGACCTTTTGAAGTCGATGGTTTGGCTTTAATCACCGCATCAATCAAAGTTTTCGCATTTTCCTTCAATTTTGTGACATCGAAAGAAACTTTACCGACCGGGGAATGGATAACGCCCGTTTTATCAACCCGATATTCAACCTTTCCGGCTTTAGTTTCTTGAACTGCAGTTTTGACATCCATCGTGACCGTTCCGGTTTTCGGATTCGGCATCAAACCGCGCGGTCCTAAAACCTTACCCAAAGAACCGATTTTACCCATCATATCGGGTGTCGCAATCAAAGTATCAAATTCCAGCCAGCCGCCTTTGATTTTGTCCACGATGTCATCTGCACCGGCAAAGTCTGCACCAGCTTCTTCGGCTTCTCGAACCTTTTCGCCTTGGGCGACCACCACTACAATTTTGGCTTTTCCGCCTAACCCGTTCGGCAAAACCACAGTTCCGCGAACCATCTGATCGGCTTTTCGAGGGTCAACCCCCAACCACATTGTCAATTCAACTGTTTCGTCAAAGTTGGCAGAAGCAATATTTTTGACTGTTGTGATGCCTTCTTCGAGCGAATACTTTTTGTTTGGCTCATATTTTTCAAGAGCCGCACGGTATTTTTTACCCTTTTTCATTTAATTATTTAGGTTCAAACGAAATGTTTTTGAATTTACGGATATTCCGCAAGCATTTCTCCCTATTTATTTTGGTGAAAACTTGGGGATTCGGATTTTTTCATCCCTCATCCCTCTGCCTTCATCCTTCAATTGTTACGCCCATACTTTTCGCCGTTCCCGAAATGGTGTGAATCGCGGCTTCCAAATTTGTGGTATTCAAATCCGTCATTTTTTTCTTAGCAATTTCTTCAATTTGGGCGGCGGAAATTGTGCCAACTTTTACTTTATTGGCTGTTGCTGAGCCTTTTGCTAAGCCAATTGCCTTGCGAATCAAATCGGCGGCAGGTGGAGTTTTTGTCTCAAAAGTGAACGAGCGATCTGCATAAACGGTAATCACCACCGGAATTTTCATATCGGGGTCATCGTTTTGCGTCTTCGCGTTAAACGCTTTACAAAATTCCATAATATTCACGCCGTGTTGTCCGAGTGCCGGACCAATCGGCGGAGCAGGATTTGCTTTACCTGCCGGAATTTGTAATTTAATGTAACCTGTAATCTTTTTAGCCATAATTTCGATTTACGATTTTGAGTTTTTAAATAAACTCAAAAATGTCCTCATTTTTTGTTCAGAGTTACGGCTTCAGCCGTTATTTACGTTGTCTTTTTTCAACCAAGTTTTTAGATATTCGCATTGAATCACGCCTAAAGGCGTAACTCTAACGTTATTCTTCCTCTGCAAAAGTAACTTTTTCGACATCCAAGAAATTGAGTTCGACCGGAGTGGCGCGTCCAAAAATCGTGACTGTCACCTTCAAAGTCGTCTTTTCTTCGTTAATTTCTTCAACCTTGCCCGTAAAACTTGCAAACGGACCTGATTTAATCCGCACCACTTCTTCAAGATGATACGAAAATTTCGGTTTCGGTTTTTCCGCCGCAATCTCAACATTGTGAACAATTTGGTCAACCTCTTCCTGAGTTAAAGGAGTCGGATTTTTACCTCCGAGAAAACCTGTCACTTTCGGCGTTGATTTGATAGCGTGAAAAACATTATCGGGAATGCGCCCGCGTTCATCGCATTCGATTTCAACGAGGACATAACCCGGATAAAACATTCGAGAGGATTCGATGCGTTTATTTCCGCGCATCTCGACCACCGTTTCTTTCGGCAACAAAACAGACGTAATCAATTCGCCGAGTTCGAGGTCGCGGATGCGCGCCCGAAGGCTCTCGACTACTTTGTTTTCGTGTCCCGAATAAGTGTGAATGAAATACCAAAGTCTCATCTTTTATAATCCGACAATTTTATTGACAATCCATTCAATTGCCTGAAAAACATAAACCCATCCTTGGTCAACCAAAAACAGGAAAATAGCAAAGAAAATGACATTCAGGACAACAATTAAAGTCGTCCCTCTGACATCTTCGGTTGAAGGAAACGAAACTTTGTTCAGTTCTTCACGAGTTTGTTTGATAAACTCGCCCGCCCCTACTTTTTCGTTTCCACCTTTTTTTTCTAGGGTGTCAACTGCGTCTGACATTTTTACCTCAAAATTTGATGGCAGGGGTATCAGGACTCGAACCCGAACCTAAGGTTTTGGAGACCTCCATGCTAACCATTGACACCATACCCCTAAGATTAAAAATTCCAGATTCAAAATTCCAAACTTCAAATTTGGAATCTGAAATATGCAATCTGGAATTTCTGACTATTTGTTTTCCCTATGTAACTGATGCTTTCGGCAACGACTACAAAACTTTTTGAATTCCAACCTAGCCGGAGTATTCTTTTTGTTTTTGGTAGTAACGTAATTGCGTTCTTTGCATTCGGTACACTGTAAAATAATGTTATCGCGTGGCATTTAATTACCTCATTTCAGATTCCAGATTTCAGATTCCATCAATTTGAAATCTGAAATCTGAAATCTGAAATTATCAAACTATTCAATAATATCCGAAACCGTTCCGGCTCCAACTGTTCTGCCACCCTCTCGAATAGCAAATCTTAATCCTTTTTCCATCGCAATCGAATTGATTAACTCAATGTCCATCGCTATATTGTCTCCCGGCATCACCATTTCCACTCCTTGTGGCAAATTAGCAACTCCTGTCACATCTGTCGTTCTAAAATAAAACTGCGGTCGATATCCCGTGAAAAATGGGGTGTGTCGTCCACCCTCTTCTTTCGTCAAAACATATGCTTCGGCTTTGAATTTCTTATGCGGTTTAATCGTTCCCGGTTTCGCAATTACTTGTCCTCTTTCAATCGCTTTCCGATCTACTCCCCTTAAAAGTAATCCCACATTGTCTCCCGCTCGTCCTTCGTCCAGAAGTTTCTTGAACATCTCAACTCCCGTGCAAACCGAATTCTGCGTGTCTTTGATTCCCACAATTTCGACCGGCTCATTGATTTTGATGATTCCTCGCTCGATTCTTCCAGTCGCTACCGTTCCACGTCCTTGAATCGTGAATATATCTTCCACCGGCATCAAAAACGGTTTGTCCGTTTCGCGGGCTGGAGTTGGAATAAAACTATCCACCGCTGCCATCAATTCATCAACTGTCTTTTCCCATTCAGGATCACCTTCCAAGGCTTTCAAGGCTGATCCCCGAATGACCGGAATGTCATCTCCAGGGAATTCATAGATTGACAACAATTCCCTGATTTCCAGTTCTACCAATTCGAGCAATTCTTCGTCATCCACCATATCCACTTTGTTCATAAAGACCACGATGGATGGAACTCCAACCTGACGCGCAAGGAGAATATGTTCACGAGTCTGTGGCATCGGTCCATCGGTCGCAGCGACAACTAAAATCGCGCCGTCCATCTGTGCCGCTCCGGTAATCATATTCTTAACGTAATCAGCGTGTCCCGGACAATCAACGTGGGCATAATGACGATTCGCAGTTTCATACTCAACGTGAGCGGTCGCAATCGTAATCCCCCGAGCCTTTTCCTCCGGCGCATTATCAATCGAATCAAATGACCGAAAAACCATCTTCGGATTATGCTTACTCATCACTTTCGTAATCGCCGCCGTCAACGTCGTCTTGCCGTGATCAACGTGTCCTATCGTCCCTATATTGACGTGTGGTTTGCTTCTATCGAATTTCTCTTTTGCACATTTTCTATTTATTCCCTCAAATAAAATAATAAAAATTTCGTAAAGCCCAAGATGGGATTTGAACCCATGACCTCATCCTTACCAAGGATGCGCTCTACCCCTGAGCTACTCGGGCTTATTTGCAAAAATTGGAGCGGGAGACGAGACTCGAACTCGCGACATTCAGCTTGGAAGGCTGACGCTCTACCAACTGAGCTACTCCCGCAAATGGTGCAAGGGATAGGATTTGAACCTATGTAGGATATTACTCCGTCGGGTTTACAGCCCGATGCCATTAACCACTCGACCACCCTTGCATTTTAAGTTATCAAATACTTTTGCTGAGACTTTGAGCCAGTAGCAAAACATTGATGGTAACTAAAAAACCTCTCTTTTGCAAGTTGCCAAACGTGGTTTTATTGCAAAATTTTGTCCGGCGTAATCGGCAAATTTCGCATTCGTTTTCCGGTGGCGTGATAAATTGCATTGGCGATTGCTGCCGGAACTCCGACCATTCCCAATTCACCTAAACCTTTGACACCCAATGGATTAACGATTGTGTCTATCTCTTCAACGAAACCTGTGTCAACACCCATCACGTCGGCGTGAGCAGGAATGTAATAGCCCGCAAAATTCGGATTCATAATGCGCCCGTAACGATGATCGACTTGAGTTTCTTCCGTTAAAGCCATTCCGATTCCCCAAACCACGCCGCCGATTTCTTGCGAATGCGCGCCCTTTGGGTTGATAATTTTGCCTGCCGCTGTTATTTCTACAACTCTCGTAACTTTGATAATTCCGAGTTCTTCGTCAACCTTTACTTCGGCAAATTGAGCTCCGTGCGAGGCGATGGTGTATTTGCTTCGCTCACTTGTATTTGGAGTGGAATTGTAGGTTTCGGCAATTTGGGGGAGGTTGTTTTTCTGTAAAACCTCAACAAAAGAAACGCTTTTACCGTCTTTGGCAACAAACTTTCCATTTTCAATTTTGTACATCTTCAAACTTATAATCGCCGAATTTAGCCATTTCAAAAAGTTTTTTGAGAACGACTTGTGCGCCTTCTTGGACGGCAGTTCCAACACTTGCAGTCGTGAACGAACCTCCTTGAATCGGTGCAGACGGCAGAGTGCTGTCGCCTAAAACGGTTTTGATTTTTTCAATCGGCAAGCCTAAATTTTTAGAAGCAATAATTGAAAGTGCAGTATAAGTTCCCGGTCCGATGTCGGTCACGCTACTTTCAATCATTGCTGTTCCGTCCGATTTCAAAGTGATTCGCGCAGATGCGGGAAGCCACGCCGACCCCCAAGTTCCGGTTGCCATTCCATAGCCGATAAGCCAATTCCCTTCTTTCATCGAACGCGGTTCTGGCTTGCGTTTTTCCCAACCGAATCGTTTGGCGGCTTCGCTGTAACATTTGCGTAATTCTTTGCTAGTAAATGGTTTTCCGTCTTCGGGCGAAACTTCGGCGTAATTGATTAAGCGCAGTTCAAGCGGGTCAATTTTTAATTCGTAGGCTAATTCGTCTAATGCACACTCCAAACCGAAAGCCCCTGTCACCATTCCGGGCGCACGCATTGCGAGGGGCGTTTGCATATCGGTTCGGACAAATTTTCCTTCGGTTTTGACGTTTGGACACGCATACAGATTGCGTGAAATGCCCGTAATTCCCTCAACTGAGTCTTCGTTGGTCGAAGAATTATTAACCGCTTCGTGAATGATGGCGGTCAATTTTCCCGATTTATCCGCCGAAATCCTAAGTCTTTGAATCGAATACGGGCGATAGCCGTGTGCCGTAAAAACTTGTCGGCGCGAATAGACAAGTTTGACGGGGCGTTTGACCCCACGAGCCACGAGAGGAGTCAAATATGTGTTGGGCGAAGGACGCAAACCCGAACCAAAACCGCCACCGACAAATGGTGCAAGGACGGTAATATCTGTCGCCGGAATCCCGAAAATTCCCGCCAAATATCCGCGAACCGTATTTACTCCTTGGGTTTTATCATAAATCGTCAACTTATTATTTTCCCAATTTGCGACCGAAGCGTGGAGTTCCATCGCGTTATGATGTTCAATCGGAATCGTGTATTCCGCGTCAATTTTAACAGCAGAATTGGCAAACGCTTCTTCGGGCTTGCCTCTGTCGGGGCGCGGGCGACCTGCAATGGCTTTGTCCAAAAGTTTGCGGACATCGGTATTTGGAGTTTCTTTGTCGTATTCAATTTTGACGAGCGATGCGGCGTAACGAGCCTGCTCAAAAGTATCCGCCACGACTACGCCAATCGCTTGACCGCTGAACAAAATATCAGCATTGTGCAATGGGCGATGCGTTTTGTCATTATCAGCTTTCGCAAATTTCGGCGTGTTGAGATGCGTCAAAACTTTAACCACACCCGCCTGTTTCTCAGCCTCACTCGTATCAATCGCCCGAATTTTGCCCTTCGCAATCGTGCTGTGAACCAAATAGCCGTAAGCCATCTGCGGAAATCTCCATTCGGCGATATATTTTGCTTTACCTGTTACTTTTAGAATGCCGTCAACTCGATTTGGGGCATCTTTTATGTCGTCTGCCATAGTTTTTGTTAATTTCAAATTTCAAATTTCAGATTTCAGATTCCAAATTGGAATTTACAGGGTTTTCACTATAAAAAGTTGAAAGACTTTAATGTTATAATCAGATTGTCAAAATAATCAGCAAAATCTTCCAACTGCTCCTTTTTATTCTGACACTTTGTTTTGTCCAGAATTGCTATTGCTAAAGTTTCATCCCTCCCATTGTTTTTTTGTAACCTCTTTTTTTTGAACGCATTTCGTCTTCTTTAAGGCTCACATCTCGCAGGTGATTATTGTTTCCACTTGCCAATGCTCTCTGATTGCTTGGGCTAGTTCTTCGTAATTTCCCACTTCATTCGTCAGATAATAGCTTTCTTCTCGACTTTTTTTGCCACTTTTTACTTCTTCTCTTTCCCTCATTACTTTAATCGCGGTTTGATTTGGCATTCATTCCACCTCTCATCTTTTTTCATCTCCAAAATATCGTAAAATTCATACTTCCTGCTTTCGATCCGCCCGTGTTCTTTTTCTAGTGTTTGGCATTTGAATAAAATTGGCTTATTTTTCATGACCAGCCTGGTTGTTTGGCTAAACTCTTTTTGATTTTCTTTGAACCCCGCTAAGTATTTGCCTCCTCCAACCGTCATTATTTCCAATGTTTTCGCTTTCCAATGAAAGCATCTAAACTTATCTTCTCTGAGGCTAAGCCACTTTCTGTCAGTAACTTCCGCACTGTTGGGACCTCTGATTCTTTCTCTCCTGAGTAGTAATCTTGTGCCGCTACTTGGCAGTTCTCGTCGGCGACTGCCTGCACTACCGCTTCACCTCTTTTTGCCTTTTTCTCAATACTTCCCCTCATTTCTTTTCCGTCCATCGCAAACCATTTTTGTTCTGCTTGGTTCAATCTAATCCCATAGTTTTCAAATAACAGGTGGTCAAAAACCTGAACTGATACTTTTCTCAAAATCAAAGGCAATTGCGAGCGCGAAACGGGTTTCTTCTTTTCCCACCCCTAAAACCTTAACCAATTTCTCGTAATGATTTTTCCGGGACTGCCACCGAATGCTTGATAAACAACCATCCCGATTACTCAATAAAGCAATCATCACTCCCACTGAAACAACGGCTAAATCGTGACGTTTGCCACGCGAATCCCGTAAATCCAAGCCCTTTTCATTTTGCAGTTTCTCGAAAAAACTCCTATTATCTTCCTGACAAGGTAGCATTTTTATTACTCTTTAAGTCATTACTGAGCGGCATAAGATTTGCTAGTAGCTATTCAGCAATTTAAGTAGTTCATAATCAACTATTTGATTTAGCGAATTCTTCACTATCAAGAGCCAATTCTTGCTGATTTTCCACGACTTGTAAAATATTTTTCCGATTTCTTTGATCCATTCCGACGGGCTTAACCCTTTTTTTCTCTTTTTTCCTCAACTTTTTCTTCTAAATCCTCATTTTCTTGATTGCTTTGCTTGAATTTCAACATAGAAATCACTGTCGTCAACAACAGATAAAACTGGATATCCACTCCGTTTTGACTCTGATTAAGCAGATGTATTCCTTTCATAGTTCATTTTCCCATAAACTTGAAAAATAACTAGTTTGCCACCTGTAAGCATATAAAATAATTATGTTTAGCGTGCTTTTAACTTGAAACAGGTTCGTGACTATAGCCAAAATAACTTCCAGCTATCGTAAAAGTAATTAAACGCAGCCTATTCCGCTTTTCGTCATTCGTGAAAATGATGATTTCATCCGCCACCCGATGAAAACAATTTGGGATTTCCGCTAAATTGATGACACCACTCTCAACTACCTCGTAAAGCAGATTATCCTTCACCC
>CAVZXI010000004.1:0-16592 GCA_963779235.1 Pyrinomonadaceae bacterium
TACAATTAAAATCATTACTGAGCGGTCTGAAAATTGCAAGGCATCAAACCCAAGCAAAGATTGCCCGCGAAAGACGCTAAAAACGCTAAAATAAAACCATCTATTTTTCAAACTCTTTCTTTTTTCGTGTCTTTCGCGTCATTTCGCGGGCAATCTTCTTAAAAAACACCTCAATTTTCGAGTATGCAAAGACTATGCCGCTCAGTAATGAATTAAAATGATGATTTTGTTCATAATTACAAATTATATTTAAACCAAAACGCGATTATTTCCGCGAGTTTGGACGTTGAAGCCAAAATGTCGGGGCGTGTTTTTCACCTACGACTTCCGTTGTTTGTGAGGTTTTACACTTTTGACGCACAACAGAAAAGAAATCTTTCAAAATAAGTTTATTTTGTTTTCAAATGTTTCACCAAAAACTCCAAAGTTTCTTTTTTTCTCTTGAACCTAATAACCGTCATCCTGAATATATTCCTCCAATGCCTCGCGCCAATCGCGTAACAGAGCAAGTCCAATCTTTTCAGAAGATAAGCAACGCATTGGTGTATTCTGTGGACGTTTAGTGTTGAGTTGAAGTTCGGATAATTTGACAGGCTCAATCAATTCCTTCAATTCTGAATCTGACATTTTCAAAATATAGCCAGCTTCTACTGCAAACCCGTAATATGTGCAAAGACCGCTGTTCACAATGTGATAAGTTGAATATTGTTGGTAAGAGATAATTTCAATAACTCGCGCTACTAAATCATTGACATACGTTGCGCTTGCCCAGACATCTGTGATTGCGCGAATCTTTTTCCCCGCAGTTAAAGAACGATGGACTGAACTAAAAAAATTATCCTTTCCTTTGCCAAAAACCCAAGAAGTTCGGACGATATAAGTTCTAGGTGAAGCGTTGTTTGTGGCAATCTCACCCGCAAGTTTGGTTTTTCCATAAACATTGATTGGATTTGGCATATCTTCCATTGTGTAAAAATAATCACTTGCCGAATTTCCATCAAAAACGTAATTTGTGCTAAGTTGCAAAAATTCCGCATCAATAGCGGCGGCTGATTTAGCTAGATTTTCTGCCCCGCTAACATTCACAACCCGCGCCAAAGACGAATCAATCTCGCAAGACTCAACTCCCAAAACCGCGCAATTGATAATCAGATGAGGACGTTCATCAAAAATCAGTTTTTTAACGGCTTCGGCATCGGTAATATCAAGGTCTTGGAGAGAGAGAGGCAAAACCTGATGTTCAGCCGAGAGTTGCCGTGCAAATTCTCTGCCAACCAGACCGCTTGCTCCAATAATTGCAATCTTCATAAATCTTCAAACATTTTTGACTATAAAAGACTAAAAAAGAAAATTACTCATCCTCTTTCATTCTCCCGAATTACTTTCTCAATCCATCCAAGATAACTTGAAACCCTGACGTAATATTCCGTTACACCATAAACTCCTTCGCGTCCGCCAGTTGCCGAGGTGCTTTGTCCCGAACCAACTCCAATCAAAAATATTTTTCCGTTTTTCTTAATAAACGCAGGTCCGCCACTATCGCCGGGTCCGCTGATTCCTTCCAAATCCAATGCCTTATTTGGCGATTTTTCGGGATTGTCAAAGACAAATTTGAGCCAGGCTTCGCTTGCTTCGTCAACCTTGTTCATCGCCCCGCGAAGTTTTCGGTCATTAGTGGTTGGTCCAGTCAAACCTGTTCCCCAATCACCTTTGCCGACCACGGTAATAATTTGTCCGACCTCATTTCTTTCCCGAAATAACTCGGCACGCTTCACACCTTTGACCGTAGTTTTTAATTTAAGCAAAGCAATGTCGTGTCTTCCGCCGTCTTCGTAGTCAGGATGGAGAAATACTTTTTCAACTTCATAATTTTCCCCCGCGACTGTGACAAGATGCCCAACTTTGACATCCGCGCCAACGTGAGCCGCCGTTAAAACCCAGTTCGGAAAAATTAAGGTCCCGACACCATCAGGAGCTTTGCCGGGTGCTTCGAGATTCATTTGACAAATCATTTTCGCGTAAGGCTTTGCCAACTTCACATATTTTGCATCTTGGCGGTCGTGTCGAATGATGATGGCATTCGCCGATTCACTAATAAAAATAGGCAAAAGTAATGAGAATAAAAGCCAAAACAATTTTCTCTGTTGCATAATCCACGCCTCCAAATTACTCTTTCCAACTCAATAATTCCGTCACCAAATCTACCATCGAATTGGCAAAAAGAAATAATTAAAACTAATTACAACATTCTTCTTTTCACAAATCTCAAATTTCTAACTCCGCGAAAGGTTGAGAGCCGAAAGCCATCAACCTTCCCTTGATTATCTCTGTTAAATAAAACCGATTTGAACCACCACGCTTCGGCTGAAAATTTATCCGCAGATACAGCATTCAGCGAAACATCGTCATTTCTAAAATGTTGAGCAACCAGATTTCCGTCTTTCACTATAATTTTGTAGCTTGTATCAAGTTCTTCGCTGTAATAATCTCCGGTGTATTCATTGAGTTTTTCGGGACCGACTTTGTATGGAACTGAATTATTTGGAGAATTCTGCGGTTGACTATTTTCAGTTGGAAGTGGCTTCAGTTCTTTTTCCAAATAAATATCAACAATTTTCTTGGCAATATTTCTGCCGACAAAATTTCCTAAATTACTCAAAATTGCCACACCAAACTTTTGATTAGGAAAATAAATCATAAAACTACGAAATCCCGCATCGCCGCCACCGTGAGAAATTGTGTTCAAACCTCTGTAAGTTTCAAGGTCAAAACCTGCGCCATAATCAGTTTTATTGCCGTTATTGAGAACTCCCGATTCTTGCATTTGCGCGATTAGTGGTTTTCCGCCAACTTTCCCGCTTTCAAAATTATTTAACCATTTAGCAAAATCTTCAGCAGTCGTCATCAGATTGGTTGAGCCGACATTAGAGTAATTTAATGGCAAATAAATGAAGCCTGTGCATAATTAAATATGTGTGTTTGCAATAAGTTAGAAACTTTTTTGAAAACTTCTTGGCGAAACTTTGCGTGCCAAGTATTTTTGTAACGCCAAAAAGCCCAGTTCGCAAAAATTTTCTCAAAACTGAATTATGCACAGGCTTCAATAAATAAATCTTCCTTCGCCGATTTGAAAATATGAAGAAGCTCTATTTGGAACAACCATCACATAATCATCGTGAAAATGAGTATTGCTCATTTCCAGCGGTTTAAAAATGTTTTCCTCAGTAAATTGGCGAAAGGGTTTTCCCGAAACTCTGGCTACAATTTCTGCCAACAATGTATAACCTGTGTTGCAATAAACTATTTCTTCACCTGGAGTGAAGTTAAGTTCTTTTTGCCGTTGAACAATTTTCAAAACTTGCCCTTGAGTTAAAACATCATCCAGCCGAACTCCCGCAACTGCGGCTAATTCAGCCTGGTTGCGCAGTCCGCTGGTGTGGTTGAGCAGATGACGAATCGTAATAGTTTTGCCAAAATTGGGGACTTCGGATAGATATTTGCGAACATCATCTTCAAGTTTGAGTTTGCCTTGATTGGCTAAGTGCAAAACAGCAAAAGCAGTAAATTGTTTTGAAACTGAAGCTGATTGAAAGATAGTTTTGGGAGTAATCGGAACATTATTTTCCAAGACTGCTGTGCCAAACCCTTTTTGATAGATTACTTTTCCATCTCGAACAATGCTAACTGCAACACCCGCCGAATTAGGTTTGTTCCATTGCTCAAACAAATCATCTACTTTTTTTGAATAAGGAGAATCAGCATTGCTGATGTTTTGTCCAAAAAAGCGGGTTGGAAATATAATTGACAACATTAACATTGTAAAAACTAAATACAAATAAATTTTATTCATCTGATTCTCCGATAAAATTGGCATTTAATCTTTAAACACCGCTGAATTATCTCTTATGACAAAATAAAACCGCGCATTATTCTTTTTCACTCAACAATTCAGCGACCAAATCCGCCATCGTGTTAGCAACGCGGTCTTGATTGCAAAGCACAACCACCGTGTAACCCGATTCTGGATAATAATCGAGCCGACTGCTAAATCCCATATTTGCGTTACTATGACCGATTCACCTTCCGCAATCGTTTCGTCAGTCATCAAAACTTAAAACTTTATCCCCAAATTTTGACAATTTTTCCTAAAGTTTATTTGCTCTGGTTATCAAATTCAGTTCAATTTCAACATTATCGCCAATAAAATTCGGAACTGTTTCATGCTGATAATTCACTCCAAAATCGCGCCGATTGATAACGGTTTTGGCATAAAAACCATAAACGACCGTTTGTTCTTTGCTATCAACGCTTTTTCCAACAATTTCAAACGGAAAACTTATTTCTTTGGTCACGCCGTGCATTGTAAAATCGCCGACCAAAGTTAGTTTTTTACCTTTTTTGATGATTTGTTTGCTTTTGAAAGTGATGTCGGGAAATTTTTCGACTTCAAAAAAATCGGCGGTTCGCAGATGCTCATCGCGTTGATTGATTCCTGTGTCAACGCTTTTTGCTTTAATGACAACATTTACCGAAGATTTGGTGATGTCTTTTTCATCAAAATTCAAATCCATTGTAAATTCGGAAAATTTACCGTGAACTTTTGATAAGCCATTCATAATCGGAACGGCAAAGCCAATATTTGAATGATTGATGTCAATCCGAAATGGCTTTGAATCGTTCAAAAGTGGATGAGCAATAATTACTCCAACTAAAAATACAAACGACACAATTATTTTTAACATAATGAATCTCCTTAATTTTGTTGTTTTCAAATGACTTCAAAGAAACTCCAAGGTTTCCTTAACCATCCTTAAACTACTTCTGTTTTTCCAACAACTTTTTCAGACTTTCCTTACTAGCTCTAAATTTTTTCGATTGAGATAATTTCGCATTTTGCTTAGGTGGCGGGCGAAGTTCCCAAAGGACATTTACAATTACCCATCTTCCGTCAACCTTTGCCAAGTGCATATAGTCAATCCAAGCCGTCATATCAGCCCGCACACTGGCAACAGTTTCAAACACATCCAGAATCGTAATATCTTTCCTTTGCTTATCTTGAGGCGTGTTTTTTCCATAGCCGGTGCGGGTTGCCTGCACCAAACGCATCGCCCCCATCTCGTTGAAAACACTCTTGCCTTTTTCGTCTTTTGAAAACATCCGTTTAGCTAATTCCGGAAACAGCGCACGCTCCATCCTTTCAGAATTTCCTTCATACCAGCCTTCAACATAGTCCATTGCCGTTGCCGTAATTGCTCTTTTATCCGCATCGGATTGAGCAAACGAATTCAAAACACAAACCAAAATAACCGTTATCGCCAAAATCAAATTTCTCACAGTCAAGCTCCTTATTTGCAACAAATAGTTACATCCATAAACACATTATTCTTACGGATTCCGCCTAAAATTATAGATAAATGAATAAATGACAAACGCACTAATCAATGTTCCAAGCCACAAAACACATTCCAGCAAAACCAAAATAAAAGGCTCGTGCATTACGTTGTAGGGTAGATAAAATTCAAACCAAGGAATCATCAAAACCCAATTTATCAAACCGAAAGTTATTCCTTTCTTGAGCCAACCGCCGCTTAATTTTTCGTTCAGAAAAAGAAAAACTATGATTGCCAAAGTGCTAATCAAATAAATTCCCGTATAAAGAATCCAAGGATTTTCAAAAATTCTAGGCAAAGGCTCAAGTTCGGTCAAAACCTTCAAAAATTTACTGCTCTGATGCTCAGGATCTGAAAGTATTTGCTGGGCTTGAGAAAAAATAAAAAACGTCATAAAGCAGAGATACCAAATAAATCCGCTGCTCAAAAAAAGTATGATGGTTCTGGTTGATTTTCTATTCATTGATATTTTTAATCCTTTTTCAAATTTTTCTTTAGAAACTCCAAAGTTTCCTTAATAATCTCCCGCGACTTTTCCGTGTCATCAACTAAATCAAACGAATGATGTCCTTCCGCGTAGTTGATAAATTTAAGCGGTGCGTTCTGTTCAATCAAAAGTTTGACATAATCATCAAGCCGTTTGTTTAGTTCCGCCGATTGCTCAAGCCCCGCCCGCACAATCATTAACGGCAAATCTTTTCTCACAATCGGGGCAATCGGATTTTGGACTGCGGAAACCATCCCGTAATAAATCACGCCGCAACGGATATAATCACGGGTTGCATCGGTCATATAAGGCAAGGCGGCAACCGTATTTCCCGACATCGTAAAAATCCCGATTCGGTTTTCGTCAATCTGCAATTTTTCAGCATTTTTTCGCAGATAATCTACGACATCGTTCAAATCTTCATCAGGTTTCACCGCACTTTGATAAATGACGGCATTCATTCCCGAAGATGCCACGATTTTGCCCCACGAAATCATCAACATCCATTCAGTTCTACTCCTCCCTTTCCAATTGGCAAAGACAACCACGCCTCGTTTTTCTTTCGGTTTCAAATCGGTTGGCTGATACAAATCAAAGTTAAGCTGTTCACCTTCAACGGTTTTATAGGCTTCGCGTTTGGCTTTTATCTTTTCCATTCCGTCAATTTTATAAACGGCAGGCGTGTCAAGCGGACTCCGTTGCGGTTGCGAAAATGCAAATGTCGTTAGTGACAAAATTGCACAGATAATTGCTGATAATTTGATTGAATTTTTCATAGTATTCCTAGTTTTGTGGTTGAAATTTCTTGTTTCATCATTTTGTTTTATCCAAAACTACCTTTCTAAAATCCAACTACTTAAACTTTCTAAATAATCCGCCGGAAGTGTTCTTTGACCTTGCTCATTTTGGTATCTCAAATCGTGTCCGCTTTTGGGATAAATGATTATTTTGTTGGTTTTAGATCGCTTTTGTAGAATTTTTTCCAGACTTGGTTTAGCAATTTTGACCGGACTCAATGTGTCATCGCTCCCAAAATAAATAAGCATCGGGCAGACAGTTTTTTTGAAAAAGGGAATTGCATCAAAATCTGCAACTTTGCCAATCCAGCCAAAGAAAAAATCATCTTTTGAACTAGGTCCCTGGGCGAATTTTGAACCAAGCCTTTTCTTTATTGCGGGTAGCAAAATCTGCATAGACTTCCCAATCTTTGCCAGTTCGGGCAAAATCCAACCCAGCGCGAGTGTAGGCAACTGCTTCATTGATGTCAGTCTCGGAAAAACTATTCCCGCGCAAAGCGGTTTCGATTTGAAAAACAATTTGCTCTGCTGGTGTCACTACGGCGGGCGAAATAATCACGATAAAAGCTACTTCTTTTTTCAGTTTTGCTCCAACTATCGGCAACACATAACCCGCCTGACTCGCGCCACGAAAGCCAATTTTTTTAGGATTTATTTCTTTTCTGCTTTTCAGAAATCTAAATGCAGCAACCGCATCATCAGCCAAATCGTTAAAATTAGCCTTCTTCCAATCTCCGGTAGAATTGCCCGAACCGCGTTTATCGAAAAGCAAAACGGCGATTCCTTTTTGGATTAAAAATTCAGTTTCAAGGACAAATCTTTGATTATTTCGCCCTTCAACCACCCCCGAACCGTGCGTAAAAATCACAGCCGGAACATTGCTTTTTCCTTTTGGCAAATACAGTCGTCCAGCTAAAGAGACTTCGCCGTTTTTGAAGGTTATGTCCTCAGTCGTAAAGTTTTTCTCGACAGTTGTTTGCGCGTTTACCAAAACCCCAAACGCCAGAATAAAAATTAGCCAAATTTTTCTCATTTTTTTCTCCTAAATCTCGCAAATTCATTTATTTTTGACTCTGAATCCATTTCAACATCGTCGAAAAATATTTGTCGGCATATTTTGTTCTGAAACGCTTTCCGTCTCGCAGTTTAAACTCTTTGCTTTTCTTACAACTTTCATAGTTACTCCCTTTTCTTTACCCAATTAACCTTAAAAGCAGGAGATTTCCACTCAAATTCTTTAACTTTTCCTGCTTCGTCACGAATAAAACTGATTTCAGCGTAGCCAAAGAAACTGTAAAGGCGGTCTTTGCCAAGCGGATAAAGTTTGTATTCGCCAAGATATAAATTTCCTTTTTTTGCTGACACTTCAATTTGATTGTCTCCGAGCTTGTAAAAGCCCGCTAAGTCATTGAAATTATTCGATACATCTGGCGTGATTGTTGGATTTAGAATCTTTGGCGGCTCAATCTTTTTACCTTCCAAAATGGTGGACAAATTTATCATCAACAGGTCGTTTGCGCCCGATGCAAGGTTGGAAAGAAAGACATAACCATATTTTTTGTTTCCGTCAATTTTCACATAACAGCGGAATCCGTTGGTCAAACCGTTATCGCTAAAAACGCCTCGACCTGCATAAGCCAACTTTGCCTCATTGCCGAAAGTTCCATTCAAAAAGGCTTCGGCAAATTTATAAACGTCTCCGGCAGTGCTAATTACTGAACCTGCGCCCTGCAAAAACGAATAATCTTTCAACGGCGCATTGATAATTCCGTGAGCATCCAGCAAATAATCGTTTGCCTTATTTTCAACAATCTTTTCGCCGTTAAAATCAAGCGAATCACTCATTTTGGCAGGGTGAAAAACATATTCTTGTAACAGTTGCGGAAAAGATTTTTCCGAGACAATTTCTAAAATTCGGGTTAAAACCGAAAAACCCACCGAACTGTAAAGCCCGACGTGCCGGGCTCAAACGCTGATTTCGCCTTTTTAGCTTTTTCCACCATTTCAGCCAGCGTATAAGGCGTAGCTTCTTCCTCGGGTTTGGTGACGCGATGCGGAATTCCCGAAGTATGACTCCACAATATATCAATCGTAATTTTGTCGCCATTGGGAAAATCGGGGATAAATTTCGAGACTTTATCGGTCAATGAGATTTTCTTTTGCTCCAAAAGGCGAATCAAAATTACGGCTGTCATCCGTTTGGTAACGGAGGCAACGAGGAATTTTGTATTGACTTGGTTGGGAATTTTATGTTCGGCATTTGCTAATCCAAAGGCTTTTTCATAAATAACTTTTCCGTCTTTGGTCGCCAAAATCACACCCGAAAATTGTTTGGCAGAAACAAACGGTTGAAGATAAGAATCTATTTCTTTCGAAGCTTCGTTTTGTCCGAAAATTGCTGGTGACAAAAGCAAAAAGGCTAATGTCATAACTGAAAATATTTTACTCATTATAGATTTTTCTCCAAATTGTTACTTCTTTGTTCCGTCTGCGCTAAAAATGAACATCTAGCCAAAAAACACATCGCTCAAGTTCAGCAAGCACAGTAGAACGAATTTTGCTCTTTCCAACTTTGCTGTTCTTAAAGAGTTTTATGATTGGCAGTATTCTTTGTTTTGTTTCGGTAAATTTCTTTTCGTCCAACAGTTTGATTGAATCCTGAACCGCTTTTAAAGACTCATTAAACTGTTGCTCTGTTAGCCCAAGTTTATTTTTATTGGCTTCGATGTCATCTTCTGCTTCCGAAGTTGTTTTTGCGGAGCAACTGAACATTGGTCATAGATTCCCTTAAAATCGTTTTTGTGAAGCCATTTGCAAACAATCGCGGGAACTACATATTGTCCGTTATCTCCGTTGGTGAGAACAATAATCCCCACTCCGCGTTCAGGGATAAATTCGTAAGCAGTATTCCATCCAACATTTAGCCCTGTGTGACCAATCAGACGACTATCTCCGATGGTTTGGACAAAATGCCCCATCCCGCTTCTGGTTGAGGGAGAAACCGGACTCCACATTGATTCACGGTAGTTTTATCAAAACGTCCCGATGACGGAGGATTGAGTTCGGCAACCATTAGTTTTGAAAGGTCAATCACGTTTGAAATCAATCCTGCCGCGGACGTGCCAGCAAATCTTTCGCGTTCAACGGGAACTAAATCAAAGTCAAATGGAGTAACGAGCAGGTTTGCAATCTTCGGCGATGGCTCTGCGGCGTAGGTTGAGTTTGTCATCCCCAATGGTTCAAATATTTCGCTTTGCATCAATTCAGGAAAATTTCTCGTAGTTTTATCTTCCAAAGCCAGTTCGAGAATTGCGTAACCTGCGCCGGAATAACTGGTGGCTGTGCCGGGCTGAGTTTGAACAATGACAGCCCCCCGATCAGTTTTTCCACTCAGAAAATCAATAAGAGATGGGGCTTTATCTTTCCCCCAACCCTTCCAACCGCCCATCGTGAATCCGGCGGTATGGCTCAGAATTCTGGTTGGCGTGATAGGCTCGTGATTGAATTTTGATGCTGGAATTTGCCAACTTTTTAGATAGGCAGAGACGGGCGAATTGAGATTTATTTCGCCTTTTTGAGCAAGACTTGATACGCCCCAAGAAGTAACGAGTTTTGAGATTGATCCGACATTGAAAGTTGAATCCGTTTTCATTGGAACAGAAGGAGGCAAATTTCCAAAACCGAATGCCCCAACCCAAGCTACTTTGCGACCCCGAATAAGCGCAACCGTTGCTCCGGGAGTAGGAAATTCTTTTAGCAATTGAGGAGCCAAAATTGCCAATTCGACCTCAAACTTTTTAGCGGATTGGGCAAAAGTTGAAAGTTGGGCAAAAAACAGAATGCTAATAAATGAAATACCAAACAAAATGATTTTTCTCATAATCTAAACCTCCTTTTACTTCCTTTTACTCAAATATTTTGGGAAAAACTACTTCTGTTTTTCCAACAACTTTTTCAAACTTTCCCGATAAGTCTCAATATCCTCATCGGCATCATTATTTTTAACTGCCATATCAACTGCTTTTTGATAATTCTCTTTGGCTTGGGCAAAATCATTCGCTTTTTCAAACGCCTCGCCCAAACTGTTATAAACATTGGCGGAATTCGGGAAAAACTTAGCATTCAGCTTAAAAACTTCAATCGCCTCTTTCGGTGAATTACTCCGCAAATAGTGATAGCCAAGCCGATTAAATTCGTCTTGTGAGGTGTAGAATTTTGTCTTATCCTGCGGTGGTAAAGAGTTTAGTGCATTTGCAAAACTGTCTTTTTTAATCTGTTGAATAAAAAATTGGCAGTAGGATTGAAGAGGTAGTTCGATTGGTTGATTGTGGAGAATTCCCAGAATTTTGTTTCTGATTTGGAACTCAAAAACGTAATCGGTATTGACCAAAAATGCGATGGTAATTTGTTTTTCGGGCAAATAGGTCAACAGACTCTGAAAGCCGTTGATGTTGCCGCCGTGTTCGATAAATTTTACTTTTTGGTTGCCGATTTTCGCGGAATCAATGTGCCAGCCAAAGGCGTAATACCTGTCTGGATAAGTTTTATCGCGCTCAAGTATTTGCGGCGAAGTCATTTGTTGGACAAATTTAGGCGATAATATTTTTCCTTTGAAAACGGCTCGCGCAAATTTGAACAAATCCTCGCTGGTCGAATAAAGCCCTCCGGCAGGTTGGGCGATTTTGATGTTGACTTGTCCTTCGGGTTCGTATTCAAAAAAACGATTTTTCTGATAGCCGGAAACGTGATTGGGAATTTTGGCAATCTCAAAACGAAACTCCGCTATTCGATAAATTGGCAGGTTTTAAGATTTTGTCGGTCAAAATCTGTTCATAAGAAGCATTACGGACTTTTTCCAAAATCACGCCCAGAATCAGATAATTGACATTGCAATAGGTGTATTTTTCGCCCGGCTGAAATTCTAGCGGAACGGAATAGGCAAGTTTGGTAAAATCCAACATGGTAGATTTCGGGTCAAACATCACTTTTTCCCAATTCGGCAGACTGAAAAATTCCGGCAAGCCCGAACTGTGCATTCAAAAGATGTCGAATCGTGATTTTGTTGCCAAGTTCAGGACTAAAATCAGGCAAATATTTTCCGATTTTGTCATCCAAATTTATCTTGTTTTCGGCAATCAGTTGAAAAATCAGCGTTGCCGTAAATGGTTTTGAAATTGAAGCAATTCTGAATCTCGAATCAATTTTGTTAGGAGATTTATCTTCAAATTTCGCTGTTCCAAAGGCTTTTTGGTAAATGATTTTGTTCTTTCCGCGACCAAAATTGTGCCGTTAAACTGCTCAAATTTGGCGTATTGCGACATTAGTTCGTCAATCTTTTTAGCTGATTGCGAAAAGATAATTGTTGAAAATAGACAGATTATTACCGATAATTTGATTAAGTTTTTCATAGTTTTTCCTTACAATTCCAAAGTTTCCCTGATACTCTCCCACGACCTTTTGGGATTATCCTCACATAATCACTTTGTCAAAAAAATATCTTTCGCCTTCATTAAACTCAATGCCTTTTTCCGAGAATTCAAAGCGATAAGAATGCGGAAAATCCGAAGCAAACGAAGTTTTTGCGGTTGGTCTGGCAAAGGTTTTGATGTTGCCAAGCTCGACAAAAACTTTTCCGCCGATAGTTTTGACGATTAGTTTCCCCAACGATTGGTGTTCATAAATTCCTACAAATTTCTTTAAGTCTTCTGTCGAAATTTCAGCTTTCGGTTGTTCGGCTGGCGGTTTGGCGATTGCTTCTTGAAAAGCCTTTGTTTGCTTGGCTAATTCGTTTTCAGTGGCGGAAATTAAGTTTTCATCCTTCAACATCAGCCCGTAAAGGTAATTGGCAATCATATCGGGAACATTTGCGCCACGACTGTTTTCGTTGATAAAAACGCATACACCAAGATTCTGTTCAGGCAAAAAAGAGATGTGTGACCTAGCACCGATAAAACCGCCGAAACTGTGTATCATCAAGTATTTATCCATTTTGGCGTGATACCAGCCAAGTCCGTAACGACTTCGTTCATAGTTAAAAAATGTCGTTTTCAGTTCGGCTTGCGTTTTTGAAATTTCGTCAAAATATTTTTTGGGGAACACTTGCGTTCCCTTATATTTGCCTTGATTTTGATTGAGAATTATCCATTTTGCCGCATCTGAAACGGTGCTTAACATTCCGCCTGCCGCGTGCATCGTTTGGTTGATTTTGACAAATGAAGATTGGGCTATCCGGTTTTCGCGCCGATACGGATTATGTGCAAAAGGGAGTTTATTTTGGCAAAATCGGAAACGTAAGGACTGGTGGCGAGAATTTAATTTAGCAGGTTCAAAACATATTTTTTCAAATTCTCCTGCCAACTTTTGCCCGTTGTTTTCTTGATAATCAAACCCGCCAAAATATAGCCAACATTCGAGTAGCCAAAATTATTGTTGGTAAAAGTTGATTCTTTCTGAAAGCCTTCGAGCAAGTCTTTATCGGAAATTTTCAAGCCTGAATAAGCTGTGTTAAAAGTTACGATTTCATTTGGAAATTCCGTGAACGTGATAGACCAAATCCCGCATCGTAATTTTATCGGGTTGGATTTTTTTATCGGCAAACTGCAATTCGGGCAAATATTTAGCAATTGGCTCATCAAGTTTGAAATATCCTTTGTCTGCCAAAATTACCGCCAACAAACCGACAAAAGATTTGGTAGTCGAGGCGATATAAAAAGGCGTATCTTCTGCCAACGGAGTTTTCTTTTCGACATTCAAAAAACTATTTTTTTGCAAAATGAGTTCGCATCTTTAACCACGCCAACGGCAAAACCCGTCTGAATCTGTAAATCGGACTGAATTTTTTGGGCAAAAATATCCAATTTTTTTTCAAACTCATCAATCTTTTTAACTGATTGCGAAAAGATAATTGTTGAAAATAGACAGATTATTACCGATAATTTGATTAGATTTTTCATAACTTTCGTAAAAATTCTCGAGGATTTTTTAAGCTTTCTGAAAAAGATGCTTTGTGCCAAAGTTTAATTCGATTGCATCGTTCACAAACTTGAAACTGAAAAAATACGGAAAGTCAGTTACAAACGAATCTTTCCCGCTTGGCACTGCAAAAGTTTCGGCGTTTCCTAATTTGACGAATAATTTGTTTTCCAAAACTTTGACCTCAACCGTTCCAAAAGATTGGTTTGAATATTCGCCTTCGTATCTTCTTAGTTCATCCACAGCCAATTCGATTTTCGGCTGATTAGTGCGAGGTGATTTCAAAGCAGTTTGAAAATTATTCGCCATTTTTGCCAGTTCATTTTGAGTTAAAGAAAGTAAATTTTCATCGCCCAAAAGTAATCCGTAGCCGTAATTGGCAATCAAATCTGGTGCAAACATTCCACGACCGCTTTCATTGATAAAAACACAAATTCCGACCTTCTGTTCCGGCAAAAAAGAGATATGCGACCTTGCTCCGTGGAAATTGCCAAAACTGTCAATCATATTGTATTTATCGAATTTAGCGTGATACCAGCCCAAGCCATAACCGGTTCTTTGATACATAAAAAATGGAGATTTTAATTCGGCTTGCGGCTGTAAAGCCTGTTCAATCGCTTTTTCAAAAAGGATTTGTTTGCCCTGATATTTACCTCTATCCAAATGCAAAATTATCCATTTGGAAGCGTCCTGCACATTACTCAAAATGCCTCCTGCCGCGTGCATTGTCTCGTTATTTTTCGAGCAAAGGTGCTTGGGCAACCCGATTTCTTTGATAAAAGTGTATTGGGCAGACGGAATCGAATCTTTGTCAAAATCCGTAACAAATGGACTTGTCGCTTTTAATTCGGCGGGTTTGAGGAGATGTTCTTTAAGTTTTCCTGCCAGGTTTTGCCTGTTGTTTTATGAATGATTAAGCCCGTCAAAATATAACCGATATTCGAGTAATCAAAATTATTTGAGGTAAAATTTGAATTTTCGTTAAACGTTTTGATAAGTTCATCATCCGTAATTTTTAGCCCCGAATAAGCTGTGTTAAACGACACAATTTCGTTGGAAATACCGTGTCGGTGGGTTAATAAATCACGAATCGTAATTTTATCAGGCTGAATTTTGGGGTTTTGAAAGGCTAAATTCGGCAAATATTTAACAATCGGTTCATCAAGTTTGAAAAGCCTTTTCCGCCAATACTGCCGTCAGCAAACCAACGAAAGATTTGGTTGAAGAAGGCGATATAAAAAGGCGTGTCAGGCTGAACTGGCATTTGTTTTTCAACATTGAGATAGCCATATTGTTTTTGAAAAACGATTTCTCCATTTTTTACCACACCAACTGCAATACCGGTTTGAATCTGAAATCGACCAGGACTTTGGATAAAATCGTCAAATTTCTTATCAAAGTCATCATTTTTTTTACTTGTTTGTGAAAAACTAATTGTTGACAATACACAAGATACCGCACAGATTAGTGTTGTTAGTTTTGCCTTAATTATCATTACTTTTGCTCCTTAAATTATTTTATTTTCTTCAACTTCAAATCAAAAGATTTGCCTGTTCAAAAAACTTTAAGTAAAAATTTTTTTCGGCAAAACCTTCCCGAATAATATCTTCCCGTTTGTTGGTTGAACTGATAATTTTGCCGTCAACGCTAAAATAATATCTCCAGCACCAATCCCGCTTAAAAGCAACTGAACTCGGAATAATGGAAGAAACTTTTAACCCGCCTTGTTGAGAATCCAATTTCAAAGTCTTTATTTCTTCGGCACTCGCTAAAACTGCTACAAATCCGACATCTTTGCTCAAATCTCCCATGAAATCCATTTTTTCTTTGGTATTGGTTAGCCCCAATAACAATTCCAAAATGTAGTTTGCGCGTTCTGTTAGTTTTTCAAAATCAATTTTGTCGGCGGAATCGGTTGGAAGGTGCGTGTCTTCCTCGTGTGCCAGACCGATAACCATTGCCGGAATTTTTCGGGTAGCAAAAGGATAATGGTCAGTTCCGAAATGATTTCCGGCACAACAGATTCTACTTTTAACCCTGTCTTTCATTGGTTTGCGAGATGAGTTTATCCCAAATCGGACTTGTCCCTGACGATGCGGTGATTGGTTGTGCATCGGGAATTCGTCCAAGTTTTCCAGATTTAACATCGCCTTGTGTTTTTTTCCAATTAAAAACAGGATGAATAATGTAATAAATCGAACCGTTAAGCCCGTGTTCTTCTGCGCCAAAAATGTGGATGGAAAAAAGAATGGAACGAGAATGAGGAATTTGTTCTGTTTGAGGGCGCGGGCAATTTCCAACAGAACTGCGACGTCGAAGCGTTATCGTCTGCACTATTCCAAATGTCGTCCTTCAGACTTTTATCTTTGGAAAAATATCGCCCGCCATCCGCCTGACCAATTTTTCCTTGTCCGTCGTGGTGCGCGCCGATGACAATGATTTCGTTTTTTAAGTTTGCATCATTTCCTTCGATAAAACCCAACACATTCCGCGAACCCAACTTTTGAAAAGGCTTTTCAGGCTGGCGCGGGTGAAAAGTAAAGTTTTGAAAATAAGTTTTGTTGTCACCTACAGGTATTAAACCGATTTTTTTAATTGACTGGCAATGTAAGCAGACGCTTTAATCTCGCCTTTGTAGCCTGAACCGCGACCTAAAAGAATCACTTGCCAAAATGGAAACGTGATTGATTAAGTTTTTTTGCTCGATACGAGCGTCACTGTTTTTGACAACCGTTTGCGAAAAGGCAATGCTGACAAACAAAATAACGGGAATTAAATTGAACGACTTTTTACTTTTCATTTCTCATTTCCAAACTGCAAATAATTGCTGAAAACTTGATTAGAATTTTCATCTTATTTCACTCTCACAACTTCAATTTCAAAATAACGGGGTTTTTAAGTTTCTCACTGTTTAATTCGGCTTTTTCGTTGACTAATTCCCATTGG
>CAVZXI010000005.1:0-153696 GCA_963779235.1 Pyrinomonadaceae bacterium
ATCCTCCCATTCAGGTTTACGCTTCCGGCCCACCCAACAAAGTATAACCGACAAGGACTGGCTCGCGTTGAATACGTTGGTTTTTACTGTGGACTATGCCACGGTTGCCGACGGAACGGCCCTGCCTGGTGTTAACGTCGCGCCCACCAAACGAACGATTTCTTTCGCCAAGGGACAACAGGAGGTTCACTTCCAAATTCCAGTTCTCTGGGAAGGATCAAAAGCGCTAAAGGATGCGATCGCCCGAGGAGAACTGAAACGGGAACCGATCTGGACGGAAAGCCCGGCGGTGGGCAGCTCCCGGCTTTTGGAGAAGATCAAGCCGATGGTTCTGTCCCCCAGAGAAACCGAAGTGACCGAAATGGGAAACGGAGTTAACGCGCCGATCACCTTAGCCCCAAAAAGAAGGGCGAGAATTGGCCGTAAGAGCCTGCCCAGGGCCGTCAGTGCGCTCAAAGCTCTGTCGCGCAATAAGTTGCTCAGGTCCGACCCCGGCATCACCCCGGCATCCGATTCACGCCACCAACGCGCGTCTTCGTTATTGGTGGCGTGGGGTCAAGCTGGCAGGCTGCAATTTGCAGCCTAGGATTCAAGCCGCTGTTAACCAACTAGTTACGCTAAGTGCCACTCCATTCTTTAACAGCCTCTTAACGCCCGTCGTGCACGGTGACCAACAAATAAAGCCGTGCGCGTGCTCTCTTCGGCTGGGTGGAAAAACCCCTTTTTTCTTGGTCTGCACGGTTTCCGTTGTAGCAGGCATCCGGAGCAGGAGCGCTTCGTCAGTTTGGACTAAGCTGCTGGCTGCGACTTCGCGAACGCGGAATAACGGGGCCGGTTCCTTGGCTTGGAACGAGTTGGCCTTAGCCTGGTCGAGCTGGCGCACGCCCGCGTCACGATAACCTAGAAACTCGGTATAACGGCCGGTCAGGTGGAGTTCCCAACGGCTCTCTTTCCACACCGGAAGGACTTTCAACCGTGGGCCGGTGGCGACTTGTTCTGTTTGATAATCCGCGCGGGCTTGCCCAGTCGCATCCTTGTCGAGGGTCAAACCGGGCCACTACAGACTTAACGGAACTGACTTCAATTTGGGCTTCCAGGCCTGCTGGCAGTCGTGACGGCGGGTGAACTGAGTATGTCTGAATCGGTTTGTTGCTTGATGAATTCGATCAGAGCATGAGCCTGCGCGGCTCAAAGCTTAACCAGATCGCCGACTGCTTTCTTTTCCACAACACGGATATTCGTGGCGTGCGGGGAACTCGCCCCTGGCAGGTCTCCTTTCGGGATTTCCGGTTCCGGGTCGGGTTCAACCGCCGAACTGGTTCGTCCAAAAAGCCGGCAGTCCAGTTGCATGGGACCGTCACCTTTCATCTCAAACCATTGGGTATTGACCTTCACGACGTGACGTTCGGAAGCGGCCGGGACCCGGAACGGGGGCGGCGGACTTTGTCGAAGCAACCGGGTCCGGACCGAGCGCTGCTGGAATCGGCAAACGACCGTATTGAAGCAGTCTTGCGTGTTCCCATTCCCATTCCCATTCCAACTTAGGCTCGGATACTAAGCCGTTCTGTTCGAGCGGCGGTAGCGACGTGTTCGAACTGGGTGCCGGCGCTTGGGCTTTGGGAGATCAGAGCCCGCGGCCTGGGGCACCGTCGACGAAAGCCTGGGACTGGCGCTACTCTGTGGCTCCGCTCGGAGCTCATTGCGGGCGCGAAACAAGAGCAACGCAAGAAGGACAAGAATCGTCATCGAGATGGGGAAGATCCCGTGCCGGGATGTTTTCGTTGGAGCATTGAGCAGCCGTTGAATGCGTGGCAATAAAGCGCCCCCATTGGCTCCGAGCGCGATCGAAGGCAAAGTGCTCCGGAGTTGTTCGAGGTTGGTGAGCGCGCGCGCATAACTCACGGGATCGCGGGTGAAGCCGACCACGAGGTCATCGCAGCAATGCTCCCGTTCGCGGCGCAGTTCGTGAGAGATCCACCACACCGCCGGGTGATAGAAAAGAAGTGTCTCCGCTAACACCTGCAGGAGATTAACCACATAGTCATGCCGTCGGATGTGCGCAAGTTCATGGGCCAGGATGGATTCCAGTTCCATGGGTGACAGTCCGCTGAGGTCGAAACGGGCCAGAGGATCACGGAGGACACGCAGCCCACGACCGTGGGCACCTCGATCCACGCGGACTGAAGTAACTTCACGGGCCGTGTTATGGTCAATTTCCGGCAGAGGCGCTCAAGCTTTTGTTCCAGGACAAATCCAGAAGCGGTGTGGCGCGGTGAAGCAGCATTCTCACTTTTCCCCAAGCGGCGAACAACCTCAACGACAAGAGAATAACTCCCACTGCCCAGCCGCTGACAATCGCCGAGAGATGATCCTGGAGCCAACCTTCACACCGCAAGCTGCCGAAATCCGCCAAGCCCGCGGCACCCGAGGAGACGTTCACCGGAGCAGAAACGGAGCGGTCACCTGGACGTCAGTGACAGCAGCTTGAATCGATTTTTCCTCGAATTCGCCAGCCGCATGGACGGAGGCCACGCGGAGAGCGAACGTCGCCACGGGCGCAATGATCATAAGCGCCAAGGCTACACAACTGACAAGGTAACGACTCTGCGCGGAACGGCGATTCAAGCCAATTAAGGCACTTCTCCAGACCAGGGCAATGGTCGCACCCTGCCAGAAAAAATGCACTAAACTCCAGCCCAAGGCCTGGCCGAGAACGTGCGGCGCAAGGATCGCATTCATTTGCCCCCCTTCTCCATCCGATCGAGCAAGCGCCGAATTTCGATGAGTTCAGCGGGCGAGGCCTTCCGGCTGGACAACGCTTGCAGGACCAGCTTCGAAGCCGAACCGCCGAAGGCGCGGTCGAGCAGCTCCTTGACCAGCTGACGTTGGGTGGTCTCCTCGGGGACAGCCGGGCGAAGACGTGCGTGCGCTCGGCATCGTTCCGCGAGAGCAGGCCCTTTTCGGTCATGATCTGCATGAACTTGAGCACGGTGGTGTAGCCGGTGTTGTGGCCCAGAACTTCCTGCACTTGTCGGACAGTGCTGGGGCCGCGCTGCCAGAGCACGCGCAGGATGGCCAGTTCGCTGGTTGGTCGGTTTGGGGAGTTTGGGCATAGACAAGCGAGCGTGTAATTAAAGCTGAGAACAGCAGATGGTCTTTAACAGAAGGCCGCAAAGGCACGATGTCACCCCTCGGGTGAAGGAGCCATTCGCTGGAAAACTGATCCAAGCGCCTCACCCGTCGTTGACCTTGTAGACTTCTGTGAAAGCACACTGCCGTATTTAAGTTAAACGATGCGGCATCAAATACGAATTCATTCGTAGTGTCAACGAAGAATTTCGTATTACAAGGACTCAGGGCGCATCTCGTTGGTCCCACAAGGTGCCCTAGATGATGGCTCCGTCCCGCTGAGGGGCTGTGCGGGGCTATCTTCGGTCATGCCTTCCGACGTCAGGAGGCTCACTTCATTTGAACCCGGGCGCGCTGCGCATCGAAAAAGAGTGAGCCTCCTGACGTCGGCTGCTACCTGGTCGAGGCGAGCGCTGGCTTTCGCCTTGAACGGATCGGGCCGGATCAGTTCGAGGCCGCTAGGGCCCCGTTTAAGCACGCAAAAACGGTGTTGCGCCCGATGTGATGTGAAGCTCGCTCCGGATTCGCTCAAAGCTGCGCTATGGTGAGATGGGAGACATCATGCTGCGATTCAGCGCCAGAGCGGCGCGGCTATTGTTGATGGCCGTCGTTTTGAACTCTTGAAATTTGGCGAGTTCTTCGGCGTCGGAGGCAAGCGGCGCTGCGGGTCGCTGCCCGCTGGTAAATATCGTCTAGAAGCTTGAGGGCCTGCTCCCCCTGCTGTTCCGAGGCAATGTTGGCGAAGTTCAAAATGGGTAAGGATTGGTAGTCTGCGGGCAGGCCCGCCACCGTGAGCGACTCCTGGACCCCTTGTTGGATGGCTTCGCCAAGCTGTGCGGCCTTGTTGCTCGCATCCGGCCCGGTCAACTGGCCCTTGAATTGCTGGGCGCTGAGCGAGCTAAGAAGGTGTTGCGTGTAGTCCTGGTACTTCACGAAAGCCTGGTCGCCCAACAACTCCTTAACCTGCTCTTGCAGGGTGGCCTCCTCGGCCGTAAAGACCGCATTCATCTGATCGGGTGCCTGCTTGTCCCGCAGGGCGGTCGTCACGTGATTGACGTTTTCCATGATGTGATCAGCGAGCAACTCATTGAGTTTCTGGCTCTGTTCCGGAGTGAGTTTTGCGCCCTCGGCAAGGCCTTTGTAAAGCATACCCATCCCCATTTTCTGCTGTTCCCGCAGCAATTTGACCGCCTCGGGATTAGCTGTGACCTTGCTCAGCGGACTGCTCGACCCGATCTGCGCGTTCTCCCGTCGCAACCGGCCCACTTCACCGCAAAGCTTGTGGACCTCGGCCGGGTTCTTTTGTAGCGCCCCCAGTTCCGTGGAAAGATCCGCCCAGGGCGTTGCTGGCCTGATCGCGTTGGCGTTGCAAGTCTTTGACTTGGGCGAGTAACACACTCTGGTCTTGCCGTTGCTGGCGCAGGGTTTGGACCTCTTTACGCAGGCGTGAGGCTTGCAGGGCTTGATGCAACCCGAGGGCCACGGCCACGGCCGTCACGCCCATCAGGATTGATTTTTGAAGGTTAGTCATAAAAAGGGTGTGAGTAACGAGCCCCGCCGTCACGACGCTGCTGAGTCCGGCAGATGCGGCAAACGCACTGGCCGCCACGCTGGCGGTCAATCCGGCCGGAGCGGCCTGAATGGCGTTGGCCGAAAGCAGCGCGGCCAGCCCCGCCGCGCCGATTTCCACTCGACGTTTGGACAAGTGCTCGCGCAGACGTTCGAGGGCGCGGCTGACCCGTTTTTGAGCCGCATCTTCGCTTGCACCCAGCGCTTGGCCCACTTCGCGCAGAGATTTGTTCTCGAAGTAGCGCAAGAGAAGAGCCGTCCGGTCATACTCGCCCAGGCGATCCATCGCGTCATCGAGGAGCGGTTCGAGATCGGGCCATTCATGCGTAGAGGCGCTCATGTTGCTGATTTCCAAGGCTAGTTGCTCGCGCGTTCGTCGGCGGGCTTCCTGCCGCACGAGGTCAATGGCCGCATGGCGGGTCACCTGGTAGAGCCACGCTGTCAGCACCGTTTCCGGAGCCAGTTGGACCGCCTTGCTGGCCAGCTTACTGAACACCACCTGGCAAACCTCCTCCGCCAATTGGGAAGATCGAACCTGGCGAAGGGCGGCCGAATAGACGAGGTCCAGGTGCCGGGTGACCAGGGCGGTGAAAGCGTCCTGCGAGTGGTCGCTAACGAACTGCCTGAGCAAATCCTGGTCGGTCGAGCTCATCTTCAGTAAGATAACGGCACGGACCCGACGAATCCGACAGACTTTTCCAACAAATTCCGGACCGGCGAGGGCAAGCTCCCAGCGCTGGTCTGTGTTTAACGCAGCGCATGTTGACCAACCCTCTTGCCTACCTGCGGGTTCGCTACAGTTGCCGGTGAGGCAGCCGGCGATACGGCAGACAAGGCTGTCTGCGCTACAAATCCGAGCTAACCAGATATTCGGGCCGCGGAGGCGGAGGTTAGCTGTCCTGTGGACGTGCTGCCTCGTTTGAAACTGCAGGTTCCGACGCGTTGTCCGGTTGCGTCGGAACTCTAGCATCCTCGACGTCTGCTTTGGAAGCGACGGGGTTCGCGCCGCGTTGCGGTGCTCGGACAAGCTGCCGGGTTGGAGTTGGTGATTTGCGCTTGGCACCTGGCACGCGGGGCTGTTGAGACTTGTTACGTTCCGAGCGGACTTTGTCTTCGAGAGCTGCGACATCAGCAGTCGCTTGCTCAGAGGCAGAGATGGCTTCGGCGCAGCATCGTGGGAATGGTGGCAACGGAAGTATTTCCCAAAAATTGAATAGTCATCGGCAGTTTTCCGGCAAAACTGTCGGCTTCAATTTCGTATAAATCCGCTAAATTATTGGCAATCGCGTGAATAAGTTTTTCATTAGCCTGATGAAACAAAAACATATCAATATCTGTAAGGCTCAAATTTGCTTTATCCAGAGCCTTTTTGACGACTTTCGGGACCCAAGTTGTGGCGTAACGATAAACTTCTTTGCCGTTCATCTTAAACCAGCAATTTCCCGCGACGTCGGGGTTATTTGATTTACCGAGATAAATGCTATTGATGTCTTTTTCGCGTGAGAAAATGTCGAATAAGCTAAAACACCTTTATTTTTAACTCCTTTTGATAAAACTGCCGCGCCGCAACCATCCGCCAAAATCATCGAATCCAAATCGTGCGGGTCAAGCAGATGCGAAGCAACTTCGATGCCGACCACTAAAATATTTTCTCCGTCGCCATTTTGAATCGTTTGATGGGCTTGAATTACGCTTTGCAACCATCCCGGACAGGCAAACAAAACATCGTAGGCAAAACAATCGTATTTGGTAATTTCCAGAGCATTTTTCAAATACGCCGCCATATTCGGAACGGTATGAAAAACGCCTTCGCCAATCAACATATTTCCCGCATTATGCGCCACAATGATGCCGTCTAAATCATTCAAATCAAGACCGGAATCGGCGATTGCAAGTCTGGCGGCTTCGGTCATTAAGGGACGCGAATCTTGGTCAACCGGAAATAACGACGTTCCCGAATGCCGGTAATTGCTTCGAGTTTTGCCGTAACTTCTGCGCCCTGTCGTTCGTTTTTTACGCCCTTTTTGTCGTAGAAAATATGGTCGTTGAAATGCTGTTCGGCACAACGAGTTCGGGCAAAACGCTTCCTGTTCCTTTGATAATTGTCATTTGATTGATGTGTCCAATTTTTACGCAACTGCTTACGCAGTCGCTACTGACTTTTGTTATTTTGTTTTCATCAAGAATTTTGCCACAAGTCCATTTGCTCCGACAGCCCAAATAGCGTTTTTACCTTTAGCTTGCACAGCATTATAATTCTCTTTGTCCAAATTCGTCCAAGTTTTTCCGCCATTTTCGGAAATATCCGAACCGCTTGAACCAACGGCGATTAAGCCAGATTTAGAAGAAATATATGCAACTCCTGAACGATAGCCGTTGAAACCTTTTGAGGCTTTCCACGTTGCCCCGCCATCGTTCGTAAATGCAAGATTATGCAACAATTTCATCCGGTTTTTGATAATTTCCGCCGACAATCACGCCTGATTTTACCATTAAACATTGCTATCGAAAAAATGCGCTTGCGAATCTGCACCGCTAATGATTGGCGAATCTTTTGCAATCCAACATGTGCGTCCGCGATTTACGGAATAATGAACTCGCGCCGCTTTTCCACCCGAAACGAGCCAAACATTTGATTTCCCTTGTGTGATAAGGCAAGTTCCGCTTGCCGCAAATGCCGCTTCGCCGTCTTTTGCCGGAAACATTTTATCGGTCGCAAGCGGATACCATTCTTTCCGCCGTCGATCGTTGCGAAGCAAATAAAAGTAGCCGTTGACCGGATCGCCCATCGCAATGCCGTGGTTTTATCCCAAAAGGCAAAGGCATCGGAAAAGGCTTTTATCGTGTCTTGAAATTGATTTTCCAAGTTTTTCCGCCGTCAATTGTTTTATAAATCCGCGAAGTTTCGCCATCGCCGATGCTCAAAATATACGCCGTATTTGCATCAAACGCTTCAATATCGCGGAAATCCAATTTCTCCGCATCGGGAACTTTGCAAGACTGTCCAATTTTTTCCGCCGTCAACGGTTTTCAAAACATGTTCCGCCCGTGCCGCTTGCCCAGATTACTTTTTGATTGACAACCGAAAGCCCGCGCAAACTCGCTTTGGTGTCAATCGTTTGGCGTTGCCATTGGGCGTTAATCGTCAAAGCAAAAGCCACAATTAAAAAGATGCTGTAATAAAATTTCATAAAATTAGATTTAGAAAACATTTAGCCATAAATTATCACTAAGTAAAAGATGGTAAATAACATTACCCACTAAACTTTGAGAAAGAATCCAGCAAATCTTCAGTTTGCTGAACGGCTTGAATTAAATTCAACGATGGCGACAAGCTGAAGCGTGTCGGACAAGAGCCAACCATTTAATTTTGAGAAATGGGTAAGGTTATTAAACCTTTGTTACTAACTGAGGTTGGTTGGAAAATAAAAGCGGTAGAAAAATAAGCATCATCGCTGGGAGCGCAGGCATCCTTGCCTGCAATGTCGCTTGAAAAGCGGCGTAAAAGCCTTTGCCTTAAATCGACTTGAATTCCGGTGAAAGTTTTGAACGCTTCGCGTTCAGCAGGCAAGGATGCCTGCGCTCCCAGCAAAAATGAACTTAACTTACATTGCCGGATTTATTTTTTCAAAACTATCCGCTGGTGGCAATTGATTGTAGCAATATCGCGACCTTGCTAAATTACTTTCCCTCCACCATCTCTCGCACAAATCTTTTGCCGCGTCCTGCCAATTTGGAAACTCAAATTTGAAACCCGATTCAAGCATTCTCGTTGGCACAACCCATCGGCTTTTCAAAATCAATTCGGTTTCAGTCCGCATAAAAAATGCCCCGATTTCGAGCATCCACTCAAAAGCGGGCGACCCATTTTTGTTCCCCAAGCCTCGCGCAAAATTTTCATAAACTCTGCATTTGGAAGCGGATTCGGTGAAGCAAGATTTATTGCACCGTCCAATTCTTTGTGTTCGATGAGCCAATCAACTGCATTGAGAAAATCCTGTTCGTGAATCCACGAAATATATTGTTTCCCATCGCCCACAGTTCCGCCCAACCCTTTTCTTACTATACCAAGCATCGTGTCGAAAATCCCGTCACGGTCAGGACTCATAATCATTGCGGAGCGCATCAAAACTTTGCGAGTTTGGGGAGTAACTGCTTCATTCGTAATGCGTTCCCAAGTCTTGGCAACATCAATACTAAAATTCCAAGCCGATGGCGCATCAGGCTGAATCTCGGCGATAATTCCGGTTATTTCATCATTTGGAGCATCAAAACGGTGGGCGTAAATAGTGGCGGTGCTTGATTGTAGCCAAACTTTTGGCGGATTTGTAGATTGACCAACTGCTTCGCCGATAACTTTGGTTGACTTAACCCGCGAATCCATAATTTGATGACGATTTTCTTCATTGTAACGACAATTGACGCTCCTTCCGGCGAGATTGATAACGACATCCGAACCGTCAATTTCGTCTTTCCAATCGCCCAAATTTTCCGCGTCCCAAGCGACGATTCGCCAATCAGCCTTCGCAGGTTTGCGACTCAGAATGACGACCTCGTGTCCGTCGGCGTGAAACTTTCGCGCTAAAACCGTTCCGACTTGTCCTGTTCCTCCAGCAATGACAATTTTCATGTCTTCAGTTTAATCCAACTTCAGACACAAATAAAACAAACCACCAAACTTAAAGCAGAAAACGAACCGCCAAAGCAAAGAGAGTATTTTTATTTTTGTCTTACGGCAGATAACGAGCGGTAAAAGCAGAATAGACACCATTAATTGCGCTTGCCCGATAACGACAATTTTTTCACAGATGCAATTCGGGTCAAATTGCATTATCCCCACATAATTGCCCTCAGCCTCGTTTGAAATATTGTTAATTTGAATGCCGCCGCTTCCGAAAAAAGGATCGGACGAGCCGTCCGGATTTAAGCGAACTAAAGCCATATTTTGGCTATTGGGAGTTTGTGAATTTGCTAATCCGGTCAAAAGGATTTTACCGTCTGACTGGAGAGCCACGCCATTTTCCGCATCGTAATTTCCTGACAAATCAAAGGTTCTTTTCCAATCGAGCAAGCCGTTTGTGGTCAAACGCGCCACTGCGAAATCTATATTCGTATCGCTGTTGCCACGCCAGGCAATTCCTACCACCACGATTTTGCCGTTTCGGTCAATCTGAATTGCATTACCTCGAAACCCGGTGCTCGAGTAGCCGTTTGGGAAAAAATCAATGCTTATTTTTCCGCCTGAACCGAATGAATCGGCGGGGGTTGGGTCTTTACGACTGCCATCATCAGGCGAACCGTTAATGTTGTATCGTGCTACGGTCAGTCTGTTTCTTCCGGCGTTGGGACCACCTGCCCCAATTATCTTGCCGTCTAGCTGAACAGCAATTGCCCGCCCTGTAATTCCCGTCGTTGCGGCAACCCCACCGTTGCCGAAACTTGTATCAAGGTTTCCGTTTAAATTTAGACGAGCCATAGACCCCGCATCACCGATGGTCACAATTTTACCATCCGGCTGAATGGCAACGTCTAAGGCATAACCGGTGTTGAGAAAAACACTGCCGTTTGCGCCAAATAAAACATCCATACTTCCGTTGGCGTTGTAACGTTCAACCCGCAAGGTTGAAGAACCTCCGTAACCCGTTCCGGCAATCACAATTTTGTCTTCACCACCAACAAATTGAAGAGCCATGCCATATACGGATCCGCGAACATTGGTCGGGCTGTTCCAGTTCAAATAAACAAACCCGCCGTTGCCGAAACCCAAATCGAGCGAGCCGTTGGCGTTATAACGGATAAGGAGATGGGTAATGCCGTTGATAAAAGAACCATTGCCCGTAACACTGTATACAGCTAAGATTTTCCCGTCCCGTTGGACGACTGCTTTATATAATGCAAGATTCCAATTATTGATATTTGTAACGACCGTTCCATTGTTTCCAAATAATAGGTCAAGACTGCCGGATTGGGCAAAGACCATTGAACAAAGCGAAAAAATTAACGTGATAAACCATATTTTGTTGTATTTCATAATTTACTCCTTAAGCTAAATAAAACGCCATAAAATCAATAAGCAGTGAGTCGGGCAAATGTCGTTACGAAATCATTTCCTCCTGTAACTACAATTTTTTCACAGAAGCAACCCGGATCGAACTGAATGATGCCACCCCGACCGAGGGAAACATAATCGTTGCCGGAAATATCAAAAATTGTTTTTCCGCTGTTGCCGAACAAACTGTCGAACGAACCGTCCGTGTTAAACCTGACTACACCTGCATCATATTCGGAAATTGTTGCGGGATGGACACCTCCGACCAAAACGATTTTTCCGTTGGACTGAACCAGAGCCACGCTTTCTCTGGAGTCAGGTAAGCCAAAATTCGCCGTTGCTACCCCGTCCCCACTAAACGAAGCGTCCTGAAAGCCCGTCGAAGTAAATCTCACTACGCCGTAATCACGGTAGCTAACCGATGAATTTTCTGCCCATCCACCGATGACGATATTTCGTATTGGATCTATCGCAACACTTTTAAGTTGAAATCGCTCAAACCCGGAATTCACAACTGCAACGCCGTTTGAGCCAAAAGACGTATCGAGATTGCCGTTTGGGGAATAACGTCTGAGTGACGCATTTTGGGTAACAGCGTTGCCTTTGCGGGTAGATTGAAGTCCCGCCACGACAATTGTTCCATTAAATGAGTCAAAGGCAACCTGGTAGGCATTTGGAGAAGTAACCTTCCCACCATTTCCGAAAGTCAGGTCTAATGTTCCATTAGGGTTTAGCCTGACAAGCTCACTAGAATCGTATGACACGGTGACGATCTTCTGATCCGGCTGCACAATCATATCCTTTGGTTTTCCCAAAGAGAGAAATATTGTGCCGTTGGTTCCAAATGAAGTATCCGGCAATCCGTTGGGCATTAAACGGTCAATCCGAAATAAAGTCTGGACGCTCTTGCCGGACTGAAGCGGTGCGTATCCCGCCATTAAAATTCGCTCGCTTCCGTTAATATTCTGAATGGCAATAGCATTTGCCCAGGCATAATAGGTAAAAGCCTTATAAATCAATCCCCAAGTCGTTGTCACGAATCCATTGTTACCAAATGAAGTATCAAGCGATCCGTTGGCGTTAAGTCGCACTAAACTGTAGGTTGAGTTATTGGCGACACTTCCGGTTAGCCCAATAATCTTTCCATCCGACTGAGCGACCAGATCATGTGGAATTGCTGCTGTCAGTTGATTTGGTATAACCACCTTACCGCCACTTCCGAATGTCGGATCAAGACTGCCGGACTGGGCGTTGACACAAAAAACCGCCGCAGAAATCAGAATTGCGACGACAAATAATTCTACAAATTTTATTCTTTTCATTTTATTGTCTCCTAAAAATCGGCATCCTACCGATGTTTTTTATAAAGCTCATTAGATTTGAAATCTTGTCTTTCTCTAAAAAGACAAGCCTAATTGATAACAGTAATTATTTTCGCGGACGCAAAATAATAACTTTATCCGCATAAATTGCCTGATAAAGGCTTTCTGCAACCGATAAATGCCGGGATTGCAAAGTATGGTAGAGATTTATCGCGGACTGTTTATCATTGGCTGATAAATATAAATAACCGAGCAGTAACTCTGCCTCTTCATCCTGAGGATTGATTGAAACAAGTTGGCTGATTTCCGCAATTGCTTTCCCATATTTTTTTTGCTTTCCATATACAAATCCAAGAAGAAACATAATTTCTTCATCTTTTTCATCAAGCTTTTTTGCTTTTTCCAACAATTTCACTGACTCTTCGCTTTTATTCAGACTCACATACAGGCTAGCCAGATTGTAAAGAAAACGGGAATCATCAGGTTTTAATCGAACGGCTTCACGGAATGAATCAATTGCTTTTTTAAGTTCTCCGGTTGAAAAAAATACTAAACCCAATTGATTATAAGCCGCTGAATAGGCAGGAAAGATTTTGATTGCCTTTTCCAAGGTGCCAACTGCTTGCTCAAAAAGTTTCAAATGATAAAATGCGACACCAAGATTAAAATAGGCAGTTGCATAATTGTCTTGAATTGCAATTGCCTGCTTAAAAGACTCTACAGCTTCTTTATATTGTTCCTTTTTTATTTGAGAAACACCTTGGTTATTTAGTTGAATCTGTAATTTATCATTTTGCAGATCTTTTTGAGCCAAGACGGATAAGGAGAAGGTTAGAATCCACAGACAAATTTGAGTTTTCACTTTTAGTATTTTCTGGGTTCGTTTCATTTTATTGTCTCCTAAAAATCAGCAAAAACAGCCGAAAACTCTCGTGGAAGACTTCAGAAAATTACAGAAATGTTGGGATGTCTATTTATTTATGACAAAAATGCGTAAAATATTACAGTAGTTGTTTCGCCCACCTATTTTTGATACATTTTCCATTATTCAAGTAAAACATTTGAACTACGGCTCTTCAATATGAGCATGTAATTCTAAATCAGAATTAATCGGATAATTGCGTTTTATTGGAAGGCTAAAAGTTTTTGAACCGTTCGGACTCCAAAAATCTTCTACCACATCATTCACTTCTCCTAAAATAGTAGTGTCGCCCATAGTCCTTGGGTAAATATCACAGATTATCCTAATTTTACCTTTAACATTACTTGAAGTTTTATTTCTGATGGTCACCACATATTGGAGTGAAGCAATATCAGGGGTTTGACCTTCGATTTCAAGAGCCTGAACTGCTTCTTTACCTGTTAAAGTCTTTTGACAAGAGGCTAGCATACCAATTGCAATAATGACTCCGAAAAAGAATATGATTTTTTTATTCATAATATGCTCCTCATCCATTAATTTGTCCCCCTTTGTGAACACGAAACGCCCAATGTTTGAGATGACGTGGAGCGAAACCGCCAAAACACAACGTGCGGGAAAATAAACAAGCCGAATAACAATGTTACTGTCCCGCCTCGCGTGTAAGGGCTTTTTCGGCACGGCATTATTATCGAAAACAGTAACCAAAGCTAATTTCGTTTTCGAGGTTTCTTTTTGCGTGGTATTTTAGTTTCTGCACTTGAAGCAACTACGCGTCCCGTGTGTCTCTTTCTCCTAGTTGGTCTTCGATCTGCTTCAGTTTGTCGCGTATTTTTCTCAACACTATTGTCACTTGATGGCACTGATGTTCCAAGCACATAAGGAACTTGCTCTTGAGGCTGATTAGTTCTACCCGTATCATTTAGATTTTGACCACTATTTTCCACATCGCGGCAACTATTGACTGGTTCGCTAGTTCCTAATGTCAATCCAGAAAGTCCGAACTGACCAACGCCTCTCGATGAATTCCATTGACAAGAACAGAAATTACTTTCTCCGTTTGCTTCGATAACAACGATGCAATTTCCTCTAGCCTCATACTTTTTGCCCTGATAACGCTGTTGTTCATTATAGTCGTTTGTATAATCAGCAGCCCAAGTAGTTAGTTTCATCATAATTCGCTGACCGTATCCGTTTCTGAACTTCCAAGAATAAGTTTGACCATTCTGCTTCATCATAAACTGAATACGAGATGGTTGACCTCTTTCCAAAATTCGCCCTTTGTTTTCATCCGATAGCCATCCGTAACCCTGAAGGTAAGTTAAAGGACTAACGTCGCCGGATTGATTGTTCGGAGTGTAAAGAGTTTGCCATTGTTGTGCATTTACATTACTAAGAGTCAAAATCAATAAGACTGTCACTGACAAAATATAGCCATAAAATAAATTTTTTATTTTCATTTTCTTCTCCTTTTTTATTTGTTATTAATTACTTACCATCGGGCATCTCAAGTTTTTGCCCTTCAATTAAATGACGCGACAAAATGAGAAAAACGGGGTCAAAATAGGAGAGAAATTTTTGTAATTCCAAATTTTAGATAATTCATTTAGAAGCAGTTTTAGAAAATTATTTTGGAACGGCTTCTTGTATTTCAAATTCTGTTAAATCTGTTTTAGCTGTGATATATTATTTTTGAGGTGAATTTATGCCGATTAAAAAAGTAAAATCGAACTCAAACGGGAAAAAATTGCCAACGGCTAAGGATATTAAAATGCCTAAGAATTTATCCGAAGCAGATAAACAGCGCATTGCCTCTAGTCGTGCGGCTCTTGAGGCAATGATGAAAGATAGAGGTTATGAAATCAAGAAAACCGGTTTTTGATACGAATGTGTTTATCAGCTACAAACAACAACTGTATGCTGATGATAAATTCTTCAACGCAATGGCTTTATCGTTAGTTGTATTATGTGAGCTAACATATTCCTCAAGAAGTAGAAAAACCTTGCAACTATACGAAAAATGGCGTGAAGATTTTTATCAAAACGATTTACTGATTGTTCCTTCGATGTTAGATTTTTGGAGTTCTGCCAAAAAGATTCGGACTTTGAAAATCCAAGAAGAAAAAGATTCGATAAAAGTCCAACGCCCTGATGATGACGCGCTTCGTCTCCAAAATGATGCGCTGATTGCCTACACTACTTCTCAAAAATCAAACTATTTTCTGGTTACCGATAACGTCAAAGATTTTTCCAGACTGCAACGGGTTATAAATTTTGATTTTATCTCTGCTACCGAATTTTTTGGTGAATAAAAATCTTTCAAATCAATCCAGCATAAGGAAATTAAAGATTTGTTTTGCTTGTTGCCAGTTTGCTTGGTTCATTTGAAATTCAATTGAAATTCTTTATAAGCACAACATTGACTAATACAGGTCCGCGGGCAACAGCCAACCTTTTACCATCCAGCGAAAAATCAAATTGATTTAGCCATAACGAGTCTGTAAAGTTGGTTAAGTCATATGGGTTACTACCGTCAATTGGAACCGCACGCAAATTCATCGCCCCTTTTTCTCCTTGAACATAAACAACGGCACGGCTATCGGGTGTCCATTTTACGTCAGGTCTCCTAGCTTCAACTGGAAATATTTTCGGAATAAGTTTTGTATTTGAAAGGGGAAGGATACCGATCTTCATATTAATTCCATCGTCATCCTTATCAAAATATACAAATGCGACAGATTTACCATCAGGTGAAACAGAAGGTTCATATAAATCGTAACCACCATTTAAATCCAATAATTCGCTTTCACCCCCTTCAACCGATATTTTTCTTAACAGATAATGGGTTTCTTGACCATCGGGTTTAAGATAATTGTAAATGAAGTCTTTACTGTTCGGGATTATTGAAGGAAAGAAATCTCCTTTTGAAGTTTCGTCGAGGGTTAATTGTTTCAGTGAACTGTCCGCCAGATTTAACCGCCAGATTCGATCTATCCCTTTGGTCTTCCAACTAAATAAAACAAAACGGTTATCGGATGTAACACTCAAATGTGCCGGGTCAAGATTTTCAACCTGAGTTAGCTTTTTATTGCCAGATCCATCGGCGTTAATCTGGAAAAGTTGTTCTGAACTTTCTTCTTCCACCTTTGAGCCATAAATTATTTTCCCATCGGGAGCCCATGCCAAACTGTCCGCTGCATGAATGACATTAACGCCCCTTGTTACTTGCTTAAAATTCTTATTATCAAAGAAAAGCTTTTGCCCTTTACTTGTTGCCTCACCCACATTGACGTGTGATTGTCCACCAGATTGTGAAGCAGTGAGGAGTTTGCCGTCAGCCGAAAGACCAAGGGATAAATAAACATATAAATCATTCGTAATTTGTCTCGCTTCGCCATCTTTTCCAGCTCGCCAAATTTGCGTTAAGTCATTCCCGGTAGTTGCTTTAGCAGTAAAAAAGAGTTCTTCCGAATTTTTCAGCCATTGTAATGATTCAATGTATTTCCAGTTTTGTTTGGTTAAAGGAGGTTGTTCTTTCCCATCGGGAGTAAAACCGATAATCTGAAAGCTGTTTTCTACCCTCTCATTTCCAAAAATACAGGCAATCAACGAACCGTCTGGCGACCAGGCAGGATTATTAAAATATTCAGGATCATGACGAACGGCAATTGTTTTTGGTTGACTCCGATGTTCAATTAATTCCTTCATCGAAGCAATGTTCAAAGACGGACCTTTAAGATCAGTGAAATCAGCATAAACGAAGCGGTCCCCATCCGGCGCAAAACTGATTTTGCTAATAGCTTTGTCAAGCAAACGTAAAGCCTCCCCGCCAAGGACTGAGATACGAAAGAGACCTTTTTTATCAGAGTCATTGTCAGTCGGAAGTGTTGAATAATAAATAAACTCTCCGTCAGGCGAAAATGTAAGAAAAGTATAAAGAATGTCTGTTGCCGGAATAAGCTCACGACTACTCAAACCTGAGATTTGTTTCAGCACTAAACTTTGTTTTCCGGGCAAAACCCCGTCTACATAAACAAAATATTTTCCGTCCGGTGAAATGGCAGGAGAAGACTCTTTACCCGAAGATGTGAGACGGGTAATCTGCATTGACGGGGAAGGATTTCGTAGATTGGTTATTAGCATTTGTATTTGGAGAAGTTTTTGAAACTAACCAATATGAACCTGTTCCGACGCCAAGCGTTAAAATCAAGATTCCCAACAAAACCGAAAATCCAACTTTATGCTGTTTGACCTGACTAACCAAATATTCTCTGCTCAAAGTTGAACGATGACGAATCAATTCCGTGTTTCGCTCATCAGAATAATTAAATTGTTTGGTTGCCGTTTGCTCATTTGCGCTTTCCAAATGCTTTTTCGCTTGTCGTAAATCTTGCAAAAATTCCTGTGCGGTTTGATAGCGTTCACTCGTGTCTTTTGCCAAGGCTTTGAAACAGATTGCTTCCAATTCCTGTGGAATAGTTTTGTTCAATTTCTCAAATGGCTCGGCTTCGGTTTTTAAAATTGAAGCAATAATATCGCTGGTTGTTTCGCCCGGAAATGGTAGTTTGCCTGACAATATTTCATAAAGCACCACGCCCAAACTCCAAATATCAGTCCGCCCATCAACCGTTACGCCGCGAGCCTGTTCGGGTGACATATAGGCGACTGTTCCCATGACAACGCCCGGACTGGTGAGAGGGAGAGAAGGGGAGACACGGGGAAGGGGGGACGCGGGGATTAAAGTGCTGTCTTCATCGCCGTGTCTCTGCGGAAGCAGTTTTGCCAGCCCAAAATCAAGCACTTTCACCAATCCGTCATTTCTGACAATGATGTTTTCCGGCTTAATGTCGCGGTGAACGATTCCGGCTTCGTGGGCGGCTTCGAGGGCAACGGCGATTTGTGAAGCGAGTTCCAGACTTTCCGCGAGGGTTAGATTTTTCCTGTTTTAATTTCTCTCTTAAAGTCTTGCCTTTGACATATTCCGAAACGATAAAACGCGAATCTTCAAAGTTGCCGATTTCGTGGATGGTCAAAATATTTGGATGATTAAGCGCAGAAGCGGCGCGGGCTTCTTGAATAAATCGGCTGATGCGTTCTTTGTCTTCGGCTACTTCGGCGTGAAGGATTTTGACGGCAACTAAGCGTTTCAGTTCAGTATCTTCCGCCAAAAAAACTTCGCCCATTCCGCCTGTGCCGAGGATTCTTTAATTTCGTAATGCCCGATTTGCTGTCCAATCTTTAACCCGCTTCCGCTGATTATCTCTGTTACTTTGCGAATCGCGGTTTCTTCTAAAAAATCACTTTCGTAGGAATCAAGCAGAATGTTGACTTGCTCACGGAGTTCATCATTTTCACCACAAACCTTGTCTAAAAACTCCGCCCGTTTTTCCGGCGCAAGTTCGCGCGTTTGATGGAAAATCTCTTTAATTTGTTGCCATTCGTCCTGTTTCATTTCGATTAAAAATAATTATTAGACATTATTTGAAATAAATTCCTTAAAGTCCCCAACGGGGATAAATATAATAGCGTAGGGTAAGCGTAGCGACACCCTACGATTGGTAAAAAAAGATTTTCCGACTCTGAAGGAGTCGAACATAAGACCTTGAATGTTCGTCACTTACAGCGACGAATTGGTTTCTTTGTCAAACGTAGGGTGTCGCTCATACTTCGCTTTACCCTACGCTATTATATTTGTCGCCTTCAGCGACCAAAAAGAAAACCATTTTTGCTTATTTCAAATAACATCTATTGATTAAAACCAACTAAGGCTTGTTTCATCTGACTAGCCGAGGAAAATCTTTGCTTTCGGTTTTTTGCTAAAGCCTTTTCAAAAAAATTGTTTAGCGAATCGGGAAAATCAAACACAATTTCTTCATTCATCGCTCTCATCAGTTGTTGATAAGTTTTTCCCTGAAAAGGTTTTTCTCCTTTCAAAGCCTCATAAATCATTACTCCGACCGCGAAAAGGTCGCTCCTTTCATCTGTTTTTTCGCCCCTTAATTGTTCAGGCGACATATAACCGAGTGTTCCCATTACAGTTCCGGGAATGGTGACACTGTTTGCCATTTCAATTTCTTTTTCCGTTAGTCTGGCTAATCCAAAATCCAGAATGCACAATCTTTCCGGGACGATTTCCCCCGTAGCGTCTGAATTCTTGATTTCCAGAATTATGTTGTCGGGTTTCAAATCACGATGCACAATCCGAGCCTGATGAGCTACTTCCAAACCATCCAGAATTTGTGAAAACCATTCAACAACTATTTGCGGATTCAGTTTTCCCTCACGAACCAGAATATTTCTTAAACTTTCGCCTTTCACCAATTCCATCACCAGAAACGCCCCTTCGCTCGAAAGAACCCCGTAATCGTGAATCGAACTATATTTCGGTGATGAAGTCGTCCGGCGGTTTGGGCTTCGCGTTCAAAACGACGCAAGGCTTCCTTGTTTCCAAACATCGCTCCGCTTAAAACTTTCAAAGCCACCGCGCGGGTTATTCTCAAATCAGTAGCTTCATAGACCGCCCCCATTCCACCTTTGCCAAGCAGTTTTTCGAGCGATAACGATTTTCAATCGTCCGCTCAACAGGCAAAGTAAAAGTCAATTCCGCGCCGTCCGTTTCGCATTTTTCATCGGTTCGGTCGTAACATTTTCCGCATTTCGGACATTCCTTCAAAAGATTGATGTTGCCTTCGTCAAGCCGTGAGAGAACTTCGGTTTTAATTTTCTGTTCGCGCCGCATCCGTTCTTTCAAACTCAAATTTTCGTGAATCAAAGCGATTTGATTTGCCAGAGTTTCGAGTAATTCCTTATCGCGTCCGGTGTAAGGAATTTCAGACAGCTTCTCGCCTAAAGAAAAGAATCCGCAAGTTTTCCATCAGTTCCGTGCATCGGAACCAGCAGATTTGCGCCAATCTCTTGCGGCCAATCCTTTTCGGGTTGACGCAACTCTTCGGTTTTGTGGCTCGGAAAATCTACTGAACCTCGATCTCCTGCATAAATCGCAAAAGCGGCGAATCAGCATTGAGCTTGAGGTTTGAGGATTTTTCGCTCGTTTCTTCGGTTGTGTAACCCAAAGAAAAATCTGATTGATGTTCGTCATCACGAAAGAAAAGGTAAATATTTTCGGGATGCAGAGCCGCTTGGATTTGACTGCTGACCATGCGCGAGAGTTTGACCAGCGAATCTGATTCTTTCACCGCCTCAACCGATTCGCGCAAGATGCGTTCCTGATTATATTGTTCGCGGAAAAATTTTCGATCAATCCACTCGCGCAAGCCGAAGCGATTAAACAGCAAAAGCACCGCAGCAAAACCGATTAAAACATAAAATCCGGCAGAATTTTTGAGGAGAATTTCGTCGAGCGGTCTTGAAGGATTGGCGGCAACATTCCAGATGATTCCTAAGATTGGCAGAATCAAAAGTAATCGAAGCGCATTTTGGGCAAATAAATATTGCAAACCGCGACGGATGACAAACGAAACTGGAATGACTTTGTGGCGGATGATTGCATAGGCAAAAACTAATGGAATAAGAAGTTCAATTATAACAAGTGCAATTGCAACCCATTCGTTATCAAAAAATGGGCGTATATTTACATCAGGTAAGATTAAAGGTAAAAGAATGTAAATAATTGAGAAGGGCGCAATCCCAATAATTAAACCTAAAACCAAAATGTTTAATCTTAACCTCCCAATTTTACTAATCCGAAATGTAATTGAGCAGTAAGACAATCAACCCGCCAAAAAGATAAAATCCGGTAAGTGAAATAATGATTTTGAAAATGATAAATGCGCCTAATTGATTCCAATCTATATTAAAGTTGAACAATGACAACACAAGCAACACGGGATAATACAATAAAAAAGGGAGTGGTAGATAAATTAGCCACTCAATTTGCGGAAACTTGCGGATAAAATAGTGACGCTCAGGAAAAACGAGAAAAAAATGAAAAAATGTAGGAAGAAGAGCAGGAAAAACCAGCCACGCAGCCGATCTTACACCTTGAAAAAATAAAGGCATTCCTTCCCAAATGGTATTGCCGCGCAACCAGAAAACAAGAAAACAAAACATTAAAGCCATTAACAACGTCTGTTTGTTATTTGGCTTTAACAAAAAGACAAAAAGCGAAGTAAACAAAAAACTAGCTGGGAAAAGAATCCCGCCAAGATATAACAAGAGGCTATATGCCAGCGAAGGAGGAACAGCCTTCAATTGAACAGTTCTTACTTCATCACTATTTCGCTTAATTTCAAGAGTATATATATCGTCCGGGTTTTAGCGTGAGAATTTGCATATTAAAATCATCATAACTCTTAATTTGCTGCCCATTTGCGCTTATTATTTCATCTCCAATTTCTAATACATCTTTCAGATTTTCATTCCGAATAGCTGTAACCGTATAAACCTTTCTCAGTTGGATCTGCGCTCCATTCTGGAATACTTCGGGATAATGAAAAGCCTTGTAAGGCAGAACCTAAACTATCAGCGAATGATAGTGCAAAAAGTAACAGTATCAAGGACAAATCTAAGTTTACTGGACTTTAGAGCATTTTCGTCTGTTTCTATTTCTGTGTTTGTTTTCGTTCGTCCTGAGTAAGAATTTGAGTTTGATCCGTTTCGGGCGAGGCTTGAATATCAGTTTCTATTGTTCCGGTTTCATCAAGCACTCCCTCAAACAATTTAGTCGGTTCATTGAGTAACGGCTCTTCCAAAAAATCGCTTTCGTAGGATTCGAGCAGAATGTTCACCTGTTCGCGGAGTTCAGCATTTTCGCCGCAAACTTGCTCTAAAAATTCCGCCCGCTTCTCCGGCACGAGTTCCCGCGCTTGATGGAATATTTCTTTAACTTGTTGCCATTCATCTTGTTTCATTGGCTTCAATTACGAATTACTATTCATCCCTCATCCTCTCATCCTCATTTCTCGTGTCAGTTCGTGCTTCAGCCACGCTTTTGCCACCGCCCAATCGCGTTTGACCGTCGCGGGAGAAATTCCTAATACTTCGGCAGTGTCCGCTACATTTAACCCGCTGAAATAGCGCAGTTCGACAATTCGCACTTGTTGGTTATCTATTGTTGCTAATCGGTTTAAGGCTTCGTCTAAGTGCAATCACATCAATATCTTTTTCATTTGGCGCAACAATGCTCAATGCTGTTTCCAAAGGGAGATTTTCTGCCACTCCGCCGCGTTTTTGCCGATGACGGGTTTTGGCGTGGTCAACCAGAATCCGCCGCATTATTTCCGCCGCCACTCCAAAAAATTGCGAACGGTTTTCCCATTTCATTGCCCGTTGTTCGACCAGTTTGATATATGTTTCGTTGATTAAGGCTGTGGTTTGAAGAGTGTGGTTAGATCTTTCGTGCTGCAAGCGGTAACGCGCCCGTTTTCCGAATTCCTGATAAACAATCCGAATCAATTCTTCGGACACTTCGCTATCACCTGCTCCCCAAGCCCGAAGCATAGATGTAATTTGTTTTTGCGTCAGCGAAGATGTCATAGCTGAACCGTATGAAAACAATATTTCTTGCGATTGTGGAAATAGAATAAAAGGATGACTAAAATAAGTCAATGATTTTGATAATTTAGTAAGTTTTTGCCGATAAAATTTTACAAGACGCATAATAGTCAGATTTACACATTCATATAAAAGACGCGACAAGTGGAAGGAAACAGGCTCACAATTTAAAGAATTTGAATTAAAAGAATTTGCCAAGTAGAATTTACCTTTCCAAAAAATTTTATGTCACTACTCGAACATACCCCCAAATTTGAGACCGATTCAGCGGTCAAACTAGCCGCTGAACTTTACGGAATTCAAGCCAACCGCCAAATTATTGCCAAGCGAGCGCGACCAAAATTTTTGCTTGAATCAGATTCAGGCGAAAAATTTGTGCTTGAAAATTGCTAATGCACTCGAAAATCGCGCCTTGCTCGAAGCACAAAATGAGGCGATGAATCACGTTGCAAAAAGTTCTGTGCTTTGCCAAAAAGTTTTGCCAACTTTTGCAGGCGAAACAATTACTGAAATAGATTCTCCAAACGGCGCAACGCATTTTGTCAGACTAGTCACATATTTGGACGGGATTCCGCTTGGGCAATATCAAACGTCATTCGTCTGAACTTTTGCGAGATTTAGGTCGCGCTGTGGCTCAGAGGTTGATAAGGCTTTATCGGATTTTGACCACACGGCAATTCATCGAAAATTTCATTGGGATTTGGCGCACGGTTTGGATGTTTGTCGAGAATATGAATCGTTGATTACCGATGAAAATTTGCGTGGATTAGTTAAAAAACTTACTACCGATTATGAACAAAATGTCACGCCGTTACTGCCCGATTTGCGAAAAAGCATAATTCACAATGACGCAAATGATTACAATGTTTTGGTTGGCGGCGGCGATGATTTGTATTCGCGTAATCAGAGCGTGGTTGGTGTCATTGATTTTGGCGATTTGGTTCACAGTTATACGGTTGGCGGTTTGGCAATTGCCGATAGCTTACACGATTTTGGAAAAGCCGAATCCGTTAGCGGTTGCGGCGGAAATTGTTAAAGGCTATCACGCCGAATTTGCGCTTGATGAAACTGAGATAAACGCTTTATTCGGAATGATTGCTTTGCGCCTGTGTATGAGCGTCTGCCTTGCCGCCCATCAGCAAGCCCAACGTCCCGATGATGAATATTTGGCAATTAGCCAAGCACCGATTCGCCAAACTTTGCCGAAACTTGCCGAAATCCATCCACGTTTTGCCGAAGCCGTTTTTCGTCACGCTTGCGGTTTAGAACCTGTTCGAAAAGACTGAAAAAATCATTAATTATTTGCGCGAAAATGCAGATAATTTTGCCTCAGTTGTTGAAGAAGATTTGCGAAATAGAACCTAGTCTTGTTTTAGATTTGAGCATTGACAGCCCGTTTGTGAGCGGCGATGAAAACGGAAAATTCCGCCGAAATTTTTACGAAAAAAATTGACGAATTGATGAAATCCGCCAACGCGAAAATCGCGGTCGGGCGTTATGACGAAGCGCGTCTGATTTACACTTCATCCTTTTTGCGGACGAAACGACGGGCGAAAATCGGACGATTCATCTTGGGATTGATTTATTTGTGCCAGCGGGAAAGCCGATTTTTGCTCCGCTTGATGGCGAGGTTTATGCTTTTGCTTACAACGCCGCGCCGCTTGATTACGGGCATTTGATTATTCTCAAACATAAAATTGATGCAACTTGCGAATTTTTCACGCTTTACGGACATCTTGGCAAAGAATCTATTGAAGGATTGCAAATTGGACAAAAAATCAAACGTGGTGAACGCTTTGCAGTAATTGGCGAACCTCACGAAAATGGTGGTTGGTCGCCACATCTGCATTTGCAAATTATTACGGATTTGTTGGAAACGGACTGCGATTTTCCAGGCGTTGCACGGGCAAGCGAGCGTGAGGTCTGGAAATCTTTTTCGCCCGATGCAAATCTGCTTTTGAACATTCCCGAAAAATGGTTTCCGCCAAAATCGCCAAGCCAAAATGAAACTTTGGCGACACGAAAAGCGCGCATCGGACGCAATTTGAGCATCGCTTACAAAAAGCCTGTCAAAATTGTGCGCGGTTGGAAACAATATCTTTTTGATGAAAATGGTCGCCGTTATTTGGATGCTTACAACAATGTTCCGCACGTTGGGCATTGTCATCCGCGAGTCGTCAAAGTTTTGCGCGAACAAGCCGGCGTTTTGAACACCAACACCCGATATTTGCACGACAATATCAATCGTGTGGCAGAATTGCTCTGTTCAACTTTGCCCGAATCTTTGGGCGTTTGCTACTTTCTCAATTCTGCCAGCGAAGCCAACGAACTTGCCTTGCGCCTCGCCCGAAATTACACCAAACAGCGCGATTTAATTGTGCTTGAAGGCGCGTATCACGGTCATTCGACGACGCTGATTGACATTAGCCCATACAAACACGCGGGCAAAGGCGGAACAGGTGCGCCCGAATGGGTTCACGTTGCGCCAATTGCCGATGTTTACAGGGGCAAATACAAAAAAGATGACGCACAAGCGGGTGCAAAATACGCTTCGCACGTTGCGGAAATTATTGAAAATTTGCAACGAAATGGCAAAGGACTTTCGGGATTTATCGCCGAATCCGTGCCGAGCGTGGGCGGACAAATTTTCTTCCCATTTGGCTATTTAACCGACGTTTACAAATACGTTCGGGCGGCGGGCGGAGTCTGCATTGCGGACGATGTGCAAACGGGTTACGGCAGAATCGGGACGCATTTTTACGGATTTGAAGCGCAAAATGTGACACCCGACATCGTAGTTTTGGGCAAACCAATCGGCAATGGACACCCTTTGGCGGCAGTCATCACCACCCGCGAAATTGCCGAATCTTTTGACAACGGAATGGAATTTTTCAGCACCTTTGGCGGAAATCCCGTGTCGTGCGCGGTTGGTTTGGAAGTTCTGAAAGTCGTTTTAGAAGAAAATTTACCAGCCCACGCTTTGCAAATTGGTGCGCGAATGTTGAAAGGTTTGCGCCCGTTGGCTGAACGCTATCCAATCATCGGCGATGTGCGCGGTTCGGGATTTTTCTTAGGCGTGGAACTCGTCCGTGACCGCGAAACGCTCGAACCTGCCACCGAAGAAGCCTCATTTATCGCCGACCAAATGCGCGAACACGGCATTTTGCTTGGCACAGATGGACCGTTTCACAATGTTTTAAAAATTCGTCCGCCGATGCCTTTTGATGGGGAAAATGGGGATTTGTTGGTGGGGACGTTGGATAAGATTTTGGGGGAGAATTTTGGGTGATTTGAGTATGGATTAAATGAAAAAGTGTAAAGATGTAACCAAAATTATGATAAATTTAAACAGTTATGAGCAATAAACCAAAACCTTATTACAAAAATGTGGCTGGAGATTTTTACGTTGAAGACGGCTGTTGCATTACTTGTATGGTGCCTGAATTTCACGCCCCAGATTTAATGAGTTTTGACGAATCCAACGCACACTGTTTTGTGTCAAAACAACCTACTAACGATGACGAAATCTATCAAGCAATTAAAGCGACTTGGGCGGCTGAAGTTGGTTGCATTCGTTATGGCGGACGTGATACCAAAATCCTTAGAAGATTAGCAGAAGCAGGAGTTTCCGAAAGTTGCGATGAGCAAAATATCGTTCAACGCATTGCTCCACTCTTGAGAAACTATGTAACTTTTGAACAGTCAAAAATTCAATCTGTTAGGCAACTTGCTCAACATGCCCAAACTTATATTTTGAGCCAAAATGCTGATTATAATAGATTTAAGGTAAGTAAAATCAAAACGGATAAGTCAGGAGATACTTTTTCTTTTAGTTGGTATCAGGATAAATTTTATCCGATTTGGTTTAATCGAATTGAATCGAAAAATACTTGGTATATTTTTCACTCACCCGAATATGAAGATATAGCAAGTAGAGGTATTTCTTTACAACTTGATGAATGGCTGAGAAATGATAAAAAATTTACGAATATTAGGTGGTTCACTAATAAAGCTTGGAATAAGTTTCTAAATGAGTGGCAAGCAACTCCAATTTAATTGAAGCGTGGACATAATTCGGAGGCAATAAAAATGGACGTTTGACTGGAGCGCGGGCTGCCAGCCTGCCCCGTTCAAGCGGAGCGAGAACGGATGTCGTTTTTGCATTCAACTTTTGGAGTAACTCAGGTTGAGTCCATTCGTGCTTCGCGCCGAATGGACTGGCAGGCTGGTAGCCCGCGCTCCAGTCGTCAAATCTTGATATTTATTAAAGTTGAAATATGTCCACGCTTCATTTAATTACAGACCCAAATTCGATTTCCTCCCTCAAAATCTCCCCAACCCTTAACAAAATACCACCAAATCTTCCCAAAATTTGAATTAAACTAATTTTCAAATTAAAATCATTTCAGTTCGCATCAATCTAAAAATTAAGGATAAACAAATTATGGCTTTCTTTCCGATTCCGAGTATGCTTTTGCGGCAACTCTATACCTTTAACAGTCTGAAAAATGTGGGAAATGGTGTGCAGTTTGCCATCAAAAATCGTTTGACCGAGGTTAATTTTTCCGAGCTGACCTCAATTAAAATTAACGGCGTTGAAGTGCCTAAAGACAAGATTACGTTTGATTTAGGCGATGGAACTGTTATTTCCGCCAACGCCATTTCGGAAGCAAATCCGATTCCTTTTCCGCTCAAAAAGATTGTTTTGGTATCTTGCGAAAACGGAAATCTTTCGACGGGCAAACATAAAATCGAAATTGCGGTCAAGGCGAAAGGCTACGGCTCGTTAAAATTTGATGTCGAGGACGCGATTGCCGAAGTTGAAAGTCTCGAAGTCCGCATTCCGCGTGATGAAAACGATGATTATTCGGAAAGTGCGATTAAAACTCGCCAAGAATTTGTCGAAAATTTTACGGGTGCAAAGCTCAATCACATCAAAAATTATTCGTTTGATCCGCATATTTTGGCGGGAAATGTCGAGCATTTTACGGGTGTCGCGCAGATTCCGATTGGTTTTGCCGGACCTCTGAAAGTCAATGGCGAATTTGCAACAGGCGAATATATGATTCCGATGGCGACGACCGAAGGAACGCTGGTAGCTTCATACAATCGCGGAATTAAAGTTTTGAATCTGTCGGGCGGTGTCAAATGCACGGTCGTGGCGGATGCCATGCAACGTGCGCCGGTTTTTGTTTTTGAAGATGCCCGCGAAGGTCGCAAATTTGTCACTTGGATAATTGATAACTTCAATACTATCAAGGAACAAGCGGAAACGACTTCGAGCGTGGCAAAGCTCAAAGACATTGACCATTACACCTCTAACAAATTCGTCTTTCTGAGATTTAACTACACCACGGGCGATGCGGCGGGGCAAAATATGGTCGGGCGCGCCACCTTTGCGGCTTGCAGTTGGATAATTGATGTTTACGAAAAAGAAAAAATCAAGCATTTTTATCTCGAATCAAATTTTGCGACTGACAAAAAGGCTTCGCAGGTCAACATTATGCGGACTCGCGGCAAGCGTGTGACGGCCGAATGCACTATCCCGCGCAATGTTTTAATCGAACATATGCGAGTTGAACCCGAATCGTTGGTCTATCATTCCGGCGTGGCAAATGTCGGCTCGTTTTTATCGGGTGCAAACAACAACGGCGCACATTCCGCCAATGGAATCACGGCGATGTTTATTGCCACCGGGCAAGACGTAGCCAATGTTTCCGAAAGCTCGGCAGGCATTATTTATTCAGAGATTACACCCGAAAAAGATTTGTATATTTCGATTACAGTGCCAAGTTTGATTGTCGCAACACACGGCGGCGGAACAGGTTTGGCAACCCAACGCGAATGTTTAGAGATACTTGGCTGTGTCGGACGCGGAACGGTTAATAAATTTGCCGAAATTGTGGCAGGTGTGGTGCTGGCGGGTGAAATTTCGCTGGCTTCGGCAATCTCGTCAAGCGATTGGGTATCGAGCCATGAAAAATATGGACGAAATAGATAAAAGCGAGCGGCATTTGCACCGCTCTTGGCAGGTCTAAAATAGACGGGGGTTGTTTGGACGGGGGATTTTATCGCAAATTAGTTACTTGCGATATTGTTGGTGGATAATAGAAACTTTTGGTTGTTCTCATTTGCTCGGCATCAAACTTTTGACGTGCGCCGCAGTGCAAACAAGCGCGATATGAATCTTTTTCGTTAGTGAATGGGCGACTTAATTTTTGGTGCCAACAACCGAAAACAGATGCGATAATTCCGATTTTTTCACCAAACGAACTTTCGGTTTTGTTAATAATATTTTTGGCAATATAATTTTGCTCTAAAACTGCTTGCATATAATTTCTCCAAATTCAATTGCCCTTCCGTTCTTAGAACGAAGACAAAAAACTTTTTTGCGCTCTGTTTCAAAAAATCTTTTCAATAAATATGAATCCATCACTTTCTCTTATTCCTTAAGTTCGCTAAAATCTTCCCAAAAGATTCAGGAGAAACTTAAAAAATGAAGTGTTCACTTATATATGTTTTTTTTCTCTGTTTTGTTACAGCATTTTCGCAAAATATTTTTGCGTGGGATGATACAGGACATAAAATTGCGGCTTACATTGCTTGGGAACGAATGTCCCCATCCGCACGGGAGAAGGCGATAAAAATCCTTTTGAATGCGCCGGAAGACTCGCAAATAATGGCTTTGCACCCGACTCCGCCTGATATTGAAATCAGCACTTACCCAATCGGCGCACGCTCGAAAGAATCGAAACAGCGCGATTTTTTTATGATTGTGGCATATTGGGCAGACATTGTGCGCGAGCGTAAATATCCTAATCGCAATAAATTCCATCACGGCACTTGGCATTATCTCGACACAATGTGGCGCGAGGTGAACGGGAAGGTTGAGGTCGTGCAGGACGAAACTCCCGATAAAGAAAATGCAGTTGAGCGATTATTCTATTTTGACAAAGTTTTGAAAGATTCGGCGGCTAAAGATGCTGATAAAGCAGTTGCATTAGCTTGGATTTTGCACCTTGGCGGCGACATTCATCAGCCATTGCACGCTTCGGGCAGACTTTCTGCGGACGATCCAAAGGGCGGCGACCAAGGCGGAAACACTTTTTCACTTTCGCCCAAAGATGCACCACGCAAGGAAAATCTGCATTGGTTTTGGGATTCGATTGTGATTAGAAGTGTCGCACGAAAGGCAGATGCCAGCGATGCCGAATATCTTTTGCCAATTGCTAAGAAAATCACTAAAAAATATCCGTTTGAGCAAATGCAAAGTCGCTTGGCAATTGGAAAATTTGACCAATGGCAACAAGAAAGTTTTCAAGTTGCATCGGCTAAACTTTATCCATCAACCCTAAAACGTGGCGAAATGCCTTCGGAAAATTATCGCAAAATGGCTTTTAAAATTGCGGAAGAACAAATCGCACTCGCAGGTTACAGAATGGGAGAAATGCTCAATCAGATTTTCGGAGGAAATACCGCAGTTGCTTCCACAAGTGAAGGACCTTGCAAAATTATCACCAAAGTTCGTTATCCCGTCACGCAAACCAATCCTTCTGAAACGCAAACCGTGGAAATCGGCTTGCTCAATTTTTGCCCGCCAAACAAAGGAATGGTGGCACGTCCGCTGTATCAAACGATAGTTGACGGAAAAATGATAAGTCGTGAATATGACGTGGAGAGAATCTTCAAAACTGAAAAAGAAGCCCGCGAATATGCGAAAGCGAATGGAATTACGGATGTGAATATAAATTAGTTGGGAGTTGGGAGTTGGGAGTCGAGAGTCGAATAATTAAAAACTAAACCAAATGAGTATTGCTGAATATTTCCAAAACAAAGAAGCCGAAATCATCAAAAAAATCCGTCAAATAGTCGAAATCGAATCGCCATCGTATCGATGAAGCGGGAAGTCGAGAAGTAGTAGATTGGATTGAAAACGAAGCGCGCAATATTGGCTCTATTTCAAGCATCGAAAGAATTTACCGCGAAGGCTACGGCGAACATTTAATTATCCGCGCCTTTTCCGAAATCCCAACTCCTAACTCTCAAATTTTTCTTCTCGGACATACAGACACGGTGCATCCACGCGGCGCACACGAAAAAAATCCAACTCGCATCGAAGGCGATAAATTTTACGGCTGCGGAATTTTCGATATGAAAGCCAATGTTGTTTTGATGTTGGAAATTTTGCAAGCATTTTCAGAATTAAACTTAAAACCGTTGCGCCCAATCACGATTTTATTGAGTTGCGACGAAGAAGTCGGGAGTGCTACGGGTCGTGAATTGGTTGAACAAGAAGCGAAAAATGCCGCCTTTTGTTTAGTCGGCGAGCCTTCGGCAAACGGCAAAGTAAAAACGGGACGCAAGGGAACGGGTTGGTATGAACTACGAACTCACGGAATCCCCGCCCACGCCGGACTCGAACCCGAAAAAGGCGCATCGGCAATTTTAGAAATTTCGCGCCAAATTCAAAAACTTCACACTCTGAATGCTCTCGAAAAAGGCACAACTGTCAATGTTTGCACTATTAAGGGCGGCACAACTTCAAATGTCATTCCCGAAAATGCTTCGGCAGAAATTGACGTGAGATTTACTTCGATGGAAGAGGCGCATCGAATTCAAAACGAAATTAGAAGCCTCGAAAGTTTTGATGAGAGAGTTTCGCTTGAACTGTTGGGCGACATCAATCGTCCGCCGATGGAACGCACCGAGGATGTTGTAAAACTTTTTGAAAAAGCTAAAAGTTTGGCGGAATCTTTCGGCTACGAACTCGGCGAAACCCAAGTCGGCGGGGCTTCGGATGGAAATTTTGTTGGCGCATTGGGCGTTCCGGTGCTGGATGGTTTGGGCATCACGGGCAATGGCGCACACACCAACGAGGAATATATTTTGGTTTCGGATGTGACGAAAAGATCAACACTTTTGGCGAAATTGATTTTGGAACTTTGACCTTTGATTTTTGATTTTTGATTTTTGATCTTTGATTTTTGATGCCCCGACTGAAAAATTTAGTTAAAAAATAGGGACGCTTTATGGAAAATACAAATTTTGAAAACCTTGAAATCTATCAACTTTCTGAAAAACTTGCTGATGGAATTTGGAACATTGTTTTAGGATGGAACAATTTAGCGACTGATACACTTGGCAAACAGGTTATTCGTTCAGCCGACAGCATTGGCGCAAATATAACTGAAGGAAGCGGACGCGGAACGCCGGTAGATAACCGAAGATTTTTGCGGATGGCGAGAGGTTCTTTGTATGAAACCCGACATTGGCTTAGAAGGTCAAGGACAAGAAATCTTCTAACCAGTGAGCAAATTGAGGTTTTATCCGAAATCATCAACGAACTAACGCCAAAATTAAATTCTTATATCGGAAAAGTTAGTAAAACCGTCAGAGAAAGCCAAAAACGTGATAATTGATTTGATGACCTTTGATTTTGGAATTTTGATCTTTGATTTTGGAACTTTGATCTTTGACCTTTGATTTTGGAACTTTGATCTTTGATTTTTGATTGGTTTGAGTAGCTTATCGTTCAAATTTCTCTTTGTAGTTAATTCATAAATAAGTTTTGAAGAAAACTCAAAATGTTGCAAGAATTATCAAAGATCAAAAATCAAAATTCAAAGATCACTAAATTTATGAAAATCGCAACTTGGAACGTAAATTCAATCGCTATTCGTCTGGAAGCCGTTTTAAACTGGCTTGATTCGACTAAAACGGATGTCCTTTGTTTGCAAGAAATTAAATGCGTGGATGAAAAGTTTCCGCATCTTGATTTTTTGCAAGCGGGTTACAACTCAATTTTTATGGGACAGAAAAGCTACAACGGTGTGGCGATACTTTCCAATCGAAAAATTGAAAATCCAGTCTATAATTTCCCCGATGATGCCGAAGATGCACCAAAACGCTTGATTGCCGCCACGATTGAAGGCATTCACATAGTTAACACTTATATTCCCAACGGGACTGAACTTTGGACGGATAAATTTACGTTCAAACTCGATTGGTTACAACGACTTAGACGATATTTCGATGAAAATTGTCCGAAAGATTCAGACTCTTTATTGTGCGGGGATTTTAATGTTGCGCCCGAAGAATTGGACGTTTGGAGCGTCAAAAATTGGGAAGGGAAGTTGCACTTTTCCAAGCCTGAACGCGCCGCCATTCATCACGTTAAACAGTGGGGATTTACTGATGTTTTCCGTCAAATCAAACCTGATTTACAAGAATTTTCGTGGTGGAATTACCGCGAAGGTGCGTTTCCGAAAAATCAAGGCTTGCGAATTGACCATATTTGGACGAGTAAAAGTTTGGCTGAAAAATGTGTCGGTTGTTGGATTGATAAAGAGCCGAGAGGTTGGGAACGTCCGAGCGATCATACTCCCGTCGTGGCAGAATTTGAGATATAAAAGAGGCAGAAACCCGCGCGTGAGCAAGGGTGTAAAATCTTCCAATGAAAAATCCGCATTCCGCATTCCGCATTCCGCAATTGCTTTGGCTCGTTCGTCACGGCGAAAGCATTGGTAATGTAGCGCGTCACAAAGCTGAAAAAGCATCTGCCAAAATTATCGAAACGCCGTGTCGTGAGCCTGATGTTGAACTTTCTGAAAATGGTATCGAACAATGTGAGCGATTAGGAAAATGGTTTGCCTCACAAATTGAAAAGCCAACAATTATTTATTCTTCGCCATATTTACGAGCGCAAATTACGGCGCAAATTTTGCTCAATAATGCAGAAATTGATTTGCAAATAAAAACTGATGAACGCTTGCGTGAACGCGAATTTGGCGTGTTTGATTGCTTGACCAAAGATGGAGCGATAGAAAAGTTTCCCGAATTATGTGATTTGCGCGAGCGTTGGGGAAAGTTTTATTTTCGTCCGCCTGCTGGAGAAAGTTGGGCGGATGTGATTTTGCGACTGCGCTCATTCATTGAAACTGATTTGTCCAAATTAGCCGATGAAAATGTGCTAATCGTTACGCACGAAGTTGTCATTCGTTGTTTTCGCTACATTTTTGAAAATATGAGCGAACACGAAATTATGGAGATTGACAGAGCCTCTGATGTGGAAAATGGGGCAATTACCGCTTACGAATTTGAGGCGAACGAAGACAAATTGTGTTTGAAATTTGATAATTATTTACTGCTTTAAAAAATCGAAAAACACCAAAAAAAATGATAAGATAATTGCTCAATATGACCAACGGAAATTACGAACAATTAGTCGAACAAATTACAGATTTGGTTCTTTCGCGGCTGGACAGCAATTATTGTCCGACCTTTTGCAGTGCGGATGTTCAGCGAATCGTGGACGCGGGGGCGGAAAGAATCGGCATCGTTTTGGGCGAATCCGCGACTGCCAAAGATTGGGCGAGTCTGATTGATCACACGCTTTTAAAGCCCGAAGCCACAGAATCCGACATCAAAAAACTTTGTGATGAAGCCGCCCAATTCGGTTTTGCCTCGGTTTGCGTAAATCCGGCTTGGGTTAAAAAAGCATCTGAATTTTTGCACGGAACGGGCGTTCCCGTCTGCACCGTGATCGGTTTTCCATTGGGCGCAACTCTTTCGGATGTCAAGGCTTACGAGGCTCGGCGGGCAATTTTTAACGGCGCAAAAGAGGTTGATATGGTCATCAATGTCGGGGCGTTAAAGTCGGGCGATGATTGCACAGTAGAGGATGATATTCGCGCCGTAGCTGATGCCGCGCACGAAAACGGGGTGCTTTTGAAAGTTATCATCGAAACTGCGCTTTTGACCGATGAGGAAAAAGTCCGCGCGTGTCTAGCTTCCAAAAATGCAGGGGCAGATTTTGTCAAAACTTCGACCGGATTTGCCAAAGGCGGTGCCACAGTTGACGATGTGGCTTTGATGCGGCGGACGGTTGGACACGCACTTGGCGTAAAAGCATCCGGCGGAGTGAAAGGAATTGACGATGCTCGTGCGATGTTTGAAGCGGGAGCAACTCGCATCGGGGCATCTGTCGGCGTAAAAATCGCGCAAGAAGCCAGCGGTGTGAAATCAAATGTGGTGGTTGGAAATTATTAAAGCAGGGAGTTTAACTTTGCAACCCGATTTTGTAAACCTCACTTGGCACGAGCAATTTTTTGTCACTGCTTTCTAAAAAAACGGCGAAAGTCTTTTACTTTTCAGGCGTTTAACGATTGCAATGGTTATTTCTCCGATAAATTCAAAAGTTGTTCAATAATTTAGGGGATAAGTGTCACACACACACCTGTATTCCCATCACAAGCGGTGCCGGGACAGCAGAAATCATTATTTGGATCACACAGTTGAGTTTGATTATTTCCAATAATACAGCAAACTCCGTTTACTGACATGGTACAACTGTTGTCAATACAACAATTATCCATTCCGTTTAAGTCAGTAAAACACGCTCCACCGGAAGGCGTACAGACGGCAACACTTTGGGCATTGATAGCAGACGGAGCAATCAGAGATGTAATTAACGGCAATGCAATGCTTACTGCTAATCCGCTTCTCATCAAATCTCGGCGCGAAACCTTTGGTATTTCGGGGATTGGCTGACTTTCATCCAGCAATCTGTTCTTTTTTAATTGCTCCAATCCTACCCAAAATATTTCATTGTCAATTTTTGCCTTGAGTTTTTGGTTAATATTATTTTTGGCTTCTTCGAGCGAAGTAGTTCCGTCACATTGTTCGAGAATCAATTTCGCCGTTTGATTCAGACAAATCGCTTTATTTTTGTCCAAATCATAAACTAAAAGTTCATCCGGCAATTCCTGCACAACTAAATTTCGTTTTCGGGCAACAGGTAAAAAATATTTGTTCATTGGGCGACTCCTTTTAATTTCAAAATGTTACGCATTTTAAAATTTAAAGGAGTTAATAGAAAAATGCGCCACCCGCTTGGGTAGGGAAATTTGCTATTCAATGATTTTCAGGTGTTTCAAGATGTTTCTAGTAATCTCTTTCCGTTTCGGAGCATCTTCATTTTTTTGCATATCAATTTCGATAGCGAAAAAATAAGTATTTTCTTCCCTTGCGACATAACCAATCCACCAGCCAACTTGAGGCGTGTAAGCATCTGACCAGCCTGTTTTTGCCCGCATAATGTATTTATCGGTCTTTTCTTCAGTCATAATATCCTTGACCAAATCAGTTGAACGAGTTGAAAATGGAAGTTTGGATTCGTGAAATTTAACCAAAAACTCAATCTGCTGACGTGGCGTGATTCGTAAATCGCCTTTGACCCAATACGCCTCGCCAAAGCCATTAGAGTTGGCGTTGCCGTAATTTGCCGCATCGTAATAATGTTGCATCGTATTTTGAGTAATCCGCTTTGATGTTTCAAGGTAGAACCAAACTGCCGAAACCTTGAACGCCGAGCGCAAATTATGGTCTTGATTCCACATTTCAATAGACCGTTTGACACCATCCCATTTCAAAACCTCCGTTTCGTCTTTCAACGCACCCGAATCCAGAAAAATCAGCGAGTGAATAATTTTCGAGGTTGAAGCCGGAATAAAAGCCGTATCCATTCGTTTGCGATCGTAAAGCGTGAACTGATTTTTATTCAAATCATAAATGTAAATTCCGCCCGTCACGCCTGCTTCGTCAAAGAACTTTTTTAAGGTTTTATCTTCCTTGATTTTGGCTTCGGAGATGGTTTTGGGTTGCTTTTTTTCTTTGAGATTAAAAACGAAATCAACTTCTTTATTTTCAACATCTTTATACCACTCAATATCTTCGGAGGTGATTTTTTCAAAGATTCCCAAACTGTTAATTCCGTCAACACTTTTTTGAATATTTTCTGAGGCAAATATGTGACCTTCTTTCAAAAATGTTTTTTTACGAATAGTATAATCTCTGTGAGTTAAATGTCCCGCAAACTCAACTCGTCTAACTCTAAAATCTTTCAAAGACTCCAAATTTCTAATTTCCGAAAACGCGATGTCGTAAATTCCGTATTCGCGCCAATCTTTGTAATCGTAGTGCCACCATTCATTGGCGTTGACGGTAAATCCAGCGGCTTCCATCAATTTTCGCAAAAGGTCACGATTGCGGGTTTCTTCCGCCGTTCCGCCTTTATATTCGGGATGTGCTTTGTCGGAAAAATCGTCAAAATCGGAAGGCATCGGGACAAGTTTTCTCGTCTTTAAATTGTAAATACTCAAATCCACCGCACAGCCTCGGTTGTGACGCGAGCCATTTTTCGGGTTTGCCACAAACTTGCGTTTATCGTCGGGCGTGACTTCCCAAAACAATTTTGTCACTGTCCAAGGACGATAACCGTCAAAAATCGCCAAGCCAAGTCCTTGTTTTTTCAGCTTTTTATGAACCTTTAAAAGGGCTTCGGCGGCGGGGCGTTGTAAAAAAGCACGGGCTTCCGAATAGACGGGACGACCCACGAAGTTGTCGTTGCGGGCATAATGAATATCAAGTTTGATGGTTTTATCAAGTTTTATTAGTTCGACCAAATCAGCCTCACGTTTGTTTTTTTCTCGGGGAGGCGCAGATTGCGCGAAAAGAAAAGATACTCCAAAAATGACGGCAAGCAAAGGGATTAAGAAAAGTTTTTTCATAACATTAGGCAAATTTATCAAGGAAAGTTTGAAAAGTATCGGTAGAAAGGCTATTTTAGAAAAATAATGCAAGAAGAGCAAAATAAAAAAGAAAACCCTGCAATCAAGTGGCTCAAGCGACTTGGTTTTGCAGGATTTATGTTTTTCTTTATCAAAGGTTTGATTTGGTTAGCTGTGTTTATTGCCGCCGCTTATTTTGGATTCAGTATTTTTGAATAATTACGGCTTCTTTTTTTCCTCCGCCGGAACTTCCGTATCATCATCCAAAATCTTAACTTCCGAGCCGAATTTTTGATATTCTTTGAACCGAATCACGTTTCGGGTTTCATACATTTCTTTGCCTTCTTTGGAAGTCAAACGAACATCTGAAAGTAGCGGTAAGCAGATATTTTTCACCTGCAATTGTCACCCAATCGTAATCAATCGTGCGTTTAGCGGCACGAACTTTAAAATCAATGGGAATCTCCGAAGCATTGCTTTCCACCCGCAAAACGCGGAAATTTTGTCGGTCAATCCAAATTTTGCCTTGCATACCCGTCACTGTTGAATCAATTCGGGCGTAGGAAATTGATTCGGGTTTCTTTTCGGCGGAAATTGTAAAACTATAAACAATCGCTTTTCGTTCACGAATGATATCGGTATCAATCGGCTCAAACTTGGTTTCGTTTTCAGCCTTAAAAATCGTGGCTAAAACCGTCACAAATTCTCCGGTCGAGCTTGTTCCTTCAACTTCCTCATAACTGCTTCGTGCTTTTGGCGCAGGTTGAGCCACTCCATTGACCGAAAGAACTTTGTATTCCTCAGCCCCGTTTGCCCCCGAAACGTCCGGCGAGCGATAGCTAACTGCCACCAACAAACGATCCAGATTTTTGAAATTATTCGTTCCGGCGTATGAAACGCCCCTTTGAATCACTTGTTTAACCACAAAATCCGGCATTTCGGTAACGGCGGTGAGAGTTGCTTCGCGTGATTTTTCCAAAGCTAATGCGCTTTCTTTGGCGGAGGGAAGTTGAAAAGCAGTCGGATTCTCTTTGCGGCGACCTGCTTCTTTGAGAGTCCGTGCTAATTCGACATCTGCGCGACTTTTGGTTCTGGTCAAACTAACCAGACCGTCAGTCACCGGAAAATCAATCCCGCGCCGCCGAAGCGTTTCGACAATTTCTTCTCGGATAGTAGGATTGCGTTGCAAATCATTCAGCAGTTTGACGTATTCAACTTGCGTCAACGGCTTCTCTTGAGCAAACGCAAAAATATTGAAAATTAAAATTAGGGCTAAAAATAAAAGTTTTTTCATTCTTTTAGAAAGATGCTATTCAAAGAAAATCAGTTTGCTTAAACAATCAATTTTGGCAAACATTTACAAAATTTTACAAAAAGCAAAAGCGGAAAAGTTTGCTTTAAACCCTCCCGCTTATCTTATAAGTGCTTATGAAATTAGGGTTAGACCCATTCTTCTTCGTAATTAAGTTTCCACTGACGAACAACCCAGGCTTGAGCCGCAGTCATAACGTGTTGTTTCCAATTTTTTAAATTTTCACCAATAGAAAGTGCGGCTAATGGTTTACTTGGATCGCGTTCTACGCGAATTACTTCCGTCGGTACTTCAATTAAAGTTTTTTCATCGTCAATTACTCTCAGATTCACTTCACTGCCAACCGGCGGGAGAGTTTCCAAATTTACCAAAGCACTTGACTCTCCAACATTCTCCGTTGTTCCTTCGACCAAAACTGTTTTCCCGGTCACTTTGTCAATCCAACTCGCTTGAACCCGCAAATTAGCCATAATACGTTGATGCAAAGGCTTTTTTTCCGAGTCTTCCGAATGTCTAAAACGTGCCATATCTCCCTCCCTTTTTCGATTTATTTTATTGAAATGTTTAATAACCCAAACATTTCAGCTTAACGCACGACCAATCTAAACTATATTTACAAAAAAGTCAAGTTTCTTGAAATCGCTCAAATCGCTCATAGTGAGATTGGTTTCTGCTTTCTGCCAATCAATATTAAACTGATTTCTTTTTTGATGCGTCTAGCTAAAACAAGTCCAGCAAAATCGCTCAAATCGCTCACGGCTTGGCTTTAAGCCACGACTATTTGATAATAGGTATTATACCGAAAAAAATATTCCTGAAAATAATTTTTCTTTAACTCTAATTTAACCTGATAAGATTAAGCTAAATTTTTCCAATTTTCAGAATTTCGAGGAACTTAATTTGCCTTGAAAAATTTAGATTATTATTATTGTCAACAACCAACTACAAAATGCCTCCATAAATTTATTGTTGGGAATGGTAATTGTGTGAGAAATCAACACTTAGGATTTTTTGGGTGAAAGGCGTAGTATGGAAATGTTTTTTTTTAGCTTTTCAAAATCCAAAATTCAAAATCCGAAATCCAAATTTTGAGACATTTTGTTAATTCAATAATCTTATCAATGCAATAATGGTTCTAAGATTTAATATCAAAAATAAAGAGGTCAAAATATGACTAGGAATTTAATTTCTAATTCAATAAAGTTTTTAATTTTAGGTGTCTTCTGCTTCGTTTTGAGCGTAGGACATACTCTGGCACAAGGTCCCACCGGACAAATTACAGGTACTGTTTTAGATTCAAACGGTGCTGTTGTTCCAAATGCGACCGTAACAATTACTAACAAAGGAAATAATGCCGCTCAAACTTCTACTACAAATGACGATGGTATTTATCGTTTTCCTTTGCTCCAACCCGGGAAGTATTCCGTAAAAACTTCTGCCGCAAATTTTGCAGAACAGACTCTTGAAGTTGAAGTTCAAGTAGGACGTGTCACCGATGCGAATTTTACACTTGGCATAGCCACAAAAACCGAAACGGTCGAAGTAACAGCAGAAGGTATTCAAACAACCCAAAACAACTCCGATGCGGTTTTGAACGAAACGGCAATTCAGAATTTACCCATAAATGGTCGTCGTTTCCAAGATTTTGTGACCCTAACTCCCTCAGCCCAGGTTGAAGGCTCACGAGGTCAAATTTCGCTTTCCGGTCAACGTGGTATTAATGGAAATGTCAATGTTGATGGAGTTGATTTCAACCAAACATTTTTTGGTGGCATTCGTGGCGGTGAACGCTCTAACCAAGCCTTTATTATTCCGCAAGAATCAATCAAAGAATTCCAAGTTGTTGCGGCAGGCTATTCGGCAGAATTCGGTCGTTCAACCGGCGGGGTGGTCAATGCAGTTACCAAATCAGGTAGTAATAATTTGCGCGGTTCGGCATTTTATCTTTATCGCCCTGAGCAATTAGCTCGTGGAAATGAGTATATTGACGCTCTAAAGGAACAACGGTTAAATGTGGTAGGAATTGAACCAACTGTTTCTCCTACGCAACATCAATTTGGCGGCTCAATTGGTGGACCCATTGTCAAAGATAAACTCTTTTATTTTGGTTCATATGAACAACAAAAATTAACCCGCGGACGACAGGTTCTTTTTGCTAGTCTGACCGCAGCACCTGTTGACCGTGGAATTAGAGGCATTTAATTTTCTCCGAGCCCTTGAAACTCCATATGATGAAACCAATGATGCCAAGGCTTTGCTAGGCAGAATTGACTGGAATATTAACGACAGCAACCGTCTTAATGGTCGTTATAATTACAGTCAGAATAGTGCCATCAATGCGGTTGCAACAGGTGGTTCGACATTCGACCCGACCTCAAATCAAGCCCTTTCATCGCAGGGACTTGAAGGAAACAACAATAACATTTTTGTTGGTCAACTTATTTCAAATTTCGGCGCATTGGCGGTCAATGAACTACGTTCGCAATATGCCCGTGAAGAGCGTCCGCGTGAAGCAAACGAGCTTTCACCCAATGTCTTCTTTGGTGCTAATTTTGGTCAATACGGGTCGCGCAACTTTTTGCCAACGACTCAATATGATACGCGCTTCCAAGTTTCCGATAGTTTAACTTATATAACTGGCAACCATACCTTCAAATTTGGCGGTGAATATAGTCGTATCTTTGCCAGCCAAGAATTTGGGTTCAATCAATTTGGTGCGTATAGTCTGCAAACCGGTGGTACTGCTGTTATTCTAAGAAATGTCTCCGGTACTCGTGAAGGAACTTATCTCGGACGTTTTGACGATACAACTGCGCGATATGCTCGTCAAATTGGTAATCTTCAAGCATCGTTTGCAACTAAAGAATTAGCATTTTTTGCACAAGATTCGTGGCGTATTACTCCTAAATTTAGTTTAAATTACGGTATTCGGGCTGAACAGCAATATAATCCTAATCCCGAAGCTACCAACACTTCGCTTATCAATGTGGTAAAAAATACAAAATTCCCAATTCGTGGAGCAGGTTTTGACCCAAGCCAAATTCCTGATAGTGGTTGGCAGTGGGGACCAAGACTTGGTTTTGCGTATGACCCGATGGGAGATGGCAAAACTGTGATTCGTGGATTTGGTGGTATTTATTATGCTCGCACACCGGGTTTGATTTTTGCCGATTCAGTAAATAACTATCGCACCACACCGGGAAATGTTAGTACAACTTTACCATTCACCGGATTTAGTCAAACCACCTTTAACACCTTTTTAGGAACTGCTGCAGGCACAGCATACAAAACCATTACGGGTTGTGACCCAACTATTGTTCCACTTCCAGCAGCTTGTGTTCCAAATACTGTTTATCGTCAGTTTGCGATTGCCGGAATTAACTTGAATAGTTCTACTCTGAGTAGCTTGCCGAATGTTACACCTACTCAAATTGCAACTATTGCAACCGGACTTGGTTTGTCTCCGAATCCATTTGTGGGGGCGCAAATAACCGGACACGCGGAAGATTTTAAAAATCCGCGTTCTTTTCAAGCAGGTTTTGCGGTCGAACGAGAATTAATGCCAAACTTATTTGGCGGTATTGATTATTCATTCGTCAAAACAGATCGCCTCCAACGTAACCGAGACTTAAATGTTCCGGCTCCGATGACAGGTGAGCAGTATCGGGCATTCTTGCAAGCAAATAATACCGTAACAAATTATAATACAATGGTTTCAAACGGTACAATTGCTACAATTTTAGGCTCAGGACGTATTTATATTGCTCAGGTAACACCCGGCGGTCTTACTTTCCCAAGCGGAAGTGTTAGTACCCAACAGCGTCCGACAAATGATCCTTTGTTGAACGTTGATCCTGCAAATAGGCTTGCACTTGGTGCAGTTCAGGTTCGTGAGTCAACCGCAAAATCTGGCTACCACTCGCTTACTTTCCGTATTCGTTTAGTTCGCAAATGGGTACAGGCTAATGCTTATTACACACTTTCAGATAATCAATCTGATGATGATAATGAGCGCGACTCAGGTGGAGTAGCATTTGCTAATCCATATAATTTGACGGGCGAGTATGGACCTTCGAGAATTGATCGTCAGCATCAATTTGTGGCTAATCCGGTATTCTTTTTGCCATTCGGCTTTGAGATGTCAAGCTCAATCCGACTTCGTTCAGGAACGGCTCTTAATACATATATTGGAACAGATGCCAATGGCGATAATATCTTTAATGATCGTCCAATATTAGTTCCGGGAGTGGAATTAACGCGTAATTATTATCGTAATCGCAATACTTACGATGTAGATTTACGAGTTCAAAAAGGTTTTAATTTCGATGAAAGAAAACGCTTAATTTTATCAGGCGAATTTTTCAATGTCTTTAATCTGATGAATCTTCAATTCCAATTCCCTGGAACGAATTCGACCTCGGGGGCGTTATTGCAATATTGCTTAACAGGTTCGCAACTTTGTGGTCTCAATGGAATTGCCAATATCAACTTCTTACAAATTCGTGAACAAAATCCTGCAAGTGCGCTTTTTGGTAAAATAAACCTACTGACCAATCCGGGTAGTCAGGCTTTCCAAATCCAACTTGGTGCAAGATTCCAATTCTAGTTTTCTCAAATTTAGAAAACTTTATGGCGTGGTTCATTGCGAATCACGCCATTTTTTTGTTTAATTTGGCTGTATGAAAATTCTCCAAATCAGTTCGGCTAAAACTTATGGCGGTGGCGAAAAGCATTTAGTTGATTTATGCAAAGGGTTACAGAATCGCGGACACGAGGTTTTTGTCATGCTTCGCCCGACCTGTGAATGGCAAGCCAGACTTGATTTTCTGCCGCCGGAGAATATTTTTCACGTTTCGATTCGCAATTCATTTGGAATTTTCAGCGCACAGAGGATTGCCAGATTTATTCAGAAAAACAAAATTGAAATTGTTCACGCTCACGTTGCACGAGATTATTTTCCAACCAGTTTGGCGTGTCGGATTGCCAAAACCCCAAAGTTTGTTTTAACTCGTCACGTTCTTTTTCCGCTCAAATCTTTTAACCGATTTGCTCTGAAAAATCTTTCCAAAGCGATTGCAGTTTCATCGGCAGTCGAAACAGCATTACAAAGAATTTTTCCGCTTGAAAAGATTGTCGCCGTTTCAAACGGCATCGAAATTGAGCATTTTGCCAACGCAACCCGCGAAAAACTCCGTCAAGAATTTCGTTTTGAACATAATATTTCATTTGATTCTTTTTTGATGGCGACGGTTGGCGAATTGAAACCGCTCAAAGGTCAAGAAGATTTCATTCTCGCGGCGCAAATTGTGGCTGAAAAGTTTCCCGAAACTCATTTTTCAATCATTGGCAAAGACAATTCGCTTGACCAAGCCTTTCGCCGAAAATTGAAACGTTTGGTCAAAATTTTCGGACTTGAAGAGCGTTTTTTGTGGCTCAATTGGGTCGAAGATACAGCGACATTGCTTCACGCCTGCGATGTTTTTGTTTCGCCTTCGCATTCGGAAAGTTTCGGTTTAGCAATTTTGGAGGCGATGGCAAGCGGTTGTGCGGTGGTCGCAACTGAGACCGAAGGGGCAAAAGAACTTTTGGGAGAGGAAAACCTAGTCCCAATTAAAAATCCAACTCAATTAGCTGTTAAAATTTGCGAGTTTTTGCAAGATGAGAAAAAACGTCAGGAGTTTGGTAAAAAAGCACAAACCATTGCCAAAGAGAATTTTAGTTTAGAAAAAATGATTGAACAAACCGAAGCAGTTTATCAAGAAATTTTAGGCAATTCGCGCTAAATTTACGCAAGAACACTTTGCGTCCATTGGCTAAAATCATTGACCATGGCTTCCGACAAAAGCCCAACCGCCGAAAGTCCGGTGACAAAATGAACTGCCATTAAGCCGATATAGACGATTAAAACCAGAGATAAGCCATATTTAGCAAGGCGAAAGTTTTTCCAACGCCACAAAACAAAAGCGGTAACAGCACCCATGGCTATTTTGACTGCCAAAAAGGGAGTATCTCCTAAATCTAAAAGACTTGCCATCAAATGATTGCCTTCTGAAGCAAATCCATTGCGAACCCAAAAGAGCGTCAAAACAGCGTCAAAAAAGTTTAGAACGAATAGGAGTAATGTTTGTTGGGGTAATGTCATTCTGTTAAACCTCTTATAAAATGCAAAAACTTGTTAAACTTCTCTCTTTAAGCAACTTACCCCCAGTCTGTAATAGACCAAGGGCAAGTTCGAATTCCAAAGAAACGAAATATATTTAGTTGCTAAAATATACTTCTAATAGCTCTCAGTTTCAAGAAAATTGTAGAAAAAATTTTCGTTAATTTATTTTTCTGCGGATTAGTGATAATTTTGATATTGAAAACTAGCAATTTAAGTTTTAAGACAACGGTAAAATTGTGTTTCGCGTCTTAGAACGCGGAAAGTCCCCCGTAAATTGAGATTATTTAAATCGAGGTGGAAAGATGAGAAAATTAGGATTTATTGCAGCGATTTTGACATTATTTTTGGCAATTGGCGGGATTGATGCTTTCGCTCAAACAAAAAAAACGACAAAGAAAAAACCGGTTTTGAAAAAAACAACCACGACCAAAACTGTGGCTAAACCGACCATTAAACTTTATACGGTCGAACAGGCTCAGGTAATTCGGGTGCGGATGAACGGCACGATTAGTTCAAAAACTTCAAAAGTCGGCGATACTTTTACCACTACCGTAACTGAACCCGTTTATTCAAATACAGGCGTGATTGTGATTCCGACAGGTTCTAGCGTCATCGGCAAAGTCAACGCGGTGACACCAGCCGCCAGAAAAGGAAAACCCGGCACGATTGATGTCAGTTTTGTCGAAGTTAAAACCCCGAACGGCAAAAAATATGTGATCAACGGAGATTTGACCGAACTTGATAGCAAAACTGCCAAAAGCGATAACGAAGGAACTGCTTCGGGCGATAAAATGAAACATCGCAAGGTTATCTTTATCGGTGGCGGTGCCGGAGTTGGCTTAATTATCGGAGCGGCGACCGGCGGCGGACTTGGCGCGGCAATTGGCGCAGGTGCAGGTGCGGGCGCAGGAATCATTGCTGATTATCTCATCAAGGGCGAAGAAGCAACCGTCAAAGCTAATACCGAATTCGGCGTTTATCTCAATAAAGCAATTTCATTGCCGAAATTTGTTGAGTTAGAAGACACGCCGACCACGAATCAATAAAATTGCTTTTCAAATAAAAAAAAGACGCTGAGAATTTCAACTCTCAGCGTCTTTTTCGATAATCAAATTTTTCCACTTCTCTAATCCAAAGCCATTTCTTTGCCGATACTTTCCAATCGCTCGACAACTTCATCAATCAACCATTTTGGGGTAGAAGCACCTGCTGTCACGCCAACTTTTTTTGCACCTTTCAAATCAGCCGGATTTATTTCCAAAGGAGTTTCAATCAAAAAACTTTTTTCACACTGCTCTTTGCAGACCGCGACAAGTTTGCGGCTATTTGATGAATGATTTCCGCCAATGACATAAAAAACGTCAACTTCGCCTGCCAGCGCACGAGCCGCATCTTGACGGTCACGGGTGGCAGAACAAATCGTGTTGACAATTTGCACTTCGTCATCGGTTTTACCTTTAATAGCTTCGGCTGTATCAAGAAAAGTTTTGAGCTTAATGGTCGTTTGTGAAACGACTAATGGGCTGTTAAGTCTTGGTAATGCAGCGACTTCTGTTTCATTATTGATTACAAAAGCGTGGTCGGGTGCATAGCCTTTAACGCCAATCATTTCGGGATGATCAGGATTTCCAACGACAATGACGTGCCGATTTTCCGCTGCCGCCCGAGCCGCAAGTTTTTGCACCCGAGTCACAAACGGACAGGTTGCGTCCACCACTTTTGAGGCTTTTTCTTCCAGTTCACGTTGAACTTCGGGTGTGACACCGTGAGCGCGAATGACAGCCGTTTCGCCTCGTTTTATTTGGACAGGTTCAGCAATGGTTGTCACGCCATATTTGCCCAAACGATTCATTTCTTGTTCATTATGAATCAAAGGACCAAGCGTGCGAACGGTATCACCTTCATTCAAGGCTTCCTCAACCATATCAACCGCACGTTCGACACCGAAACAAAACCCAAATTCATCTGCTAATAAAACTTTCATAGTTTTTAACGCTCAACGTTTGAGCTAATAACATCTTAACAAACGAATAATTAGATGCGAAGTTCAGTTTTTATGATTTCTCGAAAAATTCTTTCAAGGCTTGCAAACGTTTTCTCGTTTCCCAAGCAAAGATTTGGCTCATAATCGGATGCAGAATGAATTGTAACCACTTTGGCTTTGCCGTAAAGCTAAAAGTATAAACAACTTCCGATTTTCCATCAGATAAGTCTTGATGCTTGATGCTTGCTGCAAAAGTATCAAAAAAAGGTGGACGATTGAGCATTTTTATTGCCGCAACTTTTCCTTTTTGAAAAGTGATATATTCAGTTCGCAAAGCAAATCCGCCAAGTATCGGACGACCTTGGCAAACTGAAATTGCTCCAACTTTTGCTTCGTCAAACTCAGGTTCAAGATATGCTTTTTGCAAAAGTGTATCCCATTCGAGCCGCCTTTTGTAATCGTGAATCAAATCAAAAACCTCACCGGCAGTCGCAGAAATTATTTCTTTTACACTTGCTTTTGGCATAATTATCGAATCGGCTCACGCAAAATAATGTCGGCAGTTTGACTTGCTAAAGTTGCCGCTTCGGGCTGAGTTTTTTTCAATTGGGCAAGTTGCATCAAGGCTTCACCTGTCCGCGAAAGCAAGCGCACGAGGTCGCCTTCTTCGGCTTTGGTGCGCGAGACAAGTTCGTCCCAACTCATTCCGTTTGCCCAAGCCTCAGCCGTCGCAATGGCAGAATAATTCATTTCTTGAGCAGGTTCGATGCCATTTTTCCACTCAATATCTGCTACTTGATAAGCAATTTGTTCAAATTTATCAAGGATTTGGAGGATTTTATTCGATAAATGAAGTTCGCCGTAATTGCGGTCGCCATCCGAGGCTAAACCTGCCATCAGACCTGCAACTTGTTGAGGCTGAACATTTTGGAATAAACCTGCCTTTAATGCTTCGCCAACTAAAAGCGGACGATCCACGCGGACATCTGCCAGCCATTTGCCCGCTTCGGTAACTTTTTGGCTCGGAAAATCCAAATAGCCAAAGTGATGCAAAACTTTGGCGCGATGCTCGAAAGGAAGCCAAACTCCACTCCGTAAATATTCAATATCTCGCTCAGTTCGCTCCAAAAATTCGGCATCATTCCAAGTTTCATAAAGTTTCGCGGATGTTTCATCGTTTGGCGAAATGAGCATTAACATCGAATCAATTATCGCCACCGCCTCTTCACTATCAACCAAATTCTGAGCGTGTTTTGGCTCATCAATCGGCGGATTTTTATCTTCCACAATTTCGTAAAAAGCCTTTTCCACCGATTTCACATTGAGCGGGTATTTCTTTGCATAGACACGGCTTACACGACTCAAGGCAAACGAAGTTCCACCGCCATCTTCTTTCATTGCGGAAACTTTTTCTCCAAAAACGCTCAACACCAAAAAGAAACTTTTTCCGCTTCTGCCTTGCGAGACAACCCGCCCTTCGACCACATTTTCGCGTAACCAATTGGCGCGAATCTCCGCCCGAAGCAACGGCGATTTTTCGTTGAGACGATTTTTCGCACTCGTCAAACGCTCAAATCCAAGTGCATCTTTAAGCGTCAAATCCGGAGAAAGTTTTTCTAAAATTTGTGCTTTTCGTTCTTTGCATTGCTTTTCTAATCGTCCAATTTGTCGCGCCGTATCCCGAAAGGCAAAACTTTTTTCGGCAATTTCACGCACTTGAGAAAAACTTTTGAAAGCGTCTAAAAGATTTAGCAAACTCGTGTAAGTCGAACGAAATTGAGAGGTTAAAGCATCAGGTTGCGATTTCAAAAGCGTGGCAATGCGTTGGGGATTTTGAAAATTTGAAGGCGCAAGCACCACGAATCCGACATTATCCTTACCGCGCCGTCCCGCTCTGCCCGTCATCTGTTGCAATTCGGAAGTCTGCAAAGGTCGCCAACCATCGTTTCCGCGCGTATCAGCAAAACTCAAACAGACGGTTCGCGCCGGAAAATCAACTCCTGCCGCCACGGTTGAAGTCGCAAAAATCGCATCCAGCAAACCTTTGACCATCATTTTTTCGACCAGCAGTTTCCACGCCGGAATATGTCCTGCGTGATGCGAGGCAACTCCGGCGCGAACCAAGACGTTTCGATGTTTGTGTTTGGAAATTTCAGGATTTTCTTTGAGGTATTGGTCAAAAATCGCTTGACGTTTTGCTTGTTTTTCATCCACCTCACCCTTTTTAGTTGCCAATGCAACTTCGGTCGCGGCTTCATCACAACGCCGTCGGGTTGGCAAAAACAAAATCGCGGGCAAAAGATTGTAACTTCGCAAGGTTGCAATGAGTTCGGGAGGCGGAATTTCGGTCATTTTTTGATTCATTGAAAAGATTTTAACGCAAAGTCATTCAAGGCAAAAGGCAAAAGGCAAAAGGTAAAAATTAAATAATTTTTTTCGCGTCCTTTCGCGTATTTAGCGGGCAATGTAGAATAGCCTTATGAATGATCAACTTTCCCTGTGGCATAAATTTGTCGAAACCCAAGATGCAACAATTCTAGACGAACTTTTGGCTGATAATGTCCAATTTCATTCGCCGTTTGTCTGGAAACCAAAAGACGGCAAAGCGATGACCACCATAATTTTGACCACCGTGACGCAGGTTTTCCAAGAGTTTCGCTATGTCCGAGAAATTTTAGACGAAAATAATTGGGCGTTGGAATTTGAAGCGAAAATCGGTGAACTGACTTTGCGTGGAGTTGATTTGATTCGGCTCAATGAAGAAGGAAAAATTATTGATTTTGAGGTGATGATTCGTCCCGCTAATGCTTTGCAAGCGTTAGGTTTGGAAATGAGCAAGCGTTTAGAACAAAGACAAAGTTAAGCGCAAAGGCGCAAAGTTAAATCATTATTTTGCTTTGAGAATCAACAAATTAGTTTCAATTCTGCCCTAAAATCTTCGCGTCTTTGCACCTTCGCGTCTTTGCGTTGAAAAGAAATTATCGCCTTCGTCTTTCTCGGAAGTTTCTTTGAAAACTTTCCCTTTTGGTGAATTGCTCAATCTCCCGATTAAATTTTCCTTCATCGTCAAAAAGCGGAAAAAGCCGCAAATCAGAGGCAAGAAAAGCGGCGCGAAGTGGAACGGGACGCGAACCGGCGCGATTGATGACTTTGACCGAAATGCCTCGAACTTCCTCAATCCATTTGGCAAATTCTTCAGCATTTCCAACCGTTGCCGACAGCAAAAGCAGGCGAATTCTCGGCGGACTCAAAATAATCGCTTCTTCCCAGACGTGACCGCGTTCTTCGTCTGAAAGGTAATGCGCTTCGTCTAAAATTACGAAATCCGTGCCGACTTGTTCGCCGGTGCGAAGTGCGTCAAATAGTTGATTACGATAGATTTCCGTTGTTCCGACTATCAATGGCGCATTGGCATTTTCCTTGCGGTCGCCGGTCAAAATCCCGACGTTTTCCGCGCCGAATTCTTGTGAAAATTCTTGATATTTTGAATTGGTCAAGGCTTTTAAAGGCGTGGTGTACCAAGCACGTTTGCCTTGTTCGAGCAGACGGCGAATTTCTTCGCGGGCAATCCAAGTTTTTCCGCTCCCCGTCGGTGCAGTCACCAAAACGTCTTGCGTTTCAATGGCTTGCAGAGCGTCAAGCTGAAATTTATCGGGAACTAAAGGAGTTGGCTCAGGCGTTCCGATGCCTTCGAGCAATTTTTCAACTTGCTTCTTATGCGATGCGGAAAGGCTTGGCTGACGAATTTCTTTGAAACTTTCGGTTGCAAGTTCGCGTTTGAAATTACGTTCCTTGTTCCGTTGGGGATTGGAACGCGATTTGTTATTTTTCCAATCATTTTTCGGGTTTTGACGAGGACGTGCCATATCTTTGAATGGTAAATGTTAGCGCGATAAATGTCTAATCCTTTCAATTATGTTTGAAAAGTGGTAAAATTCTCATTTATTCGCCAACGCTTTTTCGCGTTACTGCGTCTAAGCGAAAAGGTAGTTTTTATAATCATTTGTTAGAATTTAATAGAGTTATGGAAGAGAAAGAACTTTTTGAGAATTACGAATTTAAAGTCTGGGAATTTACGCCGGGTCTTTACAAAATCATTAGTGTTTCCGCGTTAGTAAATTTATTAGGACTTTTCCTTATTGGACAATTTAATATTTTTACCACCAGAGGTTGCGATACGCCGTATGTTGGAATAGTCTGCCAAGTTTTGGATTCAGCGTATGTTGCCTCAATTTTTATGGGCGAAGATAATAGTTGGGGAAGTCGTGCCTATACGAAAACTGAACTGGAAGATGCCGATGTCACTTTTATTGATGTCAGTAACCCTCTGGAATATCCCGAAGGCTATTTTGCCAAAGAAGAAACTCCTGAAAATCTGACTACGGATGCAAACGGTAATCCGATTGATCCGATGGCAACTACTCCAAGTCAAACGCCTAATAATGATATGGGCGTTCAAGTTCTTCCGACTCCGAATGAAAAGGTTCAAAAACAAGATGTTCCTACTTCTCCTTGGGGCGACGGCAATGATAAATCGAGTTTTAATCCGCCGATTGTAAAAAATAAGCCACCGAAGAAGCGGGTTTTACCGAATACTTCACCAACGAAATTACCGGGTGATGAAGCGGTTGCAAAAGTAACCCCGACTCCGAAGCCTGAGCCAAGCCCAACTCCGTCATCGGCTGAATCACAAGCGGAATTTAACAAAACCTTTAACAAAAAGCCTTTGCAAGATTTTGCCGATGGCGTAATTGCTAAAGCCGATGATCCGAAAACAAAAGTTGATTTGAAACAATCATTTAAGGTTGTTTTAGATGGTGTTTTAACTCAAGACGGCAAGTTTGATGAGAAGAAAACGAAGTTCACAAAAAATGAAGGTCAAGAGCAAATGGTCTTTGTTGCCAAAGATGCCATCCAAGCACTTGGAGACAGCAATTTGTTTATTTATCTGCGAAATCTTGGGGTGGAAAAAGTGAATATCACCCTCGTGCAAGATGATAAACAAATTTCTGCCATAATTCGCTCCGACCAACCCAATGAACAAAGAGCCAGAACGATTTCCAGCGGATTCAACGGTTTGATTGTCGGGGCAAAACTGACGGTCAAAGAAGAAGATATAAAAATGTTGCTCAATGCGTCAAAAGTAACGGCGGAAGGCAAGAGTTTTATCTTAAATTTTACGATTCCCAAAGATGAAGCCCACAAAATAATTGAGCAGAAATTGGAGGAAGCCCGCCAAAAAAAGTTGCAAAACAATAATGGCGAAGCGGTGAAAGAATCAACCGCCAAAGGCTAATTTGTAAGGCAAAAGTAAAAAGGCAAAAGGTAGAATTGAAACCTTTTGCCTTTACGTTTAGAATTATATTTGGGTAGTTTTCCAAATGACCAATCGTAAAAACTACAATTCAATCCTTTTTCTCACCGTTTATTTCGGCTTGGTGCTGGTTGGCGCAACGCCGCAGGTCTTGGCACACACTGCGACAAACTCGCTTTTTGATATTCGGAATGAATGGGAAATTAAGGAAGATTTAGATAATAAGCCGGATGATTCTTGTGCGGAATTAAAAGCGAAAACTGATGAGCAAGATAATCAATTCATAGAAGAATACATAGAATTTGTTTCGGCATCCCTTAAGAAATATCCGTCTAAAGGTGGTTTTGGTTATTTAGACGGATATAACAGCAACACTTTTCCATCTCTCAGAAAAAACATTTTTTTCTGGGAGTTTGAGTTTAATGTTAGTGACAACGGGCTGTTCAGCAAGGCAGTCTTTAAATCAAATTCTACTAAAGACTTGGCGGATTTTGCATCCTCGTTAAGTCAAAGTTTTTATTTTAAGCGTTGTAATTCGCAAGATTTGCCTAAGAAAACACTTTATGAAGGCACAACAATTTCTTTTGCAAGTAAACAAATTCTCATCGTCACCCGACTACCTCGCGGTTCGATAGATTCACTGCTAAAACAGTAAGCCGTTGGCAGTTAGCAGTGAGCAGTCTTTCTGTTTTCCTATAAAATATTACAATTTACCGCAGTTTCGGTTTGGGCAATTTTTACTGCTCACTGCTCACCGACTACTGCCCACTATTAAAACAATGAACTTCGCAGATAAATTTTTAACTAAAGTTTTTGGGAGCGAAAATAATCGCTTTCTCAAACGTATTCAACCAATTATTGACCAAATCAATGCGCTTGAGCCGAGTCTGGAAAAACTTTCCGATGACGAACTCCGCACTCGCACCGCTCAATTCAAAGAGCAAGTTGCCAATTCGCTCGAAGGAATTACCGATAAAGAGCAACGCCGTAAAAAAGAGCAGGAACTTCTTGATGCACTTTTGCCCGAAGCCTTTGCGACTGTCCGCGAAGGCTCGCGCCGTGTGACCGGAATGCGACATTTTGACGTTCAACTGATCGGTGGATTGGTCTTGCATCAAGGCAAAATCGCCGAGATGCGAACAGGTGAAGGTAAAACGCTGGTTGCCACTTTGCCCTGTTACCTCAATGCTTTGACGGGACGCGGCGTTCACGTTGTCACCGTCAACGATTATTTGGCTTCGCGTGACGCGGAATGGATGGGCAAAATCCACACATTTTTGGGTTTAACGGTCGGCTGTATCCAAAATGATATGGACGATTACGAGCGTCTCGAACAATACAATGCCGATATTACTTATGGAACAAATAATGAATTCGGCTTCGATTATCTGCGCGATAATATGAAGTTTGATCCCGATCAACTCGTGCAAAAACGTGGTCATTATTTTGCCGTGATTGACGAAGTTGACTCGATTTTGATTGACGAAGCGCGAACTCCTCTGATTATTTCGGGCGCGTCCGATGAAGCCACCGACAAATATTTTATTGCCAATGAAATTATTCCCAAACTCGAACGCGGTCACAAAGACGAAGAAACGAAAGTGACCACCGGCGATTATTTATTGGACGAAAAAAATCATTCGGCAGTTTTGACCGAACAAGGCGTGACGAAAGCCGAAAGACTTTTGGCAGTTGGCAATTTGTATGACCCTGAGAATATGGAATTGCTTCATTGCGTTGAACAGGCTTTGAAGGCTCACACGCTTTACAAACTCGACCATCATTACGTTATCCAAGATGGTGAAGTCATCATCGTTGACGATTTTACGGGACGTTTGATGGCTGGTCGCCGTTGGTCTGATGGTTTGCACCAGGCGGTTGAAGCCAAAGAAGGCGTAAAAATTGAGCGCGAAAATCAAACTTTGGCAACGATTACGCTGCAAAATTATTTCCGAATGTATGAAAAATTATCGGGAATGACGGGAACGGCTGAAACCGAAGCGGCTGAATTTGGCGCGACTTACAACATTGATGTCATCATTATTCCGACCAATCGTTCGATGATTCGCAAAGATAATTCGGATGTCATTTACCGCACTTTGCCCGAAAAATGGGAAGCGACTGCCGCCGAAATCAAAGATTGCTATGAACGCGGTCAGCCGGTTTTAGTGGGAACGGTTTCGGTCGAAAACTCGGAACGCATTGCGGAAACGCTTGTACAAAATGGGTGATCAAACACAATGTTTTGAACGCCAAATATCACGAACGCGAAGCCGAAATTATCGCCCAAGCCGGACGCAAAGGCGCAATTACTATTGCAACCAATATGGCTGGACGCGGAACAGATATTTTGCTGGGCGGTAATCCCGAATTTTTGGCAAAGGAATTTCTGAAACAACAGGAAATCAATCCTGATGAAGCTACGCCCGAACAATTTGAAGCCGAACTCGAAAAAGCTGAGGCAATCGTCAAAGCCGAACACGAAGAAGTAGTTGCGCATTGGCGGTTTGCATATTATTGGCACGGAGCGTCACGAATCGCGTCGGATTGATAATCAGCTTCGCGGACGTGCCGGACGGCAAGGCGACCCCGGTTCAACCCGTTTCGTCCTTTCGCTCGAAGACGATTTGATGCGGATTTTTGCCGGCGATAAGGTTCGTTCAATGATGGAATGGCTCGGAATGGAAAACGGCGTGGCGATTGAATCTAAAACCGTTTCCAAACAAATTGAACGCGCTCAAAAAGCGGTTGAAGCTCGTAACTTTGAAACCCGCAAACACGTTTTGAAATATGACGATGTGATGAATAAACAGCGCGAAACGATTTACGGTTTGCGCCGTCAATTGATGGAAGAACCCGAACACCGCGAATATCTTTTGGGCGAAACGGGAGTTGCCCGCGACCTTTTGCAAGATTTGACTGAGATGTATTTGAATCAAAAAGTTAATCCAAATGATTGGGATGTGGACACTTACGCGGCTGAGATTGAAAACGTCTATGCGATTGATCCGGCAGTTGACGCAGACGTGGATTTCAAACGGATGAACGCGAGCTGAAATTGAAGATGCCATTTGGCGAACTGCCAGCACGAAATATGATGAGAAGGAAAAAATGGTTGGCGGTGAAGCTCTTCGCGCTTACGAACGCTACATTATGCTCAACATCATTGACTCGCAATGGAAAGACCATCTGCTTTCGATTGACCATTTGAAACAAGGCATCGGCTTGGTCGGCTACGGACAAAAAGACCCGCTGGTCGAATACAAAAAGCAGAGTTTCGATATGTTTCAAGAAATGCTCGACCGCATTGATACCAATACCGCACGTTCGCTTTTCAATCTCGAAGTTGTGGTCAAAGATGAACAAGAGGAAATCGAACGGCTCGAACGGCTCGAAAAACAACGCGCTCGCCGACAAGCGGCAGGGATGGCGTTCACAGGAGCATTTGAAGGCGCGGAAATGGCTGGTCAGGAAGCTAGAAAACATACGCCCTTCGTCCGCGAAACTCCGAAAGTTAAACCAAATGAACCATGTCATTGCGGAAGCGGCAAGAAGTTTAAAAAATGCCACGGCGCAGGAATGTAATTTTTTATCAAATATTTGTTTTTCTGCAGCGGATAAGATGAGTTATCATTTTATCCGTTATATTTTTGGATGGAGGACTATATGACAAGTAAACTTTTCAACTCTAACTATCAAGAAGTTTTAATTGAGGATGCTATTTATACTGAATATGATTTAACTAATGTTTCTGATGAAGATTTTGCTAGATTTATCTTGGGTAATGGTGGTGTTGACAGTTACTGTTTAGGTTGTCAGCAAAAAAGCGTTTTTCGACTAGAAGGAGTTAGTTATGGCTTTGCTGAAGAGTCCAAAAAAATAGCTAAGTATGGGGTTTTAAGTGTAAGCGGACAATGTTCTCGTCAGGGGGAATATACTGATAGATGTGTGGAGAAAATCTATTTTTGTTTTTATCGTAATGATAAAAGATTCGTTAAAATTGGACAATACCCTTCCAAAGGGGATTTAGACTTTGGTGAATTAGACGTGATTTTCTCAAAGGAGCTAGATAAAAGTTTTCGACAGGAACTAGGGCGTGCAATTGGGCTTCGTGCTTATGGCGTTGGTGTTGGCTCATTATGTATATCTGAGACGAATCTTTGAATCGTTGATAGAAGAAGCACATCAAATTGCCCAAAAAGAAAAAACATGGGTTAAAGAAGATTTTGTAAAAGGTCGAATGCCTGAAAAAATTGAATTATTAAAGAAGTATTTACCTAACCGTTTAGTAAAACACTCAAATTTATACGGAATTTTGAGTTTTGGAATACATGAGTTGTCAGAAGAAAAATGTTTAGCGAATTTTGACTTAGTGCAAAATGCAATTTTGATGATTTTGAAAGAAAGACACGACGAAAAAGAACATCAAAATTTGATTAAAAACTTAACACAGAAATTTCAAAACTAAAATAACTTAAAGCGAAAACTATTTCCTTTCCACCCGAATCACAGGCGAATTTTTCTTTTCGCTGGTGGCATAAATCTTTTTGCCGTCCGCTGAATAGCAAACTGCTTCGCCCTGTTCGCGTTCACCCAAATCAATTCTGGTCGGACTTTCTTTCCAAATCTCGTCAAACTTTTTAGAATTTTTCGGCAACAAAATTTCATATCCGGCAAAATAATCACAAAGGACAATTCGTTTGCCATCGGGCGAAATTTCTCCGCCGGTCAAGAAACCGTTGGGAATCGCCGGAACGCTCACACTTCCGATATTTTCAACTTGTTTACCGATTTTGAAAACTTGTGATGCTCCTAACATCGGCTTGGTTAAAACATAAATTTCGCCCGTTTGGGGATGGACTAAAAGCGTTTCGGCATCGTGATTTCCGTTTGCGTAGCTGAATTTTATAGCTTCGGCAGTTTCGGTTTTGTTTGGCTTTTTCTTAGTTGATTTTTTGTCCGATTCGGCAACTTTCGGTTCGGCAACTTTGTAAATCGTCAATTGGCTTTTCTTCTCGCTGTTGTTGCCAATGTCGCCGATATAAAGGAAACATTTGCCTGATTTGTCTTTGATGGTGGCGAGGTCTTCCCAATCGTTATTTTTCGCGCCCGTCACTTTCCAAGTTCCCAATCTTTCACCTTTTTCGTTGATGGCATAGATAAATTCCGAGCCACCCGAATCGTTGTGAGTCCAAAAAACGCTTGAGTTGCAACGCGAATTGACCAGTCCGCTACTTTCGGTTATCTCGTCAGATTTAATTGTTCCAACAACCTTTGGTTTTGAGTAATCCGCAGGGGAATTTTCCTCAGTTTCACCCGAAGAATTTAATTTACTCGAAGAAACTAAACCACAATTTGTAAAAATCGCGCAAAATGCACAAATTACTGTGACAAACAGAAAATTTTTGGTTATATTTTTATTCAACATAGTTTAGCCTATCGCATTATAACGCCAAATTGTTCGCAATGTTCGCAAAAAAATTTCGTCAAACTATTATTAAGATTTTAACGTAGAAGATTCTATGATTGTGGGTTTTGAATGGCTCATTGATGCCAAAGATTGTGATGAAAATGCCTTACGCGAGGTCGAGACGCTTCGCAAGGTCTTTTCGTGCATAATTTCCGACCTCAAACTCAAAACTATCGGCAACGGAATCTGGCACAAATTCGATGGCGAAGGCGGGGTAACGGGGTTGGTAATGCTGACCGAATCCCATCTTGCCTGCCACACCTATCCCGAACACGGGACTGCAACCTTTAATCTTTATTGTTGCAGGGAGCGTCCCGAATGGGATTGGGAAAAGAATTTGCAAGAGATTTTAGGTGCAAAAGAAGTAATTATTGAGAAAATAGAACGCGGAAGCGGTCAATCGCAAGTGTCAATTTTAAGGGCTGAAATCGCCGAAGTAAAAGCAGAGATTGCTAATGCTAAATGTGATATTGCCAATACAAAAGCCGAAATCGAATCAACCCAATGGGAAATCTTAGAAGTCCAATCAACCCAAAATCCAAATCATAAAATTGTAGGAGGTGAACATTGAGTTTTCTGCAAGCTAATTGTCCATCTTGCGCCGCGCCGATTGAGTTTAAATCAGGCTCATCAATCGTGGTTATCTGTCCATTTTGTCGTTCTGCCGTAGCGCGAACCGACCGTGCGTTGGAGGATTTGGGCAAGGTTGCAGAAATTATGCAATCGCAATCGCCTTTGCGAGTGGGACTGCACGGAATGTGGAACAATCAGCGTTTTGAATTGACCGGACGCGCTCAGAATCGTCACCAACTCGGCGGTTTTTGGGACGAATGGTATGCCACATTTTCAAATGGTTGGGTAGGTTGGCTCGCCGAAGCTCAGGGAAAATTCTACTTAACTTTTTATCAACCATTACCGCTTGGCACACAACTTCCTTCTTTTTCGGATTTACAACTCGGTCAGACGCTTGACCAAATTCCCAGCAAAGTTCCGCTGATGGTGGCGGAAAAAGGTGTCGCCACCTCAGTCGCGGCGGAAGGCGAAATTCCCTACAAATTAGTCCCCAATGAACAGAGCGAGTATGCCGATTTAGCCGGAAAAGATAGAGCTTTTGGCACGATTGACTACGGGATGAGTCCGCCGTTTGTTTTTGTCGGGTCGGAAGTTACGTTGGCTGATTTAGGTTGGGCGGATTTGAAACCCGCCGAGCGTCAAGCCCCAAAAGTTTCAGCCGCCGGAATGGGTTGTCCGAATTGCGGCGGACCTCTTTCCCTGCAAGCCCCGGATACTTCCGAGCGCGTCACTTGTCCAAATTGCGATTCACTTTTGGATGTCAATCAAGGCAAATTAATTTGGCTCAAAGCCCTGATTCCATCGCCTGACGCACATCAGTTTGACTTGCCAATTGGCGCGAAAGGAACTTTTGCTGATGGTAAAGAAATGACGATTCTCGGCGCAGTCGTCCGAAGTGTGACGGTTGAAGGAATCAAATATTTCTGGCACGAATATCTGCTTTACAATCCCGCAATCGGCTTTCGTTGGCTGGTTCATAGCGATAATCATTGGAATTTTGTCGAACCTGTCAATGTTGCAGACGTGACGGGTGCGGGAAGTTATTCAAGTTTTAACGGTAAAAATTATAAACTTTTCCAAGATGCTCCGGCAGTAGTCGAATACGTTAAAGGCGAGTTTTATTGGCGAGTTGAACAAGGCGAAACCGTTCGTGCGATTGATTATGTCAAACCGCCGTTTATGCTTTCCAACGAGATGACCGATAACGAAATGAATTGGTCTTTGGGAACTTATCTGACGGTCGCTGAGATTGAAAAAGCGTTTGGCGTAGAGAATTTGCCGAAGCCTTTCAATATTGCGCCGAATCAACCTTTTACGGGTTCATTTTATTACACTTGGGGTTTTGCCTTAGTTGGAATTTTGTTTTTAGTTGCGATTGTGATGATTCCGCTCGGTGGTTTTTCAAGTGTGCCGCTTAACCAAAGCATTACGCTCCAGCCTTTACCAAGTCAAAACGGTTCAAATCCGGCTTTTAGTCAGCCATTTGAACTTAAAGGAAGTCGCAATGTCCAAATTACGATGAATGCTCCTGTTAATAATTCGTGGGCTTCGTTTGATGTGGATTTGGTCAATGAAGCGAATAATGATGTTGAATCTGTGCCGATAGATATTTCGTTTTATAGCGGGGTTGAAGATGGCGAAAGTTGGTCAGAAGGCGGAACATCTCAGGAATCTGTGACTTCATCAGTGCCTGCCGGAAAATATATGATTCGGATTGATGGGCAATGGGAAAAATGGCAAGAGCCTTTGCCCGTGACAGTTAAAGTTGAGCAAAACGTCACTCGCGGGACGAATTTCTGTTGTGCATTTATACTGCTTTTGATTGTTCCGATTTTTAATATCATTCGCAAATGGCTGTTTGAATCGCGCCGTTGGAGTCAAAGTATGTTTAGCACGAGCGGAAGTAGTGATGATAGCAGTGATAGTTGTTCAAGTTGTTCGGGAGATTGAAAGGTGAAAAGTTAAAAAGTTATAACATCTTGTAATTATTCAAGTTAAACTTTTTCTTTTTTCGACTTTTCCGCTTTTTAACTTTAAAAATATGTTAAAAAAACTTTATCTAGTGTTTGGAATTGGAGTCATCGGACTTTATTCGATGGGCTCATTCAATGGTTGGGAACTCGCTAATTCAAGCAGTAAATCAAGACTTGGCGTTCCGTTTTTTGTCGGTGGTTATCGTGGAGGAAAATAAATGTTGAATATGTTGGCTTTGATCGTCAAAATGGAGGAACTTTTACCGGTTCTGCTGACGACAATAATTTTTGTAACGTTAGGTTTGATTGTTTTTGGGATTGCCTTTTTGATTGTAACTTTTATCACGCCTTTTTCAATTCGGAAAGAAATTGAAGAAGACCAAAATACTGCGCTCGGCATCGTGATTGGCGCAATGATAATCGGTATCGCAATCATTATTGCGGCGGCGATTAACGGGTAACTGCGAGTGAGATAAGCGAAAAAGTGGCAGTAGCAGTAGCAGTTGGCAGTTTCAATAAAGTCTCTAATTTAAGACTTCAAACCTGCTACTGCTACTGCTACTGCCACTATCATTTCGTTTTCCAAATGTATGCAAAGAGTTCCCTTACTTTTTCTAAATGTTATTATCATTGCCACTTGCGGTTTGATTTACGAACTGTTGGCGGCAACAGTTTCCTCGTATGTTTTGGGCGATTCCGTCACACAATTTTCTCTCATTATCGGAATTTATCTCTCGGCAATGGGCGTTGGTTCGTGGCAGTCGGATATTTGGATAAAGACCTCGCCCGTAAATTTATCGAAATCGAACTCGCGGTGGCAATTCTTGGCGGATTTTCTGCTCCGATTCTTTTCTTAGGATTCGCTAAACTCTCTTATTTCAATCTTTTACTTTACGGAATAGTTTTTGGAATCGGAACATTGGTTGGGTTCGAAATTCCGCTTTTGATGCGGATTTTCAAAGACGAACTCGATTTTAAACAACTCGTTTCACGCGTTCTTGCGCTTGATTATGTCGGCGCATTATTTGCTTCGCTGATGTTTCCGTTGTTTTTAGTTCCAAAACTCGGATTAGTTCGCACGTCGCTTTTATTTGGAATTTTGAACGCCGTAGTTGGGATTTGGGCAACTTGGATTCTGGAAAATCTACTGAAGAAAAATATCGTCAACTACTTGCGAATGGCAGGATTTTTCATCATTCTTTTGCTCACAATTGCATTTATCAAAGCTGATTATTTGACGAGTTTAGCCGAAGATTCGCTCTTTGTTGACAACATAATTTATACCAAAAGTTCGCCATATCAACGAATTGTCGTGACTAAAGGTAAAACCGGGTATTCTCTCTTTTTGAACGGAAATTTGCAGTTTAATTCGTTTGACGAATACCGCTATCACGAGGCTTTGGTGCATCCGGCATTTGTGGCATTTGGCGAAAATCCGAAACGAATTTTGGTGCTTGGCGGTGGCGACGGTTTGGCGGTGCGCGAGATTTTGAAATACAAAAGCGTGGAAAATATTACGCTGGTTGACCTTGATCCTGAAATGACGCCATTGCCAGAAAAGTTCCGGCACTTGGGGAATTAAACCAAAATTCGTTGGATGATTCGCGGGTAAATATCATCAATGCCGATGCTTTTGTCTGGCTTGATAACAACGAAATTGAGCCTTTCGATATGGCAATCGTTGATTTTCCAGACCCTAACAATTTTGCGCTGGGCAAACTTTACACCACCCGTTTTTACAATCTTTTGAAAGCAAAATTGAAGCCAAATGCCTCGCTCGTGATTCAATGCACATCGCCCCTAATGGCTCGGCAATCGTATTGGTGCATTATCAAAACGCTTGAAGCAGTTGGATTTACGGTCAAACCATATCAAACAACCGTTCCGAGTTTCGGCATTTGGGGCTACGCTCTGGCAAAACGCGAGCCGTTTGAAACTCCAAAGAAAATCCCCGAAAATATCGAACTCAAATTTTTGAACGATGAGTCGTTGGCATTACTTTTCAATTTCACGGCTGACACCCAAAAACCGAATGAGGAAATTGAGATAAATCGGCTTGATAATCAAGCACTTGTGCGATATTACGAGGCTGAATGGCGGAGATTTGAATGAGAATTTAGCCACGAAATAGCACGAAACAACACGAAAAAAATTGTTCGTGTGATTTTGTGTTTGTTCGTGGCTCAAAATTTATGAATTTCACCCGACGCGAAATTTTAACCGCTTTTCTTGGTTTGCCCTTTGCGCTTTCGGCGTGTCGCTCGGATTATGAATTTCCTTTTCCTGAAGGCGAAATTATTGGGCAATCGGTGGATATTGGTCATATTTTACGAGAAAATCGAAACGCCGAAGTTCCTGTAAATAATTGGGAAAACATAAAAGTTGGAATTATTGGTGGGGGAATTGCCGGACTCACAACCGCTTGGAAATTTCAGCGCGAGAATTTTAACGATTTCATTCTGCTCGAACTAGAATCAGCCATCGGCGGAACGGCTCGAAGCGGGAAAAACGACTTCATTTCTTATCCTTGGGCGGCGCATTATTTACCCGTCCCGTTCAAAGAAAATACCGAGCTAATCTCTCTTTTAGACGAAATGAAACTTACCGAAGGTTTTGATAAATCGGGCGAAATTATTATTGGCGAACAGTTTTTGTGTCGTGAACCGGAAGAGCGGGTTTTCTACAAAGGACGCTGGTATGAAGGGTTTTACCTGCGGGCGGGCGCGAGCGAAGAAGATTTGCGACAGTTTGCCGAATTTCAAAAACAGATTGATTTTTGGGTAAATTGGCGTGATAAGCAAGGCAGACGTGCCTTCGTTTTGCCGATTGCGAATTGTTCGGACGATGCGGAAGTTGTCGCGCTCGACAAAATCACGTTTGCCGAATGGCTGACCAGCAAAGGCTTTGATTCGCCCAGACTTATCCGATATTGCGATTACGCCACGCGGGATGATTACGGACTGAAGCTCGAACAAACTTCAGCTTGGGCAGGGCTGTTTTACTTTTGTTCGCGGGTTCAAACATCGGGCGAAGAATCTCAGCCTTTTATCACTTTTCCTGAAGGTAACGGCAAATTTGCCAACTATTTACATAACAAAGCGAAAGAAAAAATTCGACTCAAAAGTTTGGCAATGCAGATTATTCCGACTGAAAAAGGTGTTGACGTAGTTTATCTGAATACTGAAACTAACGAACTTCGCGGACTTCATTGCGAAAAAATCGTCTTTGCCTCACCAATTTTTACGGCAAAATATTTGATTCGAGGTTTTGCGGAAAATTACGCCAACGAATTTCAACACAACGCTTGGTTTGTGGCAAATCTGACGCTCAAAGATCGTCCGAAATCGAAATTTGCCAAGGATTTTCCGCTGGCTTGGGACAATGTTTTGTATGAAAGTCCGAGTTTGGGTTATGTCAATGCCACTCATCAAAAAGGAATGGATTACGGGCAGACGGTTTTTACTTATTATTATCCGATGTGCGCCGAAGAAAATGCTCGCGCCAAACTTTTCGGGTTGAATTGGCAGGAATTAACAGATATTGTTTTGAGCGATTTATCTATGGCTCATAAAGACATTCGGGAACTCGTAACTCGCGTGGACATAATGCGTTGGGGACACGCGATGATTTCTCCGCGTCCGAATTTTTTGTGGTCGGGCGTGCGGTCAAAAGCAACGCAACCGTTTAGAAATATTCATTTCGCCCATTCGGATTTGAGCGGAATCGCGCTTTTTGAAGAAGCGTTTTATCATGGGTTAAGGGTGGCGAAGGAGATTCTTGAAACTTAATTGAAGCCTGTGCATAATTCAGTTTTGAGAAAATTTTTGCGAACTGGGCGTTTCTTGGCGTTACAAAAATACTTGGCACGCAAAGTTTCGCCAAGAAGTTTTCAAAAAAGTTTCTAACTTATTGCAAACACACATATTTAATTATGCACAGGCTTCACTTAATTATGAAATTTTGGTGTTTTCATTTTGAAGGTTTTTTCTTAAACGATTCGTTAGAATATCCTAATGAAGGAGTGTTTTCTCAATGCTTGGTTAAAGCCGATAACTATAACGAGGCTGAATTTGCTTTCCTAACAGCTTTAGCAGAAAGAAAAATAAATCTTCTTGAAATTGAAGAAAATTTCCCAGTTGATACTGACCCTAATGAATTAGACTACGAAAATAAAGATAACCTTTATTGGATTGAATGGTGTGAGGAAGTAGAAATGACAGGAAAACCTTCTTTTGAAGTCTTTCACCTTTATCCAGCAGAAGAAGTTTCGCATAGAAATGAAGGACAATAAAACTGATAAATTTAGTTAGAATCGCCTATGAATGAAGCATTACCACAATCCAAATGGCTTTTTTCCGCTCCGATTGATTTGTCGGTCTTTCTTGGAAGCGCGATTGTGTCTGTTTTACTGCTTGTAATTGGCGCAAATGCCGGACTTTTACAAAATGATTCGCCTGATTGGACGTGGATTACAACAATTTTGATGATTGACATCGCACACGTTTGGGCGACCAGTTTTCGGGTCTATTTTGACATTGAGGAATTAAAAAAACGTCTTTGGCTTTATTTGTTCGTCCCTGTTTCCGGCTATTTGATTGGAGTCGCGCTTTATTCCGAATCTGCGCTCACATTTTGGCGGGTTTTGGCTTATCTTGCCGTCTTTCATTTTGTCCGTCAACAATATGGATGGGTTGCGCTTTATCGGGCTAAAGCTAAAGAAACGAGTAGTTTGACGTGGTGGATTGATGCGGTTACGGTTTATCTCGCCACCATTTATCCGTTGGCTTTTTGGATGACGCAATTGCCGAGAAACTTTGAATGGTTTGTCCAAAATGATTTTCTGAATTTGCCTATTTTGGTTGAAAAAATACTCTTTCCGATTTATCTTCTCGCGCTCATAACTTATGTTATTAAAACAATTTACCTTTATTTCACGACAGGTTTTTTGAATCTTGGCAAAGATATTGTGGTTGTGACAACCGCGATTTGTTGGTATCTTGGAATTGTTTTTTTTAATTCGGATTACGCTTTTACCGTGACAAATGTGATCATTCACGGCGTTCCGTATTTTGCGATTGTTTATTTCTACGCCAAGGCACGACGCGAAGACGGCAACAAATTTTTATCGCTTTTTATCGTCAAATTGGTTAATATTTTTAGCAACGCTGTGGGCTTTGGCATATTTGGAAGAACTTTTTTGGCATCGCGGAGTGTGGCACGAAAGGCTTTGGATGTTTGGTAACGAGTGGGAATGGTCGAAAGATTTAAAAACCTTTCTCGTTCCGCTGCTTGCGTTGCCGCAATTGACGCATTATGTTTTAGATGGATTCATTTGGAGGCGCAAACAAGTTTCTGAAATTCATCTGATAAATTAAAAATGAATAGAGTTTTACTGACAATTTCAATCATCGTTTTAGCTTTCGCGGCTTGCAAGAATAATGGGTCTTCAAAGTCGAGCGGCTTTGAAATTTTCGGTAGTGATGAAATGAAAGAAGCTGCCGCAATTATTGAGGATGCCAACAATAACGACCTCAAAAAAATCAGAATTTTGTATAAAGAAAATCGAGATCGGGTTAAGGAATTAGAAACAGCGATGCGAGATAAAGAGCCTGAAAAGGTGAGAAAAATTGCGGAGGAATTGATTACTCAAATTGATGAAGGGATGGCTCTTGGCGAAACTGCTTTGGAAAAAATTGAGAAAGCCGAAGGGATGAAAATTAACGACACCTACAAAGAATATTTGGGTGTGAAAAAGGATTCGCTCCGCAGTTTGCTCACCGCTTTTGAATTTCGCCGAGATGCCGCGAAAACTCTCCGTGACGGTTTTGGCAGTAAAAACCCAAAAGATATAGAAAAAACTATTGCTACCTTCAAAGAAAAAGAGGGTAACTTTCAGAAATATAAAGACGAAGGTTTAGCACTGAGTCTGGATGCCAATCAAATTTACAAAGAAAGCATCAAAAAACAATAAAGGAAGATGAAAAAATTCATCTTCCTTTTTCAGAGCAGATTTGAATTTTTTGTATAGGGGGAACATTGGGTCAGTGGCTTTTAGCAAATGCGTAGAGTTTGCCTACTGTTCACGCGCTTGCTACTGACATTTTCCATACATCAATTTCTTTTTTGCTCTAAACTTCTACAAAATTCTAGTAAAAGCCCTCACTCGCGTTGGGGCGGTAATCCGAGCCGGACTTGCCACGCGAACTTTTGGCGCAGAAGGCATCCTTATTCGGCTACTCGATTGACTAAACATTCTAAACGGAGCATCGCCTTCTTTCATCTTTTCGGGTGTCACTTTGACAGTTTGGCGATTGCGATTACGCAAAATGGTTAAAGTTACTTCGCCTTCTTTCTTTTCACTAATGCTACGAATCAATTCCATCGAATTACCGATGGCTTTGCCTTCCACTTCAACAATCACATCACCAGCTTTTAAACCGGCTTTCGCAGCAGGCGAATTTTCTACGACATTATTTATCAAAACACCTTTTCCATCCGCTACGCCAAAATAATCACCGAGTTGTTTGGTCAAACTCGAAACTCCAACACCGATTTGTCTGGTCGAACCTAAAATCAACGTGCCTTCTTGACCACCTTGCCAAACAAAAACATCACTATCGGGAGCGATTTCAGCCTCACCAACTATTACTCCGGGTTTAAAACCTTCAGGAGCAGGAATCGCTCTTTCAAAAACACCGCCTTGAGGTCCCGGCACAGCCATCGTAAAATTCCCCATCTCAAATTTCGGAATCGGATGTTTGCCCATGGTGACCGTCACTTCACGTTCATTTCCACCACGCGAAACGGTTATTTTTGCTTGATGGTCGGGCGAAGTTTCACTAATCAAACGGGTTAATTTTCGATAACTCGAAATTTCTTCGCCATTAAAACGAACGATGACATCGCCACCTTGCAAACCCGCTTGTTTGGCAGGAGAATTATCCATCACTTTTTCAATCGCTACGCCGCGCACGCCCGAAAGTCCGAATTTACTAAAATTCTCTTTTGTTACTTCTTGGGTTTGCACGCCGAGATAACTTCCACCATCATCGAAAACCGAAATAGTTCTTTCAAATTGTGGGGCGGGTGTTTGGGCAACTACCACCGCGGAAACTACAAATCCGCAAAAGACAAAAACAGCAAATAAATTGCTTGCTTTAAACATAAAAACCTCCAGATTTTATAAAAATTAAACAGGGCTGACCTGTCTGATTAAGAATTAGATACAACTATAAGTAGCTTTGACAATAGGAAAGGTTGCACTTTCGAGGCATTTTACAAAGATTTTACAAATCTCAAAGGGAAAAAGTGAAAAGGTGGAAGTGTTTATCAAAGGCGGAAACCCGCACATCAGTAAAAATCATTGCAAATGTCTAACACACACTTGCTCACGCGCGTGTTTCTGCCTCTCCTTGCTTTTCACTTTAATTTCTGCAAACGCTCAACTGCCGCCCACAAAGTTTCATCTTTTTTGCAAAAACAAAAGCGAACCTGTTGTGAGCCTAAAGAATTATCGTGATAAAAAGATGAACCCGGAACGACTGCTACGCCAACATTTTGAATCAAATGACGGGTGAATTCGACATCGTTGGCAAACCCAAAATCTGAAATATCAGCCATAATGTAATACGCTCCTTCCGGCGCAAAACATTTGAAACCTGCCTCCCGCAAGCTAGGGAAGAGAATGTCTTTTTTGCGGGTGTATTCGGCGTTAAGTTCGATGTAATAACTTTCCGGTAAAGTCAAAGCGTAAGCCCCTGCAACCTGCAAAGGATGCGCCGCGCCAACCGTCAAAAAATCGTGAACCTTGCGAATTGCCGAGGTAATATCGGGCGGAGCGATGCAATATCCAACCCGCCAACCCGTCACGGAATACGTCTTGGAAAGCGAATTGACGACCACAGTTCGCTCACGCATTCCGTCAATTTGCGCCATCGAAATATGTTTCGGCGGTTCTAATTTGGAATCTGGAATCTGGATTATGGAATCATAGATAATGTGTTCGTAAATTTCATCGGTAAAAGCGAGCGCATCAAATTCTTTGCATAAATCTGCAATAAACTCTAATTCTTCACGAGTAAAGACTTTTCCGGTCGGATTATTCGGATTGCAAAGGATAATTGCTTTTGTTTTTTCGTTAAACGCAGAACGCAATTCTTCGCGGTCAAAAGTCCAACTCTCGCCATCTTTGGTTGGCGGATAAAGCGCAACATGGCGTGGCGTGGCATCCGACAAAATCGCATCCGGCGCATAATTTTCGTAAAAAGGTTCAAAAACGATGACTTCTTCGCCCTCGTCAACCGTCGCCATCATTCCCGCAATCATCCCTTCGGTCGAGCCGCAAGTAACGGTAATTTCGGTTTCAGGATCAATCTCTAAACCCAAAAACCATTTGGTTTTAGCCACAATCGCATCCCGAAATTCTTTCACGCCCCAAGTAATCGCGTATTGATTTTTGTCACCCGCAATCGCTTCCATCGCCTTTTCTTTAATATCAAAAGGCGCAGCAAAATCGGGAAACCCTTGTCCGAGATTAACTGCGCCGTATTTTACAGCCTCGCGGGTCATCTCGCGGATCACCGATTCGGTAAAACTTGATGCCTTTTTGGAAATTCGATTTTTGGTTAATTTAGGTTGTGTCATAGTTTTTTACAAAATATCAAAAGGGGTAATAATACCGAAAAGTCTTTTCGCTTTTTCGTCTTTTGTTACTAATACAGGTTTTCCTTGTCCTATTTCTAAAACTTTGCAGATGTCATCATCTTGAGAAACCCTGTCTGCTTCTTTAAGGTTTAATCCATTCCAAACGTCTTTGAGTAATTCTTGCAATTTCTTTTTTCTTTGAGTTGAACTGTTTGCAGAACGTAAATACTTCGCAAGCTGATAATCTGAAATTAAATACCACTCTTGTTTATCATCATCATAAAAAGGTAGATATGAAAATGAATTTGCTAACATCTGTTGTCGAATAAATGCTAAAGGTTTCCATAAATCAGCGCAAATTACATTTGAAACCATGAAATCCTCTACTTTCAATTTTCTTTCCTCCAAAACTTTTTCAAGAGCGTCTTCCAAAATCAAAGAAAGTTTTACAGCATTTTGAGTCAAATGTCGGGCAAAAGCACCTTGATGAAGTGCATCGTTTCTTGCGTCCTTTACAATGTCAAAAAGATTATCAAATGATTGTGGAACAGGTAATAAATCAGAGTTTTGAGCAAGTTTTTTAATATACGGTTTGTAATGACTCAAACTATGTCCGTCAGAATGCAAATACGAACCCAGCTTTTCAATAGCGAAAAGAATTTCTTGAAATCCTTCAGCATCTTCAACAGCTTTATTTCTGGCTTCCCGAAGTTCTTCTCTAAAGAATTTTGCTTGTTTTTCTTCTATTTTTCTACACATTTGTTTCTTCGGAAAACGCGGATAATATGTCTTTGAAGTCTTGGTTCAGCAACGGTTTCTCCTTTGAAAGCCCAAGCATCAAGCGCAAGTTGCCACATCATTGCCCAATGCTCTTGGGGAGTTGTGTTTTTTAAATCTGAATTAGCATCCTGTTCAATTAGTTTAGCGATGTGAATTTGACGTTTTGGGTTAATTACCTTATTCATTGCAAGTTATTTTATCATCATTTTACAAAGATTTGGCTGAATTAGAAATTTACTTTAGCAGATAATCCGATGATTTTTCAGCGAAATACGCTTAAAACTCGGACAACTGACAAATAAAAGGTTGAATCGAAAGCCTTTGTAAGGTAATCTAAGCAATGTTAAACCTCGAAAAAGGGAGCGTGAAATTATGAAAAGAAGTGTGATTTTATTTCTAGTTTTGTCATTTGGTTTGATTCAGTCGGTTTTTGCACAGGAAACCGTGCCTGTTTCAGATGTCAAAGGGTATTTGATTGGACCCGGCGATGAAATTGTAGTCAAAGTATTGGGCGAAAAAGATTTTGATTTTGAAGCATTGGTAGATGAAAACGGTAATATCGAAGTTCCTTTCTTTGAAAAACCTGTTTCGGCAATGTGTAAAAGTGAGCGTGATTTGAGGTCTGAGGTGACTAAACTTTTAGGTAAATATCTGCGAACTCCACAAGTCAGTGTCAGAGTCAAAGAACGCAATCAAAGTCGTGACACAGTTATGATTTATGGTGCAGTTCTTAAACAACAAGAAGTTATTTTAGGCAGACAATTTCGTTTAAGCGAATTGATTGCGGCATCCGGTGGCGAAACTGAGGAAGCCGGCGGGATGGTTCAGGTTTTTCGTAATCGCCCTCCGATGTGTGGCGATCCCGTTGAAATTAAAGAATGGAAAGCTCAATTAGCTGACACAAACCAAATTCCTTCCCGACTTTATAGTTTAAGCAGTATTAGAAGCGGAAATATGGAATCTAATCCGGTAATTTACCCGGGCGATGTGATTGAGGTTGAAAAGGCTAAACCGGTCTATATCATTGGAGAAGTAAATTCAGCGCAAGGCGTTTATATTAGAGAAGACGGTTTAACTTTAAGAGAGGCGATTACGAAGGTTGGCGGTGTTGGACGTGGAGTTAAGGTTAAGGAAATAAAAATTTTTCGTTTGAAACCTAATTCAAAGGAAAGAGAAGAGATACCTGTCAATTGGGAACTACTGAGTAAGAATCAAGGAAAAGACCCCATTCTTGAGCCGTATGATATTGTTGAAGTCAACAAGGCTAAGAAGCCTATTAAGGATATTATTTTGGAACTTGTTATTGGTGGCGCGAGAACTGTTTTTCAAGGTGTCACGAGTGGAGCCGGATCAAAAATTCTTTACTAATTTCAATCTCAAATTTAACGAAAACGGTTAGCTTTGCGAAAAGTTAGCCGTTTTACTTTTCAGCATCCGCGTAAATTTTCTCAATGATTTGATTGTATTTCTCGTCAACCACGCGCCGTTTGACTTTCAGCGTTGGAGTCAATTCGCCGCCTTCGACCGTCAATTCATTTTCGAGCAAAGCAATCTTTTTGACCTTTTCAAATTTGGAAAGATTGTTCGTTAATTGGTCAATTTCCTTTTCTAAAAGTTTGATAATGGCGGAGTTTTGACAAAATTCAGTTGGCGATTTGAGGTTTAAGCCTTCTGATTTTGAAAAACCCTTGAGCGATTCAAAATCCGGCACAATCAAGGCAGAGGCAAACTTGCGATTATTGCCGATTAGCACCACTTGGCTCACAAATTGCGAGCCTTTAATCATTTGTTCAATCGGGGAGGGCGCGATATATTTCCCCCCTGAAGTTTTGAAAAGTTCTTTTTTGCGGTCGGTGATTTTTAAAAATCCGTCTTGGTCAAAACTGCCGATGTCGCCCGTTTTAAACCAACCGTCCGCCGTAAAAGTGTCTCGTGTAGCTTCGGGTTTATTAAAATAGCCAAGCATCACATTCGGACCCGAAGCCTCAATTTCACCGTCTTCCGCCAGCCGGACTTCGACATTGCGAATCGGTTTGCCAACCGTCCCCACCCGCACATTGATCGGATTATTTGAACAGATGACGGGCGAAGTTTCGGTCAAACCGTAGCCTTGCATAATTTTTACGCCCGCTCCGTTGAAAATGTAGAAAATCTCGTCCGAAAGTGCCGCTCCGCCCGTAATGCAAAAGCGCAAATTGCCACCGAAACCTTGTCGAAATTTGGAAAAAACGAGTTTATCGGCAATGGTATGTTTGATTGCTAAAAAACGTGGAATCGGTTGCCGATGTTCAATCCGATACGCATAATCTTTGCCGACTTTTATCGCCCAATCAAAAATTTTTGCCTTGATTGAACCGGCTTGCGAAGCCTTCAAACGAGCCTTGGCATAAACTTTTTCAAAGATTCGTGGCACGCCGACAAACATCGTTGGACGAACTTCTTGCAAATTATCCGGCACTTTTTCGATTGATTCGGCAAAATAAACCGCCATCCCGTTGAAAATGTAAAGATACATCCCTGTTCGCTCAAAAACGTGCGATAAAGGCAAAACCGACAAAGATTTATCGTTTTTGGTAAAGCTAAATTTTTCTGCCGCATCAATCACATTTGAAATCAAATTTTCGTGCGAAAGCATCACGCCTTTCGGCTCGCCCGTCGTGCCGGAAGTATAAATCAGCGTGGCAATGTCATCTTTTTCAATGACTTGCGTCAATTTTTCAACAAATCCGGTTGCTCTGCTTTTAAGTTTTCACCCAATTTTTCGAGTGCCGCCAATGACATCGCGTTTTCCAATGAAACATCTGTCGCATCAAAAAAGACGATTTTTTCTAAAGTTTTGCAATTTGGAATAATTTCCGCAAGGCGTTCAAAAGTTGCTTTGTCTTGCAGAAAAAACACTTTTGAGCCTGAATCATTGATAATATATTCAACCGAATTTGGCGCAAGCGTGGTGTAAATCGGAACATCAATCACGCCTCCAAATTGACAACCCGCGTCCGTAATCGTCCAATTTGGCGAATTGGCGGCAAGAATCGCTACCCTATCTCCTCGCACAATTCCCAAAGATCGTAAACCAAGTGCAATATTTTCAGCTCTGGCAATCAATTCAGCGGCAGAAATCGGAATCCATTTGCCGTCTTGTTTAAAATTCAGAGCATTTTGACGAGAATGTTTTTTAGCGGCTTGGCGAAAGAGTTCCGCCAAAGTATTTGGCTCATCAACAAATAACGGGATACGTTTGAACTTTTCGTCTGGTTTCGCTTATCATTTGATTCATCTTTGCAAAACTCCTCCAAAAAAGACTTCAATCACCGTATTTGCCATCGGCTCAAGTGCATATGATTTTTTCGACAGAATCCAATTAGTCACCATTTCGTCCAATGCGCCATAAAATATTTTAGCGCAGACCGTAGCGTTCAAATCTTGGCGAAATACTCCTTGTTTTTGTCCTTCGATAAAGGTTTGACGAATGATTTCGAGATATTGACCGAATCCGGTGGCGGAAAATTCCTCCATAAATTTGGTCGAGCCGCGAAGTTCAACCTGCGCGACCATCGCCAAATCCCGGTCTGCTCCAAGTTTTTCCAAATGCAGTTGGGCAATTCGATGCAGACGTTTATCTGCTTCGGTAATGCCGTCAATTCGCGTTTGCCTTCGCGATAATATTCTTCCATCGCGCGGTCAAAAACCGAATGCAAAACCTCTTCTTTGCTTTTGAAATAAAGATAAACCGTGCCATCCGCAATTCCCGCTTCACCGGCAATATCCGAAACTTTTGAATTGAAATAACCGTTACGGGCAAAAACTTTGATTGCCGCCCGCAGAATTGCTTCGCGTTTATCTGTCACCACGGCGCGTGCCGAACTATTTGAACGTATTTGTCGAGCCATAAAAATAAACTGAATGAATCGTCATTCATTCTATTGGAAAAGTAGGGAATAAATCAACAAAAAAATTATGGATTACAAAAATATTACAGATAAATTGTTGTGCTGGAAAAAGAAAAAGGATTTGCAATCTAAAATCGCAAATCCTAAATCTAAAATGGCGGAGGATGAGAGACTCGAACTCACAAGCGATTACTCGCGGCGGTTTTCAAGACCGCTGCCTTACCAATTAGACTAATCCTCCAACAAAAAATATATCGCAAAGTCGTAAATTAGACAAATTCGGAAAGACTAATCTACTTTTGTTGTTATTGGCGGATTTGTTTTTGAAGCTGAGACTAAAAGTTTTTTGACTTCTTCATCAATCTTCTTAATTTTATCCCAACCACTTGATTTATGTTCAATTTCGCCGGTTGGACCAACAATAAAATATGCCGGAAAACCCATATTCGGATTTCCTCGATTATCCCGATCAGCGTATTTCAATAAAACGCCTAAACTATTTGGAACAATTGTAAATCTGAAAGGTCTTTTTTGCAGAAAAAGACTGACACGGGTTTCATTTTCCATGGTCAGCCCTATAAAAACCACTTCTTTACCCGAATATTTATCCGCTAATTTATTTAGTTTGGGAATCTCTTCGTAACAAATGACGCATTTGGTTGACCAAAAGTTCAAAACCACAACTTTTCCGCGATATTCGTCTAAATAAATGTCTTTACCTTCTAAAGTTGTGCCATTGAAAACCTCTGCCACTGAGCCAACTTGCTGTTGCCCAAAAGCCGCGAAAGCTAATAATAGACAAAAAATAAAACTTAATACTACTCGCATATTTCCCCCCGAAAACATTGTATAGTAGTGTTGTTGAATGTTCAACACTACTTAAATAAACATCTAATTCGGGAAATTTCCCACAATTTAAGGTAAAAAAAACAAACTTTTTTTGTGGTAAAATAAATTTACTTATGTTGCTTGAATCTTTTGAAGTCCACAACTTTCGCAATTTGCAGGGGGGAATTTCTTGTGGACAATATCTTAATATCATTTTTGGTGAAAATGGGCAAGGCAAAACCAACTGGCTCGAAGCAATTTACCTTTTAGCCACCACCAAATCTTTCAAAACCGCCAAACTGCAAGATGCAATTAAATTTGATGATGAAATGGCTTGGGTGCGCGGGAGCGTCCAACAATCGGCGGAAATTCGGCGCACCATCCAAGTAACTTTGCAAAATAACACCAAAACTCTCTCTGTCAACGGCAAAAAAGAATCGGTTAATCGCTATCTCGGACAACTTTACACCGTCCTTTTTAATGCGGATGAACTCGAAATTATTCGCGGCACGCCCGAACATCGGCGCAAGTTTTTGGATGCCGGAATTGTCGGAATTTATCCACCTTTTGTCCAAACTTTGGCAGATTATAACCGTGTTATCAAACAAAAAAATGCGCTTTTGCAATCGGCGCAGGAAAACGATTTTAGTTTGGAAAAAACGGCGGAGATGCTCGAAATTTGGAATGACCAACTCGTTTCGCTCGCTACACGCATCCACAAGGCTCGCGTTCGTTATGTGGAACGCTTGCAAGAAGTGTTGCAGAAAAAGTTGTTTGAGCGCGAAGAAATCTCAATTAGATACGTTTCAAGTTTAGAAGGCAAAGGCGATTTGTCCGATTATGCAGGGCTTTTGGCAGAAAGGTTAAAACTCCGCGTCCAAGCCGAACTTGCATCTGGTTACGCACTTTTAGGAACACATCGGGACGATTTAGAAATTCAGTTTGACGGACGCAATTTGCGGGCTTTTGGAAGTTCGGGGCAACAACGCTCGGCACTTTTGCTTTTGCAAATCGCTAATTTGAGCGTTTATCACACCCAACACAACGAATATCCGCTTTTTTTATTGGACGATATTGATGCCGAACTCGATTACAAACGCATCGGTCAACTGCTCGAATTTTTGTCCGATAAAACCCAAACTTTTGTCACTACTTCCAAGGAAAGTTTCGTTGAAAAATTCGGTGTAAATGCAACAATTTTTTCAGTCGAAAATGGGATGCCTAAAACTCACGAAAATTAGATATTTATTGCCTTTCCGCGCTGTTTTAATTTACAAAAAAATGTTAAAATAAAGTTAATTTTTAAGAAGAAATTTTACGAAATAAAGAGGTTATAAAATTGGCAAAAGCAAAAACAGATTACGATGAAGATTCGATTACCGCGTTAGAAGGACGCGAAGCCGTTCGACTGAGACCCGCGATGTATATTGGTTCGACCAGCGAGATTGGTCTGCACCATCTTGTTTATGAGGTTGTGGATAATTCGGTGGACGAAGCCCTCGCAGGTCATTGCGACACGATTGATGTCGTGATTCATATGGATGATTCGGTTACGGTGATTGATAATGGACGCGGAATTCCCACCGGAATTATTGAACAGTTTGGGGTTTCAGCGGCGGAAGTTGTCTTGACAGTTCTCCACGCGGGCGGAAAATTCGATTCAAATTCATACAAAGTTTCGGGCGGATTGCACGGGGTTGGGGTCAGTTGCGTGAATTTTCTTTCGGAATGGCTAAAAGTCGAAATTTGGCGCGATGGCAAAACTCACGAAATGGAATTTACGACCGGAATTTCAAACAGTAAACTGGTTAAGAAACCGGAAAAACCACCAAACGCGGCACAAAAATCACTTTCAAGCCTGACAGCACTATTTTTGAAGTAACTGAATATAGTTTTGACAAATTATCGGAACGTCTGCGGGAAAAAGCCTTTTTGAACAAAGGAATCCGCATCAATATCCGCGATGAACGCGAAGAAGAAGAGAAAAAACACGAATTTTACTACAAAGGTGGAATCGCCGAATTCGTCAACCATTTGAACAAAAATAAACACGTAGTTCACGAAGAACCTGTGTATTTTGAACAAATTAGCGATGTTCTCTCTATCGAAATTGCAATGCAATACAACGATTCTTACGATGAAAAAGTGTATTCATTTGCCAACAATATCAACACCGTTGACGGCGGAACTCACCTTGCAGGTTTTCGGGGCGCGATTACCCGAACCATCAACGCCTACGCCAACAGTTCGGGTTTATCCAAAAATTTCAAAACCTCGCTCTCAGGCGATGACGTGCGCGAAGGTTTAGTCGCTATTATTTCGGTGAAATTACCGCAACCGCAATTTGAAGGACAAACCAAAGGTAAATTAAACTCGGACGTAAAAGGCGCAGTCGAATCATTTTTGAACGAAAAACTCGGCGAATATTTTGAACAAAATCCGATTGTCGCCAAGAAAATTGTCGGCAAAGCCGTTGACGCAGCCCGTGCTAGAGAAGCAGCGCGAAAAGCCCGCGAAATCGTCCGCAAAAGTATTCTCGGCGGTTCAACATTGCCCGGAAAACTGGCTGATTGCCAAGAAAAAGACCCGGCATTATCAGAAATTTATATCGTCGAAGGCGATTCGGCTGGTGGCTGTTTTTCGGCACAAACTCTTATTTCGCTTACAGATAGCCGCACTTTAAACTTTTTAGAATTGATAGAAGAGCAAAAAGCTGGCAAGCAAAATTTTTGCTATACAATTTGTGAAGATGGAAGCATTGGCGTTGAAAAAATTACTAATGTCCGTCGAACCAAACAAAATGCAGAGGTTATTAAAGTTGTTTTGGATAATGGCGAAGAATTGATTTGCACACTCGACCATAAATTTATGTTGCGTGATGGAAGTTACAAAGAAGCGGGAACTTTGTTAGAAACTGATGATTTATGCTCTATTGATTTAGAAGCACCAAAAGCGATGAGTGCCTCTGCAAATTCTAATTCAGTTTCTATCTCAGTTTCTTCAACTAATCACCGAATCGTCAAAATTGAAAAACTGACCGAAAAGATTGATGTTTATGATTTAGAAGTTCCACATACACATAATTTTGCATTAGCTTCGGGAATTTTTGTTCATAATTCAGCCAAACAAGGTCGTGACCGCAAAAACCAAGCAGTTTTACCATTGAAAGGTAAAATTTTGAACGTTGAAAAATCGCGTTTCGATAAAATGCTTGGACATAGCGAAATTAAAGCCTTGATTACCGCACTTGGAACTGGAATCGGGCGTGAAGACTTTGATGTTACAAAACTTCGTTACCACAAAATCTGTCTCATGACGGATGCTGACGTTGATGGAAGCCATATCAGAACTTTGCTCCTAACATTTTTCTATCGTCAAATGCCGGAATTAGTTGAAAATGGTTATATTTATGTGGCTCAACCACCACTTTACAAAGTCAAACGTGGTAAGAAAGAAGAATACATCAAAGACGAAAAATCAATGTTTCGCTATTTGATGAAGCAAGGCACGGATGACGAAACGATTGTCTCCAACGGCAAATTGATGGAAGGGCGCGAATTGGCGAAAAACTTGGAACGCATTGTCGAATATCAACGCTATTTTGGTAAATTTGTCCGTCGTATCGGAGGCGATGCGAAATTGCTAAACGGTTTGATTGATGGTTTTACCGAAGTTTTAGCCAAACAAAGTGTCAAACTTCGTAAAATCTTTGCGGACGAAGAATTATTGTTGCAAGTTGAAGCAAAAGTTGCCGAAGCTGGTTTCAATACTGAACTTTTGACCGATGAAGAACACGGACTTTCGGAAATTGAGGTTAGTTATCCAAATGGAACAACTTTCATTTTTGACTGGAATATGGCAAGTTATGTCGAATTTCAAAAGTCGGTTGAAATCAATGCTTTACTGAAACGCGATATGCCTTTGCCGATAATTTTTGGCGAAAACGGAAAGTCGGTAGAAATCAATTCGCGCGAAGAAGTGCTGGATAAAGTTCTAGCTTCGGCGAAAAAAGATTTGACCATCCAGCGTTACAAAGGTTTGGGCGAAATGAACCCCGAACAACTTTGGGAAACCACGATGGATCCCGAAAAACGGACACTCTTGCAAGTCAATATTTTGGATGCCATTGAAACCGACCAAATCTTTACTGTTCTGATGGGCGACCAAGTTGAACCGCGTCGTAAGTTTATTGAAGACAATGCTTTAGATGTGAAAAATTTGGACGTTTAAGGTCATTTGAGAATTCAGGTTCCGTATTCCAGATTTGGAATATGGAATCTGAATTTTAGAGTAAGAATTATGCCAGCCGTTTTGAAAATAACGTGAGGGCTGAAAAAGTGAAGGAATTTGTTGCGACGGGAAGCAAGGTTTATGATGGAAATGTTTTTGATAAGGCGAACGAAAATCATTAATGATTTCATTACTGTTTCGAAATTTATTTTTTACCATTTTGCAGCCCGGTTTGGTCGCGGGATTATTTCCATATTTATTGCTCAAACTCGAGGGTAAAATTTTTCTTCAGAATACTTGGACAATTTGGCAATTTGCCGGAATCATCATGATGTTTTCCGGTTTTTTTGTCTTGATAATCTGCATTTTGCGTTTTGCCACAGAAGGAAAAGGAACCTTGTCGCCGATAGACCCAACAAAAAATCTGGTTGCCAAAGGCTTATATCGTTACTCGCGTAATCCAATGTATGTTGGCGTAATCTCGCTTTTGCTCGGTGAGGCTGTTTTTTGGCAATCGTTTGTTTTAGTGGGATACGCAGTTGTGGTTTTTATCGTTTTCAACCTTTTTATACGTTTTCACGAAGAACCGCGTTTGAAGCGGGACTTTGGATTTGAATACGAGCAGTATCTTCAAAAAGTAAGAAGATGGCTCTAATTTGGTTCGCGAGATTTATCACGGGAATGTTCCTGATGGGGCGAAGGAGCATCATTAACTTCGTAGTTCTACAAAATTGACCAAACAAAAATGAAGTTTAATTCGTAAAAAAGATTCTATGAAAAGAATTCTTGTCATCGGTTCGTCCGGTTCCGGTAAATCAACTTTTGCCCGACGTTTAGGCGAATTGCTGAGTTTGGAAGTGATTTATCTTGACAAACTTTTTTGGAGTTCCGGTTGGGTAGAAACGCCAAAAGACGAGTGGCGAACTGTCGTAGAAAAATCTCTGCAAGGCGATTCTTGGATAATTGACGGTAATTACAGTGCCACGATGGATTTGCGTCTTCCTGCTTGCGATACGGTAATTTTTCTCGAAACACCGCGAATAATCTGTATCTATCGTATTCTGAAAAGAGTCATACTTTACAAAAAAGGAAGCCGCCCCGATATTCCTGCCGGTTGCGATGAAAAATTCGATTGGGAGTTTGTCAAAATAGTTTGGAGTTATCCGACACGCTCAAAACCGAAAGTTGAAGCGTTACTCCGACAATTTGAAAGCGAGAAAAACATAATTCGCCTTAAATCGAAAAAGGAAATTGAGAGTTTTTTGACCAAATCAAAAAGCGTTGCGAAAAACGAAAATTAGCCATCGGAATGGTAGAAAAGGCGAAGGAATTTGTGGCAAGGAGAAGAGTTTAATAATTGAGATAAAATCTGGGATTCGTCGGGCGAAGCGATCTTGGATGTTGATTACGGAGTTTTTCAACTCAAGCCAAATTTGGTTTCGAATATGTCTACCGCTATCCATTTGTCTTTCGTGGTTTTATCGTTTCCACAAACAAAGTAACGAAAAAGCAAAGGCAACAAAACTCAATCCGGTTCGCGACCAATGCCAGATTGACCACCGGGTCAACTCTTTTGCTAATTCGTCAATGTTGAGGTTTGCGGCGGCAAAACTTGCATTCGCGTTTTTGAAGTAGATGAAAAAGGTTGAAACTATTGCCAACGAAATTATGGCGGCGATCAAAGCAAGCCATTTGTTTGAATGCTTTTCCCAAAGTGAAAAAGTTGCGGCGGCAATGGCGAGAAGTGCGGTTATTGTTGTCAGCGGACCGAAAAACCCTTGCAAACGCTGACCGTTTTCCGCATACCACGAAAAGAAATCGGGAGTTGAGAGCGAACGCCAATACGGGACAAGAACGCATCCTTCGGTCAGCATCGAACCGACAAAAATCCCCATTGAAGCAACTGATAGAAATTGAACGATTTCAAAAATTAAGCTGATTGTGTTTTTTGATTCTTCCATAATAATGTGTTGGTGATAAAAAAACTTTGCGTCATGAAACGCTTCTATCTGACCTTGCACCAAACAGATAGATGATAAACAAGGCGACCGCGACCAAATCAAAAACGATTGTCACGATTGTCTGCCCACCGAGAAAGTGTCTGCCGTAAGTTAGCAAAAGCGTAATAAAAACTAGCTTGCTGACAATCGCAACTGTTAGAACTAACGTGCGACTTGGTAAATGATAAGCTCCATAAATCAACATTGCTCCGACAAGCGTAATCAAAACTCCCCAATTTCGGACGACAATTTCTGCCAGCGGACCTTCGAGCGATGCTCCGAAAATTGAGATAAGTGCGGCTTGTGGTGCAATCGCGGCGTAAAGCATCGTGCAGGTTAGAATTCCTGAAATAAACATGATCCATTTCATTTTGGCGATAACTAAATTCATATTTTACTCTCTGTTTTAAGAACTATACCGTAATTGATTACCTAGAAAGCCGACATCGAAACTTTTACAATAGGCTCGGATTTTTGCGGCACTCAATTTTTCCTTCTGACATAAGCGTTTTTGAAAGTTCCAAATATCGCAACGCTCCATTCGGTGCAAGTTTCAAATTTAGAATTATGGTCAGTGGACAATTCGTTTTGCCGTCGAACGAGAAAGTAAATTTGTTGTCAGCCGTTTGGTTAATATCATCGATGTTCTGATAGTCTACATCTTTCAAGGTTTCTTGGTTATGATTTGATACGCCAACGAAAGCTGCATTTGTTTCTACTTTAATGACATTATTGACGGCACGTGGGTTTTCGCCACTGACAAAAGTTGTCGCAAATGCGAGCCAAAGCGTTAGTTGAATAATTTTTGTTTTGTATTTCTGCATTGTAATTTTTCCTTAAATATTAATTTGCCCTCTTTATCGGGCTTGATGTTTAAATAATAGCTTCGATTGACGGGTTTGAAAGTGACTAAATCCGACGTTAGTTTGACATTTTCCGCCAACCTGCAAAGATTGAAACGCAACGATTTTTGTAAAGGAGTTTGAATTGGAAAGTAAGGTTTCAGTCGGATTTTTGCGGGATGTTATTTATTTTGCCGTGTCGCGTGGCGTTTCGCTCGACGTGTTATGCAAATCGGTTGGAATTTCGCCGGAACTACTGTCGAAACCTGATGAAAAAGTCGCGGGACATCTTTCGCAAAAGGTTTGGCAAAAAGCGGAAGAATTTACCGGCGATGCTGACATTGGTTTGCATCTTGGGGAACAAAATCATCCTTCGATGCTTGGCTTGGTTGGATTTGTGATGCTGAGTTGTATGAATTTGGGCGAAGCGTTGGAAAAACTGATTCGTTACACCAATCTGTTAACAGACGCTTTGCAGGACAAATTAGTGAAAAAAGGACTTTTAGCTGAGATCGAAATCGAAATAATTCGTGACCGTGCTAACTATTTGCTTGAAACACCTCGCCAGCCAATCGAATGTTCATTATCAGCGATTGCGGCAATTGCGGAGAGATTAACGGGAAAGAAATTTCCGATTTGTGAAATGCAGTTCAACCATCCGCGACCGACGGACATTTCGGAACACAAACGTATTTTTTCCGCTTCGATACTTTTTTCGCAACCTTCCGACAAAATTATTTTTGCCGCTGAAGCCTTGAAGTATCCAATTTTATTGGCGAATCCTGATTTGCTTTCAACTTTTGAAGCCCAAGCGGAAGACAATTTGAATCGCTTGAACAGACAAGAAACCCGCTCAATGCAAGTTCAACAAAAGATAGTCAAACGATTAAACGCCGAACTTCCAAATATTACCGATGTCGCTCGCGAACTTGGGCTAAGCGAACGCAGTCTGCAACGCGAACTCGCCGCTGAAAATACTTCGTTTCGCGAACTGCTTGATGAAACCAGATGCAAATTAGCCATCAAGCATCTACAAAATGAAAAGGTTTTAGTTGCGGAAATTTCCTTTTTGTTAGGATTTTCCGAGCCAAGTGCGTTTCATCGTTTTTTCAAACGCCAAACCGGAAAAACGCCAAACGCTTTTCGTGAATCGGTTGAAAGGTAATTCACTTAAACCCAAATTATGAATCGGTTTTTTTTGGCAAAGAGGCAGAAACGCGACCGTTAGGAAGCGTGTTGTCAACAATGACATTGAGGTTCTTTGCTCAGTTGACTTAATCGCACAGCGTGAAAATGAACATCGGGATTTTATGAGCGTGTCGTAACTTCAGGCGAATGCTTTGTCGCCGCTCGGGGCGAAAAAGTTATCGGTTACGCCGTATTCAACTACAGTTTTTATCACAGCGGCTTTGTTGAAATGCTTTACATCCGCCTCGACTATCGGCGAAGCGGTTCGGGTGCGGTGTTGGTGCTGCATTTGCCAAACCTAAACGCAACTGAAAATCATTTAATCATCAAATCCATATAAACCACTTGCGTAGTCATTTGACTTCATGTATCTTACTTGTAGTTAAGTGACTACATATATGAATCTAAGACGAGACGTTTTCCAAGCTATTGCAGACCCGACCAGACGGGCGATACTTTTGTTGGTCGCCGCACAATCAATGTCGGCAGGTGCGATTGCCGCAAACTTTGACACCGCGAGACCGACTGTTTCCAAACATCTGCAAATACTTACCGAGTGCGAATTGTTGGCTCAGGAACAACAAGGCAGAGAAATTTACTATCACTTAAATCCCGAAAAGATGGAAGAAATCGATGAATTTGTCGAGCAATTCCGCAAAATTTGGGAAATCCGTTTCAGCCAACTCGACAATTTACTATCAAAACTTAAGGAAGAAAAAAATGGACAATAATTTGCTATTTGATTTTACCGTGGATAAAGCAGCAAAAACGGTATTTATAACCAGAGAATTTGCTGCCGAACTTTCGCTCGTTTGGGATGCTTTTACCAAACAAGAACTTCTTGACCAATGGGTTGCACCTAAACCCTGGGTATCAAAAACAAAATATATGAATTTTGAAGTCGGTGGAAAAAGATTTTACGCAATGGTCAGCCCCGAAGGACAAGAGCGTTGGGCAATTCAGAAATATAATTCGATTAGCCCTAAAACCAATTTCAAAATGTTCAATGCCTTTGCGGATGCAGAGGAAAATCCCCAATTACCAGGTTCTGACTGGGATTACAATTTCAGCGAACAAAACGGCATCACTACGTTGATTATTACTATTTACAACGAATCTTTAGAGCGGATGGAGAAGATGATTGAAATGGGCTTTGTAGAAGGCTTTAAAGCGACTATTGATAACTTAGAAAAATTACTAACAACTTTATCGAAAAAATGATTTTCGTTTTCAAAACGTCTGTCAAAATTTTAAGAAAGTAAACAATTTAACAATCTAAAAAGGAAAAACTATGGCACAAATAAATCCACATATTAACTTCAACGGAAATGCTGAAGAAGCATTCACTTTTTACAAATCAGTATTTGGTGGAGAGTTCGCAAAAATTATGCGTTTCAAAGACTTGGCAAGTCCTAAATTTTCGGTAGCAGAAAAAGAAGCAAACAAAATAATGCACATTGCTTTGCCGATTGGCAAAAATGTTTTAATGGCTAATGACGTTCCCGAAATTTTGGGAACAGTAAATGAAAACGAAAACAGAAGTAAAATTTCAATTAGTGCAGAAAGCAAAGAAGAAGCCGACAAATTATATGAAGCCTGTGCATAATTCATAATTTAATCCTCAATCGAGCATTTTCGATGTGTTCTTTAACCTCCGCCGGATTCTTCTGGGCTTTGAAATTATTGAGCCAACAGATTTGATAAGTCCAAATGCTTGCCAAAATAAATGCTCCATTTTTACCTTTCCCTTTGACTTGACATTTTTTCAAATCAAAGGCTTGGATAATTCTTTGAAAGAGCAATTCGATGGTTTCTTTGCGATAGTCATACAAGTCATTTTTCCACGACCGATTCTTTTCGGGAAGTTGATTTGGAGTCAAGACGAAACCACCTGCTTTTTCGTATTCAGGAACAAAATCTTCTTTGCCGAAAGTTGTATCACCAAGCATCACATCAGTTACTTGAAGTCGTCCTTTTCCCAGTTCTTCCAAAGCGATTTTAGCTTCGTTGTGGGAGTTCTCACGCCAGACCGCAAAAAGTGGAACAGGCACCGGAAAGACCAATGTTTGCAAGAGGATTCGATAGCCTTGGACCCATCCACGATAGTTTGATTTTGACCAACTTGATTCAACATCGACATTTCTCAACCCCGTTGGAATGAGACCTGCTTGGCGATGTTTTTTGTGCCACAGGGGACCGAGTGCTTGATACATTCGACCATCAGTAGCACTCACTTCAGAGTTGGCTTCCGAGATTGGAACTTCTCGTAAAATCTGTTTCCCAAACCACGAAACTTGTTCTTCGGCAGTTGGCACCAGAGATTTCAAACGACGCATAATCTGAGTCCGATGTGGGGTTCGAGAAAAACCCAAACGGGCGCGAAGTTCTCTGTCTTTTTCAAGAAAACGGCGCAATTCAGAGTCGGAAAAAGTCTTGGTCACCACCGCGACAACTGCCAAAAGCAGAAAAGAGAGGGGAGAAAAATCAGGTTTTCTCCCCCGCCTGAGAACTTCTTCGGGTGGTTGATAGCCAAGTTTAATTTCTTCAATTAAACTGAACAAAGCATCAGAAGAATCGGAACTATTTTCAAAATTCATCAATCCGATTTTAATCATTTTCGCAATGATTAGCTTCTGATGCTACTAACTTGCTGATTTCAAAGAACTTAATTATGCACAGGCTTCAAATTATTTAACGGACTTTCGGAAGGTGGAAATATAGAATTCCCTATTGCTGACAGCCCTTGGGGTTCATACTTTGGAATGTTTAGAGACAAATTTGGAATTGAATGGATGGTGGACTTTGACCCAAAATATAACGGACAAATATGAACATTCAAGAACAAATCAAAGAATATATCGATAGCCAATCTGAACTAAAACGCGGCGAAATGCAAGAGCTTCACCGCCTCATTCTACAATTAATGCCGGAATGCAAATTATGGTTCTTGGATGGCAAAAACGGTGAAGGTAAAATTGTTTCTAATCCAAATATTGGTTATGGATATTACACAATGAAATATGCTGACGGAACAAACCGAGAGTTTTACCAAATCGGTTTGAGTGCGAACACAACCGGAATTTCTGTTTATATCATGGGCATTGAAGATAAGAAATACTTATCCGAAACGTTTGGAACAAACCTCGGCAAGGCGAGCGTGACCGGTTATTGCATTAAATTCAAAACGCTGAAAGACATAAATATTGATATTCTTGAAACGGCGATAAAATGTGGGATTGAAGCTACGAATGAAAAAATGTGAGTTTTGAAACGTTTGCAGACAAATTTGGTATTAAATGAAGGGTGGACTTTCGTCTTTTTTTCGCTGAACTTTTAGTTTGTTTTCCTCGTAAATTCCAGCAAAAAAGGTATTTTTGGATATTTTGGAGAAGCTATGAAACGTCCTGCTATTTTCGTGATCGATATGCTCAATGATTGTTTTGGTCACGCCGAACTTGACCGAATCCGCACCGAGCTTTGTTCGTCTATCAACCAATTAACGGCTTTTGCCCGACAAAATGGATTCCCTGTAATCTGGGTTCGTCAGGAGTTTGAAGCCGATTTGAGCGATGCGTTTTTGGATATGAAACGCGAAAATATCCGACTGTTTATCAAGGATACGGAAGGTTCGATGATTTTGGATGAGTTGGTGCGTGAAGATTCGGACATCGAGATAATCAAAAAACGATTCAGTATGTTTTACGGAACAGAACTGGAATCGCTACTTGAAAAGTTGGATGCCGACCCGTTGATTCTTGCCGGTGTAAACACTCACGCCTGCATTCGCACGGCGGCGATAGACGCTTATCAAAGAGATTTTCAGGTGATGATTGTGCGTGAATGTGTAGCCTCAAAAGACTTGGAACACCACGAAATAACTATGGATTATTTAGACGGTGGAGCTGCCAGTGTGATTGGGTTGAATGACCTCAAGAAAATAGTTTAGAGTTAAGAGTTTCAATAAACGTAAGGGCGTAGGAATTTGTCGGAACGGTAAGCGAGATTTATCACGGGAATTTGCCTGATGGGGTGAAAGAGCATCAATTAGCTGATTAGGAAAACATGAATTGCCGTCTGCTTTAGCTGACGGATATTTGATGAAAAGAGATTGGGCTTTAGCCAAAATACAAAAAAGAAATTCCTCATCGCTTCAGCACAAATTGGGCTAAAGCCGAAAGGATGATTTATATTTTTTGTTTTCGGCTAAAGCCAGCTGTTTATTGCACTTAGTTCCGTCAGCTAAAGCAGACGGCAATTCATAAAGCAAGAGCCAATTCATAAAAGCAATTTATGATGCAATCAACGGAGTTAGACATTGAGCAATGCCAATAACGAATATACGAGACGAATTGATCGGGTAATTGATTACTTGGGTGATCATCTTGATACGCCGCTGAAGCTTGAAGAACTGGCGAAAGTCGCGTGTTTTTCGGAGTTTCATTTTCACCGTGTTTTTCGTGCGATGACGGGTGAAACTCTCAATGATTTTACAAATCGTTTGCGGCTCGAAAAAGCTGCACGTCTCTTAAAGCGGACTCGTCAAAGTGCTACGGAAATCGCTTTGGAATGCGGATTTTCATCATCCGCTACATTTTCGAGATCGTTTAATAACGCATTCAACACTTCCCCAACCCAATACCGAAAGTCCGGCGAACTGAAAAATAGCAAGATTTGCAAAGAACTATTCGCAAAAAACGAATATATTCTTCCGATGTCGGACGAAGCGAAACGAGCCGCTTTTCCGGTGGAGATTAGAGAATTCCCTGCTTGGAATGTGGCTTATATTCGGGTTTCAAATTCATTTGGGGAAGGCATTGTTCTGAAAGCGTTTGCAAAGATGATTGATTGGCTGAAATCCGAAAACATTTACGACAAAGGAACTCTCTTTGGAATGGCGATCGATGACCCCGAGGTTACGCCGAAACATCTTTACCGATATGAAGTTTGCTTTGCGACAGACGCGAAATTCAATTGTGCAGACGGTATTTCTAAGCTGAAAATCCCGTCCAGAACTTATGGAGTAACGCGAGTTAGCGGCGACATCAAATTGGTCGCAACGGCTTGGGATTATCTCCTCAACCGTTGGCTCATCAACAGCGATTATGAACCTGACAATGCGCCCGGTTTTGAGATCTTTTTGGATAAGAAGCGAGCTTTGGATTGGAGCAATTTCGATTTAGAATTAGCTTTTCCCGTGAAGAAAATGAACGTGATTTAGGAGAAAATTATGGCAAAAATAACAGGAATCGGCGGTGTCTTTTTTAAGTGTAAAGACCCAAAAGCAGTTAACGAATGGTATAAAACGCATTTAGGAATGGACGTTGGTGCTTACGGAGCAAATTTCGAGTGGCGTGATGCTGAAGACACCAGCAAAACTGGCTCGACGGCATGGAATACGTTTCCCGAAAATACAAAATACTTTGAACCTTCAGCCAAGGACTTTATAATCAATTATCGCGTTGATGATTTAGAAGCGATCGTCGAGCAACTCAAAAAAGAAGGCGTAACAATTGTAGATAAAATTGAGACTTACGATTACGGCAAGTTTGTTCATATCGTTGACGTTGAGGGAAACAAGGTTCAACTTTGGGAGCCGACTGACGAGGATTAGGGCAAAAATAGTGGGGGCAGACAGTAAATACTTCATTGGAATGGCGGAAAAGGCGAAAGAATTTGTCGCTACGGGTAGCGAGATTTATGATGGGAATGTTCCTGATGGGGCGAAAGAGTATCATTAAAACTAAGATGAATTAAAGATGAGGCAGAGTTTGGCAATATTTTGGAAAACTCTGCTTTTGGTTTATTATCGGTTTGAGGTTTCTATGGCACAATACAATCTTTTGGCTACCGATACAGTTGTATTAAACGATATTTTCTCTAACGAAAAGCATTAATGCCTCGGTTTTATGACACCAAATCAAACAATTTATCTCATCAATCAATCACGCGAATTGACCAAGGCTTGGCGCGAGTTGACCGATGTGCAAAAGCGCGAGGTTTTGAAAGATTGCGAAACAGCGGAAGAAAGCGAGGTAGAAATGATTATTTTAGAAGTCCTCGAAGGTCAGCGCAGACTTTTTTAGGGAATTAGACCCCGTGGCTTTTCAACTTTTCAAAATCGTGAGAGTCGAGAACTTTTTTCAACTCGCAGCAAAGGATCAGATTATTACTACAATTTACAATATGAAACGATTTTACTTAGGTTTATGGCTAATTCTATTGGCTACCTTTCAAGGTTTTGCCATTGATTCAGTGCGCGAATATCGCCAAAAAAACGAGTGGCAGTTTTTACAGGAATTTGTCCGTCTGCTTTCGATGCCAAATGTTGCTTCTGACCGTGAGAATATTCGTCAGAACGCTGATTATTTGGTGAAAATAATGGAGCAGAGCGGGCTTAAACCGAGATTGCTTAACGCTTCAAATGTGAATGCGCCACCGGCAGTTTATGGCGAATGGCTCGTGCCGAATGCCAAGCAAACCATCGTTTTTTACGCTCATTATGACGGTCAGCCGACTAATCCGAAAGACTGGACGGGAAGCGAGCCTTGGACACCAGTTTTGCGCTCAGACGCTCTGGAGCGTGGCGGAAAAATTATTCCGATGCCGAAAATTAATGAGACAATCAATCCCGAATGGCGACTTTATGCCCGTTCTGCTTCGGATGACAAAGCCGGAGTTTTCGCCATTCTCAAAGCGTTTGAGGCTCTGCGGGCAACTAAAATTCAACCTTCGGTTAATCTGAAATTCTTTTTTGAAGGCGAAGAGGAAGCCGGCTCAAACAATCTGAAAGACATCCTTTTGCGACACAAAGATTTGCTCAAATCCGATGCTTGGATTATCTGCGACGGTCCCGTTCATCAATCGGGACGCAAACAAATCGTCTTTGGTGTGCGCGGTGTAACTACTGTTGACTTAACAGTTTATGGGGCAAATCGAGCGTTGCATAGCGGACATTACGGCAATTGGTCGCCGAATCCGGCTTTGACATTGGCTAAACTTTTGTCTTCAATGAAAGACGATAACGGTAGAGTGATTATCAAAGATTGGAACGATGACGTTGAACCGCTTGGCGCAATCGAAAAGCAAGCCATTAAGGACGCTCCGCAGTATGATAACGAGTTAAAAAAACAACTTGGATTGGCGCGGACGGATAGCATTGCAACAAGCTATCTCGAATCGCTAAATTTTCCTTCGCTCAATATTGACGGCATCAGTAGCGGCGATGTCGGCGCATTAGCCCGCAACGTGATTCCCTCAACCGCCAATACGGTGATGGATATTCGCCTCGTCAAAGGCAATGATGTTCAGCGTCAGGTCGAAAAACTAAAGGCTCATATCAAGGAGCAAGGATTTTATCTGATTGACCGTGAGCCGACTGAAGCCGAGCGTCTGCAATATCCGCTGATTGCAAAATTTATCCATAAAGACGGCGGCTATAACGCTCAACGGACGCGCATGGATTTGCCGATTTCAGTTCGCGTGGTCAAAGCCGTTCAATCCGCTTCAACTGAAAAAGTTGTAACTTTGCCGACTTTGGGCGGAAGTCTGCCACTTTCGATTCTGACCGAAAGTTTGAATGTTCCGCCGATTACCGTTCCGATTGCTAATTACGACAACAATCAACACGCCGAAAACGAAAATATTCGTCTGCAAAATTTGTGGGACGGAATTGAGATTTTTGCCAAATTGATGACGATGGATTAAATGATTAAAAAAGATTGTTTGCCCACGAAACACACTAAATTCACGAAAAAAAGACAAACAACAGAAAATCTTGCCTTTGATGATTTAAATTTCGTGTTTTTCGTGGGCTAATTCTTTTAGTTTTTTAACTTTTTGACTTTTGGTTGAGCCATTATGATTGAATCGGAAAATCTGTCGTTTGACTCAAATTAAACCTCAGACTAAAATTTCAAACGAGGACTTTCGCCGAAAATTTTCAAAAGCGCAAGTCCTCAAATTTTTATGGAAATTAAACCGTTAAAACTCGCGGGAACTTTTGAAATTACCTTAAACCGAATCGATGACGCTCGCGGCTATTTTATGGAAACTTTTAGCCGAAAAGTTTTTGCCGAACACGGTATCAATGCCGATTGGGTGCAGGAAAATCAATCGTTTTCTGCCAAAAAAGAAATTGTTCGCGGTCTGCATTTTCAACTTCCGCCTTTTGCTCAGGCAAAACTCGTCCGCGTCGTGCAAGGCGAAATTTTAGACGTTTTTGTAGATTTACGAAAGGATTCCGCGACCTTCGGACAATGGGATTCGGCTAAATTATCGGCAGAAAATTGTAAAGCAGTTTATATTCCGCGTGGCTTTGCTCACGGATTTTCCACCTTGAGCGAAAACGTCATCGTGCAATATAAAGTTGACAATTTCTATTCCCGCGAACACGATCAGGGAATTTGTTGGAACGATGCTGAGATTGGAATTGACTGGCAAGTAAGCGAACCAATACTTTCCGAAAAAGATGAAAACTTACCTTTTTTAAAAGATTTCGTCTCGCCTTTTTAAGTTCCTCCGCAAATTTTCTTGGAACAAATACAATTTAGCGGTGTCTAAAAAAGCGGAGGCAAATTTATGAACTCAAGTCCGCTTAATCACATCAAAATCGCCAGCCCTTGTCCTGCTGATTGGGACGAAATGCGTGGCAACCAACAAAAACGGTTCTGCACACATTGCCAATTAAACGTCTATAACCTGTCGGAAATGACCGAACGCGAAGCTGAAAACTTTTTGTTTGAATCAGAAGGAAGAATTTGTGTCAGACTCTACCGGCGCAAAGATGGAACGGTTATTACGCAAGATTGTCCGGTTGGTTGGCAGGCGATTAAACAAAAAATTTCCCGCGTGACATCAGCCGTTTTTGGTTTAATAATCGGCTTTTTTGGCGGAATTTACGGATATTCTCAACTGTCTTTTGATAATTCCAAATTGTTGGAAGATGTATCGGTTGAGTCTCAAAGTTTGGTGAAGGCAATTAACGGAGTGCCAGTCAACAACGAGAAACAAATTTTAGTTGAAGAAGGACAACTAACTTACGAAGAGCCGATTATATCTATGGGGCTAACGGGAAAATCTGATTTGGAAAGTATTCAAAGAGAATTTAAGAAAAAACCACAGTATAAAGAAGCTGTTGTCGGGCGGATTGTAAATATTCGTGATTTGCAAGATGAGCCGGTTGAACTTTGGGTAAAATAAATGTTGTTACCGAAACAATTTTGCAAGTAATTTCAAACCTTATCGTTCAAACCAACAGGAAGTTGATTTTTTAAGATTTGAGGTTTGGAAAAGATGAATAACAGCCCGTTAAATAATATCAAAATCGCGTCACCCTGTTCGGCAAATTGGGATGCGATGCTCGGCGATGATAAAAAAAGATTCTGCGGAGATTGTAAATTGAATGTTTATAATCTTTCGGGAATGAGCCAGACAGAAGCCGAAAATTTATTGATTGAATCCGAAGGTCGTGTTTGCGTTAGATTTTACCGCCGAAATGACGGAACAATTTTGACGCAAGATTGTCCGATTGGTTGGGCAAAAGTCAAAAAGAATATTTCCCGCACCGCCGCGGCAACCGTTTCGTTAATCATCGGTTTATTTACCGGACTTTTCGCTTTTAACTTTTCGAGTAAGACCAAAACTCACACGATAGGCGACATTTCACCCACCAACACCAAAGTAAAAATTGAAACAGATAAAGATTCCTGTCCTCCGGTTACGATGGGAACTCCGATGCCAATTCGAGAGGAAAAAGGCGAACCTACAATAGGCAATTTTTCAGTTGAACTTCCATCAAACAAAAAACGCAACCGCTAAAACAAACCCGGCTGAACAAAACTTTTCGTCCGATAGGGTTTTTCGCGCATTTGCCTGCTGAATTGCAAAGTTAAGTGCGGAATTTTTCGCAGTCCTTTTGAATATCTGCATCCAATATAGAACATATTTGCCTTAACAATTCGCAGGTTTATCGTTTAAAAGCCGAACTCTTTCACTTATTTGATCCATAGCTTATTGCTCTAAGCATAGAGTTTATTTGAGAAAAAGCGAAACGATTTTACACAGAATTCCGGCAGTGATAAAAAGCGCAAAATTTTAACTAATGCCCCTTTATATTTTTGGCATATAAATTGCGTTTCCAATTTTTAACTATCGTTAAATTCGTATTTGATAGTTAAAGGAAAACGCATTTATACAGCTTTCATAATTTTTTATGAGTAAGTTTTGAATTTTTAGGAGGTGCAATATGTTAAAAGCTGTCTTAACTTTGTTTTTGTCATTTCTTCTTTTTTTAGTTAGTTTCGGTCAGGAAAGTAGTCAAGAAAAGGTTATTTTCAAAGCCAATACCGAGTTTTCCGTTCAATTAGATACCGTGATTAGTTCGGAAAAAAACAATGTCGGGGATGATGTCAATTTCGTTTTGGCAGAGGAAGTTGTCAGCGAAGGATTTAAACTCGAAAAAGGTTCAATAGTCTATGGTCGAATAGTTAATGTCAATAAAATAACAGATAAAAATGACACGGCAAAAGTTTGCATAATGTTTGATTTTGTTAAAAAAGGCGAAGAGTTTATTACTTTGGTTGCCGCTATTATTTCAATTGAACCAAACACTGAGGCTATTAAATTAGCTGCTTCGCCAACCTTTAAGGGAGGCACTACTTTTTCATTAAAAGGCAAAGAGATTCAATTAGATAAAGGAAAACTTCTGCGTGTAAAATTGATGCAGGATATGACTTCAAACAAAACGACTTAACCAGAACACAAAATATTAAGAAAAGGGCTGCAATTTGGCAGTCCTTTTCATTTGTCATTTGGCAATTATCATTTATCATTAACCGTTTTACAAATCGAATTCGAGTTATCAAATTATGAAAAAAATATCTGTGCTTATCTGTGTCTATCTGTGGTTAATTTTCCCCATTTTTGCCCAAGAATTTACCCAAATTTCCGACGGCATCGAACACGCCCAATTTGTCCGCAAAATCAAAGATGAGCCGGTCAATGTTAATCTGTTAAGACTTGATTTAACAAAGGTTAGGCTCGATGTGGTTCACGCTTTGGATGCGGCGATTGGATTGGAGACTACGAGTTCGATTGCCACGCGACACGGTGCGATTGTCGCCATCAATGCGGGTTTTTTCAAGATTGACGGGCTTTACAAAGGGGATGCCGCCGGAGTTTTGCAGATTGACGGGAAACTTTTGAGCGAGAGTTTTGGAAATAGATCAGCTTTGTTCATAAATAATAAGTCAAACCTGACTGAAATTGCTATTGAAAAGTTAAAAGCAGACACTTATTTGCAAGTGAGAAAAGGACTTGAAGGTATGGTTATTACACGCGGAATTAATCGACAACGCAGTGAAAATGATTTTGTTATTTATACACCGGAATTTCACCGCACAACCCTTACGGATAATAATGGAACAGAGATTGTTGTCGAGCGAAATAAAGTTGTTAAAACTTACGCTGGAAAAGGAAGCAATTTAATTCCGAGTGATGGTTTCGTAATCTCATTGAGTGGTAGTTTTGTCAATGATTTAAGAGGTTTAAGCAAAATAGGGAAGGAAATAAAATATTCTGGATTCGGACTATTTCAAACCTTTTCTAATCAAAACATTTCGACTGATATTTTTAAAGAAGACATCGTAGGTGGTGTTCCGCAACTCATCAAAAACGGCAAAATCGAAATCACTTGGCAAGAGGAAAAATCCAGCAAAGATTTTGTCGAAACCCGTCATCCGCGAACTGCCGTTGCCAAATTAAAAGACGGCAAATTTTTGATGGTCACGGTTGACGGGCGACAGCCAAATGTCAGCATCGGAATGAATTTGCAGGAATTAGCCGAAATGTTGCTCGAACTCGGCGCAACGGACGCGATGAATTTGGACGGCGGTGGCTCAACCACGATGTTTGTCAAAGACAAGGTGGTTAATCTGCCTTCGGACAAAACGGGGGAACGGGCGGTCAGCGATGCAATTTTAGTGACGCTGAGAAAGAAAAACTAGCCACGAACAAACACAAAAACACACGAAAAATAATTTTTAATCTTTCGTGCTTTTTCGTGTTATTTCGTGGCTAAAAATTGTATTAAGACTTTTCGTTCCCGCGCCCCGTCAAATTCGCACAGATAAATTCCTTGCCAAGTTCCGAGTAAAAGTTTGCCGTTTTGAAAAGGAACAGTCACGCTTGAGCCGACCAAAGAGGATTTGATGTGGGCATCGGAATTATGTTCAAAATGACGAAAACCTTTGTAGTATTGCGGGATTAACTCTCGTAGAAACAACAACATATCGTGTTTGACATCAGGATCGGCATTTTCGTTAATCGTTAATCCGCAAGTTGTGTGTTGGGTGAAAAGAACGCAAATTCCTTCGCCTGTTGTGGGTAAAATTTTTTGCACTTCGCTTGTAATTTCAATCATTTCTTCGCGCTGATTTGAGCGAACTTTAATCGTTTCCATCTTAAAATTTTACCGCAAAATTGACCAAATCAATTAGTTAAGTTACAAAATTAAATGTGAAGTTTAATTTACTCAATCGCAAAATCCATTATTGGCTCTCAATCGGCATTGCCATTCCGGTTTTAATAGTCATCGTCAGCGGAATTTTTTTACAGACTAAAAAACAGTTTGCCTGGATTCAACCGACTGAGCAAAAAGGAAAAAGTAAAACTGCGAATCTTTCTCTGCCGCAAATTTTGGAGATTTCTAAGACCGTTCCCGAAGCCGAAATAAAATCTTGGGATGACATCAGCCGTTTGGATGTGCGCCCGTCACGCGGGATGCTGAAAGTTTCCGCCAAAAATCATTGGGAAATTCAGATTGATACCGAAACAGGCGCGATTTTGCAAACAGCTTATCGGCGTTCCGACATTATCGAATCAATCCACGATGGCTCGTTTTTTCACGATAACATCAAATTGTTAATTTTTTTGCCGTCGGGAATTATTTTGCTGATTCTCTGGCTAACGGGAATGTATCTGTTTATTTTACCGATTTGGGTTAAGCGTCGCAGACGTGAAAGTAAAAAATAAAAAATTATTGCCTGCTAAATACGCGAAATTACGCTAAAAAGAAAATCTCTTTCTTCTTTCGCGCCTTTTCGCGTCATTTCGCGGGCAAATTCTTTACCTCTTATATTTCTCAAACCACATCCGCAAGTATGAAATTTGCGACAAACGATTCGACGGATGACGCAAACCCGCCGCATTGTAGCCGTGATATTCGTCATTCAGGCGCACCATTGCGGTTGGAACTTTGAGCAGTTTCAAAGCGCGAAAATATTGCTCAGGTTGTTCCAGCGGGACGTCGCAAATCTATATCGCCGGTTAAAACCATCGTTGGCGTTTTGACATTGCCAACGTAGGTAATCGGCGAACGGCGCAAATGCTCCGAAGGATCATCCCAAGGCAGTTTTTTGAAATTGTAATACCAATCCGCGCCGTCCGTTGTGCCGACAAACGAATACCAATTAATAACGGGTTTTATGCGTAACCGCCGCCGCAAAACGATTCGTATGCCCGACGATCCAAGAGGTCAAAACTCCGCCGCCCGAACCGCCCGTGACGAACAAATTTTTCTCGTCAATGTAGCCTTTCTTAATGACCGCATCTACGCCGTTCATCAAATCATCGTAGTCTTGTCCGGGATAATTATTGTTGATGGCATTGCCGAATTCTTTGCCGTAACCCGTTGAACCGCGTGGGTTTGTGTAAAGCACAATATAACCTTCCGCCGCGTGATTTTGGAATTCAAAATTAAACCCAACGCCATACATCGTATGCGGACCGCCGTGAATATAAAGCATCAACGGATATTTTTTGGACGGGTTAAAATCGGGCGGTTTGACAATCCATCCCTGCACTTTCATTCCGCCAACCGAGTCATACCAAATTTCTTCGACCTCGCCGAGTCTGCGATTTTCCATTAAATCGCCGTTGACTTCGGTAATTTTGCGCGGCGTTGGAGTTTTGAGATTAAAAACAACCACATCGCCCGTCTCTTGCGGAGAAGATAAAACTCCGGCAACCACGCCGTTTTGGCTCATACTCGACGGCAAAAGCTGATGATTTCCGGTGGTAATTTGCTTTGGATTTCCGCCTGAAACCGCTGAAAAATAAAGATTATTCGTTCCTTTGTCTTCGGTTGCAAAATAGATTCCGCTGTTGTCTTCCGCCCACATTAAACCAAACGGCGTGCGGTCAAAAGTCTCAGTCAAAACCTTTTTATTGTTTCCATCCGCATCCATCAGATAGAGCTTGGAAACATTGTAAGTGTCGTTGTTGCGGTCATTGCCGAGGTAGGCGATATATTTTCCATTTGGCGAAACGGCGGGTTGATTATCCTGCCCGTCGCGGTCGGTTAATTGTTTGATTTGGTTAGTTTTAAGGTTGAGCGAATAAATTTCCTGACCAAAGCGTATGTATTCGGCATCGGGTTTGCGGACTGCGCTGAAAACGATTGAAGCAGAGTCGGGCATCCATTCGGGCGCATTGTGATTGTAATCGCCATCAGTCAGTTGACGCGGAACACCGCCACCATCAGAAATGACGAAAATATGTGTAAAACCTTCCGCACTGTAGCCCGAGCCATCTGAACGATAATTCAATCGATCAATCACGCGAGCCGGTTCAATCCATTTCGCGCCTTCCGGTCTAGCCGGCAAAGTTGCGCGTAAAGCGGGTTTGGCGGGAACAAGCATATTAAACGCAATCCGTTTGCCATCGGGTGACCAGGCAATGTTTGACGGCGAGCGTTCAAGCCGCGTCAATTGCGTTCCCTCATCCGACGTGTCCATCCATTTGACGAAAATTTGCGCTCCTTGCGGTGTACCGGGCGCAATATAGGCAATGCGCTTGCCATCGGGCGACCACGCAGGCGAACCGCCTTTCAACAAAAACCGATTGCGCGAACCGTCTGCGTTCATTATCCAAATTTCATTTTCAAATTTGTCGTTAATTTTATCTGTCCAACGCCGAGTATAAACGATTTGCGAACCGTCGGGCGAAATTTGCGGATTGACGACGTATTCCCAATCCAAAAACAAATCAAGCGTCAGCTTCTTGGTTATTTGTCCAAAAGAATTGGCGCATAAAACCAAACGCCATTACAAATAGCGGTGAATAATTTTGCCAGTAGTTTCATAGTTTTTTCTCAGAATAATCGATTTGCCCGCGGACAAATCTACGAGAAGAGCGCGCGAATTAGGAATTACGAGAATACACTTTCCTTGTCTTTTCCGCGTTCATTTGCAGCGGGCAAATAAACTTATTTTATTTACTTCTCGTCACAATCGCCGGAAATTGTTTCTCAGCAAACATCTTATTAAACGTCGCAATATCTTCGGCTTTAATTTTCGCCAAAATTGCAAGTTGTGCATCAATCTTTCCAACCAAATCGTTATAAACATCATAACGCTTGATTAGTCGGCGGAAAATCTCCGCCGTCAACGGTTGAAGCCACAGCCGCGAGTTTGTTGTTCAATTTAATCGGGAAATTGAGAGCATCTTGCGAAGATTTGATTTTCGTCTGCATCAATTCTTCTTCGACCGCCGTCAACTTTTTTGATGATGTCAGCGGCTTTGTCTTTCAAATCTTTTTGTTCGGGTTTGAGCCGTGCCGACAACGCTTCGAGTTGGGTGCGAACATCGCGCACTTCCAAAATCGCTTCGTGCGTTTGCGGTTACTTTGTTGCGATTTGCAACAAAAAATCAAATTGTTTTTGATATTCGGCTTGCGGTGGTTGTCATTCGCGGATCGGCTTTGAGCGTAAAAGGTTCAGTCGAAACGACTTTGCCGTCAACCGTCAAGACGAACTTGATAATTACCCGGCACAATTCGCGGTCCATTCAAACTTCCGCCCCACATAATCAAGCCCGGCAAGTCCCGTCGCATTCGGCAGACGGATAATTCCAGACGAAACGATTTAAGCCAACTTCCATCGCAACAGGTGCTTGCCCAGGTGTTGGCGGCGGAGTCGGTGCGCCTTCGCGTGGAACATTTGCACTGAATTTGCGAACCGATGTGCCGCTTGCATCTAAAAATTCAATCGAAATTTCTTGTTTCGGTTTGTCTTTCAAATAATAATTGATAACCGCGCCATTTGGCGGATTTGCCCCGATTGGCGCACCTGCTGGAAGTTGGAAACCATCCGCCGCCACCCGGCAGTTCGATAAGCGTCTTCGGGTTTGAAAAGAAATGCACCCGCTTTTTCCGCATCAGCCATTTGATAAAGCAATGGCAGATTATCCAAAACATAAAATGAACGTCCTTGCGTGGCGACAACCAAATCTTTTTCGCGTTTGTGAATTGCCAAATCGGTAATCGGCGTGATCGGTAAATTCAATCGTCAAAGATAGCCCAATTTTCGCCGTCATTTGCTCGAATAATACATTCCCGTTTCCGTTCCGGCATAGAGAAATCCTTTGCGATTCGGGTCTTCGCGGACAACTCGCGTAAAAGCATCATTAGCGATTCCGTTGACGATTTTTTTCCAAGTTTTGCCGTAATCCGTAGTTTTGTAAATGTAAGGTTTGATAGTCGTCGGATTTATAAGCGGTCGCGGCAAAATAAGCCGTTCCCGCGATCAAATGGCGAAGCCTCAATCGAATTTATTTGAATCCATTCGGGCAAATCTTTCGGCGTCACATTTTCCCAATTTTTTCCGCCATCGCGCGTAACGTGAACGAGTCCGTCATCGCTTCCAGCCCAAATTACGCCTTGTGTAATCGGCGATTCGGAAACGGTGAAAATCGTGCAGTAATATTCAACGCTGGTGTTATCCTGCGTAATCGGACCGCCCGAAGTTCCTTGTTTCGATTTGTCGTTGCGCGTCAAATCCGGCGAAATCGCTTGCCAAGATTGCCCTTCGTCCATTGAGCGGAACAAGAATATTTCCGCCGGCGTAAAGCGGATATTTGCCGTCAGTTTTGTGCGGCGAAAAGAGAATCGGAAAATTCCATTGAAAACGATATTTCATCGCTTCCGCACCCGCGCCCATCGGATTATCGGGATAGACATTGACGTTGCGCTAGTTTGTCCGGTTCGATGGTCGTAGCGCGTCAAAAATCCGCCGTAACTTCCGGCAAAAATGATGTCGGAATTTTCGGGATGCGGCGCAATCCAGCCCGATTCGCCGCCGCCAACGTCATACCAATGATTTTCCAAGATCCCGAAATCTGCCGTGCGCGAAGGAATTTTGACGGTTGAATTATCTTGCTGTGCGCCGTAAATGTTGTAGGGAAAATCGTTATCGAGTCGTAACGCGGTAAAATTGCGCGGTGGCTTGATCTTGCTCCGTCCAATTTTGTCCGCCATCGATTGGTAACATTTGCGCCGCCGTCGTTGCCGTTGATCATTCGCTGATTATTTTCGGGCGAAATCCATAAGATCGTGATTGTCGGAATGCGGAACGCCGATGGTTGAAAAAGTGCGTCCGCCGTCAATTGATTTGTGAAAACCGACGTTCAAAACATAAACCGTATCGACATTTTGCGTATCGGCATAGACGCGAAAATAATACCAAGGGCGTTGCGTCAAATTCGGATTATTAGCTGACCATTTGCCAATTTTCGCCGCCATCATCAGAACGATAAAGTCCGCCTTGTTTGGCTTCAACCATTGCCCAACAGACGATTCGGATTGACGGGCGAAACCGTAATTCCGATTTTGCCTAAAACTCCGGCCGGCAATCCGCGATTTTTGGAAATATCCGTCCAAGTGTCGCCGCCGTCCATAGATTTGTAAATCGCACTGCCTTCGCCGCCGCTTTCGAGCGAATACGGAGTTCGTTTAATTTGCCAAGTCGTCGCGTAAATTACATTCGGATTTGACGGGTCGAGAATTAAATCAAACGCACCCGCTTTGTCACTCCGAAACAGAACTTTTTCCCAAGTCTTACCGCCGTCTTTCGTGCGAAAAACTCCGCGTTCCTGATTTGCGCCCAACAAATGTCCCATCGCCGCGACATAAACAACATCGGGATTTTTCGGATGAACGCGAACCCGTCCGATTTGCCGCGAATCGCCTAAACCGATATGTTTCCAGGTTTTACCCGCATCAACCGATTTATAAACGCCGTCGCCGTGCGAAACATTTCCGCGCACGGGCGATTCGCCCATTCCGACATAAATGATATTTGGGTCAGATTCAGCGAAACTCCGATCGCGCCGACCGAACCTGTTTTGAAATAATTATCCGAAACCGGCGACCAATTCACGCCGCCATCAGTTGTTTTGAAAACTCCGCCGCCAACTGCGCCAAAATAATAAACATTCGGCTGATTCGCAATTCCCGCCACCGCCGTCACGCGCCCACCGCGAAACGGTCCGATTGACCGATACTGCAAGTTTTTCAACGGGTTAGCTTGGGCGTAAATTGAAACGGAAGCAATAAAAAGAAGTGCGAAAGACAGAAAGATTTGGACTTTCCGCAGGGAAACAAAACGGGGATTGGACATATTGAATTTTCCTTTTTGATAAAAATTTTGGACTGCTATTTAGGCATCAGTTTAAGGGATAGTTTCGGAAAGTTCAATCGAAGAGAAATAGCCGCAAAAATCTAGCCATCGTTCATTAATTTTCCACTTTATGAATCTTCGTCTACGAGATTTTTGCTCATCCTTTGATTCTGTAGTCTACATTCTGTGTTCAATTCGTCGAGCTAGATTTATTGTTCAAACCTCAATTTCTTTACAAGTTTCTTTTCAGTCAGGAACTTTAACCTATCTTGTTCCATCATCTACATTTTTCGGACGGACTTTAACTGTTCTGCTTTAGTTAGCTCGTGCGAACCTTTATGAACAGCAATATGCGGAGCAATAATCAAAGCGACAATACTCATCAGTTTAATCAAAATATTCATCGAAGGTCCCGAAGTATCTTTGAACGGATCGCCGACGGTATCGCCTGTGACACTTGCTTTGTGGGCTTCGCTACCTTTGTATTCCATTTTGCCGTTAATTTCGACACCTGCTTCAAATGATTTTTTGGCATTGTCCCACGCTCCGCCAGCGTTGTTTTGGAACATTCCCATCAACACGCCCGAAACGGTGACGCCCGCCAACAATCCGCCGAGAACTTCAGGTCCGAAAGCGAATCCGACGACAACCGGAGTAATCAAAGCAATCGCGCCCGGAAGCATCATTTCTCTGAGCGAGGCTTGAGTCGAAATAGCGACACATTTATCGTATTCCGGTTTCGCTTTGTATTCCATAATTCCCGGAATTTCTTTAAACTGCCGTCTGACTTCTGTGCACCATCGCCATTGCTGCACGACCGACTGCCGCAATAGCAAGCGAAGAAAAGATAAAAGGAATCATTCCGCCAACAAATAAACCTGCCAGAACATTTGCTTTGTAAATATCAATTGATTTAATTCCGGCAAGACCAACAAAGGCGGCAAATAATGCCAAAGCCGTCAGAGCGGCAGAAGCGATAGCAAAACCTTTTCCTGTGGCGGCGGTGGTATTTCCGACAGCATCCAAAATATCGGTTCTTTGCTCTAACTTCTTTTGGCAATTCGGCTCATTTCGGCAATTCCGCCCGCATTATCGGCAATCGGTCCGAAAGCATCAATCGCAAGTTGCATCGCGGTTGTTGCCATCATTCCGGCGGCGGCGATTGCTACTCCGTAAAGTCCTGCAAAATAATGAGATAAATAAATTCCCGTTGCCAGAATAAGAGTTGGAATGAAAGTAGATTCCATCCCAACCGAAAGTCCGCCGATAATGTTTGTTGCCGCGCCTGTGTCGGATTGTTGAACAATTGAATTAACCGGACGTTTGCCCATCGCTGTATAAAATTCAGTTACGATACTCATCAACGCACCGACAATCGAACCGACTAAAATCGCCAAGAAAACTCCCGTGTTCGTGATACGTTATCCGACTCTCTCGAAGAGTCATATTCGCGGGCATCATCCACATCACAATAAAGTAACAGGCAATTGTCGTAATGATAACTGAAGTCCAGTTTCCGATATTCAATGCTTTTTGCACATTACCTTTGTCATCGGAAATTCTGACCAACGAACAACCGATGATAGAAAAAATAATTCCGAGTCCGGCAATCACCATCGGCAGAAGCATCGGAGAAAGTCCGCCGAAATTATCTTAGTTGCAACAATCTCACGCCCGAAAACCATCGTTGCCAAAATCGTCGCAACATACGAGCCGAAAAGATCCGCGCCCATTCCGGCAACGTCGCCGACATTATCGCCGACGTTATCGGCAATAGTCGCCGGGTTTCTCACGTCATCTTCAGGAATTCCCGCTTCGACTTTACCAACCAAATCCGCGCCAACGTCAGCCGCTTTGGTATAAATTCCGCCGCCAACTCTGGCAAAAAGGGCGATTGATTCTGCGCCGAGCGAAAATCCGGCAAGAACTTCAATCGCTTTTTCCATCGGAATACCGTTGACTGCGGCAACGCCTTTACCGACCACCGCACTCACCACATAGATTTGATAGAAAATAAAAAAAGCGAACCCAAGCCCAAAACTGCAAGTCCTGCAACACCAAGTCCCATTACCGTTCCGCCCGTAAAAGCTACTTGAAGCGCATCTTTCAGACTGGTTCTCGCCGCTTGCGTGGTTCTGACATTCGCTTTGGTGGCAATGTTCATCCCGAAATATCCGGCAGTCGCGCTAAATACCGCACCGATAAGAAATGAAACCGCAATAACTGGCGAAGAAGTTTCAACCAATGTTCCCGACCACGCCAAGAATAGCGGCGGCAACGACTGCAAAAATAAGTTAAAATTTTCCATTCAGCTTTTAAAAACGCCATTGCGCCTTCGGCAATATAGCCTGCAAGTTCAACCATATTGGCGTCGCCGGTAGGTTGTTTGCTCACCCACGCATGACTTAAATGCCATAACAACTAACCCAAAAATCCCTAATGCCGGGATTAGATAAAGAATTGTAGATTCCATTAAAAAACCACCTATTTTTACGAATAATTTATTGTGTCAAAAACTCAGAACGAAAAAAGCCTCAGCACGTTTTGCACCAAAAATCCCGCAAATGCCATCGCTAACACACTAATTACAAGAACCTCTAAAAGTTCCACAATAAAAATCCTTTCTGTTTTGTTTGTCTATTGATAAAGATTTGACTCTATTCAAAAACGCTTATTATCTCTTATTTTTCGGAAAATGTTCAAACGCGGAAAGAGGAAAAGCCATTCCATCAGATAGTTTTAGTCAATAAAATCATTGGTTTAAGTATAAAAAACAATGATGACAAGCATAAAAAACTTGCATTTTTGAAATAAAAAGCGTTAAGATAAATTCGAATTCCAATAACAAGTAGTTTGAAAGTCAGTAATGAATTCTGGGTTCAAGCAATTAAATCTTGAATCTATGGCAGAAATCAACCAGTCTTAAAGAGGTTGACCTTTTCTAAAACACGGAGGTGATTTTTGTGCTGTATGCAGTAGTGGCTTTAATAGCGGCGGCGGTTTCCGCGTGGCAAATTTGGACATATCTTTCTCAACCGAAAGGTGCAGAAATTAGCCAAATCCATATCATAATTGGAATAATCTGTGCAATCATTGCAATTGTTTGCGGTGGAGTATTCCTTTCCAGCAGAGTAAATAAGACAGAAGAAATTCATATTACCGAATAAGTTGAATTTTCTTCTTAGTTTGATGGGCAACTGTGTCTAGTTGCTCATCAATTTTTGCTGTCCAAATTACTCATTGTTATTTTCCCGCGTCTTAAAAAATATAAAACAACTCCGCTTGCCATTGCTATTACTACCGCAAGGATTTGGCGATGGTCTGCTTCGACATCGCTTAAAGTGGCAAATAAAACGATTGAGGCAAACGCCATCGGAGCAATGGTCAGCAAAATTAAGAAAACCCAACCGCCTTTAATTTTGAATGGACGTTCCATCTCAGGCGCAGTTTTTCGCAAAACTAAAAGCGCGATAAATTCAAGTGCAAGTGCCGCCGAATAGAGCAAAATATCAATTACCACCAATTTGCCAAAAGGCAGGGCGCAAAAAATAACCGAAATAAAGCAAGAGAGAAGCAGAGCATTTGTCGGAACTCCCGTTTTTTCAGAAGTTTTTCCCAGTATCGAAGGCAACCAACCGTCTTTTGCCATTACAAAAGGCATCCGCGAAACATATAAAAGTTGGGAATTAAATAAAGACCACGCCGAAAGAAGCGCGGCAATCGCAATCAATAAACCAAGCCATTCGCCACCCACCATTTTTGCCAAAGCGGGAAATCCGGCGGATTCATTCCAAATTGATTCATCTGCCGAGATTCCGATTCCGATAAAAACGGGCAAAAGATACGCACAAATGGTCAAAGGCAAGGTTGTCATCAAGGCTCGTGGATAATTTTTCTGAGCGTCATTGACCTCTCCGGCAAAGGTCGAAACATTATCCCAAGCCGAATAATTCCAAAGCACTGTTGCCAGCCCAACGGCGATGAGTCCTGCCGGAGGCAGATTGCCAAAACTTGATTTCATCGCTTCCCAACTGTTGCTTAACGAATTTTCTTGGCTCAGCCCGAAAATCACCAACAGGGCAAAGGGGAGCAAAACCAGGAGCGCATTGAAGATTGCGTTATTCCCGACGGCTTTTGCCCCGCGCCAATTAACTGCCAGAGCCACAATGATCAGACTTGCCGCAATTCCCCAACGCAGAAAAAAGGTTTGCCAATTTGTCGAGCCGTCAGTTTCTAAAGCCAATGTCGGAAAGAAAAATGCCAGATAATTGACAAATAAAACTGGGTAAATCGCCATATCAACGGCGGTGTAGCAGACCGTCCACCAACCTTCCTGCACGCCCCAAAAGTTTCCCAAGGCACGTTTTACCCAAACATAATAACCGCCTTCTTCGGGCATCGCACTCGAAAGTTCGGAAACCATCAGCGCAATCGGCAAACTCCAAAGCAAAGGCGTAATTAAAATCAAGAGAATTGCCAGTCCCGCACCCATTTTGCCAACCAGCGGCTCAATTCCGAATGCCCCACCTGAAACGGTAAAAAAAATCACGCAGACGAGTGCCAAAAAATTAAGTTTGCGAGCCGATGGAATCAGATGTGATAAAGATTCCTTAACCGTTTCGCCCAAATTCTCCGTCAATTCTTCGACGGTTAAATCTTGTGGTGTTTCCAATATTTTAAACCTTAAATTTTGAAAATTTGTCGAAATTTAGGGGTAAATTTCTTTCAGTGAAATGGATTTTTACATAAATGTTACAAATCTGAAAATCAAAATGCGCTTCTCGGGATGAAAAAGAGAAAAATAAGAGTTATAATGTTGACTTTAATGTCAAGATTCGTAAAACTTGATGTTTTTGAGGAACAAAGGGAAAGAATTATTAAATGCCGAAAATAGCAGACATCCAAGAAACGCCAAATCCGAATGCGGTTAAATTTATCTTGAAAGAACCCGTCAGCCACGGAACTTCGCATTCTTTTAAATCCATCGAAGATGCCGAAGGAAACGCACTTGCCAAATCAATATTTGACATTGGCGAGGTGGTTTCCGTCTTTTATATGGACAAGATGATTACGGTTGAAAAGACCGATGAAGCGGATTGGGACGAGGTTTTGCCCGAACTTGCTGTGCCGATTCGGGCGGCTGAAGCAATTGCTTCAAGCAATGGAAATGGAAATGGAGCAAAAATTGGCGGGGCGATTGGAGCGGCTTTGAGCGATAATCCCAAAATTGCCGAAATCAATGCTATACTGGATGAGCGGATTCGCCCGTATCTTGCCAGCGACGGAGGTTGGTTGGAAATTATCGAATTAGAAGAAAATATTCTGAAAATTCGTTACGAAGGGGCGTGTGGAAGTTGTCCGAGCAGTCTGACAGGAACTTTAATGGCAATTGAAAATATGATTCACGAAGAAATTGACCCTGAAATTGAGGTAGTCGTCGTTTAATTGATTGTTTTGAATAAGCAAATTTTGTCGGTCAAAACTTTGTTTTACTTGTTTTAGTTAATTTTATTTCTTTGAGGGTAAAAGAGTTTCTTGACATAATCCCTCTTTTAAGTTCATAATTCAAAAGGTGGTAATAGTTTGTTATTTGCCATCTTATTCCCCAAGGGTTTAATTGACTCTCAAAATACCAGCCAATTGTCATTCCTAAAAGTTGTTTTTGTAATATACGGAGGAGAATAATAGTGAATAGTGAAGAACTCGAATTAAGTCTGAGAACCGAATTCGAGAACTATCTCAAAGAAGTTTTTGTTGAAATGCGACAAGAGCTTACTCAACTGCAAGAAAAAGTTGAAAGCGATCTTGAAAGACATAAGTCGCAACTCAACGAAGTTTTTGTTGACGTTCTTGGTAAGTTTGAAACAGGCAAAGAAATTGATGCAAGTTTTAAAGAATCGGTGGTCGAACATCTGCGTTTAGCCAAAGATGAAGGTGCGAAGATTACTGCCACAGCAATAGCTCAAGCAGAAGAATTGGAGCGAGAAACAGCTAAAGAATCTGCACCTGCTTTTGGTATCAAAGAGATTTATGAAGCGGTTAATGATATAAGTCAGAAAACTTCTCAATCCGAAATTCTTAAAACTCTGGTTCATCACGCCACTCTTTTCGCGCCACGCGGAGCATTTTTCATTATCAAAAATGAACATCTGGTCGGATGGCGCGTTTTTGGTAAAGAAAAAGGCGAAGCAGAAGAAAAAGTGCGCGAAGTATTTCTTCCGGTTTCCGCCAATAGCCTTTTGAGCAAATCGGTTAAATCTTTAGAAACCGTTGAAAGCGATTCAGGTTTTTATCCGGCTGATGCTGAAATTTTCGGCAAACTCGAATTTAGCGAGCCGAGTAAAATGTTTGCCATTCCATTGGTTGCCCGCGGACGCGGAGTCGCCGTGCTTTATGCCGATGGCGGCAGTAAAAACTCTTCAATAGAGGTCAATGCTCTGGAAACTTTGATTCGGGTCGCCGGTTTGACGGTTGAAGTTTTGGCATCCGCCAAATCATCTTCGAGTCCTAAAAAAGTCTCCGCCCAAAAATCATCCGAAGCTATTCTGGAAGAAGAAGCAAATGCTTTTAAAGCTGAGGTAAAACCTGAAACAGTTGAATCATTTACGCCAGCTCCAAGCTATCAAACAGTTGTTACCGAAACAGTTGCCGAACCTTCGTTTGTTTCTGAACCAGTAGTTGAAACTTCTTATCAAACCTCTTTTGAACCCGAAAGTTTTACTGCTCCGAGCTATGAAGAGCCGATAGAAGAAGAATCTTTTACCAGTGATTTTGTTTCGCCTGATTCTCAGGTGACGGAAACAGAAAGTAGTTTCGTCTCAGAGCCTTCGCAAGTTGAAGAAGTTGAAGAAGAAACTATTACTCCTGTAACGCAAGAATTTGCAGAAGAAACGGTTGAAGAGAAAGAAGAAGTTGTTACTCCTGAAGAAACTGTTGAAGAAGAAGTAGTCGCTCCGGCGGTAGAAAAATATCCTGAATTTGAGACAACTTCTTGGTCACAACCCGTTGAAACAGTTGAAACAACTGCTCCAAGTTTTTCTGCACAGGAATTTGCCGAAAATTTTGCGAAAGAAACCGATCCGACTGAGTATGCCAAAGATTTCTCGCATCAACCAGTCGAGGAAACAACCGATTTTGCTTTTGAAACACCTCAAGAATTCGTTCCAACTAAAGAACAAACTTACGGTGATTTTGAGGTTGAAAACGGAAAAGCGGAGACCGCCGAAACAGTTAATCAACCTATCTCAACTCCTCCTAAATCTCGTCTGAGCGAACGAAATGTTGATTTACCGATTGAAGTTAGCGAAGACGAACGCCGTTTGCATAATGATGCCCGCCGTTTTGCTCGGCTCTTGGTTTCGGAAATCAAACTTTATAATGAGCAAAAGGTCAATGAAGGACGTGGTTCGAGCGATTTATATGAACGTCTGAAAGAAGCAATTGACCGTTCGCGGGAAATGTATGACAAGCGTGTGCAACCGCCCGTTGCGGCTAAATTTGACTATTTCCATTATGAATTGGTCAACACTTTAGCTGAAGGCGATGATAATAAACTTGGCGGAAACTATCCAGGTTCAAACATTTAATTGAGAATTATCTGAGAACTGGAGAAATGGTTTTTTGGGGAGAAAGGGAGTCAATCTTTTTCTCCTCTTTTTATTGTCTATCGAATGACGCGGTTAGCGTTACGCCTTGAGGCGTAAATTGCGTGGCAGAGGTTCAATTAACATTTTCACCATTCACGTTGAGTCACGCATAAATGCGTAACTCTGAACTTTCCGCCATCAAATCTTCCTTTCTCCTTGCTATTCAACGATTTCAAATTGTACCCATTGATTTGCCAGGTTGCGTTTAGCTTTCGCCTGATTATCAATCACAACAATTTGCAGGACATAATCTCCGACTTCCATTGCCTCGCCCAAAGCCAAAGCTCCCATAAAATTCATTTTGCCAAAATCATTTTGTCCTTCCAGATTAAAAGGGATTGGTTTGCCCTCAAGGATAAGTTTGCCGTCACGAAAAACTCGGATTTGAGTGTTTATCTTTGGCTTTTTCGTTTGGTCAAGTTTGGCATTGTAAATTTCGGTGGCATAGCGCAAAACCGTTCCCCTTTTAAAACGACGAAGTGAAGTATCTTGCATCGGATTTGTTCCGCGCTCGGTGGCATTTGCTGATGGAGTAGTCTGTGAAACTTTCCATTGCGCTTCGGTCATATTTTCCAAGACAATCCCTGAAAGTGTGAGCCTTCCTTTTTTCAAATCAGGGACTTCAATAAATTGATTTGCCGAGCCGACATTCGCATTGCTATCCCGAATTGCCACTCGCATTTGATATGCACCGGGCTTTTTGACTGGAAAAAGAAAATTATAAACAAATCCTTCTTTGATAATTTTCTGATACATATCGTCCTTGACAGTCAAAGTATAGGTTTTGCTAATTTGGTCAACCACGACTCCATTCTCTCCGAAATTAACGGCTAAAACGTCAAAGACCGCTTTTTTTGAGCCATCCGGCTCGTCCGTAAATTTCAAGTCTTTGGCTTCAACGTGTAGAAAGGAATGGACAAATACGTTATTATCCGTGGCTTTTCCAAAGAGCGTATTGAGTTTCAGACTAATTCCATTAGCCGCAAAGGGCGAAGTTAAAGCGGTTAAAATCTGTTGAGCAGGTGTTTGAGTGTTTGAAGCAGAACGCTGAATATCTGTGTTAGCTATGCCAAAAAATCCGCTTCGATAACGAACTTTGACCCCTTTCCGAATAACTTTGACATCAAGCCGATTAAAACGGCGTTTGACCGGATCAAAAGTTTCCTCATCAGGCTGATAGCCGACTAAATAGTAGCTTTGATCATCCAGCACTTTTCGGATTTCCCCGCTCAAATCATTATTATTGACAATTGATTTGCCGCCTGTTTGTTGGGCTAAATACTGCAAACCGGCTTGAGTATCAAAAAGTTTATCTTTTCGATCCGACATCGCTTGGTCAACCTCTTCGGAAGTTCTCCCGCCCGTGTTATCGGCGGCGGTTAATCCCAAAACTTGCAACCCTCGTGCATCCATCGTGTTAATTACGACTGAGGCGCGATTGGCGGCATCAATCAAGCGGCGGATTGAATCCAAAACCCGTGATGATTCCTTAAATCCATTTTCATCTTGGGTAAAAAGGGCAAATCCATCCGAAAGCAACATAATGGATTTTCGCCCCGGTAAATCCTGCATTCCGCGAACAATATAGTTAATTGCGCCCAGTGTTCCGGTGGAAAAAACGCTTTCCCGAAAATTATTCGCGTCCTTCTCGGATTGCTGCATTCGTTGAATGGCTTCTTTTTCCTCTTCCGTGGCTGCCGGAGGAAGCCCTTCGAGCGGCGCGAATGCCCCAATTCCACCATTTCCAATCGGATTCCAGCGAACTTTTTCAATCGCGGCGTAGAGCATCCTTTTATCAGAAGTGAATTGTTGCAAAGCCCCGATTCCCGCGCCGGTGCGGATAATGGCAACCAAATCGCCGTCTCGCATTTGCTCATCAACAAATTTCTTGAGTGCCCGCCGAACATAGTAAGTGCTTTCAAATGAGAGAGTTAAATCATCAACCACGAGGGCAATGGTGCGGCGAATTTGTTCGGGTCTTAAAGTTTTCGGCGGAATTGGAACACCAGTCGTTTCATTCGGATTTTTTTCAGTTTGAGTGACTTCTTTGACATTTGAGATAAACGAGAAATTAGAAATTTGTTGCTTCTTGCCGTTTTCGTAAATTTCTATTTCCTCAGGTTTTATATCGGTCACAATCTTACCTTTACTATCGGTGACGGTGACATCAACTTGAATCAAATTGGTTGAGATTTTGACCACCTCTTCATCTTTTTCAACCGACTTCGGGGTTGGCGAAGGGGTTGGAGTAGGCGTTTGAGCCGAAATGCCGACTAAAGAAAAAATAACAAAAACGAGGGCGAGAATAATCTTTTTCATTGTAACTCCTAGCAATTTTAGGTTTTAAACAGTTATCATATAACGGAATTTGAGCGAATGAAAAGTTTTATTTGAGAAAACTTTCAAATCACAAGTTCGCATCAAAGTATTTCGGTGAAAAGGAGTATGACATTGAGTTTCAAAGGATTTCAGCAAAGTTTTCAGTTATGTTTAACGGCAGTTGTCTTGACCGTGACGGCATTTGGGTTAAGTTGTTCGGCGTTTGAGCCGCCACAGAGCGAAGAACAAGCCTTACAATCGCTGCGGCAAATGATGAAAGACGGCAAATTGCCATCCGAATCGTTCGTTCAGCAAATCGAATCGCGTTTTTCCAACACCAAAACGGGTGCGCTTTGCAAATTGGTTCGCGCTCAGATTCGTGTTTCAAGCAATGATTTTAACGGTGCGGCTGAAATTTTAAACTCAAATCTTTTTGCCCAAAAAACAACGGTTGCCGATTATGCTTTGTGGCTACGCGGCAAAGCACTCTTGCAAGCCGGAAGATTTGGCGAAGCCCAGACTGTTTTTGAAAAATTGATTGCCGAGTTTCCAAATTCATTGCGTCTGCGCGAGGGAAAACTACTCTGGGCAAATGCGGCGATGCAAAATAATCAGCCAAACAAAGTTCCCGATTTTTTGAGCGATTTGGTTGCCAAAAACGATGCTGACGCGCTTCTTGCAATGGCTAAATCTTATGAACAAATTGGTAATCAAACTCAAGCAACGACCTTTTATCGTCGGACATATTTTTATGGCGCAGGAACAAACGCGAGCCGTGAAGCCGAAGCCAAATTGAATCTGGCGACTCCGCTTGTTTCGACGACAAGTATGGTTGATTCAAATACCGCGCCTTCATCTTTGACATTACCATTGATGCCGAAAAACCAAGAAGAAGCGCAAGTCCGCGCCGATAAACTCCTTGAAGCCAAGAATTACGCCGAAGCTCAGAAGGCTTTTGATAGTTTATTTGCTTCCTATCCCGCATCTTCAAATGCTTCAAATCAACTCAAAAGGCTGACCGTTTTTAGCAATTTACGAAAAATGCCGGAAGCGCAAACTGCTTTCAATGCAATTTCCCCAACTGCCAATGAAAAAACTGAAGCCTACACACAACTCGCCCGTGGATATGCCAACGCTCGAATGTGGACTCAAGCGCGAAGCACAGTTGACGAGATGCGTCGGAATTTTCCTAATAATCCGCTGACTGTAAAAACGATGGTTGGAGTTGGAATAATTGCCCGCGATCAGAAAAATAAGGCAGATGAAAATTATCTTTTGCAGTCTGCGCTGACAAATTATCCAAACGCAATTGAGGTCGCTCAAGCCCAATTTGAACTCGCTTGGCTTGCCCACGACAGCAAAAATTTTGCTCAATCTTCGCAAATGTTGACCGAACATCTCGGACGTTATGCCGATAAAGATACGACCAATCGCGGACGAGCCGGGTATTGGTCAGCGCGGGATAGCGAACGCGCGGGGAAGATTAACGAAGCCTGTGCGCTTTACGATGCGCTATTTTACCGTTACAACTCCAACTGGTATGGATATTTAGCCTCGCAACGTCTGACCAATTTACGAGGGCAAGGTAATTGCAAAACTGTACCAAATTTCCCAAAAGATTCAATGGTCGGAAAAGCGATTACAAACTTAAAATCCGTCACGGTTGCGCCCGAAACTTCAACCGCCAAAGAGCAAGAGCGTTTTAACAAAGCCGAACAACTCGCAACCATCGGACTTTTTGATTGGGCAATTGAAGAATTAAATACCGCCGCGAAAACTGCCTCAAATAGTCCGAAAGTTAATTTTGCCGTTGCCAAACTTTATCGTCTCCGCGAGGATAACACCTCTGCTTTGTTAGCTTTAGCGCGAAGCTATCCTGATTATTCGCAGATGTTTCCCGAAGAGATGGGCAAAGAAGAATGGGACATTTTTTATCCTCTGACAAATTGGCAAGACATTAAACTTTGGGCAAAGAATCGAAGTCTTGACCATTATCAAGTTGCCGGATTGATTCGCCAAGAATCTGTTTTCAATCCGCGTGCTAAATCCGGCGCACAGGCTTACGGATTGATGCAATTGCTGATTCCAACTGCGCGAAGTATGGCAAAAAAATACGGCAGCTCACCAGTGATTAGCGGCGAAAGTCTTTTCCAACCTGCGCTAAACATCGAACTCGGAACGGCTTATATGCGCGACCAATTCAATAAATTCGGAAGGGTTGAATTTGTTGCCGTGGCGTATAATGCCGGTCCCGGGCGTGTTCCGCAATGGCAAGCCACGCTCCCCTACGAAATGGATGAATTTGTCGAAGCAATTCCTTTCAAAGAAACAAAAGGCTATGTGCAAGGCGTAATCCGAAATTCGGCACAATATCGTCGGCTCTATGACGAAAGCGGCAATTTCAAAACAAATGTCGGGACAAAACCGATTCGCAATGCAATTGATACGCAAACCCGCGAGAGAGTCGCGCAAGATTTCCCTGACTTGGTAATTGACGAATCGAAAAGTGGGGAAGAATAAAAGAAGTGCGCTGGAAATTTGCAGATTTATTTTTTGTGTAAACCTTTAAAAATAAAATCTTGCAAAATAGTAGAGAATCGGTGCATTAAAAAGCAAACTGTCCAATCTATCCAGCAATCCGCCGTGTCCGGGCAAAATATTTGCCGCGTCTTTTGTGTCTGAACCGCGTTTCATTGCACTTTCCGCCAAATCTCCAAGCACACTGACGAGAGCCATCACGCCCGCGAGCGGAAGCGCAAACTTCAAAGGTAATTCAGGGAAAAACCAAAAATGTGCAAGTGTAGCAAAGGCTAGACTTGCCGCAATTCCACCGACTAAACCTTCAACCGTTTTATTTGGGGAAATCTTTGGCGCAAGTTTGTGTTTGCCTAAGAATTTGCCTGAAAAATATGCGCCGGTGTCTGCGCCCATTATGATTAAGAAAAAAAAGCCAAGCAGTTTGGTAGAAAGAAAAGAATCAAAACCTGTTCTCAAGGCAATAATAAATCCGCCTAAAAACACAACATAGAGAACACCCAAAAGAGTTGCGCCAATTCCAACTAGCATTTTGGAAAAATCTGCTTGAAAACGGAAAGTTTGGGTGGCAAGCGTCACAATAACAAACAACGCAGTTGATAAAATCAATAAATCGGGAGCTTTTGAAGGTGCGTCAAAGATAAACGCCACCATCAAAATCGCCGCGCCAAGATAACCAATCGAAGCATCTGCTTTGAGTTCTAATTTTTTCGTCAGACTGTAAAATTCAAAAAGCCCAGCGCCCAGCGCGAGAACGGCAATTGTCACAAAAATATATTTTAACTCAGTTATTTGGGGAAAATATGACGGTAAAACGATAGACGCAATTAGAATTGGAAGCGCGATTAACGCGGTTAAAATTCGAGTTTTCATGTTGGTTATTGAATCATTTTCTCATTTGTTCATCGAATCATTGGAAGATATTAAATCAATGAACCAATGAATCAATGAGGCAATGAGCCAATTATGTCGTTCCTCCAAATCTACGGTCACGTTTTTGAAAATCTATAATTGCTTCTAAGAAACTTTCGCGGCGAAAATCAGGGAAAAATGTTGGCGTAACGTAAATTTCGCTATACGCCAATTGCCACAACAGAAAGTTTGAAAGGCGAAACTCGCCGCTGGTGCGAATCAGCAAATCAACTTCGGGAAGCCCTTTGGTATAAAGGTTTTGATTGATGTCGTCTTCGCTTAAATCATCAATCGTTCTACCCGCCTGCAAAAGATTTTTGACCGCATTTTTACAAGCGTCAACAATCTCCGTCCGTCCGCCGTAATTCAATGCAACATTCAAACTTGTTCCCGTGTTAGCAGAAGTTTTGTCCACCGCTTCGGCAATTTCCTTTTGCACTTCTTTCGCTAAACCTTCGATTCTGCCAATCGCCTGAAAACGAATATTTTGCCGATTTACCTCAGCGATTTCCTGACGAATGTAATGAACCAGCATTTTGAACAACGCTCCGACTTCATCCGCCGGACGTTTCCAATTTTCGGTCGAAAAAGCGTAAAGGGTCAACGATTTAAGTTCTAATCTCGCGCTCGTATCAAGCAATAATCGGACACTTTCTGCGCCAGCCTTGTGTCCGAAAATTCGAGGCTTACCGCGCTGTTTTGCCCAACGTCCATTGCCATCCATAATCACCGCAACGTGCTGAGGCAGACGCGCAAAGTCAATCGCCTCAAGCAATTCGGCTTCTTTCGAGTTTGGTTTGACAACTTCGGCAAAATTCTTGTGCATTTTATGGTAATGGACACTGATTATTAAGATTATTAGGATTTTTTAGGATTTAAGAATAGAAAATAATTTTATTCTTTCTCTCTCCTAATTTATCTTAACAATCCTAATAAATCAGTATCCTATCTTCAATTTCTATAATCGCTTCACGGTTAATTTGCCCGTAAATATGCGGATAAATTTCGTTATTGGTCGAAGGCTCATTGACGAGTTCGGAAGTCAACTTTTCAGGCTCAATCGTCAAAATCAAAACTTTTCCCACGCCTTGATAATATCTCTGTAAAACGCCTTCGATTTGTTCGGCAAAACTGCAATGAATAAAGCCTTCCGTGTTTAAACTTGTCGCGTAGTAAAAATTTTTGTCTTTGAATTTCGCCCAAACTTCGGGCAAAACAATGTGGTAAATAATCATTCGTAATGAACCTTTAATAAAGTCAATCCGTGTGCCGGCGAAGTTGGTCCCGCCAGACTTCGATCGCCATTGATAATCGCAGTTTGAATTGTATCAGAGTCTTTTTCGTCACGCCCGACTTCGAGCATAGTTCCGACAATGGAGCGCACCATATAGCGCAAAAAGCCGTTGCCGGAAATGTTAAACTCAATGATTGCCGAGTTTGAGCGCGATTGTCCCATTTTGATTCGACGGTAAAATCCGTAATTGTGCGGACGCGATGTTTCGGCATCCGCATTTGCCGCCGAAAATGCCGTCCAATCGTGTTCGCCCAAAAATAAACGCGCCGCTTCGTTCATTTTCCCAACATCAAGCGGACGATGCTTCGTGCAGCGCGAAACGCGCCCAAAACGGTGAAATGACGGCGCATTAATGACTCGATAAAGATAAGTTTTGCCTTTGGCGGAAAATCGTGCGTGAAAATCGTCCGCGGCTTTTTCAATTTTCAAAACGCGCAAATCGCGCCAAAAATTGCCGTTTATCGCGCCTCAAAGTTTTTCGGGCGTAAAAGTTTTTGTTAAATTTGACATTGGCGACCTGACCTTCAGCGTGAACGCCCGCGTCCGTTCTGCCCGAACCGCAAACATATACGTCTTCGCCTTCAATCAAAGACAAAACTCTCTGCAATTCGCCCTGCACGGTGCGACGATTATCCTGCACCTGCCAGCCGTGAAAATCCGTGCCGTCGAATTGGATGAGAAGTTTAAAATTCATTTTGAAAACAATAATTTAAATCTTTCGCAAGCAATAAGCGATTTTTCGTTAAATTCCAATCCATTTTCTGCCGCTTCTTTCGTAAAATAATCGCCAATGACCATCGCGCCAATAGCGAAGCGTTTGGTCGCCTTCGCCTTCGTCAAAAGCAAATTGTGCATCAACTTCGTCGAAAGGCAAATGACGAATTTCGGTCGTTTGAATGACGCACATCGGATTGCCTTCAAAATCGGTTACAACGCTGTAACCATCGGCAATCGGCGCAGATTCGGGATGCATTTCGTTGTATTCGACAAGGCTTGCCGTGGCAATTTTTTTGCCTGAAATGACAAATTCGGCAAGTTCTTTTGCCATCGCCGAATTGTTGCCGAAAAACCAAATTTGATACGGCGTTTCGGGATATTTTACTTGTTTCGCAAAATTCCAGCCAAAAATTTTCTCCAATTAATTGTTTTACATTTTTATCGTTCTCTTGTTCTGCATCCATTTATCTAAAATTTCGCGCAAAAATTCGTGGCGCATTTTCGTCCATTCGCAAATATAGCGCAGGTTCAATTAGTTCGAGTTCCATCAAACAAAAATTATCGGTTTCATCGCGGACAAAATCAACTCGTCGCATAAAGCGGAAGTTCGGTTTCATGAACTCAAAAACTCCTCGCGCCGTTTCCAATAATTTTGCCGAGGCGCGACTCGCCGTGATGATTCCGCCATGTTCTTCTTGAACACGAAAATCTTTCGGTTTCGGCGTTTTAAAAATTGTGTGACTGTAAATTCCGCCAAAATAAAAAAGTGAAAATTCGCCTTCCGTTGACAATTTTCGGCATAAATGGTTGAACCATAAACGGATGATTTGCAAAGATTTCGGTCAATTCGGGTGGAAATTTTTTCAGACGAAAAGTAAATTCCGCCGTTGCGCTGAAATAATCGGTTTAATGATGATTTCGTCCGTTTGAAAATGATTCAAGCCATTCGTCAAAATTTATTTCTCGTGACACTTTTTTCATCCCAAATGGTCGGAACAATTTTGATCCTTGGTTTCAAGTTCGCGCAAATATGCTTTGCTCAAATTCCATTCAACAATTTTCAGCGAATTTTCCAGCCGTGCTTTTGACCATCAATCTGTCGCAAAACTTCTAAAAATTTATCCGGCGATTGCTGATAATCCCAAGTCGTGCGAATAATGACGGCATTCAAAATCATTCCAATCAACCGCCTAATCCCGCCACGAAATTGTTTCGACTTTCCAGCCGAGTTCATTCAGAGGCTCAATCGCGAGATCGTCATCGCAGACATAGTTTTCGAGCGATATCCATCGAAAGAAAACAAATTTTCCGCATAAAAAGTTAAAGGATTTTTTCCAAATCGCTTCATCCGCTCATTCTACGAAAAGTCGCTTCATCTCTCATTTACGACTGCCGGGTTTTATCGCTTCAATTCCTTCCTGACACATCGGACAATCTTCGGGTTTATAGCTTGGAACATACAAACTTACGAGCGCAATTCGGGGAACTCCGACATCTGCCACGCCGCCTGAACGGTCAATGATTGAAGCTGCCGCGGTGACTTTTCCGCCAAGATGTTCTAAGGCTTCGATACATTCGCGGGTTGAACCGCCGGTTGTGATAACGTCTTCAACCACTAAAATTCGTTCATTTTTTTTGACCGAAAAACCGCGCCGGACAGTCATCTCACCTTTTTGCCGTTCTGTCCAAATAAAGCGAACATTTAAGGCGTGTGCGACTGCGTAACCAATCACCAGACCGCCAATGGCGGGCGATGCAACCGTCTCAAACTGTTGATTGTCTAAATTTTCCGCAATCGCCCGACCAAATTTATTGCCGCATCAATCGGAAATTGCAAAGCCAAAGCGCATTGCAGATATTTGGACGAATGAAGTCCGCTCGAAAGAATAAAATGCCCTTCGAGAAGGGCGTTGGTGTGGCGAAAATGCTCTAAAATGTTCATTAAGTTTGAATAAATCGTTTTTCAAGCTAGAATACTGCAAGATGACTGCTTATCCAAATTTAATTTCGGATTCAATTTTAATCAATGATACGATTGAACTTTTGCAATCTTTTGGTGGACGTGCCACGGCAGTTAAGATTGTGGACAATGTGATGAGAATCCGCAAACCCGAACCGCATTTGGCGAAAATGCTCGTCCTAGATTTGGTCAATTCCGATCCGCGTTTGACGCTAACCGAAGATATAGTTGAATTTATCCCGCTCAATCATGATGCTCGAAATTTGTTTGAAACCGATTATGTCGTCTTTGATTTGGAAACAACGGGCGCAAAATGTCCGCCGTGTCGAGTGACGGAAATCGGTGCATTTCGGGTGGAAAACGGTAAAATAATTGACAAATTTCACACTTTGGTTAATCCCGAAACGCCGATTCCGATTTTTATTACCCAATTGACGGGAATTTCGGATTCGATGGTTAAACTCGCGCCGAAGTTTGGTGAAATTGCTTCGGACTTTTTAGATTTTATCGGGGATTCGGTTTTAGTCGCTCACAATGCCCCATTTGATATGCGTTTCTTAAATCACGAAATTTCAAAGGTTTATGACGGTTATCGGGTCGCCAATCCGCATCTTTGCACCGTCCAACTCTCGCGCAAACTCGTCCCAAACATCGAAAACCACAAACTAAATACGGTGGCTCAACATTTCCGCGTCAATCTCGAAAATCATCACCGCGCTTCCGATGATGCTCACGCTACTGCCCGAATTTTTATCAATTTACTCGAAGATTTGCAAAGTAGAGGTGTGAACGATTTGGCATCGGCAAAGAAAATAAAGTTTTAGAGAACAAAGAATTGCCACAAAAGGCACAAAAAACACAAAGACTGGTTTCCTTTTTTTGCGAATTTTGCGCTTTTTGTGGCAATTTTTCTTAGCCAATCAAATCCAAATTGTTGGTAATCCTTGATTTGGCATCGGCATTTGGAAAGCCTGTGATAAAAATTCGGGTTGCGTAATTTCGACATAACGTGCCGTCTGCTCAGGTGTCATCACTTCGAGCATAAAGCGGTCTTCAATCCAAAGTTCGACTAATTGGAAAAGACCTTCGCCACGATTGCAAGTCAGCACTCGCCAACCTTCGCGCTTGCCGATTTCCTTAATTTCGGTTTCGCTCAATTGGGTGTTGATATTCAGATGCGTCGGCACATATTGCGGCACAAAATCGCTTTTTACAAATTGTGCTTCGTGTTTTTCGGTGCGGACATTGATGTCAAAATTCTCTTCCGATGGCAGACCTTTACCGGGAACTAGAACTATATCAATTGGTGTAATTTCAATGGCTGAACCTCGTCCATCATTTGCCACTACGAAAAAAGAATTTGGGGTTGGCGGAAAAGGGAAAACTGCTCCATTCCACAATTCGGCTAAAACATTAGCGACCTTTTCGGGATTATTAACGGCGATAGAAATATGGTTAATCATAAAAAATAATTGCTCCTCTATAAATTTTTGAAGGCAAACAAGCCTTTCACTAATTAACGCGCAAATCTTCGCCAAAACGTATCAAAGGGATGTAAAAATTTTCTTAGAAACAAATGAATATTTTGATGCGTGTCTCAACTTTGAGGAAAGAAAACAGGATAAGTTACACAAAATCAGTTACAAGACGGGGATAAATTTTTCGCTGACAGCTTGCCAAAGTTCTTTGGCTAATTCTTTTCGGTTTTCGTTTTGAATCGGCTGTTCGCCAAAACTGATGATAACTTTGACTTCACTTAATTGGAAAAAACGCCAGAGATGTTCGCCGAGACCAGTATCGTCCCACCAGCAGACAGAATAACTTGGCGGCGGCTCGTCAGAAGGGGTTTGATAGCTGATGGAAGCATAATGGACGGGTAAATTCGTGTTGGCGGCAAACTCCAAAAACGATGATTTGAAAGGCAAAACTTCCTCACCTTTGGTACTCAGTGCCTTCGGGAAAAATAATCACGCCTTCGCCACGCTCTAAAGCATTTAGCACGTCCAAACCTGCCCGCGGAATGTCGCGTTTATTTTGCCGATTGACGTAAATATTTCCAATATCACCCACCATTTTTCCCGCCGCAAACCAACTTTTAATTTCGCCTTTGGCAACATAAATCCCTTCGACCACTGCCCGAATCGCTGGAATATCGGTATAACTCAAATGATTCGAGACAAGGAAAAACGGCGAAGGTGGCGGCGTGCCGATTATTTCAATTTTCATATTTGAAATTCGCACAAACCAACGCGCCCAAGTGCGAAAGATTATTTGCCGCCAATATTGTTGATTAGGAATAAAAAGCGTGCCAATCCACCAAACTCCGTAAAGTCCAAAAGACATTCCGAAAAATGAAATAAAGCGAATTGCGGCACGAATGTTTTTCATAAAGTACGCTAGGAACGCCGTCATCTTGACGGCATAGATTGCGTGAGCAATCTCACCAATTTTATTTTTTCTTCAAGTTGAAATTAAAAAACGCCCGTTTGAACGCTTGTGCGTTCATTGCCAGCAAAATGCTGGCGTTCCAAACTTTGACCTAAATCTTTACAAAAATTTCTTATTCCTTCAAATGCTCAAATGGTGTAAAAAACATTTGATAGTAGCGTTCTTCAATAGTTTCTACATCAAAAAGGACAAAAAAATCAATTGTTTTAAACTGTCGGTCAATCGCCGGTTCGCCACAAATCTTTGCTCCGATACGCAAATAACTGTTGAAAAGTTTGGGCAATTCAACCTCTTTAACTACGTTTGGAGTCAGAAAATCTTCCGGTCGGCATTGACATTCTTCGCGGGCATCTACCCGAATTTCGGGGTGCAAAGCATTTAATTCTTTCAACTTCTTCGCTGCCCGTTTGCCCTCCGAACAATCCAAAGTAAAAAGCGAGCAACAGCCGAAAAGATAACGCTTTCGCATCTTTGTAGCATACATCGCCAAGCCTTTCCAGAGCAAAAAAAGAACTCGTGTATTGCGATGTTCGCGGGCAATGCACGAACGCCCGATTTCGAGCGACTTTGCCAAAATATCCAACGGCAAATCTTCAACCCGAAACTCGCCCGAAGAATAAAAGCCCTGTGCATTTTTCGCCATTTCCAAAGTCCGCAAGCGATATGTGCCAACAACTGCATTGGTTTCTTTTTCAATCACAATCAAATGATGACAGGTTAAATCAAATTCATCCTCGTCCCGTTCGGTTAAAAAAGATGAATCAAGTCCTTCATTTAATTCGAGATTAAAAACCGAAAAACGCAGTCGCAAAGCCGCATCAATCTCCTCAGCGGTGCGAGCAAAACGAACTGTGTAACGACCTTCGGTAATTTCATCGGTTGGCGCATTGTCCGTCTGAAACGGATAATCGAATGCCGTCTGAAAATCAGGGGCAGTTGATTTATGGATTTCGCGGGCTTGCGTCCGATGAATTGGCATTATTTTGAAATCTAACAGCATCATAATTTTTTGATAATAGGGCTTTTATGTTAAATCCTTTTTACCAACAAATTTATTCTGGTTTTTATTCAACTTTTTCGACTTTTTTAAAATTGTAACGCAATAAAACCCGAATCGGCAAAGTTTTTTCGTTGCGCGAAGCAGGTCGCCACTCCATTTTGTTAATATTTTCTTTGACGGATTCGTCTAAATCATAGCCAGCCCAACGAGTTATCTCGATTCGAGTGATTTTTCCTTTTTCATCCAAATCAACCATCGCATCAACCGTTGCCGAAATGCGGTAAAGATTGGCGAGGCGTTTATAAACCGGAATTATCCGTTTAAAAGGAAGCGGCGACTTGAAATTCTTAGCTTCGGGCGAATTTTCATCGGGTAATTCTTCAAGATTTGGTGGCACAGGCTCTTCAAGTTCGCTTTCTTGAGCAGTTTTTATTTGGAGCGAAATTTGATTGGCTAATTGCTTGAGCGAAACAAAAAGTTGTGTATCTGCAACCTTTGGAGTTTCGGCTTCAAAACTTTTGAGCGTCCAAAAAACTAACCTACCCGTTCGAGTGCTGACTAAATAAATAACGGCATAAGATTCAAAATAGACAGGTTTTGCAAACGAAGTGCGGCGCACATTTTCAGATTTTAAGAGGATAAAAAAATCACATCCGATAGCGTTTCCAAGCGTTTTGGCTTCTGTGGTTGTAAGATTAAAGATGTTTTCAAACGACTGACTTTTGACCGCCATTTCAACCAATGAAGAATCCATCCCGTTAAATTTTTCGGCAAATTGGGAGGCTATTTTTTCAGAATTGACAGTCTTTTCAGGCGTGATGATGGCAATTTTCTGAGCTTTAATCGAAAGGAAGAAACCGCAAAATAACACAATAAAACAACTAAAAAAAACTCCGTGTCTCTGTGTCTCTGTGGTGAAATTATTGATGGTAAAGTCGTGCAATTTCATCCTTAACTTCCGGCGGAAAACAAACTCGATGAATTTGATAGCCTTTTTGCAGTCCGCGAACCGCCGCGCTGACTTCGGAAATCTCACGAATGACTGGATTTGAATAGCCGTCTTCAACATAAATTAGTTTTTTCGGCTCAACGGTTTCTTTGGTGTAGAAATAATATGGAACGTCTCCGGCACGGTCTTCGACAAAATAATAATCCGCGCCAAACCCTGCTTTTTCAATCATTTCGCGTGCTTTAGTTAAAAAATCTTGACGCTTTTCATCCGGCATATCAAGGTCAAAAGCCTTAAAAAGTCTTCGATGCAAAAAACGCTGAGAGAGGTCGGCTAAAATTTTGTCATCCGAATTTTGCCATTGTTTGATATGAAACATAACATCGTTGTCATCCAATTCGAGATGCTCGGCAAGCGAAAGTTTTTTGCCTTGTAAGACTTTTTCAAAGGCTGTTCCCTCGGCAAACCACACGAAAGTTCCCTCAGAAAAAAGTTGCAAAGCGCGTTTCAAAAGCGAACGAAGCACAGCCTCAGCCGAACGCAAAGTCCGATGAAAATAGACTTGCCGAAACATATAATATCGCGCTTGCAAATAATCTTCGACCGCATAAATCCCCCGCGCCGAAACATAGAGCCGATCATTTTCCTCATCAATTTCGAGCGATTTGATAATCCATTCGAGATCGTAAATGCCGTATTTTGCACCCGTCATCAATGAATCGCGCAAAAGATAATCCATTCGGTCAACGTCCAATTGTGACGAAACGAGTTGGGAAAGTGCAGCCGGACGAAACGTTCCTTTGATAATGTCTGCAACATTTTGGGCTAGAATTTTGGAAAATGACTGTAAAACCTGTCCAACCTCAGTTTCATCAGATAAAACCGCTCCAACCGTAAAATCTTCGTGATGAAAATTTAGAATTTCTTCGATGGCGTGCGAAAAAGCCCCGTGTCCGATGTCGTGCAGGAGCGCGGCGCAACGAACAGCCATTCGCGCTTCATCCGAAATTTGGTAGGTATTCTGGAGTTTGAAAAGAGTGCGGGTAGCTAGATGCAACGCCCCCAGCGAATGAGTAAAACGCGAATGTTCCGCGCCTTGATATGTAAAATTTGCCAAACCGAGTTGTTTAATCCGCCGCAGACGTTGGAATTCAGCCGTATCAATCAAACACACCAAGAGTTTGCCCTCATCCGAATCGGTATTGAGGCGAATTATGTTGTGAACCGGGTCTCGATAGATTTTTTCCGACAGAGTTTGCTCCTGAAGTTTTGCGATTTTTTCTAATTCTCTACTGAGGCGAAATTTTTATCAAGTCAGGTAATAAAAATAAGCGAAAAACCAATCATTTCGTAATAAATAAAAGGGATTAGAAATTACTGACCTTTTGCCGTAACGCCAAATCTTTGGTGGTTACGCGTCCGCGCTTTCTCGCGCTCAACTTCGCGGTCTTTCGGCAGGGCGGAGGTTATCAATGAATCAAGCAGTTTTTGGGAAGATTCGGTAATTTCTGCAATCGCAATTTCAAAGGCTAATTTATTGACCGCAGAAGGCTGGCTAAAACCGCTGATTTTCCGCACAAACTGAATCGCTGCCGCCCGAATCTCGTCATCGGTTGTCGGCGGCTCAAAATTGTATAAAGATTTAATATTTCGGCACATAATTCGTTTATTCTCAACTAAAACCTTGTGTGCAACTTATTATTGAGCACATTGTTACGAATAATTGTTGAAAATTAAGTAAAGAAAGTTACCCATTTGTAATAATTTATATCAAACCAGAATGAGCAAAGCAAAAAATTATTATGCGATTTATTCCTGAAAAGTCTTTACCAATGTTATGTTGGGGATATTAAAGAGTTGAAAAAGTTTTTCAAAAAAGCCGCTGAACAGGGGAATTACTCATTACTGAGCGGCATAGTTTTTGCTGTGATAAAAATTGCTGGTTATTTTAAGAATTTTGCCCACGAAAGCCACGAAACAAACGAAAAAAGCTGGCTCGAAAAATCTGTTTCCTTTATTTTTCAGACCTTTCGTGCTTTTCGTGGGCAAATATTTCTTGTTTTCAAAGCTACTGCAATTTTTGTGCCGCTCAGTAATGAGTAATATTAGCTCACAAATATGGCTTTTTAGTGTTGATTAAGGACGTAGAATTCTTGTAAACGCTGAAGTAAGGTTTAGTTAGCAAAAGAGCCTTTAATTTACTAACCCCGCAGAAAGCCACCGCCTTTGGCGGTTGGATGAATGCGTCCTTATGGGGTGTCAGAGGGGTGTCCCCTCTGCTTAGGGTTTCCAAAGGGGATAAAGTTCCCCTTTGGTCGTGGCGGTGGTAAAAGCCACCGCCACGAAACTGACGTGCAGCGCGTTAGCGATGCCGTCATTTACTTTGCGAAGACACGGAGATTCTTCAGTGTTAAGGGCATTCAAGACTGCTGAAACCTTCTGCTCGACAGCTTCCAATAATGTAGCTGAAGTTGGTTTTCTCGTATCCAAAGGAACGCTCTGAATAACTGCGTTGACGGCTTCAACAATTTTTTCAACTGAGGCTGAAATGTCTTGCTTTATCCACTTAGTAACAAGTCCGAAATAAAGTGAATCATTAAGATAAAATCGTATAAGATAATTTCGGCATTGATGGATGCCTTAAAAGTCTCTTTTCGTCAATCTCTTCAGCTAATGATAGTTGTTTGAGTGGATAGAATTTTCGGTTTATTCTGACTTCCACCCGCAACCCTGTTTTAGTTGCCGTTTTGCTCATCAATGCTTTGACTTGTTCTAAATCTGTTAAAATCGTTTCTTTGATGGTTCGCTGGACTTGGGCAAATAATCTTCTTTCAATCGGATTATACTTGCTGCAATATGGCGGATAATGACAAATCACTAACTTTTTGCCGATTTTCCGTGCCAATTCTTGCAACAATTTCTTGAATAAATGATGCCGATGTCCATTCGCTCCGCCGCTATCGCATAATATCAAGATTCTGTCAGCGGTTGGATATTCGTATTGTCCAAAATTAGTCCACCACCATTCTAAATTATCCACTACAAACTCGGCTGTCTCGTGCGAATTGCCCAAACTCAGATAGCCTTTATTCAATTTCAAGTCATAAATCCCGTGTGGAATCGCTTTCCCTACTCCAAGATGCAAATAATCGTGGTCATACGTCTCAACTGCTTTCTTTCCTTTAGTTAAAACTGGTTCATTTCTCGTCAACTCACCTAAAATCTCTTTTTTCTTAGTATCAATGCTGATTATCGGATTGTTTTCCATCAGCATAAATACCGCCATTAAAAATGAAATCACCCGAAATTGTTCACTTCGGTCGGGACTCTTTCCCGTTGCCATCTGCTTGGCTGGCTTTCTTTTTCGATACCCGTTTGCAGATAAAATCCGTTTGATGCACTTGGGTTTAATTTCGACTTGATACCTATTTTCTAAATAATCAGCAATGTCGCAATATCTTAAATGTGTCCATTTAACCCGTTCATCCGTTGGACTTCCCGCCGTGTTTTGGTCAACATACTCAAGTATCCAACTCGTTAATTCAACCTGACTTACTTCGTTTTTTTGCGTCCGCCACCAGCTTTTCGTTGGCGAGAGTAATCAGCTTGGTAATTACTCTCGCTCAATTCTGCTAATCCTTTCTCAATAGTCAACCAATGACACCCAAAGACCCGACTTAAATACCTTTTGCTGTCTTTGCCCAACCGCTGATGCTCCATCGCTAAAAAATGTCGTCGCTGTTTTTCTGGCAAACTCCGATAAAAACTTACTTGCTTCTCTAAAAAATCAGCTTCATAATACTCTTTTTTTACTCTCATTCTCTTTTGATGCAATATTTCTTTATTGCATCACTTTATTTCGGACTTGTTACTTACCATTGCATTTTAACTCAATTTTGTCGGGTTTTTGCCAACGCAAAATAACTGCCTTTTGTTTCTTTTCTCCCGTTGAAAGAGAACGAACAGTAGCGGTCAAATCCACCTGAAAGGATGAAGGCTGTTCTTTCTTGTCTTTTATTTTATCCAAGTCAATTATCATTGACTGCATCTTGTAAGAGTCATCCGAAGGCTCGATAAAAGCTACAACAATCCGAATCTGATCACCAACCGGTCCAACCGTAACATTACGAATCCGATCTTGACATAATGCACTTATTGGCACAAGACACAGGCATATCAACAATTTAATCAGCAAACGCATAGTTTTTTTCTCCCCCTTCGCAAATCTGAGATTGTAAGCAAAAGGATAATTGCAAAGTTTCAAGAAAAGGTCAAGCATAATTCTGATATTGATTGTGGAATAAAATTGTGCCGTTGTGTCATTTTTATCTTTGTGGTGAAATAAATCTATGGAAACAAAAAATTTGGAAACGGCAACCTTAGCAGCAGGATGTTTTTGGTGTGTCGAGGCAGTTTTTGACGCTTTGCGCGGGGTGGAAGATGTAGTTTCGGGCTATTCGGGCGGACACACGGAAAATCCAACTTATCAACAAGTTTGCTCGGAAACGACGGGACACGCCGAAGTTGTGCAAATAAAATTTGACCCCGAAGAACTTTCTTTTCACGATCTTTTGCACATTTTTTTCGCGGTTCACGATCCGACTACTTTGAATCGGCAAGGCAACGACATCGGCTCATCCTATCGTTCGGCGATTTTTTATCATTCCGAAGCGCAATGCCAAACTGCCGAAGAAGTTATCAATAAATTAGATGATGCTGATATTTGGGAAGAACCGATTGTGACGGAAATTACTGAATTTACTTGCCTTTATCCGGCGGAAGATTATCATCAGGAGTATTTTGAAAATAATCCGAATCAACCATATTGTGCAGCGGTGGTCGCGCCCAAAGTGGCAAAATTCAGACACAAATTCTTTGATAAACTCAAAAAATAGTTGGGGGATTCATTACTGAGCGGTATAAAAATTGCATTGGACACAAAAGGGTGAAAAAACAGATATTTAAGTGTGAATCAAACACTATTCAACACCATTTTGCGTCCACTTGAAGCGATGTTGGCTTCAATGTCACCAAGTATAGACCAAGAAGCAGCTTCGGAAAAACTCTTTTTTGCTGATTTTGTGCGGAAATTGATTTTTGGCTATCTTTACCAAAACAGTTCTTTGAGAAGTTTGACGGTGGAATTAGAAACCAATGCGGTATGCCGTGATTTGGATTTGCAACCGACCCCATTTTCAACCTTGAAAGATGGATTTTCACGCTTTCAGAGCAAATATTTCAAGCAGTTATATGAGACTCTCTTGGAATCGGCAAATCTCTCTAAAGTGGCATTTATTGAAGAGTTGGGGATTTGCCAAGTGATAGATGGGAGTTTATTTCCGATGCTTTTATCCATTACTTGGACTAATTATCGGGAAAAGAAAAATGCGTTCAAGCTACATTTAAGTTTTGAATTGAATCGAATGATGGCGACTGAGTTTTGGGTTGGAAGCGGGAATTCAAGTGAGCGAGCATTTTTAGAGAAAGTGGTAACAGCGGGAGTTACATACATCGCAGATCGAGGCTATTTCAGTTTTGCTTTAGCGGATAAAGTGTTGCAAGCCAAAGCGTTTTTGGTGATGAGGGTGAAGGATAATCTGCTTTACGAGGTAGTTGAGAGTGGTGTCATCAATTTAGCGGAAATCCCAAATTGTTTTCATCGGGTGGCGGATGAAATCATCATTTTCACGAATGACGAAAAGCGGAATAGGCTGCGTTTAATTACTTTTACGATAGCTGGAAGTTATTTTCGGATAGTCACGAACCGGTTTCAGTTAAGCACGCTAAACATAATTATTTTATATGCTTACAGGTGGCAGATAGAGTTATTTTTCAAGTTTATGAAACGAACGATGAAAGGAATACATCTGCTCAATCAGAGTCAAAACGGAGTGGATATCCAGTTTTATCTGTTGTTGACGACAGCGATCTTGATGTTGAAATTCAAGCAAAGCAATCAAGAAAATGAGGATTTAGAAGAAAAAGTTGAGGAAAAAAGAGAAAAAAAAGGGTTAAGCCCGTCGGAATGGATCAAAGAAATCGGAAAAATATTTTACAAGTCGTGGAAAATCAGCAAGAATTGGCTCTTGATAGTGAAGAATTCGCTAAATCAAATAGTTGATTATGAACTACTTAAATTGCTGAATAGCTACTAGCAAATCTTATGCCGCTCAGTAATGTGGGGGATTGGTGATAAAATCCGGCATTAGACCAATTTCCACTCTTTCAAAACGTCCATTAAATTCGGCAAATTTTCTTGCCAGAGCCATTCGATTTTGATAAATAATCCGTCTAAGACTTTACTTTTGAAAACGCCATCTTCCGCAACTTCAAAGTTAAAGTAGCCATCTTCGCCGAGGGTATAAAATTCTGCTTGTTTTCTTTCTGTATCAATCAACCAATACTCTCTTACATTTGCCGCTTCGTATTCGTAAAACTTTTCACCTCTATCTCTGGCACGACTCTCAGGCGAGATGATTTCAATAACCAAATCTGCTGCCCCATCAAGATAATTCTTTTTTAATTTACCTAAATTTTCTTTTGAAACAAACATTATATCAGGCTGTCTGCCCGCCTTGTGTTTTTTTAATTTCATTTGAATTGGAGAAACAAATACTTTCCCAAGTTTATTTGCTTCAATAAAACTGCTCATTATCAAAAATAAAAATCCAACTATCTCTTGGTGCAATACTGATGGACTGCTCATTTTAAAAACCTCTCCATTGACCCATTCAAACCAACCTTTATCGCCATTCCATTCCAAAAAATCTTCGTATGACATTTTTGGTGTGGTTGAAATTTGCGTTAAATTAACTGTTTGCGGCGTTTCTGTGATTACGCTTTCCATAACTTTAACCTCGCCATTATTTTATCACTTTTTATATTGTCTTTCGATATTATCAATTTTCACCACCCGTTTTTTATGTCGGTCTTCCGAAATTTCGCTCGACAGCCACGCTTCGACAATTTCTTTGATCTCTGAAAATTTATTTTGTCCGCTTCCAAGTGTGAGAACATTTGCTCCGTTGTGTTCGCGCGAATTTTTGGCGAGAGCCACCGAATAACAAGCCGCCGCCCGCACATTCGGGACTTTATTTGCCGTCATCGCGCTTCCGATTCCCGCTCCGTCAATGATGATGCCAACCTCGCAATTCCGGTTTGAAACAGCGACCGCAACGGCGTGTGCAAAATCAGGATAATCAACCGCGTCTTTTGAGTTTGTGCCAAAATCCCGAACATTTAAGCCTAGTTCATTGAGAAACTTTTTCAATTCTTCCTTCATTTCAAAACCGCCGTGGTCGCAACCGATAGCAACGCTTCGCACTTTGATTGAACCGCACCGAGATGGTTTGCGAATAAGTTCGATGGATTTTTCACGAATCAAATCTTGGGCGAGAGGTGTAAATTTGACGTTTTCCGCCACGCGAATTTTTGCGCCGTGTTCGAGTCCGCGCAAGTCGTCTTCGGTCAACAAATTCTTTGCCGATTCATCGCGGTCAAATTCTTTATTTGCATCGTTTCGCAGAGAATTGACGACAAAATGTTCGACCGTTTCTTTATGTGTTTCGGCTTCAACAGGAACGTTTTTTAAGACTTCCCTGACCAATGCCCTCACCTGCTCACGGGTTTCTTTTTCCATAATTTTTGGATTCCAAATTTCAGATTTCAAATTCCAAATTACGCAATTTTGAACTTTGAACTTATTGTGTAAAAATAGCACAAATTAAACCTAAAAACTATGACCACCGAATTTACCAATCCAAATCTAAAAGTTATGTTCACTGCCGAAGAAATTTCGGCGCGAATCAAAGAATTAGGCGCACAAATCACAGCGGAATATGCCGATAAAGACCTCATTTTAGTTGGGGTTTTGAAGGGCTCAGTCGTTTTTTTATCTGATCTGATGCGTTCCATTGACCTAAATCTTCACATAGATTTTATGGCAGTTTCGAGCTACAAAGATGGGACTATTTCCACCGGCGACATCGAAATTTTGAAAGATTTAACTCATCCGATTCGCGGAAAAGATGTGATTATTGTTGAAGACATTGTGGATACTGGCTTGACGCTTTTTCGTCTGACCGAGATTCTCGGTTCACGCGGTGCAAATTCTCTGAAAATTGCCACACTTTTAGACAAACCCGAACCGCGCATCAAAAAAGATTTGAAAGTTGATTACACAGGTTTTGTCATTGAAAATAAATTTGTGGTCGGATACGGCTTGGACGCGGCGGGACGTTGGCGAAATTTGCCGTTTATCGGCGTGGTCATCAATCCTGATGAAATCTAAATGTTAAATTGCAAAAAAAATCTATTTTCTCTGCCCGAAGACGTAACTTATTTGAATTGCGCCACGATGTCGCCTCTTCCTAAAAATGTGGAAGATGTTGGAATCAAAGGGCTTTTGCGTAAATCTCAGCCACACGAAATTGTTCAAGACGATTTTTTTAACGAAGCTGAAATCGTCAAAAGTAAATTTGCCGAAATTATCAATTGCCGTGAGCCTGACCGCATTGCAATTATGAATTCAGTTTCGTATGGAATGGCAACGGTGGTTAAAAACCTGCAAACAAAACGTCAGATTTCTGAGCATCAAAAAGTCATAATTGTCAGCGAAGAATTTCCGAGCGATGTTTATCCGTGGGAAGAATTAGTGGAAAAAGGCGTTAAATTAGAGACGATAAATGCACCTAATTCGCTCATTGACAGAGGCAAACTTTGGAACGAAAAATTGCTCCAAGCGATTGACGAAAACACTCTGCTTTTGTGCATTTCGCCGACTCATTGGGCAGATGGAACGCGCTTTGACCTCAATGCGATTAGCCAAAAATGCAAACAGCATAACGTCTTTTTTGTGATTGATGGAACACAGCACGTTGGTGCGTATCCATTTGATATTCAAGAAGTTAAGCCTGATTTTCTAATCTGCGCGGTTTATAAATGGCTACTCGGACCTTACGGAAATGCCCTTGCCTTTTGCAGTGATTTTTTTGATGACGGCACACCGCTCGAACAAACTTGGATTGGAAGAAAAGACAGTGATAATTTTAAAGATTTGGTCAATTATCAAGCCGAATATCGTCCGAAAGCCTATCGTTACAATATGGGCGAATTTAGCGATTTCATCAAATTGCCGATGATTTCCTCTGCCCTTGGTCATATTTTGGAATGGCAACCTGCCGAGATTCAAAATTATGCTAAAAATTTAACGAAAAATTCCATCATTGAACTCAAAAACGCAGGCTATTGGATTGAAGATGAAGAGCTTCGTGCATCGCATTTATTTGGTATTCGTCCGCCTGCAAGCGTTGATATACAACAACTTCAGGCAAATCTTTTAGCCAATAAAATCTACGTTTCGTATCGCGGCGCAGCAATCAGAGTTTCGGTTAATCTCTGGAATGATGAGGCGGATTTTGAAAAGTTTAAGACTATATTGTTAAATGCAACTTAACCATTTTTGGTCAATTGGAAGATTAGCTCAATTATTTGTATGATGAAAACAGATGAACTATCTGCAAGCTGGACAATTTAAAGGAGAAACCTATCAAACTATTGTATTTGATGGAGTTACCGCGACTGAAACCGAATATGATTATGATTTTATAGATTGGCATTATCACGAAAACCCTTACTTTTCGCTGACAACTTTGGGAACTTGTCGAGATAGCAACAAACACGAAACTCTTGAATGCAAAACCGATTCGCTTTTGTTTCACAATTGCCAAGAACCGCATTACAACTCAAAAACGGATGGAATTTCGCGCGGTTTTCAAGTTGAATTAGCTTCGGAGTGGTGCCGAAAATTTGAAGTTGATTTAGAGCGTTTGCCAAAGAGCGCAATTGTCCAAAACCCCAATATTAAGTTGTCTTTTTACAATATTTACAAAGAATCAAAACTCTCGGATGATACTTCAAATTTGACGATTGATGCACTCCTTTTGCAGATTTTTGAAACAATGCGCGGGGTTGAAAGTTCACTATTTTTAACCAAACCACATTGGGTAAAAAAGATTGACGAAATTTTGCACGAAACTTTTGACCAACCGCTTTCTTTACAACAATTATCCGATGAATTGGATGTTCATTCGGTTCATCTCTCGCGTGATTTTCCAAGATATTTTCGTTGCAATTTTAGCGAATATGTCAGAAAAATTCGAGTTGAAAAATCGCTTAACTTGTTGAGAAACAGGCAACTTTCCTTAACCGAAATTGCCTTAATGTGCGGTTTTGCCGACCAAAGTCATTTCATTCGATGCTTCAAAAGTTTTCACGGACTCACGCTCAAAAAATTCCGCCAAATAATCTCGTCACGTTAAATCCATTCTATTTTTCCCAAAGCCTTTCATTTAGTCTTTTTGGTAATGAGTAATTTTAAAATTTATCAGCCAAGAAAGATCGAGTTTCGCCAAATTATCAATGTAAATGATTGGAGTGTCAAGGTTTACGCAATTACCTATCAAGACAAGTTTGAATCAAACGAAGTTTTGGACAACGCGATTTTGAATCTGCCGAAATGGTTGGGAAAATCAATATTGCTTGGTTTAGAAACTTACAAAACTGCCTTTTTAATCGTTCACGAGGGGCGCGACGGCGTGTGGAGTCTGCTCAATTGGTGGCTTGGCGAAAATATGTTGCAAAGCGTGACGTTCTACACGAGTTTTGATGACGCAATGCAGTTTGAAGAAACTCCAAAAGAAGGCGGAATGGCGTGCGTCTGGGAAATGGAAGTCATCAATTTTGAGCGCGAAAGGTGGATTGAACATATTTTAAAAAAAGCTGAAAAGCCTGATTTTACAGGCTATTTGAACGAAAACTTAAACGGTGGATTTTAGCGATGAATTACAAAATTAGAACTGCCGAACCACGTGATATTAACGAAATAATCACACTTTGCGCCGAACACGCCGAATTTGAGCAAGTCGAATTTTCGCCCGTTGGAAAAGCGGAAAAATTGACCAAATATCTGTTTGCCGACCAGCCACCTGTCTTTTGTCTAATTGTCGAAAGCAATGCGGGCGAAATTTTAGGCTATACGACTTTTATGCCCGAATTTTCGACTTGGGACGTTGGACATTACGTCTATATGGATTGCCTTTTTCTGCGTCCACACGCGAGGAATTTTGGGGTTGGCGAGCAACTTATAAAAGAAATTGCGAAGTTTGCAAAATTGCGTAACATCAAGCAATTACAATGGCATACGCCGAATTTTAATGCAAAAGCGATCAAATTTTACAACCGCATTGGCGCAAGTTCTAAAGAAAAAATGCGCTTCTTTTTGGACGAAAAAACGATTGAGGAATTAGCGAAATAAAGAGAGATTTGCCCGCGAAATACGCGAAACATACGAAAAAAGAAATAAGAATTCGTCTTGATTTTTAGCGTCCTTTCGCGTCTTTTAGCGGGCAAAAATAAAAAAGAATATGAAAAAATCAGACATCAATAAGCCGCCTTGCTATTTCGATAAATACATCGAATGTGCCGAAGACGTTGAAATTCTGCAAGCCTTTGACGATTCAATAAACGAACTCGAAACACTTGATTTACAATATTTTAACGCAATCGGCGATGCCGTTTATGCCAAAGGGAAATGGACAATCAAAGATATTTTTCAACATTTGATTGATACCGAACATATTTTGGCGTATCGAGCTTTGCGTATCGGGCGCAATGATAAAACTAAATTGCAAGGTTTTGACGAAGAAGTTTTAGCGGACAATGTTTCGACCCAAAATCGAACTTTGGAAAGCATTATTGACGAATTAAAACTTCGCCGACAGGTTACAAAACTATTGTTTGAGTCATTTACCGATGAGCATTTACAAATAATCGGTTATTCCAGCGATTTGCAAATGTCGGCGTTGGCGTTCGGTTTTACCATCGTCGGACATCAAAAATATCACTTGAAAATTATTCGAGAGAAATATCTTTCGTTAATCAACAACTAAAAATTAAGATTTACTATGAATTATCGACACCAAATGTTTTCATCTATCCTATTATTATTCATTACTGAGCGGCATAGAAATTGCGGTAGCTTGGAAAACAAGAAATATTTGCCCGCGAAAAACACGAATGATACGAAAATTGGGCAAAATATTTTTCAACCCAGCTATTCACCAAAACTTTTTCGTGCTTTTGGTGTTTTCGTGGGCAAAAATTAGTCAAATAACCAAAGACTTTTCAGCAAGCAAAAACTGTGCCGCTCAGTAATGATTATTATTATTTGTTTTAGCGGGTATTGGTTCAACCCAACAACCGCCGGAAATTAAAAAACTTCCACTCGTCATCCCAGCTTTATGTAAATTCAGTAAAATCTTGTTTCTAATCTCTCTTTCAGCGTAGTTCATATCCTACTATTTATCCACAGTTTGCCTATTATTATCAACTCTCTACCTCTTTTTACTGTCGTTATCAAACTAAAGACCCGAAGGAATTTCTCAAACTCAGCGGGTATGAGAAGAAATTTAAACTGGAGAAAACAGAAACGTCGCCTCTGAAAACGGAGAATCTTGTTATGGAAAATTATTCCAAGAAAGTTTTTACAAAACTAACAACTTTAGTTGGCGATTGGGAAGGAAAAACTGCTTCGGATAAAACAGTTAAGGTGTCTTATAAACTCATCGCTAACAAAACTGTTTTAACTGAAAATTGGGATATGGGCAATTCAAGAACTGCGATGACGGTTTATCATCTGGACGACAAAAAACTAATTGCAACTCACTATTGCCCTTGGGGAAATCAACCACGTTTGGAACTAATTTCAAATAATGATGAGCAAAAATTTTCCTTCGTTTTTGTCTCTGCAACCAATTTACCGGATAAAAATTTAACGCATCAACATCAGTTTGATATTAAAATAGAAAGCTCTGATAATTTTTGGCGAAGCGAAACTTACTTCGAAAACGGCAAAATGGAGTCAGAAGCGATAACGTATTTTAGAATGAAAACAAATTTGAGCAAACCCAAATGACTAAACAAGAACTTTTAGCGCAATTAGCAACTACCAAAACTGAAACTAGCCGACATTTCGACTTGTCCGAAGCCGATTTAGTCAAAACGCACTGCGAAGACAGTTGGAATATCCGCCAAATTTTGCATCATTTGGCTGATACGGAAATGATCTTGCACGTCCGAATCAAAAAAGTTATTGCCGAACCGAAACAGGTCGTTTGGAATTGCGAACAAGATGATTGGAACGATACTTTCGGCTATTTTGACGAACCTTTGGGCGTTAAAAAACTAGCTTTTGAAGTTTCACGGCAACTGAACATTGAACTGATTGAAAATTTTTACGATAAGTTTTCAGAAAAAGAATTTGTCCATAGTGAAATGGGTTTGCGAACTGTCAAAGATGAGTTTGAGAAAATTGGCTGGCATAACGAAAAGCATCTGGAACAAATTAGAAAAGCATTAGAACAATGAGCGAATTCAATTTTAACCACAAAAATTTTGCCTTACTCCAAAATTCCGCCAATGGAAAAGTTACAGGCGAAACTGTTTTCAAATATAAGCAAAACGGCGATTTAGTCACCGCAGATTATTCAGGTGGAACAATCAAATACGGGAAAATTATCGCAATTTTGAAAGGTGATGAACTTGAAATGATTTATCAATGTGTAACGACAGATAATCAACTAAAAGCCGGAAAAGCTATTGCCAAAATTACTTTAACCGATGACGGAAATATGAAGTTGTCGCTCAATTGGGAATGGTTGGCTGATGGAAATGAAAAAGGAAAATCGGAATATATTGAGGTTGATTAAAATGCGAATTAACTATCACGACAAAAAATTTCGACCCGTCAGCAACACGGAAAACGGCGAAACTTCTGCTGAAACGGTTTTTCATTACCAACAAGACGGCAACATTTTGACCAGCGAATATTCGGGTGGGAAAATCAAAAAAGGTTTGCTAATTGGCTTGGTTGATGAAGATGGGGAAATCGAAATGCGTTACGCGCAAATCAATGAAAATAATGAATTTATGACGGGCATTTGCATTTCAACTCCCGAAATGTTGCCAGATGGGAAGATTCGTTTGTTTGAGAGTTGGCAATGGACTTCGGGCGATAAATCGAAAGGAAATTCTGTGATTGAGGAAATATAAACTTATGCTTGAAATTAGACCAATTTGCGAAAACTGCGGAAAATCTTTGCCGAATGACAGCACAGAAGCAATGATTTGCACCTTTGAATGCACATTTTGCCGCGATTGTGTGGAAAATATTTTGTTCAACGTCTGCCCAAATTGTGGCGGTGGATTGGAAAAACGTCCGACACGCCCAAAAAATTTGTTGGGAAAATATCCGCCGAAAACTGAGGAAGTATTGAAGCCAATTGAGGCGGAAAAGTTTGCACCTATTTTGGAAAAATACCAAAATATTGAGCCAAATCAAAGATAAATGAAGTTCCGATTCGACATGCTCGAAAATGTCCAAACGCTTGAGTTGATTCAAGTTTTCAATTCAGCGTTTACTGATTATTTTGTCAATGTCTCCCTTGATGAAAAGAGTCTGGCGATAAAAATTCAGACGGAAAATACTGATTTATCCAAATCAGTCGGAGCGTTTTTTGAGGAAACGCTTGTTGGATTTATCTTGCTGGGAATTGAAAATAAAACGGTTTTCAATGGTGGAACAGGCGTTTTACCCGAATTTCGTGGCAACGCTTTGACCGCAAAAATGTATGATTTTATGATGCCAAAACTCAAAACAGAAGGCATTTATTTTCATCAACTTGAAGTTGTTACGAAAAATCTTCCCGCCATTAAAACTTACGAAAAAATAGGCTTCACACGGGCACGAACTTTGGCTTGTTTCAAAGGCAAAATCAAGACTGCAAAAATTAACAGCGACATCAAAATCAAATTCCTCAACGTAATTGATACGGAAATTTTCCCAACATTTTGGAACTCTCAACCTAGCTGGCAAAATTCCCTTTCTGCCATCAAAAACACTCAGAATCTACATAAAATTGTTGGAGCCTTCGATAAAGAAAATCTTGTCGGCTACATAATTTATACGGAAAGCGGACGTGTCAAACAATTTGCTGTGAGGAAAGATTTTCGGCGTGTAGGAATCGGACAAACTTTGTTTGCTTTAGTCCAAAATGAGTTGAAAGATAAAGAAATTATCATCACCAATATAGACAAAAATGACCGAGAAAGCATTTCGTTTTTAAGCAAACTCGGTCTGACTTTGTTTTTAGAACAATTTGAGATGAAGCTAGAATTTTAAGGCTTTTTCCCTTCATTCCAAGTCGGCTTAAAGTTTGAATTTATCAGCCATTGCACAGGTTTGACCATCGAATTTATCGAGCGTGTCATATGTTGAAAATCAATTGTTTTAGCCTCATCGCTGGCTTTGTGATAATCGGTGTGCAAGCCAAAACTCGAAACGGTGTGCGCGATAATCCCCTGTCGTGCCAGCGTGTAATTGTCAGATCGTTGAAAGAAATTTTGGTCGGGATGCGGGTCTTGGACCAATTTTGCGCCCTGTTTTGCCAACTCGGGACCGAGGTTTGATCTTTCATATCCCGTCAGCCAAAGTTCTTCCGGTTTAACCTTGCTATCGGGGCGACCAATCATTTCAAACTCAAGATTTGCCACCAATTTTTCTTTCGGAAAAGGAAGATTATTAACGAAATAATTTGCGCCGTGTCCGCCCGCTTCTTCGCTTCCAAAGCAAACAAAATAGACAGTTCGCTTTGGTTTTTTTCCGCTTGCCAAAACTCGCGCAAGCTCTAAAACCGCCACCGAACCTGATGCGTCATCATCCGCGCCGTTGAAAATTTTGTCGTTGCCTTCGGCATTTGGACGCACGCCGAGATGGTCGAGATGCGAGGTTAGCAAAATAATTTCAGACGAAAGTTTTGGGTCGCTTCCCGTAATTTTGCCCATCGCATTCCAAGTAAAAGTTTTTGGCGAATCGGTAAATTGTCCCGACATTTCAACTTTTGTGCCATCGGCAAGATTTGACAAAACATTCGCTCCATCTTTTGAAACGACCAAAAGATTTCCACGTCTTCCCAATGAAACTCTTTGACTCGAAATATTTGACCAATTTTCACGCAACTCTTTATTTTCCGTGAGGATAATTGCAGATGCGCCGTCTCGAAAAAGTTGCGCCAGTTTCGGCTGAAAAGATGCAAAAGTCTCGCCGTCATCGAGCGTAATCAAAATAACCACGCCCTTTTTTGCCGTATCGCCAAACTTGCCTTTTTGCAGTTCGCCGCTAATTTCTTTGGTGGACATTGAAAACGCAAAAAGGTCTTTACCGTAAGCCAGCGATTTTCCAAGCTCGCCGCCGATGGTCAGATTTTGGAGAAAACTTCGACCCGCAACTTCAACCGTTTGAACGTAAATTTGATTGCCCGAAGCATCTTTTTCACCCGCCGGTTCTAGTCCGAATTGCATAAATTGCGAGCCGATATATTCCGCCGCAATTCGTTCAAACATTGTCCCGCTGCCACGTCCTTGCAGAGCATCACCCGCCAAAAAATTCATCGAAGCACGAACATTTCGCTCAAGAATTGGCGCGATAGTTTTTTGGGCAACGCTAAAAGTTGAAATCGAAAAGATTAAAAATGCGATAAACGCAAATTGTTTCAGATAGAAATTTTTCATAAATTTGGATGGTTTTGCAAAGATTCATTTAACTGCTTCGGGTGATTTTAACAATACTTTTATCAAACCCCTAATTACCAAAAAGGATTTGTTTTTTGCCTGTTAAAAAATGAATCCGAATGCTTGAGCCAAAAAGATTTTCCCCCTTTTGCAACTAAATTCTGCTCAATTGAATCAATAAATTTATGCCAAACAAAAATTTTATTCTGTTACTTTTATTGGTTGCGGGTATTTCTTCAGCAATTTTCGGTCAAAATCAGCAGGCTGCCAGCGTCATCCATAATGTTCATAAAATAAATTCGCAAATTTTGGGCGAAGAACGGACGATTTTGGTGCGTGTTCCGGCAAATTACAACCAATCGGACACAAAATTTCCGGTTGTTTATATGCTCGACGCGCACGCGCCGCAAAATGCGATGATGGCGGGAATCATCGAACAGCAAGCGTGGGGCGGAATGATGCCCGAAATGATTATCGTTGGTATTCAGAACACGAATCGGACACGCGATTTAACTCCGACCCAAACTGAACGTGCCGGAAGCGGTGGCGGACCGAAATTTTTGCAGTTTATCGAAACGGAAGTTATTCCGCTGATTGAAAAAAATTACCGCACCCAACCTTTCCGCATCTTTGCCGGACATAGTTTAGGCGGACTTTTTGTAGTCTATTCATTTATTGAGCGTCCCGATTTATTTAATGCTTACATTGCCGCCAGTCCCGTTTTGGATTGGGATAAAAGTTATGTCATCAAGCGGACAGAAGAGGTTTTCAAGCAAAATAAAGATTGGAAGAAGATGATGTTTATCGGGCTTGGCGATGAGCCGGATTACGTCAAAGGATTTAATGCGTTTCAGGATCTATTGAAAAAAACGAAGCCGAAAAATTTTGAATACGAATTTCGTGAATTTAAAGACGACAATCACGGCTCGGTGGTTTTACCCGCCTATTACGCCGGTTTTCGCAAGATTTTTGCCGGATGGACACCACCGCCGACGGGTGCAGTCGCCGATTTGGAAAATCATTATAAAAATCTGTCCAAACGATTCGGCTACGAAATGAAGATTCCCGAAAATATGCTCAATCAAATCGGTTATCAACTCCTGACCGCCAACCGCTTTGACGAATCTCTTGCCGCCTTCCGAAAAAATGTCGAAAACTACCCAAACTCGGCAAATGTTTATGACTCTTTGGCAGAGGCTTTTGAGAAAAACGGGCAATTAAAACAAGCTGCCGAAAACTACGAAAAAGCCTATAAAATGGCGGAAACAAAAGGCGAAGCACAACTTGCCCAGAGCGCAAAAGCAAATTTTGAAAGAGTTTTGGCGAAATTAAAATAAAAACTATTCGTGGACTAAATTTTACTTTGGCAGACCGCCGTAGAATCTCCAATTCGATTTGAAATCTTTCGACAATTTTTGCTTCGTCAAAATGGCTTTGACCATCTCGACAGGAATCCGACCTTGCTTGAAAGACCGTCCTTTCCGAAAATTTGTTTATCAGCCGAACGAATGTTAGACCCAGGGAGTCCAAACTATGAAACAAAAAAGAAGTTTTATAAATGTCCGAATCTTAATCTTTTTGCTGCTCGTCTCCTTCCTGCTCATCCCCGACACAAACGCACAGGGCAAGGTTCGGGTTATCGTCAGCGTGGACTGGGAAGGCGATGACTTGCATCCGCAAAATCTGCAAGCTATGCGCGATTTTCGGCGAGATTATCCAGCTATTCCATTGCAACATTTCCTCAATGCCGCCTACTACACCAAACTTGAGGCTGACGCAGCTCAGATTACAAAATCAATCAAATCTGTGTTGCTTCCAAAAGATGAACACGGCTTGCACATTCACGCTTGGCGAAGATTGGTCGAATCATCGGCGGTAACTTTTCGCACGAGTCCATCTTTTGTGAAGGATGGGTATTTGATTGCAGATTGTGCGATTGATTGCGGTCAGGAAATCGCATTGACAGGCTACACCAACGCCGAACTGCGGAAAATCATCGCGCACAGTGTCGAGATTCTAAAACGAGAAGGCTTTAACCATCCAAAAAGTTTTCGGGCGGGTGGTTGGCAGGCTGACGATAATGTGCTGGATGCTTTGGCGGCTGAAGGATTTACGCTGGATTCGTCAGCGACTGATGCCGAATTCTTAAAGGCATCATGGAGCAAATATAATTTGTATGGATTTGTAGCAAAACTATGGAGTCAAACTACCCCGACCAGCCAACCATACATTTATACAATCACTTCGGGCTTGAAAATTCTTGAATTACCAAATAATGCTTGCTTGTCTGATTATATGAAAGGTGCGGATATGCTCAAGGTATTTAAAAGTAATGCTCGCAATCTGCAAAAGAATCCTAAGAAAGATGTTTATCTCTCAATCGGATTTCATCAAGAAACCGCCGCCGAATATCTGCCAAGATTGCGCGAGGCGATAAAGTTGATTCGCAGTTATTCCAAACGAAATAAGATTCCGATTGAATTTGTGGTAGCACCGTTCAAAATAAAAGAGTCGGTAGCGTCGGCGTGAGTCGATGCGCTTTGAGACGCATTTGCTCACGCAACCGCTACTGACAAAATCACTTCGACAATCCCCCATAAAATCTCCAATTAGTCTGAAAATCTTTACCCAACTTCTGCTTCGTCAAAATCGCTTTAACCATTTCTACGGGAATCCGCCCTTCTTTCAAAATTGCATCGTGAAATTGTCGGTTGGTCATCTTTTTACTATCAACTAAATCACGATGTAAATTGTAAAATTGCAGTCCGCCGATTTTATACGCAATTTGATACAACGGACCGTAATCGCCTGAAAATGAACGTCTTACTTCGCCGAGAGCATTGTCGCGTTCGTGTCCAACGCGGTCAACCAAAAAGTCCACACACTCGGCTGGAGTCATTTTTTCGAGATGGAAACTGAGACTAAAAATAATCCTTGCAGCACGGTGCATTCGCCAAAATAATGCGCCTACTTTTTCTTGCGGAGTTTTATGAAAACCCATATCCCACAGCAAAAATTCCCAATACAACGCCCAACCTTCGCCCCAAAATGGAGTGCTGAAAACCTGCCGATACGGACGATAACGGTCAGTCATATAACCTTGTAAATGATGTCCCGGAATGAGTTCGTGATGCGTCACGGCGCGGGCAAAATATGGATTATTGCCCCGCATTGACATCATTTTTTGCTCGTGCGTCATCCCGCTGGTCGGATACGAAACGAGGATTGTTTCGCCACCCAAAAAGAACGGTGCAATCAGTTGTCTTTCGGGAGTCATCATCTCCATTCGCCAACCGTCACGGGCAACTTTCGGGACCGTTACGAGGTCATTTTTCTCGACAAACTCAATCGCTTCGTAGGCTTGATTGCGAATCAATTCGGCTTGTTTGCCAGGTTCGACGTAGGTTTGCTTGACCGCTTCGAGAGCCTTTTTCCAATCATCGCCAAAACCCATCTCACGCGAAGCCTTTTTCATCTCATTTTCGCACCACGCAAATTCTTTATTGGCAATTTCGACTAATTCTTCGGGCGTGTATGGAATCATCTCAAAATTAAGTTCTTCCAAAAGTGCCTCGCGTCCAATCGGATCGCCGATAATCGTTACTTTGTCATCTGCGCGAATCCCGACTAAACTTCCCGAAACATAACTTTGATAACTGTTCAACGCGGCATCAACCGCTTTGTAAGGTTCGGCATTCCACCAAGTAAATGTCGGATCGTAGAGATTATAAAATGTATTCCACCGCTGCAAAGTGAATCGCAGAGTAGCGATTGTGCGAACCGCCCGATTTGCGACAGTGCGTTTCGGCTTGGGCGTTTTACCGGTTTCGATGTCCTTTTGAGTTTGCGCGATTGTCTTCGCCAATTCATTCAAAAGTGCCGCCATTTTTGCCGAATCAATCGTTTCCAACTTACGCCGCGAATCTTCCAAATCGCTAATCGTTTTGGCAAACGGAATCAGCGTTGCCATTTCCGCCAACTGCTTTTGCCCACGCTCAAGTTCCTTCAACTCGTGACGCAAATAATTTTGAAACAGCACAAAATCAACCTGCTCATCGTGATTCAATTTGGCAAAATCCTGCCGTTCCAACAACGCCAACCAATCGGTATAAAGCGCACGAAACCGCGCCGCCCTTTTTGGCGAAGTCTGCGCCGAATAAAACCGATTCAAGATGCCAACATCCTCACCAAACTTTTCAATCACACCCCGCAAACGGCTCGGCGGTTCGTTGTAATTGGCAAGTTCGTCAACAGTTTGGGCGAATGTTGGGAATGTTAAAATTAGGGTTAATAGGATTAGGGTTAGACGTTTCATAGTGGTTGAATAATAACGCAATTTAGGTTATAAATGAACCATTTTAATAGTCATCCAAACAATTTTAGAATAAAATTATCCAAACTGGAGATTGCAATGTTCAGCATTTCGTAAAATTAGTTTAAATACCTTACCTATGGAAAGAAAAGAATCAGAAAGAAAAGAACCAACCCCAAATACAAAACAAAGGCTTTTTGCTTTATCTGGAAACCAATGTGCATTTCCAAATTGTCCGGTTCAATATGTCGAAATAGATAGGGCAAAAACTATGTTACAAATATGTCATATTGAATCTGCTGAGGAAGGAGGAGAAAGGTGGAATCACAATTCAAATGTAGAAGAAAGAAGGCAGTTTGAAAACTTGATTTTGCTTTGTCCGATTCATCACGTTGAAACAAATGATGTAAAGAAATTTACCGTTGAAATTTTAAGGGAAATAAAGAGCAATCACGAAGCAAAGATGCTTAAGAAATCTTCTTCCGAAGGAATTTTGAGTAAATATCCAAGCTCGCTGGTTGAAGTTATAAACCAAATTAGCCTATCAGATTTGTTGAAGAACACTGACTCGCTTGATGTTACAAATAGTTTTAACCCAGAAGATAAAATTACCTATAATGATGTCAAGAGGTATCGCCCAACTATTGAAGAATATCGAGTTTATCAAGGTAAACTAACTCGGCTTTATACAGAAATTGAAGCCCAAGGTTCTGTAAAAAAAGAGCAATTACTGGAAAACATAAAAGCCCTATATTTGGAAGCTAAAGGGAAGACCTTAAATGGGAATTATTCAATTGAAAATATACGCCTGAACGCTGATAATTTATTAGAAGATGTTGAGAATGGTCTATGGAAGCTAGTTGAGAAAAGCAACAATTTACTGACAACGATTCCTTACGAAGCAATTAGTTTAAGCATCAAAGTTATTCTTGTAGATGCTTTTTTACGATGTAAAATTTTAGAAGAGCCAATAAAAAATGATAATTAGCAAAGATACAAATCCAGAAAGAGAGCTATACTATTTAGGTGCTTTGGTTATTGATGTGTTAAGCAATTTTCCCACAACTGAAGTTGATTTGTTAGACACATTTCAAAAATTAAATGAGAAAGAAAGAGTGTCAATGAATTTGTTTGCCTTAGCACTGGATTGGCTATTTGTGTTGGGATTAGTTAAATCAAATCAAAGTAATTTAGAAAAATGTTTTTAAAAAGCCTTAAAATTGAAAATGGTAGTCAAATAATAAGAGATATTCCTTTTTACAAAGGAATAAACCTAATTGTTGATGAAACCAAAACAAAAGATAAAAAGGAGTCTGGCAATAGCGTTGGAAAAACTACTGTTTTAAGGCTGATTGACTTTTGTTTAGGCGGAAAGGGTGAAAACATTTATCAGGATACTGAGTTTAAAAAGACTAAAAACACAAAAGTTGAAAATTTTTTGAAAGAAAATAATGCAATTATTACACTCATCTTGAAAGAAGATTTAGAAGGCGATACGTTGAATGAAATCACAATTAAAAGGAATTTTCTTAGTTGGGGAAAGAAAATCCAAGAAATAAATGGGGTTAATTTCAGTAATGACAAAGATTTCTCATCTAAATTAAAAGAACTGATTTTTGAGTCAGATAGTGATAAACCAACCTTTCGACAAATTATTTCAAAGAACATTAGAGATGAAAAAAATAGACTCCAAAACACAGTCAAAGTTTTACACTCAACGACTAAACCAGAGGAGTATGAAGCAGTATATTTGTTTTGGCTAGGCATTAACTCTGATTCATCTGAACGAAAACAAAAACTATTATCTCAAAAAAGAATTGAAGAAAATCTACAAAAAAGACTAAAAGAAGATAGTAATTTATCTCAGGTTACACAAGCCCTTTTAGTAGTCAAGAGAAAAATTAATGAGTTAGAAAAAACTAAAACCCAGTTTAATTTAAATGAAAATTATAACGAAGACCTTTCCCTTTTAAATCAAACTAAAGGTTCAATAAATACATTTGCTACCGAAATTAGTAGATTGGAAATGCGTAGAGAATTGATACTGGAAAGTAAAGCAGATTTAGAAAAAGATATTGCCGAAATAGACGTTAATAATGTTAAAAAAATCTATGAAGAAGCAAAAGTATTAATTCCTAATCTACAAAAATCATTTGAAGAAACTTTAGAGTTTCATAATCAAATGGTTAAGGAAAAAGTTAATTATATTACCCAAGAATTACCTTCTTTAGAAGAAGATTTGGCTTCAAGTAAAAGAGCCTTTGAGTCGTTATTATTACAAGAAAAAACTTTAACTGAAAAGCTCAAAAAGACTTTAACCGAAAAAGATTTTCAAGTAATAAGTTTTGAATTAAATAAATCGCATGAAAGAAAAGGTAATTTAGAAGAGCAAAAAAGGCTTTGGGAAAGTTCAAATACTAAGTTACACAAAATAGACGAAGAATTAAAAGAAATCGAAGCAGGAATTATTTCAAACGATGAATTGATTCAGTCTAGGATTGCTGAGTTTAATAAATTTTTTGCTGATATTTCAAACCGTTTGTATGGTGAAGAATTTGTTTTAAGTTCGGATAGAAATGAAAAAGGCTACGAATTAAAAATTACAGATATTGACGGAAACATTGGAACGGGAAAGAAAAAAGTCCAGATGGCAGCATTTGATTTAGCTTATATTCAATTTGCTGATAGCCTAAATATTCCTTGTTTGCATTTTATCTTACAAGACCAAATTGAAAATGTTCACAATAATCAAATAACCAGTTTATTGACTGAAATTGTTAGTCAAATAACCTGCCAATATGTTTTGCCAGTATTGAGAGACAAACTTCCTCAAGATATTGATGTTCAAAAATATGAAATCCTCTCGTTATCTCAAACTGATAAATTATTTAAAGTAAAGTAGTTTTCCAAAACAAGCCACAGTCACATTTCTTTCAACGGCAAAACCTGAGCGATTACGTTTAACATTTGCAAGAGATTTTTAGCCAATTGAGTTGGCGCAAGCATAAAGCCGACTTTATGCAGTCACACGCTTTGCGTATTTTTTAGCTTCGATTGACAATGTGCCTTAATCACTTATAATTTCTCCAAACGTAATCAAACTATTCTTTCCTTTTTTAATCAGTAGTTCTATTTCAAACGCAATGATATTTTAATCTAAAACGAGAGGAACTGACACATTTTATGTTATTCAAAAAACTAGGCTTATTGACGCTTTTGATATTCGCTTGCGCCCTAACTTTTTCAGCCCAAACAACGAAAAGACCTTTGAAAATTGACAACATTTTCAAAATACAAGATGTCCGTGATCCGCAACTTTCGCCCGATGGGAATTGGGTGGCGTATGTTGTTTCAACGACGGACGCGAAGGCAGACAAATCTTCAACCGATATTTGGATGGTTAGTTTTGACGGCAAAACAACTCGCCGGATTACTTACAGCACCGACAGCGAAAGCTCTCCGCGCTGGTCGCCTGACGGCAAGTTTCTTTCGTTCACTTCATCGCGTCCCGGACCGAATAAAGGCAATCAGCTTTGGATTTTGGATTTGAGCGGCGGCGAAGCTCGGCAATTGACCGACATCAAAGGCAATCTGCAAGGCTATGAATGGTCGCCTGATTCAAAAAGAATTGCGATGGCGATTGGCGATCCCGATCCTGATGCCGAAGCCAATCAAGCTGCCGGAGCAAATGCGAAACCGCCGAAGCCGATTGTCCTTGACCGCTACAAAATCAAACAAGATGTCCAAGGTTATCTGCAAACAACAGGTCGAAAAAGCTACATTTATCTTTACGAAATTGAAGCGAAAAAACTTGACCGTTTGACCAAAGGAAAGACGGATGAATCTTCGCTTTCGTGGTCTCCTGACGGCGGTAAAATTGCTTTTTTCAGCAATCGAAATGCCGATCCTGACAGAACGCCGGGGTCACAAATATTTGTCGCCGAAGCTAAAGCAGGTTCAACCGAAAAAGCTGTCACACCGATTACAAGTCGCGGAGGCGGAGGACAACCGCAATGGAGTCCGGATGGAAAATGGCTTTCGTTTTTGGAGACTGACGAACTGAAATATGATGCTTACAGTATGCAACATTTGACGCTCGTTTCGGCAGATGGAAGTGCTGCTCCGACAAGGTTTAAAGCAACCGAAGACCTTGACAGAGGTGTTTCAAATCATCGTTTTAGTGCGGACGGCAAATCAATCACATTTTTGGTGACAGATAACCGTTCGGTTTATCCTTCACGGGCAACGCTCGCGGGTGGAAGCGCGGAAAAATTGATGAATCCGCCGATTGTTGTTTCAAATTGGAATCAGTCGAATGAAAAGGTCGTTGTTCTTTCTGGCAATAACGAAAAAACAGGTGAAATTTATGCTTTTGAAGGGGGAAAACTTCGTCAATTGACGCATCACAACGACGCGCTTTTTGCCGAACTCGACCTTCCGCCAACTGAAGAAGTCGGCTTCAAAAGCAAAGACGGAACGGATGTCTACGGGCTTTTGACCTATCCGGTCGGTTATGTGAAAGGCACAAAAGTTCCGATGCTTTTAAGAATTCACGGCGGACCGAATGCCCAAGACCAACATTCTTTTAGTGCCGAACGACATTTTTTCGCGGCGAATGGCTACGCAGTTTTGAATATTAATTATCGCGGAAGTTCAGGGCGCGGAATGAAATTTTCGCGGGCGATTGCAGCTGATTGGGGCAATTATGAGGTGCAAGATTTACAGGCTGGAGTTGATCACGTTGTCAAAATGGGCGTGGCTGATCCCGATAAATTGGGCGTTGGCGGTTGGAGCTACGGCGGAATTTTGACTGATTATTTGATTGCCAGCGACAATCGGTTCAAAGCCGGAACGAGTGGCGCAGGAACGGCTTTTACCGTTTCATATTACGGCACAGACCAATATATTATCCAATACGATAACGAAATCGGTCCGCCGTGGGACGCGAAGGCTTGGGAAACTTATCAAAAACTTTCGTATCCGTTTTTGCACGCTGACCGTATCAAAACTCCAACGCTTTTCCTCGGCGGTGAGAAAGATTTTAACGTCCCGATTTCAGGCAGTGAGCAGATGTATCAGGCGTTGCGAAGTCTCGGAATTGATACACAGTTAATCATTTATCCAAATTCATTTCACGGCATTTCATTGCCGAGTTATGTCCGTGACCGTTACGAAAGATATTTGGCTTGGTATGACAAATATGTGCGGAAAATTAAGGCTGAACCAAGTTCTCCAATCGCTAAATGGGAGGGAAAATGGAAAGGCACTTTGAAGAATTTACCCGCTAAACCTGACTCTCCGGCGGTTGAAGTAACAATGGAAATCGGCGCGTTTCCTGTGGCAGATAATTCTTGTTCAATGTTCAAAACAACCTATTCCGAAGGTGGCGCGGTCAAACAAGTCAAAGACTACAAACTTTGTCGCGGAACGGGTGCAACAGATTTGTTTATTGACGAAGGAAACGGAACAAAATTAACCGTAAATATGATTGGCGATGTAATCGTTTCGTCTTTCAAATCAGGTAATTCATTGCTTATTTACACTATGCGTCTGCGAGGTGAAACGCTTGAGCAAGAAATCCTAACCGTTGATGATAAACCTGCTACGATGGGCGTTCAACCGATGAATGCGAAAGGAATTCAGCGGATAGAATTGAAGCGAGTAACGGAATAAGAAATTTGCCCGCGAATTAACGCGAATTAACGCGAAAGGAAACCAAATTATGGGAAAGAATATTAACCGAAAAATCATTTTATTAATTGCATTTTGGGTAGCTTTAGTTCCAAACGCAATCGCTCAACCGCGTCCAACGCCTGATCCTACGGTTGTCGCCAAACGGTTTGAAATCGAAAAACAATTGAATGAAATTGCCGTTGTTGACCGCAAAGTAATGGTTCCGATGCGTGACGGAAAGCGGATGGCGGCGGATATTTATCGTCCGAAAGATGCTTCTAAAAAATATCCGATTATTTTTTCCCGCACTCCTTATAATTTCAATTTTTGGGACGTTCGCATGGGTGCTCCGCGTGATATGACCACGATTCTCGAAGCCGTAAAGCGGGGCTATGCATACGTTGTGATGAACGAACGCGGGCATTTTTTCTCCGAAGGAAATTACGACATTCTGGGACCGCCAACGACTGATGGCGATGATGCGATTACTTGGATGTCGTTGCAAAATTGGTCAAATAAAAAGGTCGGCACCATCGGTTGTTCATCAACGGCTGAGTGGCAAATGGCTGTTGCCGCACAAGGTAATCCCGCTTTTACGACGATGATTGCTCAGGGATACGGTGCAGGAGTTGGACGGGTCGGTCCGTATTACGAACAAGGAAATTGGTATCGCGGCGGAGCAGTTCAGATGCTTTTTATCGCTTGGCTTTATGGCGAACAAAATCAGGTGCGTCCGATGTTTGCGCCGAATACTTCGCAAGAGGATTTGATTCGCGCCTCGAAATCTTTTGATTTAGCTCAACAATCTCCGTCTGTGGATTGGTCGAAAGCACTTCGTCATTTACCTGTTCAGGACATTCATAAAGCGGTTGACGGACCGCGTGGGATTTTTGCTGATTCAATGCCGAATTCAACGGGCGGGGCGATGATAAAACGCACGCCGAACGATCCGGCTTGGTATAAAGGCGGACTTTTTCACGACAATATGAAAATCAATATCCCCGGATTTTGGTTTATGTCTTGGTATGATGTTTCGGTTGGTCCGAACCTTGCGCTTTACAATCACGTCCGCAAAACTGCCCGCCCTGATATTGCAGACAAACAATATGCCGTCATCGCTCCCGTTCTCCATTGCAGTTATACGCGGGCAACTGAAAATACTGTCGTTGGCGAACGAAGTATGGGCGATGCAAGACTTGATTACAATGCTTTAACTTACGGTTGGTTTGATTATTTCCTGAAAGGCGAACAGAACGATATTTTGAAAATGCCGAAAGTCCGCTATTTCACGATGGGCAGCAACAAATGGCAGACCGCTGATTCGTTCCCGCCCGCAGGCGCAAAACCAATGAAGTTTTATCTGACGAGCAACGGCAAAGCAAATTCCTTGAATGGCGATGGTGCATTAGTCGCCGAACCGCCAGCGACTGATATGCCCGATAGTTTTACTTATGACCCGATGAATCCCGTTCCATCGTTCGGCGGAAACGTCTGCTGCACAGGAAATGCTGTGACGGGTGGTGCTTGGGATCAAAGCAAAATGGAGCAACGCAACGATATTTTGGTTTACAGCACCGAACCGCTCAAAGAAGGAGTCGAACTGACAGGCTCGATTGACGTTTCGCTCTATGTTTCTTCCGATGCTAAAGATACTGATTTTACCGTCAAACTTATTGATGTTGATGAACAAGGTCGGGCTTATAATTTGGACGAAACAATTCAGCGGATGCGTTATCGAAACGGCTACGATAAACCGCTTGCTTGGATGGAAAAAGATAAGGTTTATAAGTTCAGTTTTCAACCGATGACGACGAGTAATTATTTTGCTCCGGGACATCGAATTCGGATTGAAATTTCGAGTAGTAATTTTCCGCGATTTGATCGCAATATGAATACAGGTGGAAATAATTACGATGAAACGAAAGGCGTAACTGCCACAAATGCAGTTCATCATTCTACTAAATATCCGTCTGAAATTACGATTTCAGTTGTGAGAAAGTAACGAAATCAGTATAACGAGCCGTAGCGAGTAGCTTTGTCAAAATTCAACTTAACGTTAAATAAAGCTGCTCACTACTGTTCGCTATACTGATTATTTCTCTGCTAATTTCCTTCCTGCGTTCAAATTATCAAAATTCAAAATCGCATTGAAAACTAAAAAGTAACTGCCTTGCGTTTCAGCCCGCCAAAACGGATTGTTTGAGAAAAGGACAACGTGACCTTTTTCGACTGGAACATCAATCACAGCAGGGTGTTGGGCGATTTCGTTGCCACCTTCGAGCAAGCCGGAAACAAACAATGCGTTATTATCCGCCCAACGAAGCACGACCCGCGGTCGGTAAGCGGGTGGAATCAGATATGGATTATTCCGCAGTTGGTCGTCCGTCACCTGTCCGGCTTCCCAAGTCGCAACTCTCGGACTATCAGGGATTTCATCAGGCGGACGATTTTGCACCGTATCAAGGTCATCAGCCGTTCCGCGTCCCGTTGCACGCTCACCGCCGCTGCCTCTGCGTCCACGTCCACCGGAGGTAGAATTGCTGATGTTGAAAATCGGTGAACTAGCACCAAAAATCGCCAAATCATCTCCGTAACCGTAAGCAATCGGACTCGTATTATCCACCATTTTTGACCGCAAAATTGTGCCGGGCAATCGCATTGCTCTCGCGGGTTGAATCGTGACACCGTGCGAAATATTGGTTTCTACCGCAAATTCCGAAGTGTCATTCGCCGTAATCAGCAAACCGCCATTTTTGACAAAATTTTGCAGATTTTGCAGTCCCGAAAGTCCAAGACCGGGGCGCATATCATCGGTCGAATCAATTTTGCCAAGGTTTGGTGTAATGTCAGTAGTTTTCCACGGAATCGGATTTCCAAACATCGGCATTCCGTTGATAATTGCCGAAGTTCCGCGCCCAACGGGTGCAAAAACTATCACATCGTATTTGGCATTTAGATTTGAATCGGTCGTCACATCTTGGGTGCTGATATAGTCAAACGGAATTTTGTGGCGGTCAAATTCGATGCGCCACCAGCCTTCGTCTTGCGTGGTCAGCCAAGTGTGCATCATCGCAATTCGCGGAACTCTGACAGGATGAGTTTTGACTGTTGGCGCAGAATCTGTTGCAACGGCTTTCAGCCCAAGTTCATTCACGATCTTGCCTAATTCGTCCGCCGAAGTGTTGCGAATAATAAACGAACCGCGATTAAATTTTTGTCCCGCAATTTCAAAAGGCTCTTCCGCCGATTCAAACGAAGCATTTTTTAATTGATAGCGCAATGTTACTAAAGCGTTGTCAGTATTATGATTAACTATAAAAGTTGAACCACTTCCCGAAATTCCGCTGAGAGCTTTGACATCGCCAACAACTTTTTCCATCGGCGCAGAAAGGACGGCAACATCAGTCACACGAGCAACTTGGACATTGCCAAGTTCCCCAAAAGTCCAAGCCGTATCATCGTAAATGTTGGTCTGCGGATCGTTGGTTGCCCAATATTGATAATCGAGCATCATATCCGCAATTCGGCTATACGGCTGATCCATTCGCACCAAATAACTTCCGGCTGGAAATTGTTTTGTTTCAGCTTTTGCACCTTTTTTCGCAGGTATTGTAGCTGAAAAAGGTGCAGTTGCTTTGTGAACTTCGCAACCTTGTTGTTGCAAAAGTCTCAAAAGTTCGGCTTGACCACCCGGACGCGGATCGTTGGCGGTAAAAATGTATGCCGCAGGACCCGCAACTTTCGGTTTCAAAATCGAATTCTTACTTTTCGTGTAAAAATTTCGCAGAAAATATTTTCCATTGGTGGCAAAATGCGCGAGCGAAACGAGTAAACCCGTCTGCTGATAATTGTTGTTATTGCGCTGTGACCACATTGCTTTTGGCAACGGCGGATTTTGTTTATACCAACGGCGCGAATAATCTGACGGCGAAAGAGTTCGTTCAACTGTATCTGCACCCGCATTCCCAAAAGTTTCGTAAAGCCGCGAAATTCCGTTATGCGAAGCCGCAATAAACATCAAATAACTCGGCGACCAAGTATCGAAAGTCCCGTGTGTGAAAACTCCGGGCATTCCAAATTTGGTCATTTCAGAAACATTATTCCCCCCGATAATCTGCCATTCGTCCGTAGAAAATCGGGTCAACCCAAGCGTTATAAGGCTGATCGCCAATGTATTATCGTAAAGATACGGCACAGATTCGTGCAAATCGTGCAAAACTTCGGCTTCCAATCTTTGTAAGTTTTCAAAACATTCTGCGTCAATTTAAGCGAAAGTGCCATCGAATCGCGGTTGTTGTCGTGCGCGACATAATGCCCCCAATAAATCAACGGTTGCCAATTTTTCCCCGGGGTTGGCGAGATGCCAATTATAAACGTCAACCATCCGATTGCGCCCGTCAACTTCAACCACTGGCGTAATTAGCGTAATCAAATTATTGCGAATATTTTTAATATACACACTTTCATCTACCGTCAACCGATAGGCAACTCCCATCGGCGCAGTTGGCGAACCCGTTTCAGGCGAATGAATCGTCCCCGTAATGTAATAAACCGGCGTGGTCGTTGCAACAATTTTTTCCGCCTCGCCGTCATTC
>CAVZXI010000006.1:0-105257 GCA_963779235.1 Pyrinomonadaceae bacterium
GAAGACCACCTGGATGTTGGTCAGGTGGAGGCTGTCGCCTGTCACTGCGCCCGACGGTTCGCGCAGCGGCAGGCGCGATCCGTCCGTTGCCAGGTATAGACCGAGCACCAGCCGATAGGTGCCGGGCAGTGTGTCCGGCGACAGCGTCAGTTCGATGGGATCAACCACCACTTCGTGTCTGACCCAGGGCTGGAGGTTGGGCGTTTGCTGCGCCGGCCGTATTCTTGTCCGTCGAGCGTCACCGCGCCAACACCGAACCAATGTACGAAGACGGCGTACCAGGGCTCCATGTCGCGGATGCTCATCAGTGAGCGGCAGTACCGGGTGAACACCACCTCGGCTCGCGGAAACCCTTGAACCAAGCAACAGGCCGTCGTCGAAGTCGGCGTCATCTGCTCGTGGAACGACGGCGCCTCGAAGGTGCGACCCTCTTGCTCAACGACCTGCACGCCGGGCAGCGTGATGTCATCACCAGCAGGCAATAGCCAGCGGCGTACAGGCAGTCGTTCGCCATTCGGGCGTAACCAGCCCAGGCGTACTCGCAGAGTGTCCCGACCCGGTGGTGCGTCGGCAGGGAGCACAAGCGGCACCTGGTCGCGTACCGTCTGTCCGACGGTCCAGGTGGAGGTTGGGGGCACGGCCACCGGCCGGCGCGAAGCGCCAGTCGCGCCACACCTTGCCGGCATTGTCCACCATCTCCACCAGCAGAACGTAGTCCTCACGCGGATGCCCGATTGTCTGCCACAGCAGGTGCAACGTGAACCCGCGACCCTGGCGCGCACGTGTCACGCTGTAGTCGTAGCCGACCAACCACGGCATCTGAGTTCCCATCAGTGACCGGCTTGAACTCGGACGACGGGTCAGGCGGTTGATCGAGAGAGGCCACGCTCACCGTCAGCGTGCCCCAGCTCACGGATCATCTGTCCGTCGGCGAGTCGCCACTCCTCTCCCTTCTTCTGGTAGAGGCTCACCTGCAAGTGGTAGATGCCCGGCATAGTGCCGGCAGGCAGTCTTGAAGCGAAGAAAACTGAGCAGCAGCTGATCGGGTGGCAGCGAACCGGCCGGCAGCCAGCCACTCAGCAGCGTATCGTCAGACTGCCCGGCGGGCGTGCCGTCGTCGGCCAGCAGGCGCAGCGAGATGCGGACATCGGAGGGCAGGCGTCGTACCGCCTGCCAGGTCAGAGTGACGGGCAGCTGGCCGCCCGACGGTACGCTGCCGTCGAAGCCGGCTCCGAGCAAACGCAGGCTGGCCGCCGAACACTACGTCCGCGCCCACAGGTGCCAGGTTGGGTATCAAGGTTCGCGCATCCGCTCCCCGGTTGGCAACTCGCACCAGGCGGCCCAGGGGATCAGTTGGTAGCGCGCCGCGAGATCATCGCCCCAGCCCTGCAGCGGGCCGGCCACGTAGAGACTGTGACCGGCGCCGAGCCACGCTGCGACGGTCGGTTCGGCAGGCGGAAAGAGGCCGTAGAGATCGCTGCGTTGTCCTTCTGCGTGTTGGAGATACCAGAAGGACGTCAGATCGCCCCAGTGGGCCAGCACCGCTGCCCCCCTCTCCATCGGGTGTGCCAACACGTCCGTCCAGTACTCATGGGTCGCGTCGTTCCACTTCTGCGTGAGCCAACCTGCGTCCCGACTCGCCTGCTGCAACGGCAAATACGCAGTCCCCGCCAGCACAATGAATGTCGGAATCCATCGGGCAATGGCGATGCGCATGGGCGAAGGCCCACGCCCGGTGTGATTCGAGGCCAAACGGTCACGGACGAGGCGTGCGCCGACTGTCCTGATCAGGCGAAGGATACCGGCGACAGCCGAGCCACCGAACACGGCCAGCATGAGACTGGATGGCAACAAGAACGCCGATTGCTCACCCTGCCCATACGTCAACACGAACGGGATCAGCACAACGTACATCAGGAAGAGCGGCCAGAAGCGTCGCGGGCGCCAGACCGCGAAGGTGACGACCGTGGCGGCCAGGAGCAGGCCCAATGGGCCGAATCGTCCTTCACGAGCGGGCCGAGTAGAGCGCGGAGATCGGCGGCAGCGGCCCAGTTGGCTGCACGCCACCCGTGTGAAGCCGGGGCGGTGAGTACCTCACCAGACCCGTTCGGCCCCGGACGGTGTAATCGCTCACCAACTACCACGCGCCACAGCCACGGGAAACGTCAGGCCGGTAGAGCGTGCCTTCGCGCGCCAGCAGCCACTCCGCGCGCAGCGGGACATACAGGTACAGCAGCAAGGGAAGCGCGGCGGCAGCAGAAGATAACGCAGCGACCGCAGGGAGCGCAGCGGGTGATCGAGACGCTGTGGCCCATCGCGGCTACTCAGCCAGAGCAGGAGCAACAGGCCCGGCAGCAGAAGTACCGTGGTGCTGTGATTGGCGGCGGCCAGGCCGAACAGCAGACCGAGCGCCACCAGCGTCCGACCGGTTAGAGCATCCTCCTATCGGCTCAACAGGAACAGGATCGCGCTCACAACAGGATGTGCAGGGTGTAGAATCTTCGGCTTGAATCCGCCCAGCGCCAATAGGTGGGCAAGGTGCCGAAGATCGCGACGGCGCACAGCGCGGCGGCTCGGCCCTCGAGGAGTCGGGCAAGTGCCGGGTAGAAAATCGCCAACGCCAACGCGCCGCACACGACCGAGAGGAAATTCATGCGGTAGGCGATTGAGCCGACCGGCACCAACGTCTTCCACACGAACCGAACAGGACGTAGGTCGGGTAGCCGGTCGGGTACGATGACACCCAGGGCGGATGGCGTGTATTGGAACAGCGCCGCGTCACCGTCCAGAACGGTGGGCGCAATGGTGGAGTGGTAACCGAGCGCCGCGATGACCGCAATGAGTGCGGCGACAAGCCAGTCGACATGGCGCGTGACGAAGCGCAGTCTACTAGTCGGCATACGGGATGCCCGCGATTCGCCTGAACGTGACCAGCGGCAATACGGTTTCCTATCCAGCGGCGGCACACCGCCATCCGAGCGCACCACGGGCAGACGCGCAGCGACACTCCACGGGTCGTGGCCGCTCACGACGGCTACGCCATAGCCGAAGATGGAGCGGTCACCGGTCCACCAGGGGAAGGTGTTCACCAACATGCGGACTGTGTCACCAGCCCTCCAGCGACTCGTGGGCCACCACACGGTGGCAGGCTGCTGCACAAGGGTCACTCCCACCGGGGCACTGTGGTCATCCAACAGGGCCGCCGCGATCAACAAGTCCTCTTGTGTCTCCTGTAGCACGCGCCAATACAACGTGACCAGCGGTTCAGCCTCGCGATCGGTTGCCAGATGGCTGGTCTCGAAGCCCACAAGCCGCAGGCGCCAAATGTGGCGTCAACAGGTCTGGCCGTCGAGGGAGGATCAGCGAGGGATGAACGAGAACCGGGTGTGATGGGCACACGAGGTGCGCCCTTCCTGAGCAGCAAATAGCCGTCCTGGGAGGCGATCAGCCCCACAGACGGTTCATAGGCTATGTCGGCCACCAACCTCGCTTGTGCGTCGTTGCGATTGTTAAGGCAGGGTAGACACATCCAGAAGATAGTACTCAGCCCGGTCATCAAAGGGGCCCGTCCACACACGCACGTAGGGGCGGCGCGCCAGCAGCGGCACCAGCTCGGCCTGGGCAACCACGGGCGCAGCGGATGGGATGAACTCCGCAAGAGCAGTCCCCAGTCATCGTGTTCGGTGATGACCGGCCAGTGGAACGATCTGGACAAAGGGGAATAGCCCCGGTAGTAGTGATAGACCGACGCGGCAAGCACAACGACGACGACCACGGCCAGGCCGGTCGGCCATCGCCGCGATGTGCGCGGCACACCGGCCGAGCCAGTCGGACAGGCGGCCGACTCCGTCCACAGCGGCGAGCATCACGAAGGGAATGGCAGGTGCCGCGTAGTGGTAGGTCTCCAGCTTGTGCATCATTGAGTTGCTGCTGAAGAGGGCGATGCCAAAGGCAGGCGCTGCGGTGACCAGAAAGGGCAGGCCGAAAAATGGGGTCAATGCCAGTGGCAGAGTCAACATCCCGATGCCGCGCAGCGTGTCGGGCGCCGACAGCAGGGCCAGCCACTTCCCCGGCGTGCGCAGTAGTGAAAGCAAGATGTCCAGCGGCGAGCCTGCCCAGCTCGGAGTAGAAAGCCAGGGTAGGCGGAGTGGTCACCCTCGGGCCGCGCGCCGGGTATGACGACCAGCACGGCCACGTAGAACCACGCGGCGCTGAGCAGACTCAGCGCCAGGCCAGCCCACCGGGAGCGACCTCGCCGCATGAGGATAGAGATACAGCCCAAGCAGGAACAGGTGTAACGGAATGTCCTCCTTGGTGCCCAACGCGAGCAGGAAGAAGAGGGCGCTGAACAGGAGGCTGGACCCTCGCCCCAACCCACCGGTCCCCTTGCACTCTTCCTGCAGACTGTGCCGGACTGCGCCGCCCGCTGGAGAGAGGAAGGGGGTGGCGCAGTACCGCGCTTCCTGCGGCTGGTGATGAGGCGAGGTGATCGCTGCCATCCATCCACAGTCCCCGCGGGTCGGTGGAGGTAGCCAATGCCCGGTCCAAGAAGTAGACGCCAGCCAACAACAGGGTGGGAGCGAGCCCAACCGCGTGGAAATCGAACAGGGTAACCAACTCCAGCGCCGGCATCATGAAGTAGACCGCTACGAGAGCGAGCGCCGCCCAGTCGTCCGCCAGTTTGCGCCGGGCCAGTCCGTAGAGGGGCAAGCCCCCGAGGGCGATTATTGTTTGTGTTTCAACTTTTGTGCAAGCGAAAAAGCAAAATACAACCAATAAAACCGCAAATTTAGTTGACATAAAACACCTCGTCACCTCAAACTTCTTTCGGGCGGATTATACCACAATGAAAGAGAAACATATTCAAATTTTAGGCATCGTTTTATCAATTATTTACGCGGGGTTTATCGTTTGGCTTTATGCCAATGAACCGAAAAGTTTGAGCGAAGTGGAACCAAAGCCACGGTCACGGTTGGAACATACCAAATTGATAAAGCCAAATTTGCTCAAGGCTTACAGCTTTTTCGCGCCGAAAATTATGTTGCGGCTCGTGATTTTTTTAATCAAGCCGATATTGAAAAACGCGATGCAAAAACTCAATTTTATCTTGCTTACAGTTTTTATCGGCAAGGATTCGGCAAAGTTTATAATGACGATGCTCTTTTCAAACAAGGGTTAGAACAGCTAAATCGAGTTGAGCCAAACTTTAAGAGCGATGATGAAGATTTGAAACTAAAAACGCCGCCGAACTTAAAAACGAACTCAATGAAGGCTTGCAATTTACCTCCGGCGACCTTAATCCGTTAAAAGTTTTGCGTGAGCGAAAATAGTCTAAAATTTAACATCAGCTAGTTTGTTTGATGTTCAGCAATATGGTAAATTTACACAAACTTAACCACAATTTAACGACTTTTTAAGGTCGCATAAACAGCAATTCTATGGTTAAGAATTTCAGAAAATTACATTTAAGGAAAATTATATTATGAAAAGCGTATTTAAAGCGTTAAGCAGTCTTTTGATTGCATTCGTCTTAACTACTGCAACTTTTGCCCAATCGCAAGCGACGACCGGTTTGATTCAAGGCACGGTTACTGACCCGAACGGCGCAGTTGTCAGCGGCGCGACGGTTATTGTAAAAAATACGGAGACAGGATTTGAGCGAACCGTTACGAGCAATTCGGACGGTTTTTTTAGTGCGCCACTTTTGCCGCTTGGCAAATATCGGGTAACGACTACGGCGCAAGGTTTTACCAAATTCGATGTTGGAAAATGTCGAGGTCAGCATCGGTCAGACGCTTGCGCTCAAGATTGAGATGAAGATTGGCGGCGCGGTTTCGAACGGTTGACGTTTCTGCCGAAGGCGAAGCCGTTGAAACGGCACGAACCGAACTTTCAACGCAAATCAATGAGCGTTCGGTTGAAAATTTGCCGATTAACCGCCGCGATTTTTCGCGTTTCGCGTTGCTGACACCGGGCGTTTCGATCGTCCAAGGTCCTGATGGCGATGAAATTACCATCAACGGGCAAAAGGGAATTCAGAACAATATTTCGATTGACGGCGCGGATGCAAACAATCCGTTTTTCGGCGAACAGCGCGGCGGACAGCGTCCGGCTTTTACGATTTCGCTTCGAATCGGTCAAAGAATTTCAAGTTGTTCCGGTTGGCGCTTCGGCTGAATTCGGACGTTCAGTCGGGCGGATTTATCAACGTCGTAACCAAATCGGGAACAAACGAATTTTCCGGTTCGGCGTTTCTTTTCTTCCGCAACCAAGGGCTTTCGAGTCAAAATCCTGACGCGGTTGCGGCAAATCTGCCGACCGAAGATTTTCGCAATTATCAATTCGGCGTCAATATCGGCGGACCGATTAAGAAAGACAAAGCGTTTTTCTTTATTGCTTACGAACGCAACGACGGACGAAGCAGTAAGCCGAATTCGATTGACCCGACTCTTGCGAATATTTTCCGCAACGCGGTTTAATTCCCGAAGAGCAAGGCATCATCAATCGCACCAATGATGCCGATGTTTTTCTCGGCAAAGTTGACATTAAACGTCAATAAAAACAATCTTTTGACCTTGCGCCACAATTTCAGCCGCGCCGAACAGGTCAACGGAACTTTCGACGTGCCGACGTGGGGAATCAGCGCAAACGGGCGCGAAACGAACAAATCAAATTCGTTTATCGGACAGCTTGTAACGAATTTTTCGTCAAATCTTTTGAACGAATTTCGTTTCCAATGGGCAAAAGAAGAACGTCCGCGTTTTTATGACGGGCCCGATTTGCCTGACACGACGATCGGAACTTTTGACGGTTCGATTTCATATCGTTTCGGTCGTCCGTTCTTTTTGCCCGTGCCTTCAAACGACAGGCGCATCCAATTTACCGATAATTTTACGATTATTCGCGGCAACCACGCCATAAAATTCGGCGTCGATTTTAACGCGTCAATATTTCGCAAACCTTTATCGGGTTTGCCCGCGGACGCTACATTTTTGCCGGAGCAACGATTGCCGATGCGATTACCGGATTTCAAAATTATATCAATGGCACGAGTGCCGCCGGACTTCGCTTTATCTGCAATTTGCGCCGATCGGCAACCGCACCGTGCAGGAAGCCGGAACGCAAGTCGTTACGATGTTTTTGAACCGGGAGTTTATATTCAGGACAATTGGCAAGCCCGACGCAATCTGACGTTTAATCTCGGATTTCGTTGGGAAGGACAATTTCAGCCAGACCCGATAACTGCTCCGGCAAATACGCGCTACGGACAATTTTTGAGCGATCCGCGTGTTTCCTTCCGATGGTTCGATTCCCGATTTTACCGACGGTTATCAACCGCGTTTGGGCGTTTCGTGGTCGCCGGGAAATGACGGCAAAACCGCGATTCGATTTGGTGTCGGAATGTTTTATGCACGAATTCCGGGCTTAGTTGTGGCCGGTCCGCGCAACACGGACGGCGTGATTGCGGGAAATATTTTCTTTGCGAATTTCCTTTGCACGTGGCGCAGGTTTGGGCGGCTGTCCGGTTTTTCCGGGCATCGTTCCGACTGCCGGATTCAATCCGTTTAATCCGGGTATCGCGGTTTTTGCAGCGAGATTTCAAAAATCCGCGCACCGTTCAATTTAGCGCAGCGTCGAGCGCGAAATTATCAAAGATTTATCGTTTTCGGTGGCTTATAATTATGCTAAATCAACTCGCCTGACGCGGTTTGTCAATCGCGGCGACGGCAGACTTTATGCAGGCGGCGTTTCGCCTTTTGAACGTGCTAACGGTTCGGGTGTCGGCGAAATTCGTTCAACCGAAAGCACGGCGCGTTCGCTCTACAACGGCGTAACTTTTACGCTCAATAAGCGTTTCTCGAATCGTTATCAATTTCAGGTGAATTATTTGCTTTCGTTTGATAAATCGGACGATGACAACGAGCGCGACCCGTTCACGTTTCGTTACGCCGACCCGCGTGATTTGGAAGCCGGAATATAACTGGTCAGACCGCGACCAACGGCATCGTTTCAATTTTTTGCGACATTTATCTTGCCGTACGACATCAATATTTCGCCGATCGTGCAATATCGTTCGGCGCAACCGACTTCGGTTGTCAATCGCGGAACTTTCCCGAATATCATCAAACGCAACACTTTGCGGCTCGAAAATGAATTTTTTACATTTGATATTCGCCTCTCAAAAGTGTTCAAATTCACGGAAAAAATCTCGCTCGAACCGATTTTTGAAGCGTTCAATCTCTTCAACAATCGCAACCAGAAGTTCTGCCGCAAGACCTTACGTTTAATTTTGACGGCACGGTTTCAGCAGGTTTCGGCGAACCGCGCCAAGCGCAAATTGGGGTGAAATTCAAATTCTAAATTGATGTTTTGAGTTCACGCTTCAGCGTGCTTCCCGCCAGCGAAGCGCGGCGAAACAAACTGAAGTTTGAACTCCGAACTTTTATAACTCAAACTCAGTTTTGCTTCATTCGAGGTGAAACTGAGTTTTTTATTTGCAAAATCAGCCAACAAATTGAAAAATCAAGTTGTGAGTGAAAAAAAGAATCAAAATATTTTGCGATACCTCGTTTTACCGCTAATTTTTCTAACCGTTTCATTGCTCGGCGGATTGCGTCTGAGCGCGGAAAACAATGCTTTTATCTTTCTCAAACCTGCGCTGATTTGTTTGATTTTTGCTACGATTTTACTGATTTTACTCTTTCGAGCCGAACTAATTCGGCTCTCGGATTATTTCGCAGAAGAATTTTCCACGCAAACAAATATTGCCAACGGCGCAATTTTGCTGACGCTTTTTGCCGCTTCCGCCCAAATTTTTAATGCGCTTTTGCCCGAAAAAGGTCTGATGTTTTGGATTATCGGCTTTTTCTTTTTTTGGACGCTTTGGAATAATCTGTTTGTTGATTTTAAGGCAAAACGTCTTTTGCAAAGTCTCGGCAGTTTGTTTGGACTGGCATTCGTGGTGAAATATTTGGTTTTGGCAAATTTAACCGCTTCAGGCGAATCAACTTGGACGCAGAAAATTCTCGAAGGCTTGATGAAAGAAGCCTCGTTTGGTTTATTGGATTTACCAAAATTTTCTTCCGCCACCGGATATATTCAATTTTTTACCCTGACTTTTTATGTGGTTGGATTGATTTTGCTCTCGCCTGTTTCAATCATCAAATCAAACGGCGAACCTTCCAAAATTTCTTCCGAAACTACTTCATAAAGATTTGAGGCTTCACTGCGGGAAACTTGTTTGGTTTTGGGAATTTGCAAAACGCGGACTTTCAAAAGGCGTTGTGAGCGTTTGATTTCGATTTCGTCATTGAGTTTAACTTCACGCGAAGATTTTGCTTTCACGCCGTTAATTTTTACCAATCCGGCATCACAAAATTCTTGCGCCAGAGAGCGTCGAAGAATTAGTCGGCTGGATTTTAAGAAAAGGTCAAGACGCATTTTTCAAAGGCGGAACGGAAAGGCAGTATCGTAAGCTAGTAGTCGCAAAAAGTAAAGTGAATTCAAAATCTAACGGTTTTTTGAGTTGAAAAAAGAGGTGTGAGGAAAGGGTTATAATTTGACGGGGGATTTCTTTTTGGCAGGTTTTTTATCAATCACATCAACCCTTTGGATTTTGAAAACAACGCGAATCACATCCGAACGATTATCCAAATCAGCCGGTAACAAAAGCAGGATCATTTTCCAAAGCAGTTGATAAATCTTCCATTGATTGACGACTTCGCGGTGCTTCCACGACCTCGGCAATTTGCGCTAATCCATCCCCAAAAACGTCTGCGACAAAAGTAATTTCGTCATTTTTCATCTTTCCGCGCATCAGCGAGTTGGTCAAAGAAAGCAAGGCTCCTTTGGTATTCAAACTCGGCGATTCGCTGGAAACGGGGGTTCGCAAAGCCGCTAATTCTTCGTTGGTAATTATCAAATCATCGCTATCGGAAACCGGACGGGGATTAGTAAAAATAACCGTCCGATTTGAATTAATTCGGGCTTTTTCAATTACTTTATCGGTTGATACTTTGAGAGAACTCAAGCTAAATAAAAACGCGATGGCGATAGATAAAGAGACTACTGTTCCAACGCCCACCGGCATCACTCGCAACGTCAACCAATCGCGCCACTCTTCCGATAAATTAAACCAAGATTGAGTTTGCGAAACGTTTAATTCAGCCGCCAGCGAACTTCTGAGCGCATACAGCAAATCAGCCGGAATTGCGGGACGCGGAATTGCCCGAAAACCGTCTCGTAAATTTTGAAACTCAGCCAATTTTATGCGGCAAACCGGACAATGGAGGAGATGTTGATCCAAAATTGAACTCTCTTCCACATCCAATTCGCCCTCGGCATAAAGGGATAAATTAAATTGTAATTCTTCACATTTCATCGTTTTGTTTGAATTTGGTTTCTTTTGCAAAATCCACATTTTGCATTCCCAAATCCGAAATTGAATGACTGTCCGACCCCGGCTGTTTCCTCAGATAAATCGTTGTGGAAACAACGCTTGTTTCGATTGCGGTTTTCAGATCTTTATTTTTTTTAGCTATTGAACCTTGTTGCTGGTCTTTTTCAAACAATTGAAGATGTCAAATAACTTTCATTTCTTCAATTGAACCCTCTAACTCCGTTTGGCACCGTTAAGTTTCGCTTCAATATGAAGCCGGGGCTGGTCAATCATCCGATTTTGTGCACCGTATAAGTTTAGTCTTCAAAATGAAGCTCGGGCTGGGACAATCATTCAACTAATTTTCAAAAACCACTCAATTTCTTTCGCAATTCTTCACGTCCGCGAGCGATGCGCGATTTTACCGTTCCGACATTTGTTTCCAAAGCCGCGGCGACTTCTTCGTAGCTCAAACCCTCGATGTCGCGCAAAATAATGACTTCCCGAAAGTTGGTCGATAATTCGCTCAAAGCCTTTCGCAAAGCATTTTCGCGTTCGCGGCGCAGGGTTTCGGCTTCGGGATTTTCCGACAAATCCGAAATGCTTTCGCTCAAAGGCGTTTTACTAAAAGCCGTATCGGCATCCAGCGAAACGATTGAACTTTGGTTTCGGCGTTTCCACCAGCGAAAACGATTCCGCGATTCATTGACGGCGATTCGATACAGCCAAGTTTTCAAATCCGCCTCGCCACGAAAGTTTTTCATCGCTTTCAGCGCACTCAAAAAAGTTTCTTGGGTTAAATCGCGGGCTTCTTCTTCGTCTTCGGTCAGCCGCATCAGCAATGCAAAAATATTGGCTGAATAATGCTGTTACCAATTCGTCAAAAGCCAGCGCATCGCCCGTCTTTAATCTTTCAATGAACTCATTCTCAACGGTCGAATAGACAGAGTTCGAACTAGCCGCTAAAGCAACTTCGCCCAATTCTTCCTGGTCAAATGTGATTGACTTGCTGAAGAACATCACCGACTTTTCACCTTCCCGTCTTTCGAGAATTTCAAATTGCTCATTCGCATTTCCCGCGAACTATTTACTTAGACACCAATTGTAGAATTTTGTTCCATAAAAAGTAAATATTTTTTCATGCCTTGTCATTCTCGCACTTTTACGATAGATTTTATGTTTTCGATAAAACTCGAAATTATCAACAGAACGCTTTAGAAAGCGATATATTGCAAGGAAATAATGGCAAGAAAGAAAAGACTACAAGAAGTATCGGAAATACCTGAAACAAAACCGAAAGAGCCGGTTTTTTATCAAGACGCTTTTCAAGCAAAAGCGAATAAACAAATTGTTGAATTAAGCAAAAAAGTAGAAGGAAAAGGTAGAACCTTCCTTTACGCAATCGCGGCAGTTGCTGTTTTAGCTGTTTTGATTGGCGTAATTTATTCGTGGAATCGTCGTTCAAATAGTGCCGGACAAACCGCACTTGGCAAAGCTATCGAAACATCAATCGCACCCGTCACCACCCAACCGATTCCCCCGACCTATACCGGAAAAGCCTTTAAGACCGAAAAAGAAAGAGCGGAAGCCACGGTTGCTGAATTTCAAGCCATAGCCGAAAAATTCGGCAGTCCGATTCGTGAAAAAGCCCAGTATTTGGCGGCGGTCAATCGGATTAGTCTGGATCGCAATGCCGCCATTCAAGACCTCGAAGGTTTGGCAAAAACGAGTGGAGAAATCGGTTCGCTGGCGAAATTCGCATTGGCACAAGCCAAACAAGGCGATGGCAAACTCGATGAAGCCGTTGCGCTTTATCAAGATTTGGCTAATTCAAAAGATTCAGTCGTTTCAAAAGATACGTTAAATTTTGCGCTTGCTACAATTTACGAAAAACAAGGCAAAAAGGCAGAAGCGGTTGAGGCATATTTTAATTTAGCCAAAAAAGCCAGCGAAGCCAAAGACGCGGACGGAAAGCCGGTTCAACTTTCGCAAACGGCTCGTGAGGCAAAAGATAAACTCAAAGCCCTAGACCCAACCAAAGCGGCGGAAATAAAAGAAGAAATCCCACAACTTCCGGCGCAATTCTAAAAAGTTAAAAACCTATCAAATCAGAAGTCTGACGACAAAATGTAATTATTTTTTGTCATCAGGCTTCTATTTTTGTTTTTTGAGCGAAAATAATTTGAAAAATTCGCGGTAATTGGTTATTTATATTACACATACCAAATTAAAGGAACTGAAATTGTGGGACAAACCGTGCGGGTAAAATTAGCTGAGGTTTCCGTTGGCGAAACTTCTATCGCCAAAGATACTCCAAAAAATTTAGTTAATATTCGAGTTTCGCCGAATAGCTATTTTGTGGCTTTCTTTGTGACAAGTTTTGTGACGGCATTTTTAGTTTATCTGGAAAAAGACCTTGCCGCCCTCATTTTGTTCATCGCCAGTTGGATTTCCATTCCTTTCTTGGCTTGGACTGACCGCATCATTTTTGACGGAAAAAGCATTTTTCGTACCGGGTTTATTCCGAATATTTGGGCGGCTGTTAGCGGAAAACCGCGCCGAATCCGAGTTTCAAACATCGAACAAATTGAAACCCAAGCCCTTCGCGCGATGAGACGCGGCGGAAACGTTTTTTATCGCTATCGAACTTCAATTCAAGGCAAGGGATTGCGGCTGATTTTCGCTTCGGGCGGTGAAGATTACCGAAACATGATTGGCAAACTTTTTCAACTGGTGTCAAACGATGTGTTGGACAATCGTTCATTGGAATTACGCGATTATCTAAAAGACCCGAAAGATGTTTTGACCAAAGCCGAGTTTGCCCGAATTCCTTCGATGGATGTTTTGGAAAATTCGATCAATGAATTTCAAAGCGATGATCGCAGTTTGCGAAGCCAACGATTAAATGATGAGGCAACCGATGCGGAAATTAACCAAGCCGAAGATTTACGCCATCTTGCCAATGAACTCAGAGTTTCGGGAAATCTTTTGCAATCGCTCGAAACTTTTCGCCGTGCGCTTCGGCTGGATTCAAATAATGCGTGGTTAATTTTCGAGTTTTCTCGCTGTTTGCATTCCTACGCCGGACTCGAACGCAGTAAAAAACTGCTTCATCGGGCAACTGCCGCCTTGCGTTTGGCTGAATCAAAAGCCGGAGCAGATCAAGATTTATTGGCACGCATCGGCGAAACTTATTTTCAATACGGAAATTGGAAACGGGCTGCCAAAGTCTTTTACAAAACGCTTTCGGTCACGGAGGAAAGTTTTCGTTCGGTGCGGGGATTGGCGGAAATCGCCTTGCGCGAAGGAAAAATCGCTCACGTCATTCATCATTTTGGCACAGCCGCCCATTTTGCCGAAAATAACGCCCTGAGACGTTGGGCGCGAGGCGAAAACGAATATTTTTCACATCTCAATAATGATGATAATTATATGGAAGCCGAAGTGACGCGAATCAATTGGCTCGAAAGTGTTGAACGAAAGAAGAAAAGCGTTCTCCGTTTTTCCTTGTTCGGACTTTTTGTGATTCTGTTTGGAATTCTGTTTAACGAAACAATTGCTTTAGTCGGTTGGGTAGCTTCATTTATCGCCTTGTTACTTTGGATTGGCTTGATTTTGAGTCAAGGCTTGCTCAATGAAAGATGTCCGTATCTCGAAATTGAGGAGTAGAGTCGAAAGACGAATTACGAAAAACACTTAACTCAAGACTCAAGACTCAAGACTCCCGTTAATTTACTTTCAATTATTTCTTTGAGTTCTGCGGTCAACTTTTCGGCAAATTCGTGTTCATCCACATTTTCATCCATCGGCGGAATCTCAAAAACAGGGTGAAAGAAAATCTCAACTTTTTTAAAGCGTGGAAATTTAATGTCTTGCGACCAAACTTTGTTTGCACCGCGAATCGTGACGGGCAAAATCGGAACTCCGGCTTCCATTGCAATCCGAACTGCGCCGGTTTTGAAAGGAAGCAATTTGCCGTCTGAAAACCCACGCGAACCTTCGGGGAAAATCATCAAAGTTGCCCCATCTCGTAGAGAATTTAAGGCTTCTTGCATTGCTTTTCGAGTGCCGCCGCGCTTGAGACTGACGGGAAATGAGCCTAAATAACGAATAATTTTGCCAATCAAAAACCACTTAAAAGCCTTGTCCCAAGCCATAAAACGAAATTTGCGGTGGATAGGCAGACAAACCCAAAATGGATCAATAAAGGTCTGATGATTTGGAGCGACCAGCAAACCTTTTTCCAGCTTTTGCGGGATATTTTCAGTGCCGTGATATTCAATCCGCCATAGGATTTTGCTAATCAAAAGCAGAGAGTACCGAATAAATTCGATGACTATCGGGGCAGGATATTGAATTTTGGAATTGGTTGTGATTGATTTCGCCATTGATTCATTTTAAGATTACACGAAGCGTTCATTCAAAAACAATGAACAAATGAACAAATGAACAAATGAATCAATAAATCAATTTTACCCAATTCCTTCAAGTGGAAACCGTCCGTCAATATTTTCCAAGTGGAGGCGCGAAACACCATCTTCGCCGATTCGCCGATTGCGGACAGCCGCCAAAATCGAAATATCATATCCAACTAAGCTAATTCTGACATAACTGCCTATTTCGGAATCCAAAACAGTTTTGATTGCCGAGCCACGATGACTTATATTTTCTGTCACGGTTGATTCTTGAAAAATTGGGTTTTCTTTTTCGTCCAGAATTTCAACTATCGCCTCAAACGGAATTGAATGCCGCTCTTCTCGGCGTTGAATTTTAAAACTGAATTTCGGGTGCGACAATTCATCATCCGCCCGCATCTCAGCGATTTCGCAAAACCCATCTTTGTTAAAACCCGATAAGAGATAGCGTTTGCCCGGATTTGCGCGATGGCTAATCGGCGGATATTTGCCGATAAATCCGACTCCGATCAAAAAATGTTCTTTTGAACTGCCGGAAGCCTTGATGGGTTCGCATCGCCGCACCAAAGTCCAAACACTGTAATCGAAGCCGCGAAACTCCGGCGGAAATGTGGCGGTCAACAAAAGAAGTTGTCCAACGGCAACTTTTTGACTGAGAGCAAAATCTGCTCCAAAGGCGGAAATGGATTGAAAGCGGGTAATTTCATTCCACGAAACTTCTTTACTTTCTTGATATTCGACTTTGACCGGGATTGATAATGAAATCCGTTCTGCCCGGCGGCGCGATGTTTGATTGGTATTTACCGACATAATATTTTCAAAAAATTGTAATTTCTCCCAAATTGAATTTTACTCAATTCCATCGAGCGGGAACTGCTGGTCTATGAATTCCAGATGCAGACGCGAAATTCCATCTTCATCGGTTCGACGATTACGGACAACAGCCAGAATCGAGAGATCATACCCGACCGGATTTATTTTGACATAGTTGCCGACTTGGGCATTCAAAATGGTTCTGATTGCCGAACCGCTTCGACTTACATTTTCCGTAAAAGTTAAATCGTGATCAATCGGATTCTGTTTTTCATCGAGAATTTCAACAAAAACCTCAAAAGGAATTGCATAACGCTCGTCACGTCGTTCAACCAGAGTATGCTTTTCTGCCAGAGGCTCGTCATCATTATCTCCTAACTCCGAAATCTCACAAAATCCATTTTTATTAAAATTAGAGAGTAAATATCGTTTAGATGGATTTTCCAGATGGCTGACGGGCGGATTTTTCCCCAGAAATGCCACTCCAATCGTAAATATTTCTTTTGAATTTTCTGATATTTTGACTGATTCGCAATGTCGCACTAAAGTCCAAACCTTATATTGAACTTCGCTAAAATCGTAGCAACGAAGTTTAGTAGGAAATGCCGTAGTCAATAAAAGTAATTGTCCCACGATAACTTTATGACTGAGATTGAAGCCTGCCCCAAATGCGGAAATGGAGTGAAAATGCGTCATCTCACTCCACGAAACATCTTTATTTTCCCGACCCTCAACTCTGACCGGGATTGACAATGAAATACGCTCTATTCTTCGCCGAGACTTTTTATCGGTTTCTGCCTGCATAACATTTTGTCAATTGTGTTTGGAAGATCATCCAATCGTAATAGCTCCTCATTAAAATATTATCCAATCCCCTCCAGTGGAAATTGACGGTCGAGGAATTCCAGATGCAGACGGGGAATCCCGTCATCTCCGAGTCGGCGATTACGGATAGCAGCCAGAATTGCGACATCGGTGCCAATACAACTAATCCGCACGAAATCTCCGATCTTGGTGTTCAAAACACTTTTTACCGCCGCTCCGCCCAGACTTATATTTTCCGTAACGGTAAATTCCTGATTGAGCGGGTTTTTTCGCTCATCAAGCATCTCAACTATCACTTCAAAAGGAATCGAATAGCGAGGATGTTTTTGCGGAATAAAGGGGCGCGGCTGGGGAGCCGAAGGAGTTTCTTTAGATTCTGAAACAACACACAAACCGGTTTTATCAAATTGCGCGATGTTATAAAGTCGGCAGGGGTCTTCCAAATAACTAATCGGCGGATTTTTCCCCAAAAATGCGACTCCAACAGAATGAGAGGTATTTGAGCCACCATTATCAGCCGATGAATGGCAATATCTAACTAAAGACCAAACTTTATATTGCGGTTCTAAAAAATCGTAACAACGAAGTTTAGTCGGAAAAGCCGTGGTTAAATGGAGAAGTTGTCCTGCTAAAACCTGATGCTGAAGGTTAAAGCCCGCGCCATAAATGGTTACCGTTTTCAAATGCGAGGTTTCTTGCCAAGCGGTGTCCTTACTCTCTTTACAATCTACCAAAATAGGGAGTGCGATGGAGATTCTTTCGAGTCTGCGTTTAGTTATTTCGGTGATGGAGGTGGTCATATTGATTCAGGTTGGCTTAAAGTTTATTCAATCCCTTGAAGCGGAAAATAACGGTCAAAGAATTCGAGATGAAGGCGCGGAATTCCGTCCTTCCCTCTTCTTTTATTACGGACGATGGACGTAATGGTCACATTATATTGTTCGCTGGTAAGACGCAAAAATGAACCGACATTTGCATCAAGATTAGTAAAAACCGATGCCCCGCCAAGACTAATATTTTCGGACACAGTAGTTTCTTGGGCAATCGGGTTGCCAATATCGTCTAAAAGTTCAAGCGTAGTCCCAACCGGAATTTGATAGCGGGTATGTCGGCGGTCTTCGCGTGGCAAATGGCTTTCATCAGGATTATTGGGAGCTTCAACAATATGCCAAAAATTAGATTCCTCGCGGTGAGATATTTCATAAAGTTTGGCGGGATTTTCGGCATAACTTTTGGGCGGATATTTGCCAATAAAAGCCGTTCCAATCGCATATTTTTCACCTACTTTCTCACGCACCGGAATACAATGCCGGACAATTCCCCAAACCTTGTATTGCGGTTCGAGATAATCATAATTTCGTAATTGTCTGGAAAGCGGAATAGTCATATAGACCAGTCGACCACGTTTGATTGGATGGTTTAGATTAAAACCTGCTCCAAAGGCGGAAACGTCAATCAAACGGGTAATCTCATTCATCGGCGTTTCATTGGTAATATTATGTTCGACCCGAATTGGCAAAGGTAAATTTATACGGCGAATCCGACGGGCATCTTGCTCGGTTGCAACTGTCATTTTCAAAAATCCTCACTTGAAAAAATTGCAGATGGCGGTTTGCAAAATATTGATTTAGAAATGAAGGAAAATGTGCTGGAAATCAATATTTGCAAGGGGTTGGCGATTTGCTTAAATGGCAAAAAGCCTGTAAAATTAAGATACCATTAAAGGAAGAAGAATTCCAGAAATTTTATTTTACACACCTTTTGCCAAACTCTGTGAAAATATTCAAAACAAACTGATTACCACTAAAAAAGTAAATACCAAAGGTTTAGATAAATGGATACAACTTTAGAAAAACAACAAATAAATATTGAAGATGAGATGCGGAAATCGTATCTCGATTACGCGATGTCGGTTATTGTCGGGCGTGCGCTACCGGATGTGCGCGATGGTTTTAAACCCGTTCACCGCCGCGTCCTGTGGGCAATGCACGAACTTGGCAATACCTACAACAAACCTTATAAAAAATCGGCTCGTGTCGTAGGCGACGTGATCGGCAAATACCATCCGCACGGTGATACCGCAGTTTATGACACAATTGTTCGGCTGGCGCAGGATTTTGCCATGCGTTATATGTTGGTTGATGGGCAAGGGAATTTTGGCAGCGTTGATGGCGACAACGCCGCGGCAATGAGATATTGCGTTACAAATAAAGCACTTATTGTTACAAGCGAAGGGCTGAAACGAATTGGGAAACTTGCCGAAACTGAAGATATTGACATCAAAATTCTCTCGCATCAACAAAAAATAAATACTGCTAGTAAATGGTTTGATTGTGGCGAACACGAAACTTTTCGCGTCAAAACCCGTCACGGTTACGAGATTGAAGGAACTTCAAATCATCCGCTTTTAGTTTGGGAAACTGCCAAAAACAATCGTCCGCATTTTGTTTGGAAAACGATTGCCGAACTCAAAAAAGATGATTATTTAGTTTTAGATAGAAGCGAAACTCTTTGGACTGAAAACGAAGTTTCGCTCAAAGATTATTTGCCGACTTATGAAAATCCGCGCACCAAAATTCATCAAACGCCCGAAACTTTGAACGAAGATTTAGCCTTTTTGTTGGGTGCATTGGTGGCAGAAGGCTCAATTCGCAAAGATTGCATTGATTTTGTCAATACGGAAGGCGAATATGCTGATGAATTTGTTGAAAAATTTGAGCGGGTTTTCCCCGATTGTCGTCTGCATCGTTGGCTGAGAAAACCAACCAGCTACGGCAAAAAAGATTGGTGGCAAATGCAAGTTGTCAGCCAATTTGTGGTTAAACTATTCAAAAATTTAGGCTTAAACGGTAAATCGCACGAGAAACAAATTCCCGAAACGATTCTCAATTCGCCCAAAAATGTTGTTTCAGCATTTTTACGTGGAATGTATGAGGGCGATGGAAGTGTTGAAAAATCAGCTAAGAGTCTTTTGCGTGTCACTTTGACTTCAAATAGTGTTGAACTTCTCAAACAGACTCAAATCGTTTTATTGCGGTTTGGAATTGTCGCCAGAATTTATGATGACGCTTCGCACGGGCGCAAAACGCATCGGTTGTGCATCACGGGCAAAGAAAATTTGGAGAAATTCGCAGATAAAATCGGCTTCTTTTCACAGGTAAAACGTGAAGCCTTGGAAATTGTTTTAGCCGAATTTTCGGGCGTGGCGATTTCAAAATCAGACTTTGTGCCACATCTCGCGGGTTTTGTTCGGGCAAATGCTTTTGCTAATAACAGTTGGCTTGAAAGACATAACTTTGACCGTTTGCCACGTCTGCAAACTTCACTTGGACGAATTGAAAATTCAGTTTCAAATGAGGACTTCGGGCTTATCAAACAATTGGCGCAAACCAACTATTTATTTGACCCAATTGTTGAAATCAAACCGCTTGGCGAACAAAAAGTTTATTCGATTCGGGTTGATAGCGATTGTCATTCATTCGTGGCAAATGGATTTATCAATCACAATACCGAAGTTCGGATGGCAAAACTCACCAGCGAAATCCTAGCCGATATTGAAAAAGAAACCGTTGATTTTCAGCCGAATTACGATGAATCTTTGTCCGAGCCGAAAGTAATGCCAACGCGGATTCCGACTTTGTTGGCAAACGGTTCGGAAGGGATTGCGGTTGGAATGGCGACCAAGATTCCGCCACATAATTTGACCGAATTATTGAACGGAACGATTGAACTGGTTAAAAGACCTGAAATTACGATTGACGAATTGATAAAACTTATTCCGGGTCCTGATTTTCCCACCGGCGGCTTTATTTACGGGCGCGAAGAAATTCATCGGGCGTATCGGGAAGGACGCGGAATTATCCAACTTCGTGCCAAAGCCGCGATTGACCGAATCGGGCGCAATAATACCGAACGTGATGCGGTGGTGATTACCGAAATTCCGTATCAAGTCAATAAATCCAGACTAATTGAACGGATTGCCGAACTTGTTCACGAAAAGAAACTTGATGGTATTTCCGAAATTCGAGACGAATCAAACCGCGAAGGAATGCGGGTCGTAATTGAACTCAAACGTGATGCTGTTCCGCAGGTGGTTTTGAACAAACTTTATAAACTCACACCGCTGCAAACATCGTTTGGAATCATCAATTTAGCGATTGTCGAAGGGCAGCCGAAGATTATGAATCTCAAGACCATTCTTGAGCATTTTGTCGCGTTTCGGCGCGAAGTTATCAAACGCAGAACCGAATATGAGCTGAGAAAGGCTCGTGCCAGAGCGCATATTTTGGAAGGTTTGAACAAAGCGATTGACGCGCTGGATTACATCATTCCGCTGATTCGCAATTCGCGGGCGGTGGATGAGGCAAAAGGATGGCTGACGGCAAAATTTGATACTTTGCACGAAGTCAAAACTTGGAAAGGCGTTGCTTCAGACAAAACGCTTGCCGGATTTTTGAAAGATTTAGAGAAAGTGATGGGCGGACTTGCTTTTAGCGATATTCAAGCGCAAGCGATTTTGGATTTGCAACTCCGCCGCCTTTCAGCTTTGGAACGTCAAAAAATCATTGACGAACTCGAAGTAATTCTAAAACATATCGCCGAATTGGAAGCAATTTTGAATAATGAACAACTACTCCGCCAAGTAATTATTGACGAATTGCAGGAAGTTAAACGGATGTTTGGCGATGCTCGCAAAACTGAGATTGTTGATGCCGGAGTGGAACTTACAATTGAAGATTTGATTCCCAATGAAGAAGTTGTAATTACTGTCACCAAAGCCGGTTACATCAAACGAACGCCGGTGGCGACTTATTCCAAACAAGGTCGCGGTGGTAAAGGCAGACTTGGCGCAAAAGCCAAAAATGAAGATTTTGTCGAACATCTTTTCACGGCTGAAACTCATTCATTTTTGATGATTTTCACCGCTGACGGACAAGTTTATAAAATCAAAGTCCACGAGATTCCCGAAGCCGAACCTTCGGCACGCGGAAAGGCGGTCGTCAATCTGGTCAATCTACCGACCGAAGCTAAATTAGTAACCGTGATGCCCGTCAAGGATTTTAGCGATAAAGTTTATCTGACGATGGTTACCAAACTTGGCGTGATTAAAAAATCTGCGTTGTCTGACTATGGAAACATTCGTATTAACGGTATCAATGCGATAAACATTGACGAAGGCGATGAACTTCTGTCCATCATTACCACTGATGGAACGAAGGAAATTTTGATTGCTACGCACGATGGAATGGCGGTTCGCTTTAAAGAAACAGATGTTCGTCCGATGGGCAGAGTCGCTCGCGGCGTGCGTGGGGTGAACTTGCGAAAAGGCGATTTTGTCGTCTCGGTTTGCGCTTCGGATGGAACGGAGAAAATTCTTTCGATTTCTGAACAAGGGTTTGGCAAGCAAACTTTGGTCAGCAGTTATCGCTTGACCAAACGCGGGGCAACCGGCGTTATCAATATGAAAACGACCGAAAAAACCGGCAAAGTGGTGGCGGCATTTCCGGTCGAAGAAGATTCGGAAATTATGATTATTACCCAACAAGCCAAATTGATTCGACTCGGCGTTGATAAAATCCGCGAAACAGGTCGCTCAGCGCAAGGTGTTCGCTTAATTAGAACCGGCGAGGATGATTTAGTGACCGCCGCTTCGCTGCTTGATCTGGCAGAGGACGAAGTGGAAGAATAAGGCAAAAGTAAAAAGTAAAAAAGCCGTGAGTAAAATCGCGGCTTTTTTACTTTTAGCAACCGCCAACATACCAACTGAATTTAAATTTTCCTTCGGCAATCTTTTTGCCATCTTTTAATTTTTTCAGAGTTCCTTCCAAAAAAACTCTATCTTCTTCAAAAACATAAACTTTATCCACGAGTTTTCCGCTGAATTGATAACTGATACCGTGGACATTTTCAGTTTCAAATGAAATATCTTGCTTGCCGAGAAAGACTCTTTTGAACTTAAATGTTTGTTTTGTATCAACATACCCGCTTGGTGGAACCATAAATATCTCGTCTTTTTTCTCATCATAATCCCAAAGTTCAATGTGGAATTCGGTAAAATCTGCAAAGGCTTTTGGAGTTTTTCCAATGATGTAATAGTATCCGCCTTCCTCAAAATTAGGTTTTTCTTCCTCAAAAGTCTCAGTTTCAGAAGGGTTTTCAACAGTTGTAATAATAATCGGCTCTTTATTTTCTATCGTTTCAGCAATTTCAAGTTTAGGTGATAGTGATTTATTTTGCATCAATCCCCAACCGCCAAAAAAAGAAATGCCTAAAAAGAATGCCAAGAGAGCGATGACAAAGCGAAAAGCCACTAATTTAATTTTCATATAATTTTACCTTTTGGAAATATCCGAGATTTATTTTAAGCAAAACTGATTATCAAACTAGGGTTTTGCTCACGTTGAATGACTGTGGCTATCCACAGGAAAAAAATGACGAAACACTTTGAGACAAATTACAAGTAAGGATTGAAGTTACATATTTTTGTTGCTTTTTCTCCTCATATCCCTTATATTTTACGGCACTTAAACCATTTCTTTCTATACAAAATATATGACACAAACAGAACAAAAAACTACCGTATCCGAAGCCGTCCGCAAGCATAAAGAATTTCTTTTTCCGGCGGTGGCAACTTATTATCAAGAGCCAGTCGCGCTCGTCAAAGGCGAAGGCGAATACGTTTGGGACGACCAAGGAAACAAATATCTTGATTGTTTCGGCGGCGTTTTGACGGTCAGCGTCGGACACGCGAATCCGAAAATCAACGCGGCAATCATTGAGCAAGTCAATAAAATCGCACATACTTCGACGCTTTACGCGAATGAAAACGCAGTCGAATTTAGCGGAGAAACTTGCCGAAATTTCGCCCGGAGAGTTGAAAAAATCATTTTTTACTTCAAGCGGAACGGAAGCAGACGACACGGCAATTCATGCCGCAAAATTAGCAACAGGCAGACACGAAATTGTCGTTTTGCGCCACAGTTATTCGGGCAGAAGTGCAACGGCACTTTCGAGCAATCGGACATTCAACTTGGAAACCGATTCCTCGCAAATTGCCGGAATCGTCCACGCGCCTGCTCCGTATTGCTATCGTTGTCCGTTTCAAACTTGAATATCCTTCTTGCGATCTGGCTTGTGCGAAAGACATCAAGGAAATTATTCAAACAACCACAACTGGTGAAATCGCTGCATTTATGGCTGAACCGATTTTGGGCGTTGGCGGATTTATCATGCCGCCGCCCGAATATTTTGAAATCGCCTACGGAATCGCCCGCGAACACGGCGGACGTTTGCATCGCGGACGAAGTGCAAACAGGTTGGGGCAGAACGGGCGACAAATGGTTCGGCATCGAACAATGGGCTGTTGAGCCAGACATCATCACCTCAGCCAAAGGAATGGGCAACGGAGTTCCAATCGGTTGGACGATTGCGACTGCTGAAGATTGCCAACAAATTCCCCGGCTTAACTTTTGCCACATTCGGCGGAAATCCCGTTTCGATCGGCCGCCGCGTTTGCGGTAATTAAATTGATTGAAGACGAAGATTTGCGGACAAATGTCAAAGTCGTTGGCGATTATTTGCGAGCGAAATTGGAAGAATTACAGGAAAAATATGAAGTCATCGGCGATGTTCGCGGAATGGGATTGATGCAAGGAATTGAATTAGTTGTTGACCGCAAAACCAAAACAACCGAACCCGCAAGCCGTCTTAAAAGTCTTTGAAGAAACCAAACGGCAAGGCGTTCTCATCGGCAAAGGCGGACTTTACGGCAATGTCATTCGGACGGGAATGATGTTGAATTCTACGAAAGATAATGTTGATGAATTGATAAGTGCTTTGGATAAAGGTTTTGCATTGTGCTAACAAAATTCAAAAAGTCCGCGTATGCGGACGAAAGCATGTAGCCACAGGCGCAAGCCTGTGGAATTGATGAAAACAAATTCAAGCCCGCGAAGTCGGGTGACAGAAAAATTCACGTTAATAATTTCTGTCGCTATCATTCGATAGCTTGAATTGTTTCGTGTTGTTCCTGTAGCTTGCGCTACGGGCTACAGGCTCTCGCTCGCATACGCGAGCTAAAAACTAAGGTTGGAAAATTTGATTTTTAATTACAATCAAACGGATAATCGGCAAACACATCGGCAAAAATTATCTTGTAAAAAGAAGTGAACTTTACATATAGTCAAGCATTGCTTAAATTAAAATAAATTCAAATCGGCAAAAATGCTCGCTTCTGTTTCAGAGTTTGAGCAAAACAAAAAAATGACTAAATTTAAACAACCAACTGAAAAAGAATGGAAACGGCTCTATGAACTTGCCGTTCAAGTAAAAGAACTTGAGCCTTGGGAATGGATGGAAGAAGCCGAATTTTTTGGTGTCAAAAATCCTGAAACGGACGAAATCGGCTTTATCAGCATTATGGGCTTGCTCGGCGAACATCTTTCGATGGGCGTATATCTGGGCGCGGAAGGTTTGTATGGCTATTGGAATATTTCCGACCCCGATGCCGGACTCGAAAATAATCCGTTGGCTTTGTTTGACGTTCCGCAACTGCAAGCCTCGTTTGAAGACCGCCAACAACTCGAAAAACAAGACCACGATCTTATCAAAAAACTCGGTCTGAAATTTCGCGGCAGTCAAAATTATCCGCTTTTTCGCAGTATTCACCCCGGTTTTATGCCGTATTTCGTTACCGCCGAAGAAGCCCGTTTTTTGATTTATGCAATGGAGCAAACTTTAGAAATTGCTCCACGAATCCGTGATGATGACACCCTTTTAGCTGACCCTGACGAAGATTTGTATTTGGTCAGAGTTGCGGAAAAACAAGGCGGAAAACTCGTTTGGCGGGATGAAATAATGACAATTCCGCCGCCCGAAGAATTTACCGTTTTTGTGAAAGCCCCGGAGGAAATTATTAACGAACTAAAAAACTTTCCGCAAAAGAAAGGTATGGTTTTGGAGATTGATTTTAACTACTCTCCGATGCCTGTCCGTGAAAAAAATCAACGCCCGTTTTTCCCAAAAATGTTGTTGATTACCGAAGGCTCGAAAGGAATAATTCTCGCCTTTGAATTGATTAGACCAGAAGAAACGATCTTGGAAACACACGAAAATATTCCATTTCATTTAGTCGAAAATTTGCGAAAACTCGGTGTTCGTCCCGAAGAAATCCGCGTTCAAAGCGAGATGCTTTTTGAAATGTTGCGTTCCTTTACTCAACAAATAAACGTCAAACTTCGGCAAACAGATGAATTACCGACCGTTGAAATGGCAAAAGAATCAATGTTCGGCTTTTTCGGCGGCGGCGGAATGGTTTTAAATTTATGGACATTGAAGAATTAAAAAGAATAATTGCAAAAAAATATGGCGAATCTTCCATTTATGACAAAGTTCGTAAATATATTGGACAGTTTTATGATGGCGAAATAAAAAACGACAAGATAACCGCCAATGTCGTTGGCAATCACGGCGAATATACTGTTTCGCTCAAGATTTATGGCGAATATGTTGATGCCCAATGCAGTTGTTATATTGGGAAAGGCGGTTGTCATCATTCAACTGCTTTAGCTCATACTTTTCTCAAAAACCCCGAAGAGTTTGAGGTAATAAAAGAGGTCAAACGCGCTAGACTCAATAGTTTAGAAAAAATCAGAGATTATCTTGATTATGTTAGTTTGGAAGGTTTGACCGATGAAATGAACTCGCTTGGTTTAACTATGACCGACCTTGCCAAAGCCAGCGGAACATCTTCGGCGCATATCTCGGCTGTCAAAAGAAGCGAAGCCCGAAATCGTCATTTCAAAGAACTTGGAGCAATCAAAATGGCTTGTTTATGGATGATAGACAATGCCAAGAAAATCAAAAAAGTTGAAAAAACTAAAAAGAAAAGCAAATGAAAACACTAATCAAAAACGGACGAATTGTAACAGTTTTCGGAATAATTCTGCTTCTTATTGCGTCTTGTCTTGCACAAGATGCGACCACCGCCAAAGTTGACGATTTCGTCAAAAGCGAAATGCAAAAGCAAAAGATTCCGGGCGTTTCGGTGGCAGTGGTAAGAAATGGCGGAATTGTGCTTGCCAAAGGTTACGGGTATTCAAACGTCGAGCATCAAATTGCAGTTAAACCTGAGACGATTTTTCAATCGGGTTCGGTTGGCAAGCAATTCACCGCGACCGCTGTGATGATGTTGGTTGAAGAAGGGAAAATCAATCTCGACGAGAAAATCGGTAAATATTTGGGTGATGTGCCGGAGAGTTGGAAAGATATTACCGTGCGAAATCTCTTGACGCACACTTCGGGAATGACCGATTATCCGCAGGATTTTGATTACCGCCGCGACTACCCGGAAGATGAATTGTTGACGAGGGCGAAAGCGATTCCGCTTGGTTTTCAGCCGGGTGAAAAATGGCAATACAGCAATCTTGGTTATGTCACGCTCGGCATTTTGATTCATAAAGTATCGGGCAAATTCTATGGTGATTTTTTGCAGGAAAGAATCTTCAAACCATTGGGAATGACGACTGCCCGAATTATAAATGAAGCTGACTATTGTTCCGAATCAGGGCGGCAGGATACGAATTCGTGAAAGGAGAAATCAAAAATCAAGAATGGGTTTCTCCGACGCTAAATACAACTGCCGATGGAGCCTTGTATTTGACCGTTTATGATATGGCAAAGTGGGATGCCGCACTCTATGGCGAAAAGCTTTTAAAGAAAGCAAGTCTCGAAGAAATGTGGACACCGGTTAAGTTAAATGATGGAAAAACATATCCTTACGGGTTTGGTTGGGCATTAGGTGAGGTCAATAAACAGCGTGTTATCGAACATGGCGGGGCTTGGCAAGGGTTTATGTCGTTTATTGCGAGGTTTCCGGATAAAAAACTGACTGTTATTGTCTTCGTCAACCGTTCACAAATCAATCCGAAGAAACTTGCTCACGGTATCGCCGCGAATCTTATGAGCCGATTCTTGCCGAGAGCCCACCAAAAGCGATCGAAGATAAAGAACCGAAAGTAACTTCAATGGTAAAAGAATTATTGAAGCAATTTGTCGATGAAACGGTTGATCCGAATCTTTTTACGACCGAGGCAAAAGCACTTTTGTTTCCCGATAGAGCCAAAGCGGCAGGTGAGTTTCTAAAATCCCTCGGTGAACTCAGCGAAATTCAGCTTCTTGAACAAAAAGTTGAAATTGAAACTCGTATTTATCGTTATCGACTAGTTTATAAAGAGCAAACCTTACTTTTTAGATTGAATTTAGACAAAGAAGGTAAAATCGCTCTAATCAGTATACAACCGGGGTAAATCACGGAATTTGACTAAAACATATGAAAACACTAATCAAACACGGACGAATCGTCACAGCGGTTGACGATTATCACGCTGATATTTTAATCGAAGACGGAGCAGTTTCGCTGATTGGCAAAACGCTTGAGATGGATTGGTTTTTTTATCGCAGATGATGGCATACAAAAATTTTGAAAAAATCATGAGAAATTTGACCTTATTTTTACTTTTGAGTGTTGTTATCAATGCTCAGTCGTATAAATATCCCGCGACACCTGTTCGCCCGGTGACGGATGAGTATTTCGGTGTGAAGGTCACGGACAATTATCGGTGGTTGGAAAATCAAAATGATTCTGAGGTGCAAGAGTGGCTAAAGTCCCAATCTGACTTCACAAATTCAATCCTTGATAAAATTCCGAACCGACAGACGATATTTAATGAACTTAAAAATAACCAAACATATACCGCAGACGCAGTTTTTCCCGTAGCGAAAACTGCCGACAGATATTTTTATGGAAAACAGCTTCCGAATGAGCAGGTTCAGAAACTTTATTACCGGACGGGACTAAACGGTAAAGAAATTTTGCTGTTCGATCCGGAAAAATATGTCGAAGGCAAAATTTTCGAGTTTAGTTCCAGAGTAAGTAGTGACGGGAGAAAACTGCTAATCAGTCTTTACGAAGACGGAAACGGAACTTGGCGATCTTAAAATTTTAGATATTCAAACCGGTAAATTCCTGCCTGACATTATTAAACATAGCAGACCGGGATCATTCGTGAGCGAAAGCAACACGGAGATAATTTATTACGAATATAAAAATTATGACCTCCGAGCGAAAGAGAATCGTCTAAACATAACTGCTAAACTTCACGTCCTAGGCACACCGGTCGAGGCTGACATCGTTCTTGCAAGTTCAAGAGAAATACCCCGGACTTGCTCCAGCCGACTGATTTTCCGTCTGGTCGGCGTGATCAAAAATTGTCCATACATCTTACTATCCCGAGTCAATACCGAAAGTTTTCGCACCGCTACTACGCGCCGAAGAGCGATCTCAAAAAATCTAGAATAAATTGGAAACCGCTAACCAACAAAGAAGATCAAATTAAGGATTATTTTGTGCAGGGCAAGGATATCTATTTTCTAACGGCAAAGGGCAACCCGAACTTTAAACTAGTGAAGACCGATTTGGATTCGCCTAATCTGATAAGTGCGAAGACAATATTTGCAGGGCAGTAGTGAATGGAAACTTGATTATGTGGCTCTAACTAAAAATTTTCTTGTATTTACCAAATCCAAATACGATCTGATAGTTAAGTCAATGGCTTATGAATCTAAAAACAGAACGACTGTCCGAGATAAATATTCGAATAAAAGGAAACGTCTATGTTGATAGTTTATCCGAAAACTATAATGAGATTGTTTTAATAACGGCTGGATGGACTTCTCAGGAACGAGTTTGGAGTTATGATCTCAAGTCGAAAAAATTTATCAAGGGCATATTACGATTCAAACTTTTAACGTTCCCGGGATTGGAAAATCTGGTTTTTGAGGAGATAGAAGTTCCTTCTCATGATGGTGTTTTAGTTCCGCTTAGTTTGGTTTATGATAAAACCCGATTAAAAAAAGATGGCAGTAATGCTGTCTTTATGGATGGTTACGGGGCATATGGAAGAACTCCTTTAGTGCCGCATTACGAACGGAAACACTGCCCCTCTTAAAGCGTGGTGTAGTGTTCGCTTATGCCCACGTTCGTGGTGGCGGAGAAAAAGGTATCGAATGGTATCTGTCGGGCAAAAAAAGCACAAAACCGAATACTTGGAAAGACCTTAACGCCTGCGCGGAATACCTCGTCAAAAACAGATATACATCGTCGCAAAAACTTGGAATTATTAGCTCAAGTGCCGGAGGAATAATGATCGGACGGGCGATTACAGAACGTCCTGATTTATACAAGGTTGCAATAGCCAGAGTCGGACTCTTGAACACACTGAGAATGGAATTTTCAGCGAACGGTCCCGGCAAACATTCCGGAATTTGGGACGGTAGCCTTAGAATCAGAATTTAAGTCGCTGCTTGAGATGGACTCCATTTATCATATCAAAAATGGTATTCGGTATCCGGCGCAACTGATCACGGCAGGAATAAACGATCCGCGTGTTACCTACTACATCCCGGCGAAATTTGCCGCAGCTATGCAGGCAAACTCCGTCAGCGGAAAGTCCGGTTTTGCTAGATATAAATTACAAAGCCGGACATTTCGGTGGTATCACGCAAGATGAGCAATTTGAACAAACTGCGAAAGAATATGCTTTTTTCCTTTGGCAAACGGGTTATTCAGAGTTTCAAAATTGATGGAGGGATGACTAAAAAATATGAAAACACTAATCAAAAACGGACGAATCGTAACAGCGGTTGATGATTATCACGCTGATATTTTAATCGAAGACGGAACAGTTTCGCTCATCGGCAAAACGCTTGATATCGAAGCGGATAAGGTCATTGACGCGAGCGGAAAACTCGTGATTCCGGGCGGAATTGATCCGCATACGCATATGGATTTGCCGTTTGGCGGAACATCTTCGATCGATGATTTCTTTACCGGAACTCGTGCGGCGGCGTTTGGCGGAACGACGACGATTATTGATTTTGCCGTGCAAAACAAAGGCGAATCAATGCTCAAAGGCGTGGACACTTGGCACGCAAAGGCTCAGGGAAAAGCCGTCATTGATTACGGTTTTCACCTGATTACGACTGATTTTGAAGACCAGCACAAGCCCGAAATGTTCAAATTGATTGACGAAGGCATCACGTCTTTCAAATTGTTTATGGCATATCCGGGCGTGTTTTTGTCTGATGATGCAACAATTTATCGGGCAATGTCAGCCGCAGGCGAACGCGGCGGGCTCGTTTGTATGCACGCGGAAAACGGAATTGTCATCAACGAAATTATCAAAAAATTTCTCGCCGAAGGTCGAACCGCGCCGAAATATCACGCTTTAACTCGTCCGACACTTGCCGAAGCCGAAGGCGTTCATCGGGCAATTGCACTTGCGGAAATGGCGGAAACGCCTGTTTATATCGTGCATTTAAGCTGCACGGATGCACTCAACCAAGTCCGCCAAGCCCGTGATCGAGGCATTTTGGCGTTTGCCGAAACTTGTCCGCAATATCTTTTTCTTTCAATTGACGATTACGGCGACGATTGGGACGGTGCAAAATATGTGATGACACCGCCTTTGCGTGAAAAACATAACCAAGCCGAACTCTGGAAAGGCTTGCGAATGGACGACTTACACGTTATCGCCACCGACCATTGCCCGTTTTGTATGAAAGACCAAAAGGAACTTGGGACGCGACGATTTCTCGAAAATTCCAAACGGTGCTCCCGGCGTTGAATATCGGATGGAACTGATTTACAACGGCGGAGTGGTCGAAAACCGAATCTCGCTCAATCGCTTTGTCGAACTTACTTCAACTGCCGCCGCGAAAATGTTTGGAATGTTCCCGAAAAAAGGCACAATCGCCGTCGGAAGCGATGCCGACATCGTGATTTTCGACACGGAAAAAGAACATACGTTTACTTTGGAAGCCCAGCATATGAACGTGGATTATTGTGCTTACGAAGGCAAAACGGTGAAAGGTAAAGTCGAAACGGTTTTGTCTCGCGGGCGCGTCGTGATTGAAAACGGCGAATGTTTGGTTGATAAAGGAAGCGGAGAATTCGTGAAGCGTGGTGAATGCGTGAAAATTTAGTGAGAAAATAATATGAAAAAAACATTTGGCTTTTATCTGGCAGCATTTTTGATTCTGTGTCCGACATTTGTTTTAGCGCAGGAGAATTCCAAAAAACCGAAAGATACGCTTGAGCAAAAAATCCGGCGACTTGATCTTGCCCAAGCTGAAGCCATTTTGCGAAAGGATTTTCAATCTCTGGACATGCTTTGTGCTAAAGATTTTACCGTTAATAATCCACGCGGCGAAATAAGCAAAGGAAATGAAGCCGTCAAAGAACTAATTCGTTCCGGGGTTATCAATTACGCTTCATTTGTGCGGGAAATCGAGTTAGTTTTGATTCACGGAAAAACGATTATCGTGATGGGACGCGAAACACTCGTTCCAAACGAAAATTCTCCGCAAGCAGGACAAACCGTGCATCGCCGCTACACAAATATTTGGATGAAGCGAAACGGAAAATGGCTTTTGACCGCACGCCACGCCAGCATAATTCCTGAAAAAACTTTTTGAGAATTTTACGAAGAAGAATATGATTTTTAGACTTACAGAACGCAACCTAAAAACAAAATTCGGCACGTTCCGCGAAATTCTCTACTACGACGGGCAGAAGGAATCTATCGCACTTGTGATGGGTGATGTCGAAATGGGCGAAGATTTGATTTGCCGCGTTCATTCGGCTTGTGTTTCGGGGCATGTTTTTAACAGCGTCGAATGTGAATGTCAGGCGGAAATGGAAACGGCGCAGGAATTGATTCGGCAAAAAGGACGAGGCGTGATTATTTATCTCGAACAGGAAGGCAAAGGCAACGGGCATTTGGCTTTGATGGCGAGTATTCCGTATAAAAAAGCGGGAATGAAGCAAGCGGAAGCCTACGAAAAAGCGGGTTTTGAAAAAGATGCGAGAAGTTTTCGTCCGGCGGCGGAGATTTTGGCGGAATTGAAAGTTAAGTCGGTTGTTCTGTTGACGAATAATGTTGGAAAAGAGGAAGATTTGCGAAGATGGTCAATCAATGTTTCGGGAACAAAAGATTTAACCACAAAGAAGCACTAAGAAGACAAAAAAATTATCTAAAAAAAGTTGGTAAAAAAATCTAGCCTCTTTTGCCAACTTTCTGCTATCCTTTCCCAATATGAGTCCAATCTATATCACATTGATTCTATTGCTGGTTGCGGTTGCGCTTTTTGCTACCGAAAAGATTCCGGTGGACGTAGTCGGAATTATGCTCGTCATCGGACTTATTTTGACTGGAGTTTTAACCGCCCAAGAAGGTCTGGCAGGCTTTGGCGACAATATCATCATCACCATTGCCGGGCTTTTTATTTTGACCGGCGGATTAGTCAAAACCGGACTGGTTGATTTGATGGGACGCAGACTCTATCGGATGGCGGGCGATAATGAATTTATCTTGACGGCTTTGATAATGCTGGTGGCGGCGGCTTTGGCGGCGGTCATGAAAAATACGACCACTACGGCGATGCTGCTTCCGGTGGTTATGGGATTGGCGGAAAGGGCAAAGATTCCACCTTCTAAATTATTGATGCCGTTGGCTTTTGGCGCGATTTTAGGCGGAACTTGCACCCTTATCGGAACGTCAACCAATTTGGCGGTGAGCAGTGCCATTCAGCGGTATAATATGCCCGCATACTCTATGTTTGAACTCACTCCGATTGGGATTGCAATTGCTATTTGCGGAACAATTTATATGCTTTTTCTGGGCATCAGAATGTTGCCCCGGCGCGGCGGAGAAGAATCCTTTACCGAGCAATATCACATTCGTGAATTTGTTTCGGAAGTTGTAGTTCTACCAAATTCGCCATTCATCAATAAAACTTTAGGAGAAGCTAACCTCAATCGGGAGTTGGATTTGAGTGTCATCGGAATCATTCGCGGAAAAGATGAGCGGATTGCTCCGACTCCAACCGAAAGAATCAGGATGAATGATTTGCTGGTGGTTGAGGGTAAGATTTCTGATATTTTGCGGGTAAAATCTGAAGTCGGATTAGAAATTAAACCCGATTTTCATCTGAATGATCGCGTTTTGGAAAGCGGCGAAATCGAACTTTTTGAAGTGATGATTATGCGCGATTCTAATTTTATCGGGCAAACTCTCAAAACTCTCGGATTTCGTCAAAATTATGATTTGACCGTTTTAGCCATCAATCGCCATAGCAAAACGATTATTGAAACGCTCAGTTCGATTCCTTTACAATTTGGAGACGTTTTGCTGGTGCAAGGAAAAATTCGTCTGGTTGAGCCGTTGGTCGTGAATAATGAACTGCTTTTGTTGGAAGAAATTTCAAAGAGAAGCGTCCGAAGCAATAAACAAAGTTGGGCGATTGCGGCATTTGGGCTGTTTATTTTGTTGTCTCTTTCCAAATATTATTTCCCAATTGAGATTCCGCTGGTAATTGCCGTTTTGCTGGCTGTTTTATTGCTTTTAGTCACCCAAACCATTCGTTATGCCGAGCTTTATTCGTTGATTGATTTTCGTCTATTGGTTTTGATTGCCTGTATGATTAGCTTTGGGACGGCGATGGAAAAAACTCAAGCCGATGTTTTTTTGGCGAATTTCATCACGACTAATCTGCGTCAATTTGGACCCACCGCGATCTTAGCCGGATTCTACATTTTGACGGTCGCTTTAACTCAACCGATGTCGAATCAAGCGGCAGCATTGGTAGTGCTACCCGTAGCGGTAAAAACTGCGGTGGCACTCGGTCTGAATCCGCGAACTTTTGCCATTGCAATTACTTACGCTGCCTCTAGTTCATTTTTAACCCCACTCGAACCGGCGTGTGTTTTGGTCTATACACCCGGACGTTACCGCTTTTTTGATTTTGTCAAAATCGGCTCAATTTTGACGGTTTTAGTCTTCATCATCACGATGTTGCTGGTCCCCAGATTTTGGAAGATGTAGTGAAGATATAGTAGGGATTTTCCAAAGTAGTAAAGAACGTAACGCCAGCGTCTCGGTGGCGTTTTTTCTCTGCCTATTCCACGTTTGAAATGCAGTCTAAGACTTCAATTTCGGGTTTTAATGATAGCTCAACTTGAATTTTATCAACCTAAGTGAGGGCGGCGTTACCGTTTGCTTACTTTGCAGGAGCCGTAGAAGATGTAGTTAAATTTGTTGTCAGACCTTGCTCGAAAAGTTATACTTTCAGAGGCTTCTCTAATTATGATTCGAGGATTAGGACAACAAAGAGCAAAATTCTACGGCAAATTCGGACCCGTAGTGCAGACGGACGGAGCATTGCTGACGCTTGCCAGCGCATATTCACAAAAGGCGCGTGAAGCCCTTGCCGAAGCCAATTCTTTTCAAATCGAAGAGGTCAAAATCTTTCTTAACAAATTGCCGAAAGCCTTAGACGGATTTCGGATTGTCCAACTTTCCGACATTCATCACAGCCCTTTTACGAGTAGCGAATTTATCGAACAAATTGTCGAAAAAGCCAATCAATTAGAGCCTGATATGTTTGTTTTGACGGGTGATTACGTCTCGCACGAAAACGAATATATTGCTCCTGTCGCCGAAATTTTGAGCCAACTTGTATCGGAATTCGGCACGTTTGCTTGTTTGGGAAATCACGATCATTGGACAAATGCCGAATTGGTGACGGCTGAATTTCGAAGCAATGGAATTAAGATGCTGGTTAATGAAGGCTTTCGTTTTGGAGCGCGAAACGAGTCATTTTGGCTGTGTGGAGTGGATGATTTTGGCGAAGGCTTGAGCAATATAAGACAGTCTTTGCGAGGCTCAAAAGCCGATGAAATGAAACTAATGTTGGCACATAATCCGGCAATTATGCGGCGGGCGGCATATTGGGGAATTGATTTGGTTTTGAGCGGACACACGCACGGCGGACAGCTCAAATTTCGCGAACCGCGCGAAAAGTTTCTGTTTCCAAATCGCCGACGTAGATTTTCGAGCGGGTTGCATCATCGTAAAGAAACCCAAATTTATATTACTCGCGGAATCGGAACTGTTGTCGTCCCAATGCGTTACCAATGTCCGCCGGAAATAACCGTTTTAGAATTACGGGCAACAACTGTCTGAAATACAACATCTACAACTCCTGATGTCTGACAAAATCTTAACTATTCCAAACTTACTAACTTTATTAAGAATGGCACTGATTCCGGTCTTTGCCAGCCTTTTGTATTACGGCAGATATGAATGGGCGTTGATTGCCTTTTTCTTTGCGGGAGTTTCGGATGGGATTGACGGATTTATCGCCCGCCGTTTCAATCAAAGCTCTTCACTCGGCACAATCCTCGACCCGATTGCTGACAAACTTTTGATGACAACTGCCTTTATTCTCTTAACTTTACCGCACATTTTGCCGGCTGATAATAAACATTTTCCCGTTCCATTTTGGGTGACGGCTTCGGTCATCGGACGCGATATTCTGATTGTCGTGGTGGCTATGGCAATCTTTATGATGACGAATTTTCGCGGATTCAAGCCTTCTTTACTTGGCAAAATCAGCACGGTGGTTCAAATTTCTGCTATCGGAATCATCCTGGTTGCCTCAGTTTTTCCTTACAATAGCGGTTACTATTTGCCGACAGTTTATACTTTGGTTGCGGCGTTATCTTTCATTTCAGGGATTCAATATATTTTTCATGTAGCAAAACTTATGAATGAGGAAAAGAAAATCGTTGAATAAGGTTGAATAATAATCTATTATTCAGATAGTTGGAAAATCTCCTAAACCTTAACCTGACCAAATTATCCAAATCAAATTTATAAAAAATAAACCGATGTTTTTCTTTGGCATAGCAATTGCCCAAGTAATTGTGAAAGGCGTAAAAGCCTAGCAACTCGTTCAAAATGACAGATTTTCACTCCCAGCTATTCAAATTGAACTAAGTCAGACCTAATAACTGAGCAAAATGTTCAGATTTTCAAATTATGAAAATTTCAAAATTTTATTACAATCAAAAAAATGGCTGGGCTGATCCGTTACCTAAGGAAATGGATTCCCCCGAAACCCTGATTTTACTCTTTGGTGCTAGTTCTTTTATGGATGACTTTCATCCAATCAAGGAAATATCAGAGCAGTTTCCAAACTCAAAAGTCATCGGCTGTTCCACGGCAGGCGAAATTTTAGGGAATATTTGTGATGATGACAGCATTGTTGGCGCAATTGTCCAATTTCACAAAACCACCCTCAAAATTGCTACTGCTCCGGTCAGCAATATGGATGAGTCAATGAAAGCAGGTGCAAAACTGGCAAAGGAACTCAATCGTGATGATTTGAAAGGGGTGATGGTTTTGTCTGACGGTTTAAATATCAATGGAAGCGAATTGGTAGCCGGAATAAATTCAGTTTTGCCAAGTTCGGTCATGGTGACGGGAGGATTGGCGGGCGATAAATCTTATTTTCGTAAAACTTGGGTTTTGGCTGACCGCGTTCCACAAAGTAATTTTGTGACTGCGGTTGGATTCTATGGCGAGAATGTCAAAATCAAACACGGCACAAAAGGCGGTTGGGACATTTTTGGACCTGAAAGAAAGATTACCAAATCGAAAAGTAATCAATTATTTGAATTGGATGGAAAACCCGCTTTACAGTTATACAAAACATATCTGGGCGAACGTGCCACAGAATTGCCCGCTTCGGCTTTACTCTTTCCATTAGCTCTGCGGGCAAATATTAGTGAGGAAAAAAGAATCGTCCGCACCATTTTAGGCGTTAATGAAGCCGATCAATCAATGACTTTTGCTGGAGATTTACCGGAAGGCTCGATGGTTCAATTGATGCGCTCCAATTTGGATAGATTGATTGATGCCGCATCAGAGGCAGCTCTGATAGCTCAGCCAAATATTTCAAATGGATTGGAAATGCTTTCAGTTGTCATAAGTTGTGTGGGTCGGCGTTTGATTTTAGGCGAAAGAACTGAGGAAGAACTGGAAGCCGTGATGGATTCGATGCCGATTGGAACAACCCAAATCGGTTTTTACTCATATGGCGAGATTTGTCCATTTGAAAAAGGTTTTTGTGATTTACACAATCAATCAATTGCTCTCACCACCATTTATGAGGACTGTTAACTATGTTTCACTCATTATTAAAACGCCAGTTAAAGAAAGTTTCGCTTGATAAAAATGTTATCCCCACCCTCGAAGAATGGGATGATTTTTTAGAAAGAATCAATCGCGCTTACATCGAAACAGATCAGGAAAGGTATCTTTTAGAAAGATCATTGACGATTTCTTCAAACGAGATGCAAGAAATGTATGAACGTCTGAGGGAAAGCGAAACCCGATATGCTCTGGCGGCAAAGGGCGCAAACGATGGTTTGTGGGATTGGGATTTTGCAACGGATGACATCTATTATTCGGATAGATGTATGGAAATTTTAGGGGTTGAGCTTAATACTCAAGAGCGACCGACCAGAGATTGGTGGTTTGAAAGAGTTCACGAGGATAATAAAGATGAGTTTCTGACAGAATTTACCAAACATATCAAAGGCGAAACATCAAATTTCCATAACGAACATCAGGTTTTGCATTGCGATGGCACATATCGTTGGCTGATGGTGCGGGGCATTGCCGTCAGAGATGAAGAAGGGCGTGCTTTTCGATTGGTCGGCTCGTTGACTGATATTACCGAAAGGAAGATAGTTGAACAAAAATTGGCTCACGATGCGATGCACGATGCCCTTACCGGAGTAGCAAATAGAAAATGTTTAATCAATAGACTAAGACGATCATTGGAAAGGATGAAGTTTAGCAAAGAATATTGCTTCTCCGCCTTATTTATTGATTTAGATAGATTTAAAAGTATTAACGACAGTTTGGGGCATCAAATCGGCGATGAATTATTGGTTAGAATTACTCAAAAACTAAGTTCGCTGATTCGCCCTAGCGATTTGTTGGCTCGATTGGGTGGAGACGAGTTTGTAATTCTAGTTGAAAATACCCATCACAAAAAGCAGGTTAAGCCTATTGCTGAACGGATTCTGAAAGAATTACAAAAACCTGTCTTCATTGAAGGGCAACAAATATATGCTAGTGCTAGTATCGGAATTGTTTTCGGCTCAAGTGATTATGAGAAAGCAGAAGACTTAGTCCGTGATGCAGATTTTGCAATGTATCGCGCCAAAGTAAAAGGGAAAGGGCGATTTGAATGGTTTGAATCAAAATTGCAAGTAGGCGCACTTTCAAAACTTCAACTCGAAATGGATTTGCCTCGCGCCATCGAGAAGAAAGAATTTTTGCTTCATTATCAGCCCATTGTTTCGCTTGATTCCGAAAAAATTATCGGATTTGAATCTCTCATTCGTTGGCAACATCCGATTCGAGGGTTAATTCCTCCGAATGAATTTATTCCGATTGCCGAAGATACAGGTCTCATCAAAATCATCGGAAAGTGGGGATTATTTGAAGCCTGTCGTCAAATGGCTGAATGGCAAGCAGGTAATCCGGCGGCAAAAGATTTAATCATCAGTGTGAATCTATCGGGCTGTCAATTGGAACAAAAAGATTTGATTTGGCAAGTGAAAGATATTTTGGATTTGACCGGACTTCAACCGAAGTGTTTGAAACTTGAAATTACCGAAAGCGTAATTATGAAAAACGCCGAACAGGCAATCGAAACTGCCCAAGGTCTCAAGGAAATGGGGGTCAGAGTCTCGATTGATGATTTTGGGACGGGTTATTCAAGTTTGAGCTATCTCCATCGTTTTCCGATTGAAACGCTGAAAGTTGACCGCTCGTTTATCAATCGGATTGGGGGGGGCGATGAAAATGAGGCAATCGTTCAGACCATCATCAATTTAGCTGCCAATCTTGGGATTGACGTGGTGGCTGAAGGGATTGAGAAAGTAGAACAATTAGATTTTCTCCGCAAAGTGCATTGTAATTATGGGCAAGGCTTTTATTATTCGCGTCCGGTTGATAATAATTCGGCTGGAAAACTGATTGATGAATTAGACGAGGAGGCAGATTCAGTTATTTACCCGATGTTAGTTGATGTCAGTTCAACTTCGGCGATCCTGATGTAGAACGATTTCTCAAAGTGTGAAAAATAATGGCTGAAATGATAATCATTCCACCGATTATCGCCCAACTGCTTGGTTTTTCGCCCAAAAACCAAAACACCCAAAGCGGATTCAAAAGCGGTTCGATAAAGCCGATAATGCTGGCATCGAGAGAGCGAACTCCGTGAGTCACCCCGTAAGTAAATAAAAAATAAGCCAAACCGATTTGGAAAACACCCAGCATTATGACAGCGAAAATATCTGTCCCCGTCCAGTTTGAAGGAGTCGGAAGGATAAACGGCAACATCGCTAAACAGGCAAAAATATTTCCATAAAAAACCGAACTCGCCGGATTTTGGTTTAAGGCTTTTGGATGTCGAAGCAGTAAAATATAGCTACCCAAACAAACGCCGGAACAGAGTCCTAAAATATTGCCGACAAACTGAGATTCGGAGGAAAGATTGGCAATCGGATTTGAATCAACAAAAAACAGAACCATTCCGATGATACAAACCGCAACCGTTATCAAATCCGAAACGCGAAATTTTTCTTTTAAAACCAGCGGTGCGAAAATTAAAATGTAAATCGGCGCGGTATATTGCAGAAAAATTGCGTTGGCGGCGGTCGTTTTTTTATTAGCCAGAGCAAAAAAAGATAACGCGCCAACATAGAAAAGCGAAGCAAAAATCGTGAATTTATCAGCTTTGAGGGCTTGAAATTTGGTGAGCAGGGCAATCGTAATGGCGGCAAAAAAACAGCGTCCCAAATTAACTTCGTAACCCGAAACGCTCGTCATTTTGATAAAAAGTCCGCCCGAACTCCACAACAGAACAGCGATTACGACATACCAAACCGGCGAGATTTTATTGTCAGAAAGATTCATTTTGACACGGGGACGCGGCAAGTTTCTCCCCTTCTCCGCGTCTCCCTTTCTCCCTGTCTTCTTATTTTCCGTTGCTGGTCGCTTTTTTCACAGGAACTTATAAAGTTTATGGGGCGGAAGTTGGGGAAGTTCCGCCTCAGATTCCCGCTCGGCTTTTCGCGCATATTTCGTCCAACGGAACGCGAGAGCTATGTCGGGTTTAGTTTGGTTAAAATTGAGTAAGTTGAAAGGAACTGAATGTTTTCTTTATTTACTGACAGCATCAGCAATCGTTTCTCTTAATTTTTGAGCCGAAGTCGTGGCTGGTTCTAATTCAACATCCTCGATATTGCCATAAACTTTTCTGCCAAAAACTGCGTTCCAAGGCGGAATCACAATCGTCACATTCCCCGAAATTTTTGATTGGCAAGAAAGACGTAAAAAAGGATTACTGCCTTCCGGCTGATTGTAGCCAAAAATCTTCATTTGTTTGGCTTCGCGGGGTGAAACGGACGTGATTTTATCTGCACCGCCCAAAATTCCAACCCAACAAGTTCCGCAAGACGCGCTTTTGCATTCCACCGGAATCGGTCCTTCCATACAGCGATCATCCGTTTGAATATTGCAATTCATCGCGGCGGAAGTAATTTCTTGCTGGGCAAAAGCTCTGAATTTGTCAGTTGTCGAAGCCGTTTCAAAAGTAATGGTGTATTGTTTATCAACCGTTTTTAAGAAACCCAAAAGACCTTGCGAATCATCCTTGGCGCGTTCGGCTAAAATTGCTTGTGCAGATTTTTTATCAAAGTTGGAAACTTTTCCTTCGGCATTTTTGAAGGCTTCAAACCCGCTTTGCGCCAGCGTCATCAGTCCAACTAGAGTTATTCCAACAGTTAAAGTTGAATCTACGGCAACCTTTTGCGCTGCCAACTTCGCAATGTTCCGAACCTCATCCGCCAGCTTCGTGTTTTCCTGATTGAATGCTTCGGCGTGTTTGACGATTTCTGCTCGTACCTCTTTCCAAAAACGATGTCCGTAGAGAAAATGATGCGATGAATCAATTTGATTTTTTAATTCATAATTGCCTTGCATCGCAAAACCGTGGAGCATTGCCTCTTTATCTTCGGCATTTTGCAAAGCGCGAAACAATTCTAAAGGATAAAAGCGAAACCAAACTTGGGCTGCAATCCGGTCAACTTCGTGAATTTCGGGTAACAGCGTATCTAAAGAAGCGAGCCACGCTTTTTCATCAACCCCATTCAGGAAGGCTTCAAATTTAATTGACATAAAAACCTCAGTAATATAGTAGAAAATATTGTCAGAAAGACAAAAGGAAACCTTATCAAGAATTTTCTTTTAACTCAAATTGACTAAACTTGATTCTTTTTTTATCGCTTCTTTTACTTCTGACATTTGGGGCAAAAATAGGTTGACCGTCCGCCTTGCACGATGCGTTTAATCTTGGTTTGACAATTCACACAGGGCTTATTTTCTTGGTCATAAACGCGCCAATGTCCTTCATAATCGCCGCCATAATAGCTTCCGTCAATGTTTTCGGGATTCACATTCAGAGTTGAACCTTGTGAGATTGATTCGGCTAAAACATCGCGGATGGCTCGAAAAAGAGCGGGAATTTTTCGGGCAGAAACTTCATTGGCACAGGTTTGAGGATTGATTTTTGCTATAAAAAGGCTCTCCGAAACGTAAATATTTCCGAGTCCGCAGACTTTAGTTTGGTCAAGCAAAAACTCTTTCAAGGGGCGTTTTGGTTTGGATAAAACTTCTTTCAGATATTTCGGGTTGAATTCGTCCGAAAACGGCTCCGGGGCGAGGTCACGCAATTCTTTTGCTTCAAATAATTTTGAGGTTTCGATGACCTTCATTAAGCCAAAGTGCCGCTGGTCTTGAAAAATTAGACGAGTTTCATCATCCAGATAAAAAACAGCATGCGAATGTTTGGGCAATTCGCGTTCAAGCGGAAGCAACATAAAACGTCCGGTCATCCGCAGATGAGTGATTAGGGTTTGCCCTGAATCAAAGTCAAACAGGATGTGCTTGCCCCGCCGATGAACAAAGTTAATTATTGAATCTTTTAACTTTAGAGCAAATTCTTGAGGCGAATTAAAAGGAGCAAGACGCGGGCGGAGCAATTCGGCAACTGCGATTTTTCGCCCCGACACAAGTTTATCCAATGATTTTGCGACCAATTCAACTTCAGGTAGTTCGGGCATTTATTCAAATTATCGTGGCTTGGGAAAAATTACAACTTTTGACTGTGACAATTGCCGAAACAATCTAAAATTTTCCAAAAGAAACTCAAAATGAAAGGGTTTAAATCACTTTGAAGAAAAATAAAATTAAACAGATAAAACATTGCAAAAATTGTTAAAAAATGTTGACAATTTTTGTCTCACCGTGATAGTTTTAAACTTGCAGGGAAAAGTTTAAGTCAGCCCTGCGTTTTCATCTCCAAAGATAGTAGGCTCTCAGGTTATTTTTTCCAAATAATAAGTTTAATGAGTTTCGATAAAGTAAAAGCGATGCGAAATGCCGAGCGTTTTCTAGCGCAAGGTAAAATCCGTGCGGCAATCAGCGAGTATAAACGCGTGATAGAAAGTGATCAGCATGATTACAGCACGCTCAATATGCTGGGTGATTTGTATGCCAAAGCCTCTGAACCGGATGAAGCTGTCAAATGTTTTACGCAGGTCGCTGAGCATTATGGCAAACAAGGTTTTGCCCAAAAAGCGATAGCGATTTACAACAAAATCTCGCGTCTCAAACCGGATTCTTTAGAAGTTTCCGCCAAACTCGCCCACCTCTATCAAACCAAAGGCTCTGTTGCAGAAGCCCGCGTTCATTACAACGTTTTAGCAGACCAATACACCCGCACCGGACGCAAAGCCGAAGCCTTAGCCGTCTGGAAACAAATTGCCAACTTAGACCCGAATAATACCGACATTTACTTAAAAATTGCCGATGCTTGCTGGCAAGACCAACAAAAAGAAGAAGCCGCCAATGCCTATATTGAGGCGGGTAGCCGTTTGACCGCCCGAAAACAATATGAATCAGCCGTGACGGCTTTTTCCAGAGCTTTGGAAATTAGACCTGACGATATTATTGCCCTTCGGGGATTCGTTGATTCTCAAGTTCATTTGGGATGTGCCGACGAAGCCGCCAAGTCGCTCGAAAACACTCTCACCAGACAACCGCATAATCGGGAAATAATATATTTGTTGATAGATTGTTATCTCGAAATGAAGGCTTTAGTGGAAGCTGAACAGACGGTTGTTAAATTGGTTGAGAAAGAGCCGGCGAATTATCCGAAATTATTAGACCTGGCTAAGGTTTATTTGAAAACATTCGATTTGGAATCTGCTACGAGAACTCTTTCAATGGCATCGGAGCATTTATTAGTTGGCGGGCAAGCGGAGGTTCTGGAATCTCTAATAAATGAGATTTTGGTGCAAAACCCCGAAAATGTTAATGCTTTACGTCTGCTGGTCAGACTTCATTCTTGGCAACGTGATGAGACTAGATTAAAAACCTCTTTAGAGAAATTTGCCGAAGCCGCGAAAGTAAATAATGCTCTGGATGATGAAAAAAATGCGCTTTCTCAATTGATTATGATGTCTCCGCAAAATTCATATTACGCCCAGCGTCTGCACGAACTTAATGTCCTCAGCGGAGAGCCATATAATCCTCCAAAAGATTTATATGCCACCGGAGAATTAAAATCGGATGTCCCCACTTTTGAGAGTTTTGCCGGATTGGGGCAAGAAGACGAGGCGCGATCTCAAACCGATGCTGTTTTTGAGGAATACGGCTCGGAATTGAGCTATTCAAACGGAAATGGCAATGTTCACCAAACTTCCAAAGTTTTAGCTGCATCGCTCGAAGATAATAAAGTTGAAGACGAAAATGATTCGGTTGAAACCATCGAAGAAGGCGTTTCCGTGATTGAACAAGAGAGTTTGACCATTACCGAAGACGATTTTCAATCAGTCGAAGCCGAAGCCGGAAGCGATGAAGTTCGCCAATTAAGCGAATTTGAATTGCACACTCTCCAAACCGAAATTGAAGGCATTGATTTCTACATCGCGCAAGGTTTTAGCGATTTAGCCATCAAATCAATTGACGAACTTGAGGTTCGCTTTGGCAAACATCCTGAAATTGATAAATTGCGCGATTCTTTAAATATTGACCAACCGAATCTTCCTGATAATGAAGAGATTAAAGAAACTCAAGAAGAGATTGAGCCGGCGGTAGAAAGTGAAAACTCTGAAACGGTTGAAGATTCCGAAACGGAAGCAGTTGAAATAACAGAGGAGAAATTTGAAAGCGAAGAAACTCCTGTTGCTTCAAGTTTTAATCAAACCGGAGCAAATTTGCTTGACGAAATAAAATCGGAATTTGGAATTGTGGAGAATGTTCAAACAGAAGACGACGATTTTGAAACATCCTATCAAACCGGAATTGCCTATAAAGAAATGGGGATGATGGAAGATGCCATCAGAGAATTTCAAACGGCGGTCAAATTAGCCTCTCCACAGGATAGTGGTCGCCGGTTCTTTGGTTGTTGCAATCTGCTGGGGCATTGTTTTATGGAAAAACAGATGCCGAATATTGCTCTGATGTGGTATCAACGCGGCTTAGAGGCTAAAAATCTGAACGAAGCAGAAATTCACGCTTTGTATTACGAACTTGCCAATGCCTTTGAAATAGGTGGCGACAAACAAAAAGCCATCGAGAAATTTGAACAGATTTACGCTATCAATGTAAGTTTTCGGGATGTCGGCGAAAGACTGCAAAACTTACGGGCAAATTAAACTGATAAAAATGTGAAAATGTAGTAGAAAGGCGACTGTTAGGGATATACTCCTCCACAGTCGCCTTTCTGCCTTGGGCTACTTTTTAATTTGTCGAATCCAATCCCGAATTTGTCTCGCCGGTTTTTTCAGCACTTGGCGGGTCGTAATTTGATAAAAGGATAACGGTGTAGCCGGATTGTTTGCTGACCAAAAGCAAAGCATTTATTCCAACTGATCCGCCTGCGATTCCGACACCTCCATCTTTTCGAGGGTTTCCATCATCATCAGGAACGGTTAGTTTTTCGGTTTTCAAGGCAACTGAAAATTTCAACAAATCCTCCGCATTTGAATACCCACCACCTGCCGAACTCCCGCGATAAGGACGTGTGTTCACGTTATTTGTCCAATTTTGTTGGTTATCCTTAAAATAACCGTTTGCGGTATTTGCGGGCGTTTTATCGGTTTCAAACGAATCGGTGTTGGTCATTCCGGCGACTTTGAAAATATTTGCTTGAACAAAATCGTAGTAACTTTTGCCAGTTACTTTTTCGATGATTGCGCCCAGCAAAATGTAGCCACCATTTGAATATTGATCCTTTGTGCCGGGTTCAAAAGCTAAAGGTTTATCGGCAAAAAGCGGGATAAAATCACTATTTTTGCGAAACTTATCTTTTGGCGTTGCGTCAAATTTTTCGCCGAAAAAATCTCCAATCCCTGATTTCATAGTGACAAGATGCCGAATCGTTACTTTTTCCCTCGCATCTTTGTTTGGATAATCAGGCAGATATTTTCCGAGTTTGTCGTCAAAAGAAATTTTGCTTTGTTGCACCAATTGACCGATGGCAATTCGGGTAAAGATTTTATTGATTGAGCCGAGATTGAACTTTGTTTCTAAATTATTCGGGACGTTTTTTTCTTTGTCTGCTAGACCGTAAGCCTTTTGAAAAATAGGTTTATCGTCTTTAGCGACTAAAACAACGCCCGAAAATTTATCTTCGGCAACCAGGTCGTTTAGATATTTTTCGATGGTTGAAAGAAATTCGGCGTTGGTTTTCGGCGCATCATATTTTGGTTTTTCATCTCCTTTTGGCGCATCTGTTGGCTCAATTTGCCAGCCCAAAAGTTTTTGTGGGGAGGTTTTTTCAAACGTAAAAGTATAAGCAATCCATCCACCTGTTTTGCCTTGAACTAAAAGCTCGATGTCAACTACATCTTCAATTTTTACCGACACAACTTCTTTAATTTCAAGAGTTTGATAGTCTGAGCGAACTTGTTTATGAAATTCAAGTCGAGGTTCAACTCCTCTTCGTGCGAGTGCCTCGGCAGTTAAATTATTCAAGAAAAAATCTTTCAATTTCTGCTCATCGCCCGAATTAAAAGCCTTAAAATATTCCAAAACCCTGAGTCCGCCTTCCATTTCCGAAAGTTCAGATAAATCAGGTTGTTGGGCAAAAATTGAAGTTGCGATTGAAAAAGTTAATAGAATCAAAAATAGTAGTTTCATAAGTTTAAGATTTTAAGTTTTACTATGACGCAAATGATTAAGAATATGCAAAGAAATTGTAAAGGATGTAAAATCTGGGGAAAAGTGATTGTTAAAAGTAGCTAGTTTATAGATAATTGTTTGGTGAAAGATTCGCGGTTGCAAATAGTTTTGGTGTTTGGTTTGCTGAGTTTGCTTGGCATTTTGGCGTTTTTGCAATATTCGTGGCTAGGACAAATCAGCGAGGCTGAAAAGGAGCGAATGCAAAAACGGCTCGAAATTGATGCCCAACATTTTGCCGAAGATTTTAATAAATTTATTCAAATTACTTATTTTAATTTTCAGGTGGATGAAGATAATTGGCAGTTGAAAATCCCCGAACGATACGAGGCTTGGCGACAAAATTCTGCCTATCCCGAACAAATTAAAGGATTTGATTTAGTCTTTCAGAATGGCGATGCTCTAAAATTTGATATTCAAAAACTTCAGTTTCTCAAAAATGAAACGGCTCAAACTTTTAGCGAAATCCAGACGAATTTTCAACCGATTGACGATGTTAATTTCACTTTGACGATGCCAATTTATCAATCGGAAAATCGGGCGATGGAAAATTTTAATTCGGGCGTGCCGACATTAGAGGAATTAAGAACTTCGTTGCCGCGAAAGATTCATTTGCCGCCCATCATCGGCTATCTGGTTATCAAATTGGATGAAACTGTCATCAAAGAAAAAGTTTTGAAGGATTTAGCCGAAAAATATTTTCCCGATGGCGATTATCGGTTTTCGGTCTTTAGCAATCTCAAAAAATCTACTATTTTTCAGACGGCAAATATTGAAAAGGCAGATGTTAGCGTTCCGATGCTAAATCTTTTGACCAATAATTTCGCCTTTTTTATCAACCAAGATTTAGCCTCCACCATCAGCCGTTCGAGCGTGGGTAACGGCGTAATTGTCAATCAGAAATTTGAAAAGAGGGTGACGACCGCCATCCCGTCCAATTCAAACAGTTCGGTAAAAATTCAAGTGATGAGCGGACAACCTCAAGTTTTTGAACGAGGCAATTTGAATCCAAACGGACTTTGGATGCTGAATGTTCAGCACAAAGCGGGCTCGCTCGAACAATTTGTCGGAAATACGAAGCGCAAAAATCTGCTGGTTAGTTTTGGGATTTTGGGACTTTTGGGCGCGAGCATCGGTTTGATTTTTCTTTCCGCCCATCGCGCACAGATTTTGGCACAGCGACAAATAGATTTTGTCTCAGCCGTTTCGCACGAATTTCGCACTCCGATTGCGGTGATTTATTCGGCGGGTGAAAATTTGGCGGATGGCGTGGCAAGGGAAGAAACGCAGGTTTCGCGCTACGGAAATTTAATCAAAGGCGAAGGCAAAAAACTTTCAGGAATGGTCGAACAAATCCTCGAATTTGCTGGAGCGCGTTCGGGTAAGAAAAAATATTATCTTCGGGAAACTGAGGTTAAACCGATGATTGAAAACGCTTTAGCCGAGTGTCAAACTTTGCTGGACGACAATAATTTTACTTTGGAAACTGACCTCAGCGAAGATTTACCGACCGTTATTGCCGATGAAAATGCGATGTCGCACGCGATTCAAAATCTGATTACCAACGCCATCAAATATAGCAATGGAAATCGTTGGATCAGAATTTCGGCAAAAAATGCTGATGGAAAAGTTGAAATTTCAGTTGGAGATAAAGGAATCGGGATGGCTAAAAAAGACTTCTCGAAAATTTTCCTGCCATTTTATCGGGCTAAAGACGTGGTTGATGCCCAAATTCACGGCAACGGATTGGGGCTAAGTTTAGTAAAACAAACGGTTGAAGCGCATCAGGGCAAAATTGAAGTCGAAAGCGAAATCGGCAAGGGTAGTCGGTTTGTTATCACACTTCCTCAATCGGAAAACAAGAAAATTTCACAGGGATAGAGGGGATGAAAAGAGATAAAACATTGAAGCAAAAAGAAAATCCTGATTTTATCCCCTGAATCCCTGTGAATAAAAATAAAATGAAAATCCTATTAGTCGAAGATGAAGAAGGTTTAATTTTTACGCTGACTGATCGTTTAGTCAGCGAAGGTTATAAGGTTACACCGGCGCGAGATGGCGAGGCGGGGTTAAATCTTGGACTGCATAACTCGTTTGATGTCATCATTTTAGACATTATGTTGCCAAAGAAAAACGGGTTTGATGTTTGCCGTGATTTACGCGCCAAAGGAATAACTACTCCGATTTTGATGCTGACCGCCAAAGGCGAAACGGTGGATAAAGTTGTTGGTTTAAAACTCGGCGCTGACGATTATTTGACTAAACCATTTGAAGTTATCGAACTTCTGGCACGAATCGAAGCCTTGCTCAGACGCTCGACAAATGCTATTTCAAATTCGGTTGAAGCCTATTCTTTTGGCGATGTTGAGATTGATTTCAAAAGTGCAGAGATTAAGAAAAATAGTGAGATTGTCGAACTTTCAGCGATGGAATTCAAACTTTTGCAATATTTTATTGAGCATCGCGGAGAGGTTTTGAAACGGGATGAATTGCTCGATGAAGTCTGGGGCTATGATGCAATGCCGACCACTCGGACGGTTGATGTTCACATTGCTTGGTTGCGCCAAAAACTAGAAGATAATCCGCGTTATCCCATTTATATTCAAACAGTTCATGGGTTTGGCTATAAATTTGTAACGTAGGGGATAACGTAAATTGAGATTGCCAAAAAGTGAAAAATGCTTCCGCCCAAAACGAATAAATGCCAAACGGCGTGATGATGTTTGAAACTTTTCCAACTGTAAAAAATAGTTCCGAGCGTATAAACCAAACCGCCAATTACAATCAACGAAATCGGCATCAACCCCAAAGTTTCGTAAAGCGGTTGGACGGCGATAATTCCAATCCAGCCCATCACCAAATACGAAATTACCGAAGCGGCGGGAATGCGATTATGCAAAAATATTTTTATTCCAATTCCAACAATTGCAAACGCCCAAACTAATAAAAATAAACTATTTCCAAAACTTCCGCGCAACGCAATCAGAGTAAAAGGCGTGTAAGTTCCGGCAATCAAAAGATAAATGCAACAATGGTCAATTAGCCTCAGTTTTTCCTTTAATTCAGGCGAAGTTGAGCCGTGATAAAGCGTTGACGCGGCATATAAGGCAATCAACGAAAGTCCGTAAATTATGGCACTTACAATATACCAAACATCGCCATTGAGACTCGCCAAAATAACTAAAAAGACTAATCCGAACAGACTCAGGAGCAAGCCAAATCCATGCGTCAAAGTGTTGGCAAGTTCTTCGATGGTCAAATTTTTCAGATGTTTTTTTATCATCTCAAAGGTAGTAGATGCTCAAAATTCAGTTTCGGATGTCGCTCTTTCGCGCCGCGCCACGCCGGTTGCATAAGCGGCTTCTTCAACTTTCTTGGCGACTGCCTCGCCGACTCGTCTATCAAAAACCGATGGAATAATATAATCGGGATGCAATTCATCTTCCGAAATAATCCCCGCAATCGCATTGGCGGCGGCGAGTTTCATTTCTTCGTTAATCCTCGAAGCACGACAGTTTAACGCTCCACGAAAGATACCGGGGAAGCATAAAACATTATTGATTTGGTTCGGATAATCGCTTCTGCCCGTTGCCATTACTGCGACATAATCAACCGCATCTTCGGGCATAATTTCGGGAGTTGGATTTGCCATCGCAAAAACAATCGCATCTTTTGCCATATTTTTAAGATCGTTTTCGTCAATCACGCCCGGCGCACTCAAACCGAAGAAAACGTCCGCCCCTTTGATGACATCGTGGATTGTCCCTTTTTCTTTGTTAGGATTGGTATTGCGGGCAAACCAGTCTTTCACCCAGTTCATATTTTCCTTGCGTCCTTCATATAAAGCACCACTCGTATCGCAACCAATCAGATTTTTAACCCCAGCCGTCATCACGATTTTACTGCAAGCCACGCCAGCCGCTCCGATTCCGTTGACTACAACTTTGATTTCGTCCATTTTTTTGCCGACAATTTTTAAAGCGTTGATGAGTGCCGCAAGCACAACGACAGCAGTTCCGTGTTGGTCGTCGTGAAAAACGGGGATGTCGAGTTCTTCTTTCAAACGGTCTTCGATTTCAAAACAACGTGGAGCGGAAATATCTTCGAGATTGATTCCCCCAAAAGCTACGGAAATATTTTTGATAGTTTGGATAATTTCGTGCGGGTCTTTGGTGTTGAGACAAATCGGAAATGCGTCAACTCCGCCAAACTCTTTGAAAAGTTGACATTTTCCTTCCATCACTGGCATCGCGGCGGCTGGTCCGATGTCGCCTAAACCTAAAACGGCAGTTCCATCTGAAATGACCGCGACCATATTTTTCTTGATGGTTAAATTATAGGCTTTTTCAGGGTCTTTGTGAATGGCTAGGCAGACGCGACCAACGCCGGGAGTATATGCCATTGATAAATCGGCGCGAGTTTTTAAGGGGATTTTTGAAGTCACCTCAATCTTTCCGCCCAAATGGATAAGGAAGGTTTTGTCGGATGATTGCAAAACCTCAACCCCGTCAATCGTGCTGACTTCTTTAACGATTTCCTCATCGTGTTTTTCAGAGTAGGCATTGACCGTAATATCACGAATTAAAAAGTCTTTACCCGCCGAGACAATATCAATCGCGCCGATGTCGCCGCCGACTCGTCCGATGGCAGTTGTGATTTCACCTAACTTACCGGGTTGATTATGGATTTTGACGCGCAAGGTCAAACTATAACTTGCATTTGGAGTTGGTTTATTTGGCATAGATTCAAGTAGAACAGATTACAATTTTGCATCACAAACCGCAAATCGCACTTTGCCAAGAAAAATTATCACAATTCGCAAGTTGCAAAAATTATAGCATCAAAAACCTTGATTTTAGGCGGTTTAAGCTAATTTTCTACTTTGGAACAGAATTTGATTTAACCAAATTAGTGGCAAAAATAAAATTGCCGAAATTAGGAGGAAATATGAACGTAATAATTTGGACCTACATTGCCTATATTTTGTTGAGTATTTTTTTGACCGGTTGGGTAGCACAAACGCTTTACAAAAACGGTCGGGTTTTTCTGGTGGACGTTTTTCAAGGAAATGAGGCTTTAGCTGATTCGGTCAATCATTTGCTGGTGGTCGGGTTTTATTTGATAAATTTGGGTTATGTCAGTTTAGCTTTGAAATTGACAAGTCAGGTTGAAACGGCACAAGCGGGAATTGAAGCCTTGAGCTGGAAAATCGGCTTGGTGTTATTGGTTTTGGGCGGAATGCATTTCTTTAACCTCTTTATTTTTAGTAGAATCCACCGCCGTCCAAAAAATTATAGACCACCAATGGGGAGAGGAAGCGTAGTTGAGGCATAAGTTAAAGGGAAAGTTTTTAACGCAAAGTCGCAAAGAGGCAGAGTCGCAAAGAAAGTTTGGGTTCAAATATTTTCAAACTTTGCGACTTTGCGTTAAATTCTATTTTTAGTTTAGTTCAAAGGTCGCAAGAGTCCGCGATAAATTCCCAGAATCGAAATTTTTTCGGCGGAAATTCTAATCATTTCATAATTTGGATTAGATGGACGCAATTCAACCTCAGCCCCTAACCGATAAAATTTTTCCATTACAATTTGCTTATTGTCCACAATTGCAACTACACAATCGCCATCGCGCGGAAAAGGTTTTTTCTCGATTAAAGCAACGTCTCCTTCGCAAATTTGTTCATCTAACATTGCATCATTGCGGACTCGAAAGGCGCGAATTCTTTCGGGATCGGTATAACCAAGCATAAAATCCGGCACAAAAAAAGGTTCATGTTCCCAATCTTCCTCAGAATCATCTTTGAAAGAAATTTCGAGCCAGCGAATTTCAAACACCGATTCAGCCAGACCGGTATTCGGGCGAACTTGGAGACCGAAACTGCCGTTTTCGCGGTGGCGCGAGAGCAAACCTTGTGTTTCGAGGGCGGCGATGTGTTTGGCAATGGCAGATTTTGAAGCAATCCGAAAATGTCTCGCAATTTGTTGATACGAAGGCTCATAGCCACGTTCTTCGATAAACGAGATGATGTAATCTAAAACTTCGCGTTGACGTTTGGTGCGTGGTTGCATAAAGATTAAATTTTAATGACAGGAAATTTTACAAGTCAAACAGGGATATGTAATTCTTTTCAAAAGTCTCTTACTACCCATTACTGAGCGGTCTGAAAATTGCAAGGCATCAAAACCAAGCAAAGATTGCCCGTCTATTTTTGTCTGAGAAGTCTTTTACAGTTTGGATTACTGCGTCAAAAGCCGATTTAGTTTTCCCATCACGGTCAAACAATAATGGGTAATTTGTCCGACCTCTGACAGGGAAATTATTCAGCCACGACTCTTTATCAGTGACATTCCAAAAAGTAATTCGGTCAATTGTTTTGTGATGTTTGAGAAAAACACCAAAAAGTTCAGCGTAACGGTCAGCTAATTTTTTCTGCATTTCTTTGGGCAAGTTTTTTTGAAAAGGGTTGAGTTTTTCTTTCATCGCAAAATTCAAAGTCACTTCTGCCCCGCTAAAACCTTCGGGATCAGGCAAAACGCTGACATCGAGTTCGGTAATATTGACTTGGATGCCGAGATTGGCAAATTCGGTAATGGTTGCGTCCTGTTGCGCGAGTGTCGGAAAAGTCAAATTATTATGTCCTTGTAGCCCGACGGCTTTGATAGAAACACCTTTTGCGAGGAGACCTTTCATAAGTTTAATTGCCCCGTTTCGCTTTGGTTCATTTTCGAGCGAATAATCGTTGTAATAAAGTTCAACATTCGGGTCGGCTTCGCGGGCAAATTGAAAGGCTTTGGCAATGTAATCTTCGCCAATTATTTTTAACCAGAGCGATTGACGCAAAGTGCCATCTTCATTTAAGGCTTCATTGACGACATCCCAACCGTTTATTTTTCTTTTGTAACGCCCGACGACTTTCAAAATATGTTCACGCATTCGTTTGAGCAATTCATCACGTTTGACAAAATTTCCTTTGGTATCTTTGAAAACCCAATCAGGCGTTTGATTATGCCAAACAAGGGCGTGTCCAACGATGAACATCCCGCTTTTACTGCCTAATTCAACAAATTTGTCAGCGGCGGCAAAATCATAACGGTCAGGCGTTGGGTGAACGGCTTCCCATTTCAAAATATTTTCGGGCGAAATTGAGTTAAATTGAGTCTTGACAATAGTTTTGCTCAATTTATCGTCTTCAAAAATTTGTGAACGATTGAGTGCCGCGCCTATCAAAAAATAATCCTTAAATGCCTCTTTGAGCGTCTTTTGCGCCGGAGTATTTCCAGCGATTAAAGCAACAATCATAATCAGCCCAATTAACTTAGTTTTTTTAATCATTTTCAAAACATCCTTGCATCATAATTATTATTCATTTAGACAATAAATTTCTTTAATAAAAGGCAAATAAATCTTGACATTTTTTTTAACTTGATTTACCTTTTGTATGGTCATACAACAAAGTGTCTATAACTTTAAACAAAACCATCGGGACAATCAAGTTACTTTTTTAATCAAGTGATTGAGAAAACAAGAAATTTGAGGCTTGAAGGGCAAAATTTTCTGCTTTTTTGGCGTTTTAGTAAAGTTATCAAATGCAGACATTTACAGCAAAAAAATGAATATTAAAGATAGGAGGATTTCTATGTGTAAATTAAGTCCGTCTGAGCGAAGTGGCGATTTACAAACTGCAAGCCGACGAAAAATAATTGCATTACACACAAGTCTAATGTTAATGACAATGGCTTTGTTATTTCTGAGTGTTGGTAGTTTATCGGCACAGACAGGAACTTCGGGTCAGATTGTGGGTAGTGTAACGGATCAAAATGGTGCTGTAGTGCCGGATGCAATGATTACCGCTATCCAAATTGAAACGGGGACTAAACGGACGGTAACGACCAGTGATGATGGTAATTATACGATTGCTAATTTGGCGATTGGCGTTTACCGCCTAACCATCACCAAAACTGGATTCAAGGAAACATCAGTTACAAATGTGGTAGTAAATGTATCAAATACAACCCGACAAGATATAGCATTGCAGACCGGCGCAGTCAATGAAGTGGTCAATATCACCGCTGACACCGTTCAAATCGAAACACAATCAGGCACGGTCGGTGAAATCGTTTCAGGTGAGCAAGTGCGGGAACTGCCGCTTAATGGACGAAGTTTTGTCCAATTGACCCAATTACAACCTGGTGTTTCAGCCGCCAACAATTTTGATAGCAAAAGTAAAGGCTTATTCGGCGGGGTTGACTTTTCGGTGAACGGAAACTCCGGTCAAGCTAATTTGTTTTTAACAGATGGGGCTAATAACAATGATACCGGTTCAAACCGAACAATTTTGTTGTTTCCTTCCATCGAAGCTATCGCTGAGTTCAAATCGCTGAGAAATAGTTATGGTCCCGAATACGGACAAGCCGCCGGCGCAATAATTTCAATTGCTACCCGCGGAGGCAGTAATAATTTTCACGGCAGTCTCTTTTATTTCGGAAGAAATGATGCGCTCAACGCAGCCGAATATTTTGCCAATTCAACCGGCTCCGGCAAAAACCAATTGCGCCGTAATGATTATGGCTTCTCTATCGGTGGACCGTTGCCGTTTTTCAACTTTGGAGAAGGCGGACCTATGTTTACAAGTGGAAAGGACAAACTATTTTTCTTTTATTCACAAGAAGTTAACAAAGAAATTCGTGGTTTAACCCGTTCCGGTAGCGTTCCGACTTTATTGGAACGACAAGGTAATTTCAGTCAACCGAGAATAACAACCGGCGGACAACGTTGTTCTCCAGCAGATACTCCGATTATTGCGCCAGCAGATTTGAGTCCAGCCGGATTGGCTGTGATTAAATTATTCCCATTACCAAACCGGACTAATACAGGTAGTTGCACCAACTGGTCAACTTCGGCAAATTCACCAATTAACTTTCGTGAAGAAAATGTGCGGATTGACTACAATTTAACATCTAAAAATAAAATTTTCGGACGCTACACGCAAGATCATTGGTCAAATCCGAACCCAATTTTATTTAGCAACTTGTGGGGAGATGATGCTTTTCCAACGGTCGAAAGTAGTTGGACACAACCTTCAAAACAGGCAGCTTTTAAATTAACCACGCAACTTTCTGCAACTGCTATCAATGATGTTCAGTTTTCTTATTCCGCTAATCGGATCAATGTTGATCCGGGAGCAGGAGCTGATTTGAATGCCGAAATTAACACAGCAGTTCCAGGGTTTTTCCCGACTTCGGGGAAAGTTAATGGAATAAACCGTCCGCATCCTGTTTTCTGGGGTGGCGTTGCTCCATATTCCAGCAATTCAGGTTCCGACCTTTGGACGCAAACGCCATTTAGAAATTCACTCGACATTTATTCGGTCAGAGATGATCTTTCAATGGTTACCGGAAATCATACGCTTAAAATGGGCTTTTTGTATGACCAAGCCGCCAAGAATGAGGATTCAGGTCCGAATAATGAAGCAACTCAATTCTGGGGAGCTTGCTGTCAAAATAACGCATCTTGGGGTGATGGTGGTGCAATCATTAACCTTTTAACCAAGGGTGTTTTTTATGGCTTTAGCGAAACCGACACCATGGCAGTCGGGCAAAATCGTTATAAAAATCTTGAGTTTTATTTTGGCGATACCTGGAAAGCAAGATCAAATCTGACTTTGGAATTAGGTGTCAGATATTCGTTGCTTTACGAATCTACTGATGCCCGCGACAGAATCAGTTCGTTCTCGCCCGCCGCTTATAATCCGGCACGTCCGGCATCCGATTCCTGTAACGGGTTGAGTCGTTCCGAAGGGAACTAATCCGTGTGCCGGTATTGCTGGTGCCAGCACTCCGCTTCAGTTCTCGAATCGGTCGCTGAGAGACAACAATTACAAAAACCTTGCTCCTCGGCTAGGATTAGCTTGGGATGTTTTCTCTGATGGAAAAACTGCTGTCAGAGGCGGATTTGGATTGTTCTATCTCCGAGAACGCACGAGTCCTTATTTTGCTGCTTTGACTCAGAACTCGCCGTTTTCAAGATCAATTGGCGGTGAGAGAACCTTAGACGGGACTGCAACTGCTAATCTGAGTGCCGCCTCAAACGGCTCGCCTAAATTTGGTGTCAGCCCCGAAGCCGCAACTCCGTATTCAATGCAGTTCAATGTTTCGGTTGGTCGCCAACTTTGGAATGAAACGGTATTGGAAGTTGGTTATGTCGGTAATCGGTCGCGTAAACAGTTGACCCATAGCGACATCAATCAAGTTTCAGCCGCAAATCGCAAAGCTGCTGCTTTTGCCGGGGATGCAAATGCGGTCAACGCACTTCGTCCATACAGCAATTACGGCTCAATTTACATCTTTGAACGTGAAGGTCGTGGCAATTACGATTCAATGCAAATGTTGTTCAGAACCAGATTTGCAAAGAGAGGACAATTGCAAGCGGCTTACACTTTCTCAAGGTCATTGGCTGATTTCGGTTTGAATGATTCATCCGGCACCAATAGTGCTTTTGGGGTTCTTGATCGAAACAATCGGGGACTTGATTTGGCTGAATCGGATATTAACCGTCCACATATTTTCGTGGCAAATATGATTTACAATATGCCCGAATTTAAGGGACAGAATGCGTTTGTCAGAAACATTATCGGCGGTTGGGAAGTAGCGACCATCGTGCAAATTTCCAGCGGCACTTCGTTGACTCCAAATCTGAATGCCACATCCATTGGTCAGAGAATTCCGAATCCACTCTTTGGTCAACCGGATCAACCCGAATTCCTAAATCCGTCTTTTAATGGCGGTATAACCGGACTTGGAACTGGTGTTGCTAATCAAAGACCGATTCGGGTTGAAAGCGAACCTTGCTACCTTGAAGGGACAAAAGGCTCTTATTTCAATCCAAAGGCTTGGACTTTGGTTGGTTACAAAATCGGTGAAACAACCCCGAAGAAAACCACCTGTGCCGGACCAGCAACCAGAAATGTAGATTTCTCGATTTATAAGAACTTTGCGCCTTCTTGGTTGACCAAGAGTTTCTTTGGAGAAGCGGCGAGAATTCAATTCCGTTTTGAATTTTTCAATGCGTTCAACACCACCCAATTCCGCGGAGAACTTCCGATTACTTTTTACAATGGTCAAGTTAAATGTGGTAATGCAAATTGTAGCCCAACTAACAACACGATTACATCAATTACTAATTCGCTTGAAGGTAACTTTGGCATAGCTAATCGAACCAAAGGAGCTAGGGAAATTCAATACGCCTTAAAGTTTTATTTCTAAACTTTAACGGCTCAGGATTGGCAAGAAAATAAATGCTGAAAGGCAAATATTTTCTTGCCTTTTTTATTTTGTGTTATAATTTTCTTCCGCTTTTAGATTTAGCAATATAGGATTTACTTATCATTATGATCGCGAAAATATTGATTTTGACTTTGTTACTTTTTGGCTTCAATATTTATGCACAGAAGATAAATTCCCCAACCCCGCCCAATCAATCCAATCAAGCAAACGATGAACTTCTAAAACATTTAAGTGCTGCCGAAACCTATCAAATTTCAGGAGATTTAGCCAATGCCGCGATTGAAAATCGGGCAATTCTAGGGATTGCGTTGCAACGGGCAGGAAATATTGCGATTGAAGAAGGCAATTACCAAGAGGCGGTTAACCTGCTGACAAGTTCGTTAATTTATGAAGATAATGCTCCAAATCGACTCAATTTAGCCGTGGCTTATTTACGGCAAAATAAATTGGATAACGCCATTGCCGAAGCCGAAAAAGCGGTTTCCCTGGACCCGAATTTTTTAGGCGCATCATACATTTTGGGCAATATTTTTTTTACCAAAGAAGATTATCCAGCCGCCCTTCCCCATTTGGAAAAAGTTTTTCAAACAACTCCAAATTTTGAAATTGCCGAAGCCTTGGGCTTAACTTATTTGCACCTTAAACAATTAGAACGCGCCAAACTGTTGTTTGAAGAAGTCCGAATTGCCAGAGGAAAAGAGACGGCTCAAATACATCTTTCGTTTTCACAGGCTTACCAAAAAACCAATTATCCGCTGGAGGCAGAGCGCGAAATCAAACTAGCTTTGGCAATCAATCCAAAATTTCCGAAAGCTAATTTTTTTCTCGGATTTTTGATTTTGGAACAAGGTGGAAGCGAGCGTTTAGCCGATGCGGGAGTTTATTTTGAGGAAGAACTGAAACTTACGCCGGAAGATTTTTATAGTAATTTTTTTGTCGGAGTCGTCGCATCATCGGACAATAATCACGAAAAAGGTATCAAATATTTACAAAAAGCGTTGCAGTTAAATTCAAACAAAAGCGAGGTTTATTTGTTTTTAGCCCAATCGCAAATTGAGTTAGGCGAGTTGGCGGAGGCTGAAAAAAATCTTCGACAGGCAATAGTTTTAGAAACCAAAGAGCCGGAAAATGCTCTTCAATCCCGCCGGACTCATTTTACGCTGGGTCGTCTGTTGGTTAGAACGGGGCGCAAAGAAGAAGGCGAAAAGGAATTAAAAATTGCGAAAGAATTGCAATTAAAATCCATCCAATCGGCGCGCGATGAAATCAGTCAGATTCTCGACAAAGTAGCTAAACAACCAACCAAAGTTGAAAATCCGAATGCTGTAAAAGTTAATTTGCCACCCGAAAGAGTTGCCGAATTTAAAAAATTCAAAATCTATTTGAGCGAAATTTTGGCGCAAGGCTATCATAATTTGGGCGTGATTGCGGTGCAAACCGGACAAACGGCGGACGCTTTGACAAATTTTGAATCGGCTTCAAAATGGAAGTCCGATTTTGCCGGATTAGACAGAAATTGGGGGATTGTCAGCTTTCGTGCCGGACAGTTTGAACAGGCAATCACTCCGCTTTCGCGTCATCTTAAAACTAATCCAAACGATAATTTAGCCCGCCGAATGCTCGGTGCAAGTTTCTATTTCACCAAAAATTCTGCCAAAGCGGTTGAGACGCTTAAACCGTTGGAAAATGCAATCGTCAGCGATGCCGAACTTGCGTATTTCTATGGAATTTCGTTGATTCAGTTGAAACGAAATCAAGAGGCTGTTCCGATTTTTGCTAAATTAGCGGTGGCTTCCCAACAAAATCCCGAAGCCTTATTTTATGCGGCGCAAGGGTTTATGATTTTGGGCGATTACGAAAGATCGGTAAAAGAATTTCGCCAAGTCGTTTTGCTCAACCCAAATTTGGAAAAGACCAATTATTTTATCGGACAGAGTTTGATTCGTCTCAATCGTTTTGCCGAAGCCGAAAAAGCCTTTGCCCGTGAATTGGAGATAAATCCGACGGATGTTTTGTCAAAATATCATCTCGCCTTGACCTTGATCGAAAGAAAAATCGAGCCGGAAAAGACGATTGTAATATTAGAAGAAGCGGTTAGTTTGAAATATGATTATGCCGATGCCCGCTATCAACTTGGCAAAATTTATCTTGAAAAAGGCGAAACCCAGAAAGCCATTGACCAACTCGAAATTGCGGTAGCGGCAGACGAAAACAAGGATTATATTCATTACCAACTGAGCATTGCTTATCGCAAAGCCTCGCGCAAAGAAGAGGCTGACCGCGAACTTAAACGCTATCAGGAATTAAAAACCGCCAATCGTCAAACCGATGCGCCGATGGGAAATAATGAAAACCTGCCGAAGCCATAAAACTTGATGCTTGGAGTCCAGTCTTTAGGCTGAAATTACTGATTATTAACGAGTTACACGCTAAAGCGTGGACTCCAAACGGTTGATTAAATGTTAAGAAATTTTCAAAAATTATTTTTTATCTTTTCATTTTTGCTAACGGTTTCAATTTCCGCGCAGAATGAAAAACCTTTGAAAATTTTTGAGCAAAACATCGAAGCGGGCAAATTTTCAGAAGTTGAGCGCGATTTATTTAATTATGTCGTGGCTAACCCAAAAGACGCAGTTGGATTTTCTCTGCTGGCAAAATTACGGCTCAAACAAAATCGTTTGAATGAGGCTAAATCATTATCAAACAAGGCTTTGACGCTCGACTCAAATTTGCTTTCAGCTAAATTGACACTTGCCTCGGCACATTTTCAATCGGGCGAAATCGAACAAACTCGAACTGTTTTAAACGGAATTTCTGAAACTACGGATAATTTGATGCGGCTGAATTTGGCGCAGATTTACGGGAATATTGGCGATTGTGCTAAATCATTGAGTTTGACTGAAAAACTACCGCTAAAGATTAAAAATTTGGACGCTTTATCACTTCGGGCAACTTGTTATTTGCAATCGGGCGATAAGAAAAATTTTGCTTCGCTGATTCCGCTTGCCAAAATATCCGTCAAGCAAAATCCGACTATTGCGGTTAATTTTGCCGAAATTTTAACTAAAGCCGGAATGCTCAAAGAAGCCGCTGAGTTGTTGCGTTTGACGATTATTTCCGCCCCGAAAAATGTTGATGCGTTATTGCTTTTGGCTCAATCCGAAGTCTTTTTGAAAGATTTTGCCAACGCCAAAATTCATCTTGCCCAAGCGGAAAAGGTCGAGCCGATTTCAGAAAAGTTATTTTTTACCAAATCTTTGCTCGAAAGCGAACAAGGAAATGATCAAGCCGCCTTTGACCTGTTGGAAAAATCACTGAACATTAACTCCAATAATATACAGACTTTATCCCAATTTGTCGGGATTGCCCTGCGTGTCAATCAAAAAGTTAAAGCAGTTCGTGCTGCCGAAAGATTGTTGAGTTTGCAGCCCGAAAATATTGATTATTTATACCTTTACGGAATTGCGACTTTGCAAAACAATAATTTACAAAAGGCTGAAACTTCGCTCGTTAAATATCTCGAAGCCCGTCCAAATGATTCGCGTGGCTGTCTGGCATTGGGTTTAACTTACGCCGCGCAAGCCGAAAAATTAGACCAAGCTCGCGGGCAACTGCAAAAATGTTTGCAGATAAATCCGAACAATTTTGAGGCGGCATATCAGCTTGGACTTTCGTATAAAACCGACGGAGAAACGGCAAAAGCCATTGAGTATTTTGAACATCACAGTCAAACTTTCGCCAAATTATGCAGCAGCTTTGCGTGATTTGGGAACGTCGTATTTGCAAACAGGTCAAGAGGTTAAGGCTCGTCCCGTGTTGGAAAAAGCCCTTTCGCTAAACCCAAACGATGCCGACGCGCATTTTCAGTTGAGCCGTCTTTACAATTTAATCGGTGAACGTGAATTGGCGAAAAAACATCTCGATATTTTTCAAAAGTTGAAAAATCCGAAAAAGGCTGGGATGTAATTGGAAGGCAAAAGCGAAATCATTTTGTCTTCTCCAAAGTAATCAAAAACACATCATTTTCACGCAAATTTATTTCTTTTGTAAAAGGCTGTTTGGTATTTATTTTAACTTGCGAACTTTCCAAGGGTTTCCCGTTATTTTTCTCAGCTAAATCCTTAACTTGTTCACGTTTAAGATGTTGCGGTGAGCCAAGTTTGAGAAAATCCGTATAAACATCATTAACTTGATAGCCGATTTGATAAACATTCAACCGATAATTTCCCGTTGGAAGGTTGGAAATTTTGACTTGAACTTTGCCAAAATCGTTGGTTGGTAAATCTTTTTTGTAGAAAACTTGATTACTTTCTTTGGTGATTGGCGGCGTAAAATTCCACAACAAAACTTGCACATTATTTTGTCCGCGAGTCGTCCAACTATCTGCATCGGTTGACTTTAATTCTTCATCGCCCAAACGATTCAAAAATTGATATGCGTAAAATGAAGGCTTTTTGAACCTTGAAAATTTATCATTCCGAAACCGCCGTGAAATGGTGATGGAACTGTTCCGCTTTCCTCAAAAATATCCGTAAAAGTCCAATACGACATCGAATCGGCAAAACCTTCTGAACCTTTTAATTTCGACAAAATATACGGCGCGGAAATATACGAATCGTGAACCGGATCGCGTGGCGAATATGACGAACTCCATTCGGTATAATGAAGTGGTAAATTTGGCATTGCCGACGAACTTAATTTGTTTATTTACATCTTTAACACCGCCGATAATCGCGTTTGGATTGGTGTCGAGAAAGAGTTTTTGATTGCCGTCTTCGTCAAATCCGATGCCGTTCACTCCGTAATCGTGCGTGGTGATAAAATCAAGCGGAACTTTGTTTTGACTAGCAAAATCAATGGTTTCCGTAATCCAACCGCGTCCCGCCGTGGCAGGTCCGCCGATGCGATATTTCGGCGAAACGCTTTTGACGGCTTTGGCGGAATATTCCAAAAGTTTGAAATATTCGGCTTGCGTTCCCGAAAAGAAAAAGTCGAGATTCGGCTCGTTCCAAACTTCAAAATACCATTGCCGTACTTCATTTTCGCCGTATCTTTCCGTCCAATGTTTGACCAATGCTTGAATCAATTTCTGCCATTTTTCGTAATCTTTCGGCGGTGAAATATTGCCTTTCCACCAAAAAATTGTTTTGTCGTTGCTTTTTAATTTGTCGGGCATAAAGGCAAATTCGACAAAAGGCTTCATTCCGATATTCAAAATCGAATCAAAAAGTGCATCAATATATTGAAAATTATAGATTGGATTGCCGAGTTTATCTTCGCTATAAACGCCCATTTCATCGTGCAAAAGTCCGTGAAAACGAATGTATTTGAAGCCACATTCCCGATGAACAATCGCCAAATCGCGCAACCAATCCGCCCGCAAACCTTCCGCCGCCCGACCTGCTCCGACAACTTCACGATAGAAACGATTGGTTTTGCCTTTGATTTGATTGTAATCGGCAGAAATTGTGCGTTTCGGCGCGGTTTGTGCAAAGTTTTGGACGGCGCACAAAAAGCAGAATACGATTAGGAATAATTTAGTTTTCAACATTTTTACGGAACTTTGACACTAAAATTATCAATATGAAAAGCTGTTGTTGCGCCCGCCGCTTCGACATAAATTACTAGATTATTATCGCTGGTTGTTGCCATATATTTGCCCGTTAGCGTTGTCCACTCGGCATCGGTGACGGCAGTTGGCGCAACAATATTGATGTATTGAATCTCACCTTTTGACGGAGTTTGTTGCATTGTGACGACCAAGTTGTCTTTTGATTGTCCTTTGACCAAACGGACGGAAACTGAAATTTCGTAGGTGCGTCCTTTGAACAAAATTGGCGAAACATCGAGTTGTAAGCCGTGCCAGTTTTGGGTTCGCGCCGAAACTTTCAAATTTTGCGAACCTCCGGCATTTGAGCTAAACATCTGCACTCCATCGCCACGCGCAAACCAATTTTGAGCCGTCATATCTTCAAAATCATTTTTCAAAATTTCGCCTGATTGAGCCGGAATATTATCTCCCGCAATTTCTATTTTGAAATCATCTACAAAAAACGAAGTGCTTGATCTGGCGGTTTCAAAATAGACGAGAATATAACCATCATTGCCGGATGGTTTGAACGTGCCGGACAATGTTTTCCACTCATCAGCATTTGCCTCTGCGACCGCAAGTTCATTATATGTGCCTTCACCCCCGCCACTTCCTCTTTGAATTGTCATCTTCAAATTATCGGGCTTGTCATTTTTACCTAATTTAACCGAAGCCGTAAATTTATAGATTTTTCCGGGCGAAAGTAATTTGATGATATTTAATTGCGCGCCTTGCCAAAACGCAGAACGCCCTGAAACCTTCATACTTTTTGTTCCGCTGACAAATTGATCTTTGGAATTACCAATGGAAACTCGATCACCACGCGCTTCCCATTTATCAGTTCCTTTCTCAAAATCATTTGAAACAATTACATCGCCTTGCGCCAAAATCGAAATGGATAGCGCAAACATCATTAACAAAAGGATCATTTTTTTCATCTTTTTACTCTCAACAAAATTAAGGTTTGCAAATACTTATAGTAATTTTTTATACTTTTGTAAAGTCATACAACAAAGTATTTGAAATAGCTGAAAAATATTAAAAAATCTGTTATGTTTGTATGTTTTTAAAAGTAACCAACAACAAAGTTTTAGCATCTGAAAGGTTGTTTTAATCAAGGTCAAATGAAATTTTATAAATTTTTATCCGCAATTATTTTTGTTTCAATATTTTGTAGTCAAACAGTTTTGGCGCAAGGTGATGTCTGCAAAGACCGCAAAATTCCACAATTAACCGACATTTACGCCAAAACGGGCATCAATTTTGTCCATACTTCCGCGCCTGAAAAAAAATATATCGTTGAATCAATGAGTGGTGGAGTGTTGTTGATTGATTTTGACCGTGACGGCTGGCTGGACATTTATTTTACCAATGCCCCAACAGTTGAAATGGCTTTGAAAAATGAGAAGTCAAAAAGTCTGCTTGTATCGCAATAACGGCAACGGAACTTTTACGGATGTGACTGATAAAGCAGGAGTTGGTTTTCCCGGTTACGCGATGGGCGGGGCGGTTGCCGATTACAATAACGACAATTTGCCCGATATTTATGTGACCTGTTTGGGTGGCAATGTTTTGTATAAAAATAATGGTGACGGAACATTTTCCGATGTTACAAAACAAGCTGGAGTCGCGGACGGGCGTTGGTCAGCGGGTGCGGCATTTGGTGATTATGATGGCGATGGTTTTTTAGATTTGTTTGTCGCAAATTACGTTGATTTTAAGTTAAATGATTTGCCGGGTTTTGGTTCGCTTCCAACCTGTAAATTTCGCGGAGTTGATGTGCAATGCGGTCCGCGTGGGCTAAAAGGTGCGGGTGACAGTATTTTCAAAAACAATGGAGACGGAACATTTTCGGATGTCACAAACAACTTGGAATGGATGATCCGCAAGGTTTTTACGGAATGCAACCGATTTTTTCGGACTTTGGAAACGATGGAAAATAGATATTTATGTCGCCAATGATTCCACGCCAAATTTTTTTTATCAAAATAAAGGCAACGGTAAATTTGAATGAAATCGGGTTAATTTCGGGAACAGCAGTCAGCGGAGACGGTTCGGAACAAGGCTCAATGGGCGTTGCCGTCGGCGATTATTTGCACACCGGAAAATTTGCAATTTACGTGACAAATTTTGTTGATGAATACAACACACTTTATCGCAACAACGGAAATTACGATTTTACGGACGTTTCATTTAATGCCAAAGTCGCGCAACCCACCCGCCCGTATGTCGGTTGGGGAACGGGATTTTTTGATTTGGATAACGACACTTGGCTCGATTTATTTGTCGTCAACGGTCACGTTTATCCGCAAATGGATCAGATTTCATCAGGTGCTAAATATAAACAAGGCAAAGCTCTTATTCATCAATCAGGCGATGGAACTTTTTGTAATGCTTAAGTTCTCAAGGCGGTGCGGCTATTTCCGGAACTTCGCGTTTCGCGTGGGGCGGCTTTCGGTGATTTAGACAATGATGGATGATATTGATATTGTCGTTGAAGATTTAGATAGTTCGCCGATGATTTTGAAAAACGAGGGCGAAAAATCGAATCATTTGATTAACTTTAGAATTAGCCGCAAAACAAGGAAATCCGCTGGCAATCGGTGCAAGAATTAAAGTCACAACTGGAAAAATCGTCCAAACCGAAGAAATCCGAAGTGGAAGCAGTTATTTGTCGCAAAACGATTTGCGCCTGCATTTCGGACTTGGCAAAGCGACCAAAGTTGATTCAATCGAAATTCGTTGGAATTCGGGCAAAGTCGAAACAATAAAAGATGTTGCCGCTGATAAATTTTATGCAATTTTAGAAGGCGAAGGACTCGTTCCGTTTGAAAAAGTTCGTCCGAAAATGAAGAAATAATTTTGTCATCTATAAATGCAACGGATAAGCACGATAATTTAGGGTTTACCATTTCCCATGTCATCGGAAAAATTTTTTATGATTAAATTTTTATATCATTGTTAACTGCAATTGTATTTGCACAAAATTCTCCGATTACTTTCAAAGATATTTCGGCCGAAAGCGGGATCAATGTTTCACATATTTCGTCGGCTGAAAATCGTTACATTATCGAATCAATGAGCGGCGGCGTGGCGGTTTTTGATTGTGATGACGACGGTTTTTTAGATATTGCAACAGTCAACGGTTCATCGGTTGAAAATTTCAAAAAAGGCGGTGATTTATTCCTCACACTTTATCGGCAAATTGATGGAAACAAATCGGTTACGCCAAAATTTGAAAACATTACAACTCCGCAGAATTAACCCGCAAAGGTTGGGGAATGGGCGTGACGGCGGTTGATTTTGATAGTGACGGATTTTTGATTTATTTGCCACAGGGTTTAACGGAAACGCCGTTTATCGTGGCAAAGGCGGATGCAAATTTGAAGATGTACCGAAAAATCCGGCTTAAAAGGCATTGGTTTTCAGACAGGTGCGGCTTGGGCGGATTATGACCGCGATGGCGATTTGGACGTTTTTGTTTCGGGTTACGTTTATCTCGATTTGAACAATTTGCCGGTTTTTGGAAGTTCGATAACTTGTTCTTTTAAAGGCATTCGGGTTCAATGCGGACCACGCGGACTTCCTGGTGAACGTGATTTTTTCTACCGCAATAAAGGTGATGGAACTTTTGAGGAAATTGCGGATAAAATCGGCGTTGCAGACGAAAAAAAATATTACGGACTTGGAGCGATTTGGGGCGATTACGATAATGATGGTTGGCTTGATCTTATACGTTGCTAATGATGGAACCCCGAATTATCTTTATAAAAACAATCGAAATGGCACTTTTCAGATGTAAGTTTTGAAACTGGAACAAGTTACAGCGGGGCGGGCGTTGAACAAGGCTCAATGGGCGTGAGCTTGGGGCGATTACGACAACGATGGAAACCTCGATTTGTTTGTCACAAATTTTGAAAACGAACAAAATACGCTTTACCGAAACTTAGCGAAGCAAAGGGTTTATGGATGTTTCGATTGAGTCGAAAGTCGGTGCAGTAAGCGTTCCGTATGTCGGATGGGGAACGGGTTTTGTTGATTTTGACAATGACGGTTGGCTCGATTTGTTAGTAGTCAATGGTCACGTTTATCCGCAAATGGAGTTGGTTAAAAGTGAAACAGTGCAGATGGGTTTACGGCAACCTTTTTTGCTCCATCGAAATCTTGGCAACGGCAAATTTGATGATATTTCCAAAGTCTCAGGTTTGCGCGATTTACCGATGTTTTCGAGTCGCGGGGCGGCTTTTGGCGATTTGAACAATGACGGTTTAATTGATGTCGTAATTACTAATTTAGGCGATAAACCGATGGTTTTGTTGAACACCTCGAAAAATGATAATCAACGAATTATTTTCAAATCTAATTGAAAATGGCAAAAATAAAGATGCAATTGGTTCGCGGGTGACTTTGAAAACTGATAAACACTCGTTGATTCAAGAGGTTCAGGCAGGCGCAAGTTACATTTCGCAAAACGATTTTCGGCTTCATTTCGGATTTGCCAAAGATGAAAAAATTGAATCGGTCGAAGTTCGTTGGAGCGATGGGAAAACTGAGAAAATTACAGGCGTTGTGCCGAATCAAATAGTCACTATCAAGCAAGGCAAAGGTGTCGAAAATTCAATAAATTTTCGTTAAATTAAGACTTTTGTTGCATCATACAACAAAGTCGAATAAAATATTCTTTTGGAGGGTTAGTTAAGATGAAAAAATCAATATTTTCAATTTTCTTATTAATTGCAATTTCAGCTTTTTCAGTTGTTTTTGGACAAACAACTCCGGTAACCCCGGGCGCACCGGCAGGTGCAGGAACACCGCCGGGCGGCGGAGACAAAAAATTAGCAGAAAGTTTACGGAAAGCGAATTCGATTGAAATGGAAAGGATGAAGCGTGAAGCGGAAAGACCAACTGAAACAAATTCCGCCGTTCATACAAAAGCCCAGTCAAAGTTCCCGCAAATCAAGGAAGATTTTGAAGGGATTCAGATTGCGGAATCAGCGATAATCAAGACTTATACAACAGACAAGAAAATTGACTATGCTCTGGTTGAAATTTCTGCCGAAGACATCATCAAAAGAACAAAACGTCTGGATTCAAACATTTTTGCCGAACCAATCACGAAAAAAGAAGAATGATGATAAGTCCAAAGAAAACACGGATAAACCGAAAAATTTAAAAGAATTAATCGTTGAATTGAATAATGCTATTGGCAATTTTGTTTCCAGTCCGATTTTTGGCAATTTGAAGGTAGTTGATCCCAAAGTTGCGGTTAAAACGCGCGAAGATTTGTTTTTGGTTCAGGAATTGAGTGCAAAAATTTCTGCCGAAGCTAAAAAATTAAAGTAAAAACTTGATAAATTTTGATAGAATAGAGCTAAATCGGAGGTTTCAGAAGTGAAAAAAAAAGATTTCGGCTCTTTTCCCCTTTTCATCAGCCGCGATTTCCGTGTCTTCAGTGCTTTCAACAATTTCTGTCATCAATAACGAAATAGACTATCGCTCTGGAGGGAATAGAAAATGAAAAAAATCATTTTTTCGATTGTATTAATATTTTCAGTTTCTGCTTTTACAAATGTGTTTGCCCAAGTTCCGGGTGCGCCTGCGGGAGTGGGAACGCCTGCCGGTGGCAGCGATAAAAACTTAATTGACGACAATATCAAACTGCGATCTATTGAATTAGAAAGAGCAAAACGTGATTTAGAAAAGGCAGAAGCTGAAAAATTTGCTCCCATAAATAACAAAATTACCGCTAAATTCCCAGAAATTAAAGAAGATTTTGAAGGAATTCAACTTTTGCAAGCGGCAATTATCAAGGCTTACACAACAGGAAAAACAATTGATTATACGGTAATCGAAGTTTCTGCTCTCGAAATTTACAAGAAGGCTAAACGGTTGGATCTGAATCTTTTTGCCGATACAAAAAAAGAAAAGAAAGAAAATAAATCTGCCAAAAAAGAGGAAAAAGCTAAAGAGATGAAGGATTTAATCATTGAATTAGATAATACAATTGGCAGTTTTGTTTCAAGCAAGATTTTCGCCAATCTACAAGTTATCGAACCGAGCGTAGTAATTTCGACCAAAACCGATTTATTAAAAATTCAGAGTTTGAGCCAAAAACTTGTCGAAGAAGCAAAAAAAATAAAGTAAAAATTTGATAAATTTTGATAGAATAGAGCAAATTTGGAGGTCTTCGGAAATGAAAAATATTATTGTGTTTAGTTTTTTTGTTTTTACCTCTTCTGTGTTTGCTCAGATTTCTCCAACTCCGGTAGCCAATAATGAAGTCCGCGACAACAATTCTATCCGAATGCGGTCAGTTGAACTTGAACGAGCAAAAAGAGAGGCGAATAAATCTTTTTCCAACGAATCTAACGAAGAAACCGCCATCAGATTTGCGAATATAAAAGTAGATTTTGAAAATATCCAAAAATTGCAAGCCGAAATCATCAAAGCCTACACCGCCGAAAAAGAAATAAATTATCAAAAAATCAGCGAGTCTGCGACGGAAATTCACAAAAAATCCAAACGCCTCGAAGCCAATCTTTTCAATACAACCCCCAAAGTTGAGAAAAAAGATAAAGAGAAAAAACAACTTGGAATAAAAGATTTGATCATCGAATTGGACACTGCAATCGGTAGTTTTGTTGATAGCCCGATTTTCAAAAGTAACAATTTAATAGAGAAAAAGGATGCCGAAGAATCACAGGCGAACCTCGAAAACATAATTAAATTGAGCCGCAAACTCGCACAATTGTCCAACCAAAGGTTGTCATAAAATTTATTTTGCCGTAATTAAAACATAACTTTTACCTTTATAGAGCCGAATTCCCTTTTCGTCACTCGTCATCATCAATGGGCGCGGGCGCTTCAGTTCGACATCTTCAATGATTTTGACCGAAAGAATTTGCTTACTGCTCAAATCAAAAATATTCACTTTATCTTTGGCAAAACCGAATCCGTAAGCCCCTGTGTTCAATGTCTTTCCTCCAATTTTGACGGGCGAATCGGTAATAAAAAAACCTTCATAGATGCCTTGAAGCTCGGTTGAATAGCCTGATGTATCAACTAAACCCACAATCACAAAACGATTTTGACCGATTTTAGCGGCGGCGGAATTTCGGATTTGAGTTTCTGCTGATTGTCCCGCGAAATAAAAACTTGTCGGCACAATTCGCTTAAGTTCATCGCCCGCCAAAATTTCCGCTTTACTTTGGGCAAGTGTCATATTCGAGAAACCTAAGATTATTGCTGAACAAAACAACGAAGTTATTAGGTATTTAATCAGTCTCATATTTTCTCCTTCAAAATTGGTCTAAGTATTTTAATCAGAATCACAAAACGTCAAAATTATGCTTGAAGATTTCGCAATTATCACATAGAATACTTTCACAAGTTTTACAAAACATCATTCAATAGGTCAAACAATAAAAATGAAAATCAATGCGCTAATTCTATCATTAGTTTTAACCTTTAACTACTTTTGTCTGCCACTACAACAAAGTTTTGCACAGACAAATTCTGATTTTACCGATAGCCACGCTATTTTTCAAAAAGCAGTTCAACGTCCGAAAATGAAAGATTATTCGGTGCAAATCGAAGCGTTGTTGAAAAAAATGACGATTGAAGAAAAAGTTGGGCAAATGACGCAACTTGAAATCGGGCAGATAACTTCGGGTGGCGATTCAAACATCAATATTGATGCGGCGAAGTTGCAAAAAGCGATAGTTGATTACAAAGTCGGTTCGATTTTGAATGTCAACGGACACGCTTTGCCAGTCGAAAAATGGTGGGAAATTATCGGGGCGATTCAAACTGCTTCGGCAAAAACTCGTCTGAAAATTCCTAATATTTACGGGATTGATTCGATTCACGGCGCAAATTATGTCAAAGGTGCAACACTTTTTCCGCAACAAATTGGAATGGCGGCGACTTGGAATCCGCTTTTGATGCAGAAAGCGATGGAAATTACGGCGATGGAAACCCGTGCGGCGGCGATTCCGTGGAGTTTTTCGCCTGTTTTAGATGCCGGGCGACAACCAACTTGGGCGCGATTTTGGGAAACTTTTGGTGAAGACCCGTATTTAATAAAAGTGATGGGAACATCATTTGTGCGTGGGATGGAAGGCAACGATTTGACCAGTGATAAAAGCGTTGCGGCTAGTCTAAAGCATTATGTCGGTTACGGTTTCCCGTTTAGCGGACGTGACCGCACGACTGCTTTAATCCCCGAAAATGTCCTTCGGGAATATCACTTACCGCAATTCAAAGCGGCAGTTGATGCGGGCGCGCGGACGGTGATGGTTAATTCGGCGGAAATTAACGGCGTTCCCGGACACATCAACAAATATTTGCTGACTGATGTTTTGAAAAATGAATTCAAATTTGACGGTTTTATCGTTTCTGATTGGGAAGACATTATCAAACTTGTCACCCAATGGAAGGTTGCGAAAGACGAAAAAGAAGCGACAATGATGGCGATAAATGCGGGAATTGATATGAGTATGGTGCCGTATAAATATACGTTTACCGAAAATTTGATTGCTCTCGTCAAAGAGAAAAAAGTCTCGATGACGCGAATTGATGATGCGGTGCGCCGAATTTTGCGGGTCAAATTTCAACTCGGATTATTTGAAAATCCGATGCCGAATCCGGCGGTGAAAAGTAATTTTGGCAAGTCTGAATATGCACAAGTTAGCCTTGAAGCGGCGCGCGAATCACTCGTTTTATTGAAAAATGATAAGAATATTTTACCGCTTAGCGAAGAACAAAAAAGTTCTGGTAACAGGTCCGACCGCCGATTCTTTAATCTCGCTAAATAACGGCTGGACTTGGGTTTGGCAAGGTTCGGAAAAATCGCTTTATCCGAAAGATAAGATGACAATTCAGCAAGCGATTAAAGCCAAACTTGGTGGGGAAATGTCGAATTTGTGCAAGGAACCGAATTGACTCAGCCGCCGAATACGACTTCGGTAAATACTACGCCGACAATGTTTGACCGCGAAGTTGATGTTGAAAAAGCGGTTACCGAAGCAAAAAATTCTGATGTTGTCGTGTTGTGTTTGGGCGAAGGTTCATACACCGAAACGCCGGGGAATTTAACCGATTTAACGCTTTCGGAAACACAGTTAAAATTCGCCGAAAAAATTATTGCCACCGGAAAACCCGTAATTTTGGTAATGGTCGAAGGTCGTCCGCGAATTATCAGTCGAATTGCCGATAAAGTTTCGGGAATCTTGCTCGCACTTAATCCAAGTAACGAAGGCGGAAAAGCGATTGCCGATGTGCTTTTCGGCGACTACAATCCGAACGGAAAATTACCCTTCACTTATCCGCGTAACCCTAATAATTACCTGACTTACGACCACAAACTATTTGAAGTTGAAGAAACAACTTTCGGAAATGTGGCGACAAATCCGCAGTTTAATTTGGACACGGCTTGAGTTACACAACTTTTGAATACAGCGATTTAGACGTAAAACTCGAAAATAGTGATGGTCAAATGTAACTGTTCAAAGTTAAGAACACAGGAAAGATTGCGGGCAAAGAAACGGCGATTCTTTATTTGCGTGACGAGGTTGCAAGTCTCTGCGCCTCCGGGAAAACGGGTCAAACGATTTGCGAAAATTTCGCTCAATGCGGGTGAAAGCAAAACGCTGAATTTCAAATTAAATATGGTTGATTTAACGTTTATTGGAGCGGACAATAAACCGGTTGTTGAAGCCGGAGATTTTACCGTGATGGTTGGTAATTTGAAGAAAACATTTACGTTAAAGTAATATGTTCGTAGTTCCGCGTTCACGCGGTTTCAAGTTTTTAAGGTAAAATGACCCATAAATGCGGAACTACGAACTCTTTTCTATGAAAAAAACATTCATTTTTATTTCTAATTTTACTTTTCAGCTCAAGCAATATTTTCGCGCAAAATGTTGCCCAAAAACGGGCTGAAACAATGGGGATTGGGATGAATGTTTCGTATCTCGAAAATTGGTGGAATGGCACCAAAGAGAAACATTTTTCCGATTTTGCCAAACCCGCAGAAGCCGCAAAACGCGAAAAAATGTTTGCGGATATTGCAAAAGCGGGTTTCAAAACCGTGCGGATTCCGATTTGTTTCAGTGCGTGGATGCAACTGAAACAGCCGTATGATTGGGACAATCCAAAGGCTTTGGAAATGGCGGATAATTTCGTTAAGTGGGCTTTAGCCAACAACTTAAATGTCATCATTGATTTGCATCACACCGAATTTGATAACACGATTCCCGAAGCGAAAAATGCGGAAAGAACTGTCAATTTGTGGGTGAAGATTGCCGAAAGATACAAAAATACTGATCCCGAAAAAGTGTTTTTTGAACTTAGAAACGAGCCGCACGACATTACGCCCGAAGGTTGGCGTTGGGAAGTTGAACAACTAATTAAAGTTATATTCGCCCGATTGCGCCGAAACATACGCTAATTGTCGGCTTTACCGAATGGAACGGGCGCAAGCAAATGATTGAATCTAAACCGTTTGCGGACGAAAATATTATTTACACTTTTCATTATTACGACCCGTTTATTTTTACGCATCAAGGCGCGACTTGGGCTGGAGATGGGTTGCCGGATTTGAAATATGTTCCGTTTCCTTGGAAACAAGAGACGAAAATTCAAGTTCCAAATAGTGCGAAAGGAAAATGGATAGAAAATTTAATCAACAGTTATCAAAAGGATGCCAACACCGAAAAAATGTTCGCGGATTTGAAAGAAACAAAAGATTGGTCAGTAAAAAATAAAGTGCCGATTTTCCTCGGTGAATTCGGCTCGTTCAATTTAAAACCGACCATTGAAGACCGTTGCCGACACGCCGAAACTATTTATAAGTTGTTGGGGAAATTCGACATCCCAAGTGCTTGGTGGGAATGGGACGGCGGTTTTTCGATGTTCAAAAAGGACTCAACCGATATTGCTGATTGTATGAGGAAAGCGATTGATTCTTATAGCGCAAAATAGACGGAATGAAGAAAAATCTAATTAACAACATCTTAGTTTTGGTGCTGATTTTTTCGGCGGTGAATTTGATTATTGCCCAAGATTTTCAAATGACACGGCGAAATTTGATGCCTGTTCCCGCCAATGTTATTTGGAAAAACGGACGTTTGCCCATTGCCAAAAACTTCACCGTTGCAATTTCGGGAAAAACCGATGAGCGTTTGAAACGTTATATTTTTCGCGTGATGCGCCGTTTAGAAGGTCGCACGATTTTTGAATTTTTGCGTGATTTTTCGATCCGATTCGGCAAATGTCACGCTTTTAATTGAAACCAATTCTACGGGAAATGCGATTCCGAAACTTGGCGATGATGAATCTTACAATCTCGAAATCAATGAAAAACAAGCGAAATTGACTGCTCTGACAACAGTTGGAGCGATGCGCGGACTCGAAACTTTTCTGCAATTGCTTGAACGAGACAAAGATGGATTTTATTTTCCCGCCGTTTCGATAAACGACAAACCGCGTTTTCCGTGGCGCGGATTGATGATTGATTCCGCCCGACATTTTCAGCCGATCGAGGTTTTGAAGCGAAATTTGGACGCGATGGCGGCGGTAAAATTAAATGTTCTGCATTGGCATTTGACCGAAGACCAAGGTTTTAGGGTAGAAAGTAAAAAGTTTCCCGAACTTCATTTACAAGGTTCAGACGGCGATTTTTACACACAGGAGCAAATCCGCGAAATTATCAAATATGCGGCAGATCGAGGAATTCGTGTGATGCCGGAATTTGATATGCCCGGACACGCGACGGCTTGGCTGGTCAGTCATCCCGAAATCGGAAGTGCGCCGGGACCTTATAAAATTGAGCGTCAACCAGGGATTTTTGACCCAACTTTAGACCCAACCAATGAAGCAACTTATAAATTACTCGAAGTCTTTTTTGCCGAAATGTCTGCACTTTTCCCAGACTCTTATCTGCACATCGGCGGTGATGAAAACGAGGGCAAACAATGGAATGCCAACGCGAAAATTCAAGCCTTTATGAAGGCAAATAGAATTAAAGATAATCACGAACTTCAAACTTATTTCAATAAACGGATTCTCAAATTTCTGCAAAAAAACGGCAAAATTATGATGGGTTGGGACGAAATTTTTCAGCCCGATATTCCTAAAAATATTGTTATCCAATCGTGGCGTGGACAGGAAGCTCTTAGCAAAGTCGCCCGTCAAGGCAATCAAGGCATTTTATCGAACGGCTATTATATTGACTTGATGTATCCCGCTTCACAGCATTATCTGGTTGACCCTTTGCCTGCAAATACGACTTTAACGGCAGAAGAACAGAAAAGAGTTTTAGGCGGTGAAGCGACGATGTGGAGCGAGTGGGTTTCGCCCGAAACGATTGATTCGCGCATCTGGACACGGACGGCGGCGATTGCCGAAAGATTTTGGTCTCCGCGTGAGGTCAATGACGTTGATGATATGTATCGGCGGCTTGAAATTATCAGTTTACAACTTGAAGAATTGGGCTTAACGCATCGTAAAAATCAAGCAATGTTGTTACGCCGTTTAGCCAATAATCAAGACATTTCCGCATTGCAAACTTTGGTGCAAATTATCGAACCTATCAAAGAATACAAACGCTTTCAAGTTCGTCCGCAAACAATGCTTTCACCATTGACGGGGTTGATTGATGCGGCTCAGGCTGATGCAAATAGTGCGCGAAAATTTAATCGAGCAGTGCAAAAAGTCGCGGAAAATAAAAGTTTTTCAACTGATTCAGTAAGATTCAAAGGAATGTTTTCAGAATGGAAAAACGCCGGAATGACGTTAAAAATGCAAATCGAAAATGCCCCTGCTTTAGCCGAAGCCAAACAACTTACCACCGATTTGCAGAGTTTGGGCGAAATCGGTTTGGAGACTCTCGAAATGTTGGAAACGAGAAAAACTTCAAGCGCGGAATGGCGGGAAGCGAAATTGAAAAATCTAACTGAAATCGCCAAACAAAAAGCTGGATTGGAATTTCAGGTAATTGAATCAATGAAAATTCTGGTCAACGCGACAGCAGGGAATTAAAAAAATCTTAAATTAAATGCAAAACAAAAGTAAATTTACACGACGTAACTTTTTTGAAATCAGCGGCTTGGGCGCGATGGGTTTGATGTTTGCCCAAAATGCAAAATCACTTTCAATGAACACTACCAAAGAAATGTTGCTCTACGTTGGAACCTATACCGAAAAAACGAGTGAAGGAATTTACGTTTTCAAATTTAACGCAGAAACGGGCGAATTGAGCAAACTTCACACGGTCAAAAATGTTGTTCAGCCTTCGTTTTTGACGATTGATAAAAGCCGAAAATTTCTTTATGCCGTCAATGAATTAGTTGATTTTGAAGGCAAAAATAGCGGTGCAGTCAGTGCGTTTGCGATTGACCAAAAAACGGGTAATTTGCAGTTTTTGAATCAACAACCGAGTTTGGGCGGTGCGCCGTGTCATGTCAGCATTTCGGACAATGAAAAATTTGTTTTAGTGGCAAATTATGTCGGCGGAAATGTGGCAGTTTTGCCGATTGAAAAGGATGGAAAACTTGGCGCATCTGTTGAATTAGCTCAGCATACAGGTTTTGGCTCAAACAAAGCCCGACAAGAATCAGCCCACGCTCATTCGATAAATTTGGACAAGAAAAATCGGTATGCAATCGCCGCAGATTTGGGGGTGGATAAAGTTTTTATCTACGAATTTGATGACAAAACGGGCAAACTTATCCCAAATTTGGCTCAACCGGTGTATCAAACAAAATCGGGGGCGGGACCACGACATTTTACTTTTCACAAAAGCGGAAAATTTGCGTTTGTTATCAACGAACTTGATACAACAATCACTTCGCTGGCGTTTGATGAAAAACTTGGAACATTGAGCGAAATTCAAACCGTTTCGACGCTTCCGACAGGCGTTAAAGGCGCGAGTAACTCTTGCGCCGACATTCACATTTCGCCCAACGGAAAGTTTCTTTATGGCTCAAATCGTGGGCATAACTCCATAGTTTGCTATCAAATAGATGAAAACACAGGCAGATTAAATTATATCCAACATACTCCGACACAAGGCAAAAAACCGCGAAATTTTGCGATTGACCCGACTGGGAAATTTTTGTTGGTGGCAAATCAGGAATCTGATTCAATTGTAGTTTTTAAAATTGACGAAAAAACAGGCAAATTACAGCCGACGGGAAACACAGCGCAAGTTCCTGTGCCGGTTTGTTTAAAATTTATTTCGGCTTTTTAGGTCAAAATTATGCAGAAAAAACTCTTGATTTTATTTGTGCTTTTGGTTGTTGCATTTACGGCAAACGCCCAAACCGAATACCCCAAAATGACCTTCAATGACGAATTTTCAGGTGAAAAGGGTTCGTTGGTTGATTCAACCAAATGGATTAGCGAAATCGGCGGAAAAGGTTGGGGAAATCAAGAGTTGCAATATTACACCAATTCAACCGAAAACGCCTTTTTGGATGGCAACGGAAATTTGGTTATCAAAGCCGTTAAACTCAAGTCACCGTTAAGTTTAGATTGTTGGTATGGCAAATGTGAATACACTTCGGCGCGACTGATTACAAAAGGAAAGTTTGAGCAAAGATACGGCAAATTTGAGGCACGAATCAAAGTTCCTAAGGGGCAAGGAATGTGGTCGGCATTTTGGATGCTCGGCAACGACATTGACAAAGTTGGCTGGGCGCAGTGCGGCGAAATTGACATTATGGAAAACATCGGAAAAGAGCCGAAAACTGCTTACGGAACGATTCACGGTCCCGGTTATTCCGGTGACAAAGCGGTCAGTTCGTCAATCAAATTAAAGAAACCTGTCGGGGATGATTTTCACGTTTTTACAACTGAATGGAGCGAAAGCAAAATTGAGTTTTTCGTGGACGGAAAACGCTATAAAACATTAACTCCAAAGGATTTACCGACAGGAACAAAATGGGTTTATGATCATCCTTTTTTTCTTCTGCTGAATTTTGCCATCGGTGGACCGTGGGGCGGAAACCCTGATAAAACTTCGGTTTTTCCGCAAGAGATGGTGGTTGATTATGTTCGGGTGTATCAAAAATAAAATGCAGATATAGAAAATTTATGAAAAATATTTACGCTAAATTGCGACAGTTTATTGTCTTAACCTTGACGATTTTGTTGATGTTCAACGCTTTGATTTTGCCAACTTCCGCAAACTCCGTGTTACCTTATCAAAACCCGCAACTTTCGATAGATGAACGGGTTAAAGATTTGCTAGGACGAATGACTGTGGAAGAAAAAGTCGCTCAGATGATGTGTGTTTGGATGCAAAAACCGAACGACAACACGGGAATTCCAAAGGAACAATTACCTTTTGGCGGCAAATTTTCCGTCGAACTGGCGAAAAAGAATTTCCCCGAAGGAATCGGACAATTTGCGCGTCAGCGTGAATTATTGACTCCGAAAGAATCAGCCGAATATGCAAATGCGGTGCAAAAGTGGCTCAAAGAAAATACCCGTTTGGGGATTCCGGCGGTGATTCACGATGAAATTTTGCACGGCAATATGTCGAGCGGTTCAACCGTTTTCCCTGTGCCGATTGCGCTTTCTTCGAGTTGGGATACGGATCTAATTTCAAGAGTTTTCACTGTTGCCGCGAAACATACGAGATTACGCGGAACGCATCACGTCCTCGGACCAAATATGGATTTAGCCCGTGAAGCCCGTTGGGGACGCACCGAGGAAACCTACGGCGAAGACCCATATTTGACTTCGCGGATGATTGTTTCGCTGGTCAAAGCGATTCAAGGAAACGCGACTTACGCCAATCCCAAACTCGGCGAATATTCCGTAATTGCGACAGGCAAACACTTTGCGGGACACGGACAGCCGGAAAATGGAACAAACATCGGACCCGTTAATTTGTCCGAAAGACTGTTACGCGAAACTCATTTTGCACCATTTGAGGCGGCAGTTAAAGAAGCAAATTTGTTGAGCATTATGCCCGCTTATCACGAAATTGACGGCGTTCCGGTTCACGCGAACAAATGGATGATTGACACGGTTTTGCGAAAAGAATGGGGATTCAAAGGGACGGTTGTTTCGGATTATTACGCGATTAAGGAGCTAAAAGAAAGGCAAAAAGTGGCGATTGATTTTGCTGATGCTTCACGTCAGGCTCTTGAAGCAGGTTTGGATATTGAATTGCCAGACCCCGAAGTTAATAAAAGTTTGGTTGATTTGGTCAAATCCGGCAAAGTTCCCGTTGCTTTGGTTGACCAAGCCGTTTCCCGTCTGCTCTATCAAAAATTCCAAATCGGCTTGTTTGAAAATCCATACATTGATCCAAATAAAGCAACGCAAATGATAGATACCGCAGAAGATAGAGCATTAGCGGCTGAATCTGCGCGGCGTTCAATCGTGCTTTTGAAAAATGAAAAAAATACGCTTCCGTTGGATAAATCGAAACTAAAATCAATCGCTGTGATTGGTCCAAATGCGGAAAAAGCGCATCTCGGCGGATACACCGATCCGCGTCCACCCAAAACGGTCAGCATTTTGGAAGGAGTCAAAAATAAGTTGGGAAGTGCGGTCAAAGTTAATTATGCCGAAGGTGTCAAAATCACCAAAGAAGGTGGAAATTGGTTTGGCGATACGATTACTTTGAACGATGCCGCCAGCGACCAAAAATTGATTGATGAAGCCGTCAAAACTGCCAAAATGTCGGATTCGGTAATTCTCGTAATTGGTGGAAACGAAGACACTAACAAGGAAGGCTGGGCAGAAAATCATCTTGGCGATAGAGATTCGTTGGAACTTGTCGGGCGGCAAAATGATCTCGTCAAAGCAGTTTTAGCGACCGGCAAACCAACCGTAGTTTTCTTGATAAATTCGGGACCGTTAGCGATAAATTATGTGGCAGAAAATGTTCCCGCAATTTTGGAAGGCTTTTATCTCGGACAAGAAACTGGCACGGCGGCGGCGGATGTTTTGTTTGGCGATTATAATCCGGCGGGCAAATTAACCGTTTCATTTCCGCGTTCAGTTGGGCAATTACCGATATATTACAACTATAAACCGACTGCCCGACGCGGTTATCTTTTATCGACAACTGCGCCACTTTTCCCGTTTGGACTTCGGTTTAAGTTACACGACTTTCAAATATTCAAATCTGAAAATTACCAAACCCGAAAATCGGTTGAATGGCGAAACAACGGTCACAGTTGACATCACCAATACGGGCAAAGTTCGCGGTGACGAAATCGCGCAAATGTATCTGCGTGATGAAGTTAGCTCCGTGACGAGACCTGTTAAAGAGTTGAAAGATTTTGCGAGAATTTCAATCGAAGCAGGGTCAAACAAAAACCCTAACTTTCAAAATAACGCCAAATAAACTTTCGTTCTATAACCGCGAAATGAAACGTGTAGTCGAACCTGGCACATTTCAAATTATGGTCGGCGGAAATTCGGTTGATTTGATGAAACAAACGCTTGAGGTTGTGGAGTAAGTTTTAGCCGCGGATTAACGCGGATAACACGGAATAAATCGAGATAAATTTTTTTCTTAATCTGCGTTAATCCGCGAAATCCGCGGCTAAAAAAATGTAATGAAATTTCTCGGAATAGACATTGGCACAAGTGGCTCACGGGCAGTCGTAATTGACGAAAACGGTAAAGTTATCGTTTCTGCAACCGAATTGCACGAAGATTTTGCGTCGCCCGAAATTGGTTGGGCGGAACAGAATCCTGATGATTGGTGGCGAGCTTGTAGGGAAACAATTCGCGAGGTTTTGCAGACCGTAAAAGCGGAAGAAATATCGGCGCAATCAGTTTTTCGGGGCAAATGCACGGCTCGGTTTTTCTAGATGAAGCGGACAAAGTTATTCGTCCTGCGTTGCTTTGGTGCGATCAACGAACGGAAAAACAATGCGCCGAAATCACTGAAAAAATTGGTAAAGAACGGCTGATCGAGTTGGTTTGCAATCCCGCAATTACGGGTTTTACTTTGCCAAAATTGCTGTGGGTGCGCGAAAACGAACCCGAAAATTGGCGCAAAGTGCGAACGGTTTTACTTCCGAAAGATTACATTCGGCTTGAAACTTTCGGGCGATAAGGCATCGGACGTGGCGGATTCTTCGGGAACTTTGATGTTCGATGTGCAGAATCGAAAATGGTCATCCGAAATGCTTTCAGCGTTTGAAATTGACGAAAATATTTTGCCGAAAGTGTATGAATCTATTGAAGTTACAGGCACAGTTTCTGAAAGTGGCGCAAGTGAAACAGGTTTGAAAATCGGCACGCCAATCATCGCGGGAGCAGGTGACAATGCGGCGGGTGCAATCGGAATGGGCATTGTCGAAAACGGAAAAGTTTCGGCAACAATTGGAACTTCGGGCGTGATTTTTGCGGTTTCCGATAAACCAAGAATTGATTTGCAAGGGCAGAATTCACACGCTTTGTCACGCGATTCCGAATCGTTGGCACAATACGGGCGTTACTTTGTCGGCTGGACTTTCGTTCAAATGGTTTCGGGAAAATTTTGGCGAATGGCAAAAGTTACGATGAATTGGTCGCCGAAGCCGAAAAAATTCCCAGCGGTTCAGATGGCGCGATTTGGCTTGCCGTATTTGATGGGCGAACGTGCGCCGCATCTGGACGCAAATGCTCGCGCGGCATTTGTCGGCATTACGGCAAGTCATACAAAAGCGCATTTTACCCGCGCCGTTTTGGAAGGAGTCGCGTTTTCGCTTCGAGATTCATTGGAAATTTTCAAGGAATTCGGCGTGGAAATTTCATCAATTCGGCTGGGCGGAGGCGGCGCAAAATCAGCACTTTGGCGGCAGATTCAAGCGGATGTTTATCGAAAACCTGTCGAAATTATCGAAGGTGACGAAGGCGCGGCATTTGGCGCGGCAATTTTCGCGGGAGTTGGCGCAGGACATTGGAAAACGGTTGACGAAGCCTGCGAAAAAACGATTCGCGTGGTTGAAACGATTGAACCAAACGCGAATTCAGTAGAAAAATTAAATCAAAATTACGAAGCCTACAAATTGTTATATTCTGCGCTTCGTCGGCAATGAAAATTATTACGGAAAATATAGGAGATTAAAAAATTATGAATAACTGGGAAATGGAAGATACGAACCAAAACCTGAACATAAATTTACATTTGGATTGTGGACGGTCGGCAATCGTGGCGGCGACCCGTTTGGCGACCGGGTCGCGTGAAAAACTTTCGCCGACCTGACATAGTTAAATTGTTCGCCGAAATCGGCGCTTACGGCGTGAATTTTCACGATAACGACCTCGTGCCGATTGATGCCACGCCAACTCGAGCGCGACCAAATCGTTTCAGTGATTTTCGCAAGGCTTGCGAAGAAAACAATATCAAAGTTCCGATGGCGACCGTCAATTTAACTTATGATCCGGTTTTTCGTGACGGCGGATTTACGGCAAATGATTCACGGGTTCGCGCTTACTCTGTGCAAAAAACGATGCGGGCAATGGATTTTGGCGCAGAATTCGGCGCAAAAGTTTTTGTTGTTTGGACTGGACGCGACGGAGTTGAAACCGATGCTTGTCGCCGAACAGACGATGCCATCAAGCGTTACCGCGAAGCATTGAATTATCTTTGCGAATACAATATTTCACAAAATTACGGCTACAAATTTGCGATGGAAGCCAAGCCAAATGAGCCACGCGCCGACATTTATTTTCCGACAACTGGTGCGTATCTTGCATTTATCGAAACGCTCGACCACAAAGAAATGGTTGGCGTAAACCCCGAAGTCGCGCACGAACAAATGCCCGGGCTTTCGATGATGCACGCTTGCGCTCAGGCTTGGGAAGCGGGAAAACTTTTCCACATTGACCTCAACGACCAAGTTCCCGGACGCTACGACCAAGATTTAAGGTTCGGTTCCGCCAATCCGAAACAGGCGTTTTGGCTCGTCAAATTTTTAGAAGATGTCGGTTACGAAGGAATGCGCCATTTCGACGCACACGCCTATCGCACCGAAGATTACGATGGTGTGAAAGAATTTGCTAAAGGTTGTATTCGCACATATTTGATTCTGAAAGATAAAGCTGAACGCTGGAACAACAACGAAGAAATTAAATCAATCTTGGCGGAAATCGAAACAACAAATCAAGGAAATCAAGTCGGCAAATTTAGCGCAGACGGTTCAGCAAATTTGTTAAGCGCGGAATTTGACCGCCAAGGAATTATCGGCTAAAGGCTTGAAATATGAACGACTTGACCAATTGACGATGGACGTTTTGCTGGGAGTTGATTAAATTAAAAAAGTTTGGAGTCCAGCCTTCAGGCTGTTTCGCGCTAAATTAGAGACACGCTGAAGCGTGGACTCCAAACTTTCGGAAGTGAGAAAGAAAGAGAAAAATTATGAATTTCAATAAAAATCTACGCATTATTTTAACGCTGACAGTCGTTACATTTGTTTTATTTGCAATGGCTTGCATTCAATCACCGCCACAAAGTGCGGGTAATTCGCCCGTTGCTGAGAAAAAATCGGGCAAAATCCGCATCGGGCTTTCGATGGATACTTTGAAAGAAGAACGCTGGCAAAAAGACCGCGATATTTTTGTCAAACGGGCTGAAGAATTAGGCGCAGAAGTCCTCGTTCAAGCCGCCGATGGCAAAGATGAAACGCAAGTCAAACAAGCCGAAAGTCTTTTAACACAAGGGATTGACGTTTTGGTCGTGATTCCGCATAACGGCGAAGTTTCTGCCACAATTGTCGATGCTGCCAAACGCAAAAATGTTCCCGTCATTTCTTACGACAGACTGATAAAGAACAGCGATGTTGATTTGTATATTTCGTTTGATAACGAAAAAGTCGGCGAAATGCAAGCCAAATATTTGGTCGAAAAAGCACCCAAAGGAAATTACATTTTAATCGGCGGCGCACAGACCGATAATAATGCCCGTATGTTTCGCGCTGGACAAATGCGAGTGTTACAACCATTGATTGACAAAGGTGACATCAAAATTGTGGCTGACCAATGGGCGCGGGATTGGCTGGCTGAGGAAGCCCTCAAACATACGGAAAACGCTCTGACGATGAATAATAACAATATCGTGGCAGTGGTCGCTTCAAATGACGGAACTGCGGGCGGAGTGGTTCAGGCACTCAATACCCAAAAATTGAGCGGTAAAGTTTTTGTTTCCGGTCAAGATGCCGATCTAGCCGCTCTGCAAAGAATTGTCGAAGGCTCGCAAACTATGACGGTTTATAAACCTGTTTCGATTCTTGCTAATAAAGCTGCCGAAGCCGCTGTCGCACTTGCCAAAAAAGAGAAGGTAGATGCGCCGGGCAAGGTTAATAACGGTAAAATTGATGTTCCTTCGATTTTACTTGAACCGATTTCGGTAGATAAGACCAATTTGGATGCTACGGTTATCAAAGATGGTTTTCAAAAACGTGAGGAAATTTATAAAAACGTTCCAAACAAATAAATAATGCGAATCAAGAGTAGAAACCATTACTGAGCGGCATAGTTTTTGCTGTGATAAAAATTGCTGGTTATTTTAAGAATTTTGCCCACGAAAGCCACGAAACAAACGAAAAAAGCTGGCTCGAAAAATCTGTTTCCTTTATTTTTCAGACCTTTCGTGCTTTTCGTGGGCAAATATTTCTTGTTTTCAAAGCTACTGCAATTTTTGTGCCGCTCAGTAATGAGTAGAAACAGTATTAACCAAAGAATCGGTAGATTTATCGAAAATCTAAGAAAATCACGTTTCGAGTTGCGCTTTAAAGCGCGAAAAAGTTAAACAGTTTCCGGCAACAGCCGCCATTAAACTGTCAAATGACAACGGCAGTTGAAAATTGGTTAGCAAATTGCGGCTGAAGCCGCAACTCGAAACACGATTTTCAACCATTGATTCGCATAAATAATCAAGTTTGGTTGGAAAATGTTAGAACCATCTGCCGTTGCGGATGGTTTTTCTACTCAAAAAGAATTAAAAATGCGAGCGATTTTTATTCATTGTTTCTAATGGTTTGCCCAAAAGGTATAACAAAATTATATTGCAATTTGTTAGAATTCGGCTAAAATTGGAGAGAGTTGTTCAAAACCTAGAAACGAAGCTAAATTTTATGGCTAGACGAATAAATCTAAACAATATAAATGTCGCGCGTTCTAATACTATCCGCGACATCAATCGTCAAATCATCCTTAATTATGTTCGTGAAGAAAGTCCCGTTTCCCGCGCTGATATTGCGAAAATTACCGAATTGCAACGCTCAACAGTTTCGCTAATTGTAGAGGAACTATTAAAAGCTGATTTAATTGCCGAAGTTGAAGGCGAATCATCGGGTGGCAGACCACCACAATTACTCTCGCTAAAAACTGCTAATCCGGTTGCTATCGGAATAGATTTGGGAAAAAAAGTGACAGTTATCGGGACTAGTGACCTCAGTGGCAGACTACTCGAAAAACTTGAATTTCCTACTAATCCGAATTTTGAGCAAACGATAAACCAAATAATTAAAGATACCAAATATTTTATCAAACGAAGCGAAGGCTCAATTGAAGGTATCGGAATCACCCTGCCGGGGTTAGTTGAATCATGGAAAGGCAAAGTCTTGAATATTCCGCATCTCAATTGGCATAATCCCAAAATTGTTGAGGCAATCGAAGATGCGACTGGATTGCCTGTAATTGTGGACAATGACACAAACGCGGCGGCTTTAGCCGAATTATGGCTTGGACGACCCGAAATCAGTAATGTTCGCAATTTTGTAGTTGTCCTGATTCACAGCGGAATTGGAACCGGAATTGTGTTTGACGGTCAAGTTTATCGTGGCAAAGGCGGGGTAGCTGGTGAATTTGGACATATGACGATTGGGAGTAATGCGCCAGTTGCTTGTGCGGCAGGACGCTATGATTGTTGGGAAGCATTTGCCTCGGAACGCTCTGCGTTGGCACGATATGCCAATTTACAAGGCTCAAAAAATGGCAAGAGTAAAATTTTGTTTTCTCAACTGATTGATTTGGCGTTGAAAGGGGATGAAACTGCACAATTGGCTTTAAAAGAAACCGCACATTACATTGGCGTTGGAATATCTAATCTGGTTCAAGGTTTATCGCCGGAAGTAACAGTTGTGGTTGGAAGAATTGTCCAAGCTTGGTCAATAGTTGCCGAAGATATACAAAAAGGGGCTGAAGGTGGAATGTGCCAAGGTTATCCGGCAGTCACCATTATTCCTTCAACACTTGGAGCATATCCAACCTTAATGGGAGCGATTAGTCTAGTATTGGCAAATAAATTTGCTTCTTTTCATATCAATTAAAAATTTGTAAATTAAGTTGGTAGGCATTTTGGTAGCGTTTCGAGTGGCGTGTTCACGCGCTTCTCGCCCGGCTTGAAAGCGTCTGAAGCCGCCACTCGAAACGCTTGAAAACTTGAAAATTGTTCTATTGAATAGCTGTCAGAGGATTTGTTTTTATGTCGGTCTTTGTCCGCTTTGAGAAATTGCATTTTTGACTTAACATTAAGCTATGCAATTTCGTCTCATTTCTGAAAATACGCCGAAAGGCGACCAACCACAAGCTATCGAAACGCTGGTCAAAGAATTAAATAACAACACAAAACATCAATGTTTGCTGGGCATTACGGGTTCTGGAAAGACCTATACCATTGCCTGCGTGATCGAAAATACTCAGCGTCCGACCCTCGTTTTAGCGCACAATAAAACACTCGCCGCCCAACTTTATCAAGAATTCAAAACTTTTTTCCCCGAAAATGCGGTTGAATATTTTGTCTCTTATTACGATTATTATCAGCCCGAAGCGTATGTTCCGGCTTCAGATTTGTATATCGAAAAAGAAGCGACTATTAACGAAGAAATTGACCGTTTGCGGCTTTCGGCAACTCGTAGTTTGTTTGAACGACGAGATGTAATCGTGGTGGCAAGCGTCAGTTGTATCTATGGTTTAGGCGACCCGGACGCTTATTTTGGGATGCTTCTTTTTGTTGAAAAAGGAATGAAAATCAAGCGTGAAGAATTGCTTCGCAAACTGGTCGAATTGCAATATGAACGCTCCGAAATTGAATTTGATCGCGGAAATTTTCGAGTGCGTGGCGACATCGTTGAAGTCTATCCGAGTTATCAGGATCAAGCCTATCGGATTGAGTTTTGGGGCGATGAAATTGATGCGGTTTATACTATTGATTCATTGCTCGGCGAAGTTTTGCAAAAACACGATTCGCGGTTGCCGATTTATCCGAAAACTCACTTTGTAATGTCCAAACAAACGGTCAGGCAAGCCGTCAAAACGATTCGTGAAGAACTCGTTTGGTGGGAAGAAGAATTGATAAAACAAGGCAAACTGGTTGAATCGCAACGGCTTCACCAACGGACGATGTATGATCTCGAAATGATCAAAGAGATGGGTTTTTGTCGTGGTATCGAAAATTATTCGCGGCATCTGACTGGCAAAAAAGCGGGTGAACCGCCGCCAACTTTGCTTCATTATTTGCCAAGTAATGCTTTGATTGTGCTGGACGAATCGCATCAAACCGTTCCGCAACTCGGCGCGATGTTTAAAGGCGACCAGTCGCGCAAAGGAACTTTGGTTGAATACGGTTTTCGTCTGCCAAGTGCGAAAGATAATCGTCCGTTAAATTTTCAAGAGTTTGAAACGATGGTCGGGCAGAGAATTTATGTTTCCGCCACGCCCGGAAATTATGAATTAGAACAGACGGGTGGCGAGGTGGTCGAACAAATTATTCGTCCAACCGGATTGCTTGACCCGATTGTCGAAGTTCGCCCCGTCAAAGGACAAATTGATGATCTTTTGCACGAGTGTCGTATTCGGGCGGAAAAAAATGAGCGGGTTTTGGTGACTACTTTGACCAAAAAAATGTCGGAAAGTTTGACCGAGTATTTTGCTGAAGTTGGGGTCAAAGTAAATTATCTGCATTCGGATATTGTTACTTTGGAGCGCATCAAGATTTTGCGCGATTTGCGACGTGGCGAATTTGATGTGTTGGTCGGAATCAACCTTTTGCGGGAAGGTTTAGATTTGCCGGAAGTTTCTTTAGTTGCAATACTTGACGCGGATAAAGAAGGGTTTTTGAGGAGTGAAAGAAGTTTGATTCAAACCATCGGACGCGCCGCTCGTAACTCCGAAGGTAAGGCGATTTTGTATGCCGATAAAATCACCGATTCGATGCGAAAAGCCATTTATGAAACTGAGCGTCGTCGAAAAATTCAGGAGCAATATAACGAAGAAAACGGCATCACGCCAACCACGATTATCAAATCAATTGACGCAACTTTGGTCACCGCTTACGAGGCAGATTATTTCAAAATCCCGCTTGAATTAGATGCCTTTGATGAATATTCACCCGCCAAATTAAAGGAAACAATTCATAATTTAGAAGGCGAAATGCGGCAATCCGCCAGAGCTGAATGCTTGGTATGTGCCCTTGGGAGAAAAAGACCAGATCGCTGGCGCAGCATGTATTGCGCCTGCATCAGCAAGTGATGATGCGGGGCGTGAACACGCGCAAGCACTTTGCGCCTTGCTGGCTCAGTCGCTGTGGCGGCTGCGTTTGACGAGCAAGGTGCAAGCTGCCCAAAACGAGGTGCAGCGACAACAATTGCAAAGCACGTTTTTAGCGGCCATATCGCATGATCTGCGTACGCCGCTTGCCGCCATCGTTGGCGCGGCGTCTTCGCTGCAAACGCAAGATGACAAACTCGCGCAAGCGGAAAAACAGCGTTTACTGGGCAGCATCGTCAGTGAAGCCTCCTATTTATCCACTTTGACGGAAAACACCCTGCAGTTTGTGAGTTTGACCAACTCAACGCAAGAGATAAAACGTGACTGGGAGTCTATGGAAGAGATTGTGGGTTCAGTGCTGTCGCGCATCCGTCAGCGGGATGTGAATCGCCGCATCAAGTCCAAAGTACCCGAGGGTTTGCCATTGGTCAAAGTAGACCCCGTTCTGATAGCGCAATTGATCAGCAACCTGCTGGACAATGCGTTGAAATACAGCGATGGCGCGATTGATTTGACGGTGCAATCAAACCCCAAGGAATTGACGGTGATGGTAAAAGACCGTGGATCGGGCATTTCCGAGGCGGCACAAGACGTCATTTTCAAGCCCTACACCCGCAGTGATCAATCAGGTCAACGGGGTGCTGGCTTGGGTTTGGCGCTGTGCAAAGCCATCACCGAAGCGCATGGCGGGCAGCTGACCTTCAGCGCCCGCAAAAAAGGGGGCAGCAATTTTGCGTTGACCTTGCCCGTTGACACACAACCACCCACCAAGGAGTTGCCATGACGCTCAAGGTATTGGTCGTTGAAGATGACCACGAAATTCGGGCGTTGATGCAATCGTCCCTCTCGGTGGAAGGCTTTGAGGTGCAAACGGCCGTGTCTATCAGCGAGGCCAGTGCCCTGTTGCGCCACAGCCCGCCCGATGTGGTGGTGCTTGATTTAGGGCTGCCAGACGGTGATGGTGTTGATCTGGTGCGAGATGTGCGCAAACGGCTTGCCTTGCCCATCATCGTGGTGTCGGCCCGCCATCAGGAAGAACAAAAAATTAAATTACTCGATGCGGGTGCAGACGACTACCTGACCAAACCCTTTAGCGTGGACGAATTACTGGCACGGATCCGTGTGGCACTGCGCCACCGTGGGACAGCCTTGGCAGCAGCCGTCAAAGAGCACCAGCTTGACGATTTGCGGGTGGATTTGGTGAACTACGTGGTTGAAAGCAAAGGCGAGGTGCTGCACCTCACCCCCACCGAGTTTAAACTGCTGGCGCGCTTGGTGCGCAGTGCTGGGCGGGTGGTGACGCACCGGCAACTGCTGGTGGACGTGTGGGGGCCAGAATTTACCCAGCACACGCATTATTTGCGCTTGTACATGGGGCAACTGCGGGCCAAAATCGAACGCGACCCAGCCGAACCGCGGCATTTGCTGACCGAAACCGGGGTGGGCTACCGTCTGGCGGTGAATTAAAAGTAATGACAAGTGCTTTTTAAAGTACTTATGCGTTCCTGATACTCCAAAAGCGCAAAGTCAAACTATGTTCAACAACGATAGTTTGCAATGAATAAAACAACAAGCCGCGAAAGCCTGGGAGCGCTGACCCTGGGCGCCATGGGGGTGGTGTATGGCGACATCGGCACCAGCCCGCTGTACACCATGAAAGAAGTTTTCAGCCCCGCCACCGGATTCCCTCGGATGCGTTTCATCTCATAGGCGCGGTATCCGTCATCTTCTGGGGTTTGATGATGGTCGTCACGCTGAAATATGTGCTGCTCATCCTGCGCGCCGACAACCGTGGCGAAGGCGGCATCATGGCGTTGACGGCACTGGCCGCCAATGCTGCCGGCAAAACAGCCCACAGACGTACCATCCTGCTGCTGATTGGCGTTTTTGGTGCCGCCTTATTTTATGGCGACAGCGTGATCACCCCGGCCATTTCCGTGCTGAGCGCGGTGGAAGGCCTGGAAGTCGTCACCCCGCCTGCTCAAACCCTATGTGCTGCCCATTTCTATAGGCGTGCTCATCGCGCTGTTTGCAGTCCAGCGGTTTGGCACAGGTTTGGTGGGCAAGCTGTTTGGCCCGGTCGATCATTCTGTGGTTCGGCATGCTCACCGTCACCGGTGTGAATGAAATCATTCAGCAGCCGGCTATTCTGGCGGCGCTCAATCCACTCAATGGCCTTGCTTTTTTGCGATCTCAAGGGTGGCACATGTTTATCGCAGTTGGCGCCATCGTTTTGGCATTCACAGGCGCGGAGGCGCTTTATGCAGACATGGGGCATTTTGGCAAACGCCCGATTCAGTATGCATGGCTAGGGTTGGTATTACCCGCTCTGGCCATCAACTACATGGGGCAAGGTGCATTGCTGATGCGCGATCCTAGCGCCATGGCCAACCCGTTTTACAAGCTTTTCCCAGAAGCTTGGCTGATTCCCGCCGTCATTTTGGCGACATTTGCCACGGTGATCGCCTCTCAAGCCGTTATATCGGGCGCGTATTCGATGACCAAGCAAGCGATGCAGTTGGGTCTGTTGCCACGCATGCAGGTGTTTTTTACCTCCACTAAGGAAGTGGGGCAAATTTACATGCCTGCAGTCAATTGGTTATTGCTGGTCTCAGTTTTATTGGCTGTCGTCGGTTTCGGTAGCTCATCTGCGTTAGCTTCTGCTTACGGTATTGCCGTAACCTTTACCATGCTTATCACCACATTACTGACCTTTTTTGTCGTTCGCCATGGCTGGGGTTATCCGCTGCCGGTGGCTTTGGCAGCAACGGGTGTGTTTTTGGCGCTGGACACGCTGTTGGTGCATCGCTTGCTCGCTCAAATTCATGCAAGGCGGCTGGTTCCCGCTGGTATTGGGCATAGCCATCTTCACCATCATGGCGACTTGGAAACGGGGTCGCGAGCTGTTACTCGAGCCATATTCGGCAGGATGACCCAGAATTGCTGCCCTTCATCACCGCCTTGTCTACCGACGCAACACATCGGATACCCCGCACAGCCGTCTATACTGTTGCCAACCCCGACACCGTTCCCCAAGCGCTGATGCACAACATGAAGCACAACCAGGTACTGCACGTGCGCAATCTGATCCTTACCGTCAACTTCCATGACGTGCCGTGGATACCCTTCGAAGAGCGTGTGCAAGTTACGCCCTTGGTACCCGGTTTTTGGAAGCTTGAGGTGAATTACGGATTCAAAAACACGCCGGACATCCCCAAGGCGCTCGAACTCTGCCAGTCAAAAGGATTGACAATCAATTTGTTCGAAACTTCGTATTTCCTCAGCCGGGAAATCGTGGTGCCCACCAAGGGCAAAGGCATGGCGCAATGGCGTGAAGCGATGTTTGCCGTGATGTCACGCAACGCCGGCAGCGTGGCGGACTTCTTCCGCCTGCCCAACAACTGCGTGATTGAACTGGGGACGCGCGTGCAAATATGAGTTGTCTAGATTGAGTTACTTCAGCTGCACAGAACCACTGACCGTGACCATAACTGTGCTTTTACCCGCTTCAACCGGTACGGATTCATCCGCAGATGACGATTTTCATCGACATCGAAGCTACGCGTGGGCGCGGCACGTAGCCTTGATCGCCCGCATTAACTGTTACCTCACGAACAATATAGTTACCCATGCCAAAGCTTTTCGCGATGTCGCCAGCTTTGGCGCGAAAGCGTTCGATGGCAGAGTTTTGAGCTTCTGCTTCGACCTTGTTACGCTGCTCGCGGCTCAAGCTGAAAGCAACATTGGCGATGGTCAAGGTTTGAATTTTGCCGGCTGCAGCGCTGATTTTGGCGAAATCGCGACCTTCCAGCACCAGCTCAGTCGTGCCCTGCCAGCCATTGATTTTGCCGTCTTTGCTGTAGCGCGGGTAGAGGCTGAAGTTACCTGTTCGAACGTCTAGCTGGCCGGTTTGAGATGCTTTTTTAGCTTCGGTCAAGGCGGTGTCCAACGCCGTCTTTAAGCTGTGTTTGCACGACATTGGCATCTGCCGCTTCACGCGTGGTGCTCATGTTGATGGTCAAAATATCTTGCTGGACTTCCACCGCCGCATTGGCGCTGAGCTGCACAACGTTTTGCGGCTCCCTGTAGCGCATGGTGTCTTGAATATTTTGAGCAAAATGGTTGTAGCCGGCGTAATTATTGCCTGTATAGCTATTATTTTAATAGCAAATAAGATACTATCTTTAATGATGTTTTTTCATAGGGTTTAAATTTTAGAGCATGCCGATTGAAAACCCCGACTACTTTTGACGCAACTGTTTACGCAGCTCCATCAACTCCTCTTTACTGAGATGCTTTTCATTGACTTTAGGTGTTGCAGTCTCTACCGGTGCTAGGCTTGTTTTGCGCAGTGGTTGTTCGGTATTGGCTGCCGCAGATGTCGTTGTGTTTGCATTTGAATTCGGACTTTGTGGCTCTGAGCGGTCTGTGTGTTTATGTCGTTATTTTTAATCTTGGCCTGCGCTTGTGCAATTTCAAATCGCTCTGTGTTTCTGGCATGAAAATCCATCACTTTGGCTGCAATCCATTCTGGATATAGCCAATACGGCACTTCCATACCAGCGTGGCTAGGCAGCGGAAACTTGCCGCCAAACATAAGCCAAGCTGAAGGCTCAATCGAAGGTGGGTGCTACGAATTTTCATAAAATTAATAACGCTAACTGTAATGGATAGGTGCACGAAACTGCTGCATGTGGTAAAAAAACTATATGCACAATTTCGCAAGAGTTGTAAGAATTTGTCAAACTAAGACCACAAACCTTGCAGACTGCGTTCTAGGCTGCAAAATACACTTTTGTAAATGTAACTGCGTTTTTTAATTTTCAAGCAACATATATTTCAGGCAACCTATGAACCAAACCACCACACAAACCACCCGCATTTTGGTCGTTGACGACGACACCCGCATTCGTGACTTGTTGCGCAGGTACTTGACGCAAGAAGGATTTGACGTGATTTTGGCGGAAGACGGCAAGGCCATGGACAGATTTATGCAGCGCGATGCGATTGACCTGATCGTCCTTGATTTGATGATGCCTGGTGAAGACGGCTTGTCGATTTGCCGCCGCTTGCGTTCTGCGAACAACCGCATCCCTATCATCATGCTTACCGCGAAAAGCGAAGATGTTGACCGCATTGTGGGCTTAGAAGTGGGTGCTGATGATTATTTGAGCAAACCTTTCAACCCACGCGAGCTGTTGGCCCGTATCCACGCCGTGCTTCGCCGCCGCCCTGCTACAGAAGCTCCAGGTGCACCGTCTAGCGACGACACGCCGGTACGTTTTGGCGAGTATTTGTTTGACATGGCTGCCCGCAGTTTGACCAAAAATGGTGAAGATTTGCCGCTCACGACAGGTGAATTTGCGATGCTGAAAACATTGGTTCGCCACCCACGCATCCCGATGTCGCGCGACAAATTGGCGCAATTGGCGCGTGGTCGCGAGTTTGAAGCGTTTGACCGTAGTTTGGACGTGCAAATTTCACGTTTGCGTAAACTGATTGAAATTGACCCAGCCAAGCCACGCCACATCCAAACCGTTTGGGGCGTGGGCTACGTGTTTGTGCCGGATACTGAGCAATCCTCAGCGTCGCACTAAATCGCTTTCAATCGTACTCAATCGGTTATTAAAACTCGTGTTACCGAACACGTTTAGCCGAGCACAGGATTGGCTTAAACTTGGGTTCCTACCTAAGTTAAAGCCATGAAACTCCGCCAACTCCTCCAAATCAGCCTGTTCTGGCGCACCTTTGTGCTGCTGGTGCTGCTGATTTTGGCGTCGTCTCTGGTTTGGTATATCAGCTTCAAAGCCCTGGAATACGAGTCGCGCGCGCAACTGGCAGCACGTCAAATTAGCTCTGCTGTTAATTTAACGCGCAGTTCTTTGGTGCATGCAGATGCTATTTACCGCACAGCACTGATCAAAAATATTTCTGATCAAGAAGGCTTGTACATTCGTCCGCGCGAGCCGAGGACAAAATATCTACTTACGCTGTTGACAGCTACAGGCAACTTTTAGAGTTAGAACTGAGAAAAAGACTTGGAAACGACACCATTGTGTCGGATCGCGTCAATGGCATACCCGGTTTATGGGTAAGTTTCGCGATTCAGGGCGATCAATATTGGCTGCAAACCGATATGGTTAGCATTGAGCCCGTCAACAGCGAAGCTTGGCTGTATTGGGTTGGCCTTGGCGATCGCGATGTCATTGTTGGGTTCGTTGTTGATTGGTGGTTTGCTGAATCGACCACTCAAACAACTCTCACAAGCGGCGAACCATGTGCGTTTGGGACATTTTGACCGCGTCAAACTCAATGAAAACGTCTTCACAACTGAAATTCACCAAGTTAACCGTGGTTTCAACAAAATGACGGCTCAATTGTCTAAAGTTGAAAGCGACAGGATTGTCATGTTGGCTGGCATTTCGCACGACTTGCGTACGCCGTTGGCAAGATTGCGTTTAGAGACCGAACTGAGTGTGGCTGACAGCGATGCCCGTTATGAGATGAGCCAAGACATTGAGCAAATCAACGCGATTTTGGGCAAGTTTTTAGACTATGCACGACCCCATGTGTCGCAATTGCAAATTGTTAATTTGGCAAATGTGGTTGCTGCAGCTGCGCAATCAGTCAACATCAGTGCCAAAGACGCGCAAGACATTGTGGTATCGCACCAACATCGCTGCAGATTTGCAGGTCATGGCTGATGCCGTGGAGTTGCAGCGTGTGCTGACCAATTTACTGGAAAACGCACGTCGATACGGCAAATCAACCATATACCCGGCGCACATGCTGGGTAACATTTGCGCACGTGCTATCCCGTTGCCTGAAACGCAACCTGCATACGCGAGCATAGACGAAGCGTGGTCACCGACACGCTTGTTTGAAGAGCCGGTTGAAGTTGCCAAAGTAGAAATCGATGCCCGCATTCAAGGCGACTGGGTGCTACTCACTGTACGAGACCACGGCGCTGGCGTATCGCCTGATGTCTTAAACCAGCTCAATGTGCCCTTCTTCAGAGCCAACGAAGCGCGCAGCAACGTGACTGGCACGGGCTTAGGTTTAGCGATTGTAGAAAAAGCCGTGCAAGGCATGCAAGGCAAGCTCAGCCTCAGCAATTGGGGCACACCGCACATTCAGGACAGCGAAGACGCACGACGCAAAGCAAACGACAAGCCGACCAAGACGGCGGTTTCATGGCAGAAATCAGCTTGATGCGCCCACCGCACAAATTAGCGGCTCAAAAAGAACGCTCTGATAAACGACGCTGATTAAAGTTGGCTTGAATGTTTGCTATCGAGATTCAGCAGCACCACAGCCCGCGCTTCCATACTTTTCAGTTCGCCCACAGGCCCCATCTTTTCAGCCGTTTTGGCTTTGACATTGACTTGCGACACCGTGATGCCCAAGGCTCCGCAATCCGTTCACGCATTTCATTGATATAAGGCGCAAGCTTTGGCGCTTGGGCGATCACCGTGCTGTCAATGTTGATGATGCGAAAACCCTTGGCATCAAGCTGCTGCCCAGTTAACTGCAGCAGCACCCAAGAGTCTGCATCTTTAAAGTCTTCACTCGTATCCGGAAAATGCCGCCCAATATCGCCCAACCCTGCCGCGCCCAACAGCGCATCGGTGATGGCATGCAGCAGCACATCTGCGTCTGAATGTCCCAGCAAACCCGTGGTGTGCGGAATCTCCACCCCGCCAATGACCAGCCTGCGCCCAGCTACCAGCGCATGCACGTCCCAGCCTTCACCAATACGAATGTTCATAAATTTGAGTTTACCCCTGCCCATGCCCTTTTGCAGCCAAAGCACGCTGTTTGTCTTTTTTGCTCGGGCGTTTGCCTTTGATGCCGCCGTTTTTTGGGTGATTCGGCGATTTCAAACTTTCATCTGAAGCTGCCATCCTCATTAGCAACAACTGGTTTTAATGGCGCCAACACGATTTCAGGCTCAAACCCTTCAATCTGCTCACGAATCAAATTCAAACCTTGGCGTTTTTCAATCAAGCGGAAATGCGCTTCCGTCTCCGCACTCACAAAGCTGATCGCCACCCCACTCTCACCCGCGCGGCCAGTGCGGCCAATGCGGTGGATGTAGTCCACGCTGGAGCGCGGCAAGTCGTAGTTCACCACAGCAGCCAGGTTGGCGATGTCGATACCGCGTGCGGCCACGTCGGTGGCCACCACCACTTGCCATTTCTTCGCTTTGAAATCCGCCAGCGTCTGCGTGCGATTCCCTTGGCTCAACTCGCCATGGAAAGGCACAGCGTTCATCCCCGCGTTGTAAAGCTTGGTTGCTACCAATTCTGCAGCGTACTTGGTCGCCACGAAGACCAGCACTTGCTCCCAATCGCTGGTTTCAACCAGTTTTTTCAGCAACATCGTGCGGCGTTTCGGGTCAACTTGAATGGCGCGTTGCAAAATAATCGGCGCGGTGGTCGGGGTGGATTCAACCTCAATCCGAACCGGGTCGCGCAACAGCGCATCCGCCAAAGCCTGCACATCTTTCAGGAAACGTCGCTGAAAAGAACAAACTTTGACGCTTTTCAGGCAGCAAAGCCAAAATAGCGGCAAGTTCTTCGGCAAAACCACCGGTGCGAATCGCGCCGCCAGCCGAAGGATTGCCGCCCATATCCAGCAAGCGATCCGCTTCGTCCAACACCAGCATCTGCACCGAGCCCAATTTCAGCGCGTTGTGCGCCACCAAATCCAGCAAACGCCCCGGTGTGGCGACCACAATGTCCGCCCCGCCGCGCAAATTCATCATCTGCGGGTTGATGGAGACACCGCCAAACAGCACGGCAACTTTGAGCTGCATCGGCAAATGCTGCGCCAAACTGCGAATCGCCTCACCCGTTTGCGCCGCCAGCTCACGCGTCGGCACCAAAATCAAAGCCGATGTGTATCGCCCCGCATGACGCACACTTCGCGCTTTGCCCTCTTGCTGAGACAAAAGTTGCTGCAACAGCGGCAAACAAAACGCCGCCGTTTTGCCAGAACCCGTCTGCGCCGAACCTAAAACGTCTTTCCCCGCCAAAACCGCAGGAATCGCCTCGGTTTGGATGGCGGTGGGCACTTCGTAGCCTTGCAGCTTGACGGCGTTGAGAATGGCGGGCGACAAGCCCAGAGTGTCAAAGACGCGAGTTTCTGCAGTCGTTAAGGTGATTGATTCATCAGGCTTTTTTCAAATAAATAGATTTCAGGGTGAAGCTGCCCGCGTCCATGCGGCAGTCCACATCGTGACCGTCTGAGCCACCGGGCACCAGACGAATGCTTTTGACTTTCGTGCCTTTTTTCAGCACGGTGGATGAGCCTTTGACCTTCAAATCTTTGATCAAAATCACCGCATCGCCATCCGCCAGCAGGTTGCCGTTAGAGTCAACAATGGGTTTATCGCGTCAGATTCGTCAGCCGCTGCGACGGCAGGCCATTCATGGGTGCAGTCAGGGCAAATGTAGTTATCGCCGTCTTGATAAGTGTTTTCTAAGGTGCAAACGGGGCACGCAGGTAAGTTTTGCATCCCCCATTCTACCAGATACCCCTATTTAGACCCCTAAATATGACTCTAGCCGGCGTATTTATTGCCTAAGTAGCTATTAAAAATATAGCAATTTGCAAGATTTTTATGGCCTAGAAGTGACTTGCCCCTCACTTTTGCAAAGCGTGTACTGCTTGCAATAATCTGTCAGCCGCCTAGAATAAAACACTGTCTTCATCACAAAGGAGCATCCTATGTCATCCGTATTGAAGTTACAACAGCAAGCGGCCGAACAGGAATGGCTGGCCCACTGGAAACACGGTCCGAGTGAGTGCGCTGGACAAAGCAAACGTTGCAAGTCGGTGACACCGCTCCAGATTTTGAATTACAAGACGCCACGGGAAAGACAGTCCATCTGCGTGATTTTTGGAGCACTGGCCCGGCTTTGCTTTTATTCTGGCGGCACTATGGCTGCAGTTGCGGGATGGATCGTGCCAAGCGTCTGCAGGCTGAATATGCCGACTATCTCAAATTAGGAGCAAACGTCGTAGTGATCGGACAAGGTGAGCCGCAAAGAGCAGCAATCTATGCACAGAAACAAAATCTAAGCTGCCCAGTCTTATGCGACCCCGCCTATCGTGTTTATGAAGCCTATGATTTACTGGAAGGCAAACCGTCGCAAATTGTTTTCGATGCTCCTGATCAGTTCTTGCAATGCGACTACGAAGCCGGTGTGATGTTGCAGCAATCGCGACACAGCACAGAACGAGCGCCAGTGGACAACCCTTGGCAATTGCCCGGAGAGTTTGTAGTTGACCGCTCAGGCGAAATTCGGCTTGCCTATAGATATCAGTATTGCGAGGATTGGCCCAATCCATTGGTGTTGATTGCGGCCATCAAAGAATCACTTTGGGCAAGCCAGTAAAGTATCGTTGTAGCACATAAATATGACTCTAGCCAGCGTATTTATTGCCTAAACAGCTATTAAAATATATAGCTAAATCAGCAGCTTTAGGTAGCAACTGGCTTAGCCCCCGGAAACCATTCCGTATGCTGATCGCCCTGCCTGCCCATGTAAACCACGCGTTTTCCGCGCAAAAAGGCAAAATAACCTTGCACACCCGCTTGCATGGCGCGTTGTGAGAATTGGCGGAATTTTTGGCCGTTTTGCTGGCTGTCCACAACTGCCGCCCGCAAAGCAGCGGTGTCAAAATCGGCGGCGATGGCTGGCAGATCCTCAAACAGCACGGGCGCTGTCACCACGGCGCCTGCAGCGCTGTAAAACCTAAATTGCTGGGCGGCGTAATCGACGTGGTAATACTCCACCCCCGTAGCCATGAGTTTCCCACAATCTCGGGAAAAGGTAAGAAGCCAGTCAAAGTGGCACTGGCGGCTTCACGGACGATATCTGCGTTCAAAATTCACTCCAAATAAACCGTGAATTTTAAGTCTTATAGCTCGCATCCATCCGATCCAACTTACGCAGCAAAGCCGGCCAAGCCAGTGCCGCGCCCTGCCCGGCTGTCGCCACTTTCATGATGCCCAAGTTCGCATCGCACACCGCTTGCGGAATCAGGTTCAACGGCCCACCCGCGGCTTGGGCGTCGATTTGGATGCGGCAGCTGTTCTCAAACGTGTACATGTGCAAAAACGCGTCTTGAATCGTCCTGCCCACGGTCAGCAGCCCGTGGTTGCGCAAAATCAGGTAGTTGGCTTTGCCCAAATTGGCTTGCAGGCGCGGTTTTTCGGCAGCGTTCAGGGCGACGCCTTCGTAGTCGTGGTAGGCCAAAGACGCCAACACAAAGGTCGATTGCTGGCTCAGCGGCAGCAAACCGCCCTTTTGCGCACTCACCGCAATGCCCGCCCGCGTGTGCGTGTGCAGCACACAGCCCGCGTCTTCCCGCACCTCATGCACGCAGCTGTGAATCGTGAAGCCCGCAGGGTTCACCGGAAAGGCAGATTCGCTCAATTTGTTGCAGCTTTGGTCGATTTTCACCAAGCTGGACGCGGTGATTTCGTCAAACATCAGCCCATAAGGATTGATCAAAAAGTGATGCTCAGGCCCTGGAATCCGGGCACTGACGTGCGTGAACACCAAATCGCTCCAGCCATAGGCGGCGATCAAGCGGTAGCAGGCGGCCAAATCAACGCGCAGTTGCCATTCTTCGGGGCTGACTTTGTCTTTGAGGGAGGGAATGTTCAACATAGGTGCTTTCGGTGAATTTAGAATGGATTTAAAGAATGTCAAATTCGATCAAATTCAATTATGCGCACAAGTGTCGCCCAAACACAAACCAGGCGCTGTCACCTGGGCGCATGAAGCACATGAGACGCATGTTATAGTGCTTAGGCTATAGTGAAGAAGATACACCGGAAGCTTGTTTTTACTTTTTACATTTAGTATGGGTGCTTTTGACATGATTCGTAAATTTTTATTCGGCGCGCCGCTTTGGAGTTTGGCCGTGCCCGTCGTCTCCTGCTTGGTACTGGCCGCCGTCTGGGGTCGCCCGCTGGACTGGATGCTGCTTCTGCTGGTCGCCACTGCTTTGATAGCCGCCGTTTTGGTGGCGGTGCACCATGCCGAAGTCATCGCTCTGCGCGTCGGCGAGCCTTTTGGCACGCTGGTTTTGGCACTGGCCATCACCATCATCGAGGTGTCGCTGATCATCTCCCTGATGCTGTCCGGCGGCGCAGCCACCAGCGCTCTGGCACGCGACACGGTGTACGCCACGGTGATGATCGTCTGCAACGGCACGGTCGGGCTGTGCCTGCTGATGGGCGCGCTGCGGCACCGCGTGCTCACTTTTCGGGTCGAAGGCACCACCCCCGCCCTGTCGGTGCTGGCCACCCTCACCGTGTTGACGCTGGTGTTGCCGTCCTTCACCTCCACCACATCGGGGCCTACGCTGTCGCCCGTCCAGCTGGGTTTTGTGGGCTTGGTTTCGCTGACGCTGTATGGCGTTTTCGTCTTTGTGCAGACCGTACGCCACCGCAGCTACTTTTTGCCCATAGACGTTGCAGCCGAAGAACATGACGTCGCCCCACCCTCTGCATCTGAGGCGTGGATGAGTTTCGCCTTGCTGTTTTTGTGCCTTGTCGCCGTGGTCGGCTTGGCCAAGGCACTGGCACCCAATATCGAGGCCGTGGTTCAAGCCACGTCAACTCCTAAAGCCGTCATCGGCATCGCCATCGCGCTCATGGTGCTGCTGCCCGAAACCTGGGCCGCCGTGCGTACTGCGCTGCGCAACCGCATGCAGACCAGTTTCAACCTGGCGCTGGGTTCGGCACTCGCCACCATCGGCCTGACCATCCCCGCCGTGGCCGCCACCTCGCTGATTTTGGGCTTGCAGCTAGACCTCGGACTGCCTCCCAAAGAAATGGTGCTGCTGATGCTGACTTTGGTGATTTCAGCCATGACCCTAGCTGGCGGGCGCTCCACTGTGCTGCAGGGGGCGGTTCATCTTGTGTTGTTCGCCACGTTCCTGTTTCTGGCCGTCGTGCCCTAATCAATCAGTCAACTTATTCAAATATGCACCAATCCATCCTCAACTTTTGGTTCAAAGAAATCACCCCCGCCCAAAGGTGGAAGGTCGACCCCGCTTTCGACCGCCTGATCGCCGACCGTTTTGGCGACATCCATGAGCAGGCCACCCGAGCCGAGTTGTTCGCCTGGCGGCACGCCACATGGGCGCTTGGCTGAAATCATCGTGCTCGACCAGTTCTCCCGCAACATCCACCGTGGCACCCGCCGCGCGTTTGACGCAGACCCTTTGGCTCTGGCACTCGCGCAAGAAGCTCTTTCTGCGAAGGCTGATGAAGCACTGACGCAAGAGGAACGAACGTTTCTGCTCATGCCCTATATGCACAGCGAATCTAAGCAGATTCATGCCGTCGCCGAGCCCTTGTTCAAAGCGAAAACGCCAGAGGGCAACTACAACTTCGAGCTGCGCCACAAAGCCATCATCGACCGCTTTGGCCGCTACCCGCACCGCAACGTGATATTGGGCCGCGCTTCCACGCCAGAAGAACTGGTATTTTTGACCGAACCGGGTTCGAGTTTTTGTTTTTTCGTCAAATTAACGAAAATAGGCATAAATTCACTCTAGCCAGCGTATTTATTGCCTAAGCAGCTATTAAAAATATAGCGAATTTCGAGTATTTTGAAACGCTTCAGACACCTTTTTTAAACTTAATTATGGCAATTTCACTTGATAACGTCTTTATCTGCACAGCCATCAATGCGCCTCAGGCTGAGGCGCTTGTGGCTCTCGGTTTGGTTGAAGGCTCTTCAAACGTTCACCCTGGCCAAGGCACTGCAAATCGCAGGTTCTTTTTCGAAGGTGGCTTCATTGAGCTTTTGTGGGTGAGCAACCCCCTTGAAGCTCAATGCGAACTGACTGCGCCAACAAGGCTCTGGGACAGATGGGCGGGTTGCGTGAATAAGCAAATTTCGCCTTTTCGCATCGGTTTTAGCGCTTCTGGTGACACGCCACTTCCTGCACCATTTGAATCATGGGCTTACTACCCGCGCTATTTACCAGCAGATAAAAGCATTTTTTTCGCCCAAAACACGCCTTTGAGCGAGCCCGAGCTGTTTTATCTCTCATGGCGCAATCCGCAACAGTCATCTGCAACGCAACCCAAGCAACACAAAGCGCCATTGCAAAGAATGTTGTCTGTGTCTGTAGGGATGCCTTCTATCGCTAACTTGTCGAAGGCCGCCCAACAAGCCGTTGAAGCAGGGCTAATGAAGTTTCACACCAGCGCAGCGCACGAGCTGGTGATAGATTTTCAAGCCACTGAAAACGTGACTTTAGATTTACGGCCATCACTCGGACTAGTTTTGAGTGGATTGACAAGAGCATCTTAGATTATTCATAAAAATATGCCTATAGCCGTCGTATTTATTGCCTAAGCAGCTATTAAAACGATAGTAAATTTAAACCTAATCACCGCTTTTCCGGCGGCAATCCGTTAATCTGCGCTACCAGCGCCGCATAAGCCACCAAATCCACAGGTCTGTGCTTCAGCGTTTTGCTGGCTGGGTCATTCCCCAAAAAGTTGCCGTTTTTCCAGTCCTGAGATGGCCGAACCGGCCGCTGCACAAACCCACCGCCACAGTTGGGCAAGCATTCGCTTTCAAAACCGTTTCAACGCAGGTCACGCAAAACGTGCATTCGAAGCTGCAGATGCGGGCTTCGAGTGATTCGGGTGGCAACGATGTGTTGCAGTGTTCGCAGGTGGGGCGGAGTTCTAGCATGGGGTTAGTTTAAAGATTCTTTCGTCAATATTTACCCTATAAATTCAACTTTAGCCGGCAGTATTCTATTGCGCTAAGCAGCTACTTCAATATTTATAGCAAAAATTTTCACCACCACACTCGTTTGCGAGCTCGCTCCTTGTATATTGCTTCAATTCGCGATAATTAAGGATCCACCAAATAGACCATGTATCAGACTGCCAGGATAAAGACAGCCGCAGATGTGGTCAATGACTTAAGCGGTCATACTTCAAAGAATGAGGTTGACCATAAGGATTAGTCTCTAGGCTCTAACATGAGAGCAACTACGGAGATCATCAGCTGAAGCAAACACGCAGCTATGCAAACCGTTTCCACCCATGCAATTGAGCGAGGTGACAAAGAAGCGAACCACGTGGCGTGGCAATGGTCGCAGTAAATCGCAGAAAAATTGCAAAGCCGTACACAGATGAAAAAAATCGACAAAGGTTGGGGCGTTGCAGCGAGCAAAAGGGCAAAACTCATAAACTAATATTACGATTGAAATCCATCCGGATTGCGTGTTGTATTTATTTGCGACACAGTTCGTATAACTTTACATTTATCTGTAAAAGAAAATCAATTACCCAGTATTAATATTTATATTCACTACAATATCAATAGCATTTCAGGCAATAAATACGCCGGCTACAGCCTAAAATACCCCTCAAGGCGACCGATGCAGCCTAGGCGCTGACAGCAGCTGCAAATTCTCATTCACCGCCGCTTCCACGTTTTTGTGTTTCGCCATCAGGCCGCCCACGATCATGGCGGCTTTGAGTTGGTTTAGGTCTTTGACTGTGGGGGCTACTTTGATTTGGGCGATTGCCGCGTCAATGTTGCCGCTTTTGATGACTGCGAGCACTTTGGTGGCCCATTCGCCGGTTTTTGCCATGATTTGATTCCTTGTTATTTGCGAAGGGCTTGCAGTTTTGAGAAGGCGGATGCCATCGCGTTAGGCGCTTGTGCTGCGGGTTGATTGCCCTGATTGCCATGACCGCGCTGTTGTTGCCCTCTTCCTGCGCCCTCAAAACGATTCTGTCCACCATTGTGACGTTGTTCATCCCGTTGCGCCGGTTTTTCGCCAAGTTTCATGGTCAAACCAATGCGTTTGCGGGCGACGTCCACTTCTACAACCTGCACTTTGACAATATCGCCAGTTTTGACGACTTCGCGCGCGTCGGTGGTGAATTTGTGGCTCAGCTGGCTGACGTGAACCAGGCCGTCTTGGTGCACGCCTAGGTCGATAAACGCGCCAAAGGCGGCGACGTTGCTGACCGTGCCTTCCAAAATCATGCCTTCACGCAGGTCTTTGATGTCGTCCACGCCGTCGTTGAAGCGCGCCACTTTGAAGTCGGGGCGCGGGTCGCGGCCGGGTTTTTCAGTTCACCCAGGATGTCTTTGACGGTGATGACGCCGAACTTGTCGTTGGCAAACAACTCAGGGCGCAGGGTTTTGAGCATGTCGG